>CAVTHS010000014.1:0-339653 GCA_963734535.1 uncultured Chloroflexia bacterium | reverse complement strand
GCCGGCCCAGAGGAGAACGGGGAGCGCGGCAGGCGCGCGAAACGGGATGAGGGCCACCTGGAGCGAGCCGGTCGCGAGCGTGAGGAGCAGGAACCCGGCCGCGGTGCCACCCAGCACCACGAGCGTCGCCTCCCCGGTCGGGACCGCCGGGAAGCCGCGGCGGCCGAGGAGCACGTAGACGGCCTGCATCGCCGCCGCCAGCAGGGCAAGACCGAGGCCGGCCAGCTCGAATCCGCGGCCGGAGCTCGAGGCCGTCTCCGCGCCCGGGCCACCGAGCACGACGACCGACATCCCGACAAGCGCAAGCGCGAGCGCGATGACGCGGCCCCGTGTGAGCCGCTCCTCGCCCATCGCAACCGCGCCGAGCGCCACGAGCGCCGGGTACGTGTAGAAGCCGAGGAGCGCCAGGGCGATCGACATCTGGCCGAACGCCGAGAAGATGGCCAGGTTGAGCACGATGCCCGCCGAGACCGCCGCGCCGAGCGCCGCGATCGTACGCCGGTCGAGCGCCTTCCAGTGGAGGCGGTCCCGTCCACGAAAGGTCAGCGTCCCGATGATCGCGAGCAGGCCCAGCGTGCCGAGCGAGGCGCGCCACAGGGCGAACGTGAGCGGCGTGAGGCCGGCGTCGTATGCGCCCCGGGACGCTGGTCCGAGCGTGCCGAACAGGCAGGCAGCGACGGCGACGGCGAGCGTGCCGCCAAGCCGCCCGGGCGGGATGGTCACGTCAGGAGGGTAGCGACCGCCGGCGACGTCAGGCGCCGGGCTGCGACTCGCCGGCCGGCGCCGGCTCCGCACGCCGCCGCAGGAGGACGATCCGGGTGAACGGGACGCGCCACTCGCTGAACGCTTCGACGCTCACGAGGAAGCCGACGAACAGGAAGAAGACCGCGACGAGCTTCCCCAGCAGGAAGAACTCCGTGACTCCGAAGCGCGCCAGGATGTCGCCCGACGAGGCCAGGAACGCCCCGATCGCGATCAGAATCGTGGCGGGGACGCGGCTGTGCAGGCGCCCCGCAAGAAGCGCCCGCAGCGCGTGCGGCAGGGACGCCACGAAGTTGACGCTGATGGCCACCGGCGAGATCGCGAGGTTGAACAGGAAGTGGTCGCCCGGTTGGTTCGGGTCGAGCGAGTAGCCGAGGATGCGCCGCTTCGGCATGAAGACGTACGCGGAGAAGACCGCGCCGAACGCGAGGGCCAGCCCGCCGGTGATGTTGAGGAACGGGGTGAGCAGGCGCAGGGTGCCCGGAAGAAGGTCGGCAACCGGCGCGTTCGTGGCGGGATCCACCTTCCAGCCCGGCGCCGCGAGCGTCGTGGTCAGCATCAGGCCCACCGAGAGGACGCTCGCCCCGATCACCGCGATCGCCGCGATCCGCGGCCAGCGATTGCCCTGGAAGTAGGTCTCGACCGCGATGGCCAGCGCGAGGACGGCGGCAGCGATGAAGTAAAGAATCGGCGCGCTCCCGGCACCCTCGTAGTTGTAGCGGCGCTGGGTCAGGAAGGTGAAGAGGCCGGCCAGGAGCAGGCAGAACGCGAACGCATAGCCGAAGCGCGTCCGTCCGAGCAGGAATGCGCTCCCCAGCCCCAGCCAGCCCGCGGTCCAGACGGCGCCGGTCAGGTACCAGGTCCGGTAGAGCAGCTCGTTCCACCCGGTCGCGGCCGCGACCGCTTCGCACCCGCTGGCGATCCCGAAGAAGAGCATCCCGACGGCCCAGACGAGCTGGAAGGTGCGGCGTCGGACCCGCCACTGGTCCAGCAGCGCGATCGCGAAAGCCAGCGCGATCAGCGACGTGATGGAGGTGATGATCACGCTCATGCCGAGGAGGCCTCCCGGGCGGGACGGTCAGGCGGGGACGAGCTCGTGGTCGTCGTGATGGAACCCGTCGCAGAGTCCCCAGCGGGGCGTCTCGCCGGGGACCACGATCGGTCGCATCAGCTCGCGGACCGCGGATTTGCGGCAGAAGAGGTTGCCCCGCTCGCGCATCCACCGGCGCGCGCATGCCGGGTCGGCGTGGAGCTGGAACGGCCCGGGGTTGATCGTCGTCGGGCCAGACCAGGACGGAGGAATCTCGACCGAGGTGATGTCCATGACGTTGATGCGGAAGGGCGTGCCGTCGATCACCTCGCCGCACCCGCGACAGCGGACCGCCACGTTGTCCCACTGGATGGTCGGGATCCGGATCCCGTTGATGTCGAACGGCATGCCCGGATCGTAGCAGAGGTGCGAGCGGCATCGGCCGCCCCATGCTCGGCCGCCACCCGGGACCGCCCCCGCATCTCCGCGCGCAATGAAGGGCGGCGCTCGTGGAGCGCGCTACCATTGGCGTGATGACTTCCCCGCACCGGTCGAGCCGCCCACGCGCCCGCGCGGGGGCGGCGACAACGCTGGTCGCGGCAACGCTGGCCGCCCTCCTCGCGTTCTCCGGCGCGGCCGTCCCGATTCCGCTCCTCCCTGGCGCACTGCGCCCCGCGACGGCCCGCGCCTCCGTCTCGACGCCCTACGTCTCGATGGGCAGGGCCCCGGTGGCGCCGGGCGTGCAGCACGACTGGGGAACCATCGAGACGACGCGCTCGGGGATCCAGGCGGTCAACCTCGTCGAGGTGACGATCGGCACGCCCGGGATCACCCTCGAGACGTCGCTCGCCGGGGACCGGATCACGCGCCTGGAGACCACCACGAGCCAGGCGCTCCGCGTGTCGGCCGACGGGCATCGCGCCGTCGCGGCGATCAACGGCGACACGTGGGGCGGTTACGCCAGCCCGACCCAGTTCGCGCCGAACGGGATCGACATCCACGCGGGGGAGCTGGTGACTGCGGCGCCGGCGGCGCGTCCGACGTTCGGCATCGATGCCTCGGGCAAACCCCTCATCGGGAACGTCCTCGTGAGCGTGTCGCTCACCTGGCCGGACGGGACGATCGGCACGATCGCGCATGTCAACCAGGGCCGGACCGATTCACAGCTCGCGCTGTACACGCCCCGGTTCGGGCCCACCACGCCGGAGGATGTCGGCGGCACCGACGTCGTGCTCCAGGGGGTCACGCTTCCGCTCGCTCCGACGGGGACGCAGCCGGGGGTGGTTCGCGAGGTTCGCGCCGCCCTCGGCGGAATCGCGATCGCGCCGGACACCGTCGTCCTCAACGGCCCGGCGGGGTCCCTGCTCGACACGCTCAAGCCCGGTGATCCGCTGCCGCTCACGTTCTCGATCACCCCCGGCTGGGAGAACGTCCGCGAGGCGATCGGTGCTCGCGAGTTCATCATTGCCAATGGCGTGACGGACATCTCGCCGCGCCCGCTGATCGCGGACCAGCTCCATCCCCGAACCGCGCTGGGGATCACCGCGAACGGCGACCTGGTGATGGCCACCGTGGATGGGCGCCAGTCCGGCTACAGCCTGGGCGTCGACCTCGACGAGCTTGCGGAGCTCATGCTGTCCCGCGGGGTGGTCCAGGCGCTCAACATGGACGGCGGGGGCTCCACGGCCATGGACGTCCGGCTGCCCGGCGATGTCGACGTCTCGCTGGTGAACCGCCCATCCGCCGGCCGCGAGGTCGGGGTTGCCAACAGCCTGATCGTCTTCAGCTCGCTGCCAACCGGCCCGCTCGCAACGCTCGCCGTCCAGCCGGCCACCGCCGGCCTCTGGCAGGGCGAGGCGACGGGCTTCACCGTGAAGGGTCAGGACGCCGCCTACAACGGCGTGACGCTCGTCGACGGAGAGCTCGCGTGGACCGTGACCGGGCCTGGGGCCATCACCCCGGCGGGGCGATTCTCTGCCACGGCGCCCGGCACGGCGACCGTGGTCGCGACGGCACGCGGCATCCAGGGCACGGCGACGGTCACCGTTCGTCTCGACTCCTTCCCGCCGGTCGCCCGCGCCCCGGTGTCCACGCTCCTCGCCGCGACGACCCTCGGTGCCTCGACGATCCCGGTCGGCATCACGTGGCCGGTGGCGACGGACCAGGGCCGCGGCGTGAAGGGCTACGAGCTGCAGCGGTCCATCGGCTCTTCCTGGGTCGCCGTGCCGCTGGCGAAGGCCACCGACACGAGCGTCACCGTGGCGCTGGCACCCGGCCTTGTGCATCGCCTGCGGGTACGAGCCATCGATCGAGCCGGCAACGTCGGCGCATGGGCCACGGCCGGGGCGTTCCGTCTGAGCGCGGTGCAGGAGACCTCGTCCGCCATCGTCCGCAAGGGCGCATGGTCGACCAAGCGCTCCGCGGCGTTCGTCGGCGGGCGCGCGATCGCCGCGTCGGTCGCCGGCGCAAGCGTCCGGATCACCTTCACGGGGAGCCAGATCGGCTGGGTTTCGACCGTGGGCCCGACCCGCGGCCAGGCGCGCATCTACGTCGACGGTGCGTACGAGCGCACGGTGAACCTGGGCCGCGCGACGTCCGCTGCCCGGCTGATCATGACGCTCCGCTCGTGGACGACGAGCGGAAGGCACACGCTCGAGATCCGGACCGTGGGCACCTCCGGGAGGCCCCGCGTCGACCTCGACGAGTTCGTGATCGTCACCCCCACACCGTAGGCAGCGAACGCGGATCGGCCACGTGATCGAGCCCGGGCGAGGTTGATCGACGAGGCGGCGAAGCCGACGGGGCTCGGCTTGTCAGGGCGCGAACGTCGGCGTGTCGGTCGGCTCCGGTGTCGCGGCGGCGCTCGGTTCGGGCGACGGAGTGGGCTCAGGCGTCGGCGTCTCGGTCGGCTCGGCGGTCGGACTGGGCTCAGGCGTCGGCGACTCGGTCGGCTCGGCGGTCGGCGTCTCGGTCGGCTCGGCGGTCGGCGTCTCGGTCGGCTCGGCGGTCGGCGACTCGGTCGGCTCAGGCGTCGGCGACTCGGTCGGCGCCGGCGTCGGCGACTCGGTCGGCGCCGGCGTCGGGAGTGGCGCCGGGTCCGGGGTTGCCCACGGCGGTTCGTATGGCGTCGGCCACGGCCCCCAACCCTGCGGCGGGGACGCGGTCGGCGATCCCACCGGACCCGGAGTCGGTGTCGAGGCGTACGGAGGAGCCGCAGACGGAGACACGTTCGCGCGGGGCGCCGGCGTCACCGTCACCCACGAGCTTCCGGGGCCCGACCTCGGTGGGTTGGGCGCGATTGCCGGCGGGGTGCCGCCCGCCTGGCTGGTCGCTGCACGTCCAGGCGACATCGTCCCGGATGAGGGCGCCGTTGTGCCTCCGGCAGCCTGCACGGTCATCTGGCCGTCGGCTGGGAACGGCGGTGTCGAGAGGGGCGCGTCTGCGAGCGGCGCCGGTAGGTTCGGGGATCCACCAGAGGCCAGGACCGCCAGGACCGCCACGACGACCAACGCGGACGACGCGATGGCCCCTCCGCCGCGGGCTCCCCCGCGTGGGCCGGGCCGGCCCCCGACCGGGGCCGTGTCCGTCGCCGACGTTCCGCTGGGCTCGCCACGGTGCGCCGCAATCGCCGTCGGCGTCGCGCGGTCCGACGACCACGTGTCTGCCTGGCGAATCCTCGGCACCGCCCGCACCACGAGCTGTCCCTCGACCTCGGGACCGGTGATCCCGCGACCCGTCCTGCCGTGCCGCGTGAGGCCTGGTTCCCGCTGGATAGAGACGGGAGGCTGGATCAACGGGTCGAGCAGCCGGAATGGCACGCACCGCAAGCACGCATCGGCGACGAGGTTCCAGCAATCGGAACAGCTCGCGACGCCGCACCGGGAGCAGGTGTGGAACGAGATGCCAGCCGACGCGAAGGAATCGCCGTCCCGTCCGCAGCGTTCGCAGAACTGGGCTCCGATTTCCACGCTGCACCCGACAATGGCGCAATCGACTGGAGGTTGCGCGCACGTTGACCTTAACCGCGCCGGCGTGCCCGGAACCTCACTCGCTAGTACCGAGCACGTCAGGCGTTGGTCGCGATCTGGCGCGTCGCGGCACCAGCCGCGCCGCCCCTTCTCGAAGGCGGACCTCTCCTCCGGAAGGCCTCTGCGAACCGAGCAGCAGCCTCAGCGCAGATCTGGAGACGCCGAGCTGCGAGGACTCGGCAGGGTCCGGCCCACCCCTGATGGCGCAGAATCACAGCCGCCAACCTGACCGGACGGCGGCCCCGGTGCCCATCAGGCCGGCTCAGTCATTCGACACTGCTCGGCCGACCTGCCGGGCCGACTCACCGTCGAGGTCGACCAGGCGGGCGCTGATCCGCCACAGGCGTCCTGCCGTGCTTTCGTCGTATGACGTCGTGCTGGAGCACTGCGGCCTGCTCTTGGCGAAATACATCCCGGTTGCGCCCTCCACCTCGGGCGAAGACGCCAGGTAGATCGAAGTCGCCGCGCCCTGCTGCGGCGTCTTCATGAACGGTCGCCACAGCGGCACGAGGAACTTGAAGACCCGCGAGGGATCTTCGGCTCCGAAGCCGCTGTTCACGACACCGGGGTGGAGCACCGTGGCCGTCACGCCGGTGCCCTCGAGGCGACGAGCCAGCTCGTAGGTGAACAGAACGCTGGCCAGCTTCGACTGGTTGTAGGCCGCCTGCCCGGAGTAGCGGCGCTTTCCCTGCAGGTCGACGAAGTCGATCGTGCCCAACGACTGGGCATTGGACGACACCGTGACGACGCGCGCCGGTGCACTGGCTTTCAGGCGATCCAGCATCAGGTTGGTAAGCAGGAACGCGGCCAGGTGGTTCACGGCGAAGGTGTGCTCGAGGCCATCGGCTGTGACGTGGCGCGTGGCCCAGTACCCACCGACGTTGTTGATCAGCACGTCCAGGCGCGGGTACGCGACGAGCACCTCTGCGGCGAGGCGGCGGACCTCCACCTGTGACGACAGGTCGGCGCCGAACGCGTCCACGTGCGGATTGCCCGTCGCGGTGCGGATCTCGACCGCGGCAGCCTCGGCGCGCGACCGGTCGCGGCCGGTGATGGCCACCCGGGCGCCCAGGGCTGCGAGCCCGACGGCAGTGGCCTTGCCGATGCCGGCGCTTCCGCCGGTGATCAGGACGGTCCTGCCTGCCATCGACGTGTGGTTGTCGACCATGACTCTCGCCCTTTCAGCGGTGGGCGCCGGCATCGTTGCCGGCGCCCACCCGGAGGCATCACGAATTGATGCGTGTCATGCAGGCGTAGGGCGGGGGGAGGCCTCCGTCCCCTGGACGGCCGCGCCGGGCGCGCCATCCGGCCCGGCGACGAGGTACGCGACCATCGCGAAGAAGCCGACGTTGAAGATCCCCAGCACGAGCAGGAAGGCAAACCACGTCTTGTTGTCGAGCTTCCAGGTGTCCAGCAGGGCTCCGATCCAGCCGATGAGGCCGGCAACCAGGCCGCCCGCAATCGCGAGGCCGCCCGCGATGCCGAGCGGGAGCATCAGCCACGCGAGCGCGCTTCCCCGGATCCCCACGATGTCGGGGCCGTTCATGACGAACACGTCGTTCGCGTTCGCGATCGACACGGTCACGATTGCCAGGATGGCGCCCGCGATGACGGCGAGCCCGCCGCCGATGAAAAGCCTGGTGACTGTTGCCTTGGACATGGAGGTCTCCTTTCGAAATTGCAGTCGAACGACCGTGATTGGTCGGGGGTGCTTCGGGTCGATGTCTTGGCTGGCTCGCTTGGTGCCTTGCGCGCGCGGGTCCCAAGGGCGCCCGGCGGCGCTGGGACGACTTCGCTGCTGCGTCTCCGTCAGGCCGCGGCCGGGGTCGCTGCCGAATCGGGCGACACGGCGATGACGACGGTTCCTCGCGCGTGTCCAGCCGCCACACGACCGATCGCCGTGGGAGTCTCGCGCAGGGAGTAGGTGGCGTCGATCACGGGTGTGACCTTCCCGGCGTCGACGAGCTGCTTGAGGGCGACCAGGTCGGCCCGGTTCTGCGTCTTGACGGTTGGCTTGCCCTGCTGGCGCACGAACATGGACGCCACCGTGGCCCGGATCACGCGGCTGAGCTTGCCGCCAGCATGTCCTCCACCGTTGGAGAGCAGCGTCCCGGTTGGGGTGAGCGCTCGCCTCGTCTCGGCCATGGAGCGGTCCCCGACGTTGTCGAGGATGAAGTCGTAGCGCGGTCCGCCCTTCCGGAAGTCCTCCCTGGTGTAGTCGACGACGTGGTCGGCCCCGATCGAGCGGACCAGGTCCAGGTTCTTGGTGCTGGTCACGCCAGTCACCTCGGCGCCGAACGCCTTGGCGATCTGGACGGCAAACGTGCCCACGCCGCCCGACGCCCCGTTGATGAGCACCTTCTGCCCGGGCTGGATATGCCCGTCATCGCGCAGGATCTGGAGGGCGGTGGTCGCCGATACCCCGACGGCTGCCGCCTGCTCGAAGGTGAGGTTGGCCGGCTTGGGCACGAACTGGTCCTCGCTCGCCGACGCGTACTCGGCGAACGCGCCCGTGCACCACCCGAAGACCTCGTCGCCGGGCCGCAGGCCCTTCACGTCCGTGCCGACCGCCTCGACCGTCCCCGCGATGTCCGTGCCCGGGACCCGGTTCTTCGGCCTCCGCAGCCCGGTGGCCATCCGCATGACGTAGGGCGAGCCCGACATGAGGATCGAGTCACCGACGTGGACCGACGCCGCGTGGACGCGGACCAGCACCTCGTTGTCGGCGATCACTGGCTTCGGAATCTCGCGGGACTGCAGGACTGCTTCCGTGCCGTAGGTGTCCTGGACGACTGCTTGCATGGGACGCTCCTCTCCGTTGGGCCGGCAGCGCTACTGACCGGAATGCGCATACCGCACGCTACGCAGGGCGCTCGGCAGCTTCATCCGGACGAACACGTACGCGGCACTTAGAGATCGCCAGGGCCTGGACACTACGTACCGGCTCGGTGTTCCCCGCGATGTCGTGCGGGGCGAAGCCACCGATCATCAGGGCCGTGCCGAACTTCTTGGTCGAGGTCCCCATGGCGGACGCGGGAGAACGCGAGCTGGGGCGCGCTCTGCGGATGCTGGACGCCGCGTACGCCCGGACGCGAGGGACGGCGACCGTCGCACGCACGGTGATTGCTGGGGTGAGCCGGGAGGATGGTCGGCTTGTCTGTCTGGTCGAATCACCGAACATCGAGGCGGCGCGACACGCGGTAAGCGTGGCCCTCTTGCCGCCCGGGCGGATCCGCGAGATCACCCACCTCGCGGGCCCGCACCTACTCGGCGGTCGACACCCAGGAGGCGATGCTGACCCTCGAGTTGAACCCGAGCTTGTTGAGCATGTTGTAGACGTGGGTCTCGACAGTGCGCTCGGAAAGGAATAGTCGAGTCGCGATCTCCTTGTTGCTCAACCCCTCGGCAATGAGCTCCGCGACCTCCCGCTCGCGCTTGCCAAGCGGATTGGGGGCCTTGTCCATCGAAGAGCCCGTGTCTCGTACCACCCTCTCTCCGAGCGCCAGAGCCACGGCACCTTCCCGATCGAGGCGCGCTCCCGCGTCAAACCCCCGCTTGAAGCGGTCTTCGCCGAGCTCGGACTTGGCCTGTTCCTGGGCCTTCTCAGCAAGTGGACCCATGAACGGGCTCACCTGTGCGCCGATTTGAAGTCGCAGCATCTCAGCTGCCCCCAGGAGCTCTGCGGCACGCTGCGCTCTGCCTGCCATCGCGGCGCTGTTGGCGAGCGCCTGGATCCGTAGCACCAGACCAGGGCGGTCGTCGATGACGACGGTGGCACGCAGCGCCTCGGTCAGTGCCGCCTCGGCCGCGGCATGCTCCCCGAGCATGAGGGCGCCCGTCCCGGCACTCGTAAGGTGCACGCTGAGCACGAAGTATTCATTGATCCGGCGACAACGCGCGGCAGCGGCAAGTCCGACATCGCGCATCCGGGCAAAGTCGCCGTCGAGGAAGGCGATGAATGCCTCGGACTGCGCTGCGACGATGAAGGACATGTCGTCGCCGAGACGAGCAGCGAGGGCGGTGGCGTCGGCGGAGGTCGCGCGCGCTGCCGATCCGTCGCCGGCAATCACGTGCAAGGCTGCCTGGTTCGCGAGGATCCGCACAAGCAAGGCGTCAGCCCCGAGGCGTCGAGCAATCGCGGTGGCCTCAGCCGCGGCCTCCAGGCCCGCCGCATGATCCCCCTGCGCAACGGCGAGGGAGACCTTGACGTCCAATGCTCGCCCTCGGATGGCGTCGTCGCCACCACGCCGGGCAAGGACCGCATCCATCCAGCGGGCGCCCTCAGTCAGCGCTCGGTATCTCCAGTATTGGCCAAGACCAGCCGCCATCGTCAGGCCACGTTCCGTGCCATCCGGGTCGGCGAGGCAGTGCCCCAATGCGGCCCGGAGGTTGTCTGCTTCGAGATCCAGCTCGTCAAGCGAAGCGAGCACGGACGCGCCGTCTGGCGCTGGGATGTCGAATTCGGTGAACCGGCAGAGGCTCGAGAACAGGGAGAGGTGCGCGCCCCTGGCGGCCGCCTCCTCGTCGGCTTCGCGGAGCCGCGTCAGCGCAAACTCGCGCATGGTCTCGTGCAATCGATAACGCGCCCTTCGACTGGTTCCCTCGCGGACGACAAATGAGCGCTCGACGAGGGAGGTCAGGACGTCCATCACCCCGGTCGGCGTCGCCGTACCAGCCCGGCCTACCTGCTCGGCCGCCTCCAGGCTGAACGACCCGGGGAACACCGACAGGCGCCTCAGGACAGCTCGTTCATCGTGACCCAGCAGATCGTGACTCCAGGCGATGGTTGCCTCGAGAGTCTGATGGCGCAGCGGTGCGGTCCTGCTACCTCCCACCAGCAAACGGAAGCGGTCGCTGAGGCGCTCGACCAGCTGATCGAGGCCAAGAGTGCGAAGTCGCACGGCTGCGAGCTCGATAGCCAGAGGGATCCCGTCCAGGCGACGAACAAGCTGGACGAGGGCGTCGCAGTTCTCCGGCGTGACCTCGATGGCTGAGCCGGCCTCTCGTGCACGCTCGACGAGCAGGGCGACAGCCTCGGACTTCGCGATCCGGTCCGGCGCCGTTCGCCCATCAGGGTCCGGGATCGACAACGGGCCAATCTGGACGACCGTCTCGCCCGGCACGCCGAGGGGCTGGCTGCTGGTGGCAAGGATCCGCAGCGACGGCGCCTCACGCAGAACGGCATCAGCGAGCACCGCGCAGGCATCGAGAAGATGCTCGCAGTTGTCGAGGACGAGCAGCAGTCGCCTGGAGGCGACGTGCTCGATGAGCCTGGATACTGGCCAAAGGCTCAATTCATCGCGGAGACCGAGCGAGGTCATGACCGCCTTGGGCACGAGCTCGGCATCCCGCAGACCGGCGAGCTCCACGAGCCACACACCATCCGGGATGCCGCGCCTGAGGTCCGTCGCCGCCCTGAGTGCGAGTCGCGTCTTGCCCACCCCGCCAGGTCCCACGAGGGTCACCAGGCGGGCAGTGGTCAGGGCGGACTTGACCTCCTGGACATGGTGGCGTCGGCCGATGAAGCTCGTCAGCTCGGCCGGCAGGTTCCCACGAGTCGCGGTGACGTTGCCCATCGTGGCTCGCTCCAAGTGTGGCTCGCTCCCAGTGTGGACAGCCGACGGGAGCCATGAAGCTCTGCACCGTGTGGCGTCGTGACCGGCCGACCGGGCAGTGCCGGTACGTGCCGAGGACCGCAAGGACATCCCCGGCGCCGTCCGGAAGCGCTTCAAACGACAGCGGGAGTACCCCCAAGGGGATTCGAACCCCTGATCTCCACCTTGAAAGGGTGGCGTCCTAGGCCTCTAGACGATGGGGGCGCTGGACGGCGCCGAGTCTAGCAGGGCCCGGAGCGCGGCCCGCGTCACGCAGGCGATCGGCACCTCAGGGGTCCTGGCCCTCCTCAGGGCGCCTTCGAGAGGATCGCGAGGATCGCCGCGGCCGCGAAGCAGGCCAGGGCGATCACCCCGGCGATGCCGCCCAGGACGGCCGCCACGACCGACCGGGCGGGACGGTTGCCGCGCGAGGCCTGGTACGTCTCGAACCCGCCCACGGTCGCGAGCATCCCGAACACCAGCCCCAGCACCAGCGCCCCGGAGGCCAGGGCGGGAATCTGCGTCGTGTCGCGGACGTTGACCGCGTAGACCAGGTAGAGCATCGAACCCAGGAACGCGACCGCCAGGAAGACCCGGGTCGGAGTGACGCGCATCGACCCGATGTGGAGGCCGGTCCGGCGACGCGTTCCATCGGGCGCGCGTGGCGAGACCTGGCGTCGTGGATCCATCGATCGACCTGCCGTCAGCCTGTCTTCGTCGCCGCGCCGAGGTCGCGCGTCCAGTGGTAGATCGCCACGTTGTGCGCGATACGCGGGCGGCGCAGCCGTTCGATCGCCGGCTCCGCGGCCGGCCCGTAGGCCGCCCGGAGCAGCTCGCCGCCTTCCTCGATCGTCTCGAAGCGCCAGAACGTGTGGATCACGCGAACGCGGAACCCGCGGCCCAGGAACCAGCCGTCGCGGCGGCTCGACGCCACCAGGCTCGCGGCCACCTCCGGTCCCCGGATCACGTCGAGGTCGTCGCGGCCGTAGTCCAGCACGACGAGGAGCCGGCCGTCGGGTCGCAGGAGCCGCTCCGCATTCGCGAGCTGGTTCGCGCGGTCTGGGCCGTCGAAGGCGGCCCAGAAGGCCATCACGACATCCGCACTCGCCGCGGACGGCCACTCGTGCTCGCCTGTGGGGTCCGCCACCACGGTCAACCGGGCGCCGGCCTCCGTCAGCCAGCGCTCACGCTCGGGGGACGCGCCGAAGAGGGTCACGTCCCGACCGGCAAATGGACCGTGGGCGTCGAGCGCCCGCGGAATCTTGCCCTCGGCGTCGACGACCCGGAGAAGCTGCTGCACGCTCCCGGCGTCCGCCGGCTCGAAGGGGAGATCTGCCACGAGAATCCGAGTATAGGCTCAACCCACCGCGGACAGGACGATCCCCGATCGCGCGGCGGCCCCCACCGAGGCTGTCCCGTCCACGGCGACGTCCACGGGCGCCCCCGCCGGTAGCCCCACCACGCCGAGCGCGACGAGGCGCCGCCCGGCAAGCTCCGGGACCGCCAGCTCGATCGTGGCGGGCTCCGTTCCGGCATTCACGACGACGACGAGCGTCTCGCCGCCGGACGTCGGGTCGCCCGCACCGCCTCGCAGGAGCGCCACGCCCGCACCCGCGGCCCCGGCCACGCGCAACCCGTCGGCACGCAGCGCGGGGTGCGTCCGCCGCAGCGCGATCAGGTCGCGAAAGGTCGCGCGGAGCGCCTCGTCGCGCCCGGCTGCACCGACCGGGAACGAACGGCGGCAGTCGGGGTCGTTGCCGCCTTCCATCCCGATCTCGTCGCCGTAGTAGACGCAGGGCGCGCCGGGCAGCGTCATCTGGAGCAGGACAGCGAGGCGAACCGCCGCGACATCGCCCGACAGCAGGGTCCGGACGCGGGGCATGTCGTGCGAGGAGAGCAGGTTGAGCTGCGACGCGACCGTCCCCGGTGCGTACGCCGCGGCCTGGGCGAGGACCGCCGACGCGAAGGTCGCCGCGTCCGAGGGTCGGACGTGCATCGAGAGCTCGTGGTGGGAGGCGACCAGCGCCGTGTCGAGCGATGGCCCGCCCACGAACCCGACGATCGCCTCCATGAGCGGGTAGTTCATCAGGGCGTCGAAGCGGTCGCCGCGGACCCATTCCGGCGCAACGTCCCAGATCTCCCCCACCAGGTACGCCTCGGGGTTCACGGCTCGGCAGCGTCGCCGGAACTCCTGCCAGAACGCCTCGTCCTCGATCTCGGTGGGGACGTCCAGGCGCCACCCGTCGATCCCGAACGCGAGCCAGTGCGTCGCCACGGACAAGAGGTACTCGCGGACGCCAGGGTCATCGGTGTTGAGCTTGGGCAGGGCCGGCATGTCCCACCACGCCCGATACCCGAGCTGTTCGATCGAGGTGGCGCCGCCGCCGTGCGCCTGCGCGTTGGCCGAGCCATTGGCCCGGGCCGCCGCCCGGTCGGGATATGCATCGAGGCCGCGGCCGGCCGCCAGGCGCTCCCGGTCCAGGTGGAACCAGCCTGCATACGGGGAGGCGAGCCCGTTCTCCAGGACGTGGTGGAAGGGCCAGAAGCCGCGCCCGGTGTGGTTGAAGACGCCATCGAGCACGATCCGCATCCCGCGCGCGTGCAGGGCATCCACGAGCTCCCGCAGGGCCGGCGTCCCGCCGAGCAGCGGATCGACCGACAGGTAGTCGTAGGTGTGGTAGCGGTGGTTCGACGCGGAGCTGAACACCGGCGTCAGGTAGAGCGCCGTGACGCCCAGGTCGGCGAGCTGGTCGAGGTGCTCGACGATCCCCAGCAGGTCGCCTCCCTTGAATCCGTGGCCGGTGGGCGGCGCGTCCCACGCCTCCAGCGACCCGGGCTTCGCGACGCGGGCCGAGCGCGCGAACCGGTCGGGAAAGACCTGGTAGAAGACGGCGTCCCGGACCCAGGCGGGAGTATCGATGCGCATGCGTTTCCCCGGTTCGAGGATCCTCGTCGAGTCGCCTGTCGATGCGCTCGGTGTGGGAGCGCTCCCGACGGACGATGACGATATCGCACGACGCGATTCAGCGGCCGCTCCTCCGAGTCTGTCAGCGGCCCGCCGCCACCTCCTTCCCGATTGATGCCGGACCGCTCGAGCCGCGGACGATGAGACGCGTCTCGAGGGTTCGGTGATCGGGCCGTGTGGAGTCGTCCCGCGCAATCGCCGAGAGGAGAAGGCGGCACGCCTCCTCGCCCTTCCGCCGGACCGGCTGGTGCACGGTCGTCAACGGCGGCTCGACATGGCGGGAGAGCTCGATGTCGTCGAATCCGACGACGCTGATGTCGGCGGGGACGCCGAGGCCCAGGCGCCGCGCGGCGTTGATCGCGCCGATCGCCATCGCGTCGCTCATGGCGAGGATCGCGGTGGGCCGGCGCCCGTCCTCCCAGGCGCCAGCCAGGCAGGCGCTCCCACCCTCGACGCTCGCCGGGCCGACCACGACGCGATCGTCGGGCAGGTCGACGCCGGCCGCGGCGAGCTCCTCGCGATATCCCTTCAGCCGCCGCCCGACGATGCCCCCGAAGTCGGCGCAGGTGCCGGGCGCCGGCGGCTCGACGCCGATCACGAGGAACTCCCGGTGGCCAAGGGCCAGCAGGTGGCCCGCGGCGAGGCGAGCGCCGCCCTCGTCGTCCACGTCGACGGCCGGATGCTCGGGGAACGCGGCCGTGGAGTCGACCATGACGATCGGAAGTCCCGCCCGCCTGATCTGCTCCACCTCCGGATGGTCCCCCGAGAGGCCGATTGCCACGAAACCG
This sequence comes from uncultured Chloroflexia bacterium, assembly GCA_963734535.1. Lineage (GTDB taxonomy): Bacteria > Chloroflexota > Limnocylindria > Limnocylindrales > CSP1-4 > CTSoil-043. The sequence goes on along the minus strand of CAVTHS010000014.1, from coordinate 324,486 downwards.
TCGACGGTGGCGCGGTTGACGGCCCGCGCGAGCGAGCCGTGGACCGGCGACACGAAGAGGAGCCCGTAGCCGGCTTCCTCGGCGACCGCCGCGACGCCTTCGCTGAAGGTGGAGAAGAACGGGTTCGCGAAGACGGCCGAGAGCGCCTGTGGGGTCAGGATGCCAAGCGTCCGGGTACGGCCCTGGGTGAGCATCCGGGCGACCGGGTGCGGCCGGTACCCGAGCGACGTGGCGACGTCCCGAATCCGCGTCGCGGTGTCCGGGCTCAGGCGCTCCGGGTTGTTGAACGCGAACAAGACCGCGGTCTTCGACACGCCAGCCTCGCGGGCGACGTCTGCGATCCTGGCTCGATCGCGGGCTTCCTGTCTCACCGGCCCTCCACGGCTCCTCCGGAGGTCGCTGGAGCGACTCCACCGCGGTCAAAACCGGTTTAGCAAACCGGTTTAACGGAAGGTAGCGGCGAGGTTGCGACCTGTCAAGCCCGGGGCCCCGACACCCTCGCCCGCCCGCCTCGACAACTTCCCGGCTCGACGGCTCCTGGCTCGACGCGCGACGCAGCGCAACCTTCATGGCGGCCCCAACCTCGCGCGTCGTGGCCACACCGGCGCGGCCTGTTGCGTCGCGGGGGCAGGTGGCAGAATCGGCCCATGCCCACCTCGCGTCGCATGCCTCCACCCGGCGTGCTCCTCTTCCTTGGCTACGGGCTGGTGATCCTCGCCGCAATCGGCGTCTCGCTGCGCTGGGTGGTGGACATGGCGATCTCCGCGCCGATCAGCTTCCCGGGCGTCGTGGTCATGGTCCTGCTCGCCTACACGATCTTCACGATCACGCTCGTGCTCCAGCGCAAGGAGGCGGCCCGCGGCCTTGCTGTCGGGCTCAGCACGCTCACCGTTCCGCTGGCGTTCTTCTTCCTGGTCAGCCCCGTGCCGATCCTCGTGCTGGCCCCGGGGATCCTGGGCGTGCTGCTCTGGGTCGGGCTCCGGCGGCCCGCCTCGCGGGCGTGGTTCTCCGAACCGTGATGGCCCGTCCCGGAACGTGATACCGACGTTCCTGCGCACCTGGGCTACCCTTGCGCGAGAACGGCCGGTGGACACCATTGCGCAGCAGCGGCTCGACAGGCCACGCAACCTCCGTCATCCCCATGCCACGCCCCCCGCGTAGGGCGTGCTCGTCCCGGCACGAACATCGAGGAGCCCCGTGACCAAACGAACCCGGAACCCGCAACCGAATCGCCCCGCCGCCGGCCAACGCGGCGCCGGTGCGGGCACGGGCACGGAGCCCGTTGCGGGCCGGACCCGGATCCGCGAGCCGCAGCGGCAGCGCTCCGCGCTCGAGCGATACCGCGGAATGCTCCTGGGAATCGGCGTTGCAGCGGTCGTCCTCGTGGTTGGCGGTGCTCTCTTCCTCGGGGCCTCGAGCCCCGCGTACGCCTGCACGACCATGCTCCAGCCCACCGCCTCCCCTTCGGTCGCGCCCGGCGAGACACCGCGGCTTGGCCAGGTGACCCGCGACCTCGGCCGCAATCACGTGGACACCAGCACGAGCGTCACCTACGAGTTCTGCCCCCCCACCTCCGGATCGCATTTCAACGCGTCCCGCCTCGGCCCGATCCCGCCGGTCTTCTACGGCAAGGACGACACGACCGTGCCGGAGGGCTGGGTCCACAACCTCGAGCACGGGGCGATGGTCGTGCTCTACCGCTGCCCCGAGGGCTGCGGGACGGACGCGCAGACCGCGCTCGGCGCGCTGCAGCAGCAGCTCCCGGCCAGCCCGCTGTGCGGGTTCCCGCCCGGGTCGAACGTGGTCGTGACCCGCTTCGACCAGCTGCCCACGCCATACGCTGCCGTCGTCTGGGGCCGCGTCTACTTCCTCGACAGCCTCGACGTGGGCGCGATCACGACGTTCTACGCGCAGTCGGCCGACCGCGCGCCGGAGCCCCAGTGCCAGCAGGCGGTCCCCGGCTACACGCCGACGCCGGGCCCCGCGGGATCACCGGCACCGTCCGCGTCGGCCGCCGCGCCGGCCGTGTCGCCCGCCCCGTCAGCGTCCCCTGCCGCGGCGTCGCCCTCCCCGTCGACGGCTCCGTAGCGGTCGGAACAGCCCGATGCGCATCGTCGCCTACCTGGACGAGCTCGACCTGCCGGTCGCCGGCATCCTGGCCGACGGACGCGTGATCACCCTCGCCGCGCTCGCAGAGCGAGCCGGCCTGCGCGAAGAGCTCGCGCTGCTCGACGTGCGCGGCCTCCTGGCGGAGGACGAGGATCTCGCCGAGACGCGGGAGGCAGAAGCGCGCGCCCTGGCTGGTGGGATGCGGGGCGTGGCCCTGGCACAGCTGCGCATCGTGGCTCCGCTCGAGCCGGGCAAGGTCATCGGCGTCGGGTGGAACTACCGGAGCCATCTCCTCGAGCAGGGCATGCCGATCCCCGATCGGCCGCTCCTCTTCGCGAAGTTCTCCAACGCGGTCGTCGGCGACGGTGCGCCCGTGGTGCGGCCGGCGACGACGCAGGCGCTCGACCTCGAGGCCGAGCTCGGGGTGGTGATCGGACGTCGTGCTCGGCGCGTCCCGCTCGAGACGGCGATGGACCACGTCGCCGGGTACGTCACCGCCAACGACGTGAGCGCCCGCGACCTCCAGGGCTCGAAGCCGGCCCTTGCTCCAGGCGCCCGCGGCGACGGCCAGTGGCTTCGGGCGAAGGGATCGGACACGTTCCTGCCCCTCGGACCGTGCATGGTCACGGCCGACGAGCTGGGCGACCCCGTGGCCCTCCGGCTGCGCGGCTGGCACACGCCGGCGACAGGGCCCGACGCCGGAGGCGAGCGCCTTGTCCAGGACGGGACGACCGGCGACATGATCTTCGGGGTCGCAGAGCTCATCGCCTTCATCTCGGCCAGCATCACGCTGGAGCCCGGGGACCTGGTCATCACGGGGACCCCTTCCGGCGTCGGCGTCTTCCGTGTCCCGCCCGTGTTCCTCGTCCCGGGCGACGTCGTGCGGGTGGAGGTAGAGGGGATCGGCAGCGTGACCAACCCGATCGTCGAGGCGGACGGAAGCGTGCCACCGGGATCCCCCGCTGCACGGCTCCTCGCCGGGCGCGACGACCCCGCCGGGGCCGGCTGAGCGGCCGCGCGCGAACGCGGGACGCCCACACCGCAAGGAGGCAGCGATGCTCGCCCTGGTCAAGACGGCCGAGGGACCGGGCCTGGAGCTCCGGGACTGGCCCGAGCCGGCGGTCGGGATCAACGATGTCCTGGTCCGCGTCCACCGGACGGGCATCTGCGGGACCGACCTCCACATCGAGGCGTGGGATCCGTGGGCCGCGAAGACCATCCGGCCGCCCCTCGTGATCGGCCACGAGTTCGTGGGCGAGGTCGTGGACGTCGGCTCGAACGTCATCGGCTTCGCGCCCGGCGACCTGGTGAGCGGGGAGGGCCACGTCGTCTGCGGCCGCTGCCGCCACTGCCTGGCCGGGCAGCGCCACCTGTGTGCGCACACGATCGGCCTCGGGGTCGGCCGCGACGGAGCCTTCGCGGAGCTGGTCGTGCTCCCGATGACGAACATCTGGCACCACTGGCGTGGGATCGACGAGGAGGTCGCCGCGATCTTCGACCCGTTCGGGAACGCGGTCCACACCGCCCTCGCGTTCCCCGTCCTGGGCGAGGACGTGCTCGTCTCCGGGGCGGGTCCGATCGGTCTCATGGCCACGGCGGTGGTCCGCCACGCCGGCGCGCGGCACGTCGTCGTCTCGGAGCCGAACCCGGTCCGGCGCGCGATCGCCGAACGGATGGGGGCCACGATCGCGGTCGACCCGCGCGAGCGCGACCTGCGCGAGGTCGGGACCGAGCTCGGCATGACCGAGGGGTTCGACGTGGCCCTCGAGATGTCCGGCAACGCCGCCGCGCTCAGGTCGGCCATCGCCAGCATGGCCCACGGCGGTCGAATCGCGATCCTGGGGATCCCAACGGCGGAGATCTCCCTCGATGTCAACGAGATCGTGTTCAAGATGCTGACGCTGCGCGGCATCTACGGCCGCGAGATGTACGAGACCTGGTACAAGATGACGGTCATGCTCCAGTCCGGGCTGGACATCACGCCCGCGATCACCCACCGCTTCCCGTTCGTCGAGCACGCCGCCGCATTCGCGGCCGCGCGGTCCGGTGACGCCGGCAAGGTGATCCTGGACTGGACGTCGTGACGCGGCCCGCAGCCGCAGTGACGCGGCAGGTGGCCGCCAGGAGGACCTCACGGTGAGCACGACTCCGCCCCCCGACCCGCTGGGGCATCTCGCCGACGACCTGGCGCAGGTGCGCGCCCAGGGCCTCTACCGGCCGCTCCGGGTCATGAGCAGCGCGAACCGCACCCGCGTCACGGTCGACGGCCGCGAGGCGATCACGCTGGCCTCGAACAACTACCTCGGGCTGAACACGCATCCGCGACTCGTGGAGGCCGCCCTCGACGCGGTCCGCCGGTTCGGGGCCGGATCCGGGGCGGTTCGCACCATCTCGGGGACGATGGCGCTCCACGAGGAGCTGGAGGCCGAGCTCGCCCGCTTCAAGCACGTGGAGGCGGCCCTCACGTTCCAGTCCGGCTTCACCTGCAACACCGGCGTCATCCCGGTCGTTGCCGCCGAGCCCGACCTGATCGTCTCGGACGCCTTCAACCACGCCTCGATCATCGACGGGATGCGCCTCTCGAAGGCGCCACGGGTCATCTACCGGCACAAGGACGTGGCGCACCTCCGTGAGCTCCTCGCCACGGCGCGCCGCGAGGGCCGCGCGGACGGCCAGCCCTACCGGGCCATCCTCGTGGTCACCGACGGCGTCTTCAGCATGGACGGCGACATCGCGCCACTCCCCGCGATCGTGGCCGCGGCCGAGGACCACGACGCCGCCGTCTTCGTCGACGACGCCCATGCCTCCGGCGTGCTGGGCAGGAACGGCCGCGGCAGCGTGGATCACTTCGACCTGCACGGCCGGGTCGCGATCCAGGTCGGCACGCTCAGCAAGGCGATGGGCGTCCTGGGCGGGTATGTGGCCGGCTCGCGCACGTTGCGCGAGATGCTCGTCCAGCGCGCACGCCCGTTCCTCTTCTCCACGTCCCACCCGCCCGCGGTCGCGGCCGCATGCCTCGCCGCGATCCACGTGCTGGAGGACGAGCCGGAGCTGATCGAGCGGCTCTGGTCGAACACCCGTCGCTTCAAGGCCGAGCTCGCGCGCCTCGGATTCGACACGGGGGCGTCGGAGACGCCGATCACGCCGATCATGGTTGGCGACTCGGCGGCGGCGATCCGCTTCGCGGACCGCCTCCTCGATGAAGGTGTCTGGGCGACGTCGGTGGTCTATCCCACCGTCGCCCTCGACGGCGCGCGCCTTCGGACCATCGTGACGGCCGCCCACTCCGACGAGGAGCTCGACACCTGCCTCGAGGCGTTCGGCCGCGTCGGCCGCGAGCTGGGGCTGATCGCCGGGTGACCTCGCTGCCCGCGCCGGGGCCGCAGGCGGACCGCGATCTCCCGCTGGACGCACACCTCCACACGAACCTGTCGCCCGACAGCGACGTGCCGATCGACGCGTACTGCGCGGCAGCGGTCGAACGGGGGATCCCGGAGATCGCGATCACCGACCACCTGGACTTCGACCCGAGGGATCCGGCCCACTCGTACGCGTCGTTCGCCACCCGCGAGCGGGAGGTGCGCGATGCGGCCGCGCGCTGGGCGGATCGCGGGCTTCGGGTGAGGTTCGGCGTCGAGGTCAGCTACGAGTCGGACCGCGAGGCCGAGATTCGCGAGCACCTGGCGCACCACCCCTACGACTACGCCATCGGCTCGGTCCACGTTGGGGCGGATTCCCCGTACCTGGCCAGCCGGGTGGCGGGCTGGGTCGCCGGGCGAACGTTCGACGCGATCGTCGGGCCGTACTTCTCCGAGGTCGAGGCTGCCATCCGGAGCGAGCTCTTCGACACCATCGGCCACCTCGACTACGTGAAGAAGTACCTCGCCGGCCATGTCCCTCCGTCGGCGTTCGCGGCCCGGCCGGACGTCTACGAGCCGCTGCTGCGCGCGCTCGTGGAGACGGGGATGGCCCTCGAGGTGAACGCGTCGGGCCTCCGCCAGCCGCCCCGGCGAGACGTACCCGGCGCCGCCGATCGTGGAGCGTTTCCGGGCGCTCGGCGGCCTCCGCGTCACGGCCGGCTCCGACGCGCATCGTGCCCCTTCGTTCGCGTACGGGCTGGGACACGTGTACGCGGCGATCGACGCCGCGGGGCTGGAGGCGCCGCGCCTGGTGCCGCGGCGCGCGGCCCGGTAGTCTCCACGGGATGGAGCTCCTCGTCGTCGGATCGGGCGCCGCCTATCCCAATCGACCCGGGACCGCGTCGTCCTGCTACGTCGTCGTTCACGAGGCGGCCATGTTGTGCCTCGACATGGGCCAGGGCGCGTTCGCCGGGCTCGCCGGGCGCCTCGAACCTGCCGACCTGGCGGGCGTGCTCGTCAGCCACCTGCACCCCGACCATTTCGTCGACCTGGTGGCGCTTCGACACTACCTTCGCTACGAGTTCGCCCCATCGCGCCGCGTGCGCGTGATCGCCCCCGCCGGGTTGGTGCGGCGGCTGGAGGGCGTGACCGGCGAACGGGGCTTTGCCGGTGGGACGCTCGAGATCGAGGATCGGGCCGTCGGGCATGTCCAGGTCGGACCCTTTGTCGTGGAGAGCCGTCGCGTCACGCACGCGGTCGACAGCCTCGCGACCCGCGTCACGCTCGCTTCGGCGCCCGACGCACCGGGTCTGGTCTACTCGGGCGACTGCGGCCGCGCCGAGGACCTGGCGCCGCTCATCCGAGCGGGCGACGTCCTGCTCTGCGAGGTTGCGTTTGGCGCGGGTCCGGTCCCCGTGCCCGACCTTCACCTCGATGGTGCGGCAGTTGGGCTCCTGGCCGCCGAGACTCGCCCGTCACGGGTGCTCCTCACGCATCTCCAGTTGAATCGCGATCCGGCGGCAACGCTGGCGGCCGTTCGGGCCGAATTCTCGGGACCTGTCTCGCTCGTCGGCGACGGAGATCGGGTCCCGATCGCGGGCTGACCCCTCGAAAGTCGCCGCTGGTCCCGCGCCTCGCGCGGCCCGGGAATCGAGACGCCGGGGCCCTTGGAAGGCCCCGGCGTCCGGGCGTCTCGGGGACAGCGTATGGTGCGGAGCGTTAGCGGCGGCGGCGCTCCGGGCTGGTCGTGCTCGAAGTGAAGACCAGGAGGCTGGCGAGGAGGGCGGCGAGCGCCAGGAGGGCGATCCGCCAAGTGTCACCTGCCGGCTGGCCCGTGGTGCTGCCCAGGGCGGCGGTCGGCGGCGGGGTCAGGTGCGGCCTGCCGGTCGCTCCACCGACGTTTCCAGTCGGACTCGAGGTGGCCGCCTCGACACTGCTCTGCGGAGATGGCGACGGACTTGCGCTCGGGCTCGCGCTCGGGCTCGCGCTCGGGCTTGCGCTCGGGCTTGCGCTCGGGCTCGGGCTCGGGCAAGTTCCCAGCTCTTGGCAGGTTGGCGTGGGCGGCTGCGGTGCGAACACCGCCGCCGAGTCGTCGACCGGCTCCTCGGTCGTCTCGCTGTTGGCGGTCGCGGTGTTGGTCGTGGTCCCGGCCTGCGCCGTCGCGGTGTAGTCGCACGTGAAGCTGGCGCCAACGGCGAGCGTGGACGGGACGGTGCAACCAACGTCGGCCAGGTTGGACCGACTGTCGGAGAGCGTGACGCCGGTAAGCGTCACGTTTCCGGTGTTGGAGATCACGATCCGATAGTGGACGGTCGTGCCGACTGTCGTGCTCAGGTTCGGAGCGAAGTCGCCTTCACCGCTGAGGTTGACGCCCTTCGTGACTGTAAGGGCGGGGCCCTGGGCCGCGGGCACCCTCGCTGAGTCCGTGATCGGGTCGACATTCTCGGCTTGGGCCGAGGCGGTGTTGTCAACCCCACCGGCGTCGACGTCGGCCTGGGTGGTCGCGTAGGTGCCTGTGCACGAGAGCGTCTCGGTGGGAGCAAGTGTCGCGGGCTGGGCCGGCGCACAAGCGAGCGTGCCGAGCTTCGGGTCGACGACGGTCACTCCGTGGAGCGTGATGTTGCCAATGTTCGTGGCGACGATCGTGTAGTGGAGCGTGGCGTCGGCCGCATCGAAGCTGGACTCGGTCGCGGTCTTCTCGATGCCGAGAGCCGGGCTCTGGTCAGCCGGAACGGTCGCCGAGTCGGGGACCGACGGAGTCTCGTCGCTGTCGGCCGTGGCGGTGTTGTCGACCTTGCCGGCATCGACGTCGGCCTGGGTGGTCGCGTAGGTGCCTGTGCACGAGACCGTCTCGGTGGGAGCAAGTGTCGCGGGCTGGGCCGGCGCACAGGCGAGCGTTCCGAGCTTCGGATCGACGACGGTCACCCCGTGGAGCGTGACGTTGCCCGTGTTCGTCGCGACGATCGTGTAGTGGAGGGTGGCGTCGGCTGCATCGAAGCTGGGCTCCGTGGCCGTCTTCGCGATGCCGAGAGCCGGGCTCTTGCGGGCCGGAACGGTCGCCGAGTCGGGGACCGCCGGAGTCTCGTCGCTGTCGGCCGTGGCGGTGTTGTCGACCTTGCCGGCATCGACGTCAGCCTGGGTGGTCGTGTAGGTGCCTGTGCACGAGACCGTCTCGGTGGGAGCAAGTGTCGCGGGCTGGGCCGGCGCACAGGCGAGCGTGCCGAGCTTCGGGTCGACGACGGTGACACCGTGGAGCGTCGCGGTTCCCGTGTTCGTGGCGACGATCGTGTAATGCAGGGTTGCACCTGCCGCGTCGAAGCTGGACTCCGTGGCCGTCTTCTTGATGCCGAGACCCGGCGTCGGGCAGGCAATCGTGTTGAAGATGCCAGCGAACGCCGCCGGCAGGTCGGCCGAGCTGACGATGTTCGAGTAGTGGTTGAGGTCCGGCTTGGCGAGCGATCGCATGAGCGCGAGGTCGATTGCATCGGATGCGGACCCACCCGGTGCGCCGATGGCGATCGAGAAGACCTCGTCCGCGGCGCCCTGGAAGCTGGCGATCTCGGAGGTGTTCGGGCGCCGCGCACTGGAATCCGGCCACGGTCGGCCGTCGGACAGGAAGATGATGATGTGGCGGACGTCCAACCCGAAGTCGGTCGAACGAGCATGAGCCGCGAGGTCGGCGGCCCCGACCGCCATGCCCTGCTTGAACGGCGTGTTGCCGTTGCCGACGGAGGGCACCAAGGCCTTCGTCGTGGCCGCATTGCGGGAACCCAGCGCAGACAGCACGGAGGCCGTGTCCCCGGCGAACTTGGTGAGTCCGACGCGGTGGCGGCTGCCGGTCGAGGTGGCAGGGCCCGTGCCAACGCCACCGCTCGCGTCGAGCTGGTCGATCAGCTGGTTGATCGCGACCTGAGCCCACTGGGCACGGGTCTTGGCCGGTGAGCCGTTGCTGTTCGTGGTCATCGAGCCCGAGTTGTCGAGGATGATCTCGACGTCGAGCGGGACGACGCCGCAGCCGGGTGCGACGGATGCGCGCATCTCGGGCGTCGCCATCCTGGATTCCGTACCCACCGCCGCGACTCCGGCAGCGCCGGGACCGACGAGCGAGAGGGTCATCAAGAGGGCGACTGCGAGCCAGCCCGCCCTGCGAATGGTGTTGGCGCGCCTTCGGCGCGGGATATTGGTGTCCATCGATCTCCCTGTCCCCGAACTGTGCGGCCGAAGAGCGCCGCGGATGACGACGATGCGACGGGGCCGTTTGGAGATGAAGAGACGCGCCAATTGGTCCTGTTGCACAGGCAAGGGTGACCGAGCGCTGAGGGACCGTCCAGTACTCGTGGGGTGGCGCGAGAGGTCCGGACCGCACCGCTCCGCCCACGTCGGCGCAATGTCGGTGCGCGCCCGCAACGAACCGGTACCGGGCTCACCCCCCCGGCCGTACTGGGTCCGGGCAGCCGCTGACGGGTCGGGAGGCATCGCTCCCTCCCGTGCCGACGATGGCGGCCGTCACCGACACGCTGACACCTCGGCGAGGACCACCGCATCGTCGCTCGGCTACGATGCGCCCCGGGCCGCCCGTACCCTTTGCGGCGCCGTTCCCGAACCTCGGAGCACCCCAGGAGGCAGCGTGAACCAGGCCGACGAGCCCGCAATGTTCGTGCCGCTCCGCACGCGCGTGCGAACCGCGCTCGAGGCTGCATGGGAACGTGCCACCGTCGCGGGCGCGCTGCCGCCCGTTGCCGCCCTCGAGCGCCCCGAGATCGAGATCGAGCGCCCGGGGAACCCGGAGCACGGCGATCTGTCGTCGAACCTCGCGATGAAGCTGGCCCGGCCATGCCGGATGGCGCCGCTGCGGATCGCAGAGGCGCTCGCTGCCGAGCTCGCCGAACGCCCCGGCTCCATCGTCGGGAGCGTGACGGTCGCCGCGCCCGGCTTCCTCAACGTGACGCTCGCCGACGCGGCGCTTGCGGACGTCGTCGCGGCGGTCCTGGCACGCCCGGACGTCTGGGGCCACGTCCCGGCGGCCGCGCCGCACCGCGTCAACGTCGAGTTCGTGTCCGCGAACCCGACCGGGCCGCTCCACATCGGCAACGCGCGGGGCGCGTTCGTGGGGGACCTGCTCTGCCGGGTGCTCGAGGCGGCCGGCCACGAGGTGACGCGCGAGTACTACTTCAACGATTTCGGGGCCCAGGTGCGCAACCTCGGCGCGTCGGTCGTCGCGCTCCGGCGAAGCGAGCCGCTGCCGGAGGAGGCCTACCGGGGCGCCTACGTCGGCGAGCTCGCGGCCGAGATTCCCGACGACGTGTGGGCCGCAGCAGAGGTCACGGGCGCGGACCCGGTCGAGGTCGTCGGCCAGTGGGCCTCGGAGCGGGTCAGGGCCGGGATCGAGGCATCGCTGGCACACCTCGGCGTCCGCTTCGACGTCTGGAGGAGCGAAGGCTCGCTGTATCGCGACGGATGGGTCGCGCGGGCGGTCGAACGCCTGGAGGCGGCTGGCGCGCTCTTCGAGGGTGACGGAGCGCTCTGGTTCCGCTCGACCGCGTTCGGCGACGACAAGGACCGCGTGGTCCGCAAGTCCAACGGCGACTGGACGTACTTCGGCTCGGACATCGGCTACGTCGTCGAGAAGTTCAGTCGCGGCTTCGACCGGCTCGTCTACATCTGGGGCGCCGACCACCACGGGACGGTCGCGCGGCTTCGCAATGCCGCCGCCGCGATGGGCTACGACCGCGAGGCGGTCCAGATGATCCTGATGGCCTGGGTCCGCTTCGTCCGGGACGGCGTCGAGGTGTCCATGTCGAAGCGGGCGGGCGAGTTCATCACGCTCGACGATCTGCTCTCGGAGATCGGCGTCGACGCGGCGCGCTGGTTCTTCGCCGCGCGCGGATACACCTCCGGGATCGACTTCGACATCGAGCTCGCGAAGAAGCAGTCGGCGGAGAATCCCGTCTACTACGTCCAGTACGCGCACGCCCGGATCGCCTCGATCATCCGCAAGGCAGCCGAAGCGGGCCTCGCGCCCGGAGCAGCGTTCGGTCCGGCCGCGATCGCTGGTGCGCCGGAGGCGGCGCTTGCCCGGGCGCTGACCCGCTTCCCGGAGGTCGTCGAGGACGCGGCGTCGGCCGAGGAGACACACGGGATCACGGGGTACGCGACCGACCTCGCGACCCAGTTCCACGCGTTCTACCGGGACGCGCGCGTGGTCGACCCGGCCGAGCCGGAGCGCTCGGTCGCCCGGCTGTCGCTCGTGCGAGCGACGCAGCTGACGCTCGCCGGCGCGCTCGGCCTCCTGGGGATCTCCGCGCCGGAGGCGATGTAGGCGAGATCAGGCGCGGACGATCGGCGAGCCGTGCGGCCTGGTCCGTCCCCGCCCGACCGGGGCCGGGTGCAGCCCGGGTCAGGGCAGCGCCGCGGCCGCCAGCTTCTCGAGCGTCGAGGCATCGCTCGCGAACAGGACCGCCACCTCCGCGCCCCCCGGGATCGCGGCGCCGGACGCGATCCTCGCCACCCGCGCCTCGCCCGGGACCCCGCGTATCGCCTCGGTGGCCGCGGTCGAGAACTCCGTCGCGTCGGCGGGCGTGTCCCACGTGGTGAGGACGACCAGCGCGTAGGCCCCGTTCGGGCCGTCGATCAGCGCGTAGCGGTCGCCGCCCCATCCCGCGGCCGCGGCATCGCCGCTCACGCCGCCGCCCGCGCCCGTCACGCCGCGTGCCCGCAGCCACGAGCCAACCTGGAACTCGCCCAGGGTGTCGGCCGGCGTGGCCTTCCAACCGGCACCAAGGCGCGCCGCGATCGCGGGCGCGTCGAGGGGCACGGTGACCGGACGCTCGTCGGCTGCGTACTTGTCGACGTGGAGCACCTGCTCGGTCGAGTCCGGCAGCCTCCCGAAGGCACGGTCAACCGCCTTCCACCCGCCGTTCGCCCAGATCGAGCTGACGAACAGGACGCCCTGCATGTACGGGAAGAGCAGCCCGTCGCGGATGAAGGGCGGGGCCGCGTCCAGCTGTGCCTGTGCAGCCGGATCGCCGGCCAGGATCTCCGAGATCCCGGCGGTGTCGAGGTGGCCGGTCAGCCACTGGGTCATCAGCAGCGACGCGTCGCCCTCGATGAGCGCGAGGCGCGCCATCGATCGATCCCCCTGCCCGATGGCGTCCGTCTGGATTCCTTCGAGCCCGAAGTTCTGGTCCTGGAGCGCGTGCGTGAACTCGTGCGCGAACGTGACCTTCTCGACCGCCCCGATCCGGCCAGTTCGCGCGACGACGTAGATCTGCTTCGTCGCGGGATCGTAGTAGCCGGCGACCTGCGATCCGAGAAGGTTCACGTACAGGGTCTCGAGCGACGTGCCGGGCGGCAGGAGGCCCATCGCGATGAGCGTCGCCTGGGATGCCGCGATCTCCGCGGGGGGGTTCTCGGCGCGGAACTGCGCCTCCAGGCGGACCCGGACCTGCGCCTCGTCGAGGATCGTCGGGATGAGGCGCTGCTTCGCGGGCAGCCCGCGGAGCGCGATGACGTCGTCCTCGATCTGGCGGTAGAGCGCGGCGGTGTCGACGGATGCGTTCGGGCCTGGGCTCTGGGAAACCGGGTTGGGGCTCGTCGCGCTCGGGGTCGAGGCCGCCGGGGACGCGGCGGCGGCCATGGGATCGTCGACTGCGCCGGCGACGGGCCGTTCGATCCGCAGCCAATCAGGAGCAGCGCCGGTGACGAGGAGTCCGAGGACGGCTCGCGCGGTCCCGCGAGAGCGCGTGGCACGCCCGGCGCGCTCGGGAACCAGGCTGGAGAGCATGGCTGGATTGTCGCACGCGGCCCCCGAGGTGCCCGCACGCGCCCCGCGTGGGAGTCGACACGCCCCGGAGAGCGAGTCGTGCGCGCCTCGAGCGTCGTGCGCGCCGCCGCGAGCGAGTCGTGCGCGACGCCACGGGTCGTGCGCGACGTCGGACGGCGTCATGCGCGACGCCGGATATAGCGGTTTCTTCATCGTCTGCCGTCTTGGGGATTCACCCGCGTTGCGTACTCTTCAGGTCAAGGAGCTGCGGAACGAAACCCTCCGAGCCGCCAGGTCCTTCCTCCCTCCCTCCGACCGGGAGCGCCAATTGGGCAGGCGCTCCCGGTCCTCCTTTTCCGGGCGGCCTCGGCCCCGCCGACACGAACCGACCACGGCGGCGCGTCAGCCGCCCGCGGGCAACGCCCGGTAACCGCCGCATGGCAGAATTGGGACATGGAATTGCAGTGGTTCGGACGCACGTGCGTCCGCCTCAAGGGCAAAGACGCCGTGGTGGTTGCGGATGCGTACCCGGCCGTCGTCGGGCCGACCGGTCGCGGCATCACCGGCGACATCGTCACGTTCAGCCACCCGGACGATGACCCGCTGTCTCGCGCCAAGGGCGTTACCACGCGCGACGGCGGGATCCACCTCCCGACGAGCCTGGAGCATGCGTTCGTGCTCGAGGGACCAGGCGAGTACGAGGTCAAGCACGTCCTGGTCACGGGCGTCCGGACCTTCCGGGACGACAAGCACGGGGCCGACCGCGGACGCAACGTCGTCTTCGCCGTTGAGCTCGACGGCATCCGCGTCGCGCACCTGGGCGACATCGCCCACATCCTGACCGAGGAGAAGATCGGCGAGATCGGCCCGATCGACGTCGCCTGCGTCCCGATCGGCGGGCAGCTGAGCGCGACGCACGCGGCCGAGGTCATCGCCCAGCTCGACCCGAAGATCGTCGTGCCGATGCCGGTGTGCGAGGACGAGCGGGAATGCGACGAGGCGCTCGCCAGGTTCCTGCACGAGATGGGCGCCAAGGACATCGCGCCCCAGGCGAAGCTGACCGTCACGCCGAGCAGCGTGCCCGACGAGACCACGACCGTGCTCCTGGAGTCGCGCGGCAGGATCTAGCTCCATCAGCGGGTTCGGCCGCCGCCTCTGGGGCGTGCGGGGTCGACGCCCGGTCCCGTGCGGCCGCGCCGGTCGCCCGCCTCGCGCGCACGACGCGCCAACGCTCAGCGCTCGAAGACCTGCCTCCCGCCCGCGATGACCACCCGGGCCAGGCCCGCACCCGCCCAGTACGGCAGCTGGGCGTGGGTCGGCACGTCCCACACGACGAGGTCCGCGCGGCGACCCGGCTCCAGCGCACCGCGGTCCGCGAGCCCGAGCGCCGCGGCAGCGTTGACCGTCGTCGCGGCGAGCACCTCGGATGGCGTCAGCCCGAGCCGGAGCATCGCCACCGACATCGCGAGCGGCAGGCTCGGGACCGGCGACGTGCCGGGGTTGAAATCGGTCCCGATCGCGACGGGGACACCCGCCTCGATGAGCTCGCGGGCAGGCTCGCGAAGCTCCAGGCCGAGGAACCAGGGGACCGTGGGCAGCAGAACGGCCACGACCGGGCGGGCACTCCCCGCCGCAGCCGCAAGCGCACCGATCCCGGCCGACGACGGGCAGCCGAGGTGGTCCGCGGAGAGCGCGCCGAGCTCCGCCGCGAGCTCGGCCGCGCCCGATGGCGCCAGCTCGTCCGCGTGAAGCCGGATCTCCAGCCCTCGATCGCGGGCCGCCTGCAGGATTCGTCGCGCCTGGTCCGGCGAGAAGACCCCGGTCTCGCAGAAGACGTCCACCGATCGGGCGACCCCCTGGGCGGCGACGGCAGGAAGCTGCTCCTCGATGACGGCCCGGACATACGCCTCCGTCGCGGCGGCCGCGTCCGGATGGGCCGCCCGGACCTCGGACGGGACCGCGTGCGCGCCGAGGAACGTGGGAATCACGTCGACCGGGCCGTCGGCGCCGAGACGGCCCGCGATCGCAAGCAGCCGCAGCTCGGTCGTCGTGTCGAGGCCGTAGCCGGACTTCGCCTCGACCGTGGTCGCGCCGTGACGAAGCATCTCGCCCAGCCAGCGGCGCCCGTGCGCGGCGAGCTCCCGGTCCGACGCCGCCCGCGTCGCGGCAACCGTCGCGAGGATCCCACCGCCGGAAGCGAGGATCTCGAGGTAGCTCGCGCCGCGCTGCCGGAGGACGACCTCGCCCTCCCGGCTGCCGCCGAAGAGCAGGTGCGTGTGCGGGTCCACGAGGCCCGGCGTGACGGTGCAACCGGTGGCGTCGATGACGTCGCACGCGTCCGGCGAGGCGCCGACCTCAACGAGCGCGGCGGCCAGCGCATCGCGCGCCTCGGGCTCCGGGGCCACGGAGACGATACGCCCGTCGAGGCACGCGACCGCGGTACCGGGCGGGGCGATCGCCGGGTCGTCCTGGGCGCTACCGCGACGAAGCCCGCCCGCACACGTCGCGACCTCGGCCGCGCCGGTGACCAGGATCGCGCGCGGCGCGGCGCTCACGTCCCGACGTTCTCGGTCGACGCAGCGCGCAGCCGCAGCTCGAGCGCCTGCAGCGGCGACGCGTCCCGAAGCCGCAGAAAGGCCCCGGCGGCCAGCACGCGCTCCTCGTCGGTCGCACCGGCCGGGGCTCCGGCGTGGTCGGCGACGTCGAGGAGCGCCGACAGGGGCGCGAGGCCGATCAGCTCGGACTCGCTGAGCCCCACGCCGTCCGCTGCCGCCTCCTCGGCCACCAGCTCCCAGGCGCGCCAGATCGGCGTGGTGGCGACGTCGAGGAGGTTCATCGAGACCTGGGCGCACCCGAGCTCAGCGATCCAGAAGCCCTTGGCCTGGACAGCGGGCAGGCCGCCGGACGACTCGCGGATTCGGTGCGCGATCCGCTTCGCGAGGCCGAGATCCGTCGATTCGAGGTTGATGTTCCAGGCGACGAGAAACGGCCGCGCCCCGACCGCGATCGCCCCGCCGCGGGGGTGCATCCGCGCGGGGCCGAAGTCCGGCTCGCGCCCGGCCGTCGTGATCTCCACGACCAGCCCCTCGTACTGCCCGCGCCGAACGTCCGCGAGCCTGACCCGGTCCGGCCGCGTGGCCGCCGCGGCATACAGGTAGACCGGCAGGCCGAATCGCTCGGCGACGCCGCGCCCGAAGTCGCGGGCGAACCCGACGCACTCCGCCAGCGTCGTGTCGCCGAGCGGGACGAACGGGACAACGTCCACGGCGCCGATCCGCGGGTGCTCGCCGGTCTGCGTCCGCATGTCGATCTCGTCCAGCGCCGTCGTGACCAGCCGTTCGAGACCGACGGTCACGGCTTCGACCTCGCCGGCGAGCGTGAACACGCTCCGGTTGTGCGAGGCGTCGCTCGTGCGGTCGAGGAGATGCACGCCGGGCACGCTCGCGGCGGCCGACGCCAGCCGCTCCACGACGTCCAGGCGGCGGCCCTCGGACACGTTCGGGACGCTTTCGACCAGCACGGATCGATGCTACAGGCAGGGCGGGCGCGTCGTCCGCGTCCCGTCGCGATGGGCGGCGGCGGCGCGGCTGGAGGGAGCAGGCGATCGCAGGCACAGGCGCCGCGCACCCGCCGGGATACACTCCGCCCTCATGGCGTCACCGAGTCGCAGCCTCCTGCGCCACCCCGATTTCCTCAAGCTCTGGACGGGCGAGACCGTCTCGGTCTTCGGGACCGCGATCACGCAGCTCGCATTGCCGATCATCGCGGCGACCACGCTCAGGGTCAGTCCCTTCGAGTTCGGCCTGTTGACGACGATCGAGTTCCTGCCGTTCATCCTTCTGAGCCTGCCCGCCGGTGTCTGGGTGGACAGGCTGCGCCGTCGCCCGATCCTGATCGCCGCCGACCTCGGGCGGGCCGCCGCAATCGGCTCGATCCCGGTCGCATTCGCGCTCAACGGGCTGACCATCTGGCAGCTCTACGCCGTCGGCTTCGTGAACGGGTGCCTGACGGTCTTCTTCGACGTCGCCTACCAGAGCTACCTGCCGTCGATCGTGGAGCGCGACCAGCTCGTCGAGGGGAACTCGAAGCTCGAGATCACCCGGTCCGCCTCGCAGATCGTGGGCCCCGGGATGGCCGGGGTGCTCATCGGCCTGCTGCGGGCGCCGTTCGCGATGACGATCGACGCGGCCAGCTACGTCTGGTCGGCGGTGTTCGTCTTCCTCATCCGTCGCCCCGAACCGCCGATCGCACCCCATGATGAGGCGGCCCATGGGCCGAAGCCGTCGATGCGCGCCGAGATCGCGGTCGGGCTGCGGTACGTCGCCGGACACCGCTGGCTGCGCTCGATCGCCGCGACGACCGGGACCTCGAACTTCTTCGGGAACGTGTTCATCTCGATCCTGATTCTCTACCTTGCCCGTGAGCGCGCCATGGCGCCCGAGGCGATCGGGTTCGCCTTCTCCATCGGATCCCTCGGTGTCCTCCTGGCCGCCCTCACGACGAGCCGGGTCACCGCCCGGGTCGGGGTGGGCCGGATGCTTGTCCTGTCGTCGATCGGCTTCAGCCTCGAGGGAATCCCGGTGGCGTTCGCGCCGGACGGGCTCATATTCCCGGCCGTTGCGCTCTTCGTCTTCGTGGGCGGGTTCTTCGGCGTCGCGTGGAACATCAACCAGGTCTCGCTGCGCCAGGCCATCACCCCGCCGCGGATGCAGGGCAGGATGAACGCGACCATGCGGTTCATCGTCTGGGGAACGATCCCGCTCGGTTCGGTCGCGGGTGCCGCGCTCGGCGGCCTCATCGGCCTGCACGCGACCATCGTGGTGGGCGCCATCGGCGGGCTGGTCGCGTTCGTGCCGGTGGCCCTATCGTCGGTGCGGTCGATCGTGACGATGCCGGAGCCAGTCGAGGACGACGCGGGCGCCGCCGATTCCGGGGGCGGGCCCGGCGGCCCCGCCGGTGGCGTGGCCCCTGCCTGACGTCAGTCCTCCAGCATCGGGATGTGCACGCCGCGCTCCCGCGCAACCTCGATGGCGCGCTCGTAGCCGGCGTCGGCGTGCCGGATCACGCCCATCCCCGGGTCGCTGGCCAGGACCCGCTCCAGCTTCTGCGCCGCGAGGTCCGTCCCGTCCGCGACGACCACCATCCCGGCGTGCTGGCTGTAGCCGATCCCGACGCCGCCACCGTGGTGAATGCTGACCCACGTCGCGCCCGCCGCGGTGTTCACGAGGGCGTTGAGGAGCGGCCAGTCCGCGACGGCGTCCGTCCCGTCCCGCATCCCTTCGGTCTCGCGGTTGGGCGACGCCACCGACCCCGAGTCCAGGTGGTCGCGGCCGATCACGATGGGCGCCTGCACCTCGCCCCGCCGCACGAGCTCGTTGAAGGCCAGCCCCGCCTTCGCCCGCTCGCCGTATCCCAGCCAGCAGATGCGAGCCGGCAGCCCCTGGAAGGGGACCTTCGCCTGGGCCATCTCGATCCAGCGGCGGAGGCCGTCGTCGTCCGGGAACAGGCGCAGGATCTCCGCGTCGGTGCGCAGGATGTCGGCCGGGTCGCCGGAGAGGGCCACCCAGCGGAACGGCCCGCGACCCTCGCAGAACTGGGGCCGGATGAAGAGCGGCACGAACCCCTCGAAGTCGAATGCGTTCGCCACGCCGGCGGCCTGGGCCTGCGCCCGGATGTTGTTGCCGTAGTCGAAGACGACCGAGCCGGCCTCCTGCATCGCGAGCATCGCGCGGACGTGGGCGGCCATGCCGGCCATCGCGCGCCGCTCGTACACCTCGGGCTGGGCCTGGCGCAGCGCGACCGCGTCGGCAAGCGCGATCTCCGGCGGGACATAGCCGCCGAGCGCGTCGTGCGCCGAGGTCTGGTCCGTCACTGCGTCAAAGCGTTCGCCGCGACGCACGAACTCCGGATGCGTCTCCGCGGCGTTACCGACGAGGGCGATGCTGAGGGGCTCCCCGGCGGCCGCGGCCGCGCGCGCCCACCCGAGCGCCTCGTCCGGGTCGTGGGTGAGCCGGTCCACGAACCCCATCTCGTGCCTGCGGCGGGCCCGCGCCTCGTCGACCTCCACGCAGATCACCACGCCGTCGTTCATCGTCACGGCCAGCGGCTGGGCGCCGCCCATCCCGCCGAGTCCCGCGGTCAGGACGACACGGCCGCGCAACGTCCCGCCGAAATGCTGCCGGGCCAGCTCGGCGAACGTCTCGTACGTGCCCTGGAGGATCCCCTGCGTCCCGATGTAGATCCATGAGCCGGCCGTCATCTGGCCGTACATCATCAGGCCGGCGCGCTCCAGCTCGCGGAAGTGCTCCCAGGTCGCCCACTTCCCCACCAGGTTCGAGTTCGCGATCAGGACCCGCGGCGCCCACGGGTGTGTCCGGAACACGCCGACCGGCTTGCCGGACTGGACGAGGAGCGTCTCGTCGTCCGCGAGCGCACGCAGCTCGCGGACGATCACATCGAACGCCTCCCAGGATCGCGCAGCCCGGCCGGTCCCTCCGTACACGACGAGCGCATCCGGGTTCTCGGCCACCTCCGGGTCCAGGTTGTTCATGAGCATCCGGAGGACCGCCTCCTGCTGCCAGCCGCGACACGAAAGCTCGGTGCCGCGCGGCGCGCGGACGGGTCGGGCGCCGGGGAGGGGCGAGGCGCCTGTCGCGCCGGGGGTCGTCGTCATCCCGACAGTGTCGCGCGACCGCTGGTCGGTGTCACGCCGGTCGGTGTCACGCCGAGTGGCGCAGTCGCGGCTGGGCTCGAGCGCGGCGCTCGCGTTCCCGCGCGGCGATCCGGTAGGCTCCTGCAATGCGCATCCTGAGTGTCCGCCGCTGGGCCACCCTCGACGCCGACCAGCAGACGCGCCTCCTCGCCCGCTCCACCGCCGCGATCTTCGAGCCGGGGCTGGTCGCGTCGATCGAGCGGCTCTTCGCCGACGTGCGGGCACGCGGCGACGGAGCGGTCGTGGACGCGACGGAGCGATTCGATGGCGTCTCGATCGCTCCGGGCGACCTCCGCGTCCGGCCCGCGGAGCTGGCCGCCGCCCACGCCGCGATCGGCCCGGAGCTGCTGGCCGGCATCCGCGAGGCCATCGCGAACAGCCGGCTCTTCAACGAGGCCCAGGTCCGGGCGACGGCCGCGGGCTGGCGCGAGGAAGTCCGGCCCGGCTTCCTCGTCGGCGAGCAGGTCGCCCCGATCCCCTCGGCCGGGCTCTACGTGCCCGCCGGCAAGGGAAGCTTCCCGTCGGTGCTCTGCCAGATCGGCACCCCGGCCGTCGTCGCCGGCGTGCCGGAGATCATGGTGCTCGTCCCCCCGATGCCCGGTACCGGCGAGGTCGACCCGGCGACGCTGGCGGCTGCCCACGAGCTTGGCCTGGCGAACGTCTTCCGGGCAAACGGCCCCGCCGGGATCGCCGCGCTGACGTTCGGGACGGCGATGTTCCCACGGGTACGCAAGATCGTCGGGCCGGGGGGGCCCGCGGTGACGGCGGCGCAGGTGCTGGCGCAGCGCTTCGGCACGGCGACGAACATGCTGTGCGGTCCATCGGAGAGCCTGCTGATCGCGGACGCCACCGCAGATCCCTGGCGCCTCGCGCTCGACCTCGTGAACGAGGCGGAGCACGGAGCGGACTCGGCCGCGTTGCTCGTGACGGATTCGACGGCGCTCGTCGCCGCCCTGGAGCCTGCCGTGGCTGCGGCCGTCGCCTCGCTGCCCGAGCCGCGCCGGACGTACGCGACGGCCGTCCTGGGCGATCTCGGCGGCGTGCTCCTGTTCGACACGATGGACGGCGCCATCGCGTTCGCGAACGATTACGCGGCCGAGCACTGCCAGGTCGCCACGGCCGATACGGAGGCGACGCTCCGATCGCTCCGCTACGCCGGCGAGGCGCTGCTCGGCCAGGACACCCCGATCGGTGCGAGCAGCTACACGATCGGGATCCCCGCGACGCTCCCGACCGGGGGCTACGCCCAGCTCAACGGCGGCGTGACGGCTCGGACGTTCCAGACGACCACCTCGATCGCGCGACTGTCCGCGGCCGCGCTTGCCGAGCTTGCGGGGCCCACGATCGCGCTGGCCGACCACGAGGGCTTCCCGGCGCACGCGAACGCGTTTCGGGGACGCGGCCTCGGCTGAGGTCGGACCGGGCGACGGGCGGACCGCGGCGTCGGCGACGTCGGGGCTCGCGGCGTCGGCGACGTTGCGGCTCGCGGCGACGAGGCCCGACGGGGCGCGCCTGGCTGCGCGGCGCGGGGTGATCAGAGGTCCAGCACGAACCGAAGCGCCACGTCGAGCCGGTTGATCGCCGCCGGCGCGAGGCGTGCGACCGGTCCATGGAGCATGCCAGTCGGGATCGTCTGGAGCTGGTCGGCCTTCACCCAGCCCGCTCGATCCAGCCCGGTCTCGGCCGGTGTGATCGGCACGCGGTGCGGCCGGGGGTGGTCGTCCGGCGGAGGCGCGCTCGTGATCGGACACAGCACGACCGTTCCCGAACGGGAGAACCGGTCCGCCTGGACGACCACCGCGGGTCGCCGCCCCGCCTGGACGTGACCCCCGAGGGCCGGGAACTCCACCACGAAGATGTCGCCCTTTCGGGGTCCGGCCTGCGGGGCGGCACGCCCGATGGTCACCACTCCGCCTCGGCGAACAGGGCCGCCGAATACGGCAGGAAGGCCTCGGCGGCTCGAATCCCTTCCTCGCGGTCGGCGTCGAGGGCGGCATCCAGCCGCGCCTGGTCCTCCCGGTCGAACTGCTCCCGAAGCGCCGCCGCAACGACAGCACTCAGGGACGACTCCTCGCGGTCGGCCTGCGCGCGGGCGCG
This sequence comes from uncultured Chloroflexia bacterium, assembly GCA_963734535.1. GTDB lineage: Bacteria > Chloroflexota > Limnocylindria > Limnocylindrales > CSP1-4 > CTSoil-043. The sequence continues at coordinate 302,447 of CAVTHS010000014.1, read as the reverse complement.
CGCGACCAGCCCGGGCGGCAGGCTGATCGAGACCTTGTCGACGGTCCCGACCCCGTAGGGCGCCGCATTCTCGCGCACGACGCGACGCCGGGTACGACCAGTGGTCCGACCGTTCATGCCACGATGGTACGACCATCTGTCAAGAGCGGTCGCGCCTGTGCTCGCCCTTCAGAGCTCGCGGCGAACTACCGGGAAGCGCTCGTCGTCCACGGCGAGCCGGAAGCCGGCCCGAACCCAGAACGCGGGCGTGGCCGCGCTCGTCGCGTCGGGCCGCGCGTTCGCCTCCGGGTACGCCTCGACCGCGAAGAAGCCACGGCCAGCGAGGTCCTCGCAGACCGCCGCGACCAGGCGCAGCGCAAGCCCGCGGCCGCGCATGTCGTCGACGGTCGCGATGCAGGTGATGACCGCCGGGAGGGGCGTGTCGGGCAGCTGTGGGTAGAGCTCCCGAAGCCGGAGTGCGCGGGGGTACGCGGAGAGCGGCCCGAACTGGGCGTAGGCCACGGGCTGGTCGCCATCGTCCGCTTCGAGCACGAGCACCTTCGCGTAGCTGCCGAAGATCGCGAGCCCGCGCCCCAGCAGGCCCAGCTTGCGCGGACTGCCGGCCGGGACGCCCGCGCGCTGCGGTCGAGAGGGTGCGAACGGATTGGAGTCGTCCGCGTCAGGGTCATCGAGTGCGAATGGATTCGAGCCCAACTGACGGGACCGGCGACGGGGCGAAGGGGTTGGCTGGCCGCTCCGCGGAAGCCGGGGCAAACGGGTTCATCGAAGCCTGGGACTGCACGGTTCCGCCCCGGCCCGCGGCGGCGCCGGGCACGGCCGTGGCCTGGAGCCAGCCGGGACGGCTGCGCCTTCGAGCCGCGGTCTCGATCCTCCCAGTAGTCGCATGTCCGGTGGTCGAACGCCGGATCTGCGCACGGTGGGAGCAGGCCGAAGGTCGTCGCGTCGGTTACGTCCACGATCCGGATCCGGTCCACGCGTGAAGGGTAGCGCGCCATGCCGTGCCCGACTGGCGTGGGGAACGCACGTCGCCGGTCCCTGGCGACGCCCGAAACCGTCCGAAAGGCCCTTGGCGGGCTCGCCGTCGCGAGCAATCGTGCGGGCATGTCAGCGACGGTCGAGGCGATCGAGATCGCCGTGATCCCTGGGGCCCCCGCGGCCCCCGCGGCGGAGGATTCGTGGGCGGCATCCGAATTCCCGTCCCTGCCACAGCCTCCCGACGAGATCGGCGTGGTCGGCGCCCTCTCGCGCGCAAGCCGGGTGGCGTTCCGCTACGCGAACCGGTACGCGGTCGTGCCGTTCCACCGGGCGGGCCTCGCGGCCTGGCTGGGGAACCCGCTGACGGGCTGGCAGCTGCTGCTCACCACGACCGGCCGGAAGAGCGGCCTGCGCCGCCCGACACCGCTCGGCTACCTCGTCGAGGACGGCGCCGCGTGGGTGCTTGCCGGCTACGGTCCATCCACCCTCTGGTATCGGAACCTGGTTGCCAACCCTGGGGTCGAGGTCCTCCTCCCCGCCCGCCCGCCGTTCGCGGCGCACGCGGCGGACATCCTGGATCCGGCGGTGCGGGCACGAATCATCCCGCTGCTCGTCCGATCGATGGCCCTGCCGGGTACCGCGATCGGCGACCTGCCGTGGCGCGCGCCCGACGAGCGAATCCTCGAGCTCACCGCGTGGGTGCCGCTGATCCGGCTCGGCCCCGCCGACGGAAGCACGCTCGTAGCCGGGCCGGACGACCCGGGCGGGTTCGGCTGGACGTGGCGGACGCTCACGGTGACGCTGGTGACCGCGGCCGCCGTGCGTGCACTCGGGAGCTGTCGCCGCCGCTGAAGCCCGGCCTCCGCGCTGGGGCCGCGCCCACGGAGTCGCGCCCATGGGCCTCGGGGTGCGGCCTCGGGGTGCGGCCTCGGGGTCGGCTCCGCGGACCCTGCTACCCGGTCCCGGATCCGTACGTGTCGTGCGCGTCGACAAGGTCCGCGAGCGCGCCGCCGCGGACGAGCGCGATCGCGGCCGCGATGTCCGCACCCATCTCGCGGTCCGCGACGAGCGGCGCCACGACCGAGCGGATTCGTCGGTGCGCCTCGGCCACTCCTCGTCCGGCGGCCGGCACGTTGGCGGCCTTGGCGGGCGGGGCCGGCCCCACGCCCGCGTCCGCCACCGCGCCCGGATCAGCGATCGTCGACCCGGCCATCGCGAGCCGGAGATCCAGAGCCTGCGCCCCGACCAGCAGCTCCAGCGCGAGGATCTGCTCGACATTCGAGAGCACCTCGCGAGCGTGGCGACCGGCGATGGCCCCCATCGAGACGTGGTCCTCCTGGTTCGCGGAGGTCGGGATCGAGTCGGCCGACGCCGGGTGAGCCAGCACCTTGTTCTCTGACGCAAGCGCCGCCGCCGTGTACTGGAGGATCATCATCCCCGAGTTGAGGCCGCTCGCCGGGGCGAGGAACGGCGGCAGGCCCCCGTTGAGGCGCCCATCGACGAGGAGCGCGATCCGTCGCTCGGAGATCGCACCGAGCTCGGCGATCGCCAGCTTCGCGAAGTCGAGCGCGAGCGCGATTGGCTCTCCGTGGAAGTTGCCACCGCTGATCACGAGTCCGCCGCCGGTCGCCGCGACGTCCGCGCCGGCCGCGCCGCCCTCGGGGAAGACCAGCGGGTTGTCCGTGGCGGAGTTCAGCTCGACGTCGAGCACCCGGCGCAGGTAGTCGAGCGCGTCGCGGATCGCCCCGTGGACCTGCGGCACGCAACGGAGCGAGTACGGGTCCTGGACCTTGTGGCCCGACCCGTGGTGGGACGCCATCAGGCCCGAGTCACGGAGGAGATGACGAAGCTCGGCGGCGACCGCGACCTGGCCCGGGTGCGGCCGGGCGAGCTGGTAGGCCGCGGCGAACGGGACGTCGGTTGCGAGCAGCGCCTCGACGCTCTGGGCCGCCGCCACCGATGCGGTTCGCGCAAGGCGGTCGGCGTCCGCGAGCAGGAGTGCGCCGAGCGCGCTCATCAGCTGCGTCCCGTTGAGGAGCGCGAGGCCCTCCTTGGCCTCGAGCGTGAGCGGCTCGATCCCGGTCTCGCGGAGCGCCATGAGCGCCGGCATCACCTGGCCGCCCATCTCGACCTCGCCGCGGCCGATGAGCGGCAGGGCGAGATGCGCCAGCGGCGCGAGGTCGCCCGACGCCCCGACGCTTCCCTGCGACGGCACGACCGGGTGGATACCCGCGCCGAGGAACGCGAGCAGCCGGTCGACGAGCACGGGCCGGCAGCCGGAGTGGCCGAGCGCGAGCGTGTTGGCCCGCAGCAGCAGCATCGCGCGAACCACGTCGCGTGGCAGTGGCGGGCCGACGCCCACCGCGTGGCTCACCAGGAGATTCTCCTGGAGCTTCCGTGCGTCGACCGGCGCGATGTACGTGGTCGCGAGGTCGCCGAAACCGGTCGTGATCCCGTACACCACCTCGCCGGTGGCGACCAGCCGCTCGACGACGGCGCGCGCCTCGTCCATCCGGGCGCGGGCATGGACGTCGAGCCGCGCCGGGGTGCCGCCGCGCGCGACCGCCTCCACGTCGTCGATCGTCAGGTCGGCGCCGGTCAGGATGACGTCGTCGGCTCCGGCGGCGTCGGGCGCTCGGTGCGGTCCGGGCGGGTGGTCACGGTCTCGCGGGGACGGTCCGGGACGGGCGTGCGGCGTCATCTCGTCGAGCATAGCCGCGCGGCCCGGTGCCGATCCGGGCGGGTCGGCGCCAGCCGCTTCCGACCGTCGCGGCGCCGGCCGCCTCCCGTCGGCGTTCGGGCCGGTCGTCGCGGTGCCTGCCGCCTCCCGTCGGCGTTCGGGCCGGTCGTCGTGCGGCGCCTTCCGTCGGCGTCCGACCCCGCGCCTCGCGTATCCTCCGCGGGATGCTTGCCTTCATCGACCAGATCGTCATCCCGTTCCTCTCGTCGCTGTACGGCGCGGTCGGCTATCTCGGGGTCCTGCTCGCCATGTCGATCGAGTCGGCGATGATCCCGCTCCCGTCGGAGCTGATCCTCCCGTTCGCCGGCTTCCTCGTCTCCGACCCGACGAAGATCGAACCGCTGACGCACGGCGCGTGGAGCTTCTGGATCGTCGTGGTGGTCGCCACGCTCGGGAACACGCTGGGATCACTCATCGCCTACGCGATCGGGGCCTGGGGCGGCCGTCCATTCCTGGAGCGTTACGGGAAGTACCTCCTGATCCGGCCGCACGAGATCGAGATCGCCGACCGATTCTTCTCCCGGTGGGGCGCACAGACCGCGTTCTTCAGCCGGCTGCTGCCGATCGTCCGGACGTTCATCAGCTTTCCTGCCGGTGTTGCCCGCATGCCGATCCGGTCCTTCGTGCTCTACTCGACGGCAGGCGCATTCATCTGGTCGACCGTCCTGGTGTGGGCCGGTGTGCAGCTGGGCGAGCGATGGGTCGACATCCGGCACGCGCTCCAGCCATTCGACCTGCTGATCGCCCTGATCGTGGTGGTCGGCGTCGTCCTGTTCATCTGGCTGCGTCTCGGGCGGCCCTTCCCCGGGCGGCGCCGCGAGGGCTAGCACCGGGCAGAGCCGGGCCAGCCACGCGTCGCGGCGCCTGCGAACACGCGTTGCACGCCATTCAACAAAGCGGGCACGTCGGATCAACAACGCAGCACGCCGGGCGCAGAACAGGGTGCGCAGCGGCCTTTCGTTGCGCCACGAGCAACAAACCGCCCGTTTCAAGCCTCAGTCAGCGGTTGCGAGGCAGGTTTGTTGCAGCGCCGGCAACGCCGTGCCCGTCGGGCAAGCCGAGTCGCCCCGAAGTCGCCCCTGGGCCCCAAGCCAGGGCGTCGGCTGCGGGAGTCGCCCCGAAGCCGCGCCCGGGCGGAGCCGGGCGCGCCCCGCGGACCAGGACAACCGCCGACGTCCCGCGCAGGACATCACGCCCCGGGTGCCAGCTCCCATGGCGACTGGCCCCGCAATGCCAGGTGCGACGTGTCGTTCGCGACGAGCAGCCTTCCGTCGGCGATCCGTGCCCCGGACGGCCAGCGGATCACGGTCAGGTTGCCCTGCCCCTGCGCGAATCGCCGGCGATAGTCGCGCACCGGGACGCCCATCGCCACGCACAGGAGCACGCGGTTGAACGAGCTGTGCGCGACCGCCAGGACGATCTGCTGTCCCTCGGTCGCGGGCGCCGCCCAGGCGAGCAGATCGTCGAGGAATGCCCGCGCTCGCGCGGCGACGTCGTCACCGGACTCGCCGTCGGGACAGCGGAGGCCCGCCGGATCCGCGACCCAGCGTGCGCGGAGGTCCGCGTCGGTCGCGTCGATCTGCTCGTAGGTGAGCCCTTCCCAGAGCCCGTAGTCCATCTCGGCGAGGCGCCCGTCCAGCTCGACGGTTCGATCGCCCGCAACCGCGCGCGCCGTCTCCCGGGCACGGAGGAGCGGGCTCGCGATGATCCGGTCGAAGTGCTCGGCGCCGATCCGCCCGGCGAGCGCCGCCGCCTGGGCGCGTCCCGCAAGGGAGAGCCCGATGTCGATCTGCTGGCCGAGGTGCTGCTCCGGGTCGGAGCGGTCCGTCAGGCCATGCCGGGTCAGGACGAACGTCAGCATGGTCGCCGAACGATACGACGCCGGGTGCGACAATGGAACCGATCGGCCCGCGCTGCCGGCCACGAGGACCTGGATGAACGAGACCACGCACGCCACCGACGATGCCCTCGGCGCCCGCGCGGGCGATACCTCCCACGGTCAGACCCACGGCGACGACCTCCACGGGGACGCGGCGCACGGTGACCACGCGCAGGGCGCCCCGCTCGGGCCCGTCGACTGGGCCGCCTGGGGCGCCGGGCTCCTCGGGATCATGGCGGGCCTCGTCGTCGCGGCCTGCCTGTTCCTCTCGACGGCCCTCTAGGCCCGGCTCAGGCCGCTGACCGATGACCCATCGCGAATACGGCCCGCAGGGTCCCGCGGCGGAGCGATTCCTCGAGGCGCTCGAGCGGCTCGACACGCCCGAGATCGTCGCGCTCGGGGCAGCAGGCGGGGGCGTGGTCGGCACCGACGCGCTCGACCCGCAGGTCGTCGCCCGCGCGGAGCTCCGCCTGGAGCTCCGAGAGCGTGCGCGCCACGCGGGCCGCCTTGACGCGATCCGCGCGATCGGCCGGGAGGTCGAGCACTGGGCCGGGAGCGCACAGCACTGGTTCCCGGCCGGGGTCGCCGGCACGAGCGAGCTCGCTTCGTCGATCGGCCCGCGCCTCGGGGCACTGCAGGTGGTCCTCGACGCAGCGTACGGCGTTGTCCTCGCGGACCAGCTCCGGGAATCGGAGCTCGCCTTGCTGCTGGGACCCTGGCGCGACCTGGCGGGCGACCCGTTCGAGCCCGGCTCCCGCTTCGCCGCCGATGTGGCTGACCTGGAGGTCGCGCACGACCCGGAACTCCCGAGTGCCGACGAGGGCGCGGAGGAGCAGCCCGGCTAGAAGAGCCCGACCACGTTCCCCTCGGCGTCGATGTCGATGTTCTCGCCGCCCGGGCGCGACGGCAGCCCCGGCATCGTCCGCATCTCGCCTGCCAGCGGCGTGATGAACCCGGCGCCGGCGGCCAGGCGAACCTCGCGGATCGGGAGCCGGAAGCCGCGCGGCCTCCCCTTGAGCGCCGGGTCGTGGCTGAGCGAATACTGCGTCTTGGCCATGCAGATCGGCAGGTGCCCGAACCCGAGCTCTTCGTAGAGGGTGAGGGCTTTCGTCGCGGCGGGCAGCTCGTCCACGCCATTCGCGCCGTAGATGCGAAGCGCGATCGCCTCTATCTTCTCGCGCAGCGGAAGATCGTCGGGGTAGAGGTACTTGAAGTCCGCTTCGCCCGATGTGGCCGCCGCCCACGTCGCCCGGGCCAGCTCCTCGGCCCCGCGCCCGCCGTCGGAGAAGTGCGTCGTAACGACCGCGTCTCGCGCCCCGGCGGCGAGGGCCACCTCGCGGATCGCGGCGACCTCGGCGTCCGTGTCGGTCGGGAAGCTGTTGATCGCCACGACGACCGGGATCCCGTACGTCCTGACGATCTCGATGTGCGCGGCGAGGTTCGCCGCCCCCCGGCGAACGGCTTCCGGGTTGTCCTCGAGGAGCGCCGGGTCGAGCGGCTTGCCCGCGACGATCTTCCCGACGCCGCCGTGCATCTTGAGCGCCCGGACGGTCGCGACCACGATGGCCGCATCCGGTTTCAGGCCCGATGCGCGGCACTTGATGTCGAAGAACTTCTCGGCGCCCATGTCGGCCCCGAAGCCGGCCTCCGTGCAGACGATCTCGTGGGTCGCGAGCGCCAGCCGGTCGGCGAGGATCGAGCTGTTGCCATGGGCGATGTTCGCGAACGGCCCGCAGTGGACGAAGGCGGCCCCGCCTTCGAGCGTCTGGAGCAGGTTCGGCTTGAGCGCATCCCGCAGCAGGACGGCCATCGCCCCGGCGACCCGCAGGTCCTCCGCGGTCACGGGCGCGCCCGCCGTGGTCGTCGCGAGCACCGCCCGGCCCAGGCGGGCGCGGAGGTCGCGCAGGTTCCCGGCCAGCGCGAGGATCGCCATCACCTCCGACGCAACCGTGATCTGCCACTCGGTCTCGCGCGGCACGCCGCCCTCGCGGCCGCCGAGGCCGATGATCGTCCTGCGCAGGGCGCGGTCGCTGATGTCGACGACCCGCGGCCAGAGGACCGCGAGCGGGTCGATCCCGAGCGGGTTGCGGTGGTGGAGGCTGTTGTCGAGGAACGCCGCGGCGAGGTTGTGGGCCGCCCCGATCGCGTGCACGTCGCCGGTCAGGTGGAGGTTGAAGTCCTCCATCGGGATGACCTGGCTGTATCCCCCGCCGGCGGCCCCGCCCTTGATCCCGAAGACCGGGCCCAGCGACGGCTGGCGGATGGCGGCCGCGGCGCGCACCCCGATCCGGTTGAGCCCCTGGGTCAGGCCGATCGTGGTGGTCGTCTTGCCCTCGCCGAGCGGCGTCGGCGTGATCGCGGTCACCAGCACGTACTTGCCGCGCGCGTTGGCGGCCTCCAGCCGCTCGATCGCAGCGAGCGTCACCTTCGCCTTCGTTGGGCCGTACAGCTCCAGGTCCTCGTCGGCCAGGCCGATCTCGGCGGCCACGTCGCGGATCGGGCGCGGGGTGACGGCTCGCGCGATGTCGAGGTCCGAGGGGAAGCTCATGTGGCGGACTCCGCGGGCTGGGTCGGGGTCATCGACCGGGAGCCGAGGGCGACCCGGCCCTCCGCCTGGTTCCGCGCGGCCCGCATGAGGTGGGTCAGCAGGATCGCGTTGGTGAGCGGCCCGACGCCGCCGGGTACCGGCGCGATCGCCGACACGACCGTCGCGGCCGACGCCGCGTCGACGTCGCCCACGATCCGGCCCTCGCGCACGTTGATGCCGACGTCGACGACGACGGCCCCCGGCCGGAGCATCTCGCCCGTGATGAGCCCGGGCCGGCCCACCGCAACGATCACGATCTCCGCCTCCCGGACGTGCCGTGCCAGGTCGACCGTGCGCGAGTGGCAGATCGTCACCGTGGCATGCTCGCGCAGGAGCAGCAGGGCGGCCGGCTTGCCCACGACGTTGGAGCGGCCGATCACCACCGCGCGACGACCCTCGATCGTGATCCCGGAGCGCTTCAGGATCTCAACCGCCGCGTGCGCCGTCGCCGGGAGGAAGCCCTCGTAGCCGAGCGCGAGCAGGCCCGCATTGAGGGGATGGATCCCGTCGATGTCCTTGGCCGGGTCCAGCACGTCGATCACCGTCCGCAGCGGAATCGTCGGCGGGAGCGGCATCTGGATGATGATCCCCGCCACGGTCGGGTCCGCGTTGAGACCTGCAACCGCGGCAGCGACGCGCGCGGGTCCCGCATCCTCCGACAGCTCGACGAGTCGGTCGACGATGCCGACCGTCCGGCAGCCATCGAGGATCTTGTGCAGGTAGACGGTCGAGGGCGCGTCGCGACCGACGATCACGACGGCGAGCGCGGGCACGAATCCGTGCTCCTCGCGGAATGCGATCACATCCGCGGCGACGGCGGCGCGCACCTCCGTCGCGATGGGGCCACCCCGCAGGAGACGCGGCCCGGACGGCTGCTCCGTGCCCTCCGCGCCGACCAGGTCCGGCGCGGTCATGCCGACCCGGACTCGGGATCGGCGTGCCAGTCCGCCTGGGGATCCGCGGGTCGGTCCGCCGGGGGATCCGCGGCCCGGTCCGGCTGGGGATCGGTCTCCGGGTCGCGCAGCTCGCCGAGCTCGACGAACGCACGTGTCGATTCGGCGTGGTCGCCGACCTCCGCGAGGAGCGTGGCGACGCGGCCGCGGAGCTCGTCGGCACGGTCCTCGTTCCCGAGCGCCGGCAGGTTCACCATGACGTTCTCCGCGGCCCCGTGCGCGGCGGCCTCCGCGAGCCGCGACGCCACCGCGAGATCACTCGCGGCATTCCGGTTGCTCCGGCCGGCGAGCGCCTCCGACGCCACGACCACGTCGCGGCACGCCTCCAACGTCCTGAGCGGCACCTCGGCCGCGGTCACCGCCGCGGCGCGTATCGCAGCCGTGCGGGCCGCCTTCTCCTCGTCGGTGGCGCGCGGCAGCTTCATCGCCCCGGCAAACGCGCCGTACGCGGCCGCATCCTCGTCCGCGAGATCGAGCAGGTGCGCCGCGAGCGCCCGACCTGCGCCCCCGGCGCGCACGTGCGTGGCCGCGAACCGCACGTACGCCGGGCGATCCGCCGAGAGTCCGGCGACCATCGCCACGAGGCCGGCGGCCAGCGCCGCCGAAACCGCGGCCGCGCTCCCGCCACCGGGGATCGGCGCCGACGAGGCGAGCTGCTCGACGAACCCGTCGAGCGTCAGAGATCCGAAGCGCGGCGCTTGCGTGTCCGCCATGGGTCGATTGTAGTCGGCCGAACCCACCCGACGACCCCCATCCGGGAGACCGCCGAACCCAATGACCGCCGACCGGGCAGCGGCGGGCCGCCAGCGCCATCGCGGCTGACAAGCGTCACGAGTGGCCGGGCCCGGGGTGGATGTCGTACCGGTGACATCCGCCCCGGGCCCGATGGACGCGCCGGCCGGCTGTCACGGCCCTGCGCGGAGATGGGCGTGGGATTGGCAGCCCGCCGCGGGCTTCCGGAGTGAGCGTGGGCCGGACGCCGGCCCGTGCGACGTCTCGACACGTGCCGCAGCCCGGGAGCCTCGGGCCCGGCAGCCGGCGCCCTGCTGGCAACCGGGTGAACCGCTACGCGGCGCGGCGCTCCGTCGCGTCGACGCCATCCACGGTCCAGCGGCGGCCCCTGTGGCGGAACGTGAGCGCGAGACGCGCGCCGACCGTGTCCACCTCGAATGTCGTGGAAGGGCCGACCTCCACCGGATATGCGGCGGTCTCGCGGCGGACCGCCGCGACATTCGTGACCGAGAAGACGTGCTCGCCCCACCGGATCTCGCGGGGGCGGCCGGTCAGCCAATCCGTGCGGACCTGGACGCGAACGGGTTCTACGCGGGTGATCGCCATCTCGACGGCTCCTTTGCGGCGGGGTCGTCGTCTCCCGGGGCACCGGGGGGACAGAACGGGTGTTCGAATACCTGCAACTCTAGACCGAACGCCTGTTCGATGTCAAGCCCGAACATGCGATGGCCGGACTGTCGCGGACCCGCGTGCCACCTTGTCTGTCACGAGGCCGGCGGGTCCTCGTCCAGGGCCGGGGCATCGCCTTGCGGCGGCGCCGCGGGGTCCGGGGCCGGCCTGCGCCCGACGCGCCGCGGGTCCAGCGGCTGCATCGGGTCGCGGCCGCCGGCCGAGAACCCACTCCCGAGAAGGCGCGCGCGGGTCATCGCCCGCTCCCCGAAGCGACGCCGGACCGCGTCGGTAGCCTCGACCACCCGGCGTCGACGGTCGTCGTCCGGCGCGAAGAGCCCCAGCTGCGCGGGCTCTCCCAGGCCGTGCGCACCGACACCCACCAGGCGAATCCGGTGGCCGCGTATCTCCGGCCGCGCCAGCTCCAGCGCCGCGTGCCAGATCGGCTCGGCAAGGTCGGTCGGTTCGGCGAGCGTCCGCTGGCGGGTCACGGTGCGAAACGCGCTGTCGCGAACCTTCACCTGCACGGTGGCCGCCCGCACGCCGCCGGCGCGAAGTCGCGCCGCGACGCCCTCGGCGAGTGCGAGGAGCGTCCGCTCGATCTGGTCCACGTCGCTCGTGTCGATGTCGAACGTGTGCTCGTGGCTGACCGACTTGGCCTCGACGTCGCCGGTGACGGGCGACGGGTCGATGCCCCGCGCGCGCTCGACCAGCGTCGCGCCGTGCTTCCCGAGCCGCCGCACCAGGAGCTGGGGATCGACCGCGGCGAGATCGCCGATCGTCCGCACCCCGTACTCCGCGAGGGCCGCACGAGTCTGCGCGCCGACCCCCCACAGCCGCGCGATCGGCAGCGGGGCAAGGAACGCGGCTTCGTCGCCCGGCGCCACGACCACCAGGGCGTCGGGCTTGCGCAGGTCCGACGCGATCTTCGCGACCAGCTTCGTGCTGGCCACGCCGACCGACGCGGTCAGCCCCACTTCGGCCCGGATGGCGGCCCTGATGGCGGCCGCGATCGCGGGCGGCGGGCCGAAGAGCGCCTCCGACCCGGCGACGTCGAGGAACGCCTCGTCGATCGACACCTGCTCCACCCGGGGCGTGTATCGGCCCAGGATCTCCATCACCGCCCGGCTGGCCGTTCGGTACTTCGCCCCGTTCACCGGCAGGAAGACACCCCCGGGACACAAGGCGGCGGCGGTTCGCAACGGCATCGCCGAGTGGACGCCGAAGCGTCGCGCCTCGTAGCTCGCCGCGCTCACGACGCCACGCGCGCCGGGGTCGCCACCCACGATCACCGGCTTTCCCCGGAGCTCCGGGCGATCGCGCTGCTCCACGGCCGCGAAGAACGCATCGAGGTCCACGTGGAGGATCGTCGCGGCGGTCACGCCCCTATCATGCCGCTCGTGGCCGTCCTCCCGATGCTCCTCTCGCTGCTCTTTCTCGGTGCGATCGCGTCGACCGGGGTCGCCGCGATCGACCGGTTCGCACGGTGGCTGACGCCGCTCGAGCGCTTCGCGTACGGCGCCGTGCTCGGCATCGTGGCCGGGACGCTTGCGCTGGTTCCGGTCGCGACGCTGTTCGGATTCAACCCGCCGGTCGTCCTCGGGACCGGAGTTGGGAGCGTCGTCGTCTCGGCCATCCTGGTCGTCGCGCCGGGTGGCCGTCGCCGCCCCGGAGCGGCGCGAGCCGGGCTGAGCGACCAGCTCCGCGACCTCGTCGGGCGGCTCGATCCCTGGGCCACGGCGCTCGTCGCGCTGCTCGTGGTGCGCTGGGCGCTCCTGTGGTCGAGCGCGCTCACGGTCCGCCCCGATGGGCTGTGGGCGGGCCACGAGTACATCTGGAGCGACTGGCCCACCCATCTCGGGATCGTCACGCACTTCGCGTTCGGCGGCAACTTCCCGCCCGAGCACCCGCTGTTCGCCGGGCTTCCGCTGAGCTACCACTACCTGAGCGACCTGACGCCGGCGGCCTTCGTCGTCCTGGGCATGGACCCGCTCGCGGTCCTGCCGCTCCACAGCTTCCTGCTCTCGATCCTCGCGGTCCTGGGGATCTACGCCTTTGCGCGCCGGCTGGGCGGCGTCCGATCGATTGCCACGCTCGCCGTCATCCTCTTCGTCTTCGGGGCCGGCCTGGGCTGGATCGCGACGGTCGCCCGGATCGATGCGAGCCACGACCTCTTCGGCACGCTCGCGAACGCGCCGTGGGATGCCACGGGCCAGACCAACCTGCACATCCGCTTCTTCAACCCGTACTTCGCGTTCCTGATGTCGCAGCGCGCCTACCTGTACGGCCTGCCGATCGCGACGCTTGCCGTCACGCTCCTGGTTCGGGCGGCTCGCCGGCGGTCCGTGCGCACGTTCACGCTGGCCGGGGTCGTGGCTGGCCTCCTCCCGCTCGCGCACCTGCCAACGCTCCTCGCGCTCGCGATGGTCACCCCGTTCCTCGCATTCCTGCTCGCCCCGCGACCGTGGCACATCCGGGCCATCCCGTGGCGCGGGTGGATCGTCTTCCACGTGGTCTGGGTGGCGGTCGCCGTCCCACAGCTGCTCATGCAGCTCGGCGGCGGCGCAGGGGCGCTGGCGGCGTTCCGCCTCGACCTTGGCTGGGTGGCGGATCCCGACCCCTGGTGGTGGTTCTGGCTCAAGAACCTCGGGCTCTTCATCCCGCTCGGGCTGCTGGCCCTCGGCGCTCGCCGGATCATGCCGCCTCGCGCCCACCGAACCCTGCTGGCCTTCATGCCGATCTTCGTCGTGGCGAACCTGTTCGCCTTCCAGCCGTGGGACTGGGACAACCACAAGATCCTGATCTACTGGTTCCTGGCCGTGACGATCCTCGTGGCGGCCCTGCTCGTGCGCGCCTGGAGGTCGAGCCGGTCCGCCGCCGTTCGACTCCTCCTGGTCGGTGTCGTGGTCACGATGACGCTCGGGCCGGCGCTGGAGAACCTCGACCAGCTCGAGGGGCACGGCCAGTACCGGATGCTCACCACCGAGCAGCTCCAGCTCGCGGCCGAGATCCGCGACGTGACCGATCCGAAGGCCCTCCTGGTGGGCGGCATGCAACCCCAGGACCCGCTCATGGAGCTGACGGGCCGGCGCCTCCTGATGGGCTACTGGGGCCAGCTCTGGGTGAGCGGCATCGCCTACCAGCAGCGCCAGGCAGACGTCGGCACGATCTACGCGATGGGCCCGGGCGCGGTGGACCTCCTGCGCACGTACAAGGTCGACTACGTGGTGATCGGGCCTGACGAGCGCTCGACCCTCAACGCGAACGAGGCCGCCTACGCGGATCGATTCCCCGTCGCCGCCCGGACCGAGAACTACCGCGTGTACGACGTCCGATCGCTGCGCACGGGCGGCTGAGGGCAGATCCGCGAATGGCCGTCCGCACCGGGACGTCGCTGCCCCCCACGGATGACGCCGACGCGCGGTCACTCCCGGGCGCGTCGATCGTGGACGTGGTCCCGGGTTCGCGCCTGCCCGGAGAGCTGACGCTCGCGCTCGCGGTCACCCTTGTGACCGCGGTCGTCTACCTTCTGTCGGCGCCGCCGGCCCAACCCCTGGCCTACTTCGTGCCACTGGCGGACGCGTTCCTGCACGGCCGGCTCTACGTGACGGAGGCGCCATCCTGGCTCAGCGAGCTCGTGCCGGCGGCCGTGGGCTGGTACGTCCCATATCCGCCGATGCCGGCCGTCGTCCTCCTCCCGTTCGTCGCGCTGTTCGGCCCAGAGCTCCCCCAGCAGGTGATCAGCTCGCTGGCGGGCGCCGCCTCCGCCGGCCTGCTGTTCCTCGCGATCGGCCGCCTCGGCGTCCATGGCCGGACCCGCCTCGGGTTGATCGCCGTCTTCGCGTTCGGCACGGTCCTCTGGTGGGGCGCGTCCGAGGGGAGCGCCTGGCTCTTCGCGCAGGCGATCGCCGTCCTCTTCAGCGCGGCCGCCCTGCTCGTTGCGACCCACCGGCGCGCCCCGATCCTCGTCGGCCTCCTCCTGGGCTGCGCGACGATCTCACGGCTTCCGGTCGGGCTGACCGCGCCGTTCTTCCTGGCCCTGGTGGTCGGCCTCCCGTTGCCGTTCACCAGGGGGGACGTGCGCCGCGTTCTCCGCCCCGCGATGGCGTTTGCGGTGGGCCTGGCTTTCCCGGTCGGGCTCTACGCGCTGTACAACCTGGCGCGCTGGGGAACGCCGATCGACATGGGCTACGTGCTGATCCCGGGCGTCCTCGACGACCCGATCTACCGGGACCACGGGATCCTGTCGATCTTCTACGTGCCCCGGCATCTCTACGCGATCTTCCTGCGGAGCTTCGACTTCCAGGAGGAGTTCCCGTGGCTTCGACCGTCCTGGTGGGGGCTCTCCCTCTTCCTCACCACGCCGCTCTACCTGTGGCTTGCGCACGCTCCGTGGCGCGACCCGCGCGTGCGATGGGCGTGCGTCGGGATCGGCCTGGCGCTGATCCCGATCGTGACGCACGGCAACGTCGGGACCACCCAGTGGGGCTACCGGTTCAGCCTCGACGTCCAGGTTCCCCTGTTCGCGGTCCTCGCGCTCGCCTTCACGGGGCGGGCGCGGCGCAGCTGGCGACCGATCGTGGCGGGCACCGCCGCGGTCCTCGTCAACCTCTACGGCATCGTGGCCATTCGGAACGGGTTCGTCGGGTTCTAGGAGGTTCCGGGGCCGCGGCCCGGCGTCAGCCCTTGGGCTCGACGATGACCGTGACCTCGGGCGTCATCCCGGCGTGAACCTTGATCGCGACCTTGTAGGTGCCCAGCGACTTGAGCGGCTGGTCCAGGTCAACCTTGTGCTTGTCCACGACGATCCCGCGGCGGCCGAGCGCGTCGGCGATGTCCTGGGTCGTGATCGAGCCGTACAGCTTGCCGCCCTCGCCGACCTTGACGCCCATGGTGAGCGTCGTCGAGCCGATCCGGTTCGCCGCGATCTCGGCCTCCTCGCGCTCGCGCTTCCGCTTGTCCTCGCGGCTCGCGATGTCGTGCTGCCACGCGCGGTAGGCGCCGCCGGCGGCCGGGACCGCCAGGTTGGACTTGATCAGGTAGTTGCGAGCGTAGCCCTCGGCCACGTCCTTGAGCTCGCCGCTCTTTCCGAGCTTGGCGACGTCGGTGGTCAGGATGACCTTCACGCGGGGGAACCCTCCTTGGTGAGCCAGCCGCGCACGTGTCGGCCGAGCTCCAGGTCGCGGGTGACGCGACCGGCGCTCTCCATCGTGGCGGGGAGACGGTTGACGATGCGGCGGACGGGGCGGGGGATGGTGCGCCGGACCCGGGCGCGGTCCTCGTCGAAGGCGGCTCGCGGGATCCCCAGGCGGTCGAGCTTCTCGTCGATCAGCTCGGTCGAGAGGCCTGCCAGGAAGAGCTCGACGCCGAGCACCCCGACGACCAGGTCGTCGATCGCGCCCAGGACCGGGACGCGGTCGGGGATGAGGTCCAGCGGCGAGACCGCGTAGACGATGACGCCGGCCAGGATCGCCTTGCGGGCAACCGAGACCCGCTCGTCGGCGAGGAGGTCGAGGGTGAGGCGCCCGTAGGACGGCAGGCGGCTGGCGAGTGGAAGCAGGGCGAGCGCCGTCAGGGACCGACCCACCATCGCGCCCCGTCGCGGACGCTCCGGCCGCCCCGTTCTCCTCACGCGCCCGGCCGAACGCCGATCGATCCGTGCCATCCTGGTGTCGCCGCACTCCGCGAACCCGGCGTCGTCGTCACGCGACGCGCGCGAGCGGCCGGGACGGGAAGTCTACCAGTCGCGAGGGACCGGCCCACGTGCGTGTCTGAGACCTCGGTCAGGCCGAGTCGGACGGAGCCGAGCCCTCCGGAGCGGGGCGCGCGAGCAAGATCGCCTCCTCGATCGCCGTCGCCAGCCGGTCCCCCGTCGGATGTCCCACCAGGGGCGTCACGCGGTGCTCCCCGGCCGTCTCCACCCAGTCCGGCTCGAAGCTGTTCGCCACGAGCACGATCGGCAAATCTGGGTGCAGCTCGCGCATCCCCTCCACCAGGCGGCGCGCGCCGTCGGGCTCGCCGGTCATGAACGCGTCGTAGACAAGGACGTCCGCGCCGGCGGCCAGCTCGCACGCATGGCCCGAGAGGATGGGGCAGCTCCCCCCGATCGGACCCATGCACTGCTGTGTGTTGTAGCCGCGACGCCGAAGGGCATCCACCTCCTGGTCGGAGAGGTCGACATCGTGATGGACCACGAGGACGCGTGTCATGGCAGTCTCCCTGGACGTGCGGAGAGAACCGGATCATCGGCGCAACCACCGGCCGTCGCCAGTGCCGAATGGTATGGGCCCGCGGCCGAGTGGGGCGCCGGGCCCGGATGGCGTGGCTCGACCACGCGTCGGTGCGAAGCGCCTTGACAATCGAACGGGCGTTCGGTAGGATGCCCCCGATGGTCGAAAAGGAGCTCGCGTGACCAAGCACGACGCGGAACGGAAGCGGAAGATCCTCGACTACATTGCCGCGATGATCCGGTCGACTGGCGTTCCCCCATCTGTCCGCGAGATCGCGCGCGCCGTCGGCCTTGCGTCCACCTCGGCCGTCCATCACCACCTCAAGGCGCTCGAGGAGGACGGGTACCTGGAGCGCGGTGCTGCCCAGAGCCGGATGCTTCGCTTCACGCCGAAGGCGGCCATCGCGCTCGGGCTCTCCACGGAGCTGACTCCCCAGTCCGCTGCCCGTGAGGCGCACATGCTGCCGGTGATCGGCGAGATCGCCGCGGGCGGTCCTATCGAGGCCTACCAGGTGGTCGGCGACTACCAGGCGGTGCCCGAGATGCTCGCCCCTTCCGGGGACGCCTACCTGCTTCGGGTCCGCGGGGATTCGATGATCGAGGCGCTGATCGCGGACGGGGACTACGTCGTGATCCGTCCCCAGCAGACGGCCCGGAACGGGGACATCGTCGTCGCCCAGGTCGAGGAGAACGCGGTCACGCTCAAGCGGTTCTTCAAGGAGGACGGCCGCGTCCGGCTCCAGCCTGCGAATCCCGCATATCCGCCGCAGTACTACGAGGCCGTCCGAATCCAGGGCAAGCTCATCGGGGTGATCCGCCGCCTCGACTGACAGACTGACTCGCCGGCGGGCTGCCGCCCGGCGCCCGACTACCGCCCGCACGGCCAGCTGCCTGACGCACGCAGGCGGTTCGACTCACCCTGGAGAAGCCGTCCACACCCTTTCCACGCTTCCCGCCACCCGCCCCGGCTGAATGGGGATATCACCGCCACTTCGTGGACATCCCCGTGGCGTCAGCACCGTCCGTCCGCCACGATTGACCGGTTCCTGCCCCTAGCGTCGGAGTCCGCGTGTCCCTCGACCGCCTTCCACCCCAGAGCATCGAAGCCGAGCAGTCCGTCCTCGGAGCGCTCCTCATCGATCGCGACGCGATCATCGAGGTCGCCGACATCGTCCACCCGGACGATTTCTACCGCCAGGCCCACGGCCGCATCTACGCGTCGATGGTGGAGCTCTGGGAGCGCCGTGAGCCGATCGACATCATCACGGTCGCCGAGGCGCTCGAGCGAGCCGGGGACCTCGAGCAGATCGGCGGCCGTGCGTACCTCTCGTCGCTCTCCGAGCAGACCCCCACCGCCGTCTTCGCCGCCCAGTACGCCCGGATCGTCGAACGCAAGTCCGTGCTGCGAAACCTGATCGCGGCGGCCGGAAAGATCGCCGGGATCGGCTACGAGGACGGGCCGGAAGTCCAGGAAGCGATCGACCGCGCCGAGTCGGAGCTCTTCGCCGTCTCGGAGCGCCGCGTTGCCGCCGGGTTCAGCCCGCTCCGGACGCTCCTCCACGAGGCGTTCGACCGGCTCGACTACCTGCACACCCACCGCGGCGAGATCAGCGGCATCCGGACGGGCTTCGCGGACCTCGACACGCTCACCACCGGCCTGCAGCCGTCGGACCTCGTCGTGATCGCCGCTCGCCCATCCGTGGGCAAGACCAGCCTCGCCCTGAACATCGCGGAGTTCGCCGCGATCAGCAACACGCCCCGCAAGAGCGTGGGGATCTTCAGCCTGGAGATGAGCAAGGAGCAGCTCGTTCTCCGGCTTCTCAGCTCGGTCGGGAACATCGACAGCCAGCGTCTGCGCACGGGCTTCCTCGACGAGATGGACTTCGTGGGCGTCTCCAAGGCCATGACCGGCCTGTCCGAAGCGCCGATCTACATCGACGACACGCCGAACATCAGCACCATGGAGCTGCGCACGAAGGCCCGGCGGCTGCAGGCGGAGGTCGGCCTCGACCTCGTGATCGTGGACTACCTCCAGCTCATGCAGGCGTCATCCACCGCGCGCGATTCGAACCGCGTCCAGGAAGTCTCGGAGATCAGCCGCGGGTTGAAGGCGCTCGCCCGCGAGCTTCGCGTTCCCGTCGTCGCGCTCTCGCAGCTGTCGCGCCAGCCCGAGATGCGCGAGTCGAAGGAGCCCCGGCTCTCCGACCTCCGCGAGTCGGGCGCAATCGAGCAGGACGCAGACCTGGTCGTGTTCCTGTGGCGCGAGAAGGAGCGGGGCGAGGACCAGGATGCGGACGGCGAGGTCGTCAAGCTCCGGCTTGCCAAGCACCGCAACGGCCCCACCGGCGAGGTTGACCTCTGGTTCAAGAAGAGCCAGACGCGCTTCGTCAGCTATGCCGGCGAGCGCTACGCGGGCGCGGCCCCGTAAGCGGCTCCGTTGACCCGGTGCCCGTCGCACGCGGGGCGCACCGCCGTAGCCGGCGCGCATAGACTTCCGTCCTCGGTCGCGGGACCCCGCGCACCGCAGCGATTGGGGCACGGAGGGCACGAATGGGCGTGATCATCATCCGGGAGATGGTCGGGACGAGCCCGAAATCGTGGAGCGACGCCGCGCGGCAGGCCGTGGCGACCGCCTCTCGGACCGTCCGGAACATCCGGACGGTCGAGGTCGTCAAGTCGACCGCCGCGGTCGAGAACGGGGAGATCGTCGAGTACCGCGTCGATCTCAAGATCGGCTTCGAGTACGAGGGCGCCTGAGACGCATACGCCGCGCGCGAGCGCGAACCGCCCCAGGGGCGGGAGAGGCCCGGCGACGGTCCAGATAAGCCGCCGGTGAGGACTTCGCGGCACGATGGCCGCGATGGCTTCCCCGGCTCCCGGCCCGGCTTCCCTGACCCCCGCCCACGCCCAGGTGGGCGGTCGGTGGTCGGCACACCCGCTCGCCCGTGATCCGCAGACGGTCCCGACACGCCTCGTCCCGGTTGGGCCGGGTCCCGTCTCGCATCGGACTCCGAGCGCTGCCCAGCAGGACGACGTGGAAGTCTTCGGCTATCCGGTCCAGATCGGCAAGATCCAGCCGCCCATGCTCCCGGAGGAGACGCTCCGGCGCGACCGGCTGATCGACTGGCTGCACGCGAAGACGCGGTCCCGGCTCGCCCTCGTCATCGCCGAGCCGGGCTATGGGAAGACCACGCTCCTCGCGGACTGGAGCCGGCGTACCCGCGTGCGCACGCTCTGGTATCGCCTGGACGAGCACGACCGCGACTGGGCCGTGTTCATCCATCACATCGTCGCCGCCGGTCGCGAGATCGATCCGGAGTTCGCCCCGAACACGGCAGGCCTCCTGCGCGAGCTCGCGGCGACCCTCGACAACCGGAGCGCGATCGTCAGGACACTCCTGGCGGAGCTTCGTGCCTGGGCGGTGGTCGGCACGGCGCTGGTCCTCGACGACTACCAGCAGGTGGACGACGTCCCGGAGATCCGCGAGATCGTCCGTGAGCTCGTGGTCCGCGGTCCCGACCGGCTGGCGGTCGTCATCGCCTCGCGGACGCGGCCAACGCTCCCCCTCGCCCGCCTCCGCGCAATCGGCGAAGCGGCCGAGATCGGCACCGACGACCTGCGATTCGACCGCGACGAGACGGAGCGCCTCTTCCGGGACACCTACCACGACCCGCTCGAGCGCGACCTCCTCGACGACCTCGCCCGCACCACCGAGGGATGGGCGGCCACGCTGCGGCTCGTCGAGTCCGTGGTCCGCGGGCGGCCGCGCGACGAGGTTCGGACCGTCATCCGCGGCCTGTCCGGTCGGCAGGGCGACCTGCACGACTACCTTGCCGAGGAGGTCGTCGGGCGCATGCCACGTGCCGCCCAGGATTTCGTCGAGCGGAGCTGCCTGCTGGCCGTCGTCACGCCGGAGCTCGCGTCCGCGGCCGCCGAGGTCACCCCGGAGGCCGCTCGCGGCTTCCTCGACGCCGCCGAGGGTGCGGGTCTCCTGTCGCGACGCGGCCGAACCGGGCAGGCCGGACGCCTCTTCCACCCGCTCGTCCGGACGTTCCTGGAGGGCCGGCTGCACGACGCCGTCGGGGCGATCGCGGTCCGCCAGATCCACGCCCGCATCGCGCGCGCCGCGGAGCCTGCCTCGTGGTCGGTCGCGGCGTACCACTTCGCCGCCGCCGACCTGGCCGACGACGCCGTCCGAGTCCTCTCGGCGGCAGTCCCCGTCATCCTCGGCTCCGGCGCCTACAAGGACGCCGAGCAGCTCGCCTCCCATCTCGACCCCGCCACCCTCGGCGCCTGGCACGACGTGATAGTGGCATCAGGACGACTCCGTGCCGGTGATCCGGCCGGAGCAGCCGCGGCTGCCGCAGGTGCCATCGATCGTGTCGTCGGAGGAAGCGACCGGTCGCATGACCGTTGCTATCGCGATGGGGTCAATGATGAACGCGTCTTATGGGGTAGGCGACCTACGAACGCGCCGTTCGCTGGGCGGCGCGATCTCTGTCGGAAGAACCGGCGAGCGATCGCCACCCTCGCGGATGCCATGACTTGGCTCGAATCATTCCCGTCGACGGAGACCTCGGCGGTGTCGATCCATGCCTATCGCGGACCTCGCAACCCGATTCGAGCGGCGGGGCTACTGGCACTACCAAGGCATCTCGCTCTTGAATGCCGCGTGGATGTTGCGTGCTCGAGGCGACGTGCACGCAACCCGCGACGCGGGCGGCTGGCGCCGTGGATGCGCTTAGCCGCTCCTCCGCGGGAACGGAAATATCGTCGGTGCAGACACTGTAGGCTTGGGCCCTTGCCCACGACGGCGATTGGGTCGAGGCGGAGGCGAAGCTGGACGTGACACTCGCTCGAGGCAGCGAGAGCCGGGACGCGATTTGAGAGCCTCGTCGAGGGCGCCGAGATCATTGGAGCCTACGACGATCCGGACGCGCGCCTCTCAGACTGCTGCGGAGGCCGACCTTCTGGGTGCTCCAGATGCCTCCCTGGAGTGCTTCCAGCTTCTCACCGGAGACAGCTCTCGCGGCTGGAAGACCTGGTGAGGTGGGCGAGGCGACGCGGGCTCACATATCCGCCGAATGCCTGCGGAGTCCTGACGGGATACCCCGCCTTCCACGTCCAGCGTCTGCTGGCGCACTGAATTCGCGAGTTCTCGCATTCGGAACGGTTGATCCCGCGTCTCGACTAGCGCTCGAAACGTTAGCCCGGCGGCAAGCAGCGCGCTGGGTCGCCTTATCGACGCATCGCTGTTGCGTGGACTATCTGCCACGCCGGACGAAGCGTCGGCGATCGTCAGCGCCATCGGGCTCCGCGATCGCGCGCTCTTGAGCGTTCGGGCAGAGGCAGTGCTCCGGAGGATCGCCGACCTGTCCGACGCTGCGATCGACGTCGTCCGCTGCAGAGGCTGAGTCACGCCCGCGTCGCTGGCGAATCGCCAATTCGCATTCTCGTTGCAGCTCCAGGAGGCCGAGAGCGATGGCAAGCCGCCCGCCTCCTGGAGGTAATCGGGACCAAAGAGGACGTTCGCCTACTCCGGCTGGCTTCGAAGGAGTCCAAGGGACAACTCCGTCATCCAGACTTCGGTAAGTCGCTCGCCCGTCGAGTTGCCGACTTGGTCTATGTCGACGATCTCGGCCGGATTGGTTATCTGGGTTGGTTCGATGGAGATACCGGGGACGACGATCCGCCGGAAGGCTCTTGCGCTCCTTTGCTTCCTGTTAGCTCAGCCAAAGATGTCGGCAACGCGGGACCAGGTACTTGACGCGCTGTGGCCGGATCAGGATCCGGAGCAGGCCGCCAACTCACTGCACCAGACCGTCTACTTCCTCCGTCGCGTATTCGAGCCCGACTACGTCGGAGGACTTGAGCCCCGGGTATCTGCATCACGACCCCGATGTGCTGTGGCTAGACTCCGACCTAGTTACGAGCAGAAGCCATGAGTATCGACGTATTGCAGCGTCGATCGGCGCTCTCGCGACCCCGGCCCAGGCCGATCGCGTGTCACAGATCTACTCGGGACGATTCGCCCTCGACTTCACCTACGAAGAATGGGCGGCCCCGATCCGAGAGCATCGATGCACGCGAGATACCTCGAGATCGTGGAGCGCGCGGTCGACGCACGATGCAGACACTGGTCAGATCGATCGTGCGATGCGCCTCGCTCAGCGGGCCATTGAGATTGACCCGCAACTCGACGAGGTCGAGAAGACCGTGATACGGCTCTATACCTTGGTCGGCGCCTACGCTGCCGCGGCCGAACAGTACGGACACTACTCACTGGGTCAGCGGGACCTCGGCCTTGATCCGCCTCACCTTGAGGATCTCTTGGGCTAGATAGGGAGGGTTCGGTATTGACCGTTGCTCGCGCAGCAGCCTAAAGTCCGGTTCGCCGACTAGTACCGCGGTACTAGGAAGCAAAGTGAACAAGCGGACGCGCTGATACCTCCTCCCGAAATGGGCACTTAGGGGGGAGGTGGAGCGACTAGTGCAACCGACCGACCAATCTGTTAGGTCGGTTTTCGTGATTTCGCGGGGGCACGGAAACCCATTGGAGGGCACACGATGGGTCCCGAGTTCGGTTCCAAGGGCTTCTGACGGCAGGGGACGGGAGCTAGGTCTCCAGTGATGAAGACTCGGACTGCGCCCTCCTCGCGGTACCGTCGGCCTATCGGCGCGGCCGTTATTGCTGGGGGAGCATCACTGAAGGGGTTCTAGGTACTTCTGTCTCACCTTCCGGCTCGTCCGGGTACGTCTACAGTCCAAGGACAGCCGACGGTCGCCTGAAGGGATCGGATGCCTAAGAGCCTCAGCATCTACATTGCGAGCTCGTGACGGTCGGCGCACCTTGTGCTAGTCGTCACGAGTCGTCGTGATTCCTGTCAGATAGCAGATTCGGCTGGACCTGTTTGGCTCCGAGACAATCGACGTCCTCGCCGGGATCGTCTTCTGGACGGGGCTGACCCTCCTAGCCTCGGCTCTGCCAGTCCGATGGCGC
This sequence comes from uncultured Chloroflexia bacterium, assembly GCA_963734535.1. Lineage (GTDB taxonomy): Bacteria > Chloroflexota > Limnocylindria > Limnocylindrales > CSP1-4 > CTSoil-043. The sequence continues at coordinate 278,683 of CAVTHS010000014.1, read as the reverse complement.
GGGGCTACGCTCATCAACACGTCGATCGCGCCAATCGTCGCCGCGATGAGTCTGGGAGGACCAGGCCGCAGGCTGCGATCGTCGCGCCATCGGGACAAGGAGTATCGGGAGACTCGGGTCGGGTCCCGTGGTACGGAACCCTTGCCAACCACGCGGGACTTGTTGTTCCTGCGATCGCAGCGGGACGTTCGGGCGTCAGATCGTCCTGACGGAACTCGGGCGTCGGGATCAACCGCTCCGGCCGGCGACTTCGTATCGACGCTCGCCGGGCTGCGTCTGTGTTCTTTGCGCTCAACGTGAGCTTCACATCAATAACGGTCGCCCTTCGAACGCAGCAATCGACCAGAACGGTCTTGCTCGGGGATCGACCGACGTTCTTCGCGACAGGGTTGCACTCGCTCCCCTGGCTTGGCTGATGACGCAGATCTATCGCCTCTCGAGGTCGGATGGTGGGCAACTCTCTTCTTCGCGTCCTGCCCATCTACATCATGCGAGTCGCACTTCGTCAAGTCGTCGAAGTGCAGGAGATGTTCACGCAGACCATCGGGGCACTCGCGCAGGCAGTCGATGCGAGGGATACCTTCACGTCCGGTCACAGCGAGCGCGTGCAGCTGATCTCGGTGGACATGGGGCACGTGATGCGGTTGAAGGACGACGAGATCCAGGCCCTCGAGTGGGGCGGGCTGCTGCACGACATCGGCAAGATCGGGGTGCCGGACAGCGTGCTGCTCAAGCAGGACAAGCTGACGCGGGACGAGCGGGCGCTCATGAACCGGCACCCGGTGATCGGGGCCAACATCATTGCCCACGTCGGGAAGCTGGCCCCGGAGCTGCCGATCATCCGGCACCACCACGAGTGGTACAACGGCTCCGGGTACCCGGATCGGCTCATGGGCGACGAGATCCCCAAGCTGGCGCGCGTGCTCCACGTGGCCGACGCGTTCGAGGCGATGACGTCGGCGCGCCCGTATCGGATGCGGCCGTTGTCGCGCGAGCAGGCACTCGCGGAGCTGCGCAAGTACGCGGGCGTCCAGTTCGATCCGGTGATGGTCGACGCGTTCGTGCGCACGTCGTGGGCCAAGGACGTGGCAGACGCCCGGGCGCCCGACCGAGTCGCGACCTGTCCCGCTCCTCGCCCAGGCCGCGGCGCGGATGATTCCGCCGGCTGCGCCGGGCGGCCCACCCACGGACGCTTCCTGACCCCCGCCCAGCCGTGCTGATCGCGGGGCTGATCATCGGGCTGGTCGCGGGGTTCGCGGTCGGCGGCCGCATCGACAACCTCATCTCGATCCGCCTCCGCTGGCCGCTCGTGATCTTCGGCGCGCTCGCCCTTCGCCTGGGTACCGAGGCGGCGCTGGGCCGGGACGTCGCCATCGCCGAGACGCTGCGGGTTCCGCTTCTTGCCGCCGCCTATGGCGTCCTTGCCATCGGGCTGTGGGCGAACCGGGCGAGGCCGGGCATGAGCCTGGCGCTCGTCGGGATCGGGCTCAACGCCACGGCGATCCTGGTGAACGGCGGCTTCATGCCAATCTGGGAACCGAGCCTCGTCGCGGCCGGGTTCGGCCGGGCGGACGTCCTCTCGCCCATCCACGTGATCCTGCCGGCGAGCCTGGACGCCGCCTTCATGTGGTCGGCGGGCCCGCTGGGCGACGTGATCCCGGTTCCGCTGCCGTTCCTGCGCAATGTTCTCTCGATCGGCGACGTGATCCTCGACGTCGGACTCGGGTTCTTCCTGTTCGCGGGCATGGTGCGTCACGCGGACGAGGTCGGGTCGGACGGCCGCACGCTCCGAAGCGCCGACCCGAGCCAGCCGGTGGTCCTGGCCGGATCGCCCGGCTCCGAGCAGACGGGCGGCGTGCGCGCAGGGACCGGCCTCGCGGCGAGCCTGGTTGGCATCGCTGCGCTGGAGCGGCCGATGATCCTGGGCGGCTCGGGCGCGGGGCTGGCAACACCGGCGCCGATGTCGTCGGGCGGCGTCACGGCACCGCTCCTGCCCGGCGTCCTCCGGACGGTCGCGATCCGGGCGCGCCATCACCCGTACGTTCGGCTCGCAGTCAACGGATCCTTCTCCGCGCTGCAGACGGGGCAGGTGATCAGCCTCTTCGGCGACCGGATCCACCAGGTGGCGCTGGCGGCGCTTGTCTACGGGACCACGAACTCGGCGATCGCGGGCGCCCTGACGTTCGTTGCGGCGACGCTGCCGAACCTCCTCTTCGGACCGCTCGCGGGCGTCCTGGTCGACCGCTGGAACCAGAAGCACGTCCTGATCGCGAGCGACCTCATTCGCGCGGGGATCGTCGTGCTCATTCCCGCGGGCGTCGGCGTGAGCGTCGTGCTGGCCTACCCGCTGGTCTTCCTCCTGACGACCGTCTCGATCTTCTTCCGGCCGGCCCGGACGGCCGTCCTGCCGAGGGTCGTGCACGAGGATGAGCTCGTGTCGGCGAACGCCGCGACATGGCTCAACGAGACCCTGGCCGACGTCATCGGCTATCCCTTCGCGGGGCTGTTCGTGGCGTTCCTCGGGAGCGCGCTGCCGCTGGCGTTCTGGCTCGACTCCGTGTCGTATGTCGCGTCGGCCCTCCTGGTGATGGTGGTGGTGATCCCGCCGGTGGTCCGCTCGGCTGGGTCGGCCGACCCCGTCCCCGGGCTGGCCGGGATCCGCGCCGACCTGTCCGCCGGCTGGCGATTCCTTCGTCGCGAGCCCGTCCTCTTCGCCAACACGCTGCAGGCGGTCGCGGGGCAGCTGACGGTCGGCGCGACGATCGCGCTCACGCCGCTCTACGCGAAGGTGGTCCTGCGACTCGGGTCGCTCGACTGGACCGCCGCCTACGCCTTCATCGAGACGGCGATCGGCGTCGGCAACCTGCTCGGCGGGTTCGTGATCGGCCTGCTGGGTTCGCGGATCGCGAAGGGCCGGATGGTGATCGGCGGCTACGCCGTGTACGGCCTCGCGGTGGTCGGCCTGGGCCTGACCAACAACCTGCCGCTCGCGCTTGGCCTGGCGTTCGCGATGGGCATCTCGAACATGGTCTTCATCATCCCGACCCAGACGCTCTTCCAGGAACGGACACCCGGCGACATGATCGGGCGGGTGATCGGCTTCCGGTTCTCCGCGGTCTTCGGGGCCATGACGTTCGCGATGGCGGCCAGCGGCCTCCTGGGCGACGCCGCTGGGGTGGGGCCGGTGCTCGTGGTCTTCGGCGTGATCACGCTGGCGGCCGGGCTTGCCGGGCTCGCCAGCCGGCCACTGCGCGAGGCTTGATCGGGAGCCGGGGGCGCGGCCTCGCGTGGGTGCGTTCGGGGGCGTCTCGAGCGTGGATGACGGCCTGGCGACTCCTCGCCGACGACTCCGCACGCACACGGGCCGGGCTCCGGTACACTCAACCCCCGGCGCCGGCTCGCGGGATCCGCGGTGCCCGGCGTTCGCCGCCGCCCGGCGGCGCCCATGGATGGAGTGACGCAGCACGATGACCGAGCCGGACGACCGCGCGCACGGCGCGCTCCCGGAGGGGACGCCCGACGACGAGGCGCTCGACGACGGCGCCCAGCCGGACGACGAGAACGGCGCGGACTCGGCGCTCGACGACGAGAACGGCGCGGACTCGGCGCTCGACGACGAGACCGACGGCGAGGATGCCGCGTTCACGGAGCCCGAAGAGGTCACCGGAGCCGCCGCGGTCGCGTCGACCACCGCGCGCGCCGGGCGAGCAAGCGCCACCAGCCGCGCACCGGGCCGTGGCCCTCGCGGCGGGGGGCCCGCCACGCCGGCACGAGCCCAGACCGCGTCCGACATCGCGGTGCACGTCGACGACCGTGCGTCGGGGATCTTCGTGATCGGCGTCATCGCCGTCTTCGTGCTGATCCTCCTGAATGCGGTGGTGCTGGGCAAGGGCGGCGTCCTGACGCCGATCCCGACGCCGAGGCCGGTCGCGTCGGTGGCGCCTGCCGCGTCGGTGGCGCCGAGCGCATCCGCGTCGCCCGCCGCGAGCCCCCAGGCGTCCGCCGCACCGAGCGCCTCCGCAGGCCCGTCCGCCGCCGCGTCCGCGACGCCCAAGCCGAGCGCGTCGCCGAAACCGAGCGCGTCCCCGGCGCCTTCGCCCAGCTAGTAGCAAGCCGAGGCGCAGAGGCGAGCGCGTCGCTGCCGCCTTCGCCGAGCACGTAGCCAGGCCGGAGGCATCGTCGCGGCCGATCTGATGCCACCGGGGCCGGCTGCCTCCGTTGGCGGGTGGCCCGGCCCGGCGCCCCGGGGTGAGCGCCTGTTCGGCGGCCGTTGCGCCCGGCGGTCCCGCCGATCTCTCTGTTCGAACGCGGGGCTCACGGCGGCCGTTGCGCCCGGCGAGCAGGCCCGATGCGAGGGCTCACGGTGGCCGTTGCACTGGATTCAACAAACCGGCGTTACGGCAGGCTCGACGTCAGCCGGCGCGGAGATCGGCGGGGCAGACAGGCGTTCTGTTGCACGCCGGGCACCATCCGAGGTGGACGAGCCCTTCGAACGCCCCGAATTCACGCTGGCAGGGTCTCCAGGGGTCCGCGACCGTCCGCCACGAGCGCCTTGCCGGCGGTTTGTTGCCGGCAGTGCAACACCAACCGGGTGGCCGGTCCGGTTGGTAACGCGTGCCGTCGCGCGAACCCTCGTCGTATCCTCGGGTCGTGGATCGGCCGGTTGACCCGCGCACGTTCGATGCGGCTCGCGCCGCGATGATCGGCGGGCAGCTCCGGGCGCGCGGCATCGTGAACGAGCGGGTCCTGTCCGCGATTGGCTGGCGTGCCACGCGAACGGTTCGTCCCCGCGGGGAGTGCCGGCCTCGCGTACGCGGACCAGGCAGTCTCGATCGGGGCGGGCCAGACGATCAGCCAGCCCTGGATGGTCGCGATGATGAGCCAGCTGCTCGATCCGCCGCCGGGCGGCCGTGTGCTCGAGATCGGGACGGGATCGGGCTACCAGGCCGCGGTGCTCGCGGCCATGGGCTGTGACGTGCTCGGCGTCGAGCGGCTCCCGGAGCTCGCCGAGGCGGCACGCGGGCGGCTCGAGGCACTCGGCTTCGGTGAACGCGTCGAGATCCGGGTCGGCGACGGCAGCCTCGGAGCGCCACGAGAGGCGCCGTGGGCGCGGATCATCGTGGCGGCGGCGGCACCCGCCGTGCCCGATGCGCTCACCAGGCAGCTCGCCGACGGCGGACGGCTGGTGCTCCCGGTCGGTGGTCGGTGGGAGCAGGAGCTGATCCTCGTCGAGCGGCACGGCGCCGACCTGGTGACGACGAACCACGGCCCCTGCGTCTTCGTGCCGCTCCTCGGCGCGGGCGGCTGGACGAGATAGATCGGACGGCGCGCGGCGGCGCGCGCGCGAGCGGACGGAGAGCGTGCCGCGGGCGGGCGGCTGGACGGTGCGAGCGAGCTGCCGCGCGGCCCACGCTCGGCGGCGGCCGCGACCGCGGACCGGTCGGTATACTCCCCGGCCATGACCCACGTCTTCGTCGCACCGCATCCCGACGACGTCGCGCTCTCCTGCGGCGGGCTGATCGCAAGCCTTCGCGAGCTCGGGCAGAACGTCACGATCATCACGGTCTTCTCGGGCAACGGCGCGACGAGCACGCTGACGCCGTACCAGCGCGAGGCGCTGGGCTTCGGGAGCAAGGCGATCTGGCCGGTGACCGAGGCGTTCAACCGCTCCAACGTGCGGGCGGACCGGCCGCTCGACCCCGCGGTCGATGCGCCGTACCTCGCCACCGCGGACCGCATGGAGGCGACCCAGGCCGACGCCGACGCGGCCGCAAAGCGCTTCTGGCAGCGCTCGTCGTGGTACCGCCGGGCGGACGTCCACAACCGGCCGCTCGCCGGGCAGGCGCTCATGGACGACGTCTCGCAGCAGGGGGCCGTGCTTACCGACACGCTTGTCGAGGCGAAGGCCGGCGGCGACCTGATGGCCGCTCGACGCCTGGAGGACGAGCGCTTCGCCTATTTCGCCGAGGCGTCCATCGTCTTCCTGGATCTCCCGGACGCGGTCTTCCGTGGCTACGACGGCGACGCCCAGCTTCTCGCGATGCCGCGAGCGGACGACCGGGCGCCGATCGACCTCCTGGTGCGCGAGATCGCGCGCCTCGAGCCGCAGAAGGTCTACCTGCCCCTTGGCGTGGGCGATCACGTGGACCACCAGCTCGTGCGCGAGGTGGGCGTGGCGCTCCTGGAGCTCGGCCGTCGCTGGGTGATGCCGGGGCCGGAGTACGCCGGGATCGTCACCTGGTACGAGGACTTCCCGTACGCGTGGTGGGACGACTTCCGGCGGATCGAGGACCTGCCTGCCGGCGCCCTGGCAGGCGTTCCCTCCGACATCGCCATCACGCCCGAGTATGCCGACATCTCGGACATGCTCGACCGCAAGATCATGGGGATCCGGCTCTACGAGAGCCAGCTGGACCGCCTCTTCGGGAGCGCCGGCGCGATGGCGGACGCGGTCCGCGGGTACGGCGCGAAGGTTGCCGGGCTCAACGGCCGTTCGGGCGCCGCGGAGCGCTACTGGGCGACGTCGAGGCTGTAGCGCGGGCTGTGCGGCGTCCACGGCGCCGCGCCGTCCGCGGAGATAACAGCGGCGTCGACGGCGCCGCGGGCACGTCCGCGCGGCTTGCCGCCCGGCGCGCCACACCCCATTGTTGCAGCGATGGATGCGGGCCTTCCGGCGAGCAGTGGCGCGTGGTCCCGCCGCGAGCGTGCCTGGCTCACCGTCGGGCTCGTCGCCGCGGCCGTCCTCCGGCTCGCGCTTCTTCCGGCGGTGGGGCTGCGCGCGGACACGGACCAGTTCGTCGGGTGGGTTCATCAGCTCGCGACGGGGCTCCCGCTCGGGGACGCGTACCGGCTCGATCTCTCGTTCCCGCCGGTCATGGTCTACATCTTCTGGGCGCTGGCGCATCTCGTGCCTGCCTTCGGCACCGCCACGGATGCAGGTGACCTCGCGGCGCGGATCGCGATCAAGCTCCCTGCGGCGGTCGCGGACATCGGGCTCGCGCTCGGGGTCGCATACCTGCTCCGCGCGCGGCCGCGCTGGGCGATCGGCGCGGCGCTGGCCGTCGCGTTCCTGCCGCTCACCTGGTACGTGAGCGCCTGGTGGGGGCAGTTCGAATCGATCTACGTGTTGCTGGGGCTGCTGGCGGTGATCCTCGTGCTCGCCGACCGCCCGATCCCGGCCGCGGTGATCCTTGGACTGGCGGTCATGGCGAAGCCGCAGGCACTCCCGTTTCTTGTTCCGTTTGCCGCCTACGCGCTCGGACGCTACGGGTGGCGCCGGGCCGCGGTCCTTGGGATCGTCACGGGCGGCGTGGCGGCCGTCGTGTGGCTCCCCTTCCTCGCCGACGGCGGTCCGTCGCGCTACCTGGACAATCTCGGTGGCTATCAGAACGGACCATTTGCGGTGCTCTCGCTCCGAGCCTGGAATGCCTGGTGGCTGGTCCAGGAACCGGCCACGGGCGGGGACTTCCTTGCCGACACGGGACGGCTCATCGGCCCGCTGACGCCACGCCTGATCGGGTACGCGCTGGCCGCGCTCGGCGAATTGGCGGTGTTCCTTGCCGTTCTGCGGCGGCCGACGCGCGACGGGCTGCTCCTCGGACTGGCGGCATCGGTGCTCGTCGCGTTCTGTCTCCTGACGACGATGCACGAGCGCTACTCGTACGGGGCCGTGATCTTCCTGGCGGCCGCGATGTCAGGTCGAGCCCGCGCGGCGGCTTGGGCTGTGCTCGCGGTGGCGACGACGGCCAACCTTGTCGCCGCGATCCCGCCGTCGGCAGTCCCGGGTTCGTTCATTCCCCTCGGTGGCCCGGTCGGGATCGCAGGATCGCTCGTGATCCTGGCGGCGACGGCAGGCGTCGCCCTTCTCCTGTGGGCGCGTCCGGTGCAGCACCACCAGGCCCTCTCGGGCGGAGCGTTCCGGCCTGGCTAACGCCAGAGGAAGAGCAGACGCAGAAGGTCCGCGTTGTCGTCAGTCAGGGGAGATGCCGGATCAATCGGGGTCCAGCCACGAGACGTTAGGGGCGCGACGTCGGCTTGTGTTCGACCCACGACAACCCAGATGGACGGGGTGGCAAGCAGGCGTTCGACATCGGCGGTCGACGGCGTGTACGCGCGTTGCAGCGAGGTGAGCCCGAGTGCTTTCGCCGCCCCCGCGACCGCCGGCGCAAGGTCGTAGTAGCGATTCGACACGTGGACGACCAACAGGCCGCCCGGTGCGAGCGTGCGCATCGCCTCGCGCATCGCTTCAACTGTCAGGAGATGAGCGGGCGGCGAGTCGGATGAGAATGCGTCCATCACGAGCATGTCGTGCGTGCCGTCGGGCACGGCGCGAAGCGAGAGGCGCGCGTCCCCGAGCACGATCGACGCCGGCGTCGGCGTGTCCGCGAGGAAGGTGAACATCGCCGGATCGGTGGCAACCCGGACGACCACGGGGTCGATCTCGTAGAACGAGAACTGGTCACCCAGCTCCGCGTACGTCGCCAACCCGCCTGCGCCGAGCCCCGCGATGCCCACGATCATCGGACGCCCGAGCCCCGCGGCACGCTCGCGCATAACCGTGAAGACATCGCCGGCGGGACCCGTTCGCACGTAGTAGGCCGTCGGTTCGCGGCGGAGCGCGGGATTCGTCGCCTGCAGGCCGTGGAGCGTATTGCCGTGCATCAGCTGGATGGATCGCCCATCCGGAGCCACGAGCACACGGGTCACCCCGAAGAACGAACGTTCCTGGAAGCGCACCGGGCCCGGAAGAACAAAGGTGGCGAGCACAAGCACGAGCCCTGTCGCCAGCGCGAAGAAGCGTGGCTGGCCCCCGACCAGGAGCAGGAGGCCTCCGACCGCGAGCCACCGGAGGGCCACCTCGAGGCCGATCCCGCTGACGGGTGCGATCGCGAGAGCCAGCAGAGTGGCCACAATGCCGTAGGGGATCAGTCGAAGGTGGGCACCGGACACGAACGGTCGGAGTCGAAGCCGGCGGGGCGCCCGACCCGCCCGCTCGGAAGAACCGTCGGGAACCGACCCTTCGGTCCTCGAAGCGGACGCCGGAATCGACCACGCCAGCGCAACAAGCGTGGCGATCAGCAGGATCGGGAACTCCCAGATCCCCGAGAAGGCGACCGGGGCGAGGATTCCGACGAAGGCGCCACCGATCACGCCGCCCGCGGCCAGTACCAGGTAGAAGTCGGTGAGATGGCGGGCTTCCGGTCGGTCGTCGGCGAGCCGTCCGTGAAGCGCGGTCGCCACGACGGCGAAGCCGACGTACGCGATGACGACGAGCGGGGCAACGGGCCAGATGCCCGCCGAGCCGAGCGGGACCCAGAGCAGGGTCACTGCGACAGGGGCCAACCCGACCGCCGCCGGGACCACGACGCGGAGGCGCGGCGAAAAGACGAGCACGAACGTAAGCAGGTAGATGGCGAGCGGGCCGACCCACAGGAGTGGCGCGCTCACGAGGTCTGTGGCGACCAGGTTCGTGACGGCGGCGAGCAGGCCCGACGGGATGGCAGCAAGCATGAGCCAGCGCACCCGGCGCACGGCTCCGATGCCTTCAAGCGCCCCACCCGAGGATCGAACCTCGGGCAGCCCGGTCGAGTCCGTCGGCTCAGCCTCTCGGGGAAGTGCCTCGGCTGTGCCCGCTTGGTGGCGCGGCCGCGCTACGCCCCCTCGACCGGCCCGGGTCATCCCCAGCTGGGCGATGATCGCGACGATGACAAGAACCCCGCCGAGCACCACGAAGCCGGTCGACCAGCTGGATCGCTGGTCGGTGAGACCGAGCGCCGGTTGGATGACCAGCGGGTAGAGCAGGAGCGCTGCAAACGAGGCGCCGTTGCTCGCCGCGTAGAGCCAGTACGGGTCAGGGCGCGCGCCGCCCAGACGCGCATACCAGGACGAGAGGAGCGGTGTGGTCGTGGTGAGCAGGAACGCCGGTAGCCCAACGACCAGCACGAGCGTCTTGAGCAAATCCGCGATCGGATGCATGGTCGGATCGTGGACGGCGCTCAGCTGGGCCGGTGCCAGCGCAAGAGCCGCGAGTGCGACGACTACCAGCGCCACGTGGAGCGCGGCGGCGCGTCGCGGCTCCAGCCTGCTGGCAGACAGATGTCCGTACAGATAGCCGAGTAGCAGGACTCCCTGGAAGAAGACGAGCACCGTCGCCCATGACGCCGGTGCGCCACCGAAGACCGGGAGGACGAGCCTTCCAACGATCAGCTCGATCGCGAACAGGAGGAACGAGGAGAGCGCGATCGCGAGCGCGATCAGCGGTGTCGCGAACCTGACGAGCGAGCCCGACGAGGCAGTCTGGACGACCCACCGGGACATCCCCGGGCGCGATGGACGTGCCTGGAGCCGCGGCCGCGGAGACAGGCGCGTTCGACTCGATCGCTTCATTCATCTCGTTCGCTACCGCGCCTCAGGCATGGGTTGAGCGAGGTCGGCCGAGCCTCCCGCGGAACGCGGCGCGGTACCACCTGAGGTAGTGCGGGAGCCACTTCCGGAGCCGGAAGCGGCTCTCCCCGCCGGTCCGGTCCCGCCACGTGGTGGGGACCTCGGCGAGGCTGCGGCCCTGGAGCGTCGCCTTGACGGAGAGCTCGAGGGCCAGCTCGAACCCGGCCTCGCTCTCGATCAATGTCGCGTCGAGGAAGCGCCGGCTGTAGAGCTTGAAGTTGTTCGTGGCGTCGTGGATCGGGACGCCGGCGAACCAGTGGAGCGTGAGGCCGGCCGTTCGGGAGAGCATCCGCTTCAGCCGCGGCCCGCCCAGCTGCCGCCCGCCGCGCATGTACCGGCTGGCCGCGACGACGTCGGCTCCGCCGCGGGCCAGCCCGACCATGCGATCGACGTTCGCATAGTCGTCGGAGCCGTCTGCCATCGTGATGAGGACGTACGGGAGCCTGAGCGGCCGCGATTCCGGCCTTCATCGCGTTCAGGACGCCTCGACCGAGCTCGTTCCGGTGCGCACGGAGCCCCGGGATCTCAGCCGCAAGGCGCTCCACGACCGGCACCGTCGTGTCCTCGGGCATGTCGTGGACGACCAGGAGCTCGAACGGGGTGTGGACCGCCGCGACGAACCCCCGGATCGTCGGCACCACCCGCTCGCCCTCGTTCCAGACAGGCATGACGACCGTCAGCTCGGGCGCGGCGGCGAGACACCGCCTCGGCCTGCTCGATCATCGGCTCAGAGGGCACCGTCGGCGTCCTCGGCGCGGAGCCAGGGGATCACCTCGTCGAGCATCCCGGAGAGCGAGGTGGCGGCCTCGAAGCCGAGCACCTCGCGAGCCTTGCGAACGTCCGGAACGCGGTGCTGCACGTCATGCTCGAACGGCGGATCGGCGACGTACCGGAACGGGCGATCCTCGCCATTGAGCTTCCGCCAGATCTCCTCGGCAAGCTCCAGCACGGTCGTGCTGACAGGCGTGGACAGGTTGAAGTCCTCGTTGATCGCCGCGCCCGACTCCATGGCCAGGCGGATTCCGTGCGCCAGGTCGCCGCCATACGTGTAGCAGCGAACCTGGTCGCCTTCGCCAAGGATGTGGAGCGGGTCCTGGCCGCGCAGCACCTTGAGGACCAGGTCCGGGACGACATGGCTCAGCGCGAGCTTCACGTTCCCGCTCATCACCTCCGTGTCGCGGACCGCGCGGCGCTCGCCGATCCCCACGCAGTTGAACGGCCGCAGGATCGTGTACGGGAGCCGGTACTGCTCCCAGGCGCCCTTCGCGAAGTACTCGGAGGCGAGCTTCTGGAATCCGTACGTGGAGACCGGCGGCGGCGAGCTCGCCTGCGCGCCCTCCGGCGTGGGGAAGACGTCCGCAGACTCGTACACCATCGACGAGCTGAGCACGACGACCCGCTTCAGCTCCCCGCGTCGGTGCGCCTCGATGGCTGCGTCGAAGGTCGAGGCGAGGATCCGCTCGTTCTCGGCGAGCAGGTCGTAGGCGAACTCGTGGAAGTAGCTGATCCCGCCGATCATCGCGGCGGCGGCCACCACCTGGTCGCAGCCCCGGACCAGGTCCCGCAGGAGGTCGACGTCCTTCGCGTCGCCCTCCACCAGGCGGTAGCGCGGGTGATCGTCGTAGCTCCGCCGGGCGGGGCCGTACTTGCTGAAGTTGTCCAGGCCCACGACCTCGTGGCCCGCCTCCAGCAGCTCCGGAACCAGGTAGCCGCAGATGAACCCGGCGGCGCCGGTGACGAGGATGCGCATCGGCCGTCAGATCCGGATGCCGCGCCCGAGCGCGTTCCAGACGTCGACGACCTCGCGGTCCCCCAGCTCCAGGTCGCGATAGGCGCGGTGCGGCGCGCCGATGACGAGGATCTCGCTCTCCGCGAGGACCGTCTCGAGCGGGACCAGCCGGTCGTCGCGCACGTACGGATCCGTCGCGAGCACCCGGGCGCCCGCCCAGGCGAGCAGCTTGCGGAGCTTGTAGCTGAGCGAGGCGCGCGGATCGTCGGACTCCGCCTTGAATGCCATCCCCAGGATCCCGACCGTCCGTCCGCGGAGCGGGCCGAGGCGCTGCTCCAGCGTGCCGACGATGTAGGCGGGCATCCCCTCGTTCACCTGCATCGCGGCCTGGCCCATCGGGAAGTGGTCGCTGGTGAAGGCGGCGAGCTGCATCGTGTCCTTGAAGAGGCACGGCCCGGCGGCGAAGCCGGGACCCGGCAGGTCGGCGGCCCGCGGGTAGTCCTGCCGGATGGCGTTCAGGACCGCCGCGTAGTCCACCCCGGCCTGGTGGGCCACCATGAAGAACTGGTTCGCGATGGCGAACTTCATGTAGCGCCACGTGTTCGTGAGGAGCTTCGCCAGCTCGGCTTCCTTCGAGGACGTCCGGACGATCTGGTCCGGTGAGCCTGCCGGAAGATCGCCTCGGCGCGATCGCCGACCGCGGGGTCGTCGGCGCCCACGATCTGGGGCAGCGTCCGGAACTCCTCCAGGGCGTGGCCCTCGGCGATCCGCTCCGGGCAGAACGCGACGTCGACGCGGCGCCCGCGCTCGGCCAGCGCCTGGGAGACGTACTCGGTGGTGCCCGGGTAGACCGTGCTCCGAAGGATCACGAGCGCGCCGTCGCGGAGGTGGCCCGCGATCTGGTCCACCGCGCGTTCGAAGACCGTCATCGATGGGCCCAGGAACTCGTCGACCGGCGTGCCGATCACCACGATCACGCAGTCCGCGTCGCCCACCATCGAGGGATCCGCCGACAGCGCAAGCCGGCCCGTCGCGAGGACCCGCGCCAGGAGGTCGGCCGCTCCTTCCTCGCGGAACGGCATCCTCCCGGCACCGATCCCGTCGAGCGTGGCCTGGTTGATGTCGTGGATGCCCACCCGCAGCCCGCTGTCCGCGAGGGCGAGGCTCAGCGGCAGCCCGACATGTCCTCCACCGCCCAGAACGACGACGTCCAGCGATGCATTGGTCATGGCCGCGAGGGTACCAGTCCCCTCGTGGCGCGATATCCCCTGATCGTCCGGCGCCGCGGCATGCCCGAGTGGCGACGCGGCACCACGATCAACCGCCGCTCGGGCGATCGCTCGTGATCGAGGGCCGGAAGACAGCACCGTCCGCGTCCTCTGCGACCAGGCGCCAACCGGAGTCCGAGGCCTCGAGCGTGCGCAGCAGCGCCCCCTGCTCGCGGCGGTCGACGACCACGAGCGACGCCCGGATACGGCCGAGCGTCTCGAGCGTGCCCGGCCCCCCCGCGGCGATGGCCAGGTAGTCCGTCCAGGCGGACGGCGGCACGACCTCGATCCGGCTATCCACCATCACCGGGATGCCGGGCGCTGCCCACTCGAGCCACGATGCCCAGCGCTGGGGAACCACCGCGCGGTCGGATGGGGTGCCGCTGGCGCGCAACGCGGCGGCCAGCCCGACCGGCGCGTCGGTCAGCAGCCCGTCCGGACCGGCGAGCGTCGCCGACGGCCGCCAGATCGGTTGGAGCAGGACGACGAGCGCGACGAGGGCCAGCGCGATCCCGAGGTTGAGGCGCCGCAGCGCCGCGGGTTCGGGCCGCGCCGCCCTGGGTGGCCCCGCCTCGACGCCGGGGCCCCGGAGCCGCGCGAGAGCGGGCGCCAGCACCACCGGCGCCCCGAACGCCCACCAGACGATCCCGCGCTCCGCCCACGCACCGACCACGAACAGCCCGCCAAGCCAGAGCAGGCCGGGCACCGCTGGCAACCACCGTTCGCGACGCCGGGCGGCGGCGAGGACCAGGACGGCGACCAGGACGGTCAGGTAGAAGAGGCCCCCCGCGAATGAAAGCGGGCTGGTCCGCTGCCACTCGGACACGAGGCGCGCCACGTCCCCGTTCGTCGAGAGCCCAACGGCATAGGACCAGGAGCCCGCGCCGAACGGCGTGACGACGCTCGCGGCGGCCGTGAGCGCGAGGATCGACCAGGCTCCGGCGCATCAGCGGCGCAGGCGCCCGCACGTCGGCGAGGAAAGCCAGCGCCGCGGCGCCCACACCCAGGAAGAAGCTCCCATGGAGGTTCGCCCAGGCGAGGACCACGAGCGGCACGGCGAACGCCAGGCGCGGTCGCGCCCGGCGATTCGCGAGGAGCGCGACCACGAGGACGAAGCAGACGATCCCGAAGAGCTGCGCGCGCAATGCGAGCGCGCCGATCCCGACGACGAAGCCCCAAGGGCCAGCAGTGCCGCCGGGCGCGCGGAAAGCCATCGTCGGGCGGTCCAGAAGACCAGCCCGACCGCCAATCCCACCAGGAGCGCCCGGAGCAGCGCGAGCCCGGCCCATCCGCCGGCGGAGTAGCCGAGCGAGAGGAGGACGCCCGCGCCCCACTGCTGGTTGAGCCACGGCTGCCCGGCCGCCGTGAACGTGAGCGGATCCGTGCTCAACACGGAACCCGAAGCCCGCATCAGGTCGCCCACCCGAACCTGGTAGGCGAGGTCAACCGTCGAGAGCGGGGCAATCGTGGCGCCGAGGACCGGGAGCAGGATCGCCAGGAGCGTCCAGAGACGGTCGCGGGTCACGAGATCCTCCATGGCCGATCGGTCACCGCCCCCCGGTGGCCGGGCGGCTCCACGTTACCCGTCTACGACGACCTCCATGGCCCGTCGCGGCAGCCTCGACGTTGGAGGTCGTCCTGGACGATCGAGCTCACGGTTCCCGAGCCCGTCTGCCGGCAGCCGCGATCGTCGGCGATCCGACGTGGACCGAAGAACCGCACCGACCGCCCATTGACCGTCTCGCCGACGAGCGCGGCGGCCCCCGCCAACGCGATGGGGACAAGGACCATCGCGTGCACCACCGCCGCGAGGGCCACCGCCTTCGCGGGATCCAGGCCAAGGCCTGCGCCGACTGCCGCGGCCGCCAGATCGTAGGTCCCCACGTACCCGGGGGCCGCGGGCAATGCCGTCGCCAGCGCCCCCGAAGCAGCGACGATCACCGCCGTGCCCGCAGGAAGCGCGATCCCAAGCGACGCCGCCGCCGCGAGGTAGAGCGCGGCGTCGAGCAGCCATCCCACGAGGCTGAGCGCACCGGCGGTGAGGATCACGACGCGCCCCGGGTGGAGCGCGCCGGCCAGCATGTGACGACCGAATGCCACCGCGCGTTGGCGCAGCCCGACCGGGTTCCCCGAGCCAGCCCTCCCCAGTCGCCGCCCGGCGACCGCCAGGATCAGCCCGGCGCCGAGCCCGATCGCGACGACCACCGCCGCGACGTCGATGACCAGCACCGGCACCGGGGCGAACACCGAGGCGGACAGCACCAGCACGGCCAGCGCGACGAGGTCGATCAGCCGCTCGAGAAGGACCGAGCCCAGGACCGCGCCGAAGGCGCGACTGGAAGCGCGGGCGACCACGCCGGCCCGCGCCGCCTCACCGATCCGCGCGGCAGAGCCGCGTTCCCCAGGTAGCCGATGAGCAGCGCTCGGAGGACCAGGCCGAACGGCAGTCGTGCCCCATCGCCGCCCCTTCCGAGCAACAGCCGCCAGCGGGCCGCCCGGACGATCGTCTGGACCGCCAGGATGCCGACGGCAAGGACGAGCGGTCCGGGTTGGGCGCGCTGGATGACCGCGAGCGTCCGGGACGGATCCACCGCGGCGACCAGGAGCGCGATCGCGATGCAGCTCGAGACGATCCCAAGGACGATCAGGCTTCGAAGTCGGAGGCCACCGGCCGAGGATTCGCCGACGGTCAACGGGGACGCTCGCCGACGTAGAGGGTCTGCTTGCCCAGGAGGCGCCACGCGGGCGGGAACGCGAGGTACGCCCGCACGAGGGCGGGGTGCTTCGGCAGGCGGCTCTTCGTCGAATACGGCAGGAACCGCGTGCGAACCTCGATGGTTCGGAGGCCGGCGAGCTCGGCCGCCTCCACGAGGCTGCGCTCGGTGAGCGCGACGTGGTGGTCGATGAAGTCCCAGTACGCCCCGCCGACGAGCCGGACGTTCGGCTGGAGCACGACGACGCGTCCGTTCGGCCGCAGCAGGGAGCGAGCGACCTCCAGCTGGCGGACAACCTCGTTGCTCGTCGCCAGGTGCTCGAGGTAGTTGCTCATGAAGACCCCGGCGAAGTACGCGCCGGGCAGGACGTCCGCCAGGCCCAGGCCGTTGGCCTGCACGAATCGGACGTCGCGTGGAAGGTCCGCGGAGGTGTCCCGAAGGTCCGTCGCCCAGCGTTCCGTCCGCGAGACGTTGCCGACGAAGTAGCCCCGGTCGCAGGCAACGTCGAGGATCGGGCCGGGCGGGAAGAGACGGTCCAGGTACGGCGCCAGCACCCGCCACAGCGCCACCTTCTCCCGGTGCTCGCGCTCCGGGAACCGCCTGCGGTAGATCTCGTCAGGAACGCCAGGGAGCTCCAGTTCCGATGGCTCGTTCGAGAGCGCCTCGGCCTCCCGCGACCCGGATCGCGATTCACCCGGGCGTGCCCAGCCCCGCGCGCTCGCCCTCGCGGGCGAGCCACTCGGCCGTGTCCGCGAGACCCCGCGCCAGCGTGACCTGGGGCGACCAGCGCAGCATCCGGCGGATCTTCTCGATGTTCACCACGCGGCGGCGGATGTTGTCGATGTCCCGCCGGTCGACGTGGCGGATCTCCACGTCCCGGCCGACAGCCGCCAGGACGCCGGCCGCCAGCGCGTTGACGGACGTCTCGATGCCCGTGCCGATGTTGAAGACCTCGCCCTCGGCGCGCGGGTGGATCGCGGCGAGGAGCGTGGCCGCCACCGCGTCGTCGACGTACGTGTAGTCGCGCGTCTGCTCGCCGTCGCCGTGGACGGACAGCGGCTCGCCGGCCATCGCCGAGGCGAAGAACTTGCTGACCACGCCGCAGTACGGGTTGTCCGGCCGCTGGCCTTCGCCGAACACGTTGGAGTAGCGGACCACCGCCACCGAGAGCCCGTAGCTCTCGTGGAACGCGTTGCAGTAGTTCTCGCCGCCCAGCTTGCTGACCGCGTACGGGGAGAGCATGACCAGCCGGTCGTCCTCGTTGATCGGGATCGAGCGCGGGTTGCCGTAGACCGACGCCGACGACGTGTAGACGACCCGGTCCGGCCGCGAGTCGCGCGCCGCCAGCAGGACGTTGAGCGTCCCGCCGATGTTGGTCTCGAAGTCGTCGCGCGGGTTCTGCGTGCTCGCGATGATGTTCCGGGCGGCCATGTGGAAGACGACCGAGGCCCCGGCGACCAGGTCCCGCACCAGCGGCGCGTCCGTCACCGAACCTTCGACGAACTGGGCGGACGAGGGCAACGTGTCGGCGCGCCCGGTGAAGAGGTCGTCGAGGACCGTCACGCGGGCGCCCTGCTCCACGAGCCGGCGAACCACCGCCCCGCCCACGAATCCGGCCCCCCCGGTCACCAGCACGCGTCGCCCCGCGAAGGCGCGGTCGACCTCGAACGTCATCGCTTCACCCCGAATCGAAGAAGGAAGGCAGGCCGGAACAGCCGCCACCAGTCGCGGATCCCCCGCATCTTCGTGTATCCCTCCGCGGCGTGATACCGGACGGTCACCGGGTATTCGATGACCCGATGGTGCCCCCGGATCGCCTTGTAGAGCACGTATGGCTCCAGGTCGTAGCTGTCCAGCCAGGCCTGGTCCAGGTCGATCGAGGGGTCGCGCAGGAGCTCCGAGCGGAAGACGCGGAACCCGTTCGTCGCGTCCGTGACGCGGTGGAACGCGAGCACGCTGAACGCGATCGAGTAGACCCGGGTCCCGAACCCGCGCCCGCCGGTGGCCCCGACGACGTGGCCGCCGCGCACCCAGCGCGAGCCCTGGACGTAGTCCGCCTTGCCGGCGATCAGGCGATCGAGCGCGCCGGCCAGCTCCTCCGGGCTCGTGCTGGTCGTCGCCGGAGACCAGCGCCAGGTACGGGCGGTTGCGCGCAAGGCCGGCCTTCCAGCCGTCGCGGATCGCGGCCCCCACGCCGCCCCGAACCTCGTGGCGGACGACGACCGCGGCGCCGTGCGCCCGCGCCTCGTCGCCGGTCCCGTCCGTGGAGCCGTCGTCCACGACGATCGCCTCGAAGCGCCCGTCGCGCGGGAATCTTGTCCAGGACGCGCCCGATCTTCCCCGCCTCGTTGAGGGCAGGGATGACGACGGCGACGAGGGGCTCTGGGGTGAGGGGCTCTGGCATGGATACGCAATCCTAGCGGTGCGGAATGGCAGAGGGCTCCCGCCGTCAACGCACGGCGGGACAGCCGCGAGGGCTGCACGGGCCGGGCGCGGCGCTCATCCGGCCAATCGTCATCGGCGTCATGGCGGCATGCGGTCGGTCCACTCTCGTGTCGGCGGGAGACGTGCGGCCAAGCCGCCCTCACCCCGTGCGGCGACGGCGAGCACCGGGACGAGCGTCGTCCTTGCGCTCAACGCTAGGACGTGCGTCGCCGAGGTGCAGACGCAAGGCCGGCTTCACGGCCAGCAGCAGGATCGTGGCTGCGTACGGCGCTCGTGTACGGGGCCACAGATGACCGGCGAGGGTGCCTCGGCGAATTCTCGTGAGGTCCGCAGGATTGTCCAGAGGTAGGCGACCGATCGCGGCGCCGAGATCGAGCCGGCGCTGCGTCATGGGCGCCGCGGCGGACGCTGCCTTTCGGCGAGCAGCGCGAAGGTACCCGACTCGACTCGCTCCCAGCTCCGTGAGCCAGGAAGCGCCATTGGCGTGTAATGGTCCGGTGCCAGTAGCGAGGCCCGGCTCACCAGCCAGCGCGCGGCCACGAGTGCGGACGTCAGCGCGCGCTGCCGCCAGACCATCGTCCAACCAGCACAGGCATGACGTGGACCTGGCCGAGGTCGGGCGATCCAGGAACGCCGTCTCGATGCGTCGAGCGACGGCCGCCGGAACTGTCCGCCCGGTGGCGTCGGTCTGGCACTCGCCGAGCTCCTGGACGACCGGCGCCACGTCGAGGGCGGCGACACCAGGCTCGTCGTCAGGCGCTCGTAGTCCGCGGGTGTGGCGCTCGACCTGGCCCGGGACGCAGCAGGCCGGCGCCGTCCTGTCGACGCGCCTCGATCTGGCGTCTTCTCGTCGACCGAGAGGACGAGCGCCCGCGCGGGCGGCGCGAGGAAGCCGCGACGATCGTCGCGGACCTTCTCGATGAAGAGCGCGCATCGAACGTGCTCGCTTGAACGTCTCGCTCCGGTGTGGCGCGAGGGCGAAGGCCCGCCAGATCCGGCTGATCGAGCTCTGGCTGTAGCCGGTCGCGACGGCCATCGAGCGGGTGCTCCAGTGGGTCGCATCGCGCGGCGCCGACTCGAGGGTGAGCGCGATGACCCGCTCGACGTCGGCGTCGCCGATCGTCCGCGGTGCCCCTGGGCGCGGCTCGTCGAGCAGGCCGTCGAGGCGCCCGGCGAGGAACTCGCCGCCGCCACTTGCCGACCGTCGGCTCGGTGATCCGCAGCGTCGCGGCGATGTCCTTGTTCGAGCGGCCCTCGGCGGCCCCGAGCACGATGCGTGCCCGGTGGGCCAGCGCCTGAGCCGTCGTCGGCCGGCGAGTCCAGCCGGTCAACGTCGCCTGTTCCTCCGCCGTCACGGTGAGCTCCTCGAGGGGGCGTCCCCTGGGCATCGGCATCCTCCCGGTTCGTGCGGCCATGAGAGATGCCTCTATCATATAGAGTACTTGTGACTCAGGACACTAGGGCGGCGGCGTCGCCCATGCGACGGGAGCAGGAGCCGGCGGACATCCAGCGGCAAGGGAGCCGTAGAGGTAGAGCGGCTCCGCCGGACCGAAGAAGAGATACCGCAGGTACGCCGATCGGTTGACCCTAATCAGTCTGAAACCGGGGAGGTCCACTGGGCTGTTCGAGAGAACGGCGCAGGGGCGGGATGGCAACAGCATGTCGTCGTACCACTTCAGGCCGTACTCGGGAGAAACCGAGTTGCCAACCCCGGTCGCGTGATAGCCGACCCATTCGTAACCAGCGTCAATCGTGCGCGCGTCATAGCCTAGGGCTACGGTCGCCTCGCCTTCCCGATATCGGGCCGCGTCGTAGGCGAATGAGTTGCTAGCGATGACGAACGCCGAGGCGGCGAGCCACGCGAAGGCAGCGTGGGAAATGGCTTGGTTTCGACCGAACCAGGAAGGCCGCGCGCTGCCCCGCAGCAGGAGAATTGCGGCTGCCGGGACCAGCGGGTAGAGATATCGATCGAGCGGGTAACTCAACGAGGTGAAGACAGCGAGTTCTCCAGCGTAAGCGCCGAGGAAGAGCACGATGGGCCCCTCACGGCTCCGGGCGATGCGGATCGCCCGTTCGGTGGCTGTCGACAACGAAATGGCTCCAGCGAGGCTGCGGTGGCCCCAACGGATGGCCAGCGCCGCGGCGAGCATTGCCGCGAAGAAGGCGAGCTGGCTCGAGAGCGCCCACGCGACCGCGCCAATCACGGCACCCCGGGTGCCAGTGAGGAGATCATCACCCGCCGCACCATTTGGCATCCAGAGGTTCCCGACGAGCGTGCCGGATAGCGGCGCGACCAAGAGGCAAACGAGCCCGGCGCCGAGGATGGTCTGTGCCGGGCTGAAGGTCGCGATCCGTCGACCCATCGCGAGCGCGGCCGCGGGCAGGAGGACCGCACCGAGGGTCGTGAAGGCCGGGCCTAGCAGGCCCAACTGTCCTGGGTGGGGTGTCACCACCGCGCCATGGCCTGGCATCAGGGCCGCAATGCGGACGACCGCTGCCACCCCGACGGCGACGATCGCCGACAGGCCCGCGAGCCAAATTCGCTCGTCAGCACGGTTCCGGGTCCAGGCGGCGACCAGGATCGCAACGGGCGCCGCGATCGCAAACTCACGGATGCTGAAGGCAAGAACACCGACCGCGAGAGCCGCCACGAAGGTCGCTCTTCTGCCATCGCCCTGAAGCCACCTGATCCCCAGGAGCAGGCTGAGCATGGTGAGCGCGTAGGCGGGGACATCGGTCATGAAGCTGGCCGATTCGCGGGCAAACCCGGGGAAGACCTCCACGAGCAGGACGACCAGGACCGCCGAGACCGTCAGGACAAAGCGTCGGGCGAGGAGGTATGTGGACACAACACCAATCAACGTTGCGGTCAGCCCGAATGCGGTGAACGCCCAGGGGTTTCCCCCCGACAGCCACAGGAACGGCTGGACGATCACGAGCTGCCCGACGAAGGCTGCCGTGTGCCCCGGCAAGTCGACGTTGCCCGTGCGGAACAGGCTGCCGGCGGCCCGCATGTAGACCCAGTCGTCGTTGCCCGGGAGGCCGATGGCTCCGGCAGCAGCGGAAAGCCAGAGCGGAATGCCGACCCCGGCCAGACAGAGGGTCGCCAAGGCGACCATATCGGTGCGGCCGAGGCGTCGAAGCATGACTTCGACCTTACAGCAAGCGTGATCATGATCGGCCGTCACCGGTCTGGGAACGGACACAAGAACACCCCGCGGAGGCTATCGGCGGCGCCTGTCAGGGGACGTGAGGACGGCGACGAAGGTCATGAACATGTAGACGAGAAGCCGTGGCGTGGCAACTACGCTCAGGATCACCGCCGCGGGCCACCCCCGGCCCGGTGGAGCGCGCCAGCGCTAGCCGGATCAGCGGGTGCCGAAGCGGGAGGCGTTGTACCACAGCGCGAACAGGAGCGCCGGAGCAGCGCCGACACCCAGCAGTGCCAAGTCGCTGGAGAGCGTCGCCTGAGTTGTGTCCGGCTGCCGTCCGGCAGACTCGCCATGCCCAGTACGGAAAGGCCGCGCGAGCGTCGGCCGGCTTTGGAATCCGGCTTCGCCCAGGAGGCCCAGGAGCAGCGTGCGGCGTCGCCCGTGCGCCTCGAGCAAGCGCGGTGAACATCAGGACCGACGCGAATAGTTGGCCCGTATGCCAGACGCCGCCCCGCATCGCCGATCCACCACGTGGCGTGCTGAGGCCGAAGAGGACGACGAGCCACGCCCGGTCTCGTGGGTCGTCCAACTCCGATACGGCCGGCCAAGCGCCAGAGGAGCACAGCGATGCGGCGACCAGCCCGCGTTGATCCGCTCCGACCACCGAGTCGATGCCAGCCGGAGGACGATGCCCACTCCGACGAAGACGAGCGCACCCCAAAGCAACGGCGAGACGGCGTACGGCGACAGGTTGGTGACGGCTCCGACCTGCTTCAGGGTGATCTGCCGTTACGTAGTCCACGGTCGCCTGGGGCGCGAGGACCAGCTGGAGGAGCGCGAGGCCGCCCAACGTCGTGACGAAGGCGCCGAGACTTCGCCAGTCGCGCCGTCCGACCCAGTAGAGCGCGATCGCCGCGGGAAAGAGCTTGATGTTGGCGGCGAGGGCGATCGACCACGGGGCTGCCGATCGCCGTGAAGCAGCGTCAACAGGACCTGCGCCTGGCCGATCGCGAGACACCACGCGATCGGGAGCGCGAGGATGCCGAGCGCGAGCCACGTCTCGCGGCGCCGGAGCCCGATACGCCAGACCGTCGCCACGAAGCTCGCGACGACGACGACCTCCCAGATCGCAGCCGCGGCATCGAACGGAAGGAGTGCGAGCGGGCGGAACAGGATCGCGAGGAGCGGTGGGTAGAGGTACGCGCGGGGGCGTCCACGTCCTGGCCGGGCGGATAGAGCGGCTGGCCCGGCGTTCAGGCGCGCGGCCGCCTCGTAGTAGGCGTGGACGTCGGTGAGCGGATCGGTCGTCAGGTGAAGCCAGAAGCACATAGAGCCCCGGCAAGGGCCCCGACGACCGCCAGCGCGAACAGGCCGAGCGAGAGCCAGCGGGCGCGCGCCGGTCGGGCCGTCCTGCGCGGCGCCGCGGTGCGCTCCATGGCCCGAAGTCTACGCGGGCGAGGCCGGCCGCCGACCACCCGATCGTCCTGACCGAGTCGGTCCCGAGACGGCCGGGCAGCGCTCCGGATCAGCCCGCGGCGACCGCCTCGAGCACCGGCTCTCGGATCGCCGCCGCGCCCTCGTCGTAGAGGTCCTCGATCGCCCGCACCATCAGCTCCACGCAGAAGCGCTCGTGGACCAGGTCGTGGCCTGCCCGGGCAAGCATGTCGGCGAAG
Organism: uncultured Chloroflexia bacterium; assembly: GCA_963734535.1. Taxonomy (GTDB): domain Bacteria; phylum Chloroflexota; class Limnocylindria; order Limnocylindrales; family CSP1-4; genus CTSoil-043. Next base: position 255,259 of record CAVTHS010000014.1, on the reverse strand, counting down.
GGGTGGTCCAGGAGGAGCCGCGTGATCGCGGCCGCCAGCGCCTCGGGATCGTGGGGCGGCACGAGGAGGCCGGTCCGCCCGTCCTCCACCATCTCGGGGATCCCGCCGACGTTGGACGCGACGACCGGGCGCGAGAGCGCCATCGCCTCGAGGATCGTGAGGCCCTGCGCCTCGCGGTAGGAGGGCAGCACGGCGACGTCCAGCGCGGCGGTCACCGCGGGGACGTCGTCGCGGCGACCGGTGAAGATGACCCGCGAGCCGATCCCGAGCTCCGCCACCTGGTCCTCGAGCGCCTCGCGCCGGCTGCCCTCACCGACGATCAACAGGTAGGCACCGGGGACCGCCCGGAGGACGAGGGGCCACGCGTCGATCAGGGTGGGGTGGCCCTTCTCCGGCTCCAGGCGCCCGACGACGCCCACGATCTGGGCGCCGGGCTCCAACCCGTATTCCTCGGGGAGCGTGCAGCACGCCTCGGTCCGGTCGTAGCGGGCCAGGTCCACGCCGTTGTGGACCAGGGAGACCGGAACGGCGCTCGGTCGCTCCTCGGCGATCTTGTGGACGATCGCCCGGCTCACGGCGACCAGGTGGTTCATGCGCGGGGTGAGGTTGCGCAGGACCTCGCGGTCGTCGGCCGCGCGGATCCGGCTGGAGTGGACGGTGCCGATGACCCACGGCCGGCGGTGGCCGGCCTCGCCCAGGGCGATCGCCGCGCGCGTCCCCACCAGCTCGGCCCGGTACATGTGGTTGTGCACGATCTCGGCGCCGACGTCGGAGAGGTGGGTCGCGAGCGCGCCGACCGCGATCGCGTCGTCCGGCTCGTCGAAGACCATGACCGGGACTCCCAGTCGCTGGATCGCCCGGACCGCGCTCCCCGGCGAGAGCGAGACGACGCTGGGCTCGTAGCGGGTGCGGTCCATCCGCGAGAGCAGCGAGTAGACGTGCTCCTGGGCGCCGCCGTTCGTGCCGGTGGCCATCACCTCGACGACGCGCAGGGGCCGGCCGCCCGGCAGCGGTGGCCGGGCGGGCAGGTCGACGCAGGGTTCGTCGGGGAGCGGGGCGCCCATCTCAGGAAGCGGTTCGCACGACGAGCAGGCGCTGGATTGGCACGTCCGTGGCGCCCCAGCCGTACTTGTAGGGCTCGTCGCCGCGCAGGAAGTCGAATCGCGACCGGCCCGCCTGGAGCGCCATCTCGATCGATCGCGCGACCAGGAGCACGCCCGGCGACAGGTCGCGCGCGTCCGGGTCCACGCCGGCGTTGTAGAAGAAGAGCGTCTCGCCGTCGTCGAACCAGACGCCGGCCGCGATCCGGCGGCCGCCGACGGTCAGGAAGTGCAGCGCGATCAGGCCGTCCGGGCCGCAGTGCTCGAACAGGCCGCGGAAGAAGGCGCGGCTCTGGGCGCCTCCCGGCGTCGGCGGGAAGAGCCCGTCCGCGCCCCACTTCTTCTGGTGCAGGTCCACGAACGCGTCCAGGTCGCCGACCGGGTCGGTCGATCGCTCCAGGCGCACCTCGCCGGTGGCCTCGGCGCGCCGGATCTTGCGCCGGACCTCGTGACGCTCCTTCTTGCCGAGCGTGCCCAGGTAGCCCTCGAAGTCCAGTCCGGGCGCGAGGTCGAGGATGGGGCACACCTCCTCGCGCTCGCGGACCACCGTCCAGCCCTCCGAGGCAAGGTGCGAACCGAATGCAACCGCCAGCTCGTCGGCCGCCGGGTCGCCGCAGCGCAGCCGTCGCAGGTCGATGACGTCCCAGGGTTCCGGGTGTTCGTCACCCGGAGTCGCGCCCGCAGCCAGGGCGTCCGCGACCGCGCGGGCGACCGCGGGCAGGTCCGCGGGCTGCGCCAGGACCGTCGCGTAGTCGGCGTGGTAGCTGGCCCCGAAGAAGATGGCCTTGCGATCCGGCGCGACGGTCGTCAGCGGGGCGGCGTGCCCGGCCCCGCGCATCCGGGTGCGGAGGATCGCGTCGTCCGGCTCCACCTCGTGGCGGTGCATGAGCGGGACGATCGCCAGGGGTTCGGCCTCGGCGGGCGCCGCGTCGTCCACGACGACCAGGGTCTGGTCGTGCGCGTTCGCGCCGTACGCGTCCCACCACGCGCGCTGGACGCCCCATCGCGAGAACGGCGTGGCCCACGGCGTCGCGCTGACCAGGGCGTCCCACGTGGCCGGCGCGATGGCATCGAAGGGCCGGTGGACGGCCCGGAGTGACGGACGAGCGGCCGGTTCTGCGAGGGTTCGGGTTCGGGCGCCCGGAGCGATCAGCGTGATCGGCTCGGCTGGCGCCCCCGGACACGGAGCGTCTGGCTCCGAGATAGTTGCGTGGGTCACGATCGGGAGGATAGCACCGGCGGCCGTGGCGCTTGACAAACGCGACCAGGCCGGCCCGACGTCCGTGCTCGTTCACGGGCCGGAAGCACGCCGGACTGGCCGATAGGCACCGGACGCCTTCCGGCCCGCAATGGCCAACAACTGGACGGCACTCCCGATGGCTGCACTTGCGCGAACGCGACTGACGCCACGCGGGCTCCAAACGACCGGCACTTCGACCACCGGAATGCCAGAGCGCGCTGCGATCACGAGGATCTCGGCATCGAAGACCCAGCCGCGTGACCGTTGCTGGCCGAACAGGCCACCGACCAGGTCCCGTGGGAAGAGCTTGAAGCCGCACTGCGAATCCGTGAACCGGAGGCCGAGCAACAGGCGCGACATCGTCCGCATTCCCCACGACATCAGGCGCCGCATCGGCGGCGGCCGCGAACCCGGGCGATCGCCGACCGATCCGACTCGTCGACCGATGTAGATCGTCGACGGGTCGTCGGACCATGTCACGTTCGCGAGGTGGTCGATCGCGATCTCGTTGTCCGCGTCGAGCATCAGCAGGTACTCGACCTCGGTCGATCCCGCGGCGTGAAGCATCCCGGCCCGCACCGCGCCCGCCTTGCCGGAATGCGAGAGGCGCAGGACGGTCAGGGACAGAGCCTCCTCGCGCGCGGTTCGCTCTGCCAGGTTGACGGTGCCGTCCCAGGATCCGTCGTCGGCGACGATCGCAGCCAGGGACAGGTCCGCGAACGGCCGAATGCCGCCAGGCGCGCAGTGTCTCTCCGAGGCGCGCCTCCTCGTCGAACGCCGGGATTACGACGGCGATGGAGCGTGTCATTGGCCCCGGGCGGCGAGCGACGTCGCGAAGGTCGGGGGATTCAGGACGGAAGCTACGAACCGGCCGGCGGCTGGCGCATCACGATCACTGTTCACGCGTCGCAACGGATCAGTCCAAGGCGACACCGTATCATCGCTCCCCATGGCCCGCCAGTCGCGGTCGCGCTGACGCGGCTGCTCCCGTGGCTGATGGCAGCCCCGGAGTGGCCGTGCTCATCACCTCGGCGTTCCTGTTCATCGGCAGCGCCGGATTCGCCTACGACTACCTTGCATACGATTCGGCCGCCCGGCGGCTCGCCGCCGGTGCGGCGCTCTACCCGCCCGGGGTTGCCGAAGCCTACAACTCGGGCGCCTATGGCGGCCTGTACCTCTACGCCCCACCCCTCGCAATAGCCTTGATTCCGATGGCCGGTCTTCCGGTGGGCGCCGCGCCGCTTGCCTGGTTCGTGGGAAGGGTCCTCCTGTTGGGGCTGGGGTGTTCGATCCTGCCAGTGCGGCGGGACGTCCGCCTCGTCGTGTGGTTCATCGCGAGCGCGTCGTTTCCTGTCCTGTACGACCTCAACCTGGGGAACCTCAGCGTGGTGCTGTTTACCGTCGGGGCAGCCATCTGGCGCTGGAACGGGACTCGATGGGCCGGCGTCGCACTCGCGATCGCGCTGACGGTCCGCCAGCCATTCGGCATCGTCGGAGTCGCGTGGATCCTGACGGGCCGTTTCCGCTCGATTGCCGGTGCAGTCGCGTCCGGCGTCGTCATTGCCATCGCGACGCTGCCATTCGTCGGCATCGCCGGATGGATCGACTACCTGATGATCCTCCGCGGACTGGGCAACGTCAGCTCCGGCCCGCACAACTTCTCGCTGGGATCGCCGCTTGTCGCGTTGGGCTTCCCGGGGTCCTGGGCAACGGTTGTCATGCTGGCGAGGATCGCCGGCGCGGTGATCGCGGTCACGGTGGCGGCCCGGCGACGCGACCCGGAACTCACGGTGGTCGTCGCGCTGGCCAGCAGCCTCCTCTTCGCGCCGTTCTTCCATCCGCACTACCTGGTCGCGCTCCTCATCCCGGCCGCATATGTCGCCAACCGCGGCCACTGGTGGGGCTATGCACTGCCTCTCCTCGGATGGCTCCCGGCGGAGACGCTGGGCCTGGTCGCGGTTGCTGGCGTCGTGGCCCCGTTTCTCGCAGGGCCACGACCGGTGCCGCCGTCCGTTCACGCCGGCCGGCGGGGCACGTGCCGATGGATCAGCCGCGACCCGGAACAGGTCCCAGGCAACCCGGAGCGGCAAGGCCAGGCCCCGGGTGCATCCGCGAGCCCCGCCTGTCCGCCCAGCGGATCGGCACGACGGCGATCCGGTAGCCGCGTCGGCGGGCGAGGTAGATCACCTCGACGTCGAACACGATGCTCGTGATCGCCTGGCGGGCGAACAGATCGTGGGCCGCCTCGCGGGTGAAACCCTTGAAGCCGCACTGCGTGTCCTGCACCGGGCCGACGGCCCAGGCCGAGGCGAGGACGTGGAACGCCCTGCCCAACAGGCGGCGGTATGCTGGCTGGCTCGCCCGCATGTCGGAGCCGTCCGGCTGGATCCGGCTGCCCAGCGCGAGGTCGTGGTCCACGAGGGCGGCGACCAGCAGCGGGATCTGGTCCGGCGGGGTAGCCATGTCCGCGTCCGCGAAGAGCACGAGGTCCGTCGTCCGCGGCCAGCATGCCGGCCCGGACTGCAGCGCCCTTCCCGCCGTGGGGCATCGAGAGCAGTTCCAGGTGGGGGTGGCCGGCGCTCCCGCTCGTGCCGCCTCCGGCCGCGCCCGCACCAGGGCCGCCGTGTCGTCCGTGCTTCCGTCGTCGACGACGAGGACCCGGATCGTCGCGCCGGCAGCCCGGCAGCGCCGGGCGCCCCGTCGCGGCCCTTTGTGCCGTGCCGACCGAGATAGCCGAACAGCTCGTCCAGCGCAGGCCCAAGTCGTGCCTCCTCGTTGTATGCGGGGAGAACGATCGTGAGCGACTCGGACTGTCACGGACGTCAGTCTACGAGCCGACGCCGAGGGTCCGGGCTGCCAACCGTTCCAGCGCACCGTCGCGGGTCCGTCCCGCGTAGGCGACCGCGGGCAGGAGGACGAGGGGCAACCCCAGGATGGAGTACAGGATGCCGCCGGGCGCGTGCACGACGACGCTGAACCAGTCGAGCCAGAGTCGACCGAACGGGATCGAGACCGCACCGACGACCGCGACCGCGATCCAGAAGGCACGTTGACGCACGCCGAGCAGGGCCAACGGCGCGAACGAGGGCTTCAGCGCGACCAGTGCCCAGCCCCAGCCCCAGGACAGGCCGAGCGCCACGAACGCCGCGACCCAGAGATCCGTGTTGCCGACGATGAGCATGCCCGATGTCCTGGGCCACGCCAGGCAGGCGGCCATGATCGGCCAGGTCCACCGCGCGGGGCGCCACTTGACGACAAGGACCGTGACGATGGCGATGGGGATCACGTACCAGACAAGCGCCGGAAGCGACCTGAACGGCAGGAACAGGATCAGGGCGACCGGTGGGTGCAGGAACGTGTCGGGTTGATAGTCGAACGGAGCTGCCACCTCCGAGGCCAGGTAAGGGGTTCCCGTGTCGAGCCATCGAGCCGTGGCGGCCAGGTAATGGGCGCGATCCCAATCCAGGTTCGCTCGCCCGAAGGGGCCGAGAAGCGCCCACACGAAGACGATTCCGGCCGCCCCGAGCAGTCCAACAGCCAGCGGGCCCAGCCAACGGGAGGTGCGATACCGAGTGACGATGTCCGCAGGGTAGCCGCGCCGGGGTCGGGGCGACGTACTCATCGCGGCGCAGTTGGGCGTGCACGTTCACTTGGCCGAGACGTCGGAATCGCGACACTCCGCGACGGCCACGCCGCCGCGGGCATGAGCACCGCGAACGCGAGCACCAGGCCGACCCACGCGGGGAATGCGATCACGAGGGCCACGGGCGCAGTGATCGCCAACCCGAGGGCAGCGCGGGGCGACGCCCGTGCCAGCTGCCGGAGCCACAACGGGAAGCAGACCTGCCGCGTAGATCAGCGTGTATGGCGCCACGAGGAGCCCAAGGCATATCGCAGCGACGAGGCCGGGCCAGTAGCCGCGTCGAAGCGCGACGACGAAGGCGGCGATGGCCGCGACCACACAAGGAAGTGCGACGAGAGGAGGCAGGGACCAGAGCGCCAGGTTGATCACCTCGCCACTGTTGAGGTAGGCGGGCGCCCGGAGCGCATCGACCCAGGCCCCGTACGCTCCCAGTCCGGTGAGCGCGAGCCCGACCAGCGTGACCAAAGTCGCCGTTGCGACCGCACCGATCAGCGCCTGTCGATGCGCCACGACGAGCCAGACGAGGACCGGGATGAGCTGCGGCTTCGGGGCGGTCGCCAGGATCAGGCCCAGCGGGATGCCAGTCGCCATTCGGTCCGGCGTCCATGCGATTGCGGCCACGGCAACGAGCACGAGCACCGTGACGTTGCCGAGCTCGAGGTCGTAGAGGATGGGCAGGAAGCCGACGACGCGACGCCCAGGAGCCACCTGTCCACGCGGTCGAGGCCGCGGGTCGCGATGGCGGTGCCGACAGCGAGCAACACGATCTTGATGGCGAGCCACGCGACGACAGCAACGTCCGTTGGCAGCGCAAGGGCAGGGACCGTCAGGGCGGCCGCGAGCGGTGAGTAGAGGTAGTCCGGGACGGACCCGAAGGTGCCGTTCTGAAGTGCGACCGCGGCCGCGAGGTTCCGATGTGCGTCCACGGCCCACACGTTCTGCGCGGCCCGCACGATCGCGAAGGCGCCGACAAGGACCGTGAGGAATGCGAGCCCGAATCAGGGCGGGACGGGGGGCCATGGACGAGCGCCCGAGACTGGAGGGTCATGCTCGTGTCGCCCGGCGTCGGTGCTTCGTGCCGGACCTTGCCACGCAGCCGGATCGTTGCCAGCAGGATGACCCACGAGTTCACCCAGACGATCGGCAGCGCAAGCCAGACAGCGACGGGGACGAGCCAGCGCCGGCCGGTGACGGCCCCGAAGGCGACGAGGATCGCGGCGATCACCGTGCGCGGGACCAGCAGCTGGCTCCGCCCCGGCGACGCCGCGAGGAACGTGAACCAGTCCGCCCAGGCCGATGGCGCGAGAGCGAAGGAGACAGCCACGATCGCGGCGGTGCAGCCGAGGGCGATCGCGAGCGCCCGCCACTCGCGCCGCACCGCGAACCACAGGATGCCGAGGCCCGGCGTCACCTTCGTCAGGATCGGGAAGACCCAGGTCGCGGGTGCTCGGAACCCGAGGACGATCGCCGCCGCGATCAGGAAGTGCACGTTGCCGACGAGCAGCTCGTAGCTCACCGGCAGGAACAGGATCAGCGCCGCCCACGGCCATGGCCGGATCAACCAGGCGCACACACCCAGGAGCAGGGCGGTCCAGAGGACGTCGAAGACCGGAAAGGGCAGCGCAGAGAGCGGCGACATGACCTGCGCGAAGGCCGGCGAATAGAGGTACGTAGAGACGTCCCCGACCCCGGAACCGGCGTAGGGATGCGCGAGGTCCACCTGCCAGTACGCGCGCGCGTCGACGCCAATGAAGGTCCAGGGTTGGATTCCCTGGACGAAGAAGTAGTACGCGGCCCGCGCAAGGCCGGCGACGACCAGGCCGTCCCGCACGGGCCGGGCGAAACGCGCAAGTACCACCCCTGCGCGGTCCAGCGCGTGATCGATCGCACGAAGGGCGCCCGTCATCGCGCTGCGGCACCTCGCCACCCGGGACGTCCGGGCACCCCGGGAGTGTACGGTTGCGCCACGTCAACGGAAGTGGGACGGAGGTACCGTCGGTCGTATGTCTGCTCGCATGCGCCTCGCGTGGTTCGGCACCGTCGCCTTCCTCGCGATCTTCGGCCTCGGCGAGCTGGCGGGCTGGATCGGCGAGTCCCTCCGGGGACCCAGCTGGTGGGCAATTGACCTGCACCTCGTGGTGGATGCGGGCACGCGCCTCGGGACGGGCCAATTGCTGTATACCGACCCGAAGTTCCTCTATCCACCGCTGGCCGCGGTCGTCGGCCGGCCACTGGCGCTCCTCGACCCGTTTCCCGTGAGCCTGGCCTACGCTGCCCTCAAGGTCGTCCTCGCCGTGATCGCCGTGCGCGCCCTGACGCCCGGGTGGCGGCCACCGGACCGAGTCCTCGGGGTCGTCGGGCTGGTCTTCTCGCTCCCGTTCCTGCACGACGTCATGCTCGGAAACGCGAATGTCCTGCTGGTTGGGGCGATGGCCGTGGCGGTCTTTGCGCGGTCCACGCCCCGGAGCGGCGTGCTGCTGGGCGTCGCAACTGCGGTCTTCGCCAAGCCGCTGCTGGCGCCGGTCCTCCTCTGGCTCCTCGTGTTCCGAAGGCCCGTGTTCGCGGGCACCGTTGTATCAGGCGTCGCCGCAACGGCGGCCGGACTGCTGATTGCCGGCCCGTCGGCCTATTTCGCGTGGGCGGAGGCACTCGTGGCGGGTGGGCAGTATGCCGAGCCGTTCGCAGGGAACCACGGAGTCACGGCGCTCGCACCGTCGCTATGGGCGCCGGTCGCGGCGGTGACACTCGTGGCCCTCCTCCTTGTCCTGGCACGTCGTGGGGCGCGCGTCGGGCTGACCTGGGCCGTGGCGTCTGGCATCCTGCTCGCGCCGTACGTCGGCACCTATGGCGCGCTCCCCCTCGTGCTGGCCTTGCCGGCCATTGGGCCGCTCGCCCCGGTGCTGGCCCTCGTCCTCGTGGCGATCTCGCCGATCGCGACGACGCACCCACTGCCGTTCTATGCGGCCGGGATCATGGTCGCGTCCCTCGCGGTCCGGGAGCGTCGAGCGGCCGGCGCGAGCGTGGGACTGCCCGAGGCAGCGCCTTCTGTCGGAGCGGCTGCGTAGCCCATCCGTACGGGTCCCCTGCCGGGCTTGGCCGGTGCTACCGTGCACCATCGTGCGGAAGCCATTCCTGCTCTTCGCGCTTGCCGTCGCGGTCCGGGCGCTCCTGTTCCTGCATTTCCCGGATCCCGCGTACCCCGACTCGTACTACTACGTGGACGTCGCGCGGAGCCTGGCGGCGGGACACGGGTTCAACATCGACTTCATCTGGATCTTCGTGGAGGTCGGGGGGAAGATCCCCGCCAACCCGGTCCTGCCCATCCCGGCCAACGCGCACTGGATGCCGCTGGCGTCGATCGTCCAGGTCCCGTTCATCTGGCTCCTGGGGCCGACGGCGCTGGCGTCGTCGCTGCCCTTCATCCTGCTCGGCGCGCTCTCGGCGCCGATGGCGTGGGCGCTGGCGCGCGACGCCGGGGCGAGCGAGCGGGTGGCCATCGGAGCCGGCCTCCTGACCGCGATCCCGGTCCTCGCGGCCCCGTTCATGTCCCAGCCCGACAACTTCGGGCTCTACCAGCCGCTGGTGGTCGGCGCGCTCTGGGCCGGAGGGCGCGGTCTCAAGGGTCACGGCCGGAGCTTCGCCGTTGCCGGCGCGCTCGTCGGCCTGGCGACCCTGGCCCGTTCGGACGGCATCCTGGTCGGAGTGACGCTGGGGCTTCTCTTCCTCGTCGACCGCTGGCGAGCCTGGCGGAGCCGCGGCTCCAGGCGGCCGGCGATCCCGATGTGGGCCGGGGTCGCCTGCGCGGGGCTGTTCCTGCTGGTCGCCGGGCCGTGGTTCGCCCGCCAGCTCGAGGTGTTCGGCAGCCTGTCGCCGTCCTCGTCCACCGGCAAGGTGCTGCTGATCACGCAGTTCTCCGAGTGGAACAGCCTGACGATCCCCGCCACGCTGGACCACTTCCTTGGGCAGGGGCTGGGCCCGCTGATCGCGAGCCGGATCGGCGGCCTGGTCGCGGCCGTGACCATCTACGCCGTGCTGGTGGGGGGCGTCATCCTGGTCCCGTTCATGCTGGTCGGCGGCTGGGCTCGGCGGCGATCGCCGGACTTCTCGCCGGCATTCCTCTACGCCGGCATCCTGTTCGCCTTCAATGCCCTGGTGTTCGCCGTGCACGTGCCGGGCGGGACGTTCATCCACTCGGCGATCGGGCTGGCGCCGCACTCGTACGTGCTCGTGATGGAGGGAATCGCCGCGTCGGTCGGATGGGTGGCGGCCCGCCGGCGGGGCTGGGACGCGGACCAGGCGACGCGGTTCTTCTCGGGCGCCGCGGTGGCGTTCGCCGTGGTCGCGGCAGCGGTTGCCTCGCTGACGACGCACGCGGTCTGGGCGAGCCGCGTCGCCGACCACCAGTTCGCCGCGGCCGCCCTGGACGCGGCCGGTGCACCGATCACGGACCGCGTGATGTCGATCGACGCGTCGGGCACGCGCTACTGGAGCGGCCGGGGCGGCGTCGTCCTCGTGAACGATCCACTCCCGACGATCGAGCAGGTCGCCCGCGCCTACCAGGTCCGGTGGCTGATCCTGGAGCGCTCCGACGCGGTCTCCGCGGTCGCGCCGATCCTCGACGGCGCCGCCCGGCCCGCGTGGATCGGGCCGCCGGTGGCCTCCCGGCCCGCAGCTGCCTCGGCCGACGGTGTCGCGCGCCCGCCCGGCGCGGTCGACGTCGCCGTCTACCCGGTCTGCGTCGCGCCGGACGATCCCCGGTGCGCGGGCGCGGCCGTCGCCGGGCCTGGCACCAGCAGCCTGCCCTGAGCGTGTCGTGACCCGCCGGGAGGCCTGGCTGAGCGCCGGGCTCGTGTTCGTCGTCGCGCTGCTGGTCCGCGCGTGGGCGGCTGCGCAGGTGCCCTTTCCGATCCCCGAGGACGCCACGTACTACTGGGGCGCGGCCCGCAACCTCGTCGACGGCAACGGGCTCACCTCCAATGCGCTCTGGAGCTATGTCACGCCGGCGCGCGACGCGGCAACCGGGACATTCGGACTCTTCGTTCCCCCGCCCGGCATTCGAGATCTGGCTGCCGCTCCCGACGCTCCTCGCCGCGGTCCCGATGCTGCTGCTCGGCTCGACGTCGTATGCGGCAACCCTGGCGGTGCCGGTCCTGCTCGGGTCCGTGATCCCCGTCCTCGCCTGGCGGATCGGCGCGGATCTTGCGGCCGAGCGCGGGCTGTCCGGCGAGCGGGCGCGCACGCTCGGGCTCGGGAGCGGGCTCGTGTCCGCGGTGGTGCTGCCGCTCGTGCTGCCGTCGGCACTGCTGGACTCGACGGTCCCGTTCGGGGTCGCGGCGCTGGCCGCCTGTCTCCTGGGGACCCGCCTCCTCCGCGAGCCCCGCGGCGCCCGGGTGCGCGATCCGCGCCTGGTCGGACTCGGGCTGGCGCTCGGCCTGGCCGCGCTGACCCGGAACGAGGCGATCTGGATCGCGCTCGCGTGGGCTGCGCTGGCCTGGTGGCAGGGGCCGGACGGGCGCACGGTCCGGGAGAGCCGGGCGATGCGCGCCCGGCTGGTGCTGGTGCCGGCCGTCGTGGCCATCGCGGTCGTCGCGCCCTGGCTGGTCCGGCAGGCGATCGTCTTCGGCAGCCCGCTGCCGGGACAGGCCATCACCAACGCGTGGGCGATCAGCGGCTTCGAGATCTTCGCCTGGAAGGAGCCGGCGACCCTGGCCGGCTACCTGGCCGCAGGCCCGGCCGCCTGGCTGGATGATCGCGTCGGCGGCTTCTGGCACAACCTCGTGAGCGTGCTCGTGCTGCCGGGCATTCCCGTGGCCGCGGTCGGCCTCGCCGGACTGCCGTGGGTCGCACGCTGCCGGGCGCTCCGCCTGCTGGTCGTCTCCGCGGTGGCGACGTTCGCGATCACGACGCTCGTCTTCCCCGTCCAGACCACGTGGGGCACGTACCTCCACGCGGCGGCGCCGGCGCACGTCCTGCTGATCGTCAGCGGGCTTGCCGTGCTCGACGCCGGGACTCGCATGGGTCGGGCGGAGACGTGGGTGGACGCGGCCCGTTGCGTGGCTCGGCCCGCTCTTCGCCGGCGCGGGTGCGCTCCTCTTCCTGGGCCTCGGGATTCCCTCGTACGGCAGCAACGCCGCCGGGACGGAGGCGCGCTACGCGGCGCTGACAGCCCGCTTCGCGGCCCTGGGCGATCCGCTGGACCCGAACGTCCCGGTGATCGCCAACCACCCGATCTGGGTCGCCGAGGCGAACCGCGTCCACGCCCTGGCGCTCCCGGACGAGCCCGTCTCGAGCGTGCTGGAGATCGCCCGGACGTTCAATGCCCGCTACGTGGTCCTGGACGGGACGCACGGCACCTGGCCGGCCCGCCTCGCGACGGACCCCGACGCCCGCTGCCTGGCGCCAGGTCGCGCTCCCGCCCGCGCCTGGCACGCCAGCCGGAACCGCGGACTTCACCGTCTACCGGGTCGCGTGCCCATGACCGGCCCGTATACTGCGATGGAGATGAGCGCCGAGATCGGGGCCGGGGATGTCGGGACGGGCCGCTTCGACAGCGTCTACGCGGAGGCCAAGTCCGCGCTTGGCTATGCCGCCAACACGCTGCGCGCCCTCACCGAGCAGTATCGCGAGGCGTACCACGCGGACCTCGCGTCGTGGCACGCCGAGCACGACGAGCTGGACCGCGAGGAGCTCGACGCGCTCGGGGCAACATCGGGCAATGGAACGGCCACCGGCGAACCGACCCATTCCGGCGGGCTTCGGCGGACCGTCGCCCTCGGGGCCAGCGAGCTGGGCGAGCGCGGGACCGAGCTCTCGCGCCTGGAGCTTGCGGTCCGCGGGCTGGAACGTACGTGGCTCTTCCTGGAACGGGGCGATGCCACGCTGCAGGGCGACCCGTCCGCGCCGGACCTCCCCGACGACCTGCGGATGCGGCTGGTCGAGGCCCGGGAGGCGGAGCGCCTCCGCCTGGCCCAGGAGGTCCACGATGGCCCCGCGCAGGCGCTCGTGAACGCGATCTTCCAGGCCGACTACATCGAGCGGGTCCTCGACACCGATCCGGGCACCGTGCGCGCGGAGATTCGCTTCCTGCGGGAGCGCCTGCGCCGCCAGCTGGACGACGTGCGCGCCTTCATCACCCAGCTGCGCCCGCCGCTCCTGGCCGAGCTCGGGCTGGATGGATCCATCGAGGACGGCGTCGCGACGATGCGTGCGCTCACCGGCGCCACGATCGAGACGGACCTTGCCGCGCCCGCCAGCCAGCTCTCCGACGAGGGCCAGGTGGTGGTCCTCCGCGTCATGCAGGAAGCCCTCCAGAACGTGCGCCGCCACGCCGAGGCGAAGCGTCGTGCGAGTGAGCACCCGCCTCGACGACGACGGGTGGACGCTGGAGGTGACCGACGACGGGCGCGGCTTCGACATCGACGCCGTGAGCGCCCGCGGTCGTCGCAGCTTCGGGCTGCAGTTCATGCGCGACCGGGCGGAGCTGATCGGCGCGCGCTTCGAGGTACGATCCCACCCGTCCGGGGGCACCGTGGTCCGGCTCGCCATTCCCGTCGGGATCGTGAGGAGGTAGGCGTCCATGTCGTATGGTGGGCCCGACCGTCGGCGGGGCGGCCCCGACCGGCGCGCGGTGGGCGAACGGATCCGCATCCTGATCGTCGACGACCACGCCCTGGTCCGTGTCGGCATGCGGGCGATCCTGGAGCGCGAGCCCGACTTCGAGATCGTGGGCGAGGCCGAGGACGGTCGCACGGCCCACGACGCGGCCCTGGAGACGGATCCCGCGATCATCCTGATGGACCTCTCGCTCCCGGCTCCCGGCGGGATCGAGGCGACACAGCGGATCAAGCGGGACCTGCCCGCGACCGGGATCATCATCCTCGCGTCCGACGAGGACGAGGAGGCGCTCTTCCAGGCGATCCGCGCAGGGGCCGCGGCATTCATCCTCAAGAACGTCGGCCCGGACGACCTGGTGACGATCATCCGGCGAGTGAGCGACGGCGAGTTCCTGATCAACGACAAGGTCTTCGCCAAGCCGGCCGTGGCCAGCCGCGTGCTCAAGGAGTTCCGGGAGCTGGCCGTCTACGGCCAGGAGGCGGCCCCGATCTTCGCCCCGCTGTCGCCGCGCGAGGTGGAGATCCTTGACAACATCGCCCAGGGCATGACCAACAAGCAGGTCGCCTACGCGCTCTCGATCAGCGAGCAGACGGTCAAGAACCACATGAGCTCCATCCTTCGGAAGCTCTCCGTCAACGACCGGACCCAGGCCGTGGTCTACGCCATGCGCCAGGGCTGGATCCGGATGCCGGAGGACTGACGCTCAACCGGATGACGGAGCCCGCGCGCACCCCTGCCGACCTCGCGGCGGCTCTCGACCGTGAGGTCGCGGGCCTGGAGCGCGAGCTTTCCGAGATCGATCTCCTGGCCGGGCAGGCCCGCAGCGAGTCCGGCCGCCACGAGCAGAAGCGCGCCCACCTCGCGGAGAAGCTCTCTGCCCTGATCGCCACGCCGGGCGCGGACCGGGCCGAGATCGCGGAACAGAACGCCCAGCTCGTCACGCTCACCAAGCGATTCGCGCTCATGGACGCCCAGATCGAGGTCCTGCAGGGCAAGCAGAAGGTCCTGATGCGCTACCGCGACGGCCTGGCGAACCTGCGCGGCGAGGTGGCCACGCTCGCGGGCCTGGAACCTGCGCGGGTCGCGCCCGCGGCCGCCGGGTCGGCGGCGCCCGGAACGCCCGGCACCCCCGCGGCCGCGGGAGCCGGGATCGCATCGGCATCGATGTACCGCGTCCTGCAGTCGGCGCTCGAGGACCTTCGTCGCGACATCTCGCGTGCGATGCACGACGGTCCCGCCCAGAGCCTGACCAACATCGTCCTCCAGGCGCAGATCGTGGAGCGGCTGATCGACCGCGATCCGGCGGCTGCCCGCGCGGAGGTTCACGAGCTGGTGGGCATGGTCCAGCGCACGCTCGACACGACGAAGACGTTCATCTTCGACGTCCGTCCGATGGTGCTCGACGACCTGGGCCTCGTCCCGACGCTCCGACGGGTGGCTCGCGACCGCAGCAGGCGCGCCCAGGTCCCGGTGGAGTTCGACTCGCTGGGCCCGGAGCGACGGCTCCCGATGGAGCTGGAGAGCGCCGTCTTCCGCATCGTCGACGAGTCGGTCACGGCCCTCACCGCGACCCGCCCGGAGCGCGTCACGGTCACCCTGTTCTGGGGCGCCACCGAGCTGACGACCACCGTCCGGGCGCACATCGCGTCGCGCGACGAGGAGCCGGTGCTTCCCGCGCCCGCCGCCGACGTGCCGGCCGCGCTCGTGACGATGATCGAGACGCGGCGCGCCGATCGCGCGGCCGTCGTCGCCGCGGGCGGCGTGCCGGCCGAGGTCCGGCGCGAGATCACGGACCGCGCCACGGCGCTGGGGGGCCGCGTCGGCGTGGCCGCCGACGGGCAGACCATCGAGGTCGTGGTCCCGATCCCGCCGACGGCCGACGAGGCATCCGCCGCCGACGAGGGATGAAGCGGGCGCCGGTTGCCAACGCGGGCCAGGGGATCGTGGAGTATGCCCTGATCCTCGCCCTCGTCGTGATCATCGCGGTCATCGCGCTGCTCTTCTTCGAGCCGCAGATCGCCTGGGCGCTGAGCCTCATCGGCACGGAGATCGACAAGTCGGGCTGAGGGAAGCCACGATCCCTGCCTGTGTGCCCACCCGTAAGTACTTATGGACTATTGGTCCGCCGTTGCGCAGGAGTGCACACTCCGCGTTGGCCCCGACCTATCAGGGGCGCAATCATCCAGGCGGTCACAAGGGAGTCGTAGCCGTGGCACTCATCAGCTCGATCTACACGTGGCTCCATTCCGACGAGGAGGGCCAGGGACTCGCGGAGTACGCCCTGATCCTCGCCCTGATCGCGATCCTCGCGATCGTCGCCCTCATCTTCCTCGGCGGCCAGGTCAGCAAGGTCCTGAGCACCGTCGGCAAGTCGATCTAGTCGGCCCGCCGCCCGGCGACGGACCCGGAGGCAAAAGGCCCATGGTGACCGACGGCAATCGGGACCTTTGGCCAGTGGAATCCTCGCAAACCGATCGGGTAGTCTTGGTTCGCCCCGAATTGTGGGGCGCCGCAATCATCCAGGGAGATGAGCCTATGCCACTCATCAGCTCGATCTGGGCGTGGCTGCGCCTCGATGACGAGGGCCAGGGCCTTGCCGAGTACGCGCTGATCCTCGCGCTGATCGCGATCCTTTCGATCGTCGCTTTGCTTTTCATGGGCGGACAGATCAGCAAGACCCTGAGCACGCTCGGGAACTCTCTCTGACCCCCACGAGTCGCCGCGATTGGCGCGGCGGCGCACCACCGGACCATCGGGGTCCTTGACAGGCAACGAGACCAAATCTAGCCTTCGGGAGCGCTTTGAGGCGACGCCGGGTTCGATACCTATCGTCGACGATCGCGTCCCCGACGCGTTTCGGTCCCTCGGGACCGCGGCTCCCGCCTCGGCGGGGGACCTTCGTCAGGGAAGGAGGTGAACAACACAATGACTCGTCTGTATGCACTCATCTCTTCGCTTTTCGTCCGCGATGAGGAGGGCCAGGGACTCGCGGAGTACGCGCTGATCCTCGCCCTGATCGCGATCCTCGCGATCGTCGCCCTCATCTTCCTCGGCGGCCAGGTCAGCAAGGTCCTGAGCACCGTCGGCAGCTCGATCTAGCACCACGCACGCACAGATAGGGGCCGTCGGGTTTGACCCGGCGGCCCTTCTCTGTCTCTTCGACGGCCCGATCCCGAGCCGACGCTCCTTCGGGTGGCATCGCTGAGCGATTTCCGACCATTTCCTCCTAGTGGTCCTAGGCCTTTCGTATAGTCGCGCCGCCTTTGCACGATGCTACAGTGGTGCCACCTGTCACCCGGCAGACCTGGGAGAAGAACCTTGAAGCGGAGCAACCGGCTCATCCTGCTGATCGGCCTGTTCCTGGCCGTGGTCGCCTTCGTGGGGGTGATCCTCCTCACCAACAACGGCACCTCGGGCACTGGCACGCCCGCCGAGCCCACCACGGCCAAGATCGTGGTTGCGGCCCAGGACATCCCGCTGGGCACCACCATCACCGGAGCGATGGTGGCAACCAAGGACGTCCCGATCGCCGACAAGCCGGCGGATTCGTTCGCACTGCCGGAGGCGGTCATCGGCAAGATCGTCCGCACGGACGTGACGTCCGGGGGCTACATCTCCACCTCGACGTTCAGCGCCGCCGCGTCCCTCGTCGACGTGGCGCAGCTCCTTGATCCCGGGCTCGGCGGCGTGTCGGTCCAGGTGGACCAGGTCTCCGGCGTCGGCACGCTGATCAAGCCGGGCGACCGCGTGGACGTCGTCCTCTCGATGAACGACCCAACCAAGAACCCGGTCGTCGTGGAGAAGGCCCCCACGAAGGAGGGTGAGCCTCCGTCCACCGTGCGCAATTTCGCCACCGTGAACACCTTCTCAACAGCACGACCGTCAAGGTCCTGGTGCAGAACGTGCAGGTGGTCGGCACCATCCTGCCGCCGCCGGTGGCCCAGCAGGGCGCGGCGCAGGGAACGACCGGGACGACACCGGAAGCCACGACCGCCTCGACGGCCAGGCGCAGATCGTGATCCTGGCACTGACGGCCCAGCAGGCGGAGTCGCTGGCCCGGTTCACCCAGCTGGACGGCAACCTGTCCCTGGTCCTCCGATCGCCGAAGGACAAGGACGCACCGGCGGTCAAGACGACGGGCATCACGCTGCGCCAGCTCGTCGACAGCTACGGCGTCATTCCGCCGAAGATCATCCTCACCGAACAGCCCTGATCGTTCAGCGCTCGCCAGGATGAGCGGCGGCCCGATCGGACCGCCCTTCATCTCCGACCCTGATCCACAACGACCCGTGACCCAACCACAGCATCCGAAGGAACCGCACCGGCCATCGCATGAGTGACCAGATCCGCGTCCTGATCGTCGACGACATCCCGGAGACGCGCGACCACCTGACGAAGCTGCTTGGCTTCGAGAAGGACGTCGAGGTCGTGGGAGCCGCGGCGTCCGGCGCAGAGGCGCTCCAGATGGCCGCCGCGCTCCAGCCCGATGTGGTCCTGATGGATATCAACATGCCGGACATGGACGGGATCACCGCGACGGAGCTGCTCTCCGCGCAGGTCCCCACCACCGCGATCGTGATGATGTCCGTCCAGGGCGAGGCGGACTATCTCCGGCGGTCCATGCTGGCGGGGGCCCGCGAATTCCTGGTCAAGCCCTTCAGCTCCGACGAGCTGACGGCGTCGATTCGCCAGGTCCACCTCCGCGAGCACGAGAAGCGGGTGCGGTACGGCGCACCGGCGGCGCTCGTCGCCCGGGCAGCGGCAGCGGCCCACGAGCCGGGACGGATCGTGGCCGTGTTCTCGCCGAAGGGCGGCGTGGGCCGGACCACGATCGCCGTGAACGTTGCGGTCGCGGCCGCGTCCGAGCCCGGCAGCCGGGTCGCCCTGGTCGACGGCTCGTTCCAGTTCGGCGACGTCGGGGTGCTGCTCAACCTCAACCCGAAGAACAAGTCGATCGCCGACCTGGTGCCCGAGCTCGAAGCGGGCGGTGAGCCCGAATTGCTCGACACCTTCCTGATGACCCACTCGTCGGGCCTCAAGGTGCTCCTGGCCCCACCCTCGCCGGAGCTGGCCGAGACCGTGACGCCGTCGGCTGCCAAGCGGGTCCTCGAGGTGCTCCGCGGCCGCTACGACCTCGTGGTCGTCGATTGTGCGTCGTCGTTCAGCGACGCCACGCTGGCCATCCTCGACATCGCCGACACCATCCTGACCGTCCTGACGCTCGAGATCACGAGCATCAAGAACCTGCGGCTCTTCCTCGAGGTCTCCGACCAGCTGGGCTACCCGGCGGACAAGGTGCAGCTGGTCCTCAACCGGGCGGATTCCGCCCTGGGGATCCGCGTCGCGGACGTGGAGCACTCGATCGGCCGCAAGGTGGACCACACGGTCGTCAGCGACGGCCGGAGTGTTGTGTATGCGCTCAACCGGGGAGTACCGTTCTTCCTGAGCAACCGCGAGGCGCAGGTCTCGCAGGACATCCTTCGCCTGGCCCGGACGCTGACCGGGGAGCCGGAGAAGGTACGCGACGGGGCCCGCAAGCAGGCTCCGCGAAAGTCGCTGTTCGCATGGCGCTAGGAACGCCGGATTTCGTCCCCTCGGGGGCTGAAGGGGTGGTTGGACAATGTCCCTGCTGAAGCGAATCGAGAGTGCGAGGCCCGGGGGAACAGGACCCGTGACGCCGGCCGCGCCCGCCGGCTCTCCCGCGGGGGGACCGGGTGGAGGGCAGCCCACCGCGCCCCCGGCCGCCGCGCCCAGCAGCCAGCGCCTCATGTCGTCGGCGCCGGTGCGCGAGTCCTTCCGCGACGTCAAGTTCCGGATCCAGTCGCGGGTCATCCAGGACCTGGACCCCAAGCTCGACCTCTCCAACCAGGTCGAGGTTCGGCGCCAGATCGAGGAGATCTTCGGCAAGGTCATCGACGAGGAGGGCCTGGCCCTCACCCGCGCCGAGCGGGTCCGGATGCTGGAGCAGATCACCGACGAGATCATCGGCCTTGGCCCGCTGGAGCCGCTCCTGCGCGACGAGACCATCACCGAGGTGATGGTCAACGGCCCGCGCCAGGTCTACATCGAGCGGAGCGGCAAGCTGGAGCTGACGAACGTCGTGTTCCAGAACGACGACCACGTCATGCGGATCATCGACCGGATCATCGCCCCGATCGGCCGCCGCGTGGACGAGTCGAGCCCGATGGTCGATGCGCGGCTGACCGACGGATCCCGCGTCAACGCAATCATCCCTCCCCTCTCCCTGGTTGGCCCGGTCGTCACCATCCGGAAGTTCGCCGCGTCCCCGTTCACGGTGGACGACCTGATCCGGTTCGGCACGGCAACCCCGGACATGTTCGACTTCCTCAAGGCCTGCGTCGAGGCTCGACTCAACATCTTCGTCTCCGGCGGGACCGGCTCCGGCAAGACCACCACGCTCAACGTGCTCTCCTCGTTCATCCCGAACGACGAGCGGATCATCACGATCGAGGACGCGGCCGAGCTGCAGCTTCGCCAGGAGCACGTGGTCACGCTGGAGTCCCGCCCCCCGAACATCGAGGGCAAGGGCCAGATCCCGATCCGCGAGCTGGTCCGGAACGCGCTCCGGATGCGGCCCGACCGGATCATCGTGGGAGAGTGCCGCTCCGGCGAGGCCCTGGACATGCTCCAGGCCATGAACACGGGCCACGACGGCTCGATGTCCACCGGCCACGCCAACAGCCCGCGCGACATGCTGTCGCGCCTGGAGACGATGGTCCTGATGGCCGGCGTGGATCTCCCGCTGCGTGCCATTCGCGAACAGGTTTCGTCGGCCGTCGACCTCATCGTGCACCAGGCCCGGCTCAAGGACGGAACGCGGCGGATCACGAACATCACCGAGGTCCAGGGGATGGAAGGTGACGTGATCGTGATGCAGGATGTCTTCGTCTTCGAGCAGACGGGCGTCGTCGAGGGCAAGATCCAGGGTCGCCTGAAGCCGACGGGGATCCGTCCCAAGTTCGTCGAGAAGTTCGAGGTGCAGGGGATTCACCTGCCGCCCGGGCTCTTCGGCTTCGTCTTCTAGGGCGCAGGCCGGGAGGCTCCATCGTGCAGCCGACTCTTCTCGTCGCCGCAGCTGCTGCGCTCGCGATCCTGCTCATCGCCGTGGGCATCGCCACGTCCGGCCGCGGGAGCGGCGTCACGGCCCGCCTCGAGCGCTACGCATCGGGACAGCCGCAGACGACGAAGGCGCCGTCCACCGGCCAGGGTCCCATCAGCGACCTGATTGCGCAGTCGGCCTCGATCGCCCAGCTCAATCGCATCGTCGAGGAGCGCGACTTCGGGGCGAACATCGCCCGGGAGCTTGCCCGCGCGGACCTCAAGCTCAAGGTCAGCGAGTATCTCTTCATCTGGGCGGGCGCGATCGTCGGGATCCCCGTGATCATGTTCATCTTCGGGTTCTTCTCGCCGGGGCTCCAGAACCCGATCGTGCTCCTCGTCGGGGCCGTCATCGGCTTCTTCCTGCCGCGCTTCTTCGTCAAGCGGCGCCAGGGAGGGCGGCTCAACTCGTTCAACAAGCAGCTCCCGGACACGATCACGCTCCTGGCCAACGCCCTCCGGGCAGGGTCGTCGTTCCTGCAGGCCATCGAGCTGGTGGTTCGCGAGTCCCGGCCGCCGATCTCGACCGAGTTCCAGCGCGTGATCCGCGAGGTCAACCTGGGGCTCCCCTTCGAGAAGGCGCTCCAGAACATGGTCCGCCGCGTCGAATCGGAGGACCTGGATCTCATGGCGACGGCGATCTCGATCCAGTACCAGGTGGGCGGCAACCTGGCGGAGATCCTCGACTCCATCGCGTACACGATCCGCGAGCGCGTGCGGATCAAGGGCGAGATCCGCACGCTCACGGCCCAGCAGCGGATCTCCGGCTACGTGGTGGCATTCCTGCCGATCGGCCTGACCGCGGTCCTGTTCCTGATCGCGCCGAACTTCATGGCGCCGATGTTCGACCCGGCCGTCAGCATCGTGGGGATCCCGACCGGCATCGTCCTGATGAGCGTCGGCGGGGTGATGATGTTCATCGGCTTCATGTTCATCCGTAAGATCGTGGACATCGAGGTCTAGGGCGATGGGCACACTGCTCCCGATCGTCATCGCGGCCGCGGCGGCCTTCGCGATCCTCCTGATCGCCCTGGGGCTTGCCGGCGGCTCCTCCGTCGACCCGGTCCAGGCCCGGCTGACGCAGCTGGGGACCATGCAGGCGAGGAACCTGGAGGAGATCGAGCTCCAGCAGCCGTTCCTCGACCGGACGCTCAAGCCGCTCGTCGGACGGATGTCCGGCACGGTCTCCCGGTTCACCTCTGCGTCGTTCAGCGCGACCACCGAGAAGCGCCTTGCGATGGCCGGCAACCCCGGCGAGCTCCGTGTTGCCGACTGGCTGGGGATCAAGGCGGTGTCGTCGATCGTCTTCGCGATCCTCTTCTTCCTCCTGTTCACGTTCCTTCTCGGCACCGGTCCGGTGATCGGTCTGCTCACCGGCGTGGCCGGGATCGCGTTCGGCTACATCGCCCCGGAGTTCTGGCTGGGCCGGCGGGTAAGCGCCCGCAAGCACGCCATCCTCCTCCAGATCCCGGACGCCCTGGACCTGCTGACGATCAGCGTCCGGGCCGGCCTCGGCTTCGACGCCGCGCTCGGCAAGGTGGTCGAGAAGCTCGTCGGACCGCTCACCGACGAGTTCCGTCGCGCGCTTGCCGAGGTCCGGATGGGCAAGGCTCGCCGCGACGCGCTCCGCGACATCGTCGCGCGGACCGACGTGGCGCCGCTCACCAACTTCATCGGCGCCATCATCCAGGCCGAGCAGCTGGGCGTCTCGATCAGCAAGGTGCTCCAGGTCCAGTCCGAGCAGCTCCGGATCGAGCGCCGCCAGCGGGCCGAGGAGATGGCCAACAAGGCACCGATCAAGATGCTCTTCCCGCTTGTCGGGTGCATCTTCCCGTCGCTGTTCGTGGTCATCCTGGGGCCGGCGATCATCCTGATCATCAAGAACCTGGCGGGCCCCGGCGGGCCCGGCGGCGCGGCAGGCGGCTGACCATCTCGTCGCTCGGGTCCTCCGGGCGAGGGCGCCCCGGTCCCCGTGCGTAACGCTGACAGCGGTCAGGATGCCGGTTCGACGTTGCTCAGCGCCCGCAACCTGACCCGCGGCACGGAGCTCGCGAGCAGCCTGGAGCTGGGCGATTCGTTCTGGGCCCGCTTCCGTGGCCTGATGGGCCGGCCCGCGCTGAACCCGGGGGGCGGGCTGTGGCTGACCCGCACCTCGAACATCCACATGTTCTTCATGCGGTTCCCGATCGACGCGGTCTTCCTCGCGCGGCCGGCTCCCGATGGCACGCGCCGGGTCGTGTCGGTCCGCGCCGACCTTCGCCCGTGGCTTGGCCTCGTGTGGTACGCGCGCGGCGCGGACGGCTGCCTGGAGCTGCCCGCCGGGCTGGCAGCTGCGACCGGGACGCAGCCGGGTGATGTGGTGATGCTGGAGCCCGTGACGTAGGCGTTGTCTGGCGCAGGCGGGGCCGGCGCTCTGCGAGGCTCCGCAAGAGCCAAGGTGCAACGTCGGTGGATCGGCAGGTGCTCCCGCGGTAAGCGTCGCCGATCACCATTTCGCGGATGGCCAGGATCACTCCCGGATTCGCCTCACCCTCCCGGATCGCGGCACGCGTCCTCGACGCGGCGTTCCCGGCGGTGTGTGCCGGATGCGGCGTCGAAGGGGCGCCCCTCTGCGGCGAGTGCCTGCCGGCCCTCGCCGCCAGGCGTGGAATCCCGCCGGGTGCGCCCCTCGGGCTTCCGTCGAGCGTCCCGCTGCCGCTGCTCCAGCTCGAGTGGTGCGCCCCGTTCGCGGGGGTCGTGCGAAGCGCCCTCCACGCGCTCAAGTACGCGGGCGAGCGCCGGCTGGCCGAGCCCCTCGGTGCCGCGATCGCAGCCCGCTGGGCAGAGGCCGGGGCCGGCGGCGACATGCTGGTCCCGGTCCCGATCCACGAGGAGCGGCGACGACGACGCGGCTACGACCAGGCAGTCCTGCTCGCCGACGCGGCCGCGGCTCACCTGCGGATCCCGGCGGTCGTGGCGCTCGGCCGGGACCGCGCGACCGTGCCGCAGTTCGAGCTGGGGCGCGAGCACCGCGCCGCGAACGTGGCGGACGCGTTTCGGGTACGGGACGCGTCGCGGACGGTCGTGGCCGGACGCTGGATCGTGCTCATCGACGATGTCGCCACCACCGGCGCGACGCTCGTCGCGTGCGCCAACGCGCTCCTCGCGGAGGGCGCCGGCGGGCGTCTCGGCCTGCACCGTGGCCCGGGAAGCGTGACCGGCCGGGCGGCGCATCGAGAACCGGCCGGGTGAGCGGCGCGGGAGCCGGGGCTATACTCGGACCACGCCTGCCGGTGGCTCTCGTCGCGCCTCGCGTCGCGGGCCGCCGCCACCCTGGAGGTCAACCGTGAGGACGATCGTCAAGGGCAAGAACCTCGATGTCCCGGACGCCGTGCGGCAGTATGCCGAGCGGAAGATGCGGCGCCTGGAGCGCTTCCTCGATGACCGGACGGACGCGATTCTCGAGATCTCGGTCGAGCACCACAGGAGCACCGAGGACTCGCGGATCGCCGAGGTGACCCTGGTGATCGACGGCCAGCCGCTGCGCGGCCGGGCTGACGCCGTGACGTACGAGGCCGCGATCGACGAGGTCGTCGACAAGGTGGAGCGGCGCGCCGTGGACCACCGCGAGAAGCCGCGCGTCCGGGCCCGCGGGCCGGAGGAGAAGGGAATCCTCTCGAAGATCGCGGACGGGACGGCTGATGGCGAACGCGAGCGCCGGGTGGTCAAGTCGAAGCGCTTCGCGATCCAGCCGATGTTCGAGGAGGACGCCATCGCGGAGATGGAGTCGCTCGGACACGCGTTCTTCGTCTTCGTGAACGCGGAGAACGAGCGCGTGAACGTGCTCTATCGGCGCCGCGACGGGGATTTCGGGCTGATCGAGCCGATCGTGGCCGGCGAATACACGTCGAGCAAGGCGCCCCGCGCCCGCTGAGGCGGCGCTCCGCGAGCGCGCTCGCGGGCGGGCGACACAACAGCGGCGGAGACAACACGGGAGCCGGGCGCGGCGACCGCGGGCGGCGCGCTGCCCGGGCAGTCCGGGCTCCTGTACGATCCCGTGGATGCCTGTCAGACCCTCGGAACACGGCCGCTGCCGAGCCGAGTGCTCCGCGTCCGCAGCTCCCCGGGGGCCGCCGCCTGGGTGTCCATCTGCCCCTTGGGCCGGGGATGGTCCGCGCGGCCGAGCGCGCGGCGGCGATCGGCGCCGACACGCTCCAGCTCTTCGCCGACAACCCGACCGCATGGCGCCGCCGGGACGCGCTCCCGGACGAGCTGCCTGCGTTCCGGGCGAGGATCTCGGAGCTGGGCCTCGGACCGCTCGCGATCCACGCTGCCTACCTCGTGAACCTGGCCGGGTCGGACGGCGACCTCTTCGAGCGGTCGATCGGCGTCCTGTCGCGCGAGCTCGCGGTGGCGCCGGCATACGGAGCACGCTTCGTCAACGTCCATGTCGGGTCCCACCGGGGCGCGGGCGTCGAGGCCGGGATCGCGCGGCTGGCAGACGGCCTCGCCCGCGTCCTGGCGGAGGCACCCGCGGGTGCAGATGCTGCCAGGCTGGTCCTCGAGAACTCGGCGGGAAGCGGCGACGGCCTGGGCACGAGCGTGGACGAGCTGGCCCGGATCCTCGACGCGATCGGCGCCCGGGGCATCGCGGCGGACCGGGTCGGGCTCTGCCTGGACACGGCCCACCTGTGGGGCGCGGGCGTGGCGATCGGCACCGGGGACGACGTCGACGCCCTGGTGGACGCGATCGCCGCCAGGATCGGCCTCGAGCGCCTCTCGATGGTCCACCTCAACGATTCGAGGGTGCCGTTCGGGTCGCGCGGCGATCGACACCAGCACCTCGCCGCCGGTGAGATCGGCGCCGACGGCCTGGCCCGGATCCTGACCCACCCCGCGCTGGCCCACGTGGCGTACTACCTCGAGACACCCGGCATGGACGAGGGCTACGACGCGATCAACATGGGGCGCGCCCACGACCTTGCCGCCGGCCGCCTGCCGCCGCAGCTGCCTGCGGAGGCGCTCGAGATGCGCGGGACCAGGTCCCGCGCGGCCGGGCCCACGTGACCCGGGAGGCCACGGCGGGCTGGCGCGATGCGGGCGCCCGTCTGATGGCACTCCCTGCCCGGACGCGCGATCTCGCCGTGCTCGGCGGTGTCGTCCTGCTGGCGGCCCTGCTTCGCATCCCGGGCATCGCGGAGCGCGGCGGGTGGGACTCCGACCAGGGCGTGGACATGGCGACGCTGCAGGCGTTCGTCACGCACGGCGTGGTGCCGCTGCTGGGCCCGCAGACGTCGATCGGCAATGTCCACCACGGCGCGCTCTACTACTACCTGCTCGCCCCGGCCGCGATCCCCGCCGGCGGCACGGACCCGACCGCGGTGGTCCTGTGGATCGCGCTGGCCGGGATCGCCGCGGTCGGCGTCGTGTGGTGGCTCGGCCGCGCGATGGGCGGACCGGTCGCCGGGCTGTTCGCCGGCCTGCTCGCCGCGACGTCGGCCACGGCGGTCGGCGGCTCGACCTTCATCTGGAACCCGAACCTGCTGCCGCTCGCGGCCGCGCTCGCGCTCGCCTGCGGGTGGCGCGCCTGGGCGACGCGCAACGCGCGCTGGTGGCTTGCAGCGGGCGCAGCCCAGGCCGTGGTCCAGCAGGCGCACCTCCTCGGGATCGTGGCGCTCCCCGCGCTTGCCGCCCTGTGGCTGGCCGACCTGCGCCGGGAGCCCGGTCGCCGGGGGTCGACCGCCCGCTGGGGCCTGGCCGGCCTCGGCCTGATCGCGCTCGGCTATCTCCCGCTCCTGCTCCACGAGCTTGGGTCGGGGTTCGACCAGAGCCGCGCGGCGCTCGACTTCCTGCGCGCGGGCGGCGACGCATCCGGCCCCGGTCTCGTCATTCGGCTCTTCTTCGTGCCGCTGCGGATCGCCGCCTGGCCGCTCGTCGGGCTGGTGACCGATGCGCCGGCTGCCGCCGTGATCGCCGTCGTCGCAGCCGGTTCGCTGGTTGTCTGGCGGGTCGCCGCGTCCCGCGGCGCGGAGGCGACCGCCACGCGGTGGCTCATGGGCTGGGTGGTCTCCTCAACCCTGCTCCTCACCCTGTTCGTGGCGTCGCTGGCGACCGTGACGCCGCTCCCCGTGGACCATTACCACGCGTTCGTGGATCCGGCCGTCCTCGTGCTGGTCGGCCTCGGTGCAGCGGCGCTCTGGAAGCGCGATCGCGCCGGGCGGGGGCTTGCCGTCATCGGGGTGACGGCGCTGGTCGCCTGGAACCTGGGCACGCAGCCGCCCGCCGTGGCCGCCAACGGGGACTGGCCCGCGGCTCGCGACGCCGCGGCCCGGCTCGCGGCGGAGATCCGCGACATCCCGACGGCGCTCCTGGACGTGCCGCCCTTCAAGCCGGTCACGGCCTATTCGTATCCGCTCGGGTTGCTGGGCGTGACGCCGGTGGAGGTGATCCGCCGCACGCCGGCTGGTGGTCATCTGCGACGACTTGTTCGAGAAGGTCGTCGGCGTCGCATGCCGGGGGCCCGCGGAGGCGGCCGCGCTGGATCGTGCCGGCGTCGTCGGGCCGGTGCTGCTGGACCGGTTCGCGCCTGCTCCGGGCAGGACCATCTCCGTCTACGAGCGCGCCGCCCCGTGAACGTGCGAACGCCGGCGTCCCAGACGCCGGCGTTCGCTTGCCTGAGACCCGGAAAGGGGAGGGACCTCCCGGGGGGCGAGGATGGTCGGTTCAGCGGCTCGGGGGCCGCCGCGTGAGAAGGCTCGATGGTCGGGCGGCAAGCATCCCGCGGTCAGACGTGGATGAACCCCCGACGGCGGAGGCGAGCGCCGTGACGCCCTGCCGGGCGGAGAGCGCCGGGTAGAGCGGGCGGGTAGCGGGGGGCGCCACCGGGCGCGCGTACCTGCGCATCCGCACCGCGAGGTAGTACTCCATCACCTGCCGCACCTGCGCCTCGCCGAGCGCCTCGTCGGCGCGCAGCGCGTACTCGATGCGTGCGGTTGGGTTCATGGTCGTGCCGCCGGAGACCAGGCCCAGGTACTGCGGCGCGTCCGCATCCTCGCGGATCTCACGCAGGCCGCGGGCGAGCTTCGTGGCCGTCCCGAGCGACGGCGTCCGATCGCCGCGGACGAGGCGCGAGATCGTGGAGTGGTCGACGCCGGACGCCTGCGCCAGCTGGCGCTGTGACATCTTCTTGGCCTTGAGCTGGGCTCGCAGCCATTCGTTGAAGGGCCGACCGGTCTGCGTGGTCATGTTGGGCTGAGCGCTCCCTGGTCACGCGGGGGGTGCCGCGTCGAGATCACTATCGGAAGTGGCGCGTCCCGGAACCATGACCCGTTCGTACTCCCGGCGAACGCCGGTCGGCGGGCTCAACCGCGGGCCGGCATCTCCTCGCCGACGTGGCCACCGCCCTTCCGGAGCGGCGAGATCGCGTAGAAGATCCCGCCGAAGACGATGATCGAGAAGACGCTGATCGTCCGGTCGACGAGCGCGATCGTGGTGGCCTGCGTCAGCGGGATCCCGTACGCCGCGGTCATGACGCCCACCACTCCCAGCTCCACGATCCCGAGGCCGGCCGGGCTCAGCGGGACCGCCGTGAGGAGCGAGCCGATCAGCGCGACGAAGAACGACCCCGAGATGCCCAGCTCGACGCTCTGGAAGCCGAGCGCCCGGACCACGAGATAGAGCCGCAGCGCCTCCGTCGCCCAGATGAGCCCGGTCACCATGACGAGGCCGGGGAGCGCCCGGATTCCGACGGCCCCGAACACGCCCTCTTCGAACCGATCGTAGAGCTCGAGGAGGCGCGCGCGGCGCGGGATCGGCAGCCGGACCAGGATTCGCCGCCCGAAGTTGCGCAACGTGAGGAGCATCAGGGCCAGGACCACGACGACCCCCACGCCGATGGCAAAGACCACCTGGATCGACGGCGGCAGCCCGTTCCGGAAGCTCCAGTAGCCGGCTGCGAGGCCCAGGACCGCGATCGCGAAGAGGTCCAGGATCCGCTCGATGAACACCGTCCCGAAGGTCCGCGAGAGCGAGGCCGTGCTGTTGATCTTCAGGAGGTAGGCGCGGTAGACGTCCCCGAGCTTGGCGGGCACGAGGCAGTTGACGAGCCACGAGAGGAAGAGGATCCGCGTCGCGTCCGGCGTGCCCAACCGGAAGCTGGCTCCGCGGAGGAGGAGCGCCCAGCGAAAGCCGCGCAGCGGGAAGCCGGCGTAGAAGATGAGGAACGCAGCCAGGAGGAAGCCGGGGTTCGCGGCCCGGACGGCCGCAACGAGCTCGTTGACGTCCACGTTGAGCGCGACGCGGAAGACGAGCACGAGAAGGACGAGCGGGACGACAAGGCTCAGGATGGTCCGGGGCTGGCGGAGGCGCCGCCCGAGCGACAGCTGGTCGGCGCTGGCGTCGCGACCCTCGGCCGGGTCCGCGAGGGCGCCAGTATGTCCGTCGGACGCGGCGTCGTCGGCCTCGCGCAAGTCGGGCGGCAGGGGCGCCGTCATCGACGCCCGCCGGGCGCGGCGCGCCGGATTCGGCCGTTGCCGCGGGCCCGCTGGACCAGCTTCGCGAGGGGCGTCAGGCCGCGCGCGAAGTAGGTGGCATGCCCTGGCTGCACCTCGGCGCTGGCCAGGGCCGCAAGGAGCCCGGACGGCGTGGACGGATCGCCGAGCACGCGCGTGGAGGCGACCCCGACCTCCAGGAGCGAGTGAGCGTCCGACACTGCCACGCCTGGAAGGCCCGTGCGGAGCGCGAACGCCTGGGCGCGCTCGTTCCCCTCGCGGAGGACAACCCGCGCGTTGTAGGCCTCGACCCAGTCCACGAGCCCCGCGAGGGCCTCGAGCTCCTCGCCGACGTTCGCCATCGAGCTCCGGTGCCGGTCGAACGGGTGCGGGATCCCGACCAGCCCGCCCTGCTCGCGGACGAGCGCGATCGTCTCTGCCGGCGGCAGGCCGGGGGGAACGGCCGCCTGCAGGAACAGGCAGATGAGGTCGCCCGAGGCGGTCTTGACCTCCTCCCCAACGATCACGATCAGCCCGTCCGGCGCCCCGTCCCGGGCCCGGAGCGCACCGTCGATCCGATCGTGATCCGTGATCGCGAGGTGCGTGATCCCCCGTCGCGCCGCGGCCAGCGTCGTCTTGACCGGATCGGACAGGCAATCGAAGGATGCATTCGTGTGGCAGTGGAGATCCAGGAACGCGACGTCCAGGGCGGATCCGCGGGAATCCGCCGGAGCCGGGGTGTCCACGATCGAGATCAGATCTGCTGGACGAGCGACTTCTTGAAGAAGTCGAAGTGCTCCAGGGCAAGGCCCGTCCCGAGCGCGACGCAGTTCAGCGCGTTCTCGGCCACGTGGCACGGGACGCCCGTCACCTGCGTGAGGAGCCGGTCGATGTTGCGCAGCAGCGAGCCGCCGCCGGACATCACCATCCCCTTGTCGATGATGTCGGAGCTCAGCTCGGGCGGCGTCATCTCCAGGACGCTGCGGACCGCCTGGACCAGCTGCTGGAGCGGCAGCTCGATCGCCTCCATGACCTCGGAGCTCGTGATCGGGATCGTGCGCGGCAGCCCCGCGATCAGGTCGCGCCCGCGGACCTCCATCTGGAGCTCGCGCTCGAGCGGCAGGGCGGTCCCGATCGCGATCTTCACCTCCTCGGCCGTCCGGTCGCCGACCATCAGGTTGTACTTCTTGCGGATGTAGGACGCGATCGACTCGTCGAAGCGATTGCCCCCGACCCGCAGGCTGTTGCTGACCACGATTCCGCCGAGCGCGATCACCGCGATCTCGCTGGTTCCGCCGCCGATGTCGATGATCATGTTCCCCGAGGGCCCGCTGATCGGGACGTTCGCCCCGATCGCCGCCGCCAGGGGCTCCTCGATCAGGTAGGCCTCGCGGGCGCCGGCCTTGAGGGCCGCGTCGCGGACCGCCCGCTTCTCGACCGACGTGACGCCGGCCGGGACGCTGATCATCACCTCCGGCCGGGACAGCCCGAAGGAGCCCTTCCGGGCGCGCCCGATGAAGTAGCGGAGCATCGCCTCGGTGATGACGTAGTCGGCGATGACGCCGTCCTTCATCGGCCGGATGGCGGAGATGTTGCCGGGGGTCCGGCCGATCATCTCGCGGGCCTCCTCCCCCACCGCGACGATGCGGTTGTCGTCCGAGACGGCGACGACGGATGGCTCCTGGATGACGATTCCCTTGCCCTTGACGTAGACGATGACGTTGGCCGTGCCGAGGTCGATGCCGATCTTCATGGAGTTGGGGTGCTCACCGGTTCGGGGAGGCGCTCGATACGGGCGCCGAGATCGTGGAACTTGCGGTCGATGTTCTCATAGCCGCGCTGCACGTGGTGGGCGCCGCGGATGATGGAGGTCCCGTCCGCGGCGAGCGCGCCGAGGATCAGGGACGCGCCGGCCCGCAGGTCGGAGATGGAGACCTCCGCGCCGTGCAGCCGCGTGGGGCCCGTGATGGACGCATGGCGTGAGTCCGCGATCTCCACCCGGGCGCCCATCCGGCCAAGCTCGCTGAGCCACTCGAGGCGATCCTCGAAGATCGTCTCGTGGACGCGGCTGGTTCCCTGGCCGCGGGTGAGGAGCACGCTGACCGGCGACTGGAGGTCCGTGGCGAGGCCGGGATACGGCGCCGTCTCCACGTCGCAGGGCTTGTAGGCGCCCTCGCCTGGCGGGATACCGCGGACCTCGATCGAGTCCCGGCCGCAGGCGACGTTGACACCCATTGCGGCGAGCGTCTCCAGGAACGCCCCAAGGTGGTCGCACGGCGCGCCTTCCAGCGTCACGTGCCCGCCGGCGACGGCTGCCGCGACGACGAACGTTCCGGCCTCGATCCGGTCCGGGATCACGTGGTGGTCGGCGCCGCGGAGCCGGCGTCGGCCGTCCACGACGATCGTGTCCGGGGCGGCGCGCTCCACCGAGGCGCCCATCTTCTGGAGGAACGCGATCAGGTCGTCCACCTCGGGCTCCTGGGCGGCCGGCCGGATCGTCGTCGTCCCTTCGGCGAGCGTGGCGGCCAGCATCGCGTTCTCGGTCCCCATCACGGAGACGAACGGGAACGTGACGTCCCCGCCGCGGAGCCGGCCGGGCGCCTTCGCGAAGTAGTAGCCGTTGCGGTACTCGATCTCGGCACCCAGCGCGCGCATCGCGTCCACGTGCAGGTTGACCGGACGCCGCCCGATCCGGTCGCCGCCCGGGTTGCTCATGATCACGCGGCCGAACCGCGAGAGGAGCGGCCCGAGAAGGATGAAGCTCGCCCGCATCTTGGCGGCCGCCTCGAGCGGGACGAAGAGCCAGTCCACGTCGCCCGACGCCACCTCGTAGACGCCCGGGGCGGGGTGGTCCACGACCACGCCCAGGTCGACCAGCGTCGCGACCATCACGCGGACGTCCTCGATCTCCGGCACGTTCGTGAAACGGCAGCGCTCGCCGGTCAGGACCGAGGCGGCCAGCAGCTTGAGGGCGGCGTTCTTCGCGCCGCTCACCATGATCGTGCCGGCCAGCGGGCGGCCTCCCTCGATCCGGAAGACCTCGCGGGCAACCGGTTCGGGGGTGTACTCCCAGTGGAACGGGCGGGCGTCCGCCATGGCCGTCTCCAGGCCGCTTCCGGCGCTACCCGCGCCGGTGCGGCCCCTCCCGGTGACGGCGCTCGGCAACCCGGATCCGGACGACGGCCGCCTGCAGCTCCGCGCGGGCCTGCGCGAGGTCGACCGGCTCCACGATCCCGGCCTCCAGGGCACGCTGGGCCGCCTGGCGGGCCTCCTGCGCCCGCTCCAGGTCGATCTCGGACGCCAGGTCCGCGGTCTCGGCCATCACGACCACCTTGTCGGGCAGCACCTGGACGAAGCCGCCGATGATCGCGAACAACTCCTCGACGCCGCCCTTCCGGACGCGCAGCTCACCGGCCCCCAGGATCGAGATGAGCGGTGCGTGATGCGGCAGGATGCCCAGCTCGCCCTCGCTCCCGGGCAGCGTCGCGAAGTCAACGTCGTCCGCGTAGGCGCGTTTCTCGGGGGTGACGATCTCCAGCCGGAAGGGCATGGCCGGTCCTCTACGCCTCCAGCTTCGCTGCGTTCGCGCGGACGTCGTCGAGCGTCCCGGCCAGGAAGAACGCCTGCTCCGGGAGCGAGTCGGCCTTGCCTTCCAGGACGTCCTTGAACGACGTGACGGTCTGCTTGATGGGGACGTAGACGCCGGGCCGGCCGGTGAAGACCTCGCCCACGAAGAACGGCTGGCTCATGAAGCGCTCCAGCCGGCGAGCCCGTGCGACGGTCGCCTTGTCCTCCTCGGACAGCTCGTCGATGCCGAGGATCGCGATGATGTCCTGCAGGTCGCGGAAGCGCTGGAGGACGCGCTGGACCTCGCGGGCCACGTCGTAGTGCTCCTGGCCGACGACATTCGGGTCCAGGACGCGCGACGTAGAGGTGAGCGGGTCCACGGCCGGGTAGATGCCCAGCTCGGTGATCCGGCGCTCCAGCCGGATCGTGGAGTCCAGGTGGGCGAACGTGGTGGCAGGCGCGGGGTCCGTGTAGTCGTCCGCCGGCACGAAGACGGCCTGGAGGCTCGTGATGGAGCCCTTCTTGGTCGAGGTGATCCGCTCCTGGAGGCCGGCCATCTCGGTGGCCAGGTTGGGCTGGTAGCCGACCGCCGAGGGCATCCGGCCGAGCAGCGCCGATACCTCGGAGCCGGCCTGCGTGAAGCGGAAGATGTTGTCGATGAAGAGAAGGACGTCGCGGCCCTCCTCGTCGCGGAAGTACTCGGCCATCGTCAGCGCGGAGAGGCCCACGCGAAGGCGGGCGCCCGGCGGCTCGTTCATCTGGCCGAAGACGAAGGCCGTCTTGGCGAGCACGCCCGACTCGGTCATCTCCTTGATCAGGTCGTTGCCCTCGCGCGACCGCTCGCCCACCCCGGCGAAGACGGAGACGCCGGCGTGCTCCTGGGCGACGTTCCGGATCAGCTCCTGGATGATGACCGTCTTGCCGACGCCGGCTCCGCCGAAGATCCCGATCTTGCCGCCCTTCTTGAAGGGGCAGATCAGGTCGATCACCTTGATCCCGGTCTCGAAGACCTCGACGTCGGTGGTCTGCTCGTCGAACGGCGGGGCCGCGCGGTGGATCGGGAGCACCAGGCTGCGGTCGACCGGGTCCTTTCCGTCGATCGCGTTGCCAAGGACGTCGAAGATCCGGCCCAGCGTCACCGCGCCCACCGGCACGGAGATCGGGCCGCCCGTGTCGCGGACCTCGGTCCCGCGGGCCAGGCCGTCCGTGGTGGTCATCGCCACGGCGCGCACCCAGTTGTTGCCCAGGTGCTGCTGGACCTCGCAGACGAGCGGGTCGTGGTCCGGCCGCACGATCTCCACCGCGTTGTAGATCCGGGGCAGCTGGCCGGCGGGGAACTCGATGTCGACGACGGGGCCGGTGATCTGGATCACGCGGCCGGTCGCGGTGGGAGCGGCGGTCGCCATGGTTGGTGTCGTGCCTCCTGCGCGCTAGCGCCCGGCCCGGGCGCCGGACGCGATCTCGATCATCTCGCGGGTGATGTTGGTCTGGCGGACCTTGTTGTAGGAGAGCGTGAGGTCCTCGATGAGCTCTTCCGCGTTCTCCGTGGCGCTCTTCATCGCCACCATCTTGCTCGACATCTCCGAGGCCGTGGTCTCCAGGATCGCCTGGTAGATGCGGGTCGCGACGTAGCGCGGGAGGAGCTGGTGGAGGACCGTCGCCGGGTTGGGCTCGAAGATGAACTGGTTGCCGGGAACACCGTGGGCATCGTCTCCGGGGCGGATCGGCAGGAGCTGCTCCGCGACCGGGCGCTGGACGAGCGTCGAGACGAACTTCGGGAAGATCAGGTCGACCTGGCCGTAGGTCCCGGCAAGGAAGTCGTCCGAGAGCAGGCGCGAGAGCGGCGTGACGTCCGCGAAGCTCGGCTTGTCGCCGAAGCCGTTGAAGTGCGCCGAGATGGGAATCCCCGTCCGGCGGATCGCGTCGCGGCCCTTGCGCCCGACGGTCACGGTCGTCAGGCGGCCCTCGAACTCGGCGGCCTCCTTGAGGGCGAACCGGATCGTGTTCGTGTTGAGCGGGCCGGCGAGGCCGCGGTCCGTGGTGATCACCACGAGAAGGCGGGTCCCTCCGTCGGGACGCGCCAGCAGCGGGTGGTGCTCGTCACCGAGGACCGCAGCGAGGTCCGCGAGGACCTCGTCCAGCTTCTCCGCGTAAGGCCGCGCGGCGAGCGTCGCGTCCTGGGCACGGCGAAGCTTCGAGGCGGCCACGAACTGCATCGCCCGGGTGATCTGCTTGATGTTCTTGACGGCGCCGATGCGCCGTCGAATGTCCCGCTGGCTCGCCACGTGCCGCTCCCGCGCCCCTTCCTGCCGCTACGCCAGGAAGGTCGCGCGGTAGGCCGCGACCGCCTCGTCGAGCCCCTTCGTGATCTCGTCGTCCAGCGCCTTCGTGCTTCCGAGCTTCTGGAGGACCTCCGGCTTCTCGGCCTCGAGGAAGCGGTAGAAGCCGGCCTCGAACTCCTTGACCCGCAGGGTCGGGATATCGTCCAGCTGGCCCTTCGTGGCGACGTAGAGGATCGCGACCTGCTTCTCCACCGGGAGCGGCTGGTACTGCGGCTGCTTGACGATCTCCGAGAGCTTCTCGCCGCGGGTGAGCTGGTCGCGGGTGGCCTTGTCCAGGTCCGATGCGAACTGGGCGAACGCGGCGAGGGCACGGTACTGGGCGAGGTCCAGCTTGAGCGGCCCGGCCACCTTCTTCATCGCCTTGGTCTGGGCCGCCGAGCCCACCCGGGAGACGGAGATGCCGATGTTCAGGGCTGGCCGCTGGCCGGCATTGAAGAGGTCGGTCTCGAGGAAGATCTGGCCATCGGTGATCGAGATGACGTTGGTGGGGATGTAGGCAGAGACATCGCCCGCCTGCGTCTCGACGATCGGGAGCGCGGTCAGGGACCCGCCACCGTTGTCGTCGTTGAGGCGCGCCGCGCGCTCCAGCAGGCGGCTGTGGAGGTAGAAGACGTCGCCCGGATAGGCCTCGCGACCGGGCGGCCGGCGGAGCAGGAGGGACATCTCGCGGTACGCCCAGGCGTGCTTGGAGAGGTCGTCGTAGACGCACAGGGCGTCCTTCACGAGGCCCTGCCCGGGGACCTCCACGCCGTTCTCCATGACCTCCTCGCCCATCGCGACGCCCGAGTACGGGGCGAGGTACTGGAGCGGGGCGGGATCCTCGGCGCCCGCCACGACCACGATCGTGTGGTCCATCGCGCCGTGCCGCTCCAGGATCGCCACCGTGGCCGCGACCGTGGAGAGCTTCTGGCCGATCGCGACGTAGATGCAGACCAGGCCCTGGCCCTTCTGGTTGATGATCGTGTCGATCGCGATGGCGGTCTTGCCGGTCTGCCGGTCGCCGATGATCAGCTCGCGCTGGCCGCGCCCGATCGGGATGAGCGCGTCGATCGCCTTGATGCCCGTCTGGACCGGCGTGTCGACGCCCTTGCGGGCGATGACGCCGGGGGCGATCCGCTCGGCTGGACGGACCTTGGTCGTGTCGATGGGTCCCTTGTCGTCGAGCGGCCGGCCGAGCGGATCCACGACGCGCCCGAGGAGCGCCGCGCCCACCGGGACCTCCACGATCCGGCCGGTCGTCTTGACGACGTCGCCTTCCTTGATCGCGGCGGCGTCGCCCAGGATCACGGCGCCGACCGTCTCCTCGGCCAGGTTGAGTGCCATGCCCATGACTCCGCCGGGGAACTCCAGCAGCTCGGACGCGAGGGCGCCCTCGAGGCCGTAGATCGTGGCGATGCCGTCACCCACCTCGACGACCGTCCCGACGTTGCGCGTCTCCGCGGTCGGATCGAAGTTGTCGATGTTGGCCTTGATGATGCTGATGATCTCGTCGGATCGAATGGCCATTCGGTGCTCCGTTCGGGGCGGGGGTCAGCGAGCTCCAGCGACGAGGCTTTCGCGGAGCCGCGAGAGCCGTCCCCGCACGCTGGCATCGATGAGTCGGTCGCCGACGCGGACGGTCAGGCCGCCGATCAGCGCTGGGTCGACCGCCGAGTGGACCTCGACGCGCGCGCCGGACGGCGCGCCGGAGAGCGCGCCGGACGTGGCCGCGACGTGCTCGGCGATGGCCGCGAGCTCGGCCGGTTCGAGCGGCTGGGCGCTGGTGACGGTTGCGACGACGACGCCGTGCTCCAGGTCCACGAGTCGCTTGAGCTCCTCCGCGACGCGGGGCAGGATGGAGAGCCGGCCGCGCCTCGCCAGGAGGAGCACCAGGTTCCGCGTCGGCATGCCGACACGGGAGCCGAGCAGGCCGGTGATGATCGAGCGCCGGACCTCCCAGGCGATCGCCGGGTTGTCGACGACCGTCGCTGCCTCCTTCGCGCCCACGAGCTCCACGGCGAGGTCCACCTCGACGAGCCACGCGTCGAGCGTCCCGTCGCGGCGGGCGAGCTCCAGCGCGGCCTCGGCATAGCGGCGCGCGGCGGCCGTCGAGGTGGCCATCAGGCGACAGGCCCTCCGGCCGCCGGTCCGCTCGCGCCGGATTCGCTCGTCCCGGACAGGCCGGAGGCCGCTCCTCCGGCAGCGGGCCCTTCGGAGGCCGCTCCGGCCGCAGCCGGTCCCCCTGCCGGACGTGCGCCCGCGGCGGATTCGGCGAGGTATTCCTCGACCAGGCGGCGCTGCCGGTCGCTGCTCATCGTCTCGCCCACGACGCGGCCGGCGGCGTCGAGGGCGAGCGTTGCGACCTCGGTCCGCAGGTCGGCGATGGCGCGGGCCTTCTCGGCCTCGATCTCCGCGGACGCACGAACGCGCATCCGCTCCAGCTCCTCGCGGGTCGCGGCGACGTCTGCGGCACGGCTCTCCTCGGCCAGCTTCTGGGCGCGCTCGAGGATCTCGCGCGCCTCGCGGCGCGCGGCATGCAGCTCCGCGAGCGCGGCCGCCTCGCCGGCGGCGCGTTCGATGCGGGCCTGGTCGGCGTCGTGGATCCCCTGCTCGATGCGCGCGCGGCGATCTCGCAGCGTCGCCCCGATCGGCTTGAGGACCACCAGGTAGAGCACGGCGAAGAAGACCAGGAAGTTGAGGGCCGCGACGATGATCCAGAACAGGTTGATGGTCAACCCGGGGGTCGCGGCCTCGGCCTGGAGGCGGACGACCTCGCGGGCCGCCTGGCCGGCGTCGACGAATGCCACGCTGGGGCTCCGGCTCGTCGCCTACTTGATGAAGATCGCGAGGAGGCCGACCACCACCGCGAGGACGCCGAGCCCTTCGGCGAACGCCGCGAGGATGATGGCAAGGCCGCGGATCTGGGAGGCCGCGTCCGGGTTCCGGCTGATCGCGCTGCTGGACATGCCCGCGAGGATGCCGATGCCGATGCCGGGGCCGATGACGCCGAGGGCCGCAAGGCCTGCGCCGAGGTGCTCCATGAGTGGTACTCCCTCCTGCCTCCGGGGGTCTCCCGGGGTCTGGTGACGACGGATCAGGCCCCTGACGGGCTCGTATGCATGGCTGGTGCGGCCATGT
This sequence comes from uncultured Chloroflexia bacterium, assembly GCA_963734535.1. Classification (GTDB taxonomy): domain Bacteria; phylum Chloroflexota; class Limnocylindria; order Limnocylindrales; family CSP1-4; genus CTSoil-043. The sequence goes on along the minus strand of CAVTHS010000014.1, from coordinate 217,049 downwards.
CCGCGGACGCGTCGAGGACCTCCTCGGCGAGGTGGCCCTCCTCGTGCTCGTGGCCTTCGGTGGCGATGAGGATGAACATGAGCGAGAGGACGCTGAAGATGAGCGCCTGGACCAGGTTCAGGAGGAACTCCAGCCCATACAGCGCGACCGGCAGGATGGCGACCGTGAGGCCGGTGACCACCCCGAGCGCGACCTCACCACCATAGATGTTGCCGAAGAGGCGCATCGACAGCGTGACGGGCTTGATGAACTCGAGGAGGAGCTCGATCAGCCCGACGAACAGGGCGATGATGCCGGCGCCCACGCCGTTCCTGAACTCGTACAGGGGGAAGAACTTGCCGAGGTAGCCGCCGACACCCAGCGCACGGAAGCCCTCCACCTGGAAGACCGTGAAGCTGACGAGCGCAAGGCCGAGTGTCACGTTCACGTCGCTGGTCGGGGCCCGGAGCTCCTCCAGCTTGCCGACCGGCGACACGAGGCCGATCCAGTTGCCGGCCACGATGAAGATGAAGAGCCCCGCGAACCACGGCACGTACGGCCGGGCGCGATCGCCGCCGAGGGAGACCGCGAAGTTCTCGAGGGACTCGTAGGCGAGCTCGGCGGCGTTCTGCAGACGTCCGGGGATGACGTCGCGCCGGCGCGTCATGAGGATCGAGAGGCCCAGCACGAGCAGGATCACGATCCACATCGTGAAGATCGTGCTCGTGATGCTGGGCCAGAAGCCCACCACGAGCGGGCCGGTCGGCGTCGGGTTGGCCGGGTCCAGGTCCACGATCACGTGGGGCGCGGGAAGCTCCAGGTTCCCGTTGATGAAGCAGACGGGGTAGGCGCACGCGGTGCCCGAGGCCGCGCCCTTCTCCGCCGGGGGAAGGGCCAGGAAGGCGAGGACGTCGAGAGCCAGGACTGCGAGCACGAGATAGCCGAGGGTGCGCCGCGTCAGGAACCGGCTCACCGTGCCGCCTCCGCGGGCGCCCCTCGAGGGTCCCTCCATCTGCCGCTGCTCGCCACGCTCTCTCCATGCACCGGGGGCACGGCCGGACGGCCGCGCTCTCCCCCCGTCAGTCGTCGAAGGTCGCCAGGAACCTGCTGATCAGCTGGTAGACGGCCCGGGCACCCGCACCGAGCCCGACGAGGAGCCCGACGAGGACGAAGATCGGCAGCGTTCGCAGCTGCTGGTCCACCCAGTATCCGCCCAGCACGCCCACCAGGACCGCCACGAGGAGCACGAGGCCGATCTCGGAGAAGAGTGCGAAGTAACCCCAGGCCCGTTCGGGCACGGCGATTCGGCTCCCTGGCGAAGCCGCGCGAGTATAGCAATGGGGGCGTCAGGCGGGCAACCGGCCCCCAGCAGCCGCGCCTGACCGCGCCGCCCCGAGCGCCTCCGCGGAGCCCGACGCGATGAACGTCTCGCCGCCCATGAGCCGCCGGTCGCCGGGCGGGTTCGCGGCATACCGATCGTCCGCCCCCAGGATCGCGAGCACGAAGAGCCCGCGCCCGCGGAGCTCCCCGACGCTGGCCCCCTCGAGCGGCCCGCCCGCGCGCGCATGGAGCTCCTCGATGCTGAACGAGAGCTCGCCGTGCGAGAGCGCGGCGTCCAGGAAGTCCACCACCCGCGGCCGCACGGCCAGCTCGGCGATTCGCCGTCCGGCCATCGTGTACGGCGAGACGATCCGGTCGGCGCCGGCGCGGGCCAGCTTCTCTTCGGCGGCCGGCGTGCTGGCCCTGCCGACCACGAAGAGGCCCGGGTTGAGCGCGCGGGCCGAGAGGATCACGTACACGTTCTGGGCGTCCGAATCGATCGTGGCGACGAGGCCCTTCGCCCTGGTGATGCCGCCGGCGCGGAGCGTCGCATCGTCGGTGGCATCGCCCTCCACCACGAGGTAGCCGTCGTCCCGGGCGTGCTTGATCGAATCGGGGTTGGCGTCGATGACCACGAACCGTTCGCCGTCATGCACCAGCTCGTGGGCGACGGTGGATCCGACCCGGCCGTACCCGCACAGGACGAAGTGATCGCGGAGCTCGTCCACCTGGCGTGTCATGCGTCGCCCGACCCTCCGTCCGCTCGTCGCCTCGATCACGAGGTACTCGGTCACGAGGCCCACGCTCCCGAAGATGAGGATGACCCCGAAGCCGGTGACCAGCATGGTCCACAGCCGGCCACCGTCGTCAAGCTCGCGAACCTCGCGGAAGCCGGCCGTCGTGACGCTGATCACGGTCATGTAGAGCGCGTCCGAGAGGCTCCAGCCCTCCAGGAGCATGTATCCCGCCGTCCCGATCGCGAGGGCCGCGCCCACGATCGCCAGCCACACCCGGAGGCCCGGCGCCTCGACGAGCGCGATGACCGCGTCGAGCGCCCACGACTCCTGCCGCGACCGCTTCACGACTGCTCCTCACGGCGAGCCCGTCCATCCCGGGTGGGCCGGGCACCAAGCGTAGCGCGCGTCAGGCGGCGTCGTTCCCTCCCGCCGCGCGGCTGAGCAGGTACAGCCCGAGCCCGAAGATCACGAAGACGCCCAGGAATGCGTACATCTGGCCCGTGCCGGAGAGCACGAGCGAGAGCACGGCGAGCGCGATGCACACGGCGTAGATGACGAGCACCGTCTGGCCGTGGGAGAGGCCAAGGTCCAGGAGCCGGTGGTGGATGTGGCCGCGATCCGGCGAGAACGGCGAGCGGCCCTCCGAGAGGCGCCGGACGATGATCCAGAACGTGTCGATGACCGGGACGCCCAGGACGAGGAGGGCAACGGCGACCTTGGCGCTCCCGAGGATGGCGAGCAGCGCCAGGGCGTAGCCGATCATCATCACGCCGCTCGTCCCGAGGAAGATCGAGGCGGGGTGGAGGTTCCAGCGCAGGAAGCCGAGGAGCGCACCGGCCAGCGCGAAGCAGAAGAGCGCGACGGCCGGCTGGTCGATCGGGCCGGTCAGGCTGATCGTCCCGAGCGTCAGCGCTGCGATCAGGGCCACGCCCGACGAGAGCCCGTCGAGCCCGTCGATGAAGTTGATGCTGTTGATCATCCCCAGGACCCACAGCACCGCGAAGGCGGCCCCGAAGACCCCGCCGAGGCGGATGAAGCCCGGCCCGAACGGGTTCGCGAGCAGGGTCACGGTGATGCCCAGGCCCACGGCGACGCCCGCCACCACGAGCTGCCCGGCAAGCTGCCAGCGCGCGCGCAGGTCGAACCAGTCGTCCAGGCTGCCGATCAGGGCCGCCAGTGCCGCTCCTCCGATCAGCGCGACGACCTCGCCGGCGCCGGGGGCGTCCGACGAGGGCCAGATCCCGAAGCGCGCGTCTGCCACGAGCAGGCCGAGCGCGGTGATCACGAAGGCCGCGGCGACCGCGATGCCGCCGCCGCGCGGGACCGGCGAGGTGTTGACGCGGCGCTCCTCGGGCCGGTCCAGGACGTCGAACCGGTGAGCGATCCGGCGGACGAGCGGGGTGAGGACGAGGGCGAGGATCGCGGCGGTCGCGAACGCGGCGAGGGCCGGACCCGCGATCCCCTCGCTCACCGGGTCATGCTTCGGGCAACCCCGGGACGGGGAAGCGCCCGCAGATGTCGCGAACCTCCGCGGCGATCTTCGTCTGCTCGGCGGGCTCGTCCCGGGAGGTGAGCGACGCCACGATGAGCCGGCCGATCTCGCGCATCTCGGCGGCGCCGAACCCGCGGGTCGTGGTGGCCGGGGTCCCGATCCGGATCCCGGAGGCGATGTTGGGCGGATTCGGGTCGAACGGGATGGCGTTCTTGTTGACCGTGATCCCCACGTTGTCGAGCAGACGCTCCGCCTCCCGGCCCGTCGCCCCGAACGGCGTCACGTCGACGCTCATCAGGTGGGTGTCCGTCCCGCCGGTGATGAGCCTGCCGCCGCGCGCGCCGATGGCCTCCGCGAGGACGCGCGCGTTCTCCACCGTCCGACGCTGGTCCTCCCGGAACTCGGGCGTGGCGGCGAGGCGCAGCGCGACCGCCTTCGCGGCGATGACGTGCATCAGCGGCCCGCCCTGGGTTCCCGGGAAGACGGCCTTGTCCACCTGCTTGGCGAGCTCGGCCGTCGAGAAGATCAGGCCGCCCCGCGGGCCGCGGAGCGTCTTGTGGGTTGTCGTCGTGACCAGGTCCGCGTGCGGGAAGGGCGATGGGTGCTCCCCGGCCGCGACGAGGCCCGCGATGTGCGCCATGTCGACGAGGAGATACGCCCCCACGCCATGGGCGATCGCCGCGAAGCGCTCGAAGTCGAGGATCCGCGAGTAGGAGCTTGCACCGGCGATGACGAGCTTGGGCCGGACCTCCGCGGCCTGCCGCTCCAGCAGGTCGTAGTCGATCAGGTTCGTCTCGGGGTCGACGCCGTAGGCGTGGACCTCGAACCACTTGCCGCTGACGTTGACGGGCGAGCCGTGCGTCAGGTGGCCGCCGTGGGCCAGGCTCATCCCGAGGATCCGGTCGCCGGGCGAGAGCACGGCGTAGAACGCGGCCAGGTTCGCGGGGGCGCCGGCATGGGGCTGGACGTTGACGTGCTCCGCGCCCGGGAAGAGGGCGAGGGCGCGATCCTGCGCAAGCCGCTCCACGACGTCCACGTACTCGCAACCGCCGTAGTACCGCCGGCCCGGAAGGCCTTCCGCGTACTTGTTCGTGAGCCAGGAGCCCTGCGCTTCCATGACCGCGGCGAACGTGTAGTTCTCGCTCGCGATCAGCTCGATCTTCCAGCGCTGGCGGTCCGCCTCGCCGCGCATCGCGGACCAGATCTCGGGGTCCAGCTCGGCGACCGTCGCCCACGCAGCTCGCGAGGCGTCCGTCACGCTCATCCCCACTCCCTTCGGGTCGCCCCCGGTCGCCGCCTCCGCCGGAGACGCTCGACCTGTCCGGCACCCACCGGCCGGCGCATTCGTGCCATTGTCACCCAACCACCCGCGAGGCGCCCGAACGCACCCGCGGAGAACAGGGTCAGGGCGCCACCGCGTCGCGTCGTCGGGCGCCGGCGCGGCCGCCGAGCACGTACGTCTCGATGACCTGGGCCGCGCCGTCCTCCTCGAAGGGCGGGGCCACGAGGCTGGCCGCGGCCCGGAGCTCCGACGGGCCGTGCGGCATCGCGACGCCGAACCCCACCTCGGCGATCATCTCGAGGTCGTTGAGCTGGTCGCCGATGGCGAGCGCGTCACGCAGGTCCACGCCCAGGCGGCGTGCGAGCCAGCCGACGGCGGCCCCCTTGCTGACCCCGGGCGCCACGAACTCGAGGAACATCGGGTGGCTGACGGTGGCCAGCGCGCGTCCCTCGAAGTCGGCCCGGGCGGCGGGCAGGACGTCGGGTCGGGGCCGGGGGATTCCCCACCGAGATCACCTTCGTCACCGGGTGGCGTCACCCACGCATCGAGGTCGGGCACGACCGCGACGCGGCCCAGGTTGAACCGGACGTACTCGGCCGCGCGGGAGTGCGCGGCGGGAACCACCATCCTCTCGAGGTGGTTGAGGTGCGGGTCGAGCCCCTTGCCCCGGCACCAGGCCAGCGCGTCGAGGACGACGGCGGCCGGCAGCGGCCGGTGGAAGAGCAGTCGACCCAGGCCGGAGTGGCCCGCGGCGGGCATCTCGCGGATCAGGGCACCCTGCATCCCCACGATCGGGACGCGCAGCCCGAGCTCGCGCGCGTAGGGGAGCGCGGAGCTGGTCATCCGCCCGGTGACGATCGCGACCGCGACGCCCGCCTCGACGGCCGCCCGCACGGCCGCGACGGTCCTCGGCCGGATCCGCAGGTCATCGCCGACCAGGGTGCCGTCGAGGTCGAGCGCTACCAGCCGGATCGGGCGCCGCCGGTCGCCCGTCACCGGCGTCCGCCTCGTCACGCCTCGGACGCGGGGCGCGTGGCAGGCGCGACCCGGGCGATCCGCGGCAGCCCGGCGAGGTCCGCCACGACCTCGCAGCCCCAGCCCGGCAGGAGGGACGCGACGGCTCCCGAGACCAGGCCGGACTGGTCGGCACCGATCTCGAGGAGGGCGAGGCCGGCCGCGTCGAGCCTGGTCGGGAAGCAGCGCGAGCAGGCGCCGGATGACGTCGAGCCCGTCGGGTCCGCCGTCAAGCGCCTCGCGCGGCTCGAACCCGATCGGTGCCGGGAGGCCGGCGAGATCGGCCGTGCGGATGTAGGGCAGGTTGGCGCACACCAGGTCGAAGCGATCGGGCGCGCGCAGCAGGCCCGCCTCCACGCCGGCGGTGGGCAGGAGGTCGGCCACCGCGATCCCCACGTGATCGGCCACGCCGTGCGCGACCGCGTTCTCGGCTGCCAGCGCGGCGGCCCCGGCCGAGCGGTCGGACGCGACGATCTCCACCTCGGCGGCCATGCCGCGCCGCCGCAGCGCGGCCGCGATCGCGACCGCGATGGCGCCGCTCCCGGTCCCGACGTCGGCCACGCGAAGCGGCGGCGTCCCCGCTCGGGCGTGGCGCGCGGCCCAGCACGTCGGCCAGCTCGGCCAGCGCGAGATCCACCAGCAGCTCGGTCTCGGGGCGTGGCACGAGCGCGCGGGCATCGACCGCCAGGGCGAGGCCGTGGAACTCCCTGATGCCGCGGATGTAGGCGACCGGCTCGCCGGACGCGCGGCGCTCGAGCGCGGCCGCGAACCGGGCCGCGGGGCCGTCGCCGGCGAGGCCGTCGGGATGTGCCAGCACCCCGGTGCGATCCGTGCCGAGCGCATCCGCCAGGAGCAGCTCGGCGTCCAGCCGGGCGCTCGGCGAGCCAGCCGCGCGGAGGCGGTCGACGCCGCGGGCCAGGAGCTCGCCGACCGTCGCGGCCGACCCGCGCGTCAGGATCCGCCTTCGCCGTCGTCGGCCAGGGATGCCAGCCGCTCCGCCTGGTCGGTGGCGCTGAGCGCCTCCAGCAGCCGATCGAGGTTGCCGTCGAGCACGCCGGGCAGGTTCGAGAGGTCCATCCCGATGCGATGGTCCGTCACCCGGTCCTGCGCGAAGTTGTAGGTCCGGATCTTGTCGGAGCGGTCCCCTGCCCCGATCAGCGAGCGCCGCGTGACGGAGTCCGCCTCGCGCTGCCGCGACAGCTCCCGGTCCAGGAGCCGGGCGCGCAGGATCGCCATCGCCTTGACCTTGTTCTTGAGCTGGCTCCGTTCGTCCTGGATCTCCACGACCAGGCCGCTGGGCAGGTGCGTGATGCGGACCGCCGAGTCGGTGGTGTTGACGCCCTGGCCACCGGGGCCAGAGGAGCGCTTGACCTCGATCCGGAGGTCACGGTCCTCGTCGATCGAGAGATCGGCCTCCTCGGCCTCGGGCAGGACCACGACCGTCGCGGTCGAGGTGTGGATCCGGCCGGATGACTCGGTGGCCGGGACGCGCTGGACGCGGTGGACTCCGCTCTCGAACTTGAGGCGGCTGAAGGCGCCCTCGCCGAAGATCTCGACGACCGCCTCCTTGACACCCCCGATCCCCGTCTCGTGGAGGCTCATCACCTCGGCCCGCAGCCGATGCCGGTCGGCGTACCGGAGGTACATCCGGAGCAGGTCGCCGGCAAAGAGCGCGGCCTCGTCGCCGCCGGCGCCGGCCCGGATCTCCACGATGACGTTCCGGTCGTCGTTGGGATCGCGGGGCAGCAGGTGGACGGTCAGCGCCTCGAGCTCGGCGGCCTCGGCGGTCTCGAGCCTGGTGATCTCCTCGCGGGCCATGGCCTGCATCTCGTCGTCGTGCTCCGCGTCCCGCATCTCGCGTGCGCCGGCCAGCTCCGAGCGGAGCGACTCCAGGCGCCGATACGACGAGACCACCGGCTCCAGCCGCGCCAGCTCGCGGCCGAGCCGGCGCAGCGCGTCCATGTCCGCCGACGCTTCGGGGGTCGAGAGCTCGGCCTGGACGTGCTCGTACTGCGCGACAAGCTCCCGGAGCTTGCGATCCAGGACCCCGTCGGCCACCGCTCAGGCCTCCGTCGCCGGGCGCGCCTCGGCAGACAGGACCATCGGGCTGCGCCCGATCCGGATGCCGCCCGCGGGGAGCTCCTCGCCGTCGGCGAGCAGCGCCTGCTCGAGGCTGACGATGGCGACCTCGAGCATGTCGTCCGTGGGCTGCTTCGTGGTGATCTTCTGGACCCAGATCCCGGGCTGGAAGAGCCAGCGGACGATCCGGCTCCCGCGGTGGCGCGCGCCGAACCGGAGCAGCTCGTAGCTGATCCCGGCGATGACGGGGATCAGCACGATCCGGCTGGCGATCATGATCGGGATCTCCTGGCGGCCGACAAGGCTGAACACGACGATCGAGACGAGGATGACCACGACCAGGAACTCGGTACCGCAGCGTGGATGCGCGGTGGGGTACTTGCGGATCGCCTCGACCGTGAGCGGGTCGCCCGCCTCCAGCGCGTGGATCGACATGTGCTCCGCGCCGTGGTACTGGAACGTCCGCCGGACATCCGAGGTGCGCCCGATCAAGCGAGAGGTAGCCCAGGAAGATCGCGACCTGGATGACGCCCTCGACGGCGCGCTCCACGTAGCTGCTCTGGCCGCCCGCGATCGCCTTGGCGAGCAGGAGGGGCACGAAGAAGAAGAGCCCGATGCCGAAGACCAGGGTCAGGCCGAGCATGAGCGCGACGGCGCCCTTCCCGAGCTCGGCGCTGTCGGCGGCGGGCGCGGGGACGGCCGGCGAGGCCGCAGGCGCCGGGGCTGCCAGCGCGGCGGGAGCGGGCAATGCGGCCGGCTCGGCGAGCGCGGACGAGACGGCCACTCCGCCAGGGGCCGGCGAGGCGGCCGGCAACGACCGGTTCGGATCGATCCCGGCGCCGGCGCCGGGATCGACGGCGTCCGCGACGGACGCCTCGTCGGGGTCGGCGGCAACGGGAGGCAGCGGGACCGGCGGCGTTGCGGGAGGAAGATCCTCGACGGCGGCCACCCCCGCCGATCGAACGAGCCAGCGCGTCCCCACGACCAGCGTCTCGTAGAGGACGACGAGCCCGCGCACGAACGGGAGCCGCGCCCAGCGAGTGGCGCGGAACCCCACCGCGAGCTTCTCGTCGGCCCACACGATGCGCCCGTCCGGGTGTCGCAGCGCGACCGCGATCACGTCGCGACCGCGCATGAGGACGCCCTCGATGAGCGCCTGGCCACCGTACGCGAAGCGAGCCATGGGCGACGCTACCTGCCCTGAATCACGACGGCGGGCCTGGTGGCCCGCCGTGGCGAATGCGACCCAGCCGTCAGCGGCCCGTCGCAGCGCGCTCGAGGCGCTTCTGGAAGCGTTCGACCTGACCGGCGGTGTCCATGATCATCTGCTTGCCCGTGTAGAACGGGTGGCAGTTGCCGCAGACGTCGACGCGCAGCTCGGGGCGGGTGGACCCGACGACGAACTCGGTGCCGCAGGTCGCGCAGTGCACCTTCGAGGCGTGGTACTTGGGGTGGATGTTCGGCTTCATCGGGTCTCCGGGGGCGGCGTGGCTGGGTTCGTGCCGGGCTTCAGGCGCCGGCGACGGCGGGCTCGGTCTCGGCGGCGGGTGCCGCCTCGATCACGGGCTCGACGCGGATGCGCTTCTTGAAGCGCGTCTGGTGCTCGAAACGGACGCGGCCCTCGACGGTCGCGAAGACCGTGTAGTCGCGTCCGAGGCCGGTGCCCGTGCCGGCGATGAAGGTCATCCCGCGCTGGCGGACGATGATCGAGCCGGCCGGAACCAGCTGGCCGTCACCGACCTTCACGCCCAGGCGCTGGCCGACCGAGTCGCGGCCGTTCTTCGAGCTCGAGCCTGCTTTCTTGTGGGCCATCGATCAGTCTTCCTTCTTCGCGGCGCGGGGGCGCTTGGCGGCGGGCTTCGCCGAGTCGGGGGCCGGCGTCTTCGCCTTGGCGGGCGTCTTCGCCTTTGCTGCCGCGGGCTTCGCCTTGCCCGTGGCGGGCGCGCTCGCCTTGGCGGTCCGAGCCGGCTTCTTGGCCGCATCGGCGGACGCATCCGCGGCGTCGGCCGCGGCGGCCTTCGTGGCCAGGGTCGCGGCGAGGGCGGCGTCGGCGACCGCCTGCGTGGCTGCTGCCTCGGCAAGCCGCTCGCGCTCTGTCTTGCGCGCCTCGGCCGCGACCTTCTCGGTCTCCGCGGCGCTCTTGCCGTTGAGCACGACGTCGGTCACGCGCAGGATCGTCTGCTCCTGGCGGTGGCCTTTCTTGACGCGGCGGCGTGCCTTGGGCTTGTACTTGAACGAGATGACCTTGTCGGCGCGGTCGGCGCGCAGCACGGTGGCGCTGACGACGGCACCGGCGACGAGCGGACGGCCGATGGCCGCCTCGTCTCCGTCCGCGACCAGCAGGACACGGTCGAGGGTGATCTCCTGGCCGGGTTCCACGTCGAGGAGCTCGACCGCGAGCTCCGTGCCGACCTCAACGTGATACTGCTTCCCGCCGGTCTCGATGACTGCGTACATGGGTCTCCGGAGTGGGTGCTCGGCGGGCGTGACGTGCCGGCCTCGGGTGGGCGCAAACGGACCGCCCGGTTGGCCCGGGCGCGAATGGGGAGTGTACGGCGCTCCGACGCTCCGGTCAAACGATCGCCGGCTCGACGGTCCCCGGCTCGCCTGTCGCGGGCTCGGCCCGAACGGCAGCCGGGCTCACGGCAGGAGGTCGCGCGTCCGGAAGAGGACGAGCGACGCGGCCCAGCCGGCCACCGCGACGACAGCAAAGACGCCGACGCCGACCCAGTCCACGCTCCCCCCGTCGATCAGCGCTCCCACCCCGGCATACCGGAACGCGGAGAGGCCGCCGAGCCAGGCGAGATCGGGCTGGACCTGCGCGACGATGTTGAGCAGGTACATCGCGATCAGGAGTCCCGCGGTGACCGCAGCAGCCGCCCCGCGGCTCAGCGTGATCACCGCCACGAGCGAGGTCACGCCGGCCATGGCGCACCCGAAGAGCCACAGCACGGCGCCGGCGGCAAGGAAGCGCCCGGTGTCGAAGCCGGCCCCGACGAGCGCGCCAACGCCCAGCACGCCGGCGACCGTCACGAACGCCAGCACAGCGAGCACGAGGATCTGCCCGAGGATCCCGGCCCCGAGATGGCGGCTGCGGGTCAGGGGCGTCGCGAGGACGACGTCCGCCCAGCCGCGATCGGCATCCGCGGCCGATGGCCGCGTCGCGAGGACGATGGCCGCGATCGCGGCGACGACCGGCCACAGGAAGCTGCCGATGTACGTGGTGAAGAAGATGCCGGGATCGGCGAGGCTTCCCGTCATGCCGAAGCCCGCCATGATCTCCTTCGGGAAGAGCTTCATGTAATCCTCGATCATCGCCGTGTTGGCGAGCAGGATCGGGTAGAGGGCGGCGATCAGCCCGCCGTAGAGGAGCACGACGATCGCCAGGCCGACGCCGATGACCCGGCTGCGGCGGAGCTCCAGGCGGAACGCGAGCCCGATCATCGACGGGCCTCCCCGTGGATTGCATCGGGCTGTTCCGGCGCGAGGTCGCGCTTCTCCGACCCGGCGACCGATCCCTCGTAGTACCGAAAGAAGAGGTCCTCGACATCGGGCGTGCTGATCGCAATGTCGCGGATGTCCAGGTCGCCGAGACGTCCGATCAGCGCGTTCACATCCCCTCGGACCATCAGGTGGACATCCTGTCCGGTGCTGGAGAGGACCGTCACGCCGGGCAGGACGAACGCGCCCTCGGGCGCCGGAGATCCGAGAACGAGGTTCACGGAGCGTGTGTGGTCCCCGACGAGGGCCACCACCGTGGCGATCTTGACCAGTCGCCCCTCGCGGATGATCGCCACGCGGTCGCAGGCGCGCTCGACCTCGGGCAGGTTGTGCGAGGAGAGGAAGACGGTCCGGCCCTCGGCGCGGGCCTCCGCCACGAGCGCCAGGAACTCGCGCTGCATGAGCGGGTCGAGGCCCGTCGACGGCTCGTCCATGACCAGGAGAGGCTCATGTCCCATGAACACCTCGACCACGCCGACCTTCTGGCGGTTGCCGCGCGACAGCTTCCTGATGGGCACGCTCGGGTCCAGCTCGAGCCGCTCGGCGATTGGCCGCCAGGCGCCCCTCGGCAACCCCCGGAGCGCACCAAGGTAGTCGAGCAGCGAGGCCGCGTTCATGTCGCCGAGGTATCCGGGGTCGCTCCCGAGGTGGGCGAGCCGTGCATGCACGGCGGCGGTATCGGTCCACGGATCGAGGCCCAGGATCCGGGCCGTACCCGAGCTGGGCCGGATCAAGCCCAGGAGCATCCGGATCGTGGTGGTCTTCCCAGCCCCGTTCGGCCCCAGGAACCCGAAGACCTCGCCCTCGTGGACATCGGCCTCCAGGTCGATCACGCCGCGGCGCTTTCCGTACCAGCGCGTCAGGCCGCGCAGCTCGATCGCCTCGGGCACGGCGAACCTCGATCTGTCAGAACGTGGGCGATCCGGGCGGATCGCCAAAGGCTCAGGGTGAGCGAGGCGTCGACGGGCTGGGAGAGCCGCTCGGCCGAATTCCCGGGACCGGACGGCCCGCGCATGACGTGGGCCTCCAGGACCCCGCGCCGGTCAGGCGGCGTCCCCGGCAAGCAGCAGCCGCTCGCGCACGATCCCGAGCACGTGAAGCACGCCCACCAGCGGCGGTGCCGGCGGCTCGCCGAGGGCCGAGACCACGTCCTCCGGGCGCCCCACCGCGTCCGGGCGATGGCGGAGGCGAACCTGCAGGATCGCCATCGCCGCGTCCGGCGCCGCGCTGGCGGGCGGGACCGCGGCCGCGACCGAGAGCGAGACGATGAGCGGCCGCAGGTCGAAGGCCTGGGTCTTCTTCTCGCGGTGACGTTCGCGGGGCAGGGAGGACGCGGCGAGCAGCGACTCGGCTCCCAGCCGTATGACGGACGCCGGCACGCCGGCCAGCTCCACCCGGTAGTCCGCGGCGAAGACGGCAGACGACGCCGACGGCGCGCCGACCCAGACGTCGTGGAGATCGACCAGCTCGACTGGCGCCGGCAGTGCGGCCCGGATCCGCTCCCGCACCTCGACGAGCGGGAGGCGCGTGCCGAGGATCACGTCGAGGATCTCCCGCTCGCCGGCGAAACCCAGCGGGAGCTGCGCCGCCGGCGCGACGCGGCCGCGCCCGGGCTCGCCGGCCAGCGTCAGGCCGGATCCCTCGAGCAGCGAGGCCCAGGCACCGGCTCCGGCGGGAAGCTCGCCCGGGACGTGGACCGCCGGCATCCGCAGATAGAGTCGCCAGCGCTGGCGCGGGAGGATCGCAGGCCTTCCGGGAAGGGTCGACGTGGCCCGTCCCGGGGCGTGCGCCTCCCGAGGAGGATCGGGCGGCACGACCGGCGAATTGGCCAGGCCCCGGTTCACGACCGGCGACGCGATCGCGGGTGAGGCCCTGCGCGCGGTTTGCCGTCGTCCACCATGTCGGGCAGTCCGTTGCGCGACGCCGGGTCGCGGATCGGGCGCCTCACCACTCAGCGCGCTGCTGGCGCATGGCGATGCTCTGGAGTATCCCGAGCCCGATCGCGATGCTGACAAGCGACGCGCCGCCATGGGTGATGAACGGGAGCGGGATCCCGGTGATCGGCATCACGCCCAGGACCATCCCGACGTTGACCACGATCTGGAAGAGGATCATCGAGGCCACCCCGGCCCCGACCATCAGGCCGAACGGGTCACGGGATCGCCATGCGATCGTCAGGATCCGCCACAGCAGCGCCGCGAAGAGCAGGAAGACGACGAGGCACCCGACGAATCCGAGCTCCTCGGCCAGCACGGCGAAGACGAAGTCGGTCGCCTGCACCGGGAGCAGATTCGATTGGCTCTGGGCCCCGTTCGTGAGGCCCGCCCCCAGCCACCCGCCAGCGCTCACGGCGTGCTGCGCGGTGAGCAGCTGGAAGCCCGCTCCGAGTGGATCCTTCGCAGGGTCCAGGAAGCTCGTCAGCCGCTCCTTCTGGTAGTCGTGAAGGACGTAGGTCCAGACGAGTGGCAGCGCCGCGAGGGTCGCCGCGGCGAGCGCTCCGAGCCAGCGCAGGCTCGCTCCTCCCATGAAGAGCATCCCGACCAGGACCGCGATGAAGACGAGCGACGTCCCGAGGTCCGGCTGCATGAGGACGAGAATCCACGGCGGGATGACGATGAGGCACGCCCCCACGATCGCCGCCAGCGAGTCCAGGCGCCGGTCATGGTCGGCCAGGTATCGGGCGAGCACCACGATCATGAGGATCTTGGCGATCTCGCTGAACTGGAACTGCAGCCCGAAGATCGAGACCCAGCGGGCAGACACGGCGTCGGAGCTGCCCAGCACGAGCGAGGCCACCAGGAGCGCGAGGTTCACGACGTAGATTGGCCACGAGAACGCCTTCAGCCACGTGTAGTCGAACGCGGTTGCGGCCGCGAAGGCGACCAGCGCCACCACCGCCCAGACCAGCCCGCGGACGAACGTGGTCCCTCCCTGCGCCACGTCGCCGCCAAGCTGGGCGGCGGTATTGCTGTAGGCCATGGTCAGCCCGAGCGTCGCGAGCAGGACCGCGTAGACGAAGAGCTGCAGGTCGAAGTCGCGCCACGCGACGCCGCCGACGCGGGCCGCGATCCCGCTCGGAGCGTCCCGTTCGACGCGGAGAACGCCCATCAGCCGCCGCCCTGGTAGAAGTTCGTGCGCTCGAGGAGCTGCGGGAGCCGGAAGTCCTGCTTGATCCCGTAGTGGAGTTGGAGGTAGTACTTGGCGACCTCCGTCGCGGTGTTGCCGAGCGTGCCCGCGTCGTAGATGAAGACGGCGAAGGCCAGCTGGGAGTCGGGCTTGGAGACGTCGCCGGTCGGGTTGTCCTTCGTCCAGACGTTCTTCGGCGTGAATCCCGCGAACCAGTTGTGGTACGGAAGGACGCCGTTCTTGTCGCGGAGGCCGTACTCGGCCGTGCCGGTCTTGCCCCCGACCACGATCGGGAGGTCCACGAAATTGTAGGTGTGACGGCTGGTGATCACGCGCCGGGCCGCCTCGCGCATGATCGTGAACACCCAGCTCGGGGCCGCGATCTTGCGGATCACCTTCGGGGTGAACGGCCGCACGACCGTGCCGTCGGAGCTCACGATCTCGCGAACGACCTGGGGCTGGTAGAGCGTGCCGCCGTTCGCCATCGCCGCGTAGGCGTTGACCAGCTGGAGCGGTGTCGCGAGGTCGTAACCCTGGCCGATCCCCGCCTGGAGGACCTCGCCCGGAAAGATCGTCTGTCCCAGCGTCTCAAGCTTCCACTGGTCCGTCGGGACGAGGCCCCCGGCCTCGGCGGGAAGGTCGATCCCGGTCGTCTGGCCGAACCCGTACTGGCGCGCCCAGAACGCGAGGCGCGCGATCCCGAGGCGCTGGGCCATCTGGTAGAAGAACGTGTCGCTGGAGTGAGCGAAGCCGTCCTTGATGTCGAGAGGTCCCCACCCGGCGTGATTCCACTCCCAGAACAACGTCGAGCCGAGCTGGATGTAGGGCTTGCTCAGCACGGTCTCGGTCACCCCGAGCTTCTTGTCCGCGAGGACGCCTGAGCCCGTGACCAGCTTGTACGTCGACCCGGGCGGTTGGATGTCGGTGATCGCGTGGTTCATGAGCGGCAGGTTCTTGTCCGAGAGGAGCTTCTGGAAGTCGGCCGTGCTGATCCCGCGCGAGAACAGGTTCGCGTCGTAGGTTGGCGCACTGACCATGGCGATGATCTCGCCCGTCTGCGGATTCTCGACCACGATCGCACCGCGCTTCGAGCCGGAGAGCTTGAGACCCCAGTCGAGCGCCTGCTGGGCCATCTTCTGCTCCCTGGAGTCGATCGTCAGCACGAGCGAGTCCCCGGCCTGCGGAGCCGTCGTCGTGGACAGCACGCGGAGCGTGCGCCCGGTTCCGTCCTTCTCGACCTCGCGCACCCCGTACACGCCGCGCAGGGCGGACTCGTAGACCGACTCGACGCCGGCCTTCCCGATGCGGTCGTCGGGAAGGTACCCCTGGCCCTTGAGCGACGCGTATGCCGTCGCGTCGATGGACCCCGTCCAGCCAATCAGCTGCGTGAACAACGGTCCATCGAGGTAGTCGCGGCGTGCGTCGACCGTGACCTCGACGCCTGGCAGGGTGAGGCTGTCCTCCGAGATCAGGCGCGCCGTCTGCTCGGGGACGTCGCGTGCGATCGCCACGGGGTCGAAACGCGACCCGATCGCGCCGTCGATCGTCTCGGTGATGGTCGTCGCGGCGATGCCGAGCAGTCCCGACAGACGACCGATCACGTCCGGTCGCTGGCCCTCGGGAAGGTCGGCGGGTCGAACCGAGACGGTGAATGTCGGCACATTCTGGACGAGGAGCCGCTTCGCGCGGTCGTAGATCAGCCCCCTGGTCGACGGCACGGGCTCCGTGACGATCTGGCGGCCGACCTCGGCCGGGGCCAGGGCTGCAGCCGGTTGCTGGGCCGGTGCGCCCGCAAGCTGCATGGCAAAGAGACGCGTCGTCAACCCGCTCAGGGCAAGAACGGTGACGATGGCGAACACGACGAAGCGCGCGGGTCGACGCTCATGCGTGACCGGGGTCTGGAGGGCGCTCACCAGTCGACCCGCTCGGTTTCGTCGCCGAACCGGCGGCGACGGATGATCACCGGGACCGGTGCGATCAAGGCAGCGACGAGCCCGGCGAGCAGAGTGGTCGGGACCGCCTGCGAGAGCGGGTCGACGCCCGCCGGAAGCCCGCGCAGCACTCCGAAGAGGACGATCGTCAGGACGGACGCGAGGCCGGCGGTGACGGCTGCCGTGGCGACCACGACCGGGTAGAACGCGCGCGGTGAGATGCGGCCGACGAGCCATGCAGCGCCGACTGCGAGGAGAAGCACGAACGCGGTCAGGCCGAGTGGCCGCATGAGGAGTACGTCGATGATCAGCCCTCCGAGGAAGGCCCAGACAAGCCCACCATCGAGGCCCACCGTCATCGTCCAGACGACGGCGAGAACGAGGACGAGATCGAGCCCCGCGCCACCGGCGGCGGTGAATGGCAGGATTGATGACTGGATGAGCGCGGCCACTGCCGCCCCGACCGCTGCGAGAACCAGGCTCATGGCGGTCGTTCCTCAGTGAACCGGCAGCCCGACCGCACCGCGTTTGCGCGAACCGCCGGGACTCTGCTCGTCGAGTATACCGAGGCGGACAACTTGGCCGCCCGGGCGGGACCGGGGCCCGTGTGCTGGGTGCTGGGACCCTCGAGCCGTGCTCGGTGCCGGGCTCGTGAGGTGGGCGCGCGGCCGGACCGGGCCGGTGCGCGCGGCGGCGGGCGCCGGGCGGCCGGCGCGTGCGGACGCGGGCGGCCGGCGCGTGCGGCAATAGGCAGCGCGGTTGCGCGGCCTGCGCCTTCGGCGGGCGGCGGGCGTCGGGCGTCGGCCGGTGCACGACGGCCCGCCGTGACCTGTTTCACGTGAAACGCTCCGGCCCGACCTCCTGTCTCCGGGCGGGACGCGAGCCGATTCTCGACGCCCGGTGCAGGCACACGAAAGACGGCGATACGTCGCAGCAAAGGCAGGCGCGTCACCCTCTCGCCGGGGGTCGAAAGGGGCCGGAATGGTAGACTTGGTGCGTGATTCCCGAGGAGAGTGGCCTGTAGTGGGCCGGATGCTTGCGTGCGCCAACCAGAAGGGCGGCGTTGGAAAGACCACAACGGTCGTCAACCTCGCGGCATATCTCGCAGGGGACGGCCGGCGAGTGCTCGTCGTCGATCTCGACCCCCAGGGGAACGCCACCAGCGGCCTCGGGGCCGGGCGTGCGGCCGCCGGGGCGTCGGTCTATGACGCCCTCATGGGCGGCGTGGAGCTCGGCACACTCATCGTCCCAACGGACACACCCGGACTCTCTCTTGTGCCCTCATCCATCGCGCTCGCGGGCGCAGAGGTCGAGCTTGCTGGCGTGCCGCAGCGGGAGCGCCGGCTGAACCGAGTCTTCGCGGCGATCCGACCCGATTGGGACGTCGTGTTCATCGACTGCCCGCCGTCGCTCGGCCTGCTCACGGTGAATGCCCTGACCGCTGCCGACGCCGTGCTGATCCCGATGCAGTGCGAGTACTACGCCCTTGAGGGCCTCTCGCAGCTGATCGCGACCGTCCACCTGGTCCGCGACCACCTGAATCCCGATTTGGCGGTGCAGGGAGTCGTGCTCACGATGTTCGACGCCCGCACGAACCTCTCCGCGGAGGTTGCGGCCGAGGTCCGCGAGCACCTCGGGGCGGCGGTCTTCCAGGCGGTGGTGCCGCGGAGCGTGAGGCTCGCCGAAGCGCCGAGCCACGGCCGGCCGATCGCCGCATATGCGCCCGAAAGCCGCGGGGCGATCGCCTACCGTGCGTTGGCGACCGAGCTCTGGGGCCGGCTCGAGCACGATGCAGGGCGAGCGGCGGGCGAGCGCAGCGAGGTGGCCGCGCCCCCAGCCGCCTCGCCCGCCAGACCCATGACGCCCGCGACGACGGATCGGTCGTTCGCCCTCGCCGGGCCCCGACAGCAGAATCGTGTCGTGGCAGGCGCCGGCGTACCGGGAGGTGCCGCGTGACCGCGCGGTCGACTCGGCCGGCATCGCTGGGACGTGGGCTCTCGGCGCTGATCCCGCAGGCCGCGTCCACGACGCCGGTGCCTGCCGAGATCCCGATCGACCGGATCGAGCGGAACCCATACCAGCCGCGAACCGTGTTCGAGCAGGATCAGCTCGAGGGGCTCCGGGCCAGCATCGAGGCGCACGGCATCCTGCAGCCGGTGCTCGTGACCGAGACCCTGGAGGGGTATCGGCTGATCGCGGGCGAGCGTCGCGTTCGCGCGGCGCAGCTCGCGGGGCTCACACGGATCCCGGCCATCGTTCGCCAGGCGGCCGGCCGTGAGCAGCTCGAGCTGGCGCTCGTCGAGAATGTCCAGCGCGCGGATCTCAATGCGATCGAGGAAGCCGGGGCCTACCGCCAGCTCGTCGACGAGTTCGGGCTTTCCCACGACGAGATCGCGATCCGCGTGGGGCGAGCGCGCTCGACGGTGGCGAACACGATCCGGCTCCTCGAGCTGTCGCCGGCGACGCTCGGGGCGCTGGGCGCGGGGCGCATCAGCGAGGGCCACGGCCGCGCGCTGCTGGGGCTCGATCCGCCCCGGCAGGCGGACCTCGTCGCGCTCATCGAGCGACGAGGTCTCTCGGTGCGACAGGTCGAGGCGCTCGCGCGCCGGCTCCGCGAGACCCAGCCGGGCCGGATGCAGGCCGGGTGGCCGCCGCGGTCGACGGCGAGATGGAACGGGTCGAAGAGGACCTCCGACGATCTCTCGGCACGAAGGTGCGGATCGCGCGGTCCAGCAAGGGCGGGCGAATCATCATCGAGTGGTACGGCGAGGACGAGCTGGGCCGACTCTACGAACGGCTGACCGGAGGGAATTCGTGACGGATCGGGCGACGGGTGGTGGCGCGGGGTCGGGCGCGGCGAACGTGACCGGGGGCCGGTCGAAGCGGGCGTCGGGCGGCAGCGAGTACACCGCCGCCAGCATCCAGGTTCTCGAGGGCCTCGAAGCTGTTCGCCGCCGTCCCGGCATGTACATCGGCTCCACGGACGTGCGAGGCCTCCATCACCTCGTGTGGGAGGTCGTGGACAACTCGATCGACGAGGCCATGGCGGGCCACGCGACCCGGATCGACGTGTCGATCGCCGCCGATGGGACCGTCACGGTCCAGGACGACGGGCGCGGCGTCCCGGTTGGGCGGCATGCGACCGGCAAGGATGCCCTGGAGGTCGTCCACACGGTCCTTCACGCGGGCGGCAAGTTCGGGGGCGGCGGCTACAAGGTCTCCGGCGGGCTGCACGGCGTCGGCGTGAGCGTCGTGAATGCCCTCTCCGAGTGGCTCCGCGTCGAGACGGCGCGCGACGGCTTCATCTGGGCCCAGGAGTACGTCCGCGGCAAGCCGACCACGGCCGTGGCGAAGGTCGGGCCACAGGGGCATCGCCGGGGGACGCGGACGACCTTCCGGGCGGACCACGAGATGTTCGAGAGCACCGATTACAGCTTCGAGACCATCACCCAGCGGCTTCGGGAGTCGGCGTACCTCAACAAGGGCCTCTGGATCCGCCTCACGGACGAGCGGGCCGATCGCGAGCGCTCGTTCTACTTCGAAGGAGGCCTCGTCTCCTTCGTCCGGCACCTCAATCGCAACAAGGAGGTCCTCCACTCGCGCCCGATCGCGGTGGAGAAGCGCGAAGGAGCGACCTCCATCGAGGTCGCGCTCCAGTACAACGACTCGTTCACGGAGAACGTCTTCGCGTTCGCGAACAACATCAACACGGTCGACGGCGGGACGCACGTCACCGGCTTCCGGGCTGCCCTCACGAGCTCGCTCAACGACTGGGCCCGCAGGGCGGGGATCCTCAAGGACGCCGACTCGAACCTGAGCGGGGACGACGTGCGGGAAGGGTTGACCGCCGTCGTCTCGGTCAAGCTCGTGGACCCGCAGTTCGAGGGCCAGACGAAGGCGAAGCTCGGCAACGCCGAGGTCAAGGCCCAGGTCCAGGCGGCCGTCGCCGAGGGGATCGTCCAGTACCTGGAGGAGAACCCCGCGGACGGGCGGCGAATCATCGAGAAGAGCCTGACCGCCGCGCGCGCTCGCGAGGCGGCCCGGAAGGCCCGCGACCTCGTGATCCGCAAGGGTGCCCTCGAGGGGATGGCCCTGCCCGGCAAGCTCGCCGACTGCCAGGAGCGCGACCCGGCGCGAAGCGAGCTCTACCTGGTGGAGGGAGACTCCGCCGGCGGGTCGGCGAAGATGGGCCGCAACCGCCGGTTCCAGGCCGTCCTGCCGCTCCGGGGCAAGGTGCTCAACGTCGAGAAGGCGCGCCTGGATCGGGTCCTCTCCAGCGAGAACGTCCGCCCGTTGATCATCGCGCTCGGCGCCGGCATCGGCGACACCTTCGACCTGGCGAAGCTCCGGTACCACCGGATCATCATCATGACCGACGCCGACGTCGACGGCGCCCACATCCGGACGCTCCTCCTGACGTTCTTCTATCGCCACATGGGCCAGATCATCGAGAACGGCCACCTCTACATCGCGCAGCCCCCGCTCTACCGGGTCAGCACGGGCAAGCAGACGCTCTACGCCCAGTCCGAGAAGGAGCGCGAGGCGGCGGTCAAGAAGCTGAACGCGAAGAACATCACCGTCCAGCGCTTCAAGGGCCTCGGCGAGATGAACGCGGACCAGCTCTGGGAGACCACCATGAACCCCCAGAGCCGAACGCTCCTTCGCGCCGAGATCGAGGACGGCGTGGAGGCGGACGCCATCTTCACGATGCTGATGGGCGAGAAGGTGGCGCCCCGCAAGAGCTTCATCATGTCCGAGGCGCGGAAGGTGCAGAACCTTGACATCTGAGGTCGTGACGGAGGCGGGCCGCTTCGAGGTCGCGCCCCACGCCTGCTTCGCGTGCGGCGAGCTGAACGCCGTCGGCCTGCGCCTCGTCCTGCACGTGGCCGGCGACACGTGCTGGACCGAGACGACCCTGGCGTCCGACTTCCAGGGCTGGGAGGACGTGACCCACGGCGGGATCGTCGCGACGATCCTCGACGAGGTCATGGGCTGGGCGCTGGCGAGCGCCGACTCGTGGGGGTTCACCGCGAGGCTCACGGTCGAATACCGCCGCCCGACGCCGATCGGGCGCCTCCTCCGCGCCGAGGGACGCCTGGTCGAGCGCCGCCGTCGACTCCTCACCACGAAAGCCCAGCTGATTGACGTGGCGACGGGCGAGCTCCTGGCCACGGCCGATGCGCTGTACGTGGCGGCACCACCGGAGCGTAAGCAGGCACTTAAGGACCGATACCGGTTCCGGCTGATCCCGGAGGGCGGGGCGCGAGCCGATCCCGCGCTCGACATGCCAGGCGGGGCGGCCGGGTGACCGCTCCCCCCGCGATCCGGAAGGCCAGTGCCACGACCCTTGCCTCCAATGCGTTCGTCGAAACGCACATAGCGACGGCGCGCGACGTCGGTCGCAGCCTCGCCGACGAGATCGACGATCCGGGCCGCTTCGTCGCGGCCATCCGGGCCGGGCTCGAGACGCTCGCCGATCCGGTCTACCTGGCCGGCCAGCGGCTGGTCGCGCCCGGGATCGGGCCGTTGCTCGGGGTCCGGATGCCGCTCCTGGAGGCGGTGCACCGCGCGCTGGCGCGCGAGCTCCGCGGCGTCCGCTCCGCGCGCCTGCTCCCCGTCGCGGAGGCGCTTGCCCACGATCCGGTCCGCGAGCTGCGCTGGTTCGCATGCTGGCTCCTCGGCCGGATCCTGCCGGACGAGCCGGAGCAGGCCTGGCAGGTGCTCCGCGGCTGGCGGCCGAGGCGGACGACTGGATCTCCGTCGACACGCTGGCCGCGGCGGTCGCGGCAGGGATCCTGCTCGAGCCCTACCGGTGGGCCGAGCTGGAGCAGCTCGTCTACAGCCCGAGCCGCTGGGAACGCCGGCTGGTCGGCTCCACGATCGCGACGATCCCGTTCGCGGATCGGACCGCCGGGCGGACGCGAGACGTCGCCGGCCGCGGGCTCTCGCTCGTCGGCCTCCTCATCGGCGATCCCGAGCCCGACGTCCAGAAGGCGCTCAGCTGGGCGCTGCGCAACCTCGCGGCCGTCGATCGCGGCGCGGTCACGGCGTTCTGCCGGCGCGAGGCCGGCCGCGCCGCGACCACCTCCGACGGCGCGCGGGCATGGGTGGTGCGCGACACGCTCGCGAAGCTCGCGCCGGCCGACGCGGCCGAGCTGCGGGGCCTTCTCGCCGGCATCCGCCGGACGCCGCGCTCGGCCAACACCTCCGCGGCCGCCGCCACCGCCGCCGCCTTCCGGGCGCCCGGTCACGACGCGACCGCCTCCCGATCCCCGCTGACCTGAACCGGAGAGCCATTCCGTGACCGACGACCTGGGCGACATCCGAACGATCCGCATCGAGGACGAGATGCGGACGAGCTATCTCGATTACGCGATGAGCGTGATCGTGGCCCGGGCGCTCCCGGATGTCCGCGACGGCCTCAAGCCGGTCCACCGCCGGATCCTGTACGCCATGGGCGAGATGGGCCTCGCCTCGAACGCGTCGTACCGGAAGTGCGCGGCGATCGTCGGCGAGGTGATGGGCAAGTACCACCCGCACGGTGACCAGGCGATCTACGACACGCTGGTCCGCCTCGCCCAGGACTTCTCGATGCGCTACCCGCTCGTGGACGGGCAGGGCAACTTCGGCTCCGTCGACGGCGACTCGGCTGCCGCGATGCGCTACACGGAGGCGCGGCTCGCCCCGATCGCAGCCGAGATGCTCGCCGACATCGACAAGGCCACGGTCGACTACGTCGACAACTACGACGGCCAGCACCGCCAGCCGGTCATCCTGCCTGCGAAGCTGCCGAACCTGCTGGTGAACGGCAGCTCGGGCATCGCCGTCGGGATGGCCACCAACATCCCGCCGCACCACCTGGGCGAGGTCGTCGACGCCACGATCGCGCTCATCAACGACCCCGAGCTGACCACCGACGACCTGTGTGCATTCGTGAAGGGGCCCGACTTCCCGACCGCGGGCTCGATCTTCCGCTACGAGCAGCAGCGGAACGCCCTGACCGGCATCACCGAGACGGTCGACGCGATCCGGCAGATGTACGCCCACGGCCACGGCCGGGTGATCATGCGGGCCCAGGTCGCCTTCGAGGAGGCGCGCCGCGATCGCATGGCGATCATCGTCACGGAGCTGCCCTACCAGGTGAACAAGGCGACGCTCCTCGAGAAGATCGCCGACCTCGTGAAGGACAAGCGCATCGACGGGATCGCCGACCTGCGCGACGAGTCCGACCGCGACGGGATGCGGATCTACATCGAGGTCAAGAACGACGCGAACCCGCACACCGTGCTGAACAACCTCTTCAAGCACACCCCGATGCAGCTCGCGTTCAACCTCAACATGCTCGCGCTCGTCGACGGCCAGCCGCAGACGCTGCCGCTCAAGGCCGTGATCCAGCACCACGTGGACCATCGCCGCGAGATCGTCCGGCGGCGGACGGAGTTCGACCTGGGCAAGGCCCGCGAACGGGCCCACATCCTGGAGGGGCTCAAGATCGCCCTGGACCACCTCGACGAGGTGATCCGGACGATCCGCGAGTCGGCCGACGTCGACACGGCCCGGCGCAACCTGATGGAGCGCTTCGACCTCAGCGAGCTGCAGGCCCAGGCGATCCTGGACATGCGCCTCGCGCGCCTCGCCGCCCTCGAGCGGAAGAAGATCGAGGATGAGTACCTGGCCGTCATCCAGCTCATCGCCGAGCTGGAGGACATCCTCGGGAACCCGTCCCGGATCCTCGCGATCATCCGGGACGAGCTGACCGAGCTGAAGCGGAAGTACGCCGGCGAGCGGCGCACGCGCGTGGTCGACGACTCCTCCCGCGAGATGACCGACGAGGACCTCATCGCCGACGAGGACGTCGTCGTCACGATCAGCCGTCGCGGCTACATCAAGCGCCAGCCCGTGGCGACCTATCGACGCCAGGGCCGCGGCGGCAAGGGGATCATCGGGCACGTCACGCGCGAGGAGGACGCGGTCGACAGCCTCCTCGTCGCGAACACCCACGACTGGGCGCTCTTCTTCACGAACCGCGGACGTGTCTTCTCGGCCAAGGTGCACACCATTCCCGACGCGAGCCGGCAGGCCAAGGGGATGGCGATCATCAACCTCCCCGGCGTGCAGGTCGAGAGCGGCGAGGTGCCCACGGCGACCCTCATCGTGCCGGACTTCGAGAAGGGCTCCTACCTGGTCATGGCGACCCGAAAGGGGAT
Organism: uncultured Chloroflexia bacterium; assembly: GCA_963734535.1. Classification (GTDB taxonomy): domain Bacteria; phylum Chloroflexota; class Limnocylindria; order Limnocylindrales; family CSP1-4; genus CTSoil-043. The sequence continues at coordinate 192,381 of CAVTHS010000014.1, read as the reverse complement.
CATCAAGAAGACGCCGATCGAGCAGTTCGAGAAGGTGCGCTCGTCGGGCATCATCGCGATCACGCTGGACCCGGACGACGAGCTGGCGTGGGTCGACGTGTCGACCGGACGCGACGACATCATCATCGCCACCGCCGAGGGCAAGCTCGCGCGGTTCAACGAGTCCGACGTGCGGGCCATGGGACGCCAGGCGGGCGGCGTCATCGGCATCCGGCCGGCCGGTGCCGGCGACTACGTGGTCAGCATGAGCGTCGTCCAGCCCGACAAGGACCTGCTCGTGCTCACCGAGACGGGCTACGGCAAGCGCGTCCGCGCTGTCGGCCTTCCGGACGATGCGCCGCGGCCCGCAGGGCGTACGCCTCATCAGCCTCGAGGGACGCAAGACCGGCCACGTGGCCGCCGTCCAGCAGGTCACCGAGCAGGACGACGAGCTGCTCCTCATCAGCGCGGCCGGCCAGGTCGTTCGGACGGACGTGCGCGACGGTCAACCGGTATTCGCCCGAGGCGCGCGGCGTGATCACGATGCGCCTCAACGAGGGCGACCGGGTGGTCGGGATCGCGGCGTTCCGCGAGGGGCTGGCGGAGCGCGAGGGCATGGGCGACAATGGCGGCCCCGATGCGGGTCCGACCGCACCGGGAGCGGGTCCGTCGGGAGGATGACGGGCTTCGGCTCGGAGGAGGCGTTCGTGTACTCCGACTCGTTCGACGTCTACACGGGCAACGCCAACGACGGCCTTGCGCGGAAGATCTGCCGCTACCTGGGCGTCCCGCTGGGCCAGGCCGAGGTCTTCTCGTTCGCGAACGAGAACATCTTCGTCAAGATCCTGGACAACGTCCGGGAGAAGGACGTCTTCCTGGTCCAGCCGACCTGCCACCCGGTGAACCAGTCGATCATGGAGCTCCTGATCATGATCGACGCCTTCAAGCGCGCGAGCGCGGGGCGGATCACCGCGGTCGTCCCCTACTACGCCTACGGGCGCTCCGACAAGAAGGACCAGCCGCGCGTCCCGATCACCGCCCGCCTCATCGCCGACATGATCACGGTGGCAGGCGCCGACCGCGTCCTCAGCATGGACCTCCACCAGGGCCAGATCCAGGGCTTCTTCAACATCCCGGTCGACGAGCTGACCGCGGTCCACCTGCTCTCCAACTACTTCCGCCAGAAGGCGCTGACGGAGATCGTGGTCGTCACCGACCTCGGCTTCGCCAAGCGCGCCCGTACCTTCGCCGAGCTGCTGGATGCTCCCCTCGCCATCATCGAGAAGCGGCGCGTCGGCAACCTGGACCGGGCCGAGCTGCTCAACGTCATCGGGGACGTTCGCGGGCGGCGCGCGATCATCGTGGACGACGAGATCGACACCGCGGGGACGCTGATGGAGATCGTGCGAGCCCTGGTGCGCGAGGGCGTCGAGGAGATCTACGCCTGCGCCACGCACGGGATCCTCTCGGAGGGAGCGATCGACCGCATCGCCGGATCACCCATCCGTGAGCTCGTCCTGACCGACTCCGTGCCGCTCCCGACCGCGAAGCGGCTCCCCCAGATCACCACGCTGTCCGTTGCGCCTCTCATCGGCGAGGCGATCCGGCGCATCCACCGCGGCGAGTCGGTCGGTGCCCTCTTCAGCAGCGAGGCGTCCCTCACGCAGGAGATGATCCTGTGGGAGGACGGCGTCGAGCAGACGCTGGACGCCCGGACCGGCGCGATCCTGCCCTCGGAGCACCTGACCTCGCGCCACGACCCTGCGCATCCCGCCGACATCGCCGGCCGCGCGCCGGCCAGGACGTTCGGAGACCGATGACCCTCCAGCTGCATCAACCCGACGGCGAGGGCGGCCTGGAGCCGCGCACCGACACTCCGAAGGACTGGCGGACCCAGCTTCGCTCGCCGCGCTGGAACGCGTCGCCGCTCGTCAACCGCGAGATGAACCCGACCCGGACGTCCGTCTCGGTCCTCTTCTGGCTCGCGCTCGGCGTGCTGACGTTCGTGCTGCTCATCGCCGGGTACGGCTCGGGCTTCTGGAAGTAGGCGGGCCGCCGGAGCGGCGTCCGCCCGCCGGGCCACCCCGAGGCCCCCCGCCTATACTGACCGTCCCATGGTGCTCGGCTTCCTGTCCCGTTTCGTCGATTCCAACGACCGCGAGATCCGTCGCGTCCAGCCCCTGGTGGACGCCGCGAACGCCCTGGAGCAGGAGCTCCAGGCGGAGACCGACGCCGAGATCCGGGACCGGATGGGCGAGATCAGGGCCGAGCTCGCCGAGGTCCAGGCCGCCTTCGGACCGGGAGCGGACGAGCTGGAGCAGGACGACCTTGCCCGCCGTCGCGACCTCGAGACCGAGCGGAAGAAGCGGGAGATCGCGAAGCTCCAGGCAGCCCTCGACGACGTGCTCCCGGAGGTCTTCGCGGCGACCCGCGAGGCGATGCGCCGAACGCTCGGGATGCGCCATTTCGACGTCCAGCTCATGGGCGCCGCCGTGCTCCACCAGGGCAGGATCGCCGAGATGAAGACGGGCGAGGGCAAGACGCTCGTCGCCCCGATGGCCGCCATCCTCAACGGGCTCACCGGCCAGGGCGTCCACGTGGTCACCGTGAACGACTACCTGGCCCGGCGCGACGCCCAGTGGATGGGCCCCGTCTATCACTTCCTCGGCCTCTCGGTCGGCGTCGTGGTGGGCGAGGATGCCTACCGCTTCGAGCCCGGCTACCCGACCACCGACGAACGGCTGATCAACCTCCGCCCGTGCCCACGCCGCGAGGCCTATGCCGCCGACATCACCCACGGCACGAACCACCACTTCGGGTTCGACTACCTCCGGGACAACCTGGTCACGGAGCTCGACCAGCGCGTCCAGCGGGGCCACTACTTCGCGATCGTCGACGAGGTGGACAACATCCTCATCGACGAGGCGCGCACGCCGCTGATCATCAGCGGGCAGGCCGAGGAATCGGCCGACCTGTACTTCCAGTTCGCGAGGCTCGTCCCGCGCCTGCGGGCCCGGCCGGAGGGCGACGAGGAGGGCGGCGACTACTTCGTCGACCTCAAGGATCGCGCCGTCTCGCCGACCGAGGAGGGGATCGGGAAGATCGAGCAATGGCTCGGGGTCAAGAACCTCTACGACGATGCGCGCCTCACGCGCTACTTCGACGCCGCCCTCAAGGCGCACGCGCTCTACAAGCGCGACCGCGACTACATCGTGCGGGACGGCGAGATCGTCATCGTCGACGAGTTCACCGGCCGCCAGATGCCCGACCGGCGCTGGAGCGAGGGCATCCACCAGGCGATGGAGGCGAAGGAGGGGCTGCGCGTCCAGCGCGAGTCGGTGACGCTCGCGACCGTCACGTTCCAGAACTACTTCCGCCTCTACGCGAAGCTCGCCGGCATGACCGGTACGGCCATGACCGAAGCCGAGGAGTTCCACAAGATCTACAAGCTGGAGGTCGTCTCGATCCCGACCAACCAGCCGATGATCCGTGACGACGAGCAGGACCTCGTCTTCCGCAACGAGCAGGGCAAGTACAAGGCCCTGATCGACGAGATCGTCGAGATGCAGGAGGCGGGCCGGCCCGTCCTGGTGGGCACGGTCAGCGTCGAGAAGTCGGAGGTTCTGGCCGAGCTTCTCGGGCGGCGCGGCATCAAGCACGAGGTCCTCAACGCCAAGTTCCATGAGAAGGAGGCGCCGATCGTCGCCCAGGCGGGCCGTTCGGGTGCGGTGACCATCGCCACGAACATGGCGGGCCGCGGCACGGACATCCAGCTCGGCGGCAACCCGGCCGGGATGGCCTCGGAGATCCTCCATCGTCGCGGGCTGAACCCGGCCGAGGTGGAGAAGGCGACCTACGACGAGGCGTTCGCTGAGGCGAAGGCAATCTGCGACGAGGACCACGACCGCGTGGTGTCGGCCGGCGGGCTCCACATCGTGGGGACCGAGCGCCACGACTCGCGCCGGATCGACAACCAGCTCCGCGGCCGCGCCGGCCGCCAGGGCGACCCCGGCTCATCCCGCTTCTACCTCTCGCTCGAAGACGACCTCATGAAGCGCTTCGCCTCCGAGCGCGTCGCGGGCCTGATGGAGCGCCTGGGGCTGGAGGACGACGTCGCGATCGAGTCGCGCATCGTCAGCAAGACCATCGAGAGCGCCCAGACCCGCGTCGAGGGCTACAACTTCGACATCCGGAAGCGCGTCGTCGAGTTCGACGACGTGATCAACAAGCAGCGCGAGACGATCTACGCCGAGCGCGACAAGGTGCTCCGCAACGAGGACCTGACCGAGACGACGGCCGCGTTCCTCGACGAGGAGGTCGACGCGCTCATCGCCACGTACTGCTCGGCGGAGATCCCCGACGACTGGAACATGGAGGGGCTGGAGGCTGCGCTCCATGCGATGGGCCTCGAGGGGCCCGGGACCTCCGAGGACGAGCTCTGGGAGCTCGGTGGCCGCGACGTGCTGGCGGGCCATCTCCGCGAGCTGGCCGATGCGAAGCTCGAGGAGAAGTCGTCCGAGGTCGGCGCCGAGGACTGGTCGATGATCGAGCGACTCGTGCTCCTCCGCACGATCGACTCCCTGTGGGTCGAGCACCTGACGGAGCTCGACGACATGCGCCGAGGGATCGGGCTTCGGGGCTATGCCCAGCAGGACCCGCTCAACGAGTTCAAGAAGGAAGCCTTCAGCCTCTACGACCAGCTCGGCGAGCTGATCCGCCACCAGGTGGCCACCACCATCTTCCGCGTGTCGGTGGTCCGCCAGCCCTCGACCCCGACGGCCGACGAGACCCAGCTCGCCGCGAGCCTCGCTGCGGGCGCCGCTGCGGTCCGGTCCGCGGGCGTGCCGACGGCCGGGCCGAGCGCCAACGGATCGGCGCCCGCGAGCGCCACGTTCCCGGGCGGAGGGACGTCGACGTCGAGCGCCCGGCCCCTGTCGTCTGCACCTTCGGTCGCGGCGACCGCCCGCAACCTGCCCGCGGCACCGGCCCTGCGGGCCATGCAGGAGCGGCTGGGCGACCAGGCGCGCACCGACGCCACGAAGGGCGCAGGCGCGAATCCCGCGGGCGCGAAGCTCGGCCGCAACGACCCCTGCTACTGCGGGTCGGGGCTCAAGTTCAAGAAGTGCCACGGCCGCTGAGCGATCACGTCGGGCGATCCGCGGTCCGCGAGCTCGCCCTGGTGGGTCTCGCCGTCGTCGTCGGCGGGATCCTGGTCACCGGTTACGCGACGATCCGGATCTGGCAGCGCGGGGCCGTCGACGAGGCGCGTCCGGTCGACGCGATCGTGGTGATGGGCGCGGCCCAGTATGACGGGGTGCCCTCGCCGGTCTTCGCGAGCCGCCTGGACCACGCGGTGCGCCTCTACGAGGACGGGCTGGCCCCCGTGCTGATCGTGACGGGCGGCAGGCGCCAGGGCGACCGGACGACGGAAGCGGCGGTCGCCCGTGCCTACGCGGTCGCGCGCGGCGTTCCCGACGCCGCGATCCTGGACGAGGACCACGGCAGGTCCACGCTCGAATCGCTCGAGGCCGTCGCGGGCATCCTGCGTGAGCACGGGATGCGATCGGCGCTCTTCGTGTCGGACCGGACGCACATGCTGCGCGTCCTCCGGATGGGCAAGGACCTGGACATCGCATCCTTCGGATCGCCGACGACGACGAGCCCGACCGATGCCAGCCTGGCGCCGCGCCTCGATGCCACGTTGCACGAGCTCGGCGCGCTCGCCCTGTACGGGCTGGTAGGCGCGGCGAGCGGCCCGGAGCTGGGGACGCCGGGCTCGCCCTGAGCACGAAAACTCCCTCTTGGCCGCTGCGCGTTACCCCCGTATACTCCCATCATTACCAAAGGCCGGTGCTGCCCAGCTCCCGTCCCCGCGGGGATGCAGCGGCCGAGGTTGCCATCGCAGTGCATGAGGGAGCGGTGAAGCAGATCACTGACGCCGCCTTCGTCGACCTGATCGCGTGCGAGCGAGACTGCAGGAACTGCAGCTACGCAGCCGCGCTGGACTGCGACGGTAATTGCGGCGTGTGTCCCCATAACGCGTACTGCGCTTGCGTGAACCCCGTCGTCGCCCGGAGCAAGACCGCCCTGCGGCTCATCGAGCTCCGGCCGATCCTCCTCCAGGACGTGCGAGGCCGAGTCTAGATGGACCGGTCCGGCCTTCGCGATCTTGCCGAGCGGATCCACGCGACCTCGGGGCGTCTTTGACCTCCCCGCGAAGGAAGCACGCGTCGCGGAGCTCAATGCGCTGATCGGCGTCCCCGGGTTCTGGGACGACCAGCGGGGCGCCCAGCGGATCCTGCGCGAGGCCGACGGGCTCCAGGGCGAGCTGACCCTGTGGGGAGACCTGGAATCGCGGGCAACGGGGCTCGAGGAGCTCGCGGACATGGCCGCCGAGGCCGACGACGCCGAGATGCTCGCCGAGATCGAACGCGATGCCGAGACGTTGCGCGTCTCCTTCGAGCGCGAACGCACCGCCCTCCTCTTCTCCGGGGAGTACGACCAGCGCGGTGCGCTCGTGACGATCAGCGCGGGCGCCGGTGGGACCGAGGCCACCGACTGGGCGGAGATGCTCCTCCGAATGTTCCTGCGGTGGGCCGAACGCCACCGCTTCTCGACCGAGGTCCTGGACCAGACCGAGGGCGAGCAGACCGGCCTCAAGAGCGTGACCTTCGACGTCGACGGCCGGCGGGCCTACGGCTGGCTGCGCGCCGAGCGAGGCGTGCACCGGCTGGTCCGCATCAGCCCGTACGATTCGCAGAAGCGCCGCCAGACCACGTTCGCGCTCATCGAGGTGATGCCCGAGGTGGAGGACGTCGCCGAGGTGGAGCTCGACTGGGACGAGATCCGCGTGGAGAACTACCGCTCGTCGGGGGCCGGCGGCCAGCACGTCCAGAAGACGAACTCTGCGGTGCGCCTGACGCACGTCCCCACGGGGATCGTCGTGACCTGCCAGAACGAGCGCTCGGCAACGCAGAACCGCGAGACCGCGGCAAAGGTGCTGGCGGCCCGGCTCCTGGAACGGCACCTGGAGGAGAAGGAGATCGAGCTGCGCAAGCTCAAGGGCGAGCACGTTGAGGCCGGCTGGGGCAACCAGATCCGGAGCTACGTCCTCCACCCGTACCAGATGGTCAAGGACCACAGGACGGGCGTGGAGACGTCGAACACGGCATCCGTGCTCGATGGGGATCTCGACGTGTTCATGGCGGCCGAGCTGGAGCGCGAGGCAACCGGAGCGCCGCTCCTCGGCGCCCCCGAGCCCGCGTGATCGTGCCGGGAGGCTGCACGTGACGCGCCCGCCGGCAGCGGGAGCGCCGGCGATCAGCATCCGCCCGGCGCATCCGGGCCACCTCCCGGCGTGCGCCGAAGTCTGGCATGCCGGCCTCTCCGAGTACGGGGTCCGGGTCGGGCGTTCGCCGATGCCGCCGTCGTTCGGACCCCTGCTGGGCCTCCTCGGTCACCTCCTCGCGACGGACCCCGATGGGTTCTGGGTCGCCGTGGAGAACGCGGACGCACTCCCGGCCGATGCCGCGGCCAGGCCGGAGGGGGCCGTCGTCGCGTTCATCTCGGCCATCCGGCGCGAGCACGTCTGGTTCCTCTCCATGCTGTTCGTGCAGCCCGGCCACCAGGAGCGCGGCCTGGGCCGGCGGCTCCTCTCCCAGGTGCTGGAGGGCACCGACCACGCCACGCACGCGACGTGCACGGACAGCGTCCAGCCCGTCTCCAACGCGCTCTACAGCCGCCTCGGGATGGTGCCGCGCGTGCCCGTGCTGGAGCTTGTCGGCCGCCTGGAGCACCCGGTCCCGGGGTTGCCAGCCGGCGTCCGCGCAGTCCCGTTCGACCTGCTCCGGGCGGGGCCCACCGACGGCGCGGGGCCGAGGCGGCTGGCCGCCGCCGTGGAGCACCTGGATCGCGGGACGCTGGGATACGCGCACCCCGAGGACCATGCCTTCCTGGGCAGCCAGGGGCGTGTCGGCTACCTCTACGAGGCGGGCGACGGGAGTGTCCTCGGGTACGGGTATGCGTCGGAGGTCGGGCGGCTGGGCCCGATCGCCGTCGAGGATGCGGCGCTGATGGGACCCGTGGTGGGCCACCTCGTCGGATCGGTGCGGCCGGTCGGCGCGTTCTCCGCGTGGGTTCCCGGATCGGCGGGTGCGGCGGTGGCGGCGCTCCTCGCCGGCGGCCTCCGGCTGGAGGACTTCCCGGCGCTCATCTGCTGGGACCGGCCCTTCGCCGACTTCGAACGGTACGTGCCGATCACCCTCGCGGTCCTGTAGCGACGCCGCCCTGTCAGCCCCCGGGCGCGCGACCTGACCCCGTCCGGCCCGGCCATGGACGGCTGGACCGGACGGATCGGCGGGCCGGTGGTAGCCTCGGGCAGACGTGACGACCCCCACCATGATCCGGCCAGCCGCCGAACCTGCTCGATCCCCGGACGAGACGGCCGCGGGCACAACCGGAGGGGTGCGACCGGTCCTCGAGCTGCGCGGCGTGGGCAAGGTCTACCCGAACGGCAAGGCGGCACTCCACGACGTGGACCTGACGCTCGGGGAGGGGGAGTTCGTCTTCCTCGTGGGGCCGTCGGGCGCCGGCAAGTCCACCCTCCTCAAGCTTCTCATCCGCGATGAGCTGCCCACGTCCGGCGACGTGGTGCTCGACGGCCGCGACCTCGCCCGCGTTCCGCGCCGGAAGGTGCCCGAGCTCCGCCGCACGATCGGGATCGTCTTCCAGGACTTCAAGCTCCTCCCCGCCCGCTCGGTCCGGGAGAACGTGGCGTTCGCCCTCGAGGTCACCGGCACGCCGCGCGGGAGAATCCGACCCGCGGTCGACCGGGCGCTGGCGGTGGTTGGGCTCGGGGCACAGGCCGACCAGCTTCCCTCCACGCTCTCGGGCGGGGAGCAGCAGCGGACGGCGATCGCCCGCGCGCTCGTGCATGAGCCGCGCCTGATCATCGCGGACGAGCCGACCGGGAACCTGGATCCGCTCATCAGCTGGGAGATCATCCAGCTCCTGCTCCGGATCAACGAGCTCGGCGTCACCGTGCTGATGGCCACCCACAACGCCGGTGTCGTGACGGCCCTTCGGCGCCGAGTCGTGGCGCTCGAGGAAGGGCGCGTGGTCCGCGACGAGGTCGGCGGCTACCACCGCGAGGACTGAGGGTGTTCGGCTTCTTCCGATTCGTCACGTTCAGCGTCACCCGGGGCCTGCAGGGGTTGCGACGCAACGGCCTGATGACGCTCGCGGCAACGGCGACGATGCTGCTGATGCTCCTCCTCCTTGCAGGCTTCTGGCTGGTCCAGGCCGGGCTCGCGGCGGGCGTCCAGTACGTGGAGCAGAAGGTGGAGATCGTCGCCGACCTCCACGACGTGGCGGGCGCCGAGGGCGCCCTGACCGTCCAGGCGGTCGCCCTGGCCTCGGACGTCGCGGCGCTCCCCTCGGTCCGTTCCGTGACCTTCCTGTCCAAGGACGAGGCTTTGGCCCAGTTCCGTGACCGGCTGCGGCAGCGGGGCCAGGTGGACCTGACCGGATTCCTGGATCGCAACCCGCTCCCCGCCAGCCTCGAGGTCAAGCTGGTGGATCCGCGCGACTACCAGGGCGTCGTCCAGCTGCTCCAGGATCGGAACCACGTCGTGGACGACGTCGTCGAGGTCCAGAAGCTCGTCCAGCAGCTGACCACCGTGACCGGCGTCCTGCGAACCGGCGGGTTCGTGCTCCTCCTGCTCGTCGGCCTCGTGGTGCTGTTCATCATCGTCAACACCATCCGGCTCGCGGTCGTCGCCCGGCGCGAAGAGATCGAGGTCATGCGGCTGGTCGGCGCATCGGATGCGTTCATCCGCTGGCCGTTCATCTTCGAGGGCGCGTTCGTCGGGCTCCTGGGGGCCGTGGCGGCCCTGGCGCTGCTCGCCGTCGCCTCGGGACCGGTCACCGACTTCATGTACGGCTTCTTTCGCGTCCTGCCCCTCGAGCTCGGCTCCCTCCAGCGCGACGTGATCCTCCTTGTGCTCGGGACCGGCCTGGGGGTCGGCGTCCTGGGATCGTGGCTCTCGGTCCGCAGCTATCTCACGAGGTAGGCCCAGATGATGACGCCCGGCTCGAGCTTCACGCCGCCCGAGCCCCCGGATGACGCCCTCCCGGGAGATGAGCGCCCTGCCGAGAGCACCTCGGTCGAGCCCGTCGTCCCGACGGTCCGGTCCGACGGGCAGCCTCGGCGCGGCGTCGGGTCGCTCCAGCTCGCCATCGCCGTGGTGGGACTGCTCGCGGGCGCGGCGCTCTTCCTGTCGGGCTTCACGCTGGGGGCGCGGACGGCCACGACCCCCGGCACGCCGGCCGCCGACCAGGCCCTCTTCGCCCCGTTCTGGGACACGTGGGATTCGATCACCCGGAGCTACGTCGGCCAGGTGGACCAGAAGAAGCTGGTCGAGGGCGCCATCGACGGGTTGATCAAGGCGCTGGGCGACCCGTATTCCTCGTACATGAGCCCCGCCGACCTCCAGCGGGCTCGCGAGGACCTCGGTGGCCAGTTCGAGGGGATCGGCGCCGTCATCACGGCCCGATCGTCGGCCGCGGGCGGCGGCACGTGCACGGCGCTCGCGCCCGACTGCCGGATGACCGTGGTCTCGACGATCGCCGCGTCGCCGGCGGAGGCCGCCGGAATCCGCGAGGCAGACGTGGTCACCGGGATCGACGGCGCCAGCGTGGACGGGCTGACGCTCGACCAGGCGATCGCGAAAGTGCGCGGCAAGAAGGGGACCCCGGTGGTCCTGACGATCGTCCGGGCAGCGCAGCCGCCGTTCGACCTGGAGATCGTCCGCGACACCATCGTCCAGACCCAGGTGGAGACCCGGGACCTGGCGAATGGCAGCGTCCGCTACATCCGGGTCGCGGCCTTCTCCGACAACTCCGCGAAGGACTTCACCGACGCGCTTCGGGCGGGCCTGGCGAAGGGCGAGCGGTCCGTGATCGTGGACCTCCGCGACAACCCCGGCGGCTACGTGACGGCGGCGCGGACCATCGCCAGCCAGTTCATCGCCAGCGGGCCGCTCTTCTGGGAGGAGAGCGCGGATGGCACCCAGATCGAGACGGATGCCTCGCCGGGCGGCGTCGCGACGGACCCCGCGATCCGGGTCGTGGTCCTCGTCAACAAGGGCAGCGCGTCGGCCAGCGAGATCGTCTCCGGCGCCCTGCAGGACACGAAGCGCGCGACGCTGGTGGGCGAGACGACGTTCGGAAAGGGCACCGTCCAGCAATGGGTCGACCTCAGCGACAACTCGGGTGGGTTCCGGCTGACGATCGCGAAATGGCTCACGCCGGCCAAGCGCTGGATCCACCTGAAGGGCCTGACGCCGGACGTCTCGGTCACCGCGACAGACGGGACGACGACCCCGACCGGCGACCCGTACATCGACGCCGCACTGACTGCCCTCGGTCCGCCGGCCGCGAGCGGGACCTGGCCGCTGGCTGCCTGAGGTCGCGAAGTCGGCGGTCGACGCGGTCGACGCGAAACGGATGTGCCGGACGAGCACAGGTGCTTGCCAGAACCCGGGTCGTCATGTACGGTTTCGCCAACCGAAAGGAGGTGATGTGCAGTGACAGACAGTAGTCCGCGTCGTTGCACCACCTCGCAGGGAGCATCCGCCTGACGGACGCCCCAGCGGGTGGGCAACTCGAAACGCGTTCGAGGGCCGGTTCCGGCAGCGGAGCCGGCCTTCGTGCGTCCGCGAGGCGCACCCGCATGCCAGCGCCACCATCCACCACGAGGAGCCGCCACCGATGGGCGAAGCGACCATCGCCCTCAACCGCAAGGCCCGCCACGACTACTCCATCGAGGACACGTTCGAGGCCGGCCTCGTCCTGACCGGGACGGAGATCAAGTCGATCCGGGCGGGCCACGTCAGCCTGCAGGAGGCCTACGCGCGGATCGAGCGCGGTGAAGCCTGGCTGGTCGGCGCCCACATCGCCCCATTCGCCGGGGGCAATCGCCTCAACCACGAGACGAAGCGGTCCCGCAAGCTGCTTCTCCATCGCGACGAGATCGACGAGCTCCTCGGCAAGACCAAGTCGAAGGGCCTGACGATCGTCCCGCTCCGCCTCTTCATCGACGGCCGCGGGCATGCCAAGCTGGAGATCGGGCTGGGGCGCGGGAAGCAGCTCTACGACCGTCGCCGCGAGATCGCCGAGCGAGACGCGCGTCGCGACCTGGACAGGACCATGGCCGACTCTGCCCGGGGGCGATAACTCCAACAGCTCGACTGTCGGAAGGAAGCCAAGGCCGGGTCCCGGCACGGCGCCCCGGGCGCAGACATCGTCGGTGCGTCACGCGCCCGGCGACGGCGCCTCCTCGAGAGCCGACGGCAGGAGCAGCTCCACGATCACCACGTCCCGCCATCGTCCGTCGAGCAGGCCGTGCCGGCGGTAGACGCCGACCTCGCGGAACCCGAGGTCGACGAGCAGCCGTCGGCTCGCCTCGTTCTCCACGAAGACACGCGACACGAGCTTCCACAGGCCGGCCGACGCGGCCGTCTCGATGAGCGCCTCCATCGCGAGCCGGCCGATCCCCTGTCGCCGGAAGGTTCGCGCGACGTAGACGGAGAACTCCGCGACACCCGCGTAGCAGGCGCGCGGCCGGTACTCGAACGTGGCGGCGAACCCGACGACGTTCCCATCGGGGTCACCCACGACGACGATCGGGTGGCGGCCGTCGAACCAGGCGGCGACGTCCGACGCCATTCGCGGGCGGGTCTCGAAGGTGGCGATCCGGTCCTCGATCCCGTCGCTGTAGATGCGGGCGATCGCGGCGCCGTCACCCGGGGTCGCGGCTCGGGCGGAGGGACCCGCGGCTCGGGCGTCGGTGCGCTCGCGCGCGGTGTCGTGCATCGATTGGCTCCCCTGCTCCCGTCACGGGATGGTACCGGTTGATCGAGGCGGCGGCCGTGGACCGGGCAGACGGGCGGGATCGCCGCCGGACGATCGCCGGGCTCCACGGGTCGCATCGGGCCTCGGAGTAGAATGTCCGTGGCCGGCCTTCGGGTCGGCGCGGAACGGCCGGTGCGCCGCTCCGATCGGTGGGGATGCGTGGTCTCGACGGGGCCCTGCAGCCCGGAAACGCGAGCCGAGGATGCCGCTCTGGCCTCGTTAAAAGGCGGCAAAACGAAGTAACTGCCAACAAGCAGCCTGCTCTCGCCCTCGCCGCTTAGGCGGTAAGGTGAGCGTGGAAGCGGCCTCCTCCCCGTGGGCCGTGGAAGCGTCACTCAGCGGGGATGCAGCCCCGGCAAGCGCCGCGTAGCCGGGAGCGAAGCCCGATCTAGGGACACGCAGCTGGACCGATCATCGCCCCTGCCGATGGGGGTGGGTCGGTCGAGATCAAGCATCGGACACGCTCGTAGTGGGTCCGGGTCACGGGTTTCGGACGGGGAGTTCGACTCTCCCCCATCTCCACCACCTCCTTCCTCTGCTGCGACCGGCGCGTGTTGAACGGGCGGATGACGCTGGGCCGGTATCACGAGCGGGGGAGCTCGAAGGGCAGCGGGTCCGAGATCGCACCGACGAAGCCCCCGTCAGCTGCGAGGTTGACGAATCCGAGCAGCGCCCAACCGCCATCTCGCCGGCGCACCAGCCGGCCGCTGTACAGGTCCGAGACGAGCCGCGCGTCGTGTTCGAGGTCGAAGGGGCCGAGGAGGGAAACGCCCGGGCAGACGTAGGTCCCGCTCGGCACGTCGGGATGGAGCGCCATTCGCTTCAGCCCGACCTCGGTCGCTCCCACCGAGAACACCAGGATCGGCCTGCCATCGACGACCTCGACCTGCGGCACCTCGAGCTGGCCGAACTCGCCCGGCGCCGAGACCGGCGGGCGCACGACCCAGTGGACGAGGTCCCTGGACCGGGCGTGGGCGACGACTCCGCGGGCATCGACCGGACCGGTCGATGCCCGGGCGGTGATGAGCGCGTGGTACCCGTCGCCCTCGGGATCGGCGAACACCCACGGATCACGCCAGGCCTGATCATGCCAGGCCGTGGTGTCGAGCTGCTCGTACCACGCCGGATCCGCTTCGATGATCGGGTTGGCCGGGTGCTTCGTCCACGTCAGGAGGTCCGGCGAGGTCGCGAGGCCGATTCGCTGGATCAGAGCCCGGTCACGCGTCGACGAGCCCGTATAGAACATGTACCAGGCGTCGTCGTCCCGGATGACCGAGCCCGTCCAGATCGCCACGTCGTCCCACGCCCCCTTCGGCCCCGGGCCCAGGGCCTGGCCGAGCTCCTCCCAGTGGACGAGGTCCGACGACACGGCGTGCCCAACGACGGACCTGCGGTGACGCAGGTTCGGATCGCCCAGCGATCGGGGCGCATTGAGGAAGAACAGGTGGTAGTCGGACCCGGTATCCGCGATCCAGGAGTCCCAGGCCCACCGGTCGTCGAGGCGGAGCACGGTGCCGTCCCTACCTCGTGCGCCCTTCAGGCCAGGATCCGCTGTTCGATGCCATCGTGGCGTCTCGCGATCGCCGTTCGGCCTGACCGCAGGTCGACCTCGAGCTCACACGCATCAGCGCCCAGGCTCCATGTCAGTCGGAGCGTCGCCGAATCCACGGTGGTGACGTCGAGACGTCCTGAGAAGGCAGGCTCGACGTTGCGGAGCCTGACCAGATCGAAGATGCGCTGGACGACCGGCCGCCGAAGCGCCGCCTCGACCTCCGAGACGGTGTAGTCATGCCGGTTGATCGAGCGCCCGTCGCCGGTTTCGGTCACTGCCTGATGGTCGTTCTCGCCAGCAAGCAGGCCGACGTAGTAGACCTGCGGGACCCCGCGCGCGAACAGCTGGATGGCTCGAGCGGCGACGTATCGGTCGTCGTCGCGATCGAGGGCCGAGTAATAGGTGCAGTTGAGCTGATGGACATCGACGCCACCGTCCGCGTGGGCGTCGGACAGGATGCGATTGACGTTCCCGCCCTGACGCTCGACCAGGTCGGCCAGGCGGAGCATCTCGCGCGGCCGAAGGATCTCATCAAGGTCCGGGCGAACAGGGATGCCGTCGTGACAATCGAGCATGGTGAACTGGCGTTCAGGCGATCGGGCGAGGTGGTCGGCCAGGTGCCTGGCCGAGCCTGCCTCGAGTGCGTCGAGAAGGAGACCCGGAAGGACGAAGTCGTAGGTCCAGTAGCCGTGCGCCGCGAGGGTCAGGTGCGTCGAGTACCGATCGTGCACCTCGGGAAGGACGACCAGGCCCAATGCAGTCGGCGACCCCGACGATCCAGTCGAGGAAGCTGTAGATCTCGGGCTCGACCATGAAGCAGCTGGTGCCTGCCTTCTTGATGACGTAGCCCACGGCGTCCAGGCGGACGATCCGGACTCCGTGAGCGGCGAATGACCGCAGCCAATCGGTCAGAAGCGATCGCGTCGCCTGCGATGTCACGTCGAGGTCGATCTGTTCGGACCACTCCCGGGTGCCGAAGGAGGTCCAGACGCGTTCGGTCTCCGCCGAACCTTCGATCGTCACGGTCGAGAATGGCGAATTTGGCTTGCGCAGGAAGATCCGCGCGACTTCGTCGCCGGGGGGATCTCCGTTCGGCCACACTTTGTCAACCGTGATGAACAGGTCGCTGTATCGCGACCTGCGACCCAGGCGGAGAAAGTCCTCGAACTCGATCGACCGTCGCGAGATGTGATTGACCATCAGGTCGAGCACGACGTCGTGGCGCTGCGCGATGCGCTCCACGTCAGCCCAGCTGCCGAACCGCGGATCGATCTCCCCGTACGTCAGCGGCGCGAACCCGCGATCGCCGGACGACGGGAACGGCGGCAGGACGTGGATCCCGCCGAAGAGTCCCTCGAGCGGACCACGGAGCAGCCCGTCAAGGGCCGCGAGGTCGCCTCCCAGCGAATCCGGGTACGTCATCAGCTGGGGCGCGCTTCGCACCTGGTCCCTTTCTGCGGCTCGATGAACGTCGAATCAACCACGAAGGCACGCTCGGACGGCGGCGGTCAACCGGGTGGCGCGAGCATCGCCGATGCCGCCCATCTGGTTGTTGACGTAACCGAAACCGACCTGGTGCGTGTCGTCGCCGAATGCCAGCTCTCCCCCGGCTCCACCGTGTCCGAAGCTGCGCGGCCCGAGAAGCGGCTGAGCCGGCGAGTCGAGGGCGAAGCCCGTGCCCCATCTCTCCCCTCGATCGGGCGGGCCGAAGACCTGCTGTCCGAATGATCGGGCGACCAGGGCGTCCTCAATCTGCGCGGGCGTCATGATCCGTTGCCCATCAACCTCGGAAACGCAGGCAGCGTACAACCGAGCGAGGCCGTCCGCCGTGCCCATCCCGTTCGCGCCCGGGATCTCCGCTCTCTGGATCGCGGGATCGTTGAAGGTGACCTGCCCGTTGGTGAGCGGAAACCCGAATGCTCCCCCCATCGATCCAGCCCGATCGGCCACCGGTTCATCTGCGAACCAGGTGGCGATGACGGCGCCCAGGGCTGGATCCGGATCGGGCATGGGTGGCTCGAGCCATGCCGCTCGCTCGATCACCGACGCAGGCGCCCCGATCCAGAAATCGAGCCCAAGAGGGCGTGCGAGCTCCGTGCGGAGGAACTCGCCGGGACTCTTCCCGCTGATACGCCGGATCACCTCCCCGACGAGCCAGCCATAGGTGATCGTGTGGTACGAGTACGCCGTACCAGGCCTCCACAGCGGCGCCTGCATTTCGATGGCCCGGATGACCGGATCCCACGCGAGCACGTCGTCGAAGGTCAGGTCCCGATCGAGGGCGACCAGTCCGGCGCGATGGCTGAGCAGCATCCGCACCGAGATGGCCGCCTTGCCGTGCGCCCCGAACTCGGGCCAGTACCTGGCGACCGGAGCGTCCAGATCGAGCCGTCCCTGCCCGACGAGGTGGTAGGCACAGATCGCGAGCACGCCCTTGGTCACCGAGAAGACGATGGCTGGCGTGTCCCGCGCCCACGGTCGGTCCCGTCGATCCGCGACGCCGCCCCAGAGATCGACGACCTTGTTGCCGTGCGCGTAGAGGCACACGGCGGCGCCCCGTTCGCCCGCGTCCCTGAAGTTCGCCGCAAATGCGTCGGCGACCGGTCCGAATCCGTCCTCCGCCCCTCCATGGATCTCTGCCGACATACGCAACTCCGATCATGTCCAGTTGATCGCCCGCCGCCTCGACCGGGCGAATCGATCCGGGGGCGTGCCGACGTCAGCCCTTCAGCGAGCCTTGCAGGAGCGCCGAGATGAACTGTCGTTGGAAGAGCAGGAAGACCACGAGGGTCGGGGTCAGGATCAGGAGCGACCCCGCGCACAGCAGCGGGATGTTCGTCGCGTAGTGGCCCTGGTAGGCACCGAGCGCGCCCGCCATGGTCCGCTGCAGGGGGTCCTCGACGAGGACCAGGCACAGCAGGAACTGGTTCCAGGTCCACACCGACAGCAGGATGGTCAGGGCGGAGATCGCCGGCCGCGCCATCGGGAGATGGATGTGCCGGAACAGGTCCCAGGTGCCCGCCCCGTCGACGCGCGCAGCCTCGGAGAGCTCTCTCGGCATGTTGATGAAGTGCGCTCGCATCCAGAACACGGCGAACGGCATGTAGAGACCGATGAGCGGCAGGATGATGGCCCATTTCGTGTTCAGGATCCCGTAGCCGCGGACCAGGTAGTAGAGCGGCGTGATGATCCCTTCGAACGGCAGCGTGAGGCCCAGCAGGAAGAGCAGGAAGAGCAGCCGCCCCCCGGGGATTCGCAGGTGGCCGATCGCGAACCCCGCCATCGTGGAGATGACGACCGCCGCGGGTACCACGCCGAGGACGATGACGGTGCTCGACCACAGGAGCGCGGGCATCTGGGCGACGTTGAACGCGTCGACGAAGTTGCCCCACTGGGGGTCCGACGGCCACTGGATCCCAAGCGGCGTCGAATCAGAGGGCGCCAGCGCGGCCGACAACAGGCTGAGGAACGGCAGCACCGTGAATGCGACCAGGGCCACGAGCAGCAGCCTGCCAGTGAAGACCTCGCGCCGCGCGACGATCATGCCTCGTCCCCACGGGCGAGGCGCTGGATCGGGAGCACACAGGCGAGGACGAGGATGAACAGGACCACCGCCAGCGCGGAGGCCAATCCCGACCGCCCGGCCGGCGAACGCAAGCTGGTAGATGTCCAGCCCCGGGACCGTCGTTGCCAGGCCAGGACCGCCGCCCGTCGCGATGTAGACGATGTCGAAGCTCGCCAGGGCGGCGATGACGGTGACGGTGATGCAGACGCCGATCTCCTGGCGCAGGCTCGGGAGCGTGATCGACCTGAACTCCTGCACGGCTCCCGCGCCATCGAGCCGGGCCGACTCGTACAGGGCGGGGTCGATCTTGCTCATGCCGGTGAGAAGCAGGATCGTGCACAGTCCGATCAGCACCCAGGCGCCGATGATGCCGACGGCGGGCAGGGCAAAGTCGAAGTCCCCGAGCCACGCTCGCGTGACCCCGTCGAGCCCGACTGCGGATAGAACCTGGTTGACGACGCCCGACGTGGAGAGGACCCATTTCCAGGCGATTCCGGCTGCGACGAGCGGGATGACCTGGGGGAGAAACAGCACCGTCTGCGTGACGGTTCCGAAACGTCCCGTGGCAACCCGCCGCATGACGGATGCGACGACGAGCCCGAGACCAACCGGGATCAGCGAGAAGAAGAAGATCAATCTGAAAGCGTTGAGGATCACGCCGACGAGATCGGGGTCCGTCAGGACGGTCACGTAGTTCTTGAGACCGACCCATTGCGACGGCCCGATCCCGTCCCACCGGTAGAACGAGTACTGGACGGTGAGGACCAGCGGCAGCAGCACGAAGGCCGCGTACATCGCGAGGGCCGGCAGGACGAATAGCCAGCCGACAAGGTGGGGACTACGGACCCCGCGCCAGCGCGAGGTCCGTAGTCGTGATGCCGCGGGGACGTGATGGCCGACCCGGAGGAAAACGCTATCGCCCATCGCATCGATCCGCGGCGTTGGTCACTGCGCGAGCTCGGTCAGGTACTCGGCCTGAACGGCCTTCAGCATGCCTTCCGGAGTCTCCTTGCCACCGACCATCTTCTGAAGCTCGGGCGTCCAGCCCTTCGCGAAGATCGTGCCGGTCGCGTTCGCGATGAAGTCCATCGCGCCATTGGCCTTGGCGACAGCGCCGCCCGCGGCCAGCGTGTCGTTGATGATCGAGCCGGTTGCCGCCGGCGGGATGGCAAGATCCGTCGGCCCGCCGGGGTTGGAGCCACCCACGGTCACGTCAACCTGGCGCGCGGTCGGGTTGGTCGCCACCCAGTTGAGGAAGAAGGCCGCGCAGTCCGCGTTCTTGGCCTTGGCTGCGATGCCGTAGGTGAGCGGCGCGGACATCGCCGCAACCGGACCATCCGCGGTCGCCGACGGGAAGACGAAGAACCCGATGTTGCCCGGTGCGGCCGTGTCATACGCCGCATCTTGCCAGTCACCGTTGAACATGAACACGCCCTCGCCCTTGCCGAAGCGGGCGTTGGCGTCGGTGTACTCGGTCGCGTTCGTGTCCTTGTTGAAGTAGCCGGCCGCGATCCACTGCTGCAGGTGCTGGGCGGCCGTCAGGTTGGTGGGCGTGTCGATGGTCGCGCCGGGCTTCTGGAAGATCCAGTCGTTGATCGGTTGCGTCGGCCCGTAGGCGGCCATCAGCTGCTGGAGCGGGAAGGCAAGCCCGCCGCCGCTGGCCGATGCGTTCCACGCCATGATCGGCTGGAGCTTCGCGGCCTTCGCCTTGGCCAGGAGTGCTTCGAACTCGGCGACGGTCGCCGGTGGCTGCGTCATGCCGATCTGGGCGGCCTGCTTCTTGTTGTAGAAGACGCCCGTCAGGCTGTAGTTGAGCCCGGCCGCGTAGAGGGATCCGGAGCCGCGAGTCCCGTCAGCGGCGACACGGTTCTGGGAAAGCTGGGCGGCCGGCCACTTGTCCCAGCCGAACGCCGTCACGTAGCCATCGAGGTTCTTGAGAAGGCTGTCCTTCACGAGGGAGACCATGGTCGGGAGCCGGATCAAGTCCGGTGGATTGTCACCCGCGAGAAGTCGCGGCGTGGAGGTCATGAGGTTGCTGAACTGGTCCTGGCTGATCTTCCAGGTGACGTTCGGGAACTGCTTCGTGAACTCCGTGGAGAGCTTGAAGGGCAGATCGAATCCTGTTTCGAAGTAGGCGTTCAGCACCACGGGGTCAGTCCCGCAGGTCGGTGCGGCTGCGGCTGCGCTCTCCGACGGGCTGGCGCTCGCGGGCGTGGCAGGACTCGCGGACGCGGCAGGTGATGCAACTGCAGTTGACGGCGCGGGCGATGCCGACGGGGCAACCGTTGCGCCGGGCGCACACGCGCTTGCGATGATCGCCAGCACGGCAAGGCTGGCCACAAGGATTCGTGGACTGCGAACGAGCCGGCCTCGGATCGGCGACCCGTCACGGTCTGTACCAGACATTGAGTCCTCCTCTCTAGATTCCGATCGATGTTGTGATCGTCCGATCGATCACCCCTCGCCGCGGCCCTCCTTCCGGGGCGCAGTCGTACGACGTCGGACGATCTCGGGATGGATGACAACCGCGGGCGGGATGGCCGCGCGTTCGACGATCTCCGCCATGAGCATCTGAGCGCCCTGGCGGCCGGACTCGAAGAGGTGCTGACGAACCGTCGTGAGCCCGACGAAGTCGCACGCCTCGATGTCGTCGTAACCGATCACCGAAAGGTCGTCAGGGACGTGGAGGCCGAGGTCCTGCGCCGCAGCGAGAACGCCCAGGGCCTGTGTGTCGCTGGCGGCAAAGATGGCGGTCGGACGATCCTGGTGGGACAGCATCCGCGAGGCGAGGTCGCGGGCCTCGTACCGTCCGTGGGCGCCGAGAGAGACGTCATCGTCGGCTGCCTGGATTCCGATCCGTGCGAGCGCTCGCGTGTAGCCGGCGAAGCGGTCCCGGCTCGAGGTGAACCTGAACGGATTGTCGAACGCATCGCCGACGAACCCGATCCGCCGGTGGCCCAGGTCGAGCAGATGCTGCGTCGCGAGCGCCCCGCCCTCGACGTCGTCGCCGAGAACGCGAGGGAGCGTCGCCGTGTTCTCTCGGGCGTCGATGAAGACGATCGGCACATCGGATCGCTCGAGGCGCTGCACGTCATCGTCCGACGGTGGGAGCGACACGACGAGCAGGCCGTCGGTCCGTTGGCGGAGCGGGAGGGTCTGGAAGTACTGGTTGCGCTTCTCGACGGTCTCGACGTTGTAGATGTTGAGGTCGAACTCGCTGTCGGCAAGGGCTGCATCGATGCCGCGAAGCCGTTCGGCAGCCTGCGGTCGCGTCAGGAATGAGACGACGACCGTGATGGTCTGGGTCTTTCCCAGGCTGAGCCGCCGGGCCGACAGGCTCGGCGCAAAGTCGAGCTCCTCGGCGACGGAGACGATCCGCCGCTTCGTCTCCTCCTTGACGAGCGGGCTGTCGTTGAGGGCGCGCGAGACCGTGGCCAGGCTCACCCCTGCGCGCCGCGCAACGTCGCGAATCGTCGCCGGCTTCGACACGGACCCTCCAATGTAACCGCTTTCATGAAACCGCTTGCATAGCGTACCCAAGGTGTCAATGGGTTGGAGGCATGGGCTGGAGGCATGGGCGAGCGGACTCTCCCGTGCGTGTTCTGCGCGTGGCCCCGCGACGGTTTCGACGATGCCCCCGGCACCGGCGGGGCTCGAGGGACGAGGGTCCCCGTGGCCAAGCGGACGGCGGTTCGGTCCTCTGGAAGCGGCCGTCGGTTCAGTTCACGGATGCCCGTCTCCGGCAACCGGTGTGACGGGAGGAGCTGGGCGCGATCAGGCCGACGTTCCCCGCTGCGCGCCGAGAGTCCCGCCCGGTGGCGTCGGTCCTGTCACGGCACCCACGCCCTGGCCACGACGATCCAGGGCAGGACGGCGTCGATCCCGATGCCGAGCACGAGCTGGGGATCGAAGTAGATGACGAGGAGAGCCGCCGACGCGAGAGCCGACGCGGCAACCGTCACCTGCCACGAGCCGGGCGGGACCAAGACCCCGAGCGTGGACAGGGCCGCCCCCGAGCGGTCCGCTGGCGGCGAGCGTCGTCAGGCGTGGCTCCGTTCCTCGAAGCGCCGCCGATCGGCCGTCTCGAGCGGAACGCCGAATGCGCGATGTCGAAGTCGTCGGAACAGGCAGGCACAGGACGGACGAAAAGGTGTCGCCCGCCGGCAGACCGCAACTGCTCACGCGGCCGGGCCGCGCACGGATTCGTGGAAGACCCTACGGGTCATCCACCGGGTGGAGCGGCGCCCTCAAACCGACCGGATCGCCGAGCCACGACGTTGCCGGCGTGGCCCAGTAGCGGGCCATCGCCTCCAGGCGCGGCGCATAGGTGGCGCGAGCGGCCTCGAAATGGGGCCAGGCGGCATCGCGTGCCTCGAGGGTGTAGCCCGCCTCCTCGAGACGACTGCACGCCGCGTCGAATGCCGCGCGATCCAGGCCCGTCGGGATGCCGGAGCGGAATCCGAGGTTGAAGATGTCCTCCACCAGGTGCGTGCCCACGCGCTTGGCCAGCTTGGCCTCGCCACGCGGCACGCCGCTGATCGTCGTGAGCACCAGGCTTGCGGCGTCGAGGATGGTCCCGAGGGCGCTGATCCAGGACAGGTTGTCGTGGCTCGAGCGGAAGAAGCCCAGCAATGGGTAGGCGATGTGCGAATTGAGGACCTCGACGGCCCAGTCCTCCCATTCGAGGAAGAGGTCGGGGAGGCGCCCCATGAGGCCAAGCAGGGCGTAGTTCTCGAGAAGGGCGACGGCCGAGGGCGGTGCCCCCGCCGCCGCCTGCAGGGCGACGACCCGGATCTCGCGGCGCTGGTATGAGCCGTACAGCGAGAAGAGGAAGGTCACGACGAGGGCGACGGTCCCGAGGCCGGTCACCGCCGCCACCACGATGACGATGCGCGCCGCCGCACCGGTCGCCACGATGTCGCCGAACCCCAGGGTCAGCACGGAGCTCGCGGCGAAGTACAGCGAGCTGCCGAGATCGGGCGACACCGGCCGCAGCTCATCGCGCAGGGCGAACAGGATCAGGCCATACCCGGCGATGAGGGTGACGAGCCAGGCTCCCAGGAGGGCGACGGTGGCCGCAGGGGCGAACAGCCCCAGGATCGTGTCGTGGGACCTGGCGGGCAGGGCGCTCAGGATGGCCCGGAGACCGCGCCACGAGCCGCGCACGAGGTACCGGCTGATTCGAAACCAGCCCGGCGTCGGCCGTGGCACGACGACCGTCTCGAACAGGTCCCAGAAGGCGAGCGCCAGGAGGAGCACGCCCACGGCGAATGCAGCGACTTCCATCGGCTGCCGATCATCCCATGCCGGGGCGAGGCCCGAACCCGTGCCCGCGGTCCCCGCCGGACGGGAAGACCCTCGCGGTCACGCGGCTGCCGAGCCGGGGCCTAGGCCTCGTCGAGGAACGCCGCGACGCTCGACGCGAGGGCCGGCGCAACGTTGATCTCGTAATGGGTGGCGCGAGGCAGGATGGCAAGTGCGTGCCTGGTCATCCCGGAGTGGTCCCACACCGCATCGCGCAGGCCACCGCCGAGGAGCTCGAAGAGCTCGACCGCGTGGCGAGGCGGCAGGCCGTCCGCGTCGCCGGCGACGACCATCACCGGCATGGGCAGGCCGCGCACCTCGTCGGTCCAGTCGTAGTCGAGCTTGAGCAGCCCGGTGAGCTGCGTCACGAGGATCGGCCAGTCCTCCACGCGCGGCGCGATCTCGCGGTAGGTCGCGTACATCGGCGTCTGCTTGAATGGTTCCGCGATCTCGGGGCCCATGGTTGCGAAGCCGGCGACCATCTCGGGATGCCACCCGTCGCGCCTGAAGGGCGCGGAGACGACGACCAGCCGGCGGACCAGATCCGGATGCTGGATCGCCGTCCTGAGCGCAACGCCGCCACCGAACGAGAAGCCCATGACGTCTGCCTGCTCGTGGCCGAGATGGCCGATCAGGGCGGCGACGTCGTCGGCCATCGTCTCGAAGCGCATCGGCCGGTCGACGGCGGGCGTCCGCCCGTGGGACTGCAGGTCGACGCCGATGACGGAGCGACCCGCGGCGAGGGCAGCGACGTTGGCCCCGAACATCTCGACCGACCCGAATCCGCCATGGAGCAGGACGAGCGGCCTGCCGCTGCCGTGGACCTGGTAGGCCAGCTCGATTCCATTGACGGTGGCGAGGCCGAACGTGGCGGGGACTGCAGCCATGGGGCTCCTCTCGCGAGTCGAGGCCGGGTGGGCGCGTCGCGCCCTCCGTCCTTCGGGCGGAAGCCGGCTGGCGAGTCTATCCGACTGGCCGCGAACCAGCGCGCCGGCGTACGACGGCCGCCTGCGCAGTGAGGGTGACCCACGCCCTCACGTTGCCACGCCCATGGCGTCCGGGACCCCGGTGGTCGGCGTTCTTCCGGCGCGTCGCTGACTCAGCGGGCCTCGCGGAGCGCCTTCCACATGCGCCGGATGCCGGGCCGCTGGCCGTACATCAGGACGCCGGCGCTGTAGATGCGGGCCGCCACCCAGACGGCGACGACGATCGTGACGACCATGAGCGCCATCGTCCCGACGACCTCGACCGGCCCGGCTTCGCCGGCGCTCAGGCGCCCGAGCATCATGTATGGCGAGAGGAACGGGACCCACGAGAGAGCCACGACCCAGGAGGCGTTCGCGTCGACGATGCCGATGGACGCATACAGGCCGATGAGGTAGCCCGCGGTCGAGACCAGGGTCATCGGCGTCACGACCTGGCTCACGTCTTCCTGGCGGCTCACGAGCGAGCCCGCGGCCGCGAAGAGCACCGCGTACAGCATGAACCCCAGCACGAAGTAGACCGAGAAGACCAGCAGGATTCCCGGCGTGAGCCCCGTCGGCAGGCTGAGCCCGCCAGAATCCCCGAGCACGAGGGCGGCGACCTGGCCCTGGAGCAGGATCGCGGCGAGCGCGGCCGCCAGCACCGCGAGGTACTGCGTCAGGGCCGCGCCGCCGACCCCGAGGACCTTGCCCGCGAGCAGCTGGAATGGCGAAGCGGTAGAGAGGATGATCTCCATCACCCGGTTCGTCTTCTCTTCGACGACGCTCATCGCGATCCACGTGCCATAGATGATCACGGCGAGGAAGAGGAACATCACCAGGCCGAAGGTGACCGCGAAGTTGCTGATCTCGTCGGTCGCGGTCTTTGCAGGGGAGGGCTGCCCGTCCGGGCCCTGCTTCGCAGGGTCGGGCGAGAGGGCTCGCACCGTCGGGGGTGAGAAGAGGTGCGACTGCTCGGCCACCGAGAGGCCCGCGTTGCCGAGCCGGTCGGCGATCGCGATGGAGGCGACCGCCTGGCGGATCAGGGTCACCGTGCGGCTGGTCCCGGGATCCTTGGCGTAGATCGTGAAGACGGGCTCGCCTGTCGGGTCTCGCTCGATGTCGACCAGGGCATTCAGCGTTCCGTCGAGCACGCCCTGGCGTGCGGCAGCCGGGTCGGCGGCGGGCTCGACGGTGAAGTCCCTCTTCCCGCCGTTCGCGCCGGATCCGTTCGGCGGAGGGGTGCCGGCCGCGGCATTGAGGAGCGCGTCGAGGGTGGCCACCGGGTCGCCGTGCAGGTCGGCCGCTCCCGCGTAGACGGCGACGGTCTGGGTGGTGTTACGGTCGATGAACCGGATCACCACGGGCGCCAGCCCGATCGCGACCGACGCGATGACGAGAATCAGGGTCGAGATGATGAAGCCGCGGTTGCCGGTCCGGGTGACGAACTCCCGGCGCGTCACGGCCCCGATGTTGGCGACGTTGGCCGACCACTCCGGGCTCATCGGGCGACCTCCGCCGGCGCGGCCGCCAGCGTTCGTTCCTCGGTGCTCGTCACCCCGACGCGTTCGATGAAGATATCCTCGATCGATGGGTCCGCGATCTCGAAGCGGGTCACCTGTGCGCCCCGATCGAAGGCGGCGCGCAGGATGCTGTCCGGGTTGCCCCCGTCGCGAACGTCCAGCTCGTGGTAGTCGAGGCCCGAGCGAGTCACGAGGACGCCGGGCAGGGCGTCGAGCCAGGCGAGATCCGGGTCGCCGGCGACGGCGATTTGCACGACCCGGCGCCCTGCTTGCCGGCGCACCTCGGCCGTGGCGCCGCTCACCACCATCCGGCCGCGATCGATGATCGCGATCGCATCGCACAGCTCCTCGACCTGGTCCATCTGGTGGGTGCTGAACACGATCGCCCTGCCCCGGTCCTTCAGCTCCAGGAACGCGTCCTTGAGGAGGGCTGCATTGATCGGGTCGAGGCCGGAGAACGGCTCGTCCATGAGGAGGACGTCCGGGTCGTGCAGGATTCCCGCGATGAACTGGACCTTCTGCTGGTTGCCCTTGCTCAGCTGGTCGGCCCGTCGCGTCGCATAGTCGCTGATGCGAAAGCGGGCGAGCCAGTGCCTGGTGCGCGCTGCCGCGTCGGCGCGCGTGAGCCCATGGAGCGACCCGAAGAACACGAGCTGATCGAGGACCTTCATCCGTGGGTACAGCCCGCGGTCCTCGGGCAGGTAGCCCCACGTGCGCTTGGCAACGCGGGCGGCGGCCTGGCCCTTCCACGTCACCGAGCCTTGGTCAGCGTGGAGGATGTCGAGGACGATGCGCATGGTCGTGGTCTTCCCGGCACCGTTGGGGCCGAGGAAGCCGAACACCTGGCCGGGGTTGACGGTGAAGCCGACGCCGTCGAGGGCCACCACCTCGTCGAAGCGCTTGCGAAGCCCGTCGATGACGAGAGACATGCCACCTCCGGCGGGCGCGCGCAGCCCGCGTTGGACCTCAATCGGGGTCGCGCCGATCGCCGCCCCGCGATCGTCGACGCCGCCAGCGAGGCGCGACAAGGGCCGATCTGCCCGCGGCAACGGCCCATGAGGCCCGGGATGGCCTGCGCGCGAGGTGGCGCGACGGGGCCCAGCCCCGCGAGAGCCGTTCAGCCGACCTTCAGGCCAAGCGGCATGAGCGGAGTCGAGGCGTCTCCGTATGATGGAGCGCGAAGGGGAGTAGTCCACCTCCGTTCGATCGACATCCCGGCGGGCCGCTGGCACGCCCGGTCGGCGGGCCGCTGTGCGAGCGGGCGAGACCTTCGATACGTTCCTGCCGGAGCCGCTGATGGACTCCCTCCGTCGCCACCACCCTCCCCGATGCGGCCGGCCTGGCATTCCTCGGATCGGCGCGCGTCCCGGCTCGACCCCACCTCGAAGGAGTAGCCGATGACAGCCTCGCGCGAACTCGCGTGCCCGAAGTGCGGCGGGCGCATGCGCCCGTACGAGCGCAGCACGATCCTCGTCGAGCAGTGCGAGGACTGCCGGGGCATCTTCCTCGACCAGGGCGAGCTCGAGCGGCTCGTCGAGGCCGAGGGGGGTGGGTGGTCGGGCAGGATTGTCCAGCCGTCCGGCCAGGCCGACGACCGCGGGGTGGAGACGCGCACCGCCCGGTGACCATGGCCGCGAACGGCTTCGGAGTCGCCTGCGACGTCCGCCGGCTCGGCCTCCCCCGGCCCTTCGGGCGTGACGATCAGGCCGGCGACTCGGCGCGCCTCCCCTCCTGGACCATCCAGCCGTTGCCGTCTGGGTCGCTGAACGAGAGGAACGAGTTGTACGGGGCGCGCTCGGGATCGGGGCCCGGCACCTGCCGGCCGGACTCGAAGTGGAAGATCTCGCTCGCGTCCATCCCTCGTCCAACGAGCTCGGAACGCGCGGCGTCGATGTCGGTGACGACGAGCTGCAGACCCTGGAGCGACCCCGCGGCTCCCTCCGTGTGCCGCATGAGGGCGATCGAGCACGCAGACCCTGCGGGCGTCAGTTGCACGACCCGGAAGTCGCCCGCGACATGGTCGACGTCCAGGCTGAAACCGGCCTTCTCGAGATAGAAGGTCTTGGCGCGGTCGACGTCGGAGACGGGGACCACGATGAGCTCGAGCTTCCAGTCCACGATCTTCTCCCCCTTGGTGCTGGCGATCGGTCTCCGCCGGCCGGCGGAGACCGGCCCAACGCGGCGCCTCACGACTTGCTTGACGCCGCCCAGAGGTTGATCCCGCTCTCGGTCGCGTAGCGGTCGATCTCGGCGAGCTCGGTCGCGGAGAACGCGAGGTTCCCGAGCGCGGCGATGTTCTCCTCGAGCTGCGCGACGCTGCCAGCTCCCACGAGCGCGGAGGTCACCCGCGGGTCGCGGAGCGCCCAGGCGAGGGCCATCTGCGCCAGGCTCTGGCCCCGCCTCCCGGCGATGTCGGCGAGCGCGCGCACCTTCGCCAGCGTCTCGGCGGCGAGGAGCTCCGGCGAGAGCGAGCTGCCCGACTCCGCGCGCGAACCCGCGGGGATGCCGCGGAGGTACTTGCCGGTCAGCACGCCCTGCGCGAGCGGCGAGAACACGATGCAGCCGACACCCTCGTCCCCGAGGACGTCGAGGAGGCCTCCCTCGATCCAGCGATTGAGCATGGAGTAGGACGGCTGCGTGATGAGGAGCGGCGTTCCCATCGCCCGCAGGATCGCCACCGCCGCTCGGGTCTGGGCTGCCGAGTAGGAGGAGATGCCGGCATAGAGCGCCTTGCCCTGCCGCACGGCGGCGTCGAGGGCACCCATCGTCTCCTCGAGCGGGGTCTCCGGGTCGAAGCGGTGGGAGTAGAAGATGTCGACGTAATCGAGACCCATCCGGCGAAGGCTCTGGTCGAGGCTCGCCGCCAGGTACTTCCGGGAGCCCCACTCGCCGTACGGCCCCGGCCACATGTCGTATCCCGCCTTCGACGAGATGACCAGCTCGTCCCGGTAGCCGGCAAGGTCCGAGGCGAGGATTCGCCCGAAGTTCTCCTCCGCCGAGCCGTACGGCGGCCCGTAGTTGTTGGCCAGGTCGAAGTGGGTGATGCCCAGGTCGAAGGCACGGTGGATGATCGAGCGCTGGCCGTCGATCGGGCGGCCGTGCCCGAAGTTCTGCCAGAGGCCGAGCGAGATCGCGGGCAGGTGGAGCCCGCTCCGTCCCGATCGCCGGTACTGCATGTCGTCGTAGCGCGTGGGAGCTGGAACGTATGGCATGCGGCGATTCTGCACCCGACGGCCCCCTTCCGCACCGCCCGTGCTCGTCCGGCCCGGGCCGGGTGCGCTCATGCCACCGGAGGCGATTCGCTGATCAGGTGGACCTCGATCCCCGGCACCGCGGCGAGAATGCGCTCGGCCAGCGACGGCCTGCCGAGGCGATCCATCCCGTGACGAGGGTGGTGGGCAAGCACGAGATGCGTGACGCGCTGGTCTCGCAGCACCTCCTCGAGGCCCCTGGCGAGGTCCGACGTCTCGCCGCGGATGATCTCTGCGCCGAGATCGACCGCGTAGTCGACGTTCGACTGGAGGTCCCGCTGGCGGTCGCGCGACAGCTGGACACCGGCTGACTCGATGGCAACGGCGAGGAGCGTGGCATGGAGCGCGGAGGCGAGCGATGCGGCGCGACGCACGGCCCGCCGGCAGGCCAGGGATTCGTCGACCAGGACGGTCACTCGCTCCGTGACCGGCGGAACGCCGATGCCCTGCTCGGCCACGCGGTCCTCGAGCTCGCGGTCCACCTGGCCGGCGACGAAGCGCAGGCTGAGATCGCGCAGGGCGATGAGGTTCGGCTCGGTGAAGAAGCGCTCCAGGGCGATCGCGGCCCGGTCCGGGGAATAGACGTTCCCGTGTCTCATCCGCTGCCGGAGGGCGTGGGGGCTCATGTCCACGAGCTCGATCTCGTCGGCCATGCGGACGACGTCGTCGGGCACGCGCTCGTGGACGGGAACGCCCAGGATCGTCTCGACGACCGCGGCGACGGATTCGATGTGCTGCACGTTGCAGGTGCTGATGACATCGATCGAGGCATCGCGGATCAGCTCGACATCCTGCCAACGCTTCTCCCGATCGGCGCCGGGCACATTCGTGTGGGCGAGCTCGTCGACGAGGACGACCGTCGGATGCCGGTCGATGATCGCCTGGGCGTCCATCTCCTCCACCACCACGCCGCGGTACTCGATCCGCCGCCTCGGAACCGCCTCGAGCCCGTCGAGCAGCGCGGCCGTGTGCCGGCGGCCGTACGTCTCGACGAACCCGACCACCGCATCCGTGCCGCGATCGTGCCGGCGATGCGCCTCCTCGAGCATCTTGTATGTCTTCCCGACGCCGGGCGCCATCCCCAGGTAGATCCGGAGCCGACCGCGGGCCGGACGCTCGTCGGCCTGCAGGCGCGCCAGCATCTGGTCCGCGGTCGGGCGCTGCGGGTCGCTGGCTCCCGTGCTCATCGCAACAGCCCGTCGAGGTCCAGGTTCAGCTCGAGGACGTTCACGTTCGCCGCACCCAGGAAGCCGAGGATCGGCTGGCTCGTGTGCTTCGCGACCAGCGCCCGGACCTGGTCGGCGGTCATGCCGCGCGCCTGCGCCACGCGTGCGACCTGGTACTCGGCGGCGTCCGGGCTGATGTCCGGGTCGAGCCCCGAGGCGGAGGTCGTCACGAGGTCGACCGGGATCGGGGCGTTCCCGTTCGCTGCCCGCATGTCGTCAACCGACTTCGTGATCCGATCGATGAGCGCCCTGGACGTGGGGCCAAGGTTGGAGCCGCCCGAGGCGGTCGCATCGTAGCCGTTCGCGCCGGCGGCCGACGGCCGGCCCCAGAAGTACTTCGGGTCACTGAAGGCCTGGCCGATCAGGCTCGATCCGACCGTTGTCCCGTTCACCACGATGAACGAGCCGTTGGCCTGGCTCGGGAAGACGGCCTGGGCAACCGCGGTGACGGCGGCCGGGTAGACGAAACCGGTGATGAGGGTGAGGAGGGCCAGGCTGGCGACTGCGGGCCAAAGCTGGTGACGGACGAACGCACGCATCGGAGACCTCTACGCCAGGTGGACGGCGGTGACGAGGATGTCGATCAGCTTGATCCCGAGGAAGGGCGCAAAGATGCCGCCGACCCCGTAGATCAGGAGGTTGCGCCGCAAGAGCTCGGCAGCCGGTGCCGCCCGGTAGGCGACGCCGCGCAGGGAAAGAGGGACCAGGGCGATGATGATCAGCGCGTTGAAGATCACCGCCGAGAGGATGGCGCTCTCCGGCGTGCCGAGACCCATGACGTTCAGGGAGCGAAGCTCGGGGTACGCGACCGCGAACATCGCCGGCAGGATCGCGAAGTACTTGGCCACATCGTTGGCGATCGAGAAGGTCGTGATCGCGCCGCGGGTGATGAGGAGCTGCTTGCCGATCGCGATCACCTCGATCAGCTTGGTCGGGTCGGAGTCGAGGTCGACCATGTTGGCGGCCTCCTTGCACGCCGACGTCCCGCTGTTCATCGCCAGCCCGACGTCCGCTTGCGCCACGGCCGGGGCGTCGTTCGTGCCATCCCCGGTCATCGCCACGAGGTGGCCCTCGGCCTGCTCGGCCCGGATCCGGGCGATCTTGTCCTCTGGCTTGGCCTGGGCCATGAAGTCGTCCACGCCGGCCTCTTCCGCGATCGTCCGGGCGGTCAGGGGATTGTCGCCGGTGACCATGATCGTCCGGATGCCCATCCGGCGAAGCTCGTCGAACCGGGCGCGGAGACCGGGCTTGACCGTGTCCTTGAGCTCGATCACGCCCAGGACCGTCCCGTTCCGGCGGATCGCCAGGGGCGTTGCGCCGAGCCCCGCGATCTCGTCGCTCAGCGCCTTCAGCGCCGGGGGCGCCGCGCCGTCGAGGGCGGCCTCGATCGCGTCCACCGCGCCCTTGAGGACGACGGTCCCGTCGGCGAGGATCACGCCGCTGGTCCGCGACTGCGCAGAGAAGGGCACGACCTGGGCCACCGCCCCGCCGGCTGGAACGGACCGGACGTCGGCAGCCCCGCCCAGCGCGGCCAGCCGGGTTCGCGCCAGCTCGACGATCGAACGGCCCTCCGGCGTCTCGTCCTCGAGCGACGTGAGCAGGGCTGCCTCGACGGCGTCGCGCTCGTCGATGCCGGGCACGGCCACGATCCGGGACGCCAGCCGGTTGCCGAACGTGATGGTGCCCGTCTTGTCGAGCAGGATCACGTCGACGTCGCCGGAGGCCTCCACGGCGCGGCCGCTCATCGCCAGGACGTTGAAGCGGGCCACGCGGTCCATGCCCGCGATGCCGATCGCCGAAAGGAGACCCCCGATCGTCGTCGGGATCAGGCAGACGAGCAGGGCCACGAGGACCACGAGGCCCAGCTGTGCGTTCGCGTAGAGGCCGAACGGCCGGATGGTCGCCGTCGCCAGCAGGAAGACGATCGTCAGGCCGGAGAGGAGGATGAACAGCGCGATCTCGTTTGGCGTCCGCTGTCGCTTCGCACCCTCGACGAGGGCGATCATCCGGTCGAGGAATGTCTCGCCCGGGTTCGCCGTGATGCGCACGGTGAGGGTGTCACTGGTGATCGTCGTGCCGCCGGTGACCGAGCTCCGGATGTCGGTGCCCGGTTCCTTGAGGACCGGGGCGGACTCCCCGGTGATGACGGCTTCGTTGACGTAGGCCACGCCTTCGATGACATCGCCGTCTCCCGGGATCGTCTCGCCGTCCCGTACCACGATGACGTCTCCCGAGCGGAGGAGCGACGAGCCGACGTCCTCGAGCGTCCCGTCGGCTCGCCGCCGGTGGGCAGCCGTCTCGGAACGCGTCTTGCGCAGCGACGCGGCCTGGGCCTTGCCGCGCGCCTCCGCGAGCGCCTCGGCGTACGTGGCGAAGTAGACCGTGAACCAGAGCCACGCCGCGATCTGGAGCTCGAAGCCCAGCGACCGCCCGACCTCGCCCGTCGCGGCCGTCGTGATGCCCGCCAGGTCGGCCAGGAAGACCAGCGCGACGAGCGTTGCGGTCACCTCCACGACGAACATGACCGGGTTCCTGTAGAGCTCGCGCGGGTCGAGCTTGCGAAGGGCCGGCCGGAGCGCGGCTCGCAGCAGGGCAGGATCGAAGATGCCCCGCGGCGTCCTCGGGGCGCCCGGCGCTCCGGCGGTCGCCTCGCGCTCGGCGCGCTGGATGCGGCGGGTGCCGCGACCCGTGTCGATGACCGCCCGGACGAGGCGTGCCCCGATAGTCGGCGTGCGGGCTGGATTGATCATCTCAGAACACCTGGCCTGCGGCCATCTTGAGCTGCTCCACGATTGGGCCCAGCGAGAGCGCCGGGAAGAAGGTGAGTGCGCCGACGATCACGATCACCCCGATGAGCAGCGCGACCCAGATGGGACCCGTGGTCGGGAAGGTTCCGAGCGACGGCGCGACCCGCCGCTTGGCCGCCATCGACCCGGCGATCGCGAGGGCCGGGATGATCTCCGCGAAGCGGCCGATGAGCATCGCCGAGGCTCCCGACAGGTTGTAGAAGAGGGTGTTGCCGGTCAGGCCCGCGAACGCCGAGCCGTTGTTGCCGGTCTGGCTCGAGAACGCGTAGAGGATCTCGCTGAAGCCGTGCGGCCCGGAGTTCAGGGGCCCGGCGAGACCCGCTGGAGCGACCGACGCGATGGCCGAGAAGATGAGGATGCTGCCACCCATGGCCAGCACCGCCAGGATGGCCATCTTGATCTCGTATGACTCGATCTTCTTGCCAAGGTACTCGGGGGTCCGCCCGACCATGAGGCCCGCGATGAAGACGGCCAGGATCGCCCCGAAGATCACGTGGCCGTAGAAGCCGGCACCGATTCCGCCGGGGGTGATCTCGCCGAGCTGGATGAGGACCAGCGGCACCATGCCCCCGAGCGGCAGGAAGCTGTCGTGCATCGAGTTGACGGCCCCGGTGCTCGTGCCGGTCGTCACCGCGGCGAAGAAGGCGCTCGTGTCGGCGCCGAAGCGGACCTCCTTGCCTTCCATGTTGCCGAGGGCCGTGTTCACGGCCTGCGGGTAGAGCGGGTTGCCCTGCTGCTCGCTCCAGGTCACCACGGCGATCGCCACGACGAGGAGCACCATCATGGCGGCGAACAGCGCCCAGCCCTGCTTCTCGTTGCCGGCCATCCGCCCGAAGGTGTTGGTGAGGCCGAACGGGATCAGCAGGATCAGGAACATCTCGAGCCAGTTCGTGAGCCCGTTGGGATTCTCGAAGGGATGGGCCGAGTTGGCGTTGAAGGGGCCGCCGCCGTTGTTGCCGAGCTCCTTGATCGCCTCCTGCGACGCGAACGGACCGACGCTGATCGTCTGGCTTGCTCCCTGGAGCGTATGGACGGTGGTCGAGGCATTGAGGGTCTGGACGACACCCTGGGAGACCAGCACGAGCGCCGCCACGAAGGCGATCGGGAGCAGGATGTAGAGCGTGCTCCGAGTCACGTCCACCCAGAAGTTGCCGATGGTTGTCGCCGAGCGTCGGACCAGCCCGCGAGCCAGGGCGATGGCAACCACGAGACCCATCGCGGCCGAGGTGAAGTTCCGAACCGTGAGCCCGGCCATCTGGGTCAGGTAGCTCAGCGTGTTCTCGCCGCTGTAGTTCTGCCAGTTCGTGTTGGTCTCGAAGCTGACGGCGGTGTTGAACGAGAGGTCCTGGGGAACCGCTCCGAAGCCGTTCGGATTGAGCGGCAACGAGCCCTGGACCCGCTGCTGGACGTACAGGACGAGGATGCCGACGAAGGCGAAGACCAGGATCGACACCGCGTAGCCGGTCCAGCGCTGCTCGACGGTCTCGTCCACGCCCATGACCCGATAGATCCCGCGCTCGATGGGTCGCATGACAGGGGAGAGGAACGTCCGCTCGCCCTCGAACACGCGCCGCATGTACCCGCCCAGCGGGCGGGTCACCAGGACGATGGCGGCCAGGACCGTGACGATCTGGACCAGGCCCGGGAGGTTGGGCATTGCTCAGAAGTCCTCGGGCCGGAGAAGGGTCCAGAAGAGGTACACGCCGAGCAGGAGTGCGATCACGCCCCCCACGAGGTCGCCGAGGTTCATCGAGCGAGCTTCCTCGCAAGCCACAGGAACGCGAAGAACGCGAGTGCCCAGACCAGGGTCAGGGCGATCATCGCGAGGTCAAAGAGCATCCAGGCCTCCTCCGGCCACGGTCTCGGCTGCGCCTTCGCCCGTTGGGTGCGTCCGCTCCACGACGTCGACGAGCGTCGGCAGTGCGAACGGCTTCGGCAGGAAGCCGGCCACGTTGAACTCGCGGAGGCGCGCCGTGGGGATCGACGTCGCGCTGACCACGTAGACGGGCGGCGATCCGGCCGCCGCCAGCTCGGGACCGCGGAGCAGGTTCCAGCCCGACGCCCCCGGCAGGTTGATGTCCAGCAGGACCACGGTCGGCCGAAAACCCGCCCGGAGCAACTCGATCGCATCCTCGACCGACGCCGACGCGCGCGCGTCGTGGCCGCGAGCGCAAAGGTGACGCTCGATGATTCCCGAGAGGCCAAGGTCGTCCTCGACGAGCAGGACCCGGGCCGCGCGGTCAGGCGTCGTCATCGGTTCGCCTCACGACGACGTCGCAGCCCGAATCGTCGGGCCAGTAGAGCGGGTCGAGCGCGATGCCATCGCGCTGCGCATCCGGGCTGAGCTGCCGGAGGACGGCCTCGGCGAAGCGCAGGCCGGTGAGTGTGACGCGGGTCGCGGCCCCGGATCGGACCAGCGCCATCGCGGATTCGACCTCTCGCACCTCGCTCGCCAGGCGGTAGGCGGTGGTTCCGTCCCTGAACGCGTCGGGGCCGCTCACGTGTGGCATGCCTCGAGCATCCGCCCGGGGTCCAAGAGGCCGGCCTGCTTCCGGGCACCGGCGGCCTTAAGTCGGCCTAAACGTTTGGGCTGGCGCCACGCCCATCGGCTGCCCGCTCGGGTCGGATCTGTCGAGACCGGCGCGCGTCAGACCGGAGCCGGCGCCTCGAGCGGCGCCGCGGGCGTCGGAGCCGCCACGCGATACCCGATCCCTGGCTCCGTCGCGATCATCTGCTCGATCGCGGGACCGACGCCCGCGTCGGCCAGCTTATGCCGAAGCCGTCCGATGTAGACGTGGAGATACTCGCGCGCACCCGCGTGCTCGCGGCCCCAAACCGCCCGGAGCAGGCGCTCGCGTGTCACGAGCCGGCCCTGGTTGGACAGGAGCACCTTGAGCAGCTCGTACTCACGCGGGGAGAGATGGACCGGATCCCCGGCCGCGGTGACGGAGCGGCGGACCGGGTCGAGCTCGATCGGCCCGAGCCGCAGCCTGCCGTCCGGACCCACGTCGGGCCCAAGCCGACGCAGCACCGCGTGGATGCGCGCCTCGAGCTCGCCGATCGAGAACGGCTTGGACAGGTAGTCGTCGGCGCCCGCCTCCAGGCCGGCGACCTTGTCGCGCTCCTCACCCCGGGCCGACAGCACGATGATGGGGGTGACGGCGTCGCGCCGGATGCGCCGGATGACCTCGACGCCATCGAGGTCGGGAAGGCCCAGGTCGAGAAGGACGAGATCCGGCCGGTGCGCCTCCCAGGCACGCATCGCCTCCCTGGCGGAAGCCGCCTCGTCCACGCGGTAGCCGCGTCGAGCGAGGTACGCCCGCAGCAGGCGCCGGGCAGGCTCCTCGTCCTCGACGACCAGCAACCACGCCCCGGAGGCGATCATCGGGCCCTCTCGGCGGTAACCGGGGTGCGCTCGTTACGGTCCGCCGGCGACGCGTCTGCGGTCGGCGACGCGTCTGCGGAGGGTGGGGCGTCTGCGGCGCGCAGCCGGACCACGACCACGAGGCCGCCGGCAACGGCACGCTGGGCGCGGACCGTGCCACCCATCGCGCGCGTGAGCCCTGCCACCACCGTCAGGCCGATTCCCATCCCGCGCCGGGACAGGTCGTCCGACCTGGGCACCTGGTAGAACTTGTCGAAGAGGTGGGCCAGGGCGCGAACCGGGACGCCGTCGCCGTCATCGGCGACGCTCACCTCGACGGTGGACTCGTCGGGCAGGAAGCGGGCCTGGACCACGATCGTGGGACCGCCGTACCGAACCGCGTTCTCGAGCAGGTTGGCCAGGACCTGGCCCATGTAGACGTCGTCGACGAGGACGGGCGGCAGTGACAGCGGGATGTCGACCCGGATCGTCTTCCCCTGCGCGTGCGTCCGGCTTACGGCCTGTCGAGCCAGCTCTCCCGCATCCTGGGCGGCCAGCTCCGGCCTGAGCGCACCGCCCTCGATCCGGCTCAGGTCCAGGAGGTTGCGCACGAGCCGGCCCATCCGCTCGGCCTCGGCATCGATGGTCTGGAAGGCCCCGAGCTGCTCTTCCTCGCTCCAGCCGATGCTTCGATCCAGCATGCTGCCGGCGGCCGCGCGGATCGTGGCGAGCGGTGTCCGCAGGTCGTGGGAGACCGAGTCCAGCAGCGCGGACTTCAGCGACTCGCTCTCGCGGAGGATCGCGGCGTTCGTGGCCTCCTCCGACAGGCGGTCCCGGACCACGGCCTGGCCGAGCTGGTCCGCTGCGGCCGCCAGGATCCGGGTCTCGGCGCGGTCCGGATCGTGCTCGGCGCGGGCCCGCAGCGCCCAGAGCGAGCCGAGAAGCTCGCCGGCGACCTCGACGCGGACGCGGTGGACGACCGCCTTCTCGGATCGCCGCGCGCCGGGCCGGCCCACGTGGGTCCGCGCCCAGCGCACCGGGCCGTCGGAAGGGCGCTGCAGGACGACGTGCCAGCCCGGCACCGGCAGCGCCTCGGCCGCGGCCGTGTCGGCGACGATCCGCTCCTCGGTGGGCGCCGGCCCGAGCCCGAACCAGACGCGATCCATCGCGGTGGTCTCTGCAAGCCGGGCCAGGACAAGCGGCGTGGCCTCGGCGACGGTCCTCGTCGAGGCGAGGACGCCGGTGATCCCGTAGAGCGACTCCGCTTCGAGCGCGCGGTCCGCCGCCTCCTGCGCGCGCTGCGTCTGGAGCGCCGCGAGACGCCCGATGACGACGGCCACGGCCAGCAGGAGGAGCAGGTTGAGCCACTCGTCCGGGCTCGAGATCGTGAACGTGTACACGGGTTGGACGAACAGGAAGTCGTAGAGCAGGAACGCGCCGACCGACGTCACCACCGCGGGCGCCGTCCCGTGGAGCATGCCGACCGCCAGGACGGCCAGCAGGTAGACGGGGGCCGCGTCCGGGACGACCGCGCGGATCGCCGCGACGGCCAGCGTCGTGCCGCCCAGCGCCAGGCATATCGCGACGGCAATCGCCGTCGCCGAGCGGCGACCGGCGACCCGGCCCACCACGCTACGCCCTCCGACGAATGCCACCATGTGCTCCGATACTAGTACCCGTGGTGGCAGAATCACGCAGTCGCGAGCCCGACCTTGAGCAATCGTTGAGCGTCGGCCCTCGCGCATCGCTGGCCCGCCGGATCGAGAAGGGGAGCATGGTGAAGACAGTCGTGATCGCGGGAGCGCTCGACACGAAGGGCGAGGAGTTCCGGTACGTCAAGGGGCTGATCGAGGGCCAGGGGCTCGCGACCCTGGTGGTCGACGTCGGGGTGATGGGCCCGCCCGGGTTCCGCGCGGACATCACGCGCGAGGAGGTCGTTGCCGCGGTCGGCGGCGACCTTGCCCGCCTTGCGTCGGGTGACCACAAGGACGAGGCGATGCGCACCATGGCCGACGGGCTGGCGGTCATCGTGGGCAGGCTCCACGCGGAGGGGCGGCTCGACGGCATCCTGTCGATGGGAGGAAGCGGCGGCACATCGATCGCGACCACCGCCATGCGGGCGCTCCCCGTGGGCGTGCCGAAGGTGATGCTGTCGACGCTGGGCGGCGGCGACGTGAGCGCCTATGCGGGCACGAAGGACATCACGTTCATGCCCTCGATCGTGGACGTGGCTGGCTTCAACCGGCTGAGCCGCCGGATCTTCGCGAACGCAGCGGGCGCCATCGCCGGCATGGTTCGAGCTGAGATTCCCACCGACGGAGCCGACAGGCCGCTCATCGTCGCCTCCATGTTCGGCAACACGACCGTGGCGGTCGACCACGCCCGCGCCATCCTCGAGGCCCGCGATTACGAGGTCCTCGTCTTCCATGCCACGGGCACCGGCGGTCGGACGATGGAAGGGCTCATCGCCGATGGGTACGTGACCGCCTCGCTCGACATGACCACGACCGAGCTCGCGGACGAGGTCTGTGGGGGCGTCCTGAGCGCCGGACCCGAACGCTGCCTGGCGGCATCCCGCGCGGGAATCCCGGCCGTCCTCGTGCCGGGCTGTGTCGACATGGCCAACTTCGGCGGCATCGAGACGGTCCCGGCACGCTTCCACGACCGGAACCTCTACGCGTGGAACCCGAACATCACCCTCCTTCGCACGAACGCCGAGGAGAACCGCCGTATCGGCGAGATGATCGCCGCGGCCGCACGCGCCGCGACCGCTCCGGTCGCCGTCCTGCTGCCCCTCCGAGGCGTCTCCATGCTCGACGCCGCGGGACACGAGTTCTGGGACCCGGCGGCCGACGCCGCCTGCTTCGAGGCAATCCGGGCGGGAGTCGGGACAGGCGTCCCGGTCATCGAGGTCGACGCGAACATCAACGATCCGGCCTTCTCGGGGAGGGTGGCCGAGACGCTCCTCGAGATGCTTGACGGGCGCTGACAGCCGCGCCCGGCACGAACACCACACCCCAGCAGGAGGAGATCCGATGCCGTTCATTCCCCGCACCGAGGTGCTGCGCCGTCTCCGGGCGGAGATCGACGCGGGCCGGCCCATCGTCGGCTGTGGTGCCGGCACGGGCATCTCGGCGAAGATGGCCGAGGCCGGCGGCGCCGACCTCGTGATCATCTACAACTCCGGCCGCTACCGCATGGCCGGTCGCGGCTCGCTCGCCGGCCTGATGCCGTACGGCGACGCCAACGGCATCGTCGTCGAGATGGCCGCCGAGGTGCTGCCGGTGGTCCGGGATACACCGGTCCTCGCCGGCGTCTGCGGAACCGACCCGTTCCGGTTGATGCCCGTCTTCCTCCGGCAGCTGAAGGAGATGGGCTTCGATGGCGTCCAGAACTTCCCCACGGTCGGCCTGATCGACGGCGACTTCCGGAAGAACATCGAGGCCACGGGAATGGGCTATGACCGCGAGGTGGAGATGATCCGTCTCGCCTCGGAGATCGGCCTGTTCTGCTCCCCGTACGTCTTCAACCCGGACGACGCGCGGGCCATGGCCCGTGCCGGCGCGGACCAGCTGGTCGCCCACGTCGGCTTGACGACCGCAGGCACCATCGGCGCGGGCGTCGCCTTCACGCTCGACGACGCGATCGACCGGGTGATGGCGATCGCCGAGGCGGGCCGCGGCGTGCGCTCGGACATCATCGTGATCTGTCACGGCGGGCCGTTCGACGAACCCGGCACCGTCGGCCGCGCGCTCACGCGGATGCCCGGGGTCGCCGGCTTCTTCGGCGCCTCCAGCATCGAACGGCTCCCGACGGAGCGGGCCATTCGCGGCCAAGTCGAGGAGTTCAAGTCCCTCGCCGTGGCGGGCTGACCGGAGCCTCGCTCACGCTGGCTGGTTTCGTTAGCGATATTGTGCAGTAGAATGCCGGGGTGAACGCCCGACGTGCGCCGGCCGACCCGGTGCGAGCGATCGCCGCGCTCCACGAGCCGACGCGCCGACGGCTCTACGAGTACGTCGCCGGGAGCGACGAGCCGGTCGGACGGGACCAGGCCGCCGACGCGCTCGGGATCGGCCGGCCACTCGTCGCGTTCCACCTGGAGCGACTCCTGCGCGCCGGCCTGCTCACCGCGGAGTACCGGCGGCTGCGCGGCCGGAGCGGTCCCGGCGCAGGGCGGCCCGCGAAGCTCTACCGCCGCGCGGACGAGGTCGTCGAGGTGTCGCTTCCCGCCCGGCGATATGTGCTGGCAGCCGACCTGTTCGCCGCGGCGCTCGAGATGACGGACCCGACGGCGGTGCTCGCCGGCGCGCGGGTCCGCGGCGAGGCGCTCGGCACGTCGGCACGACGTGAGGTCGACGGGGTCCCTGCTTCAGCGGCGCAGCCCGCCGACCCGCTGCTCGCCGCCCTTCGCGGCGCGGGCTACGAGCCGCGCGAGGACGGGTCGCTCGTCGTGCTGCGCAACTGCCCCTTCGACGCGCTCGTGGCCGACCATCGCGGCCTGACCTGCGCGATGAACCTGGCGATGCTCGACGGGATCCGCTCCGGCGTCGGCGAAACTGATCGTTGGCCTCGCCCGGTGGCGATCCCGGGTGCCTGCTGCGTGGCGTTCGGCCCGCGCGTGGAGGCAGACGCCTGACGACGCGGGAGCACCTGAGCGCCGCGGGATCACCAGCGAATTGAGCCCGGCTAGCGCGTCAGCGTCACCTTGCGGAGATGGCGCGGCGCTTCCGGGTCGCGGCCGCGCGCGATCGCCAGGTGATAGGCCAGAAGCTGGCAGGGAAGGACCGCGACGATCGGCGCCAGCCACTCGGGGACGTCGCCGGCAAGCGCGAGGGAGCCCCTCCCGAGCGCACGCGCTTCGGCGGCATCGGACAGGACCAGCAGGTCGGCGCCGTCCGCCGCGAGCCGCTCGAGCAGGACGAGGAGGCCGGCCAGCGTCGGCCCGCTCGACACAACCGCCAGCACCGGCAGCCCGGGCTCGACGAGCGAGATCGGTCCGTGCTCGTAGTCCGCCGCTGAGTACGCGTCGGCAAAGACGCCCGCCACCTCCTTGAGCTTGAGCGCCCATTCGCGCGCAGTCGGGTACTGGAATCCCCGCCCCAAGACCACGCAGGCGGGCGCCGGCGCGAGCCCGCCGGCCAGCTCGACGATCGACGCCTCGAGGTCGAGGGTCCCGGCGAGTGCAGCGGGCAGCCTCGCGAGCCCGGGATCGGGTTCGCCGCCGCGCAGCGCCTCGGAGAGAAGCGCCACCACCACGAGCTCGGCGACGTAGGTCTTGGTGGCCGCGACCGCCAGCTCCGGCCCGGCCTCCAGCGGAACGACGACGTCGGCGACGTCGGCCAGCGGCGAACCCGGGTCGTTCGTGATCGCGAGCGTCAACGCGCCCTGGCGGCGCGCCTCGTCGAGCACGGCGACGATGTCGGGTGACCGGCCGGACTGGCTCATCCCGATCACGAGCGCCTCACCGACGCTCGGGCCGCTCCCGTAGAGCGACGTCAGGGAGGGGGCCGCCAGGCCGACGGGGAGCCGATTCCTCGAACCCAGCACGTACTGGGCATAGGTGGCGGCGTGATCGGACGTGCCGCGGGCTGCGATCAGCACGAACCGGGTCCCGCGCCGACGGACCTCGTCGGCAACGCGGGCCAGCGGCGCCCTTGCGCTCGCGAGAAGGCCGCTGGCGACGGCCGGCGATTCGGCGAGCTCCAGATGCATCGTCATGCTCGATCTCCCGCGGTTCGGTGCCGGGCGGTGTGCGCCGACGGCCGGCCCCGATTCTGCGCTTCGCTGCAGGATCCGCTCGCGAGCGTGCCGAACGGCCCGGCTCGGCGGGACCCGGGACTCGCGAACCGGGCGATGGGCCGCCATAGACTGGAGGGATGCCATCCCCGACACTGCTTGCTCGCGTCCTTGGATTCCTCGGCGCCGCGCTGCTCCCGTTCTGCGCGGCCGGGCTCGCGCTGGGCATCGCCTTCGCGTGGGCCGGCCGTGACGACCTCGCGAGGATCGCGTGGGTGGCTCCCTCCGCGATCGTCGGGGTCCGGCTTGCCTGGTCGATCCTGCGCGACGTGCTGACGGGCAAGGCGGGCGTCGACGTCATCGCGATCCTCGCGATCGGCGGGGCGCTGGCGATGGAGGAGTACCTCGCGGCGGCCATCATCGCCCTGATGCTCGCCACCGGCGAGGCGCTGGAGCGGTACGCGGCCGGGCGCGCGCATCGAGAGCTGACGGCGCTCCTGGCCAGGGCGCCGCGCGACGTCCACCGCTACGAGGACGGCGAGCTCGTCACCCGCTCGATCGACGCGGTGATCGTCGGCGACCGGCTGCTGGTCATGCCCGGCGAGGTCGTCCCCGTCGACGGCCTCGTGGATGGCGACGCGGCAGTCCTCGACGAATCGGCCCTCACCGGGGAGGCGGGACCCGTCACACGCGCCGAAGGAGACCAGGTCAGCTCCGGGACCCTGAACGCGGGCGGGCCCTTCGATCTCCGGGCGATCGCCATCGCCGAGCAGTCGACGTATGCCGGCATCGTCCGCCTGGTCCGGGAGGCCGAGGGCTCCAAGGCACCATTCGTTCGGCTCGCCGACCGCTATGCGGTTCTCTTCGTCCCCCTCACGCTCGCCGTGGCGGGCCTCGCGTGGCTCATCTCGGGCGATCCCAACCGGGCGCTTGCCGTGGTGGTCGTCGCGACGCCCTGTCCGCTGCTCCTGGCCGCGCCGATCGCGATCGTGGCGGGCCTCAGCCGTGCCGCCCGACGCGGGATCATCGTGAAGGGCGGCGGGCCGCTGGAGACGCTCGCCCGTGCCCGCGTGCTCCTCTTCGACAAGACCGGCACGCTCACCGCGGGACGGCCGCGCCTGGCAGGCGTCGAGGCGGCGCCGGGCGCCGACCCGAATGATGTCTTGCGCCTCGCCGCCTCCGTCGACCAGGTGAGCCCCCACGTCCTCGCGGCCGCGATCGTCCACGGGGCGCGCGAACGAGGGCTCACGCTCGCCTTCCCGACCGACGTCGTCGAGACGCCCGGCTCCGGCGTCTCGGGCCGCGTCGACGGCCGCGAGGTCCAGGTCGGGTCGGCGGACTTCGCGGGTCATGTCGGCGCCGGCGGCGGGAGCCTCCCCGCGTGGGCACGCGAGCTGCGCCGGCGCGGCGCCGTAGAGGGGAGCACGCACGTCTTCGTGCGGGCGGACGACCGCCTGGCCGGCGCCCTGGTCCTCGACGACCCGATCCGGCCGGAAACCCCGCGTGCGATCCGCTCGCTCCGGCGCGCGGGCATCACGCGGATCGTGATGGTGACCGGCGACCACGCCTCCGTCGCGGAGATGGTGGGCGCGGCAATCGGCGTCGATGGCGTCCTGGCCGAGCGGACGCCGGTGGACAAGGTGGACGCGGTCCGCCAGGAGATGGCCGACGCGCTCGGCCCGGTGGTCATGGTCGGGGATGGCATCAACGATGCCCCGGCGCTCGCCATCGCGGACGTGGGCGTCGCGATGGGCGCCCGCGGCGCGACGGCCAGCTCGGAGGCCGCCGATCTCGTGATCACGGTTGATCGCCTGGACCGGCTGGCGGAGGCGATCCGGCTCGCGAAACGGTCCCGCCGGATCGCCATCCAGAGCGTCGTGGCCGGGATGGCGATGTCGCTCGTGGCGATGGGATTCGCGGCCGTCGGCGCGCTGCCCGTCGTGGCCGGGGCGCTGCTCCAGGAGGCGATCGACGTGGCTGTCATCCTC
The DNA here is from genome assembly GCA_963734535.1 of uncultured Chloroflexia bacterium. Taxonomy (GTDB): domain Bacteria; phylum Chloroflexota; class Limnocylindria; order Limnocylindrales; family CSP1-4; genus CTSoil-043. Next base: position 148,212 of record CAVTHS010000014.1, on the reverse strand, counting down.
AACGCCCTTCGCGCGCTTCGCGGCGGCACCGAGGTGCGAGCCCATGTGCCGGGCTGGGCGGAGACGAGCGCCGGCCTGCGGACCGAGCACCGCGAGCTTGCGCCGGCGCTTGCACGGATCCGCGGCCTGGCCGATGGCATCGACGCTCTGCCCGCCCTCGCGGCCGGGGCGGCGCTGGAGTCGACCCGCTCATTCCTCGTCGACGACCTCATGCGGCACGAGCAGCAGGAGGATCGTGCGGTCTACCCGATGCTCGCCCAGGCGATCGGCAACGAAGACGCCACGGCCGCGCTCCATCGGACGCACACGGAGATCTTCCACCTGATCGGCCTCTACGACCGGCTGGTGGGGGACCTGCCGCAGGAGGGCCCCGCCCACGAGGACCTGGTCGATCTGCGGCGCGTCCTGTATGGCCTGGACGCGATCCTGCGCCTGCACATGGCCCAGGAGGAGGAGCTCTACCTGTCGCTCGGCGACGACGCGGGCGAGTCCGTCGCGGTGGGAGCGGCGGACGCCGCCGCCTGACGGCGCCTCGAGGTCAGCTCGGCGACGGCGCCGGCGATGGCTCCGCGCTCGGGATCGGGGCGGGGCTCGGGCTGGGCCGCGGGGCCGGGGTGGCGGCCCGGCCGATGAGCGTCAGGCCGTCCACGCGGGCGTACGACGAGTTGAAGACGTCGTGGTGGATCACGGCCCCGGACGCGTCGGTCACGGTCCGCGAGAGCGTGACGTGCATGCCGATGGTCGGGTATTCCAGGCGCTTGGAGGTCCCGACGGGGATGCTCGAGGTGTACTCGGTCGTCTCGATCCCGGGATTGCGGTTTGTCACGATCGGGTTCGTGAACTTCGTGGTTCGTCCCGTCGGGACGCTGAAGAGCGAGAAGCGGACGACGCCCGGTGACGCATAGCCCCGGATCAGGATCGGGAACGCGGTGTCGTTGCGGAAGGACATCGTGGTCACCGAGCCGGAGCCGCTCTCGAAGACGGTGGCGTCCAGGCCAAGCGGGTAGCGGTCGATGTAGTAGTAGTGGTTGGCCCGGGACTTGATCTCCAGCCCGGCCCGCACGGCCGCATTGAAGAGCGTCGTAGAGCACGAGCAGATCCCACCAGCCAGCGCCCCCGTGGGCTCGGTCTTGCCGTCGATGATCGCCCCGCCCGGGAGGTACCCGGTTCGGGCGCTGACCTCGCCGACCGCCTGCCAGAAATCGAAGATGGCGCCGGCAGGCACGACGTAGCCATCGATCGTGCGGGTCGGGATCGTGATGTTGGCCCCGAACCCGTTCCGGTCGCTCACGTCGTAGTAGGTGACCCACGTCGAGATCTGCTGCATGAGCGGGGCCGCCTTCTGGGCCTGCTCTGTGGTCAGCTTCGGCGCGACGGTCGTCAGTGCGGGAGCCACGCTCGGCGGCTGGGCCGGGGCGCCGTCCGCCGCACGCGCGAGGACCGCCTGCGCGATGAGCGGGCTCGTCGCCGCGACGTCCAGCTTCCGGCCGTCCTTGCCGGCGACGACGCCCACGACCGTGCTGTTCTTCCCGACCAGGAAGCTCGCGTCGGTGGCGTCCCGGTCGACCTTCTTCGTCAGGACCGTGAGGGCGGGGACGGCCGCGTCCTGGGCCACCACGGGTGCGTAGCGGCCATCGGGCGTCGCGGCGAACGTGATCCAGCCGCGGACGGTCGATGCCGGGATCGTCCAGGTCTCCTTGCCGCTCGCGAGCGTCACGTCGGCCACCATCCGGATCGCATCCGAGACCGCTGCGCTGACCGCCGCATCGCTGACCGCCGCAGTGACGGGGACCAGGGGGACGTCCAGCTCAACGCGGTCGGGCGCGGACGGATCGGCGAGGCGCTGCGTGATCAGGTCGACCAGGCTCGCCTGGTCGAGGCCGCGACCCCCGACCGCCGGTGTCGTGGCGAAGCCGGTCGCAGTTGTCGTGGCCGTGGCACCCACCGCCGGCGTATCGAGCCGGGCCGCGGCCGCCATGACCGCCCGGGCGACCGCTCCGGAGTCCAGCATCACGCGGGGTGCGATCTCCGTGCCCCGGACCAGGCTCCGCACGCCGTCGGCGGCCTTGCCCATCGTGTCGCCGTAGCGGCCGACTGCGAATGCCTCGTCGAGGAGCCCCTCGATGTCCGCCGTGCGGCCCAGGTCCTTGTCCGCGATCTGTACCGATCCGCCGTCCGCGCTGACGACGACGTTTCCCGCTGCGTAGCCGGCCAGCGCCGACGAGAGCACGTGCCGTGCGGCCCCGCGATCGAGCCCCGCGACGTCGACGCCCGCAACGCGCACGCCGGGGTAGATCCGGTCCGCGTACCGGCCCTCGAATGCGAAGAGCGCGCCCGTGCCGACGGCCGCGGCCAGCACGAATCCGGCGACGACCGCGAAGAGGAGGCGGCCGATCGGGAAGTGGCGGGGGGCGGTGTCCATGGTCTCGAGTGCTCGGTGCGGGCGGGTCGGAAGGCGACTCTAGCAGGCCGGCCGTGATACGACGTATCGGCGCGCCTCGCGGCGGTGTCCGGTGCCAGCCGCGGCCCGGCGGGCGACGGCGCGCGCTCCCGGCCTATGCCTTCGGAACGACGACCACGCGGCGGTTCGGCTCCTCGCCGATCGACTGGGTCCCGACGGCCGGGTGGTTCCGGAGCGCCAGGTGGATCCAGCGCCGCTCGAGGGCCGGCATCGGCTCCAGCTGGAGCATCTTGCCGGTCTCCACCACGCGGGCCGCGGCCCGGTCGGCGATCTCCCGGAGCTGCTGCTCCCTCCGGCCGCGATAGCCCTCGACATCCACGAGGACCCGGGTCCATTCGCCCATCTCGCGCGACAGCATGAGGTTCACGATGTGCTGGAGGGCGGACAGTCGCTCGCCCTTGCGGCCGATCAGGGCGCCCAGGGCCTCGTGCTCCTCGTCATCGGCGCCGATCACGTTGAGGCGGTTCGTCTCGCCGGTCTCGATGTTGACCGCAACCGAGAACCCCATGTGCTGCATCAGCTGCTCGAGAAGCCGCTTCCCGGCGTCGAGCGCGGCCGGGGATGCCTCTGCGGCCTGCAGCTCCTCGCGCTCGCGAACGAGCGATCGCGCGGACTGGACCTCGTCGGCCTCGCTGGAGGACACGGCCGATGCCCCGGGCCGGTCGTCGGACCTTCGGGGCTGGCGGTCATCCGACCGCCGGGGCGGGCGATCATCACGGCGCGGTCCGCGATCATCCGACCGCCCGGGACGGTCGTCGCGGCGCGGTCCGCGATCCCGGACGCGCTCGGGTCGGTCGTCGCGGCGCGGAGCGTCGGCACGCGGCGCGGCCTCGGTGCGCGGGGCGTCGTCACGGCGCGGGGCGTCGGTCCGGGGAAGGTCGGCGCGGGCCGCATCCGGGCGAGCCGGCGCCGGGCGGTCATCCGACCGCGCGGGACGGTCGTCACGGCGCGGAGGTCGGTCGTCGCGGCGCGGGCCGCGATCAACGGGGGCCGGAAGCGGGGTCGCGGCGGCCGCTTCGCGCTTCGGCGCGGCACCTCCGAGGGCTGCCCTGGGCGCGGCGACGATGCGGGCCGGCTCGGCGCCCATGCCGAGGACTCCCCGGCTGCCCGCGGTCAGGATCTCGAAATCGAGCTCGTCCAGGCCGACCCCGAATTCCTCGCGAGCGTGGCGAAGGGCCTCCTCGACGGACTTGCCGGTGAACTCTCGGTACTCACTCATGCTCAGCGCTTTCTCCCTCGGCGGCCCTGACGGCCTCGTTCTCGGGGTCGCACGGTGGCCGCCGCGGAAGCTGTGCGGGCGGCCGGCGTGCGGTCCACAGGCGGACGGACGGTTGCCGGCTTGCGAGCCGTGCCGGGAGCGCTCCCGACCTCGATCGTCGGCTCCTCGACGGGGAACCGCGGGCGATGGTCGCGTGCGAAGCCGGGTGTATAGCCGAACAGCGGGAACGTGGAGCCCCAGCCGACGATGAGGTACTGCTGGATGATCCCGAAGATCGTGGTGACGATCCAGTAGATGAACAGGCCGGCGGGCAGGAACCCGCCGTAGGCGAGCGAGATCAGGGGCAGGAACATCACGAGCTGCCGCTGGACCTTGGAGTTCTGGTCGCTGAAGGCGGCCGTTGACGGAGGCATCGTCATGCGGCTCTGGACCAGCTGGAGGACCGCCGAGGCGGCCGCCAGGAGGCTGAACCAGCTCAGGAACGCGACGTCCGGGAAGAGGGTCCAGGGCTTCGAGACATCGAGGTTCCCGAGCCACGCCACGGTCGTGTTGATGCAGGGCTTGATAGGCGTTGTAGGCGGCCGTGCCCAGGTGGTTGACGCACGAGTAGTCCACGAGGTGGAACCCGAAGAAGCTGAACATCGCCTGCGGGTCCGGGTTCGTCAGGCCCTGGCTGATCACCGAGTAGATGATCATCAGGAGCGGGAGCTGGAGGAGCAGGGGCAGGCATCCGGACGCGGGGTTGACCCCGCGCTCCTTGAAGAGCTCCATCTGGGCGGCGCTGTACTTGGCCCGGTCGCCCTTGTAGCGCTTCTGGAGCTCCTTGAGCTCCGGCTGGATCAGCTGCATCCGCTTGGTGGAGACGATCTGGCGGCGGAAGAGCGGGATGAGCGCCGCCCGCACGATCAGCGTCATCAGGATGATCGCGACGCCGACGTCGCCGGTCACCTTCTGGAGCCAGACCAGGAGGATGTAGAGGAGCTGGAAGATCGGGTTGAAGATCCAGGCCATCAGCGAGACCGGGTCGGCGCCGGGCTGCGCCGGGGTGAGCGGCGGGTGCGGCGCTGCCGTGGCGGCAACCCCGCCGCTGCCGACCGGGACGATCCCCGAGGGGCTGCAGGCAGCCACGAGGAGCGCCACTCCGACGATCAGGAGGAGCGGGAGCAGCAGCTCACGGCGCGGACGGGGGAGCGACACGTAGAGCTGCCTCACCTAGCGGACCGGGTCATAGCCACCGGGGTTCCATGGGTGGCAGCGGGCGATGCGCCGCGCTCCCATCCAGCCTCCCCGGAGAAGGCCGTACTTCTGGATGGCCTGCTCCGTGTAGTGCGAGCAGGTGGGATAGAACCGGCAGCTCGACGGCAGCCACGCGAACACGGTTCGGTAGAGCCGGATGAGCCCGATCCCGATCCGCTTCACGAGGGCGTCGATCCTCCGAAGACCCCTCCGCGCCGGAGGAGCCGTTCCAGTACCTCGACGAGCGTCCGGTGGTCCGCCGCCACGAGCGCGGGTCGAGCGATGATGAGCACGTCCCAGCCCGGCTGGAACGAGGGCGCCATCACCCTGAGTGCTTCCCGGAGGCGGCGGCGCGTCCGGTTCCTGATCACGGCTCCCCCCACCGCCCGTCCGGTGGCGAAGCCGAAGCGAACCTGGTCGAGGCCGGTCCGTCGAAACCGGGCGGTCATCAGCGGGTGGGACCGAGTGGTCCTCGACGCCTGGAGCGCCGCGAAGTCCGCCGGCCGGGTGAGCATCGCGAGCCGCCGGTTGTCGCGGCCCGAGGTCGGCGTCAGGCCGTCAGCTGCTTCCGGCCCCGGGCGCGGCGCGCGGCAAGAACCCGGCGACCCCCGGTCGTCTTCATCCGGGCGCGGAAGCCGTGCTCCTTGGCGCGATGGCGCTTCTTCGGCTGATAGGTCTGCTTCATCGGGTGTCGTGATCCTCAACCGTCCGGCCCCAGGGGTTTCGGTCGTTTCGCCCCCAGAAGGCACGTGGACGCGCCGCCCGCACGGAGGCGAAGGGCACGTCAACGCCGCGCGATTATGGAAGGTCCCCTCCGGGGTGTCAAACGGCGTCGCTCTCGCCGGGGGCGCCCGGAGAGCCGAATGGTGCCCGGCGGCGGTGTCCCGATATACCCCCTGGGAGTATGACGGTTTGGGTGCCACATTGCCTTGCGGGGCCGGTCCGGGCGGTGCTACCATGCGTCGGCCCACGGTCGCCGGGACGCCTGCGGGCAACCTCCGGGCGACGCCGGGGGCCGCCCAGAAGCGGTCGCTCGGCCACCTGGGTAGTCCCGCCGTGTGTCGATTCAGTGGTTTCTGGTCCAGTTCGTGCTGCCCGGAACCGGTCACCGAGTACCGCCGGGCCCGCAGGCCCGAGTCATGCAGGGTCGTCCGTCTTGGATACACGACACATCTGGCGCGCGGCCCTCGGAGAGCTCCAGGTCGCCCTGTCGCCGGCCAACTTCGAGACGTGGCTGCGGCATACGGCCCTGGTCGAGGTCGACGACACGCGCTTCCGCATCGCGGTCCCCAACGGGTTCGCGAAGGACTGGCTCGAGACGCGCTATCGCTCCCTGATCTCGCAGACGCTCGCCCGGATCGTCGGCTACAGCGTGGCGGTCGAGTTCGTGGTGCGAGCGGACGCGGTCGTCGCCGAGCCGGGGGCGGATGGCGTCGTCGCGGCTGCGGCGGCGCACGACGTCCGGGTCGAGCCCACCCGTGTCGGCGGCGACGGCTCGGCCGCCAACGTCAACCCGCGCTACACGTTCTCGAACTTCATCGTGGGGTCCGCCAACCGCCTGGCCCATGCCGCGGCGCTCTCGGTGGCGGAGCGTCCCGGCCATGCCTACAACCCGCTCTTCCTCTACGGCGGCGTGGGCCTGGGCAAGACCCACCTGATGCACGCCATCGGGAACGCGGTCGTGGCTCGCTTCCCGCGCAAGCGCGTCGTCTACGCCACGAGCGAGAAGTTCACCAACGAGTTCATCACCAGCATCCAGCAGGGTCGGATCGACGACTTCCGCGGTCGCTACCGGCGCATCGACCTGCTCCTGATCGACGACATCCAGTTCATCGCCGACAAGGAGCGGACCCAGGAGGAGTTCTTCCACACGTTCAACGCGATCCACGAGGACGGCAAGCAGATCGTCCTCTCCTCGGACCGCCCGCCGAAGCAGATCATCACCCTCGAGGAGCGGCTGCGGAGCCGGTTCGAGTGGGGCCTGATCGCCGACCTGACCGCGCCGGACCTCGAGACGCGGATCGCCATCCTGCGCGCCAAGGCCGAGGACTCGGCCGTGCCGATCGGGTCGGACGTGATCGAGTTCATCGCGCGCAAGGTCGTCAGCAACATCCGCGAGCTGGAGGGAGCGCTCAACCGCGTCGTCGCCTACGCCAGCATGGGGGCGATGCCGATCACGATCGAGCTGGCCCAGGCGGTCCTCTCGAACGTCCTCTACAACCCGAAGAAGCGCCAGGTCACGACCGAGAAGATCGCCCGCGCGGTGGCCGACTATTACGGGGTCGGGCTCGACGCGCTGCGCGGCCAGAAGCGCGACAAGGCGATCGTCACGCCCCGCCAGATCGCCATGTTCCTGATGCGCGAGGAGACGGACGTCTCCCTGCTGCGAATCGGCGCGGAGCTCGGCGGGCGCGACCACTCGACCGTGCTCCACGCCTACGACAAGATCAACCGGGAGGCGGCGATCAACGACGAGATGCGCCGCGACATCGCCGCGGTCCGCGAGCTGATCTACGCCGACTGACGCGCGACTCGCCGCGTGCCGCGCGGACGGCCGCCCCGTCGCGAACCGGGCCGGCGGCGACCCTGCGTGTGGAAAAATGCCCGAAATCGGTGGAAAACCTGGTTGCCGTGTGGACAATGCTCCCTCGCGGCGGGCGTCCCGCGGGGGATCGCCGGACCCTCCATCGACGATTTGGCGGGCTCCGTCCCGCGGGGCCGTTATCTGTCCACGCCTCGACCCGGGGCCCGTCCGCCGGCCGCGCGCGCTTTCCCCCTTTCGGACGGCGTTCCTCCACCGGTCGCCCGAGCGCGGCGAAGCGCGTCGGTCCACTCCGTCAACACCATGATGACGACGGTGATGACTCGATATGCGACCATGCACCAAACCACGAATCCATCGTGTCCCGGCCGGCCGGACCTCCCCTGTCCGCCCCTGTCCCGAGCACCCGGAGTGACTGTCCCGTGAACCTGTCCGTCATCTGCGAGAACCTTGCGCGCGGCCTCTCCGTCGTGGGCCACGCGGTCTCCGGGCGCAGCACGCTGCCCGTCCTCGCCAACGTGCTTCTCCGGACCGAGGACGCCGGCCTCAAGCTGACCGCGACCAACCTGGAGATCGGGATCACGTACTGGGTCCCGGGGCGGATCGAATCAGACGGCGCGATCACGGTTCCGGCCCGCCTCTTCGCCGAGATCGTCGGCGGCCTCCCGTCCCAGGAGCGCGTCGACCTCGAGGTCCGAACTGGCGACCGCCTCTTCCTCCGGGCGGGCCACTTCGAGACGACCCTTCGCGGCATCGACGCCGACGAGTTCCCGGCGATCCCCGCGGCGGGCGAGCGCCCGACCACCCGGATCAGCCAGCGCGTCCTGCGGAGAGCCCTGTCCGAGGTGACCTTCGCGGCCGCCTCCGACGAGGCCCGACCCATCCTCACGGGCGTCCTCACCCGGTTCGAGGGCGATCGGCTCACCCTCGCCGCGGCGGACAACTATCGGATTGCGATCACGACGATCCCAACCCTCGACGCGGTCGAGGAGACGAGCATCGTGGTCCCCGCCCGCTCGTATGCGGAGCTCGCCCGCGTGCTGGCCGACACTGACGACCCGGTGGAGCTGATCCTCTCGCCGCAGAAGAACCAGATCCTCTTCCATGTCGAGGGCATCGACGTCGTGAGCCGGCTGATCGACGGCCAGTTCCCCAACTACCAGCAGGTCCTGCCGACCACCCACGCGACGCGCGTCGAGGTGGACAGGGACGACCTTCTCAAGGCCGTGCGGCTGGCCGGATTCATCGCCAGCTCCTCCGCGAACATCGTCCGGATGCAGGTCGCGCCCGACGGAGCCGCCCAGGTCCTCGTGGCGGCCGCGGCCGAGGTCGGCGACCACCGGGGCCTGGTCGACGCCACCATCGAGGGAGACGGCACGACGATCGCCTTCAATGCCCGCTACCTCAGCGACGCGCTCCAGAACGTGGACGCGGACCGCTTCGTGATCGAGCTGAACGGGCCGCTCTCTCCGGGCGTCTTCCGGCCGGCGGACGGGCGCGACTACACGCACGTGGTCATGCCGGTCCGGACCACCTCGTAGCGGCGGCCGCGCGACCGGGTCTCCTGGCCGCGTCCAGCCCGGTGCTGACCTCCGTCTCGCTCAGCGGCTTCCGCGGCTACGCAACCCTGGCCGCGACGTTCGGACCGGGCGCCCACCTGGTCTGGGGCCCGAACGCGGCGGGGAAGACGAGCCTGCTCGAGGCCCTCGTGGTGTGCGCCCGCGGGTCGTCGCACCGGACCCTGGCGGACGCCGAGCTGATCCGCTGGGATGCCCCGTTCGCCCGCGTCGACACCCGCCGCGAGCTCCCGGGCCTCGACCCGCTCGAGCTCGACGTCACGCTCGTTCGCGAAGGACCGGCCGGAGGCCGCAAGCGGATCCGGGTCAACGGGGTTCCCCGACGAGCCACTGCCCTTGCCGGGCTCCTGCGCGTGGTCGTCTTTGCGCCCGAAGAGATGCTGCTCATCGTCGGGCCGCCGTCGCTCCGCCGAGGCATGCTCGATGCGCTGGCCGCCCAGCGGAGCCCGGCCCACCCGGCCGACCTGGCTGCCTACGGCCGCATCCTCGCCCAGCGCAACGCCCTCCTGCGCGCCATCCGTGAAGGACAGGCGGGGCGCGACGAGCTGCCGCCGTGGGACACCAGGCTCGTCGACGCCGGGGCGACCATCCTCGACACCCGGCAGCGCGCACTCGGCGAGCTCTCCGCCCCGCTCCTCGCCGCCCACGCGGAGATCGCCGCCGACGAGGGACGCCTGGCGATCACCTACGAGAGCAATGTGGCGCCCGCCTCGGGCGAGAGCCACCACGACGCGCTCGCGAGGCGCCTCGCCGACACGGCCGAGAAGGAGGGGTGGAACGGGGTCACCCTGGTGGGCCCGCACCGGGACGACCTCGCCTTCCGGCTCGACGGGCGGAACCTCGCCACGTTCGCGTCGCGCGGCCAGCAGCGGACGGCGATCCTCGCCCTCAAGCTCGCGGAGCTGGACCTGCTGACCGCGCACGACGGCCGGGCCCCGCTCCTCCTGCTCGACGACGTCTTCAGCGAGCTCGATCCGGCGCGCCGCAGCCACCTGGTCCGGCGGATCGCGGGCCTGCCGCAGGCGTTCGTCACGACGACCACGCTCGACGACCTGGATCCGGCCCTGCGGGCGATCGGGGCGGCCTGGGAGGTCGTCCCGGACGCCACCCTGGGCGCCCGGCTCGTGGGACCGCGGGCCGGCTGAGGTCACCGCGTGTCGCCGGCCCGCCCCTTCGACGACGAGCGCGTCCCGCGGCGCCGGCAGCCGCGCCGGGTGGGCGATCTCCTGCCCGAGGCGGCCCGGGCCCTCGGCCTCGAGGAGCAGCTGCGCTGGGCGCGCGCCGTCGCCGCGTGGGATCGGCTCGTGGAGGACCACGCGCCGGCGGCGGCGGGTGGATCCCGGCCCGTGCGGCTGGAGCGGGACGGGGTGCTGGTCGTGGAGGCGAGCGCGCCGATCGTCGGCCAGGAGCTGCTCCTGCGCGCCGACGGCCTGCTCGCGGCATACGCGGCGATGGCCGACGGAATCCGGGCGGAATCGCTGCGGGTGGTGGTGGGCCGGGGTATCATCCGGTGACCCCGGTGGGCGGCGATGTCCGCCTGCGCGGTTGCCCGCCACCGGCGTCACGCCGGCCCGCCTCTGAGCGTCAGGTCCGTCGAATCGCATGGCCGTCCGACTCCAGATGAAGCTCGGCCTCGTGGCCGAGCCCGAGCGGCTCGAGGACTCCCCGGACACCGTCGCCATCGTCGAGCCGACGATCGGCGCGACGGCCCGTTCCAAGGGGAGTCTCTTCCTCGTTGTGACCGGCGTCGGCCGGGGCCGGCGCCTGCGCGAGGCGACCCACGTGGTCGCGGACACGATCCAGGGGGAGTACTACTACGACGAGTCCGCTGGCCTCGTCGTGTGCCTGGAGAAGGCGATCCGCGCCGCGAACCGCCGCCTGCTCGCCCAGCGCGAGCGCCTTGCCCTGGGAGCCGGGCCAACCGGCCCGATCGGCATCGGCCTGGCCGTCGTCCGCGGGAACGAGCTCTACGTCGTGACGACCGGTCCCGCCGAGGCGTACCTCGTCCGGCAGGCCCACCTGCTGACGCTGCCCGACGTGGCCCGCGCCAACGGCCTGCCGATGGAGGAGATCACCCCGGAGGTGTGGCGCGGCGAGATCGCAGTCCGCGACTCGCTCGTCCTCGTCTCGACCAACCTGACCGCGAAGCTCGGCCCGGACGAGCTCAAGGATGCCGTGGTCACGCTGCACCCCCAGGCGGCGATGGAGCACCTCCACCACCGTTTCGTGGCGGCGGGCGGGACGGGCAGCGACGCCGCGCTCGCCCTGGAGGCAGGCGAGGTCTCGGCCACCACCCACCGCGGCCGGCTCGTCCCGGTCCGGCCGCCCGAACCCCTCGCGGGACTCCCCGACCGTTCGCCGATCCCCCTCGCTGACTCGGTCGGGGGCGGGCTGGCCGCGGTCTCGTCGGGCGCCGGCCGGGCGCGCGACGCGATCCGTGGCGGGCTTGCCGGGGTCGTCGACCGGGTGCAGGACCTGCTGCCACGGCGCGGGACCCGCTATCGGCGGGTCACGCCCGCGGCGACCCGCCGCGAATCCCAGCGCCGGGCCGCCTACGCGGTGCTCGCGTTCGTCGGTATCGTCGCGCTCCTCGGCGTCGGCCTCTGGGTCCTCGGCGGCTCCGGCGCCACCACCCAGATCCCGCAGATCACCGCGGGCGAACAGGCCCTCGCGACCGCCCGGGACGATGTCCGGTTCGTCTTCGACAACGGGACGGACCTGATCGCGGCCGACCCGCGGCGCGCGGAGCAGCTGCTCAAGGACGCGATGGTCCAGGTCGCCACGGCGGCGACGGCCGGGATCCCGGCGTCCACGCTCGACCCCGTGCGCCTGCGGGCGACGGCCGGGCTCGACCGCCTCTATGGGGTCGCGGAGATCGCGACGCAGACCGCGTTCTCCTTCGCATCCCAGAAGCCGGCCTTCGACCTCGCCGGGCTCGTCCAGGGCCCGGACGGCGCGCCGTACGTCCTCGACCGCACAACGAAGGCGGTCTACCGGATCAGCCTCCAGGCCCGCAAGGCCGTCCCGATCATGAAGGCCGGCCAGGTCGTCGCGAGCGCCGGCATCAAGGTGGGGGTGCCGCGCTACCTTGCCGTTGGCGGTCCCGACCTGCTCATGCTCGACGACAAGAACATCCTCTGGCGCTGGCGCCCGGCCGACGACACGGGCAAGGGCACCCTGCGTCGCCTCCCGGTCCAGGAATCCGCCACCTGGGGCAACGACATCATGGCGATCGGGACCTTCGTGGCCAACTTCAACGCGGCGCTCTACAACCTGTACGTCATCGACCCGTCGGAGCAGCAGATCCTGCGCTACACGATGCTCGCGGACGGTTCCAGCTATCCCGCCGCCGCGACCGGCTACCTGACGACCCCGCAGGACGTCTCGAAGGTGACCTCGATGTACATCGACGGCGAGGTCTATCTCGCCGACGGGGGCCTGGTCGAGCGTTTCGTGGGCGGTCGGTCGGGTGACTGGGCGCTGGCGCCGCCGGGCGACGACGCGCTGCGCCCGATCCGGCGGTACACGCTGGTCGACTCGCCCGACCCGCGCCGCGAAGGCACCCTGTACGTGTTCGACGCGGCGAATGCGCGGGTGCTCGCGTTCGACAAGCTGACCGGTGCCTACCTGGCGCAGTACCGGCCGGCCGGCGGCGGCCCGGCCTGGACCGACCTCCGGGGGTTCTACGTCGCGCCCCGGTCGCCGGGCCAGGCTCCCGCGATCTTCTGGATCGATGGGGCGACGCTGGGGACCGCGACGCTCCAGCAGGTCCCGGGCACCGGCCCGGACGGGTCGCCGGGCGCCAGCGCGCTGCCCGGTGGCTCGGCGAGCCCGGCGGCGTCCGGCGCGCCCACGGCCTCGCCGAAGGCCTCGCCGAAGGCGACGGCGACCAGGAAGCCGTCCGGCACCCCGCGGCCGACGCCCAGCCCGTAGCGCGCGGCGGCGACACCTCGAGGTGGGATAATCCCGCCCATGGTCGGTCGCCTGATCGAGATGTCCGTCGAGAGCGTGCGGGTCCACATGCTGTCGACCCAGCACGTCGTGATCCTGCGCGAGCTCGAGCAGGACCGCTACCTCCCCATCTGGATCGGGCCCTGGGAGGCGAGCGCGATCGCCATGAAGCTCCAGGGACAGTCACCCGAGCGACCACTGACCCACGACCTCTTCGCGACCGTCCTCGACGTCCTCGGGGCGACCGTCCGCGAGGTGATCATCGCGGACCTCGCCGACGAGACGTTCCACGCCCGGGTGATGCTGGAGGTCGGGGGCCGGCCGATCGAGGTGGACTCGCGACCGTCGGACGCGCTCGCGCTGGCCGTTCGCACGGGCGCCCGGATCTTCGCGGCCGAGGCGGTCCTGGACCGGGCTGGCGTCGTGCCCGACCATTCCCCGACCGAGGATGCCGGCGGCCCGATCGACGAGTCGAGGCTTTCCGTCTTCCGTGACTTCGTGAACTCCCTCGACATGGAGCCGGGGACCGAAGACCGCCGCGAGGGGCCGCCCAGGGAGTGACCCGCGGGCACGGGTCGGAGGCGGCGGACACCCGGCGGCGCGAGGCGGCTGTCCCTCAGCCGACGATCGCGGAACCCCGCCGAAGCGCCCGCTCGCGGTTCGCCCAGAGCCGCAGGCGGAGGCCCCAGAAGTCGGTGACCGCGCGCCAGATGACGGACGGCCTGGCCCCCGTCTGCGAGCCCGCCGTGCGCGGGTAGTGGTCGACGCCGACCTCGACCACGTTCCCGCCTGCAGCGCGGACCTTGATCAGCAGCTCGGCCGACAGGAACGCCCCGCCGGACTCGACGCGGACGCGCGCCAGCGCATCGCGCCGGAAGAGCTTGCACGCGCAGTCCACGTCCCGGATGCGGAGGCCGAAGAGCGACCGGTACGCGAGCCGGTAGAGACGGGCGTAGAGCGTCCGGATCACGGGATCGGCCCGCCGGATCCGATACCCCACGACGGCGTCCGGGGTGTCCGGGCCGGCCAGCCGGCCCGTCAGCCGGCCGAGGTCGGCGACCCGGAACTGCCGGTCGCCGTCGGTGAACGAGACCAGGTCCATCCGCGCGGCCCGGAACCCCGAGCGGAGCGCTGCGCCGTAGCCGAGGTTCGTCGGATGGTGCACGGCCCGGACGAGGTCCGGGCTGGCGGCAGCCAGCGCGTCCGCGATCTGCGCGGTCCGGTCCTTCGAACCGTCGTCCACGATGATGATCTCGAACCGGTCCGCGAGGGCCGGCAGCGCGGCGAGCGCCTCTTCCACCAGCCCCTCGAGGTTGGCCTCCTCGTTGTGGGCCGGGAAGAAGTACGAGAGCGCCGGGACTCGCGCCGGCGCGACGGAAAGAGTGGCGGCGTCTTCGCTCACGGCGCAATCGTACCCGGGCCGCCGCTGCGCCGAACGCGGGCCCACCACGCGGAGGAGGGGCTGGAGCCCGCCCGGGTCCGGCACCACGTCCAGCTGCCAGCCGCCCTCGAGCGCGGCCAGGTCCTCGTCGCGTCGCACGAGATAGACCGGCCTGCTCCCCACGTTGGCCCTGATCACGTCGTCCACGGTGCCCAGGCTCGCGTCGAGGCGGGTCCGGTCGTCCACGACCCGGACGTCCGGCCGCTCGCCCAGGACCACCTGCCGGTACCACAGCGGCGTGGAGTACCCCCACCACGTCACGAAGACGGCGTCCGGCTCCGCCGTCCGGAAGGCCCAGCGGCTCCAGTCCGCGGCCCGCGTGTCGGTGGACTGGTCAGCGGTGAGCCGGGTCGCTGGGGCGGCGAGGACGGCCGGCGCAACCAGGGCGACGGCCACGACGAGGCTCGCGATCGTGGCCACGACCGGCCGTCGCGTGCCGGGCTCGTCCTCGAGGATGAGCCACTGCGCCGCGACGCCGTCGACCACCGCCGCAGCGGCGATGGCGAGCCAGCTGATCACGAGGAGGATCGGGCCGAGGTAGTAGCGCTCGATGTCGGCATTCGTGTAGGACGCCGCGAACCAGCACGTGACGACAAGCGACGAGCCGGTCAGGAGCGCATATCGCGGCCGGCGGATCGCGACGACGAGGAAGCTGGCCGGGATGAGCGCGACCAGCGGTCCGAACTGGGCCGTCGCAAGGCTGACGAGCGCGCCAGCCTTGCCCGCGAGGTCCGCGAACGGCCCGCTGACCGCGCCCCCGAACTGCAGTCCCAGGACCACGTACCAGAACCCGCCCCACGTGTCCGGGTGGCCGTAGACGAGCGGCGCGCCCATCGCGGCGCGGATCGGCAGCTCCAGGTAGAGGACCACCGCGACGCCGAGAAGGGCCGCGACACAGCGGCCGAGCTGTGCCGATCGCCGCCAGACGCCAGGCTCGACAGCGAGGACGAAGAGGCCGATCCCAGGCGCGAGCAGGACCGTCAGCCCCTGGTTGCCCAGCGCGACGCCATACGTCGCAGCGGCAGCGACGAGCCAGCGGTCCGCGTTCGGCCGGCCGCCCCGCGTCCGCGACTCCCAGCCCGCCAGCAGCACGAGGATCGCCGCGACCAGGGCAAGGTGGAGCATGTGCGGATCGGCGAACGACCCGACTCGCCACGGGATCGGGGTCAGCGCAAGGAGAATCCCGGCCGCGGCTGCGACCGGCGTTCGACCGGTCAGCCCGCGGACCAGCACGACCGTCAGTCCGGCGGCCGCGCCCAGCGTGATGGCGGAGAGAAGGTTCATCCGCAGCGCCGGCTCGCCGAACGGTGCGAGCAGCAGGCTCGCGACCCAGCCCAGCAGGATGTAGCTGGGATATCCCGTCGGATGGGCGGTGCCGAGCACGGGGGCCACGGCCTGGAACTCGCCCGTGTCCCACAGGGCAAGGCCGGGAAGCAGCGTCGAGCGCGCGAGGGCGAAGGCGACCACGCCCACGAGCACGGGGACGCCGACGCGTGCCGGGCTGCGCCAGCGAGCCGCCGGCGGGCGAGGGACCGGGGCCGGCGGACGGGCCGCGCTCACCAGCCCAGGGTCCGGGCCCATGCGATCCCCCAGGCCTGCACGGCCACCGAGGCCACGATCAGGCCGCCGACCAGCACACCGCCCCACGCGGCGGCTCTCCGCCCGCGCCCGGCCAGCAGCCGCTCGGCGCCGAGCGCGACCGGGATGAGCAGGAACGGCGCGAAGTCGAGGCTGAAGCGATAGCCGAACTGGACCCAGCCCTGTGAGAAGTGCATCAGGTTGACGACCGCGATCGCGAGCGTGGCGAGGAGGCCGCCCGCGACCCGCCGGTCGCGCAGGAGGGGGGCCGATGCCGCTGCCAGGAGCCAGGCCGGGCTCGTGAGCAGGAGGCTCATCCCGACTGGTCGGGGGACCAGCCACGAGCAGCCGGCGGCGCTCCAGATCTCGCGCGGGACGCCGGTGCCGCACGGAGGCATCACGTCCGGCGCGCCGAAGAGCATGATCCCGAGGTTCTGGGGGATGTAGCGGAGGTCCTGGAGCGACCACTCGGCGTGGTAGTTGAGGTCCGGGTATGCCCAGACCTCGTAGCGGTAGAGCGACTCGTAGACCGGGTTGAAGAGCGTCCCGCTGACGGCGAGGTTATAGGCAAGCAGCAGACCCACGGGGATCGCCATGCCGAGCGCAGCGCCCGCGGCACGCCGCACCCAGGAGCCACCCCCGCCGACGAAGACCAGGAAGACCACCCCGAACGCCACGGTCAGCCGGCTCGTCACGGCGAGGCCCAGGAGGAGGCCCGCGAGCACCTGCCGCCGGTCGAGGAATCCGGCGCGCCGCCTCGCGCCCGAGAGCCGTGGACCGTTCGTCGGCGTCCAGGGCGATCGCGACCGCGGCGAGGGTGAGCCCGAGGGCGACGACGTGGGCGAGGAACCACGTGGTTCCCAGCGACGAGGCATACCAGAGGACGCTGCCCGCCCCCACGAAGACCGTCAGGGCCGCGCGAAGCCCCGCCCTGATGGGCACCCGACCAAGGAGCCAGAACGCGACCCCGACGTCCAGGGCGCCGAACACCACGGCCAGCAAGGCCTGGTCCGTGGCCATTCCCCAGATGGCGACGAAGGGGAGGAGGATCACGGCCGGAAGGGGCGGGAACGGGATCATCCCGCGGCCCGTCTGGTTCCCGGCAGCGTCGACCACCCGCACCACGTCGTTGAAGAAGTCGTTCCCCGGCGACGTGCCGGTCGCGGGTACCGGGTACCTGATGGAGGCCTCGCCGTGGAGGAACGCGTCCGCCTGCCAGACGAAGTGGTTGTAGACGGTCTGCCAGGCCGGCCGGCTCAGGGAGTACAGCACGAAGCAGGCGACGACCAGGCCGATCCCGACGGCGAGCGTCGAACGGGATGGGGCGGCGACGGGGACGGCGCGACGGGGAAGGGGCACCGAACCCTCGGCTATACTCCGGTCCACCTCAGCGCTCGTTCACGGAGGCCGTTTCCCTTGGCTGGCCCCGCACCGGGCGAGCGGGCGCGGGCCGGCGAGGGGGCCCGGGTGCGGCTTCGAGACGTTGCCGTCCCGCTCGGCATCCTTCTCGCGCTCGGCCTCGCCCTTCGGCTCATCATCGCATACGTCCTCCTGCCCGGGTCGGGGTTCAAGGTGGACGTCAACTCGTTCGATGGCTGGGCGGTGGAGCTCGCCAGGAACGGGCCATTCGGGATCTACGACCGCCCGATCTTCATCGACTACACGCCCGGCTACCTCTATGTCCTGTGGGGCCTGGGCCTGGTCGCGCAGCTGTTCGGCCTCCCCGGCGGGTCCCCGGGCGCCCTGCTCAAGCTGCCCCCGATCCTCGCCGACCTCGGGCTCGCGGTCGCCGTCTTCCTGCTCGCGGCCGACCTGGGCGCCCGCCGCCGCCCGGCGCTGGTCGCCGCCGCAGTGGTCCTGTTCGTCCCGGTCACCTGGTTCGACAGCGCGGTCTGGTCCCAGGTCGACTCGGTCGGGACGCTGGTCCTGCTGCTCGCCGTGCGCGAGCTGTGGCGCGGGCGGGACGAACGTGCGGCGCTCCTGACGACCGTGGCCGCGATCATCAAGCCCCAGTTCGGGATCCTGATCCCGCTCGCAGCGATCCTGATCCTGCGCCGCAACCTGGTCACGCGGCCGCCCGGCCATGGGCCGCGCCGCCTCGTGTCGACGACGCTCGTCGGGCTTGCCACGGCCCAGCTCCTGTGCCTGCCGTTCGGGCTGACCATCGTGGGGCTGTTCCGTCAGATCCTCGACACTGCGGCCGGCTACCCGTGGCTGACCGTCAACGCGTTCAACCCGTGGGCCCTGGTCACGCAGGACGGGAACGGCCTCGCCCAGAGCGGGACCTGGATCCGCGACCTGACGACGCCCGGCCCGGACGGCGGTGCGGGCTTCCTCGTGTTCGGCATCCCCGCCATCGCAGTCGGGAGCGGTCTGCTCCTGGGCCTGATCGCGTTCCTCGCCGCGACGATCTGGCGTCGCGACGACCGGCGCACGCTGCTCGTCGCCCTGGCCGTGATCGCGATCGCCTTCTTCGTCCTGCCGACGCGCGTGCACGAGCGGTACCTCTTCCCGTTCTTCGCGCTCGGGGCCGTGCTGCTCGCGGTGAGCCCCCGCTGGGCGGGCCTGTACGCGGTCCTCGCCGTGGCGAACACGGCGAACCTCTACGGCATCCTGACCGAGCCGTTCTACGAGAACCTGGGGCTCGCCCCGATGCTGCTCGCGTTCGGAGGGCTCGGAACCCAGCTCGGAGATGCCGTGCGCTCGTGGAGCGGCGTGGCGACGAGCGCGGTGCTCCACGCCGGCGGGCTGGTGGCCGGCCTGTGGTTCCTTGTCCGCCCGTCGCCGGCCGAGACCGACGCGTCCGCCGCCCGGATGGCCGAGTCCGACGACGATGCACGGGTGGCCCCGGAGCTGGGCGCTCTCCCGGCGGCCGGCGGGCTCGCGCTCGCGGCGGGCCTCGGCCGGGCGGCCCGGGGAGCACGATCGCTCGCGAGCCGCGCGAGCTTCGACCGCTCGCACCTGCTCCATCGCGAAGGCGGCGGCAGGCTCGACCGTCTCGACCTCTGGTTCATCGTCGTGCTGGTCGTCGTGTCGCTCTGCCTGCGGACGTTCCGCCTGGGCGAGCCCGCGCGGATGCACTTCGACGAGGTCTACCACGCGCGGACGGCAGCCGAGTTCCTGCAGGACTGGCGCTACGGGCAGCCCCACGCGATCTACGAGTACACCCATCCGCATCTCGCCAAGTACGCGATCGCCGGCGGGCTCGTCGCGTTCGGCGACGACCGGGTGACGGCCACGAGCACGCTCGGGGTGCCGGTCGCCGACGTCGCGACCGAACCGCGGCTGGGTCGACCCGGTTGCCGTCGGGAGCGTTCGCCAGGGCGGCGACCGGCTCTACGTGGCGACGGGCGCGGACCTGCGGGTGTTCGACCTGCAGACCCGCGAGCGCCTGGCAACGTTCGTGCTGCCGGGCGCCCGGGCCGTCGCGCTCGACGCCACCGGCCACCGCCTCTACGTCGGCACCGCGTCGGGCGACATCCTGACCCTCGACACGGCCGTCAGCGCCGGCGACCTTCGGGCGGGCGACACGGGCGCGGCGGCCCCGGTCACCCTCGACCCGCTCGGATCGGCCGGTGGCGCGGTGGACCGCCTCTGGCTCACCGACTCCGGGGCCACCCTCATCGCGGCGACGCCCGGCGACTCGCTCGTCTCGCTCGACGTGACGAGCGGCGCCCATCTCGCCTCGTTCAGCCTGCCCGGCCGGGCGGACGTCGCCGACGCGGGCACGGTCGACGCGCTCGTGGCGGATCCGGCGGCGGTGACCGATCCCGCCGGCGCGGCGGCGGAGCTTGCCCGGATCCTCGGCGGGACGGCCGCCACGTACGAGGAGCAGCTCCGCTCGAGCGCGCCCCGGGTGACCATCGCCACCGCGATCAAGGACCAGCGGGCCCAGCTCGACGCCGCCATCGCCGGCGGTTCGCTGGCGGGGCTGAGCGTCGCGGGCGTGCCGCGCGTGGCGGTGGCCGACGCGGGCGGCGTGGCGTTCGTGGACCCGCAGAGCGGGGCCGTGACCGGCGACATCCCCATTACGGGTGGCGCCACCGGCCTGGTCAAGGTCGACGGACTCGACGCGCCGATGATCTACGCGGCGACGGGGAAGTCGCTCACCGCGATCCGGCTCCCCGCCGACGGAACCGCGCCGTCCGTCGACCAGACGGTCTGGATGCCGGCCGCGATCAGCCGGGTCACCGTCGACGATGCGAGCCAGATCGTGCACGCTCTCGGCCGCACGCCGGACGGCACCGGCTGGACCGTCTACGCGGTGGAGCCACGCGGGAACAGCGTCTTCGCCGACGCGCGCCTGCCGTTCGAGCCCGCCACGCTGGGCGACGGACGTCAACATCGATCAGCCGGCGACGGACCGCCAGCAGCTGCTCGTGTTCGGCGGCGATGGCGAGGCCGCCTCGGTCGACATCGGCCAGCACGCGTTCGCGTGGCGACTCCCGGGCGTGATCGCGGGCGCGCTCATGGCCGGGCTGCTCTTCCTGCTGGCCCGAATCCTCTTCCGCCGCCGGTCGGTGGCGATCCTCGCGGGGGTCTTCGGCCTGCTCGACGGGATGTTCTTCGTCCAGCAGCGGATCGCGATGAACGACACGTACGCGGCGCTCTTCATCGTCGCGGCGGTCACCCTGTTCGCGGCGATCTGGACGGGCGCCTGGAAGTGGCGCGGAGCATTCTGGGTCGGTATGCCGCTCGTCGGCGTCCTGCTGGGCCTTGGCCTCGCCTCGAAGTGGGTCGCCCTCTACGCGATCGGGGCGATCGGCCTCCTGATCCTCGTCCGGTCGGCGCTCGGGCGCGTGGTGGTGGTGCTGGGTCTCGCGGTCGTCACGGCCGTGCTCGGGTACATGGCCGTCTCGGTGCCCGCCGGCGACACCGCGAGTGGCAACCTCGCCTTTCTCGCGATCATGATCGCCCTCACCCTGGTCGCCGCCGTGGTGACGGTGCTCCATCCGATCGCGTGGACCACGGAGGAGGTCCAGGTCGCCGTGGCAGGCCCCGCCGGGGTCGGCGCGCTCGTTGCCCTGGCGGCCATCCCGCTCCATCTCGGCACCACGGCCCTCGCGCTCGCGCTCGGCTGCTTCGGCCTTGCCGCGCTCGCTGCAGGCGGCTTCTGGCTCTCGGGCCGGCTCGGCTTCGGGCCGCTCGCGCCGCCGCCCGCGCCGGACGACCCGGCGGCGCTGCTCGATCCGCCCGCAGCCGCCCCGGATGGGTGGCTCCGTCCGGGCTGGCGCTGGGGCCTCCCGATCGGGTGGGCGGGCGTCTCCCTGCTGGCGATCCCGGCCGCGGTCTACGTCGCCCTCTACCTGCCGTGGGTGGCGCTGGGCAACCGGCTGACAGCGACGTTCCCCGCCGGGCAACACCGGCCAGACCCTGCTGGACCTCACGAAGTCGATGTACGACTACCACAACAACCTGCGGGCGACGCACGCGGCCGCCTCGCCCTGGTGGGGCTGGCCGCTCAACCTCAAGCCCGTCTGGTTCTTCCAGCAGGGCTTCGGCGGGTCCACGTCGGGCGCGATCTACGACGGCGGGAACCTGGTCATCTGGTGGCTCGCCATCCCGGCGATCGCATTCGTCGCGTGGCAGGCCTACCGGCGCCGGAGCCTGGGCCTCGCGCTCATCTCGATCATGATCGGCTGGCTCTGGATCTCGTGGGCGCGGATCGACCGCGCCACCTTCGAGTACCACTTCTACACGACCCTGCCGTTCGTGGTCCTGGGCCTTGCCTACTTCGTCGCCGAGCTCTGGCACGGGCCGTCGGCGCGCACCTGGCGACTGGCCCGCGCCGGCGCGGCCGCGGCGCTCCTCGCGCCGGTCGTGATGTGGCTCGGCAAGGGTCCGCTGTGCGCGATCGCCGGCGTCGAGAAGGTCAACCCGGGCTCGCCGGCGTGCTCCGCCTCGGCCGCGTTGCCGTTCACGCTCTCAGCACAGGTGGTCGGGCTGATCGGCGTCCTCGTGGTCGGCGGCGGGCTGCTGGTCTGGCAGCTCGTGCGCCTCGACCGGGCGATCCGGGCCGGCGCCGATCAGGTCGAGGCCGGGGCAGCTTCCCGTCGGATCCTGGGCACGGGGGTCGTGGCCGGCGCGAGCCTGGTGGCCGCCGCGGTCCTGCTCCCGGCGACGCCGCTCGTCCAGACGCCGAGCGTTCCCGGGCGAGGTCCTCTCGCTCCTCCTCCTCCTGGTCCTCGGACCGATCGCGTGGCTCGCATGGTCGGCGCGTTCGCCGCGTCGCTTCGCCGTCGGCGTGGTCCTCGCGGCGGCCGTCGTGTTCGTCGCGTTCTACCCGAACTGGTCGGGGCTGCCGCTCCCGAACGGCATCTTCAACTGGTACCAGGGGCTGCTCCCGTCCTGGCTCTACCCGTTCCAGTTCGCCGTCAACACGGACCCGCCGTTCAGCGTCTCGTTCGCCAGCCCGTGGCCGGTCCTGCTGTTCGCCGCGGTCCTCGTCTCGGCCGTGATCGTGGCCTACAGCGCGTGGGTCTGGCGCCTCGCGACCGCGGAGCGGCTGGTCGACGAGGCAGGGGTGCCCGAGGGGACCGAGCCGTCCGGCCCGTGAACGGGGCGTCGACGCGGAGTCAGGTGACGGGGCTGCCCCGCGGGTCGGGCGGGACCTCGGCGTGGAAGTCGCGGGGCAGCGCGCCCTGGGCCGCCAGGCGCCGGATCACGAACCCGTAATAGGCCTCGACGCGGGCGCCGATCCGGTCCCACCCGTAGTCGACGACGCGCTCCAGCCCGCTTGCTCCCATCCGCTCGCGGAGAGCCGGGTCCGCGAGGAGGCGGAGGATCGCCTCCGCCAGCGGTCGCGACTCGCCCGGCGGCACCAGGAGCGCCTGCTCACCCCGCTTCACCACGCCCTTGTAGCCGTGGATGTCGCTGCAGACGATGGCCGTCCCGGCCGCCATCGCCTCGAGGAGCACGATCCCGAACGATTCGCGGCCGGTCGCCGGCGAAACATAGACGTCCGCGGACTTGAACAGCTGGACCTTGTCGCCGTCCGAGACGCGGCCCAGGAGCTCCACGTCGGGCAGGCGGCGGGTCATCACGTAGCGGCGCGCCTCGCGCTCCTGCGGCCCGGAGCCAACGACGAGGAGGCGACAGTCGCACCCGCTCTTGCGCAGGATCCGGTAGGCCTTGAGGAGCGGGAGCAGGCCCTTGCGCGGCTCGAGCCGGCCCACGAACAGGATGTTGGGCCGCCCGTCCTGCCAGCGGGCCATCGGAACCGCGTGGGCGAAACGGCGCAGGTCGACCCCGTTCGGGATCACCTTGTAGTCCCCGGGCAGGTAGCGATCGGCGAAGTGCCGGGCGGCGGCGCTGACCGCGATCCTTCCGTGGAGGTTGCGGGCGACGGGCCCCAGCATCTTCCCGCCCAGCTGGTAGCCGGGGGCATAGCCCGCGTAGGCGTGAAACGTCGCGATGTTCACGCTCCGCGACTCGCGCAGGGTGAACAACGCCAGGAGCGGCACGAAGGGCTCGTGGAAGTGCAGCAGGTCGAACTGCTCGCGGTCCAGGACGTCCTGGATCTGGCTCCGGTAGCGCGGCGAGACGGTGATCGTCCCCATCGACCCGTTGGAGGGCACCGAGAAGCCCTTCCCGATCCGGATGACGTCGCCCTCGGAGCTGCGCTGCAGGCCGTGGCTGGCGGTCAGGATCCGGACGTCGTGACCCCGCGCCCGGAGCGTCTCGTAGAGGTGCCCCACGTGGTCGTTCACCCCGCCCGGCAACGGGTAGACGTACGGGGTGACGAGCCCGATCTTCACGAGGCGTCGTCCCGCGGTCGCACGACCCCGGCGGTCTCGCCCGGCCGGGGCGGGCGGAAGCGACCCCCGGGGTAGCCCAGGTCACGCCCGGTTCCATCGCGCCGGACCCGGCCGCCGACCTCCGCCCGCAGGTCGCGGCCGTACTTGCGGAGCTGCCGCCCGAACGTCGGGAGCTGCGCAGCCGTCCGGTGGAAGGACCCTTCCCAGCCCGTCGTCCCGTCGAGGATCGCGCGTCGCACGTCCTCTGCCGTCCGTCCGGGGAAGGTTGTGAAGCCCGTCCCGACCGACGCCGCGGCGTGCGCGTCGCTGCTGCCGATCGTGGCCACGCCGTGCGCCGCGGCAAACAGGCTGACCCGCTCGTGGACAAGGCGCCCGAACGTGGTGGGGTTGAAGGCTTCCAGGGCGTCCGGACGGACGCGGGGATCATCCGCGGTCAGGAGGCGCCGGAGCGTCCAGCCCTGCGCGCAGAGCGGGTAGGGGAAGAGCGGGTGGGCCGGGATGGCGATGCCACCCTGCTCGTGGATCTCGCCGATCGTCGTGCGCATCGAGCGGAACGGACGGAGCCGCTCCTCCACGAAGAGGGCCAGCAGGTGCCCATCGCGCGTGGTCACCTCCTCGCCCACGACGATCTCGATCCGCAGCCCGCGCTCACGGGCGAGCGCCCGCGCGGCGACGGCCGCATCGATCCGCTCGTGGTCGGCAATCCCGAGGACGTCGAGGTCCGTGCGTGCGACCGCGTAGTCGAGGATCGCCTCGATCCCGTCGACCCCGTCCGAGGCGAGCGTGTGGACGTGCAGGTCGGCACGGCCATGCGGCTGCGCCGGGTCCGGGCCACCGGCCGACCGACGGGAGGTGCCACCCGCGCTCATCGGCGCGGCACCGGTTCGAGGTCGGGCCAGATCGGGAAGAGGACCGTCCACCACTGCTCGGGGGCGTCCGCCACGAGACGCTCGAACGCGCCGGCCTCCGCCGCGAGGAGCGCCTCGACGCGGGCCCGCCGGGCGCCCGGGCCCGCCGCGTGGGGCCCGTCCGGCGGCAGGATCGTCTCGAGGCGGCCCGCGAACCGCTCGCCGCGGAGGCGCCGGACGGCCGCCACGTGAATCGGGGCGCCGGACTCGAGCGCGAGCAACGCGGGCCCGACGGGCAGCGGCGCGGGCGAGCCGAAGAAGGTCACCGGCATGCCGCCGCCGCCGACGTCGCGGTCCCCCACGATCCCCGCGTACTCGCCGCGGGCCAGCGCGGCGCGCAGCTCGCGCCGGGCGGCCTCGAGGGTCACGAGGCGCACGCCGGTCGCCGATCGAGCCCTCGAAGTGAACGCCTGGAGGGCCGGATCGTCGAGCGTCTCCATGGGGGCAGTGACCGGGATGTCGGTCCGGGTCAGCAGGATGGCCTCGGTCGCCTGGAGCGACCCGAAGTGGAGGGAAGAGAAGATCGCCGGGTGGGTCGCGAAGGCGGCGTCGACGGCCTCGGGCCCCTCGACGCGAGTCCGGCCCGGGGCCTCCCGGATGACGGCGCCTGCCCGGAGCATCTCGGCGTAGGTCCGTGCCGCCTGGCGGTAGGACGCGCGGACCAGGCGCTCGAGCGCGGCGGGATCGCCGGCCGCGGCCCGGACCCGGTCGGATCCCATGCCGGTTGCGGCGAGGTGCGCGACCACGCGTCCCAGGTTCGCGCGCGCCTGGGCGGCTCGCGCCGGGGTGGCGCGGTACCAGAGCTCGCCCGCAGCGTCGGCGGCGCCGCCCGCCACGCTCGCTGGCAGGCGGTTCGCGACCCAGCCGGTCGCCTCGAGCAGGCGAACGCGGAGCCGTTGGACGCGGGTGGCGCCGAGCGGAACGCACACTGCCGGCGCCACGATCACGCTCGTGCGACCGTCATGCACCGACGCGCGCCGCGGCCCCGTCGGGGGTCGCGCCCTCGGCGGGATCGGACACGGCGCCCTCGGCAGCGACGGCCGACTGCGGCACCGCGGCGAGCGCCTCGAGGCGGGCGATCTCGGCGGGGTCGTCCGGCCACATCGGCTTGAAGACGCACCATTGCTCCGGCGCGAGGCGGATCCCGGCCTCGAGCGTGTCCGCGATCTGCTGCGTCGCCCGCGCCAGGTCGGCCGGCTCCATCGAGGCGACCGTGATGCGTTCGCCGACCTCGGTCGCATGGCGGCCGTCGGTGCGGATCACCCAGAAGGGAAGGATCGTCGCGCCGGTCTTGGCGGCGAGCACCGCGGGTCCGGCGGGGAAGCGCGTCCAGGCCCCGAAGAACCGGACCGGGATCCCGTCGGGGCGGTAGCCCCAGTCCACCAGGAGTCCCACGATCTCCCGCCGCCGGAGGACCCGGAAGACCTCCCGGAGATTCCGCCACGGGATCTGCCCGACCCCCCAGCTGAGGCGCTCCCGGTTGAGATGGTCGAAGAGCTCCTCGTACGCCGTATCGTCCGCGACGGCGTGGATCGGCCAGCCACGGCCAGCAAGGCCCGCCGCAGCCGCCTCGTTGTTGCCGAGGTGGGCCCCCACGATGATCAACCCGTCCGATTCGAGCCACGCGGAATGGAACGGCTCGGCGGCGTTGTCGCCGATCTGCGCGACCCGCTCCGCCTGGGAGAGGCGCGACAGCCGCATCAGCTCCAGGACCCAGCGGACCTGGTTCCGGTAGACGCCGCGCGCCAGGTGGCCGACGCGGCGATCGCTCGCGTCGACGCCCAGCACACGCGCGGCGTTGGCGCGCACGTAGCGGCGCCGGGCCGGCCATGCCCAGTAGACGGCGACCGCGATCCAGCCGCCGACGCGCGTCGCCGGTCCGAGCGGCAGGCGAGCGAGGGTCCACGCGCCGGCCCGGTATCCGAGCACGGCGGACCGTGCCCGCAAGCGCCGCCCCTGCGCTTCACGGTGATGGGGCGCGCGGAGCGCGGTCCGGGAGCCGCTCCTGGCCTCGGTGCCCGGCGCCCCGTCGGGGGTGCCGGGCGTCCCGGGAGCGGACATCACTTCACGGCGACCTTGTCCGGCGCCTTGGCCAGGGTCCGGAGCGATCGGGCGACGGGCTTCTCCGTCCCGACCAGCGTCTCGTTGTCCTCGCCGCGGATGAACGCCTCGACGCGGTTGTACGAGATGTCGTCGTGGACCTGGAGAGGCGGGCTCTTCATGAAATAGCTCGACGGGGCGACCAGGGTTCCCTTGAGGCCGCGATCCAGGCCCAGCTTCAGGCAGCGGATCGCGTCGGTGATGACGCCAGCGCTGTTGGGGCTGTCCCAGACCTCGAGCTTGAGCTCGGCCTTCAGCGGAACGTCCCCGTACGTGGTCCCCTCCATGACGATGTAACAGTACTTGCGGTCGAGAAGCCACGGCACGTGGTCACTCGGGCCAACGTGGATGTTGTCGGGGTCGATGTCGTAGTCGAGCATCGAGGTGACCGCGTTGGTCTTGCTGATCTTCTTGCTCTCGAGGCGCTCGCGCTCGAGCATGTTGAGGAAGTCGGTGTTGCCCCCGAAGTTCAGCTGGTAGGTCCGGTCCAGGCGCACGCCGCGGTCCATGAAGAGGCGGGTCATCACGCGATGGGTGATCGTCGCGCCGACCTGGCTCTTGATGTCGTCGCCGATGACCGGCAGGCCCATCTCGGCGAAGCGGCGCTGCCAGTAGGGCTCGCGGCCGATGAAGACCGGGATCGCGTTCACGAACCCCACGCCCGCGCGCAGGGCCTGCTCGACGTACCACTTCGTCGCCTCCTCGCTGCCCACCGGCAGGTAGGAGACCATGACGTCGACCTCGCGCTCGCGCAGGATGCCGACGATGTCGGCCGTGGGCCCGGGCGCCTTCTTGATGATCTGGGACAGGTACTTGCCCAGGCCGTCGTGGGTCATGCCGCGATCGACGGTCACGCCCATGTGGGGGACCTGCTGGAAGACGATCGTGTTGTTTGGCTCGGCGTAGATGGCCTCGGAGAGGTCCTTGCCGACCTTGGTCGCGTTGACGTCGAAGGCAGCCACGAACTCGATGTCGCGGACGTGGTAGCCGCCGAGGTTGACGTGCATGAGGCCCGGGACAGCCTCCGTCTCCTTGGCGTTCTCGTAGTAGAAGCGACCCTGGACAAGGCTGCTGGCGCAGTTCCCGACGCCGACGATCGCGACGCGGATCTTGCCGTCCTTGCGCTTCGACCCGGCCCAGGTGCCGGCCTCGCTCGTGCTCGTTCCGTTGCTGCTCACGCCGTTCGTGCTCCCCTTGATCGAGTCCTTCTTGGCCATTTGGTTGTCTCGTGCCTCCTGCTGGGGGTTGGCTTTGGGTCCGTGGGTCGGTGGTGCAATGTCAGCCC
The DNA here is from genome assembly GCA_963734535.1 of uncultured Chloroflexia bacterium. Taxonomy (GTDB): domain Bacteria; phylum Chloroflexota; class Limnocylindria; order Limnocylindrales; family CSP1-4; genus CTSoil-043. The sequence goes on along the minus strand of CAVTHS010000014.1, from coordinate 120,157 downwards.
GGCCGCACGGGCGTCTCCCCGGCCGCCGCGTGCTCCTGGAGGCGCGCCTGGGCCCGGGTGTGGAGGATTCGCTGGATGACGGTCACCGTCCCGAGGAGCGCGATGAGCCCGAGCGCTGCCTCGAGGGCGAGCGCCGATAGCGGGTACGCCTGCGCGCCCGGCGCGTTCATGTCCGCCGGGAAGCCCGGCAGGATTCCCGCGACGACGAGGCCGAGGGTGAGGATGACCGTCCGGACCTCGCGGGGCGCGAGGCCGACGGCGGCCATCCCGGTTCCGGGGGAGAAGCCCAGGCCTTCCGCCTTGGCCCTGACGTAGCTGACCATGAACGCCGCGGCCATGGCCGCGGCGGCGAGGACGACGGGGCGCCACAGGCCGAGATCGAGCGTGCCCCAGACCAGGCCGACGTAGACGAGCGCTTCTCCGGAGCGGTCGAGGACCGAGTCGAGAAACGCGCCGAAGCGGCTCACCCGGCCCGACGCCCGCGCCAGGGCCCCGTCGAGCATGTCGAACGAGGCCCCGCAGAGGACCACGAGCCCGCCCACCAGCCACATCTGGTTGGCGAGCAGGACCGCCCCCGCGGCGGTGACCCCGAAGCCGATCAAAGTCAGACCGTCCGGGGTGAGGCCGGCCCTGCCAAGGGCCAGCGCAAGCGGCTCGCCGAGTCGCTTGATCCGGCTGCGCGTCTGGTTCGAGATGGTCATCCGCCCGCGCCTCAGCCCACCACGGGCGGCGCGTAGCCGAGCACGACGCGCTCACGTGCGGCGACCTCGTCGAAGGCCCCGGGCCGGAGCGAGCAGATCGTCTCGCGCCCGGCCCGCCTGGTCACGACCAGCCCCGCGTCGCGGAGGCGCTTGAGGTGGTGGCTGACGAGCGGCTGCGACAGCCCGACGTGATCGATCAGCTCGGTCACCGTCGAGGGGGTCTCCGCGAGGCGGCGAACGATCCGCAGCCGGTTCACGTCGGCGAGCGCCCGGTGGAAGGTGCGCAGCTCGCGCAGCTCGTCGGGCTGGTCGACGATCGATGCGAGGGTCCCGCGGATCCGGGCTGGCGAAGGGGACAGGGCGAAGCTCCCGGCTGGTCGGGGAGGATCCGCCGCTCGCGGACCGTCCTGCAACACACGTTTATATAAAGGCTTGTTGATCCTACGGAGAACCGACCGGTGTGTCAAGAAGCCGCCGTCACGGGTGCGGATCGCCTTGACTTCCGTCACAGCCCGATGCAAAGTGTATCTAATCGCAACCAACCGAAGTCCATTCGTCGAGACCGGGAAGAGCGAGTGACTGCGAAGGCTTTCAACGTGCCGCACGGCGTTTTCGCTCGTGAGCGCCAGCAGCAGATCGCCCGGATCGTCGAGGAGACGGGTCGCGCCCGGGTGACCGAGCTGGCGGGAAGCTTCGGCGTCTCCGCGGTCACGATTCGCAAGGACCTCCTCATCCTGGAGGGCAAGCGCCGCGTGATCCGCACCCATGGCGGCGCCATCGCGATGGGCGACAGCCGGCCGGAGCTCGCGTTCGAGATCCGGGAACGGCTCCAGCGCGACGAGAAGGTCGGCATCGCCGCGGCCGCGGCCGGTCGCATCGGCGACGGTGAGAGCATCGTCCTCGACGCCAGCACGACGGCCCTGTACATCGCACGCCGCCTCATGGATCGCGAGGCGTGGCATGGGCTGACGGTGGTCACCAACAGCATCCGGATCGCCTCCGAGCTGGCCGGCCACCCGGGCATCACCGTCCTCATGCTGGGCGGACGCGTTCGCTGGGAGGCGCTCTCCGTGGTCGGCCCGCTCGGTGACGGGGTCTTCCGCCGAGTCAACGTTCAGAAGGCGTTCGTGGGCGCGGCCGGCTTCACGATCGAGGCGGGCCTCTCCGACGCGATGGAGGAGGAGGCCCAGATCAAGCGCTCGATGGTCGGCGCCGCGCACGAGGTCTACGCCGTCGTCGACCACACGAAGTGGGGCCGCATCGCCTCCGCCACGTTCTGCCGGACGGACCGCCTTGCCGGTGTCCTCACGGATTCGGGCGCACCCGCAGCGATGGTGTCGGCGCTGCGCGAGATGGGAATCAGTGTCACCGAGACCGGCCGGCCGGGGTCGGGCGCCGTCGACGGGCGCGACCTCCTGGGGGCCCCGTGACCCTGTCGCCGCATGAGCAGCCCCTTGCACCGGACGCGGTGACGGTCCCGGCGCCGCCCCGCATCGAGCTGCGCGGCATCTCCAAGCGCTTTGCGGCGACCCAGGCGCTCGAGGACGTGTCACTCGACCTCCTGCCCGGCGAGGTCCACGGCCTCGTCGGCGAGAACGGTGCCGGGAAGAGCACGCTGGTCAAGATCCTCGCGGGCGTCCATCAGCCCGACAGCGGGACGATCCGGCTCGATGGCGAGCCGACCCAGATCCACGGCCCCGCCCACTCCCGCTCGCTCGGGATCGCCGTGGTGCACCAGGAGCCTCGCCTCTTCCCGGACCTGACCGTCGCCGAGAACGTGTTCATCGGGCACGCCCCGTCGGGACGCCTGGGCTCCATCGACTGGGGCGCGACCCGTCGCCGGGCAGCGGACCTGTTCCGGGAGCTCGACGTGCAGGTCGACGTCGGGGCGCCGGTCCGGGGCCTCTCGATGGCCGACCAGCAGCTCATCGAGATCGCCAAATCCCTGTCGCTCGAGGCGCGCGTCCTCATCCTGGATGAGCCGACGGCCTCGCTCTCCGCGCACGAGGTGGATCGCCTCTTCACGATCGTCCGCCGGCTCCGCGGGCGCGGCGTCTCGGTCCTGTTCGTGAGCCACCGGCTCGACGAGGTCTTCGTGCTCTGCGACCGGGCCACCGTCTTCCGGGACGGCCGGCACGTTGTCACGATGGCCACCGGCGACCTGACGACGGCCGACCTGGTCCGCCACATGGTCGGGCGGACCGTGTCGCTCTTCCCGAAGGTCGCGACGCCGATCGGCGACGTGCTGCTGGAGGTCAGCGGCCTCACGAAGATCGGCGAGTTCCGCGATGTCGGGTTCTCCGTCCGCGCCGGCGAGATCGTCGGCTTCGCCGGGCTGGTGGGGGCGGGCCGCACGGAGGTGGCCAGGGTCCTGTTCGGGATCGACCAGCGCGACCGGGGCCGGGTCCTGCTCGGCGGCGTCCCTGTCAGCTTCGCCAGCCCATCCGCGGCGATGCACGCGGGGATCGCCTACCTCCCGGAGGACCGGCACCAGGAGGGCCTCGTCCAGGACTTCACGATCGCCCAGAACGTGACGCTGCCGATCCTCCCGCGCCTCTTCCCGCGCCTCGTGACTCGCGTCTCCGCCGAGCGGAAGGTGGCGCACGAGTTCACCGGGCAGCTGAGCGTCCGGATGACCGGCGTCGACCAGCTGGTGGGGTCCCTCTCGGGCGGAAACCAGCAGAAGGTCGTGCTTGCCAAGTGGCTGGCTTCGCGGCCCAGGATCCTGATCCTGGATGAGCCCACCCGCGGGATCGACATCGGGGCCAAGGTGGAGGTTCACCGGATCATCTCGGAGCTGGCGGCCTCCGGGCTCGGGATCATCCTCATCTCGAGCGACCTCCCCGAGGTCCTGGCCATGTCGGACCGGATCCTGGTCTTCCACGAGGGAAAGATCACCGCCGAGATCCCGCGCGGCCAGGCGACGCAGGAGCGGGTGATGTTCGCGGCGACTGGGAGCGCCAGCGTGGATGAGCCCGCGGCTGCCCCGGCAGCCGTCGGCGTCCCGGGCGAGCAGCGCCTCGATGGCTGAGTCCGGCCTGATGACCACCGCCGGGCCTGCGACCGCACGCCCCCGGGCCTCGTGGTTCTCGGTGTTCGCGCGGCAGCGCGAGCTGAGCCTGATCGCGATCATGCTCGTGCTCGGCGCGCTCGTCTCGGTGGTCGCGCCCCAGTTCCTGACGTTCTCCAACCTCACCGCCGTCGCCGTGCTCGCGTCGATCTACGCGGTCGCGTCGGTCGGCGAGGCCCTCGTCATCATCACGCGGAACATCGACCTCTCGGTGGAGGCGACCATCGGCGTGGTCGCGTACTGCGTGGCAAGCGTCCTGGAGCGACACGTCTTCGATGCACCGACGGCGATCGCGCTCGGGATCGGGATCGGGCTGGTCCTGGGCATGGCAAACGGGGTCATCGTGACCCTGCTCAGGGTCCCGTCGATCGTCGCCACGCTGGGAACGCTGAGCATCTTCCGGGGCCTCGACTACGTCATCGCCGGGAGCCACCAGGTCCCGCTGGCCGGCCTCCCGCCCGGCTTCACGGATCCGGCGCGCACGAACCTCCTGGGCTTCCTCCCGGTGTTCGTCCTGGTGGCGCTTGTCGTGGTGGTCGTCGGGACCGTCATCCTCCGATCCACCCGCTTCGGACGGCAGGTCTATGCCGTCGGCAGCAACCCGGAAGCCGCGGCGATCCTCGGGATCCCAGCCCGGCTCGTGGAATTCGTGGCGTTCTCGGTGTGCGGACTGCTCGCCGGCGTCGCCGGCGTCATGTGGGTCATGTTCTTCGGGACCATCAACGGGACAGCCGGGACGGGCATCGTGCTGTCGATCGTGGCGGCGGTCGTTGTCGGGGGTGTGAGCACGCTCGGTGGTTCCGGGTCGATCGCGGGCGCCGCGCTCGGGGCGCTGTTCCTCGGGTTCACCGCCAACGCGCTCCCGCTCGTGGGCCTGTCTCAGTTCTGGCTGCAGGCCATCTACGGGCTGGTGATCCTGGTCGCCGTGAGCGCCGACGCGATCATCCTGCGACGGATCCAGCGGGCGAGCGCGGAGCGACGCGCCCGATGAGCACCGCCGTGGCGCCCCCGCGCAGCCAGCGTCGCTGGATGAGCCTCCTCGCACGCTGGGAGAGCCTCCTCGTGCTCGCCCTCATCGGGCTGATCGCGCTCGGGGCATCCCTGTCGCCGTTCTTCCTGACGGCCGGCAACTTCTCGAACCTCATCGCCGCCCTGATGGAAGTCGCGATCATGGCCATGCCGATGACCCTGATCATCGTTGCCGGCGAGATCGACCTGTCCGTCGAATCGATGGCCGGCCTCGCGAGCGCGATCCTGGGGTTCCTCTGGGCGGCCGGCGTGCCACTCTGGATCGGGATCCCGGTCGTCCTCGTCGTGGGAGCCCTGGGCGGCCTCCTGAACGGCCTGATCGTGGCCCGCGGCGGCCTTCCCTCGCTGGTCGTGACCCTGGGAACCCTGGCCCTCTTCCGCGGCATGGCCCTGATCGTGCTCGGGCCGCGCGGTGTCAGCGACTTCCCGGCTGCATTCACCGAGCTGGGCTTCGGTCACGTTCCCGGGACGCTGATCCCCTGGCCGTTCGTCATCTTCATCCTGCTGGCCGTGGTGCTGGGCATCGTGCTCCACCGGACATGGATCGGTCGGCAGGTCTTCGCCATCGGCAAGAATCCGAGCACGGCGCGATTCTCGGGCGTGCGGGTGACGCGGGTCCGGACCAGCCTCTTCGTGCTGTCCGGGTTGATCGCCGCGCTGGCCGGCATCATCCTCACCTCCCGCCTCTCGAGCGCCCGCGCCGATGCCGGGTCGGGAATGACCCTGACGGTGGCGACCGTCGTCCTGCTCGGCGGCGTCAACATCTTCGGCGGCTCCGGCACGATCCCGGGCGTCGCGCTCGCGGTCCTCTGCGTGGCGGTGATGCAGAACGCGCTCCGCCTCGCCAGCGTGACGGTCGAGGTCCAGAGCATCGCCCTCGGGCTGCTCCTGATCCTCTCGGTCGTCATCCCCACCTTTGCTCACCAGGCCAAGTCGGCCGTCGATCGAGTGCGGAGAGGCCGGCCTCCGCCGGCCGACTCGATCACCCGCGGTGAGACAGCCCCGTCGTAGATCAAGGAGGAACAGTCTTGGAGCTCAGGAACGTCGGGCGAACCGTCGCCCTCGTCAGCGTCGCAGCGCTGGTATTCGCGGCATGCTCGGGCAGCGCGACGCCGAGCCCGTCGGCGGCCGCGTCCGCCGCGGCCTCCGGTGCGGCCGCCGGCATCACCGTCGGCTACCTGCCGAAGGACATCGTCAACCAGTACTTCGCCGCCGCGAAGACCGGCGTCGACAAGGCCGCCGGCGAGACCGGCGGCAAGGTGATCCAGGTCGGGCCGAACGAGGCCAAGCCGGATCTCCAGATCCCGTTCATCACCGATCTCACCACCCAGAAGGTCAGCGCGATCATCATCTCTGCCGACGGCAAGGACGAGGTTGCCCCGGCCCTGAAGGCGGCGATGGCGGCCGGGATCAAGGTCGTCGGCTTCGACTCGAGCCCGGCGGTCGGCGCCTACAACGTCTTCGTCAACCAGGTCGACTTCAGCGGCGTCGGCGTCAACCTCGCGGACTGGGCATGTGAGCTCGCCCCCAGCTGCACCGGCGACATCGCGATCCTCTCTGCGGCCGCCACGGCGACCAACCAGAACGAGTGGATCGACCTCATGAAGAAGACCCTCGCCACCGACAAGTACAAGGGCCTCAAGCTCGTCGACACTGTCTATGGCAACGACGACGCCACGGTCAGCACGACCCAGGCCCAGGCCCTCCTCACCAAGTACCCCAACCTCAAGGTCATCGTGGCCCCGACGACGGTCGGGATCCTGGCGGCCGCCCAGGTCGTCAAGCAGGCCGGCAAGTCGGACTCCGTCAAGGTGACCGGCCTCGGCTTCCCGAACGACATGAAGCCCTTCGTCAAGGACGGCACCTCCCCGGTCTTCGGGCTGTGGAGCGTTCCTGACCTTGGCTACCTCTCCTACCAGGTCGCGGCCAAGCTCGTCAGCGGCGAGATCACCGGCAAGGAAGGCGAGACCTTCACTGTCAAGGGGCTCAACGGCGACAAGCCCTACACGATCGGCAAGGACAGCGTCGTGATCCTCGGGCCGGCGTTCCGGTTCGACAAGACGAACGTCGACAACTTCAACTTCTAGCCCCGCCTTCGGCAAGACGCGGGTCAGGGCCCCGGAGGCATCGCTTCCGGGGCCCTGCGATTCGGAGGAGCCGCGATGGAACGTGTCGCCTTCACGATGAAGCTCCTGCCCGGGGCGGAGGCGGAGTACCGGCGCCGTCACGCGGCCGTGTGGCCGGAGATGCTCGACGCGCTCCGGGCCGCCGGCTGCGGCAACTACTCGATCTACCAGCGCGACGACGACCTGTTCGGCGTATTCGACGTGCTGGACTTCGACCGCTTTCGGGCGATGATGGACGGGTCGCCCGTCAATGCACGCTGGCAGGCCGAGATGGCGGCCCTCATCGACCCGTGCACCGACCCTGCCACGGGCTTCCATCGGCGCCTCGAGGAGGTGTTCCGCCTTGACTGACTCGCCGCTCCTGATGGTGGCCATCGACCTCGGTGCGGAGAGCGGCCGCGTCGTCGTCGGGACATTCGACGGCGGGCGCATGGCGCTCGACGGCGTTCACCGGTTTGCCAACGTGCCGGTGATGCTGGCGGGCACGCTCCACTGGGACTTCCTGCGCCTCTTCGGCGACGTCACCGCGGGCCTGCGGCGGGCCGCCGCCAGCGGCCCGGTGGCCTCGATCGGGGTGGACACCTGGGGCGTGGACTTCGGGCTGGTCGACGCTCGCGGCAGGCTCCTCGGCAACCCCGTCCATTACCGGGATGCCCGCACGGCCGGAGTGCCCGAGCTGGCCTTCGGGGTGGTCCCGCGCGAGGAGATCTACCAGGCCACGGGAATCCAGTTCATGCCCATCAACACGCTCTTCCAGCTCTTCTCGATGGCTCGCGCCGGCGATCCCCAGCTCCGCGCGGCGGATCGGCTGCTGATGATGGGCGACCTGTTCTCCCACTTCCTGTGCGGAAGCTCGGTCGCCGAGTACACGAACGCCAGCACGAGCCAGTGCCTGGACCCGGTCGCCCGCGACTGGGCGCGCCCCTTGCTGGAGCGGCTGGGCATCCCCACCGGGTTCCTCCCGGAGATCGTGCAGCCCGGTACCGTGCTGGGCTCGCTCCGCCCGGATGTCGCCGCCGAGACGGGTCTCGCGGGGGCCCGGGTCGTGGCTCCCGGATCCCACGACACGGCGTCCGCGGTCGTCGGCGCGCCGCTGGCCGGCCCGCGCACCGCGTTCCTGTCGTCGGGAACGTGGTCGCTGATCGGGCTGGAGGTTGCCGCCCCCGTGGTGTCCGGCGTGACCCTCGCGGCCAACCTCACGAACGAGGGTGGCGTCGCGGGCACGATCCGCCTGCTGCGCAACGTCATGGGACTCTGGCTGGTGCAGGAGTGCCGTCGCGCGCTCTGGCCGGCGGGCGACGCCCCAACGTACGAGGAGCTCGCCGCCCGCGCCGAGGCGGCGCCCGCGTTCACCGCCTTCATCGACCCGGACGACGAGCGCTTCCTGCGCCCGGGAGACCTGCCCGCCCAGGTGCGGGCGTTCTGCGCCGAGACCGGGCAGCCCGTCCCGCCGGACGCGGGGACGCTCATCCGCGTGATCCTCGAGAGCCTCGCGCTCCGCTACGCGGTCGCAGTCGCCGAGCTGGCGCGCGCGTCGGGCCATCCGATCGACGCGATCCACGTGGTGGGCGGCGGGTCGAATCACCGGCTGCTCTGCCGGTTGACGGCCGGCGCCACCGGCCTCCCCGTGCGGGCCGGCCCGGTCGAGGCGACCGCCATCGGCAACCTGGCCGTGCAGGCGATTGCCGCGGGGGAGCTCGCCTCGGTGGCCGAGGCGCGCGAGCTTGTCGCCCGCTCGTTCCCGGTCACCGCCTATGACCCCGAGGGCGACTGGGCCGAGGCCCGCGCCCGTTTCGCAGACGTCCTCGCCCGCCATGCGCCAGTTGCGCGCCCGCGCGGCCACCGCCCCCTGACCCGCAGAGGAGATCGCCATGCCCGTGATCGAGTCCGTCGCCCGCCCTGCCACCGCTCCCGCCATCGACCGGATCGACTGGGCCATGTCGGGCCTCGCCATCGAGCTGCCGTCGTGGGGCTTCGTCAACACCGGCACCCGGTTCGGGGTCTTCCCGCAGACGGGCGTGCCGCGCACCGCCTTCGAGAAGGTCGACGACGCGGCCACGGTCAACCGGTACACCGGCGTGACGGGCTCCGTCGCCCTCCATATCCCGTGGGACCGGGTCGAAGACTGGCCGGCCTTCGCGGCCTACGCGGGGGAGCGCGGCCTTCGAATCGGGGGAATCAACAGCAACACGTTCCAGGACCAGGACTACAAGCTCGGCTCGCTCTGCCACCCGTCGGCCGCGGTGCGCGCCAGGGCGGTTGCGGCGATCATCGAGTGCTGCGAGATCGCCGCGGCGACCGGCTCACGCGCCGTGAAGGTCTGGCTGGGCGACGGGACGAACTACCCCGGCCAGGACGACATGCGCTGGCGGCGCCACCGGCTAGTCGAGGGCCTGCGCGAGGTCTACCCGCACCTGCCGGCCGGGGTCCGGCTGCTCCTCGAGTACAAGCTCTACGAGCCCGCCCTCTATTCCACCGACGTCCAGGACTGGGGCCAGTCGCTCTCGGTCTGCCGCGCCGTCGGCGAGATGGCCACGGTCTGCGTCGACACGGGCCACCACGCGATGGGGGTCAACATCGAGCAGATCGTGGCGATCCTCCTCGCGGAGGGGGCCCTCGGCGGCTTCGACCTCAACGACAAGAAGTACGGCGACGACGACCTGATGGTCGGCTCGATCGACCCGTACCAGCTGTTCCGGATCGCGCACGAGATGGTCAACGCCATGCGCGACGACGCCGACCCGATCGCCCAGCGCTGCGCCAACGAGACCGTCTACATGCTCGACCAGTGCCACAACATCGAGCCGAAGATCCCGGCGATCATCCGGAGCGTCATGAACTTCCAGGAGGCGATCGCGAAGGCGCTCCTCGTCGATCGCGCGGCGCTCCTCGGTGCGCAGGCGATGGGTGACGTCCTTGAGGCAAACCGCCTCGTTGCGGACGCGTTTGCCACCGACGTCCGGCCGCTCCTCGCCGAGCTGCGCACGGCACGCGGCCTGGCGGCGGATCCCTACCGGGCATACCTCGAGAGCGGCGAGGCCGAGGCACGGGCAGCAGCCCGCGTGGGCGGCACGGCGGCCGGCTGGGGATGAGCCTCAGCCGTTCGGGCGGTTCTCGCGAACGGCGTTGAGGCGAAGCGCCCTCACGCCTCGCCGGCGTCCCCGGCGGTCGCCAGCAGCGCGTCCTCCGCGGCGCGCGTCCAGCGCCCGTCGACGAGGCCGGCCGCCACGCGCGGGAAGCGCGCCGGGAGCTCCGAGAGCCGGAACATGCCCAGGTCGTGGAGCGCCGGGTAGACGACGATCTTCCCGCCCGATGCGCGCGCCTCGACCGCGGCGAGCGCATCGGTCACGCCCTCCATGCCCGTGATCGCGTCGACCGAGATGTTGGTGTCGAGCTCGCCGCGCTCGAGCCTGGCGAGCACCGCCTGCATGTCCGGGATCTGCGACCCGCTGGTGCCGAACAGGTAGACGCCGTTTGCCAGCACGGCGTCGAGGTCGATCGCGGCCCGCGTCCCCGCCGCGAAGCCGGCGAACACGTTGATCCGGGCGCCGGCCGCCGCCAGCTCCACCGCCTGCGACACCAGGGGCGGCGCGGGAACCATGACCGCGACGTAGCTGAAGCCGCCATCCAGCTGGGTCGTCCGGCTGTTGAGGAAGGCCGCCGGGATTCCGCGCGAGGCCGCGAGGGGCCCTGCAACGTCGGCGAGGTGGGCAAGGCGTGCATCGTCGATGTCCACCGCTGTCAGCGACAACCCCGGCAGTGCCGAGGAGGCCGTCCGCACGACATGCATGAAGCCCATCGGGCCCGCGGCCCCGATCACGGCGACGCGGTCGCCGGCGCGCAGCTCGCCGTTCGCGGGCGCGATCGCGTAGCCGTCGGCGGCGCTGCCGCCCGGCGTGCCGACCCAGCGGGTGAGGTCGTAGTGGATGCGCCCGACGTCCACCGGGACGGGTCGTCCGATCCGGTCGCCGCCCAGCACGATGTCGATCACGCCGCTTGTCGCGAGCAGCCCCTGGAGCTGCTCGATCCGATCCGCGTCGGCGCCGAAATAGACGATGTCATCGAAGGATTCGGCGGGCAACGAACTCGCGTCGGCGGCGACCACGAATGCCGCCGCGCCGCCGCCCACCGCTGCCGCCAGCTGCGCCCGCTGGCCCGGCTCGCCGGCCACGACGGTGATCGCGGCTGGTGTCGCGGCCGCCAGGAGCGGCGCCAGTCCATTCACGCGGTGCCCCGCGTCGGCGACCACGAGCAGGCGACCCGACGGCGTGAGCGAGGCCCGCTCCCGCGACGCGTACGACGCTTCCACGCAGGCCCACGGCTCCAGGAGCGCGATCGCGGAGCCGCTCGGTGCTTCGTCGACCGGGATCAGGAAGCGCTCCCCGGTCGCAGGCTCGATGAGCATCCTCTCGTCGAGCAGCACGTACTCCTGGAGCCCGCCCTCGAAGTTGTAGCCGAACGCCGCGTTCGAGCCTGGCGTCGCGAGGTGCCGGTAGTCCGTCTGCACGAGGACGCGTTCGCCGACCGCGTGGCGGGTGACCGCATCGCCAACGACGACGATCCGTCCCGCCACCTCGTGGCCGGGGACCGTCGGCAGCTCGCCCGGGACGTAGCTCGAGATCTCCGCGAGGGCCGCCTCATCGATGCCGCTCGAGACGCGGGCCTTCCGGAGGTGCGTCGAGAACGCCTTGAGGAGCTTCGTGTCGGAGAAGCAGATCCCGACCGCCTCGACCCTCACGAGGAGCTGCGTCGGGCCCGGCGCCGCCACGATCTTGGCGCGGTTGTGAACCAGCTGCCCGGGACCCACGAACTGGATCGCGTGCTGGATCATCGGGAGGGCCGGGACGAGCGGAGGGGTCTGGTTCACCTGGCGGTTCCTCGTGGCGGCGGGGCGGGCGCGCGCCGGGGGGACGCAGCCGCCGGCGATGGGGTGGCAGCTCAGCTCAGCATCACCTGGCCGCCGGTGACGGGCAGGGCCTGGCCGGTCTCGTACTGCTGGGCGACAAGGTAATACAGCGCGACGAGAACGTCGGCCGGCGTGCAGCCGCGGCCCATTGGGACCCTGGCCTCGTAGAAGTGGCGGACGTCGTCGATCGTCCTCGCCCCGGGCACCTTGCCCTCGCGGAGGTACTGGACGAAGAGTCCGCTGTCCGGGTCGGCCCACAGCGGCCCGTCGAGGAAGTTGCCCGGGCAGATCGCATTGACCTTGATGCCGTCGCCCACCAGCTCCAGCGCGAACGACTGGGTCAGCCCGATCCCACCGAACTTCGACCCGGCATAGGCGCTGTTGCGGCTGGAGCCGACGAGCCCGGACTTGGAGTTGATCTCGACGATGTCGCTCCACGCGTCGGGCTTCACGTGGTGCTGACGGGCCATGATCGGGGCGGCGAACCGGACGCCCAGGAAGTAGCCGCGATAGTTGACCTTCGTGACCAGGTCGAAGTCTGCGACCGGTTGGCTCGTCACCCCCCCGGCGCGGAGCACTCCCGCGTTCGAGACGAGGAGGTCGAGCCCGCCGTAGCGCACGACCGTCGCGTGGAAGCCGTCGGCGACAGATTGCTCGTCCATGACGTTCATCGCGACGGCGCTCGCCCGGCCCGGCCCGTACCGTTCCTCGAGGTCCCGTGCATTGGCCTCGGCGAGCGCCGCGTTGACGTCGGCCAGCACGACGTGGGCGCCCTCGGCCACGAGGTCGGCCGCGATCGCGAGCCCGAAGCCCTGGGCCGCCCCGGTGACGAGCGCCACCTTGCCCGCCACCCGGCCGGTCGGCGCGGCACCGGCCGCCACGCCCTTCCGGTACGCCTCCGCCTCCCATGCCTCGATGAAGGCGCGCTCGCCGTCGGCCAGGGCCCGAACGCCGCCGAGGGCGATGGCGCCCCTGGCCACGCGCAGGGAATCCAGGTAGACGTACCGCGCCGTGCTGGCCTGGTCCCACGTGTCACCACAGGCGAAGAGGCCCAGGCCCGGGACGACCACCACGATCGGCAGCGACCCGCGGGATGCGACGTGTGCGACCAGGCGTTCGCGCAGGAGAGATGCCACGTCGGCGGGGGCGATCTCCGTCGGCAGGTCGAGGAGGAGCGGCCAGGACCCGGTGTAGACGATCTGGTCGGGGGTCAGCGGCCCGCCGAGAACGGCGCCCCGGCCGGCCGTGGTCGCGGTGAACGCCCCCGCCAGCGGAGCGTCGTCGAATGTGACCACCCGGAATGCGCTGCCGCCCGCGAGGAGCCCGCGGAGGGACGGCGCCATGGCGTCCACGAGCAGCCGGGCGCGATCCGATTCGATCGCGGCCGGGGTCGCCGTGGCCTCGCCCGGCGCGGACTCGTCCCCGGTCTGCGCGGCATCCATTGCCGCACGGAGCGTCTCCACGAGCCACGCCGAGCGCTCGTCGATCTCGGAGGGCCTGTCGGCCGCCACGATGATCCCGTGGTTCTGCATCAACGTGACCTGCGGAGCCGGCCGGCCCGTTCGCGCCGTGAACGCGCGGCGGGCATCCACGATGGCGCGAGCGAGGGGAAGGCCGGGATTCGTATAGGACACCCACAGCGCCTCGTCTCCGAAGAGGCGCGCCGCCAGCGCGGCGCCGTCGCTGTTGCAGGTGACCGCATTGATGGCGGGCGGGTGCGTGTGGAGGACGAACCTGTCGGGCAGGAACGCGTGGAAGAGGAGCTCCACCGAGGGCCGGCGCCCGCCCGAGTCAGCCAGGCGTGCGGCCATCGCCGCGTTCATCAGCGCGTCGCCGCGGTCGCCGCCAGTGGCGACGCCCGCGCCCGGCCCCGCATCACCGGCCGTCGAATCGTCCGCCGCGCGATCATCGCCGTGGAGCAGCGCCAGCAGCGGCGCCCTGTCGAGCGGCACCAGATCGGCCACGGTCAACGTCGCGAGGGCGACGCCGCTCGGCTTGATGTACAGGACGCCGTCGACCTTTGCCGAGGCGTTGCCGCCCCCGCCCCGCGAGAAGTCCGGGTCGCGGCCAAACCGCTGGGCGAGCTCGATGAGCTCGTCGAGCACCGCGACCGGCACCGGCGGAAGCTCCCTGGGCCCGAACCTCCCCCCGCTCATCGAGCGTCCACCCCTGATGCCGCGTCGATCAGGTCGGCGCCGAGCTCGGAGAACCAGCGGGTCCGCGATGGACCGTCCGGGAAGCCCGGGTTCAGCTCGCCGCGGCCGTCGACGAAGCCCGGCTGGCCGGATGCCCGGAGGTGCTGGTGAGCGGCGACCACGCACGTTGCTTCCCAGAATGCCGCACGCGCACCGGCCGACGGCAGCGATCCGTCTGCGCAGCGGGGCTCGAGAGGGATCCGCTGGCGCGTGTTGTGCTCCGTCCCCGCCATCACGAGGAGGCCGGCCCGGCGGAATGCGGCGACGTACGCGTCCACGACGGCCGGAGCATTCCGGTTCGGGATCAGCTCGGCGACGTGAATGCCCACGCCGAGCACGCGCCGCGCGAGCGCGTCGGGCGGCTCCTCCCACGGGCAGACCGGCGCGGCGCCGTCCGCGAGCGTCGGATAACAGGGAATCCCACCCGACCCGAGGATCATCTGGTAGGCGTCGTCGAACGACACCGGTGACTCCGGGACGAACGCCGGGCGGCCCGCCTTCATCAGGCGCGAGCGGATCTCGTCCTGGACCAGGATCGGATTCGTGGTGGATGCGGCCGCAGGCCCCCCGAAGGCACGGGACAGGATGTCGTGCCGCCGCTCGGGCGCCACCGCGACGAAGAGCGCCTCCTGGAATGCCATCGCCACGTGGCGCTCCTGCAGCACGACCCATTCGAGCGGACAGCCGGCCCGCTCCGCGACGTGCTCCGCGATGTTCTCCGCGGTGAGCGCCGTGCCGAGACCGGCGGCCGTGAAGCGGTCGGCGAGCAGCGAGACCATGGAGCGCATGCGCCTCGCGTCCTCGTCTCGCGCCCGTGCCGCCAGGGCTCCGGCGGACCCGGTGGGCGTCGCGAACGGATCGACGCCCTTCCCGCAGAGGTAGATCCGGCCCGGGTTCGCCGGGTCGTTCACCTTCACGCCGGCGTCGCGCTCGGCGTCGATGACGCTGATCGACTCGATCCCGAACAGGGGGACGATGCCGGCAGCCGCAGCCGCCTCGGCAAACCTGCCGTAGATCCGCCGGTCGTGGAAGTTCGAGGCCCCGAGGACCCGGATCCCCTCCGCGGTGGCGGTCTCGATGGCGTCCTCGGCGGTCTCGAACGCCGAGAAGTTCGGGGGCAGGTGCACGTGCGTGTTGACGATCGGCCATCCGGCCCCGCCCGACCGAGGGGTCCGCGACCGGCTGGGCTCACGAGACCGGATGGTGTCGCGCGACCCGATGGCGCCCGTGCTCCCGTCTCCGCTCATTGGCCGTCCTGCCTGTTGCCCACGCGCCGGTCGCAGCCGAGCACCCGGCGCACCTCCGATGGCGTCCCGGCGGGACCGGGATACCGACGAACGAATCCATGCGGGTGTTTCCGAATGGTTTCGACTTGGCATAGAATACACGCCAAAAGGCGAAGCCTCAAGCAGGAACCGAGAATCGAGGTGGCGCATGCCAGCCAGGGAGCCGTTCCCGGAGCTCAGCGAGATCCTGGTCTCCATCGGCGAGGCGGGCAGCCGGATCGCGGCGATCGGCGCGAGCGAGGGTGGCGCCGGCAACATCTCGGTGTGTGTCGGATGGCCCATCGAGGTCCGTCGCCAGTTCCCGGTCGCCCGGGAGATCGAGCTTCCCCTTTCCGCGCCCCATCTCGGCGGCTGGCGGATCGTCGTGACCGGTTCCGGCCGGCGGCTGCGTGACATCGCGAGCGACCCGGCGGCGAACCTCGGCGTCGTCCTGGTCCACGCGGACGGAACGACCGGCACGCTCTTCACGTCGCCCCGCTGTCTTTTCGACGGCCTGACCAGCGAGTGGAACTCGCACCTGGGGGTCCACGACGACACCATCGCGCGGGCCGACACGAACGTTCACGCCGTCATGCACGCCCAGCCGCCGCACCTCGTCTACCTGAGCCACGTTCCCGAGTACCGGGACGAGGCATATTTCAACCGGCGTCTCCTGCGCTGGGAGCCCGAGACGATCGTCAACCTCCCGCAGGGTGTCGGCGTGCTCCCCTTCATGGTGCCCGGATCAGCCGAGCTCATGGCCGCGAACGTCGCCGGGCTGCGCACGCACCGCGTCGTCCTGTGGGGTAAGCACGGTGTGATGTCCCGATCCGACATCTCGATCACGCGCGCCGCGGACCGCATCGAGTACGCGGAGACGGCCGCCCGCTACGAGTACATGGATCTGCTTGCCGGACAGCGCGCGGAGGGGCTGAGCGGGGACGAGATGCGCGCGGTGGTCGCCGCCTTCCACGTGGAGACCTCCGTCGTCTGAAAACGGTCCCGAACGACTCCTTCGAGGTATCGAACTGCCCCCGCGGGGCTATTGACACGTGCGCTAGTCTGCAATGTGTTATCGATAACGGATATCGATAACACCCGGCGATGTCGAGCCACATGCGCGTCCCCCGCGGGTCCGACAGCCGGCCGTGGACCCGCCCGCCCCGTCACGCGAGCGCAGGGAGAATCCGCGATGGTTGAGCTCCTGGTCGAGATGACCGGCATCAGCAAGAGCTTCCCTGGCGTGCACGCCCTCGACGACTGTCGCTTCGACCTTCGCGCCGGCGAAGTCCATGCCCTCGTCGGCGAGAACGGGGCCGGCAAGTCCACGCTGATGAAGATCCTGGCCGGCATCTATCGGCGGGATGCCGGCACCATCCGAGTCAAGGACAGCGAGGTGGAGGTCCCCACCCCCCATGCCGCCCAGTCCCTGGGGATCAGCATCATCCACCAGGAGCTGAACCTCATGTACCACCTCACGGTGGCCCAGAACATCTTCATCGGCCGCGAGCCGCGCCGCGGGCCCTTCCTCGATGAAGCGGCGCTGAACGCCAAGGCACGCCGGCTCTTCGACGATCTCCACCTGAACCTCGACCCGCGCACGCGGGTGGGCTCCCTGGCGGTCGCCCAGCAGCAGATGGTCGAGATCGCGAAGGCGCTCAGCTACGACTCGGCCGTCCTGATCATGGACGAGCCGACGGCCGCCCTGACCGACACGGAGATCGAGGAGCTCTTCCGGATCATCCGCCACCTGCGTGGCCAGGGGAAGGGCATCGTCCACATCTCCCACCGCCTGGAGGAGCTCAAGAAGATCTCGGACCGGATCACGGTCATGCGCGACGGACGCTACATCGCGACCGTCAACACGGCCGAGGCCGAGATCCAGCAGATCATCAGCATGATGGTCGGCCGGACCGTCTTCGAAGCGACGCCCGAGCTTCCCGAGAAGCGCGACCCGAACGTCGTGCTCGAGGTCAGGGGGCTCAATCGCGGTCGCCAGGTCCAGGACATCAGCTTCCAGCTCCACCGCGGTGAGATCCTGGGGGTGGCCGGCCTCGTTGGCGCAGGCCGCACCGAGGTCATGCGCGCCATCTTCGCCGCCGACCGACCGGAGTCCGGCACGATCACGATCCAGGGCCAGCCGGCCACGGTCCGCTCGCCGAGCGACGCCGTTCAGCACGGGATCGCGTACCTCTCCGAGGACCGCAAGCGCTACGGCCTGGCGCTCGGCATGGACGTCGAGGTCAACACGGTCCTCGCCTCCCTGGGCCGCTTCGCGAATTGGTTCGGCTGGGTCAGGACCGGCACCACGCGGAGGCAGGCCCTGGAGCAGGTCAAGGCCCTCGCGATCAAGACGCCTGGGATCTCCCAACGGGTGAAGAACCTCTCCGGCGGCAACCAGCAGAAGGTGGTCATCGCCAAGTGGCTGACAGCCGACACCGACATCCTCATCTTCGATGAGCCGACGCGAGGCATCGACGTGGGGGCGAAGAGCGAGATCTACCGGCTGCTCAACGACCTGGCCAAGCAGGGCAAGTCGATCATCATGATCTCCTCGGAGTTGCCCGAGATCCTCCGGATGAGCCACCGCATCCTCGTGATGTGCGAAGGGCGCATCACCGGTGAGCTCACCTCCGCGGAGGCGACCCAGGAACGGATCATGACGCTGGCCACCCAACGCGAATCGGTGGCCGCCGCGTGAGTGCCACCAACCCAACCGGTCAGCCACGAGGCAGCGAACCGATGCAGTCGACTCCCGCGCCCGCACCCTCGCGCGCCCAGTCGCTCATGAAGGGCGAATCGATCCAGCGCCTGCTGGCCCTCGGCGCCCTCGTCATCCTGCTTGTCTTCTTCTCGATCGTCGTCCCCCATTTCGCGAGCACCAACAACTACATCGACATCCTGACGGCGACAGCGGTCAACGGTGTGCTCGCGACCGGCGTCACGTTCGTGATCATCACCGGGGGCATCGACCTCTCGCTCGGCACCGCCATGACCTTCTCGTCGGTGGTGATGGGGCTCGTGTCCGTCAACTTGGGGCTGCCGCTCCCGATCGGCCTGCTCGCCGCCTTCGCGGCGGGCGCCCTGGTCGGCCTGACGAACGGCTTTCTCATCGCGAAGCTCAAGCTGCCGCCGTTCATCGCCACCCTGGGTATGCTCTACGTCACGCTCGGCATGGCCCAGGTGCTCTCGGACGTGCATCCGATCTACTTCGAGGCGACGCAGCCCGGCTTCCAGAAGTTCTTCATGGACAAGCCGATCGTCGGGATCCCGAACATCGTGTGGGTGATGCTGGGCGGCGCGGCCGTCGCGTGGATCCTCCTCAACAAGACGATCCTCGGCAGGTACACGTTTGCCCTCGGCTCCAACGAAGAGGCGACACGGCTCTCCGGTGTCAACACCGATCGCTGGAAGATCATCGTCTACATCGTTGACGGCCTGTTCGTAGGCCTGGCCGGCATCGTCATCGCCTCGCGCATGAACTCCGCCCAGCCAGGCCTCGGGATGGGCTACGAGCTCGACGCGATCGCAGCGGCGGTCATCGGGGGCACCTCCCTCTCCGGGGGCGAGGGGAGCGTCGTCGGCACGATCATCGGTGCCTTCCTCATCAGCACGCTGCGCATCGGCCTCTCGGTGGCGGGCGTTCCCGACCAGTGGAAGTCGGTGATCACGGGTCTCGTGGTCATCGGCGCCGTCTACCTCGACATCATGCGCCGGCGCAGTCGCGCCTGAGGGGCACACGACCCCTCTTCACTTCGGCCCCAACACCGGCCGCGCGGCGGCCGGGATCGGGAATAGCGGTTCAGCAAGGAACACGGAGGAGTACATGAAGCTCACGCGCATCACCAGCCTCGCGGCTGGCACGATGACCCTGGCCCTGGTGGCCAGCGCCTGCTCCGGCAGCGCCACGACCGCGCCGGCGGCGAGCGCCGCTGCGGCATCGGCCCAGGCCTCTTCGGCCGGCGGAGCGGCCTCGGCCTATACCGCGCCCACGGACGCCGGTGCGGCCAAGGGCAAGACGATCGCCATCATCTCGAAGGGCGAGCAGCACCAGTTCTGGCAGGCCGTCAAGAAGGGCGCCCTCGATGAGGCCGCCAAGCTCGGCGTCACGGCGACCTACCAGGGCCCGGCGACTGAGTCCGAAATCGACAAGCAGCTCACCATGCTGCAGACAGCCCTCAGCAACAACCCCGCTGCCGTCTGCTTCGCGGCCCTTGACAGCAAGGCCGCGGGCGCCCTCCTGGCGCAGGCCCAGACTTCCAAGATCCCCGTCGTCGGCTTCGACTCCGGCGTCGACAGCACCATCCCGGTGACGACCGTCGCGACCGACAACACCGCGGCCGCCGCCGTCGCCGCCGACCACATGGCCAGCCTCATCGGCAACGCGGGCACGGTCGGCGTCATCGTCCACGACCAGACCAGCCAGACTGGCATCACTCGGCGTGACGGGTTCCTCGCCCAGATGGCGGCGAAGTACCCGAACATCAAGGTCCTCCCGCCCCAGTACGGCGCGGGCGACGCGGTCAAGTCCGCCGACATCGCCAAGGCGATGATGACGGCCAACCCCGACCTCAAGGGCTTCTTCGGCGCGAACGAGGGCTCCATCAAGGGCGTCCTCAACGCGCTCAAGGAGACCGGCAACGAGGGCAAGATCGTGGCCATCGGCTACGACTCCGGCCAGCAGCAGATCGACGCGATCACCAGCGGCGTCGAGGCCGGCGCAATCACCCAGAACCCGATCGGCATCGGTGCCAAGTGCGTCGACGCCGCGGTCGACGCCATCAACGGCAAGACCCTGCCGCAGAAGATCGACACCGGCTTCATGTGGTTCGACAAGACCAACATCAACGACCCGGCCATCCAGGCGGTCCTCTACAAGTAGCCCCTCGCCTGGCCCGCAACCACTGGGGGCTGTCCGCAGGGCGGGCAGCCCCCATTCTCACCGTGGGCCGTTCACGGGAACCCCTGACCGAAGTCACGCGGGGATCACCGGATGAGCACGATCAACGACGTCGCGAAGCTGGCGGGCGTCTCCGCCATGACGGTCTCGCGCGTCATCAACAACTCCGGGTACATCGGCCGGGAGACCCGGTCGCGCGTCGAGGCAGCGATCGCGGAGCTCGCCTATGTCCCGAACGCGGTCGGGCGACAACTGCGGTCGAAGCGGACCAAGATGCTGGCGCTGGTTCTCTCCGACATCATGAATCCCTTCTTCACCACCATCGCCCGCGGCGTCGAGGACGTGGCCAGGGCGCAGGGCTTCTCCGTCATGTTCTGCAACACGGACGAGTCGGAGGCGGAAGAGGCCAGGTACCTGCTGATGCTGGTCCAGCGCCAGGTGGACGGCGTGCTGCTGGTTCCCGCGAGCACGAGCGGGAAGTCGCTGCGCCTGCTGTCGTCGCACCATATGCCGGTGGTCGTCATCGACCGTCGCATCCAGTCCCGCCAGATCGACAGCGTTCGATCCGACTCGGAAGCGGGGGCGTACACGCTCACGCAGCACCTCATCGGTCTCGGACACCGCCGCATTGCCGTGCTGACCGGTCGCCGGAGCGTCTCCACCTCGATCGACCGCGTCGCAGGCTACTGCCGGGCCATGCTCGACGCCGGGCTCGAGCTGGACGACGACCTGGTCCGCTACGGCGAGTACAACTACGGGGAGTACAACCAGGTGGACGGAAACCGGATGGCGCAGGAGGTCCTGGCTGTCGATCCGAGGCCGACCGCGATCTTCGCCGCAAACAACTTCATCGCGTTCGGTGCGATGCGATCGCTCCGTGACGCGGGTATCCGGGTGCCGGAGGACGTGTCGATCGTGGCGTTCGACGACCTGCCCGTCGCCTGGCTGTCCGATCCGTTCATGACGGTGGTGGACCAGCCCGCCTACGAGATCGGGCGACGCGCCGCCGAGCTCATGCTTGCCCGGCTCGATGGGACGATCTCGGGCCCGGGTCGCGAGGTGATCCTGCCGAGCGAGCTGCGCATCCGCCGCTCGAGTGGTGCGCCGCCTGGGCTGTCCGTCCTGAACAAGAGATCGACGGCAGAAGCCGCTTCGCTGACCCTTGCGTAGACGTCCTCGCCTCCCTGCGCGGCAGCGCGGCCCGGCCGCAATCGGCGTGACGGCCCCGGGGGCCGTGCTCGACGGCCGCCTCGATCTCGCAGGGATCTCCCGCTGCGCCCTGCAGACCGGTGCCCCCGCCTCGCCAGCCCGCCGCCACAGGAGGAGTCCACGATGCTGAAGACCCGCTTGCTCCACCCGGAGATCCTTCAGGCGCTCGGGGAGGCCGGCCACGGCGCCCAGGTCCTGATCGCCGACGGCAACTACCCGCTGCTGACGCGCTCGAGCCCGGGCGCCCACCGGGTCCACCTCAACCTCGCGCCCGGCCTGGTGACCGTGACCGACGTCCTGCGCGTCCTGGTCGAAGCGATCCCGATCGAGGCGGCGCACGTCATGGGCCCCGACAACGGGGAGGAGCCCGCCGTCTTCGGCGAATTCCGCGGGATGCTGCCCGGGACGGAGCTCCAGCGCCTGGGCCGCTTCCAGTTCTACGACATGGCCCGGAGCCCCGACCTCGCGCTCGCGATCTCGACCGGCGAGCAGCGCATCTACGCCAACATCCTGCTGACCATCGGCGTGGTCATGCCCGAGTAGGCACCGAACGAGACGCCCCCGCGCGGACGCGCCCGAACGGTCGGAGCGCCCGCCTCACGACAGGAGACCAATCCCATGACGAGCAGTCCCGCCGGCCGTTTCGTGGGCGCCTGGCCGAAGATCGGCATCCGGCCCGCCATCGACGGCCGCATGCACGGAATTCGCGAATCGCTCGAGTCCCAGACGAAGGCGATGGCGCGCCGCACGGCCGACCTCATCGCCGCGAACCTGCGCTACCCGGACGGGACGCCCGTGGAGGTGGTCGTTCCCGACCACACCATCGGCGGCGTCTACGAGGCGGCCAAGGTCGCCGAGCTCTTCCGGGTCGAGGGCGTCGGCGTCTCGATCACGATCTCCCCGTGCTGGTGCTACGGGTCCGAGACGATGGACATGGATCCCCTGACCCCCAAGGCGGTCTGGGGCTTCAACGGCACCGAGCGCCCGGGGGCGGTCTACCTCGCGGCCGTGCTCGCCGCCCACACGCAGAAGGGCCTGCCGGCCTTCGGCATCTACGGCCGCGACGTCCAGGACGCGAACGACGGCACGATCCCGGCGGACGTGCAGGCGAAGATCCTGCGCTTCGCGAAGGCCGGCCTCGCCGCGGCGATCCTGCGCGGCAAGTCGTACCTCTCGCTCGGCGGCGTCTCGATGGGAATCGCCGGCTCGATCGTCGACCAGCCGTTCTTCGAGAAGTACCTCGGCATGCGCGTCGAGTGCGTGGACATGTCCGAGCTGGCCCGCCGGATGGACGAGGGCATCTACGACCCGGTCGAGTTCGCGAAGGGCCTGGCCTGGGCGAAGGCGAACTGCACCGAGGGCGCGGACCACAACCCTTCCGACCTGCAGAAGAGTCGCGAGGAGAAGGACCGCGACTGGGAGACCGTGGTCAAGATGACCCTGATCACCCGCGATCTCCTGGTCGGCAACCCGCGCCTGGCCGAGCTGGGCTTCGGCGAGGAGGCGATGGGCCGGAACGCGATCCTGGGCGGGTTCCAGGGCCAGCGCCAGTGGACGGATCACGCCCCCAACGGCGACTTCATGGAAGCGATCCTGAACTCGTCGTTCGACTGGAACGGGATCCGCGCTCCGCACATCTTCGCGACCGAGAACGACAGCCTCAACGGCGCGACGATGCTGCTCAGCTACCTGCTGACCAACCGTGCCCAGATCTTCGCCGACGTCCGCACGTACTGGAGCCCGGAGGCGGTCAAGCGCGTCACGGGCCACGATCTCGAGGGCGTCGCTGCGGGCGGCTTCATCCACCTCATCAACTCGGGCGCGGCCACGCTCGACGCGACGGGCGCGATGACCGCGGACGGCGAGCCCGCGATGAAGCCGTTCTGGGAGATCACCGAGGGTGACGTCCGGTCGGCCCTCGAGGCGACCACCTGGTACCCCGCCAGCCGGGGCTACTTCCGGGGCGGCGGGTATTCGTCGCAGTTCGTCAGCCGGGGCGGGATGCCCATGACGATGGCTCGCCTCAACCTGGTCTCGGGCATTGGCCCGGTCCTCCAGATCGCCGAGGGCTGGACGGTGGACCTCCCGAAGGAGGTCCACGACATCCTCGACGCGCGCACCGACCCGACCTGGCCAACCCACTGGTTCGTGCCGCGCGTGAACGGTGTCGGGCCCTTCCGCGACGTCTACACGGTGATGGCGAACTGGGCCGCCAACCACGGCGCGATCAGCTACGGCCACATCGGGGCCGACCTCATCACGCTGGCCTCGGTCCTGCGAATCCCGGTCCACATGCACAACGTCCCGGAGGAGGACCTCTTCCGGCCGAGCGCATGGGCCAACCTCGGGACGGCCGATCCCGAAGGCGCGGACTTCCGCGCCTGCGCGACGTTCGGTCCGCTCTACGGCCGCCGCTGAGACCTGGGACGAGACACGCGCCCGGGGTCGGCGCCGCGATCCGCGGGACTGCGAGCACGAAGCGTGCCGTAAGCTCGCTCGCGGGAACAGGAGGCGTCCGCGGCGCGCTTCGGGAAGAGGAGAGCCCGCTCTGTCGCTGAGCGGTGCGATGTCACGCGCCGCTTGCGACGGCGCACCGATCGAGCAGTGCCTCGATGATGGGAAGGGCCTCCCGCGCCCCGCGCAGGACGGCGACGGGCGCAGCGCACGATGTCGCCCGGCCGTCGCCGTGTCGGACGGTCCACGATCGACCCGCGGCCGCGACAACGAGGTCGCCGGGCTCCGCCGTGAACGAGACGCCCGGCTCGACGACCGATCCGGACCCTGGGGCGCCGAGCGCGCCGAGCAGCGCCGTCCACGTCCCGAGGTCGCTCCAGCCGACGTCCATCGCGGCCATGACCACGATCCCGGCCCGGGCCGCCTGCTCCATCACGGCATAGTCGATCGAGGTGGAGCGGACCGCCGGGTACGCCGCGTCGAGCCGACCCGCCGTATACGCCAGCTCCACCGCGCCGAGGACGTCGGGGGCGAAGTCGTTGAGGGCGGCCCGGATCGCGCCCCTCTGCCAGAGGAAGATGCCTGCGTTCCAGGCGATTCCCGGCTCCCGCGCGAGCCGCGCGGCCGACTCGCGATCCGGCTTCTCCTCGAAGCGGCTCAGTGGGTGGGCCGAGAGCCGGCCCGATCCGGCGCGGTCGAGGTCGGGGACCAGGTAGCCGTAGTCGGTCGCGGGCCCGGTGACCCGGATGCCGAGCGTGACCAGCGGGCGGGCGATCCCGAACGAACCCGGCGCAAGCTCCGCCGCGGCGTCAGCCAGGACCGTCCGAAAGGTCGGCTCGTCTGCCACCTGGTGGTCCGCCGGCAGGACGACCATGATCGCATCATCGGGCGCGTCGAGGGCGAGCGTGGCCAGTGCGATCGCTCCAGCGGTATTCCTCCCGGTCGGCTCCTCGAGCACCGTCACACCCCGTGCCTGGTCCCGTACGAGCGGCGCGTGGCGTTGGTTGACAACCACCGCCACGCCACCATCCGCCACACCGCGGACACGGTCGACCGTCCGCTGGAACAGCGACCGGTCCCCGAGCAGCGGAAGGAACGGCTTTGGGCGATCCACGGTCGAGAGCGGCCTGAGGCGCGTTCCACCGCCGCCCGCCAGGATCACCGCGTACATCGATCGATTCCCCGGTCCCGGGGGCGGGCTGCCGTCTTCACTCGGCTGCCTCTTCACGCGTCCGCTTCCTGGTCGGCGAGCGGCCCGACGAGCGAGGGCCGGCGGCGATCACGCACCCGCGGTCATCGGAGCACATCAGTAGCCGCGCAGCTCGGTGCTGGTTCGCCGGGGCAGGTTCGCGTGCGGCCTGCGCTCGAGCACCAGGTAGTCCAGGCCGTGGGCCCGACAGAAGTCGCGCTTCTCCTGCTGGTCGCCGTCCTCGTTCACGACGTAGACGTGCGGCGCGATCGCCTCGATCTCGGGCTCGGCGTCCATCCAGCCCGTGCCGGTCGAGACCAGGCAGCGGCGCACGCAGCGCACGGACTGGACCATGTACCGGCGCTCCTCCTGACCCCGCAGCGGATGCCCGGGGCCCTTGAGGAGCCTGACGTTGTCGTCGCTGCCCACGATCACGTAGAGATCGCCGTGCGCGGCGGCATCCAGGAAGAACCGGACGTGGCCCGAATGGAGCCAGTCGAAGCAGCCGGTGACCACGACCCGCTTCCCGCCGCGCGGGGCAGCGGGGGTCTCGCTCACCGGTGGGAAGCCAGCCAGCTGGTCGGCTTCGATGACGCGGTAGTCGATGCCAAGGGCGAGGCAACGGGCGCGAAGATCCGGGTCATCCTCGGCCTCCGGGACGGCCAGCGTGGCCACGCGGCCCGCGAGGTCCGGCAGCGTCGCGCGCGTGGGTCGCTCCACCACGGCGGCACTGTCGACATCGCGCAGCGCCTGCGCGAGGAAGAGCCGCTCCTGCTCCGGGAAGAAGGGTGGGCGCCCGGTCATGGACCGCACCAGCGCGTCGGACCAGAGTTCGAGGCGGACGCTCCCCAGCCGCGCGGCCTCCTGGAGGAACCGCACGTCCTGGGACTGCAGGTTGTCAAGGCTCCGAGAGACCACGACCCGACGTGTCGCCTCGGCGACCTCGCGGGCTGACGGCGCCGTGTCGGTCACCGTTCCCTACTCCGTCCTGACCGAGATCCGGAAGGATCCGGGCACGTCCTCGGCGGATGCGACGACGAGATAACCGCCACCGCAACCGGAGTACATCGCGCCGGCGTATCTCGCCTGGTACCAGGCGAGGAGCGCCTTGAGGTCGACGGTGATCGTGGGGTGGGCCAGCGTGTGGGGCAGGAGCGCATCCCAGCACCGGGAGCATTCGTTCATGGAGGCGCCCAGCGACGCGAGGTCGTGCCCGACGATGGCGTCGAAGCAGTCCTTGCCGCTCTGGCCCAGTCGGCGAACCCATTCCGGATCGATTCGCTTCACCCCGAGGGGCCCGTACCCCGGAGGTCGCGGCGCCACGGCGATCAGGTGAATCCGCGTCTCCAGCCACCGCGCCACACCCTCATCGCGGCTGGACTCGATGTGGCTCGGAAACCAGCCGCCGTCGACAGCAGCGTCGTAGTCGAGGCGGCTCACGCCCGGATAGATCACCCCGATCATGTCCTGTGAGCCGGACGGCTCCGCCTGCCCCGCATTCTCGGCGGTATAGAGCTCTCGGACCAGGGCCATCGGTTCGGGGCTCGGAGGCACCTGGTCGCCCCACAGCGCGAACGCGCGTGCTCGCGTCCCGGTGGCCATGCCACTCCGGTCCATGAAGCGGAGTGACGGCTGCAGCGATACGACCACCATGGAGCCCGGCGGTTCCGGGTTGCATGCGGACACGAAGGGTTGGTCGATCCACCCGCCGGCGAGCTGGAGGCGGTACGGCAGGCGGCCGATCACGTCGTCAAACCCCGGCGTCGGCGACGTCGCATCAACCGGCCGGTCGGCCCCGGCACGGTCGATCGCGCCGTCGGGTCCCCCAGGGGTCCCGTCGGGCGGACGCGGCATCAGGATCAGCCCTCCACCACTGCCTTGCCGGCCTTGCGGGCGGCGAACTGCTCGGAAATCCAGGCATACGTGGCGGCCATGCCGTCACGAAGGGGCGTCCGAGGTTCCCAGCCCAGGACGCTCTGGATGAACGTGTTGTCACTGTTTCGACCGGCCACCCCCTTGGGGGCGTCGAGATCGTAGGACCGCTCCAGCGTCACGCCCGCGATCTCCTCGACGATCGACACGAGGTCGTTGATCGAGACGAGCTCGCTGGAGCCGAGGTTGATCGGGGTCGCGATCAGCGCCTCGGAGTGCATGATCCGGTCAATCCCGACCACGCAATCGCCGATGTAGCAGAAGCTTCGCGTCTGGCTTCCGTCGCCCCAGATCTGGATCCGGAGGTCGCCGGTGTCCTGGGCCTCGATCACCTTGCGACACATCGCCGCGGGCGCCTTCTCCCGGCCGCCGAACCAGGTCCCATTGGGCCCGTAGATGTTGTGGAAGCGCGCGATGTGCGTCTCGAGGCCGCGCTCCGCCCAGTACTCCTGGCAGAACATCTCCGAGATCAACTTCTCCCATCCGTAGCCACGCTCGGCCATCGCCGGATAGGCGTCGGACTCCTTGAGCGCGATCACGTCGGGCGACTTCTGGAGGTCCGTGTTGTAGGCACAGGCGGACGACGAGAAGAAATATCGCTTCACGCCGGCCCGGTAGGACGCCTCGGTCAGGTGCGTGTTGACGAGGATGCTGCGCAGGCATTCCACCCGGAATTGCTCGATGAACCCCATCCCGCCCATGTCCGCGGCGAGGTTGTAGACCTCGGTGGCTCCTTCCACCGCCCGGATCGCATTGGCTTCGTGGCTCAGGTCCATCGACAGGCATTCCACGCCGGGCACGCGCTGGTACCACTCGGGGAGCGGCTTCCGGTCGATCGCCCGGATCCGCGTGTAGCCGAGGTCGTGGAAGTACCGGACGAGCGAGCCCGCGATGAACCCGCCGGCGCCCGTAATGACGATGAGGTCGTCGCGATCGAGGCTACGCTCGATGTCGCTGCCAAGCACCTGGCCGCCGGTCCCGTTGGTCATTTCACTTCACCTTTCATGCCACGTCATTCGAGTCGCCGACTGGATCACGGATGCGGTGCCCCTAGCGGGCGCCGACGGCCGACCGGGAATCCGGGTTCCGTTCCTTCCTGAGAACGTCCCCGCTCGAGCGCCGAACCACCAATTGCGTGGGGAGGATGACTTCGTGGAACTTCTCCGTCGCGCCGGCCGACATGCGATCGAGCAGCATGGCGACACTCCGCTGTCCCATCTCGTAGGCCGGCTGGGCCGCCACCGTGAGGAAGGGAAACGTCACCATGGCTGGCGGCAGGTCATCGAAGGCCACCACGGCGACGTCTTCCGGCACGCGGACATGCATCTCGTCGAGTTCCTGCAGGACGCCGATCGCGATGAAGTTGTTTGCCGCGAAGAGCGCCGTCGGGCGAGGGGTCACGGCCATCGCTTGCCTGGCCATCGCGCGTCCGCTCTCGATCGTGTACTCGCCCCGGAAGACGCGTGGGGGTTCAGCCTGGTGCGCCTCGGCAAACGCCGCACGGAAGCCGGCCACCCGGTCGTCGGCGGTTGACACCGATCGGGGCCCGCTCAGCACCGCCGCCCTCGCGTGCCCGAGTGACACGAGGAACCGGCCCAGGTCAAGTGCTCCCCCCTTCGAATTGGCACGAACGACATCCGCGACGCCTTCCCTGAGCCGTCGGTCGATGACGACGACGGGCGTTTCGTGATCGCGACACTGCTTGATCGCCGCCACGCCGCCCCGAGCCGGCACGAGCAGGATCCCGTCCGCCTGCCTCTGCAGGATCATCCGCACATAGCGCTGTTCGTCCGCATCGCGCTCGTCGGTGTTGCAGATGAACAGCATGAGGCCGGCGTCGCTTGCCGCGTCCTCCACTCCCCGCGCGACCGTGGTGAAGAACGGGTTCGTCATGTCGGTGAGGACCAGCGCGATCGTGTCGGTCCGCTTTGAGCGCAGGCTCCGGGCAACCGAGTTGGGCACGTATCCGATCTCGGCGATGGCCTGTTCGACTCGAGCTCGAACCTGGCTGCTCACCGGGCCCGAGTTGTTCACGACACGAGAAACGGTGATGGCGGAGACTCCGGCTCGACTCGCGACGTCGACGATTGTTGGCACCGACTCGGCTCCATCAGAAGCTACCGTCGGCGGCTTCCGAGCGCCGAGTGGTAACGTTAGCGTGGTAACGTTACCATGTCTCCTTGGGCTTTGTCCAGAGGGTCTCCTCGTGGTGCAGATCCGGAATGCCCATGTCGTTCCCACCCGGGCCCCCATGGCGCTGTCAGCGCCCGGAGGTGCCGGGATGGGACCTCCAGTTGCGTCTGTGGCACGCACACCCCACGTGCCGCCGAGGCGTGGCGCAACCGCGATGCCGGGCCTAACAGGTTCCGGCGCGCGGGCCAGCCCGGCAACAGATGGCAGGGGTGGAACACGGAGAAACGCCCCAGCGGCTGGTCCGTCGTCAGGCCGGGTTCGAGGCGTCCATCTCGGCGCGGGTGGGTGGCTGGGCGCCTGCCCGGGTGCAGGTGATCGCGGCGGCCCTGTTCGCGAACGCCAGGCAGTCGCGCAGCTCCTCCGCCGGGATCTCCCGGATGCTCGATTGTTCGAGCCTGCCGGCTTCGTGCAACCAGGCAAGGAGGCCCGAGGTGAACGAGTCGCCGGCCCCCACGGTGTCCGAGACGACGACCTGCGTGCCGGCGACCTCGACACGGTCCCGGCCTGTCATGCCGAGGACGCCGTCATGGCCCCTCGTCACGACCACGAGACCCGGGCCGCGCGCCAGCCACGCCGCGGCCGCGGAGTCGGGTTCAGCTCCCGGGTAGAGCCATTCGAGGTCCGCCTGGCTGACCTTGACGATGTCGGCCAGGGAGACCCAGCCCTCGAGGCGCGAGAGGTACGCCGTTCTCTCGCCCACGAGGCTGGGCCGGATGTTCGGATCCAGGGTCAGAACGCGGCGCCCATGCTCGCGGCGCATGAGGGCCTCGAAGGCCGACGCGCCAGGCTCGCGGACCATGGAGATCGAGCCGAGATGGAGGGCGGTCACCTCGTCCGGGAGCTCGGCCAGAGCGTGATCGGTGCCGAACATGCGGTCCGCGGTGCCCTCGCCGTAGAACACGTAGACCGGCTCGCTGCCCGCCTCGATCTGGACCACCGCCAGGGTCGTCGGCTCGTCGCCGTCCTCCACGAGCGAGCAGTCCACGCCGTCGGCCTCGAGGCGGCCGCGCAGCATCCTTCCGAACCGGTCGGTCGAGATCCGTCCCAGGAACCCGACGGGAGCCCCGAGCCGGCCAAGGCCCATGGCGACGTTGAACGAGGACCCGCCGGCGCGCGCGACGTAGGCAGGCTCGTCGCAGGCGGTCGCGGGAACCAGGTCGATGAGCGCTTCCCCGGTGACGAGGATCATGCTGCTCCTCCCAGTCGACTTCGCTCTGGCCCGATACCCGGCCCGTTCGGCGCCGGGGTCGCCGATCGGGCGACGAGGATTGCCACCCGTATCTTCCCCGGTGACAGGCGGCCGCGACAAGGCCGACTGGTCCATCCTCCGCGGGCCCCGTGTCCGGGCGCGCGAGTCAGGCGTTCAGCGCCTCCTGGCGGAAGGACCCGGCGTCCTCGAGCCGGCGCCGGAGGGCGCCGAGGAAGCGCGCCCCCATCTCGCCGTCGACGAGGCGGTGGTCAGCGGAGAGGGTGAGCTTCATGATCGTCCGCACGGCCAGCCCGTCGCCGATCGCGACCGCCGTGGGGATCGCGCTGGAGACCGCGAGGATCGCCGCCTCGCCTGGGTTGATGATCGCGCTGAACTCCTCGACCCCGAACATGCCGAGATTGGAGACGGTGAACGTGCTGCCCGTCATCTCGTCGACGGGGAGGGTGCCCTCGCGTGCCGCGCTTGCCAGCGCGACCGCCCGCTCGTGGAGCTCGCCGATGGACAGTCGATCGGCGTCCCGGATCACGGGGACGACCAGGCCTCCCGGCAGCGCCACGGCCACGCCGAGGTGAACCCGACGACGGGTCCAGACCGAGACGCCGTCGGTCCGGGAGTTCACGTCCGGGAACTCGGCGAGCGTCTGGGCGGTGGCTGCCAGGACGAAGTCCGTGACGGTGAGGTTCGTGCCGGCGGCCTTGAGCTCCGCGCGGAGCGCGAGCAGGCGGGTCACGTCCACTGCGACGGTCACGGTGAAGTGCGGCGTCGACGTCCAGCTTTGGGTCAGGCGATCGGCGATGACCCGGCGCATCCGGCTGAGCGGCCGCGGCTCCTCCTCGCCGTCGACCGGGCCGGTCGTGAGCGGAGCAGCCGCTGGGGCACCGATGCTCCTCGCCGTCGAGGCGGCGGCGGCCGCCTGGACGGGGCTGGTTCTCGCTGGGCTGGGTGCTGCGATCGGCGCCGGAACGGCGACCGCGGCCAGGACGTCGCGCTCGGTGATCCGTCCGCCGGGGCCGCTGCCGGGGATCGTGCGGGGATCGATCCCCGCCTCGGCCGCCGCACGGCTCGCGCGCGGGCTGATCCGCAGGCGGTCTCCCGTTGCGGCCTCCGCGCGCCGGAGCGGGCACGAGGCTCGATGAAGCCGGAGCAGCTCTCGATGGAGCCGGCGCGGCCGCGGGTTCGGCCACGAGGGCAGGCGGCGGGGCGGTCGGTGCCGGGGCCGCGGGAACGGCCGGGACGGCGGCCGGCGCCGCCTCCGGGATCGCCTCGCCGGGCTGGCCGACGTAGGCGGTGACGGTGTTCACCGGGACGGTGGCGCCCTCGGCAGCGACGATCTTGAGGAGGACGCCGTCGTCGAACGCCTCGACCTCCATGGTGGACTTGTCCGTCTCGATCTCGAAGAGGATGTCGCCCCTCTTGACCGGGTCGCCTTCCTTCTTGTGCCAGGCGATGACCGTGCATTCCTCGGTCATCTGGCCGGGCTTCGGCATGAGGATCGCGTGCGCCATGGCTGGGTCCTCTTCTCTCTCGTCAGCGGACGCCGTGAAGCGACGTGCGCCCCGCTCACAGGAGGCCCTTCGCCGCGGCGTAGATGTCGCCGGCGTTGGGCAGGAAGGCCCGCTCCAGGCTCTCGGCCTGCGGCGAGATCCCGGCCTGCGCGCCGATCCGCGCGACCGGCGCGTCGAGGAAGTCGAAGGCCTCGAGCTGGATGCGCGCGACGATCTCGTTGACGTAGCTGCCGACCAGGATCGCCTGGCTCGCGACGACGCAGCGGCCGGTCTTGCGGACGGACGCGAGGACGGTCTCCATGTCGAGCGGCACGAGGCTGCGCAGGTCGATGACCTCCGCCCCGACGCCGTCCTCGGCCTCGAGGCGATCGGCCGCGGCCAGCGCGTCCGGCACGGCCGGGCCCCAGCTCACGATCGTCAGGTCGCTGCCCTCGCGCGCGACCCGGGCGACCCCGATCGGGACAAGGACCTCGTCCTCCGGGACGACGCCCTTCGTCGGGTAGAGCCCCTGGCTCTCGACGAAGAGAACCGGGTTGTTGGTCCGGATCGCCGACTTCAGGAGGCCCTTCGCGTCCGCGGGGTTCGACGGGTAGATGACGTAGATGCCCGGAAGATGGGTGAAGAGGCTCTCGAGCGACTGGCTGTGCTGCCCGCCGTAGCCCTTGCCGGCCCCGACGGACGCCCGGATCACGAGCGGGACCTCCACCTGGCCGCCGCTCATGTAGTGCCACTTGGCGGCCTGGTTCGCGATCTGGTCCGACGCCATGAGCGCGAAGTCCATGTACATCAGCTCGACGACCGGCCGGAGGCCGACGATCGCG
Organism: uncultured Chloroflexia bacterium; assembly: GCA_963734535.1. Taxonomy (GTDB): domain Bacteria; phylum Chloroflexota; class Limnocylindria; order Limnocylindrales; family CSP1-4; genus CTSoil-043. Next base: position 87,452 of record CAVTHS010000014.1, on the reverse strand, counting down.
GCACCGACGGCGGTGCCGCAGATGCAGGCCTCGGAGATCGGCGTGTTGAAGACCCGATCGCGCCCGAACGCTTCGAGGAGGCCTTTCGTGAGCTTGAACGCGCCGCCGTAGTCGGCGACATCCTCGCCGTAGAAGAGGACCCGGCGGTCGCGGATCATCTCCTCGGCGAGCGCATCGCGGATCGCGTCTCGATAGGTGATCGCGCCGTCCGCGTCGCGCTTGGCCGGGGGGACCGACGCGAACGGCACCACGTCGCCCCGCCCGGCGGGGACCACGTCCGAGGCCGTGTCGGTGTAGAGGTACTTCAGGGCCTCGGCCGGATCCGGGTCGGCGGCCTGCGAGGCGCGGACCGCGGCGCGCGCGTTGCGCTCGCGCACCTTCGTCTCGACCGCCGCGACCCCGGCCTCGTCGGCCACGCCGGCGTCGACGATCTGCAGCTTGAGGCGTTCGATCGCGTCGACCGCCCGCCAGGCGGCCTCCTCCTCGCGCGTCCGGTACTCGTTGCGGGGGTCCGAGAGCGAGTGCCCGTAGTAGCGGTAGGTGCTCGCCTCGATGAGGACCGGGCCGTGGCCCGCCCGGCACAGCGCGGCAGCGCGCCGGACCGCGTCGCGCACGGCGAGAACGTCCATCCCGTCGACCGTCTCGGCGTGCATGTTGTCCTCGGAGAATCCGGCGGCGCGGCGTGCCAGGTGCCGGACTCCCATCACCTCTTCGTCCGTGTGGTGGGTCATCCCGTAGTGGTTGTTCTGGATGAAGTAGATGACGGGGAGCCCGTACGCGTTGTCGCCGGCGAGGTGGTTCGTCCACTGCGCCTGGGCCGCCCAGTTGAGCGACTCGAGGACCACGCCGTTGGCGTAGGCGCCGTCCCCGGCGAAGCAGCACACGACGCGGTCCGACCGGTCGTAGCGATGTGCCATCGCCGCGCCGGTGGCGATGGGCACGCTGCCGCCCACGATCGCGTTGGCGCCGAGGTTGCCCGTCGAGAAGTCGCCGATGTGCATCCCGCCGCCGCGGCCGGCGCTGTAGCCCGTCTCCTTGCCGAACAGCTCCGCGATCACGTGGTAGACGTGCTCCTCGAGCGCCGCCTCCAGCAGCTCTTCGTGGGTGCCGCCGGCCGAGGACGGGACGCGGGCGCGCAGCGCCTCGTCGGACATCCGTCGGATCGCCGCGAAGCCCTTGGCGACCGCATCGCCATGCCCGCGGTGCGAGCTCGTGATGTTGTCGTCGATCCGCAGCAGGCTGCAGGCTCCCGACGGGCGAGGCTTCCTGCCCGATCGAGACGTGCGTCGGGCCGCGGTACTCATAGCTCGGGAGCGGGTCGTAGCCACCGGACCGGAGGCGGACGATCATCTCCTCGAGCTCGCGGATGGCGAGCATGTCGTCGAACAGCTCGAGCGCCTCCGCACCGGTGATGCCGCCGTCGGCGATCTCCGTCGCGAGCGTGCCCGCGTAGGCGAAGCCCGTGATGGTCCCGACGGACTCCTCGAAGAGCGCCGTGTCGGGTCCATGGTCGCTCCGATAGGCGGCCGCCGTTGTCATCGAGACCTCCGATTCCACGCCGTGCCCGCCCGAGCGGGCCGAGCCGGCGCTCATGCCTTGATCACCTTGACGCCCCGGCGCTCGAGGCTGCGCACCACGCGCTCGTCGATCCCGGTATCCGTGACGAGGATGTCGATCGCCTCCAGCCGGCCCGAGCTCACGAAGGAGCGCGTGCCGACCTTCCGGCTGTCGGCGAGCAGGATCACCTCGCGCGACCGCCCCAGGACCAGCTCTTTCGTGTACGCCTCCGCCGGGTCCGTGGTCGTGAGGCCCTCCTCGAGCGAGAACGCGAACGTCCCGATGAGGGCGCGGTCCACGTGGAGCGCGTCGAGGAGGAGGTGCGTGAGCGGCCCGACCAGCGCCTGGCTCGTCGCGCGGAACTCGCCCCCGATGACGATGAGCCGCGGCCCCCGGCCAGCCAGCTCCATCGCGGCCGGCAGGCTGTTCGTGACGACCGTCAGGCGGTCCCACCCGCGGAGCAGCCGCGCGGCCTCGAGGACCGTGCTGCCGCTGTCCAGGTAGATGGTGTCGTCGGGCGAGAGCAGCGCGACGGCCCGCGCGGCGATGCGGGCCTTCTCCTCCGCGGCTTCGACGGCCTTGACGTCGAAGTGAAGCTCGCTGGGCCGCTCGTCCAGCGCCACGGCCCCACCGTGGACGCGGCGCAGCCGGCCCTCCATCGCCAGGGCGTCGAGGTCACGGCGGACCGTCGCCTGGGAGACCCCCAGCGACGCGCTCAGCTCCTCGAGCCGCGCGGCGCGCCGCGAATCGACGATCGAGCGGATGCGCTGCCGGCGCTGCGGCGCGAGATCGCGGGCAGCGGCGGTTGTGTCAGCTGGATCGCTCAGAACCTTCCACGTCATTGCACGATTCTTGCATCATCTTGCGTCGCATGTCAAGGCGAGACAGGGCCGGAGCGGCGCGGCATCGACCCCAGTCAGACGCGCGTCACGGTCACCAGGCCGACCATCCGCTCGGCCGTCGTCCGATCGAGCTCGCCCGCGCCGGGCAGGAGCGCGTTCGAGATCCCGGCAGCCATCCCGAGCCGAGCCGGCATCGAGCCGTCCCGATGCATTGCGCCGCGCCGATCTCCGGGCGGTGGGGAGACTCTCCGTCGCGAGCGCGGCGTCCTTCGGGCCCCCTCGGCCCGGGCCTGTCCGGTCAGGCGAGCGGGCGCCCCGCCGTTCCGTGGGGGCGGCGCGGGCTCTTCGAGGCGCGCGAGCGTTCCCCGGCGAGGCGCGAATCGTCGTCGGCCTCGCGGCCGCGCTTGACCTGGGTGTCGAGCACCTGCTTGAACTGCTTGGCGAGCCCGGTGCGCATTCCCTCGCGTTCGACCGCGCGGAGATCGTGGTCTCGCCGCCGATCGCGCGCAGCCTCCGTGGGCGGGAGGTCGGTGTCGTCGTCAGGTTCCGGGTTCCGCGCCTTCACGCGTGGAGCGTGCCGCGCCGGGATGCCCGCCGTCAAGCGGGTTCGGATTCGCCTGTGGACGGATACGCCGGGGACGGCATCGTCGGGAGTCGAGATGGCGGAGCAGCAGGCAACCTGGGCAGAGACGGTACCGCGAGGCGAACCGTCGCCGGGTGATCGGCACAGCTGATCGGGATCAGCCGGTGCACGCTCCGAAGCGCAGCCACACGCGAGATTTGCCGCACCCCCACGCTCGCGGGCTCCGAATCGGATCGGCTCGGCCGATGCTCGCGGCGTCGTGGCGCGTCCGATCAGCCGCCCGACGCCGGGCGGCGCGCGAGCTCGTGGTTCAGGTAGGCAGTCTCCAGGCTCACCTCGCGGACCAGGCGCTCGAGGAGAATCGGCGGCAACGCCGGCACGTCCGATGCATCCTCCAGCTCGACCTCGAGGAGGACCAGGCCGGGCGGCACCTCGAAGACGTCCAGCTCCATCACGTGGCCGCCGAACGGGAAGACGTGGCGCACCTTGCGAATCGTGCGACGCGCAGGATCCGCATCGGCGACGATGCGGTCAAAGGCGGCCGCGTCCAGGTCCTCTTCGTGCTCCTCGCGCACGATCCCGGCGACCTCGCGCTTCCGGGTTGCCACGTAGCGGGTCATGCCGCCCGCTTCGACCTTCCGCACTCGCCGCACCCAGCCGTCCTCGGACCGGAGGTAGACCTGCTCGATCCGATGCGGTCGCGCGCCGAGCTCGGCCAGCTCGACCTCCGACGGGGCGCCCGAGAGCAGGTACTTCCGCTCGATCTCCTGGCCTGCTGGCATCGGTGCTGGCTCCCTCCCCTACACTCCAAGCATGGACCGCCGGGCCGCGCTCGTCCTGCTCACGGTGCTGGGGACCGGCGTCTTCCTTTCCGGCCTGGAGCTGATGATCACGGCGGTCGCGCTCCCCGCGATCGTCGCGGACCTTGGCGCCTGGACGGAACTCCGCCACGCGAGCTGGATCATCAACGCCTACCTGCTCGTGTACGTGGGGACCATGCCCCTGGCCGGTCGGCTCGCCGACCTGTGGGGCGTGCGACGCCTCTTCCTCGGAGCCCTCGTGTTCTTCACCCTGGGCTCGCTTCTCGCCGGGAGCGCCGGGACCATGGACGGCCTGATCGTCGGTCGCGTCGTCCAGGCGCTCGGGGGAGGCGCGCTCGTGCCCGTCGCGACGGCCGCGGCCTCGCATCTCTACGAGGGGCATGCGCGCCCGCGTGCGCTGGGCATCATCGGCGCGCTCACCTTCCTCGGCATGGCGGCCGGGCCGTTCCTCGGGGCGGCAATCCTCGGGGCGTTCCGGCCGGACGTGGCGCTGGAGCGCCTTGGGATCCTGGGCGGGCCGATCACCGGCCTCGTCGCCCCGGCCTGGCGCTGGGTCTTCTACGTCAACGTGCCGATCGGGATTGCCGCCCTCGCCCTCGCCTGGGCGGCCACGGCCGGATGGGACACGCCCCGAGCGCGGGCGAGGCTCGACGTGGCGGGTGCAGTGCTCTTCACGTTCGCCGCCGCCGCGATCCTGCTCGGGATCACGCTCCTCGGTGAATCCGGGGGCACGGGTAGCACGTTCGGGCTCGATCCCACGTTCCTCTCGGTCGGCCTGATCGCGCTCGGCGTCGTGTCGGGGACGGCGGCGGTCATCCACGGCCTCCGCCGGCCCGACCCGTTCCTCGACCCGCGGCTGTTCGGGGACCGCGTCTTCAGCTCTGCCGCGCTCGTGTCGCTCCTGACCGGCTACGGATTCGCGACCGCGATCGTGGGCGCCGCCGTCTTCGTGGACCGTGTCCTGTACGGCGGGCCGGACCAGCAGCGCGTCGCCCTGGGTGCCCTCGCGGGCGCGACCGCAGTCGGAGCGCTCGCCTCGGGCTGGCTGATCCGCCACGTCTCCCTTCGCGTCGTCTCGCTGGTCGGCCTGGCCGCGTCCATCGGCGGCCTCGCGTGGATGGGGACGTGGACGGCTGATGTCCACCTGGCCACGGTCGCTGCCGGCGGCGGGCTCTTCGGCCTCGGTTTCGGCCTCACCGTGACGCCGCGCTCGACCGCTGCCGTGGAGGCCGTCGGGCGCCACCGCTTCGGGGCAGCGAGCGCGACCGTGACGGTGGCCCGGATGATCGGGATGGCGGTGGGGCTTGCCGTGCTGACCGCGTATGGCTCGACGGCCATCAGCCGGCTCTCGGCACAGGTCTACGCGTCGCCCGACGCCTACCGATCGATCGTCCCCCCGACGCTCGCGACGCGGCAGCTGCACGACCCGCTCGTGGTGGACGCGCTGGAGGCGTGGGCGGCCCGCAAGGCGGCCGAGACGATGGTGGTGCTCTTCCTCGTCGCGGCGGGAGTCACAGCGATCGCCGTCCCGGCGGCGCTCGCGCTGGGCGAACGGCCGCGTATGCTCTCGGCCGGGACGGACGCGCGCGCGTTCGCCGGAGCGGGAGGAGACGGGGATGGCGGCGATGCAGCCGACCGGGCAGGGCGGCCCGTCGGGGACGCCCCCGGGCGGCCCGGCGGGGACGCCCCCGACGAGCGGCCGCGGCGGCCCACCGGCTTGGTCTGACGGCCTGGTCACGGAGGCGGCCACCGCGCTCCGCGTCGAGCATTGGGGTGCAGACGGTTCGCGCACGCTCACGGGCAGCGAGGCGCTCGAGCACGCCGTGGGCGAATCGCCCTCACGCCACTGGGTGGACCTGACCGACCCCTCGCCGGAGCTCACGGCCGCGGTCGCCGCCGAGCTGGGGCTCCATCCCCTGGTCGCCGAGGACATCGAGGAGCGCAACCAGCGGCCGAAGCTGGAGCTGACCGGTGACCACGTCCACCTGGTCGCCTTCGCCATCGCCTACGACACCGACGTCCGCACCGATGAGATCGACTTCGTCCTGGGGCGCACCTTCCTGCTGACCGTCCACACGGAGGCCTGGAACCCGTGGATCGCGCCGCACCTTCGCGAGGGCGCCGGGCCGCTCCTGGAGCGGGGTCCGGACTTCCTGCTGTGGGCCCTCCTGGACGTCCTTGTCGACGGGTACTTTCCGGTCTTCGACCGGCTGGAGGACGAGATCGACGACCTCGAGGATCGGATCGTCGGCGAGCCCGGGCGCGAGACCCTGGAACGGCTCTTCGGGCTGAAGCGCTCGCTCGTCGAGATCCGCCACGTCATGGCTCCCCAGCGCGAGCTCTTCAACCAGCTCACGAACCGGACCCTGCCGCTCATCGGACCCGATAACGTCATCTACTTCCGGGACGTCTACGACCACGCGGTCCACCTGGCCGAGGAGTACGACTCCTACCGGGAGCTGGTCTCGGGCGCCCTCGACGTCTACCTCTCGACGGTCAACAACAACCTGTCGCTGATCATGAAGCGGCTGACCGGGATCACGGTGGTCTTCGCGGGGCTCGGGGCGTTTGCCGGGATCTTCGGGATGAGCGAGGCGGGGGCGGCATTCGCGCGCACCGAGGCGGTCGGCTTCTGGTTCGTGACGGGGGCGATCATCGTCCTCTCGCTCACGATCTTCGCCATCCTGCGCCGGATCGACTGGATCTGAGAGTCCCGGCGCGCCACGCGGCGCGTCCCGCTACTGGCAGGTGATGGGCCGCGCCGTCGGGTTGGCGCTGGCGTGGTCGGCCGGGCCGGAGCTGACGGGGTCGGCGACGACCATCATCACCAGGCCGGTGTAGCCGGCGACGCCCTTCCGGGGACCCTCCGACGTCTGGAGGACGACCTGCTCGGCGGGCCGCGTGTAGAGCTCCGACTGGTGCCGAAGCACGCGGGTGATCTCGTACAGGAAGACCCGGTCGTCGCTGGTGTACACCTGCACGAGCATGCCGAGCATCGCGTTCCCGTTGTCGACCCGCGACTGGAGGAGCAGCGGCAGGAACATGCCGTCGCGGGCGTGGGCATACAGGTACGTGGTCCCCGCCTGGCCCGGCTGGCTCAGCGTCGGAACGTACTCGGCGACGTTGCAGTAGGGGAAGTGGTTCGGATCGTTCGGCGGGCGCACCACCGGCAGGTCGATCCGCAGGGCGGGCACCACCACGCGCGTGGCGACCCGTGCCACCGCCGGGCTCGCCGAGATCGCGGCTGACGGCTCCGGCGATGGGAACGGGAGGAGTGTCGGGGAGGCGCGGGGGGCGGACGAGGCCGGCGGTGACGGGCTCGGCGCGGCCGGCTGCGGCTGCGTCCCGTACGTCAGCAGGCCCGCCCCGACGAGGGTGACACCGGCCGCGGTGAGAGCGGCCGGGAGCAGGCGGCCGCGCGCCCAGTGCAGGATCGGATGCATTCGAACGGTCATCGTACCAGCGGGCCTTGCCGTTCCGTCCCAGGCGGGCGGCGACCGGGTCGACAGGGTACCCTCCTAGGCGATGCGCACCTTCATCGCCGTCGTCATCGGGCTCCTCATCGGGGTCGGTGCCGCCGTCGGTCTCGGCGCGGCGCTCGTCGCGCTGACGCCGGTGCCCGTCGCCCGCGTCTCCCCGTCCCCCTCCGCCGCGCCGCCGTCGGCATCGCCGGACGCGCCACCTGGATCGGGCCCGAGCAGTTCCCCGACCGACGCGTCGGGAAGCCCGACGGCCCCCGCAGGCGGGGCTGGGGCCACGCCCGTGGCGAGCCATACGACCTCACCGTTCCCGCTGGTCGACCGCCCCGCCCCGCCCCTCAGCGCCCCCCAGGTGGGTGGCGGCACGATCGACCTCGCCGCGCTCCGTGGGAAGCCGGTGTGGTTGGTCTTCACGGGCACCTACTGCCCGCCCTGCCGCGACGAATACCCGATCATGAACGGGCTCGCCGCGCGCTACGCCGACGCGGGCCTCGTGGTGGTCGCGATCCACGTGCGCGAGGGCGAGGAGACGGTGGCCCCGTTCGTCTCGTCGCTCAACGTCGTCTTCCCGGTCGGCCTGGACGCGGACGGCTCCCGCGCCCGGACATGGGATGCGGCGGCGCTCCCGGTCCACTACTTCATCGACGCCCAGGGGATCGTGCGCGACGCCGCACTCGGCGGGATCGGCGCCGACCTGATGGCGCGCGGGCTCCAGGCGATCCTGCCCGGGGTGACGGTGACCCCGTGAGCTCGGGGATCGCCCGCGGACGCGGCATCGGCCGTGACGCGGACGGTCCGGACCACGACGCTACCGGACGGGCGGCAGCCGATGCCGGCGCTGCCGGTGCGGGCGATCCTGATCCCCGTCCAGGCGATCCCGATGCCGGCGCCGTCGGGCGGGCGGTTGCCGCCATCGGCGCCCTGGTCGGCGCGCCCGGCGGGCTGCTCGTCGTGTGCGACTTCGACGGGACGCTGGCTCCGATCTCGCCGGATCCGACCGCCCCGGCGATCCTGCCCGCTGCCCGGCGCGCGCTCCGGCGGCTCGCCCGGATCGCCCGCCGGAGACCGGAGCGGCTGGCGCTCGCGATCCTCTCGGGGCGCGCCGCCCTGGACCTTGCCGGCCGCGTGCGCGTGGGCGGGCTGACATACCTCGGCGATCACGGGAGCCAGGGCGGCGTCCTCCCGGTCGGCATCGCCGCGGAGCGGCTGCCGGTGGTCCACGACCCGCGCCTCGCTGGCCATCACGCGGTCGCCCGACGCCTGGGCGACGACGTGGAGCGCATCCTCGGCGACGCTGCGTGGCTCTTCGTGGAGCCGAAGGGCCCGTCCGTCGCGTTCCACTTCCGGGCCGCCGATGATCTCGTCGCCGCCAGGACCCGGATCCTGGCCGCCATCGCCACGGCCGGAGCTGCGCTTCCTCCGGCGCTCCGTGGCCCTCGCTTCCGGCATTTCGAGGGGCGCCGCATCGTGGAGCTGCGTCCGGAGGACGCCGGGGCGAAGGGCGAGGCAGTAGCGCGGCTCCTGGAGCGCCACGGGTCGACGGCCGCGCTCGTCATCGGCGACGACCGCAGCGATGCCGAGGCCTTCAGACACGTGGCCGGGGAGCGCACGCGCCGGTCGCCTGGCCGCGAGCCTCCTGGTGGGGGTTCGCGGCGCACGCGAGACGCCCGCGGAGCTGGTTGCCGCGGCGGACGTCATCCTGCCCGAGCCGGCCGCGTCGGCGATCGTGCTGCGCGCGCTGGCACGGGCGCTCGAGGCCGAGGATCACGCGGGCCTCTGACGACGGTGCCGCGCGCGAACGCGGCGCTCCGCTCGTGCCCCGTCAGCGGATGGCGACTCCGATCGCCTGCGCGGCGGACGAGACGCTCGCGAGGAAGAGCCCGGGGAACAGGCCCAGGATCACGGTCATGACCGCCGTGATGGCCAGGCCCAGGCGCAGCAGCGCGCCGTGGCCGACCGGCGTCGGCTCGCCCGCCGGGTCGCGCATGTACATGTACACGATCACGCGCAGGTAGTAGAACGCGGCCGCCGCCGCGTTGAGAACGGCGATCACGGCGAGGACGGTGAGCCATCCGCCGGCCTGCACGGCCGCCAGGATCACGTAGGCCTTTGCGAAGAAGCCGGCGGTCGGCGGGATCCCGGTCAGCGACAGCAGGAACAGCACCATCAGGATCCCGAGGGCCGGCTCGCGCCGCCCGAGGCCTGCGAAGGTCTCCAGCCGGCTGCTGACGCCCGGGCGCTTCTGCAGCGCGGCGATGACCGCGAACGCTCCGAGGTTCATGAACGCGTACGCCGCGCCGTAGAACAGGAGCCCCTCGAGGCCCTGGATCACGCCCGCCGCGTACGCAGCGAGACCTACCAGCATGTAGCCGGTGTGGGCGATCGACGAGTAGGCGAGCATTCGCTTGACGTTGTCCTGGGTCAGGGCGACCAGGTTGCCGAGCGTCATCGTGAGCGCCGCCAGGACGAAGATCACGATCAGCCATTCCTGGCGCAGCGGGAGGAGCGCCTCCGCGAAGACGCGCAGGACCACGGCGAACGCCCCAACCTTCGGTCCCACCGACAGGTAGCCCGTGACGGGCGTCGGCGAGCCCTGGTATGCGTCGGGCGTCCAGTAGTGGAACGGGACGGCGGCCATCTTGAACGCGACGCCGGTGGTCAGGAAGGCAAGACCCATCGCGAGGCCCGGCGAGAGCGCCGCCTGGCCGGCGACGACCTCGCCGACGCGGGCGGCCACGTCCGCGATCCGGGTTGACCCGGTCAGGCCCCAGACATAGGCGAGGCCGAACAGAAAGATGGCGCTGGAGAACGAGCCCAGCAGGAAGTACTTGACGGCGCCCTCGGTCGAGAGGGCGTCACGCTTGTGATAGCCCGCGAGCAGGTAGCCCGGGATGACCATCAGCTCCAGGCCCAGGAAGAGGACCAGGAGGTCCGCCGACGCGGCAACCAGCATCGCGCCGGCGAGCGCGAAGACGATGATCGCGGAGAACTCCGCGATCGGCAGCCCGCGCGGTTCCAGGTAGTCGGGCGCGAACAGGCACGAGATCGCCACGATCGCCACGAACACCACGTCGAGGAACGTCGTCAGGTTGTCAACCTTGTACATCCCGCCGAACGCCGTGCCTGGCGCCTGGCCCGCCCAAAGGGTCAGGCCACCGACCGCGACGAGGCCGGCGAGGGCGACGCCCAGCGCGAGGTGCCGGTTCCCGGGCCTTGCGATGTCGGCGAGGATCACGAGCGCCGCCACGACCACGGCCGCCGCGAAGGGGGCGATGACGGTGAGGTCCGACCAGGTCATGGGAAGGGCAGCTCCCGTCAGCGGCCGATGGACAGCGCGACGGCCGGGTCGACGGCGGCCAGGATCGCCTTGACCGGGCCCGCGATGAGGTCGAGGACGAGGGCCGGGTACAGGCCCAGGACCACGGTCAGGGCGCCGAGCGGCGCGAGGGTCAGGATCTCCACGGGCCGCATGTCGGTCAGGTGGTGCCCCAGCCCCGCGAGGAACTCCGAGACCGGCCCGAAGCACATGCGCTGGATCATCCAGAGCAGGTACCCGGCCGCGAGGATCATCACGAACGTGATCGTGACCCCCACCCATGGGTTGAAGGCGAAGGCGCCCTGGAAGACCAGGAACTCTCCGACGAAGCCGGCGAGTCCCGGCAGCCCGACCGACGCGAAGACGAAGAACCCGAAGGCGGCGGAGTAGACAGGCGTGACCGCGCCGAGGCCGCCCATCTTCGCCAGCGTCCGGTCGTGCGTCCGTTCATAGATCACGCCCACCAGGAGGAAGAGCGCACCCGTGATCAGGCCGTGGTTGACCATCTGGAGGATCGCGCCCTGGAGCCCCTGCTGCTGGAAGATGAAGATCCCCAGCGTCACGAAGCCCATGTGGCTGACCGAGCTGTAGGCGATCAGCTTCTTGAGGTCCGGTTGGACGAGGGCGACGATCGCCCCGTAGATGATCGCGATCACGGACAGCACGATCAGCAGCGGAGCGAAGACGTGCGCGCCGTGTGGGAAGAGCGGGATGGCGAACCGGATGAAGCCATAGGCGCCCAGCTTGAGCAGGACGCCCGCCAGGATCACCGAGCCCGCGGTCGGCGCCTCCACGTGCGCGTCGGGGAGCCAGGTGTGGAAGGGGAACATCGGCACCTTGATCGCGAAGGCCAGCGCGAACGCGGCGAACGCGAAGAGCTGGAACGTGCCGTCGAAGCCCGCTCCGGCCAGCTTCTCCAGGTCGAACGCACCCACCCACGAGCCGGTAGCGGCCTGGAACGTGAACGCGGTCGCGAGGATCGCCACGAGCATCAGGAGCGACCCGACGAGCGTATACAGGACGAACTTGATGGTGGCGTAGATCCGGTTCGCGCCGCCCCAGATCCCGATGATCAGGTACATCGGGACCAGCACGACTTCCCAGAAGATGTAGAAGAGGAAGAGGTCCAGGGCAAGGAAGACGCCCAGCATTCCGACCTCGAGGATCAGGAAGGAGATCATGTACTCCTTCACCCGCTCCCTGATCGGCGAGAAGCTGGCCAGGATGGAGATCCAGGACAGGGTCGTGGTCAGCACCACGAGCGCAACCGACAGGCCGTCGGCGCCCACCTTGTACTGGATCCCGAAGAGCGGGATCCAGTCGATCGTCTGCACGAACTGGAACGACCCCGCCGCGGATGCGACGACGTTCCGTCCGGGCAGGAACCCCAGGACCAGCCAGAGGCTCGCCACCCAGGTCGCCAGGGCAAAGAGCAGGGCGGTCCCGCGGATCGCGCCGAGGTTGCGCCGCGGGATGAGCGCGATCACGAGGGCGCCGACGAGCGGCAGGAAGATGATCAGGCTCAGGATGGGGAAGGAGGAGATGTCCACCGTGGTCTACCTCGCCGCGATGACGAGGTAGGAGCCGGCCATGATGATCAGGCCGATGGCGATGCCGAGCGCGTAGTTCTGGACGTGGCCGGTCTGGATCCGGCGCAGGCCGCCCCCGGCGTCCACGGTGATCCGGCCGACCGCGTTGACCGTGCCGTCGACGACGGTCCGGTCGAACCACCAGAGCGCGTACGCCACGCGCCCGCCGATGACCATGAACAGGAGGTGGTTGAGGTCGTCGAACCACCACTTGTTGAGCGACGCCCGGTACAGGAAGCGGGATGCCGCCGACGAGGCCGTGATCGCCTCCACCGTCTGGCGTCGTCCGCTGCGGCGGAAGAACCCGAAGAGCCAGATCCCGACCACCAGCCCGATCGTGGCAACCGCCACGCTGGCGAGGATGAGCGCCCCGTCGATCCCGAACAGCGCGAACGGCTCCGCGGTGCGGCCCAGCGTCTCCTCCGCGCCGGCGAAGACCGGGTGCAGCCAGCGCGTGATCATCGAGTCGCCGAACGGCAGGCCCAGCGCGAGGCCCAGCAGCATGGACGGGATCGCCAGCAGGATCAGCGGCAGCGTCATCGTCCAGGTCGACTCGTGGATCTTCGGCTCGACGGCCGGGTCGACGTGGCTCTTGCCGTAGAACGTCTTGCCCATCAGGCGCCACATGTAGAAGGCGGTCATGCCGGCCACCAGGATGCCGATCGCCCAGACCCAGCCGAAGTTGAGCTTGAACGCCTCGCCCAGGATCTCGTCCTTGGAGAAGAACCCGGCGAACGGCGGGATGCCCGCGATCGCGATCGTGCCGACCAGCATCGTCGCGTGCGTGATGGGGATCCTCCGCCAGAGGGCGCCCATCCGGTTCATGTCCTGCTCGTCGTGGACCGAGTGGATCACGGAGCCGGACCCCAGGAAGAGCAGGCCCTTGAAGAAGCCGTGCGCCATCAGGTGGAAGATCGCGGCCACGTAGGCACCCACGCCGAGCGCCGCGAACATGTACCCGAGCTGGCTCAGCGTCGAGTACGCCAGGACGCGCTTGATGTCCGTCTGGGTGAACGCGATCGAGGCGGCCAGGATCGCGGTGAAGATGCCGATCGCCGCGACGACCACCATCGCCTCCGGAACGTGGCTGAAGATCGGGTTCGTCCGCGCCACCAGGTAGACCCCGGCGTTGACCATGGTTGCCGCGTGGATCAGGGCCGAGACCGGGGTCGGGCCCTCCATCGCGTCGGGCAGCCAGACGTGGAGCGGGAACTGGGCGCTCTTGCCGACGGCGCCGCAGAAGATCAGCAGCGCGATCGCGAGGATCGTCCCGTGGTCCAGCCCGGCGATCCGGTCGAACGCCTCGCGCATGTTCAGGGTGCCGGTGGAGACCCAGATGAGCATGATCCCGAGCGCGAAGCCGACGTCGCCGACGCGGTTGACGATGAAGGCCTTCTTGGCCGCCAGCGCGGCCGAGCGCCGCGGGTACCAGAAACCGATCAGCAGGTAGCTCGAGAGGCCCACCAGCTCCCACCCCGCGAAGACCACCAGGAAGTTGTCGGCGAGGATGAGCAGCAGCATGCTGAACATGAAGAGGTTCAGGTAGGCGAAGAAGCGCCAGCGGCCCGGGTCGTGGGCCATGTAGCCGACCGAGTACAGGTGGACGATCAGCCCGATCGTCGTCACGACGATGAGCAGGCATGCCGTCAGCTGGTCGACGAAGAAGCCAACGTCGACGGTGAACGCCCCCGCCGGGATCCAGTGGTAGAGCGTGATCCCCGCCCCGTTCTCGCCGAAGCCGCCGGTGAGCGCCTGGTAGACGACCGCCATGCTGAGCAGCCAGGTCGCCGTGACGCCGAGGAGCGGCAGCACGAACGCCGGCCGCCCGATCCGCCGGCCGAAGAACGCCGTGAAGACGAACCCGGCGAGCGGGATGGCCGGGATCAGCGGCACGAGGTTGATCAGGCTGTTGGGCGTCTCTCCACCCGCCGCCACGGCAGCGAGCACGCTCGGGGTGATGGATGCGAACACGGGGGCGGCTCGGTCTCTTCTGCTACTGGCGCATGGAGTCGTATTCGTCGACGAGCGGCGTGCGGCGGTTCCGGTAGATGGCCATCACGATCGCCAGGCCGACCGTCGCCTCGGCCGCGGCGACGGCCATCACCATCAGGGCGATGACGGAGGCCGTGCCGTTGAGGGCCGGGATGAAGGCGCCGAAGGCCACGATGGACAGGTTCACCGCGTTGAGCATCAGCTCGATCGACATGAGCATGCTGATCGCGTTGCGCCGGGCGAGGAAGCCGAAGCTGCCGATCGCGAACAGGATCCCGGAGACGACGAGGTAGGCGTCCAGGCTCTGGCTCACGTGTCCCGGCCCTCGCGCTTCGCGATGAAGATGCCCCCGACCACGGCCATGAGCAGGAGCACGCTCACGACCTCGAACGGGAGGATGTACGCGTTGAACAGGAGGCGCGCCAGCGCGTCGGTCCCGGTCGCGATCCGCTTCGTCACCGCGCCCCAGTCCGTGGCGCTGGCCGTGAGGGCGATCATGACCGCGAGCACGATGGCGGCGATCGCGGCGGGCAGCGCCTGGGCCTGGAAGACGAGCCGGACCGGCGCGTTCTTGGCCTGCGTCAGCATGACCGCGAACAGGATGAGGACGGCGATCGCGCCGATGTAGACGAGCACCTGGGCGGCGGCCACCAGCGGGGCGCCCAGCAGGACATAGATGCCGGCAAGGGCGCCGAACGCGACGATCATGGCCAGCCCGCAGCGGATGATGTCGCGGAGCGTCACGACGAGGAGCGCGGAGCCGAGCATGACGGCGGCCAGGGCCGCGAAGAGCACGTCGCTCCAGCTGGCCCCGAGGATCGGGACGGTCTCCGGTATGGGCACCTGTTCCTCTCCCTCCGCCGCGTGCTCTACCGGTTGTGCGCGTGCCCGGCGGTGCCGCCGCCGGCCGGGCCGTGCCCATTGTGGCCGTTGCCGGGGACGCTCGCGCGACCGCTGCCGTTGCCGTTCGCGCCGCCCGCGAGCGAGGCCGGGAGCACCGGGAGCTGGCGGGCGCCGACATCCCGGCCGGATGCGACTGCCCGCTCCAGCCAGTCGCGCTCGCGGCGAACGTAGGTCATCTCCGTCTCGCGATCGACCGCCGCGATCGCGATGAGGTCGATCATCGGCTCCTCGCGGCTCACGTGCGCCAGCTCGAAGTCGGGGCCGCAGCGGAGCGCGTCGTACGGGCAGGCGTCGACGCAGATGCCGCACAGGATGCAGCGACTCTCGTCCACGTCGTACTTCTCGAGGATCCGCGGCTTCGGCATGAGCGCGCCGGTGGGGCACGTCTCCGCGCAACGCCCGCACGACACGCACGGCGTGTCGTTGAGGCTCATGTCGAGCGGCGTGGTCACCAGGGTGTCGAAGCCGATCCGCATGAAGTCGTAGCAGGCCGCCCCGACGACCTCGGCGCAGACGTTGGCGCAGCGGCCGCAGTCGATGCAGCGCGACGGCTCGCGGAGGATGAAGGCGTGGCTGTCGTCGCGGATGTAGTCGTGGTTGGAGCCGGTGAAGCGGTTCTCGGTCACGCTCCGGAAGCCGGCCCCGCCGTTGTTCTGCGGCTCCAGCGTCTTGAGGGTGGTCCCGTACTCGATGCCCAGGCGGCGCAGGTCGCAGAAGCCGATCGCCTCGCAGGTGCACTGCAGGCAGCGCGTGGACTCCGCCACCGCCTCGCTCTGCGAGTACGGGATCTCGTACTCGACGTAGCTCGAGCGCCGTTCCTCGGCAGGCATGGTCCGCAGCCGGTTGCGGGGTGCTTTCACCTCGGACGTGAACGGGACGATGCTAAGGAACTCCGGCTGTGGCTCCGCCAGCGTCTGGCGGGTCCGGATCTCGCCGAGGTCCATTCCCTTCAGGTAGGCGTCCACCGCGTAGGAGGCCCGGCGCCCGTCGGCGATCGCCTGGACGACGGTCTGGGCGCCCATGCGGACGTCGCCGGTCCCGAAGACGCCCGGCCGCGGGGTCAGGAAGGTGACCGCGTCGGCCCGCAGGCGCTTGTACTTCGTGGCCTCGACGCCGTCCGAGCCACCACCCATCCAGGTCAGGTCCGGGCCCTGCCCGATCGCGAGCAGGACGCGGTCGCACTCGATCGTGAACTCGGTGCCAGGGGCCGGCTCGGGTCGACGACGGCCCGAGGCGTCCGCGGCGCCCAGCTGCATCCGGATGAACTCCACACCGGTGACCTTGCCCGCCTCGTTCGCGATGACGCGGGTCGGGCCGGCCTGGAAGATCGTCGTGACGCCTTCCTCGATGGCCTCGTGGACCTCGCCGGAGGCGGGCATGTCCTTCATGTCGCGGCGGTAGACGAGCGTCACCTCCGACGCCCCCTGGCGTACCGAGGTTCGCGAGCAGTCCATCGAGGTGAAGCCGCCGCCGATGACCACGACCCGCGTGCCGGCGTGGCCCGGGTAGGTCAGGCCGAGCGTGGCGATCTTGAGGTACTCCAGGCCGTCGATGACACCGTCGGCGTCCTCGCCGGGGATCCCCAGCTTGTTCGTGTCGTAGCAGCCGATCGCCACCATGACGGCGTCGTAGCCCTGGTTCTGGAGGTCGTCCAGGCTGAAGTCGCGGCCAAGGGCCTGGTTGCAGACGAAGCGCCCGCCGAGTCGCGTGATGCTCTCGTACTCGGGATCGAGGACCTTCTCCTTCGGGAGCCGGTACTCCGGGATGCCGTAACGGAGCATGCCGCCGGGCGCCTCGTCCCGCTCGTAGATCGTCACGTCGTGGCCCGCGATCAGCAGGTAGTAGGCCGCGGACGCGCCGGCCGGGCCGGACCCGATCACCGCCACCCGCTTGCCGGACTTCGGCTGCAGCTCGAAGGGGAGCGGCGGATCCACGTCCTGCTCGCGCATCGCGCGGATCACCTGGTCGCCCGCGTAGCGGTGGCTGTCGCGGATCGCGATCGCCTCGTCGACCTCGTCGCGCCGGCAGTGCTCCTCGCACGGCGCCGGGCAGACCCGGCCCAGGATCGAGGGGAACGGGATCGTGCGCTTGAAGATCCGGGCCGACTCGCGGAACTCGCCCTCCGCGTTCGCCTTGAGGAACCCCGGGATGTCGATGTGGCTCGGGCACTTGTTCTGGCAGGGCGGCAGGCAGTACGCGTTGTGGTCGGAGAAGATCAGCTCCAGGTTGGTCCGGCGCAGGCGGCGAACCTCCTCTGTCTGGGTCTGGACCACCATCCCGGCCTCGGCCAGGCGCGAGCACGAGATCGGCGGGTGCTCCTCGCCCGCCACCTCCACCACGCACATGCGGCAGGCGCCGAAGCCCGGCAGCTTTGGCTCGTAGCACAGGGTGGGGACCTCGATCCCGTTGTCGCGGCAGACCTCGAGGATCGTCTGGCCCTCGCGGCCCTCGACGGCGCGCCCGTCGACCTCGAGCCGGATGACCGGCGTGGACTGCGGGCGCTGCGGCGACTGCGTGCGGAAGAGCCGCTCCGCCAGCGAGTCGACCACCGGCTCGGGTCGGGTCGTCGAGACGAGGTCCGCTGGGCCGGGGATGCGGTCGGCTGGGCGGGAGATGAGGTCGGCCATCGCGGTCGTGCCTATCCTCCGTGCGCGGTCCCGGCGGCCACGACCCCGGCGGGGGCGCAGACGCCGGCTGGGCAGACGCCCGAGCGGTGGGCGTCGATCTCGGGCCCGAAGTATCGCATCGCGGTCGCCAGCGGCCCTGTTGCGAGCCGCTCGTGGTCGCACAGCGCGCTCCCCACGATGTCCGCCCCGAGGTCTGCAAGAAGCCCCGGATCGGTCGGGCGGGCCAGGCCGGACGCGATCCGCTCCCCGATCTCCGACAGGCGGCGCAGCCCGATCCGGCACGGGATCGTCTTGCCGCATGCCTCGTCCGCGCAGTAGCGGGTCAGGAGACGTGCCAGGTCCACCACGCACGTCCGGTCGTCGGCCACCACCACCGAACCCGATCCGACATGGGCGCCGACCGCGCGGAGCGCCCCGAACGTGTACGGGGTCGTCACGAGGTCCGCCGGCAGGAGCCCGCCCGAGGGACCCGCCGACGAGGAGGGCCTTGAGCGTGCGGCCGCCCGCCACTCCGCCCGCCAGGCCAACGATCTCGGTGAGCGGCGTCGCGGTCGGGACCTCGACGATGCCAGGTGATGGCACGGCACCCGTCACCTGGACGAGGACCGTCCCCGGGGCGTCCGGGTCGCCGATGGCGCGGTAGGCATCGGAGCCGTGGACGACGATCCAGGGGATCGCCGCGAGCGTTGCCACGTTGTGGACGAGGGTCGGCCGGCCCCAGAGGCCGCGCTCCGACGGGTAGGGCGGGCGCTGCTCCGGCTGGCCCCGGCGCCCCTCGAGGGCCTTGAGGAGGACCGTCTCCTCGCCCAGCAGGTAGGCACCCTGCACGGGATGGACCGTCATCCGGAGCGCGCGCCCGGATCCCAGGACGTCTTCGCCGATGTACCCGGCCTCCTCGGCCGCGGAGACCGCGAGCTCCAGGGCCGTGACCGCGTCCGCGTACTCCGCCCGGACGGCGAGGATGGCCTCCTCAGCGCCGACCGAGAGCGCGGCGATCGCCAGGCCCTCGACGATCGCGTACGGGCGCTGCGTCATCAGGTGGCGGTTCGTGGCCCCCGCCGGATCTGCCTCGTAGCCGTTCGCGACGGCGTACCGCAGAGCCCCGGGCGTCGCGGCGACGGCGCGCCACTTCTGGGCCGCCGGGAAGCCTGCGCCGCCTCGGCCGCGAAGGCCCGACTCGGCGATCGTCGCGGTCGTCAGCGTGGCGCCCAGATCGCGGAGCGCGCGGGTCAGCCCGGCGAACGCGCCTGCGCGGACCGCGGCGTCCAGGTCGGCGGGATCGGCGAGCCGCGCGTCGCCCGAGGGCGGGTCGCTGCTCGGCGAATCGCCGAGCAGCGGTCGCGGCCAGGCCGCCGGTGTCGGGAGGATCGTCGTCATCGGCTCAGTGAACCGTCCGGGTGGCGGGATGCTCCCCGACGAGCGCCTGGGCCCAGGCGGCGGCGTTGGCAGGCGTGACCTCAGGCTGGGGCTCGCGGTCGAGCGTCACGAGCGGCGCCGGCGCGCCGGCGGGGTGGGTGGGCAGCCAGTCCAGCCGGATCCGGCCGTCCGGCGTGATCCGCCCGAGCCCCGTCCCGAGCCCGGCGAGCGAGCGCGTCCGCCAGCCGCCCACCGCCCTGCATCAGGCAGGCCGTGCAGCGACAGACGGCCACCTGCTCGACCGTCTTCTCGAACCGGAAGTGGCGGTAGTAGGTCGCGGTGCCGTAGATCATCGCGTACCACGACCCGGTGGTGAAGCTGACCTGCTTGAGCGCCGCGACGGGGAGGCGGCCGAACTCGGCCTGGATCGCCTCGAGGATCGAGAGCATCCGGTGCGGGTCGTAGTCGTGATCCTCCAGGATGCGATCGACGGCGGCGGTGTCGACGGCCTCGAAGCGGGCGTACGTCGGGTCCGGCACCTCGCGGCCGGCGCGCCGGAGGGCCGCCTCCTCGCGCCGCTCGCCGTAGGTCTCGGAGGCGCCCCAGTGGACGGCGTAGCGCCCCCTGGTGTCGACGCCGCCCATGTCGATGCACTCGATCGGGCAGGCCTGGGCGCACTGGAAGCAGGTCTCGCACTTGAGCGTACCGTGCTCGTCGTACAGCAGCTGCAGCCTGCCGCGGTACTTGACGGCGATGTCGGGCGTGACCTCGGGGTACCGGATCGTCACCTTCGGCGCGAAGAACCGCCGCAGCGTGAGCGCCATGCCCTTGAGGACGCCCATCCCGGGGACGAAGCTCATGCCGTCGCCCTCACCGGTTCGCCAGGATCGAGACGGCGGTGGCCGTCGCGAAGATGTTGAGGAGCGCCGCCGGCAGGAGCCATTTCCAGGCGAAGCTCATCAGCTGGTCCACCCGCACGCGCGGCAGCGTGCCACGCATCTGGACGAAGATGAAGACGAAGACGAACGTCTTGCCGATCATCCAGGCGAGCCCGGAAACCCACTCGGCGCTCACGAACGCCCAGCCGAGGAACGCCCCGACGACCAGCATGTTGAACAGGATGAACCCGATCACGAGGGCCCGGAGCGTGCTCACGCGACTCGAGAGAAGCCAGAACGGCAGCCCCAGCACGATCGTGCCGACCACCGGGGCGAGCGCGATCAGGAAGACAAGCCCGAGGCCCAGGCCGCCCGGATCGAGACTCAGCGTCACCGGGAACGGCCAGTCGAACGGGGCATTCCAGCCGCCGAAGAAGAGCACGACGCTGAGCGCCGAGACGACGAACACGTTGACGTACTCGGCGAAGAAGAAGAACCCGAACCGCATGCCGGAGTACTCGGTGGCGAAGCCGGCCACCAGCTCCTGGTCCGCCTCGGTCATGTCCAGCGGGGTCCGGTTCGCCTCGGCCGTGGCCGCGATGAAGAAGATGATGAAGCCCAGGGGCTGCTTCCAGATGTTCCAGTCCAGGAGCGACCCGGCCTGCTGTTGGACGATGGAGTTCAGGCTCATGGTCCCGGCCAGGATGATGATCCCGACCACCGAGAGGGTCAGCGGCAGCTCGTAGCTGATGGCTTGGGCGGCGGCCCGCAGCGCGCCGAGCAGGCTGTACTTGTTGTAGCTGGCCCAGCCGGCCATCATCAGGCCCACCACGCTCATCCCGCCGATGGCGAAGAAGTAGAGCAGGGCGATGTTGAAGTCCTGCCCGAAGATCCCGGGGGCGAACGGGATCACCAGCAGCGTCAGCGGGATCGAGGCGAACACGACGATCGGCGCCAGGGTGAAGATCGGGACGTCGACGCCGCGCGGCGTGTAGTCCTCCTTGGCGAGGACCTTGAGGCCGTGGATCACCGACATGAAGCTGCCGAACGGTCCGACGCGGTCCGGTCCGACGCGCAGATTGATGGCCGCGATGACCTTGAGCTCCATGAAGATGATCACGAAAGCGATCGGGATCGTCATCACGATGATCGCGGTTGCGGCCGCCACGAACCGCACCAGGGGCATGTTCGCGCCCAGGAAGTCGAGCACGGGCCCGAGGAGGACGGCGATCCCGACGGTCAGCACCGCGCCGACCACGAGCAGGGCCGGGACGATCACGAGGAATGCCCTGGAACCCAGCGAGAGGCGGTTCCAGTAGGCGGCCATCACGGGGCGATCCTCACTTGTCCACGCCGCCCATCACCGGGTCGAGCGACGCCATGATCGCCATCGTGTCGGCGATCAGGTTCCCCGGCATCAGGAGCCCGACCAGCTGCAGGTGCAGGAAGCTGGGGTCGTGGATCCGCAGCCGGAAGGGCTGGTCCGTCCCATCGCTCATGGCGTAGCACGAGTACTGGCCGCGGGGTCCCTCGACCGCGCTGTAGGCGCGGCCCGGGCGCGGGCGAAGGAGACGCGGCAGGCGCGCCATGACCGGCCCGTCGGGCATCTGGTGGAGGCACTGGTCGATGATCCGGAGGCTCTGGCGGACCTCGTCCATGCGGAGCAGGTAGCGGGCCAGCGAGTCGCCCTCGTTGCGCGTCGGGATGTCGAAGTCCAGCTCCGGGTAGACGCTGTACGGATGGGCGCGACGGATGTCGAACGGGACGCCCGACGCCCGGAGGTTCGGGCCCGTGGTGCACATCCGGAGGGCCGTCTCGCGGTCCAGGACGCCAAGCCCGCGAGCGCGCCGAACGAAGATCTCGTTCTCGTTGAGGAGGCCCATGCCGGCATTCAGCTGCTCGCCTGCCCGGCTCATCCAGTCGCCGAGCCGGCTCATGAACTCGTGGTTCAGGTCGCCGTTGACGCCGCCGATCCGGAAGTAGTTGAAGAGCAGCTTGGCGCCGGTGATCGCGGCGAGCATCTCCACGATCTCGTCGCGCTCGGCGAAGCTCCACAGGATCGGCGTGATCCCGCCCAGGTCCAGGGCGTACCACCCCAGGAACAGCATGTGGCTGGCAATCCGGTTCAGCTCCCCGGTCAGCACCCGGATGTACTCCGCCCGCCGTGGCACCTCCACGTCCAGCAGCTTCTCGAAGGACATCACCGGGCTCCACTCGCAGAAGAGGGAGCTGATGTACTCGAGCGGGTCGAGCTGGCTGATGATGTGGTGGAAGTCGGAGTTCTCGGCGATCTTCTCGACGCCGCGATGGAGGTAGCCCAGGACCGGGTCCAGGTCCACCACCTGCTCGTCCGAGATCTTGAGGACCACCCGCAGCACGCCGTGCGTGGACGGGTGCTGCGGTCCCATGTTCAGGAGCATCTCGCCGTCCTTGAGGCTGTAGAACTCCTGCTGGCGCTCCGTGCGGGCAAGCGGGATCGGCTCGAAGATCCCGGCGTGCTCGAGCGGGATCGTGAGGGCGGGATCGTCGAGGCTGGGGCGAGTGGGGGTGGTCATCCCCGGTCCCTGCGCTAGCGGGCCTTGGCCGTTCGGCGGACCGTGGAGGCGGCGGCGTCGGCCGGGGTGGCGGCGTCCTCCATCGGGCGCACGCCGCCGCCGGGTGAGCGCGACGCGTCGTCCGGGAGGTGAAAGTCCTTGCGCAGCGGGAAGCTCACGAAGTCGTCCGGCATGTAGATCCGGCGCAGGTCGCGGTTGCCCTCGAACACGAGGCCGAACATGTCGTACGCCTCGCGCTCCATCCACTCCGCGCCCTTCCAGAGGAACGTGATCGAGGGGATGCGGGGCTGGTCGCGCGGGATCCCGTCGGCCACGACGCGCAGCCAGTCCGGCGTCACCACGCTGAACAGGTGGTAGACGACCTGGAAGTCGGTCCCCGTGTCGACGCCGGCGAGATCGCTCAGGTACTCGAATCGCAGGCCGGGATCGTCGTGGAGCGTCCGCATCACCTGCGGGACGTCCCCCGGGCGGATCCGCATCTCGGTCTCGTCGTGGCGCTGGCGCACGGGGCCGGTCAGCGAGGTCCCCGAAGGTCCGCTCGATGAGCGCCCGGAAGGCACGGTCCATCGGCTACACCTGGTCCGGCACGGTGGGTCCGATCGCGCGCTCGGGCCAGTGGCCGCGGCGCTCCTTGACCAGCTGCTGGAGCTTCATCATCCCGTAGATCAGGCCCTCCGGGCGGGGCGGGCAGCCCGGCACGTAGACGTCGACCGGCAGGACGCGGTCGATCCCCTGGACCGTGCTGTAGCTGCGCTTGTAGCGTCCGCCGGAGCACGTGCAGTCGCCCATCGCGACGCACCACTTCGGCTCGGGCATCTCCGCCCAGAGGCGGACCAGCGGCTCGGCCATCTTCGTCGTGAGCGTCCCGGCCACGATGAGCACGTCCGCCTGGCGCGGCGAGGCGCGGAACGGGAACATCCCCCAGCGGTCGATGTCGTGGCGGCTGGTGGCGGTGGACATCATCTCGATGGCGCAGCAGGCCAGCCCCGAGAGGAGCGGCCAGAGGCTGTTCAGCCGGATCAGGTCCAGGACGTAGTCGGCCTTCGTGGGGACAATGTCCAGGCCGCCCCAGCGAGCGTCGTCGCGGCGGCCCTCGCCGGACTCGTCGTAGCGCCGCATCTCGAGGCGCGGGTCGTCCGGCAGCGCGCCGCCGCCGTAGCCGGCCGGATCCTCGGGCCGCCAGAGCGCGTTCGGGCACGACGATCGCCTCGACGAGCGCGTCGTCCGGGGTCGCCGCCGAGAACCGGCAGGTCCGGGTTCGGACGCCGCCGGCCGGGCGCGCCCGGGCTCGGTCAGTGCCACGTCAGCACGCCCTTGCGCCACGCGTACGCGAGCCCGAGCAGCAGGATCCCGACGAACAGGAACATCGTCGTCAGGAGGCCCGGGATCGGATCGCGGATGACCAGCGCCCACAGGAAGATGAAGATCACCTCGATGTCGAAGGCGACGAAGAGGAGGGCGTAGAGGTAGTACGAGACGCCGAAGCGGCCGTGCGTATCGCCGAAGGTGTCGATCCCGCTCTCGTACGGGAGGCCCTTGCCGCGGCTGCCTCGCGTCCGATGGCTGATGAGCCACGAGAGCCCGATCGTCAGGAAGACGAAGGAGACGCCGGCGAAGGCGAAGCCGACGACGTACCAGATCCCTTCCATCGCACCTTTCTGCGGCCGGGCAGGCCCGCCGACTCCCGATGCGGGGCTGACGGCCGGTCCACGTCGACCCGGCGGGGGCTCGGGTGAGACGGGCGCACGCGTCGTGACCGGGGGTCCCGGGCGCGCCATGGCATCCTAGCAGGAGCGTTCCGGGCACGTGGCGACCGACGTGGGGCGCGTCGGGCGCGTCGCGCCTTCTGCGGCCGGCGGAGGAGCCCGGAGATCCGCGCCGGCTCAGTCAGCCCGGCCGTCCCCGCCGGTCGGAGCGAGGCCGCGGAGGGGCGGCGCGACCGGCGATCCCGCGGCCCGCGAGCACGGCCCGGAAGCCGCCGAGGTGACGGGGATCGAGCAGCCGCATCACGGCGGTCCGAAGCAGGAGCGCCGCGCCATGTCGGTCGCGCGACTCCGCTCCCGCTCGAGCAGGTCCTCGAGCCCGCAGCCGGCCAGCAGCTCGGCCTGGGTCGTCTCGCCGAGGATCTCGAAGCCGACCGCGGCGAGCAGCCTGGCCAGCGTCGTCGTGTCGACGTGGGCGGTGATGTCGCGCTCGCCGACGTCCCGATAGGGTGCGTCGCGGCGACCCGTCGGCCGCGTGGCCGCGGTAGGTCATCAGCGTCCCGGCGCGGTGGCGCGGGCCGTACAGCCGGGGCGCTGGCGCGCCGTAGTCGATCACGAGCACGAGGCCCGCCGAGAGCATGGCGGCCACGTCCGCGACCCAGCCGTCGAGCGCGAGGCAGAGCTCCACCCGCTGCCCCTCCTCGAGCATGACGCCGCCTGCAGCGAGCGCGTCGAGGCGGGCCGCGATCGCCGGCGTGGACGGCGGCAGGAGGAGCTCCGTGAACGTGCCGCTGCCGGACGCCGACGTGGACCTCGGCGGCCTGCCCGTCCCGGATCTCGACCGCGTGGACCGGGAGCGCATCGAGGAACTCGTTGGCCAGCACGGCTCCGGTGACCTGCCCGGCTCCGACGCGCGCCGCGACGACGCGGAGCCCGGCCGTCCGACGGCGCGGCCCGATCCTCGAGCTCGGCCCGGCGGTGCGGATTCAGCTCGATCGGGGCGTAGACCAGGGCGTCGGCCAGCGGCGAGCGGTCGTCGCGGAGGCCGCCGAGGATCGCGAGGGCGAGCGTCCCCGCGCCGGCCCCGTATTCGACGAGCGTGAACGGATCGGGCCGGGCCAGCCGTTCCCAGGCCTCGGCGAGCTGCCGCGCGAGCGCCGCCCCGAAGACCGGGTGAAGCTCGGGTGCGGTCAGGAAGTCGCCGTCGCGGGTCGGGCGTGCCCGCGGCCCCGTGTAGTAGCCGCCCACCGGGTCGCCGAGGGCGAGCGCCATGAAACGCGCGAATGGGATCGGCCCGCCGCGCGGCGATCTCCGCCCGGATGGCGTCCTCGGCCGGCGTGCTCACGACGATCCGTCACGGGTGCGTGGCCGCCCGCGGCGAGCCGCGACGAGCCGGATTCCCGGCCCGACGAGGGTGTGGCCGCCGGCAAGGATCGGGATCGGTGCGTCGCGGAGGCCGACGATCAGGGCGCGCAGCCACGGATCGGCGATCCGGTCGGGCAGGAGCAGGTCGGCGGCGAAGCGATCCTCGGCCGGCGGCCAGGCGCGCCTCGTCCGCGCCCGAACCGGTGGGCGATCAGGACGCGCGTGTCGACGACCGCGGCATCGCCGAGCCCGGCGAGGAGGCTGCCGAGCGCCTCCGGCCCGTCGCGATCGACCAGCAGTCCCAGGGTCGATCGCGGCGGCCTCGCAAGCGGCCCATCTGGGCCGCCGCCGAGAGCCGACCGCTGGCACGCCCGCAGGCCGCGCTCCTCGATCAGCGCCCGGACGCGGCGCCGCACCGCCGCTCGAGCGCCCGCAGCGTCCCGGCCGAGGTCCGTCCCGCCACCGACGAGCTCGGCGCGCCGGTCGGCGAGGATCGCCGCGACGCCTGCCAGCCGGGCGGCGACGGCCTCCCGGGGGACGTTCGCATGGTCGAGGCCGGCCATGTCGGCAGCCCGTCCCACGAGGAGGAGGTCCAGCGGGGAGTCGAGGTCGATGCCCAGTCGCCACCGCTCGAGCCCGGCGACCCGCCAGCCGCCGACCTCAGCCAGCCAGCGCGGCAGGGCGTTGTCGGCGGGCAGGTCCGGGAGGTCGCGAAGGTCGCGCTCGACCGTCGGTCCGCCGAGGGCAACCACGTCGGCCGAGTAGACGTTGTTGGCGAGGGCGGCCCGGCCGGGGCCGCGCGCGACGAGGACGAAGGCGCGCCGATCCCCGGCGGTCGCCAGCGGCATCGCGCCCGAGCCGAGCACGACCAGGCCGCCCTTCCCGCCGGTCAGGCATGCGACGGCGAGGCCGCGCAGGCGGGCGCCGAACGGGATCCCATCCGGCGGGCCCGCGACGACCCGCACGTCGGTTGCGCCCGCGGCGAGGAACCCGCGCCGGTGGCGCTCCGCCAGGTCGCTGCGCGCCCCGATCAGGGCCCGTTCCAGCGGTCCGGCCGCCGACCCCGCCTCGGCGTGCAGAATGCGGACGGCGACGGGCGGCATGCCCGAAACGGTACCGCGGGAGGCAGCCGGGTGGGACGTGTCCGGGCGTACGTCGGGTTGGGGGCGAACATCGGCGAGCCCGACGCGGCGCTCGCGGCTGCGGTCCAGGCCCTCGCCGCGCTGGCAGGCGTCCGACTGGTCGGTATCTCGCGGCTCTACGCGACGGCGCCCGTCGGAGTCCTCGACCAGCCGGAGTTCCGGAACGCCGTCGTCGCGCTCGACGTGCCCGTCGGGCGGGATCCGGTCGGGCGGCGCTCGCCCTGCTCGTCGCGCTCAAGGGGCTCGAGCGAGCGTTCGGACGCCGGGACGGTCCGCGATGGGGTCCCCGGGCGCTGGACCTGGACCTGCTGGTGTTCGGGCGCCAGGCGATCCACGTGGAACGGCCGTCCGACGGTCGCAGCCATGACCCCGCTCGCTCGGCCGCGCAGTGGCTGACCGTCCCGCATCCAAGCGCACGCGAGCGGCTCTTCGTGCTGGCACCCCTCTCGGAACTGGCACCGCGCCTGCGGCCGCCGGGCTGGGACGAGACCGTCGCGACCGCGCGTCGACGCGCCGAGCTGCGCGAGGGACCGACGGCCGTTCGGCCGGTGGCCGAGTGGGATCGGGCCACCGGGGCGTGGACGCCCGAGAGCCCGGGCGTTGCCGCGGACGGCAGCCTCGGTACGAGCGCGGGCCCTGCTAGTGGCGGAAGTGGCGGCGGCCCGTGAAGACCATGGCGAGGTGGTGGCGGTCGGCGACCTCGATCGCCATCTCGTCCCGGCGGGAGCCGCCCGGCTGGATGATCGCGCTGACCCCGGCGATCGCCGCATGGGCGATGGCGTCGGGGAAGGGGAAGTAGGCGTCGGAGGCCATGACCGCCAGCTTGGCCCGGTCGCCGGCCCGCCGGAGCGCGACCTCGACCGCGATCTGCCGGTTCACCTGGGCGGCGCCGATCCCGACCGTGGCGAGATTCCGACACAGGACGATCGCGTTCGAGCGGACGTGGGCCGCCGCGCGCCAGGCGAACATCAGGTCGGTCAGCTCGTCCAGCGTCGGCCGACGCTCGGTCACCACGCGCAGCTGCCCGCGGTCCAGGCCCGTGTGGTCCAGCGTCTCGACGAGGAGGCCGCCGCCGATCCGCTTGAAGTCGAGCGCCGCGATCCCGTAGTCGCGAAGCCCGTGCGCCGGGTTCGGCGGCACGCGGAGGACCTCCAGGTCTGGACCGCACCGCGAGCGCGGCGAGCGCCGCGTCGTCGTAGCCCGGCGCGACGACCGCCTCGAAGGTCCCGGCGGCGATCTCGCTCGCGGTGACCCCGTCCATCGGCCGGTTGACGCCCACGATGGCGCCGTATCCGGCGGCGGGGTCCGTCTCGAGCGCCCGCCGGTAGGCCTCCGGCAGTCCGTCATCCGAGGCGAGGCCGACCGGGTCAGTGTGGCGGACGACGACCGCGGTCGGGGCGCCGAAGTCGCGCGCGATCAGCCAGGCCGCGTCGAGGTCGAGGAGGTCGTTGAAGGTGGGCGGTCGGCCCTGGAGCTGGACCGCGTCCGCCAGCGTGCCGTCGCGATGCGTCGTCTCCCGGTAGAAGGCGGCCCGCTGGTGCGGGTTCTCGCCGTACGGGAGGTCCGCCACCTTCTCGAGGATGATCGAGACGTGGGGCGGGAAGGTGGCCCCCGTCACCTGGTTCAGGTAGGCGGCCACCTCCGCGTGGTGCGCTGCGACGGTCGCGAACGCCTCGGCGGCGAGGCGCTGGCGCAGCTCCGCGGAGACGCTGCCGCGAGCGCGGATGTCCGCGACCACCTCCGCGTACGAGGACGGGCTGCTGACCGCGGCCACGCCCGCGTGGTTGCGAGCGGCGGCCGAGAGGAGGGCGGTACCGCCCACGTCGATCATCTCGAGCGCCTCGTCGAGCGGGACGCGCCGCTCGCCGACCTGGGGGGCGAACGGCTTGACGGTCACCACGACGATGTCAAGCAGCCCGATTCCGTGCTCGGCCAGCTCGGCCAGCTCGGCCGGCCGGTCGCGGCGCGCGAGGATCCCCGCGTAGACGGCCGGATGGAAGGTCCTGACGAGGCCGCCGACGAGCGGTGGCAGGTTCGTGAGCGCCGTCACCGGGAGCACGTCGATCCCGTCCGCGAGGAGGTGCTCCCGTGTCCCGTCCGTGGCGTAAAGCTCGACGTCGAGGCCGGCGAGATCGCGGGCGAGCGCGCTGACCCCGTCGCGGTTCGCCACCGATAGGAGGGCTCGCACCCGGATCAACCTCCCTGCGTCAGCGCGCCCGGGCACCGGCCACCATGGGCGTACGGGCGGCCTCGCTCTGGGCGCGAGTATACGCCGCGAGCATGGCATACTCAGCGTCCGGCGCCGGGTGGTGGCGCCGCCGGCGTGGACGCCTCGCTCGCTGCGCCCGCCGAGCCCGCGAAGCGACGGAGGCCCGCGCCACGTGACCCTCCCTCCCTGGGATTACCTGTTCACCGCGTTCAACGACGTGCTCTTCCCCGACCTCTTCAACGCGATCTGGATCTCCTCGCTGGTCGGGATCGTGGCGATCGTGATCCTGTACAACGTCCGGACGCGGCAGCTACGTCGTCACCAGCCGTACCTCGACCTCTACGAGTGGCTGCTGTGGACGTCGATCACGCTCTTCTTCCTGCTCCTCGTCTACGCGGTCTTCCACTTCGACTTCATCTTCACCGCCGTGAGCCTGCCGATCGGGCTGGGCATCCTGGCATGGGTCCGCTTCGTGCGCTTCCCGCCCGAGCTGGCGCGATACCAGCAGCAGCTGGCCAAGGCCCGCTTCTACTCGAAGCAGAAGTTCGCGCACCCCGAGTCGACGATCCGGCCGAAGCGCGCTCGGCGGCGCCGCGGCTGAGCGATGGAGATCCGCCGCTTCGGCGTCGGACACCGGCGCCCGGACGGTCCGGACGGGACGACGGGCGTCGCATCCCAGGTGATCCACGCCGACGCGCGCGGCCTCGTGGCGGAGCTCGCGTTCGCCCGCCGGGCCTCCATGGACCTGCACTCCAGCCCCAACAGCGCCTGGCTCGTGATCGTGGAGGGCGGCGGCTGGGTCCGGGTGGCCGACGAGCGGGCGCGGGTCGCGGCCGGTGAGGCCGTGCTCTGGCCCGCCGGCGTCGAGCATGCGGCCTGGACGGAGCTCTCCGAGATGCGCGCGTTCGTGGTCGAGTTCGCGGGCGCAGACGACGCGGCCGCGCGCGGGATCCTCGAGGGCCGGGCGCTGGAGCTGACCGCGGGCGCCGCGGACGCGGGCGCCGTCCCCGGCGATGGGCCGCTGCCCGTGGCGAAGGGTGAGGGCTCGCTGGCCTCGAGCGCAGCGGCGAATGCGAGGACCGCCGCCGAGGGCGAGCCGCTCTGACGTCCGGCGGCTTCCGCCGCCGACCCTGGGACCGTGGCTCGGGCCGGTCACGTCGGCCGCGGGGCGCCGCCAGCCCGGCGGCGCGCCGCCAGCTGACGAGCGACGGCCGCGAGCTGAGCGGGCGTGCACGGATTGGTCACTGCGACCGCCGGCGATCGGTCCAGCGGCCATCTTGCGTCACGGAACGCGCCGGACAACCGCCCAACCGCCGATCCGCTCAACGGGCGCACAACTCCGTCGACTGCCGGGTTCCCGCCGGTCGCAGTGGTCACGGGCGTGCACGCGGGTCGGTCGCGGCCCGGGGGATGCGCGCGCCGACATCAGAGGACTTCGAGCGCGGCCCTTATCGCGCCCCGAGCACGGCCCCGAGCTGGCCGAGGATGGCGGCCGTGGCTCCCCACACGATCCGCCCCTCCACGAGGTAGGCGCCGTACCGGATCGGCCGGCCGTGCGGGTCGGGGTCGACGATCACCGGCGCGACGTCGGGCAGGAACGCCGCTCACGGGCGTCTCGAGGATGGCGGCCACTTCCCGGCGATCCGGCCACGAACGCGGGCCGCCGCGCGGCGACGGCCACGATCGGCTCGACGCGGAAGTTGCTGGGCGGGATCCACAGCGCGTCGAGGCGGCCGATCACCTCGACGCCGTCCCGTTCGGGCGTCGAGCCCGACCTCCTCCCGGGCCTCCCGCAGGGCCGTTGCGGCTGCATCGGCGTCACCCGGCTCGACCTTCCCGCCCGGGAGGGACACCTCGCCCGAGTGATCGCCCCCGTAGTCGACGCGCTCGGTGAGCACGAGCATCGCCTCCCCGCGGGGCCCGGGGTAGACGAGCACGAGCGCGGCCGCGGGTCGAGCGTTGGCGGGCGACGCGGGCCGCTCGAACGGGACGCCGTCCGGGAGCCGCTCCGGGCGCAGCCAGGCCGGGGGCTGGGGGAGCGGCTGCGTCGCGGCGCGCATGCGCTCTCGGACCTCGTCGGGCGTCATGGCCGCCATCGTAGAGCCGCACGCCGCGCCACGGCCCGGGCCGGCCAGGGCGGCCGGGCTGCCAACGCGCCCGAAGCCGCTGGCTGCCAAGGCGGCCGCGAACGGGGCCAGGACGGTCGACGAACGCTCAGGGCGGCACGATCGCGACCCGGGGCTGACCGAACGCGAGCGGTCACCGTGTCGAATCCATCGGGCAGCCGCGCGCGACCGCCTCCGCCGCCCCCCGGCCAGGGGCGCCCCGATCAGTTGAGGCGCGGACCCTCGTCGCCGTCCGGCTTCTTCGTCGACGGCAGGTCGAGGACCGACGAGGCGACCGCAGCCGACGCCGGGTCGTCGCGCCCGCCGCCGCGCGCATCGCGCCGATCCGACGGCGTCCGCGACGACCGTCGCGCCGCTGCTCGCGAAGACGAGCGTTCCCGAGACGGGGTCCGCGTCGACCGTGATCGAGTCGCCGGGCTTGAACTCGCCGCGCAGGAGCGCCCGCGCCAGCGGGTTCTCCACGAGCCGCTGGATCGTGCGCTTGAGCGGACGGGCCCCGTACTGCGGGTCCGTGCCGTCGGCGGCGATCACCGCCTCGGCGGCCGGAGACATCGTGATGGTCAGGTCGTGCGACGCCAGGCGTCGCTGGAGGTCGCGGAGCAGGAGCTCCACGATCCGTTCGAGGTCCGCCTCCGAGAGCGAATGGAAGACGATGATCTCGTCCACCCGGTTGAGGAACTCGGGCCGGAACTCGGTGCGCAGTGCGCCAAGCACCTGGCGCTTCATCGCCTCGTACGCCGAGTCGTCGGCGCCCGGGTGCCCGGTGAAGCCCGTGATGAGCTGGCTCCCGACGTTGCTGGTCATGATCACGACGCTGTTCTTGAAGTCGACCGTGCGGCCCTGGCCGTCGGTCAGACGTCCGTCGTCGAGGACCTGGAGGAGGACGTTGAAGACCTCCGGGTGCGCCTTCTCGATCTCGTCGAGCAGGATCACCTGGTACGGGCGCCGGCGAACCGCCTCGGTCAGCTGGCCGCCCTCCTCGTACCCGACGTAGCCGGGAGGCGCCCCGATGAGGCGCTGGACGGAGAACTTCTCCAGGTACTCGGACATGTCGATCCGGACCATCGCCTGCTCGTCGTCGAAGAGGAACGCAGCCAGGGCGCGGGCGAGCTCCGTCTTGCCGACCCCGGTCGGGCCGAGGAACAGGAACGACCCGATCGGGCGGCGCGGGTCCCCGAGACCCGCGCGGGCGCGGCGGACCGCGTCGGAGACGGCCTCGATCGCCTCGTCCTGGCCGACCACCCGCTCGTGGAGCCGATCCTCCATGTGGACGAGCTTCGCGACTTCGCCTTCGAGGAGCTTGGTGACCGGGATCCCGGTCCACGCGGCGACGATCTCGGCGATGTCGTCGGCGTCGACCTCCTCCTTGAGCAGGCGCGGGCCGCTGTCGGTCGCCGCGAGCGCTGCCTCCTGTGCCCGCAGGCGGTCCTGGAGCGCGACCAGCGTGCCGTACTTGAGCTCGGCCGCCGTACCGTAGTCGGCCTCGCGCTCCGCCTGGTCGATACGGACGGCGAGCCCCTCCAGCTCGGACTTGGTCTGGCGCAGGCCGGCGATCGCCTGCTTCTCCGTCTCCCAGCGCTGCTTCATCGCGCCTGCCTGCTCGGCGAGCTCGCCGAGCTCGGCCTCGAGCGCCACCAGGCGTGCGCGCGATGCCTCGTCGCGCTCCTTGCGGAGCGCTTCGCGCTCGATCTCCAGCTGGATCCGCCGCCGCTCCAGCTCGTCGAGCTCGACCGGCATGGAGTCGATCTCCATCCGCAGGCGGCTTGCCGCCTCGTCGACCAGGTCGATCGCCTTGTCCGGGAGGAAGCGCTCGGTGATGTAGCGATTGGAGAGCGTGGCGGCGGCGACGAGCGCCGAGTCCGTGATGCGGACGCCGTGATGGACCTCGTAGCGCTCGCGCAGGCCGCGCAGGATGCTGATCGTCTCCTCGACGGTTGGCTGGTCGACGACAACCGGCTGGAAGCGCCGCTCCAGCGCCGCGTCCTTCTCGATGTGCTTGCGGTACTCGTCGAGGGTGGTCGCGCCGATCGTGTGGAGCTCGCCGCGGGCGAGCATCGGCTTGAGCAGGTTGCTGGCGTCCATGGCGCCCTCGGCAGCCCCGGCGCCCACCACCGTGTGCAGCTCGTCGATGAAGAGGACGATCCGGCCCTCGCTGTCCTTGATCTCCTTGAGGACCGCCTTCAGGCGCTCCTCGAACTCGCCCCGGTACTTGGCGCCCGCGATGAGCGCCCCGAGGTCCAGCCCCACGACCCGCTTGTCCTTGAGGGTCTCGGGCACGTCGCCGCGGACGATCCGCTGGGCCAGCCCCTCGACGATCGCGGTCTTGCCGACCCCCGGCTCGCCGATCAGGACCGGGTTGTTCTTCGTTCGGCGGCTCAGGACCTGGACGACTCGCCGGATCTCCTCGTCGCGGCCGATGACCGGGTCCAGCCTCCCCGCACGGGCCTCCTGGGTCAGGTCGCGGCCGTACTTCTCGAGGGCCTGGTAGGTGCTCTCGGGCGTGGCGGACGTGACCCGCTGGCCGCCGCGGATGCCGGTCAGCGAGCCGAGGACGGCTTCGCGCCCGGCCGCGTGGCGCTCCAGGAGCGCCTGCCCCTCGCCGCCCGCGTCGATGACGCCCAGGAGCAGGTGCTCCGTGGAGACGAACTCGTCGCCGAGCCGGCGCGCCTCCTCGCCCGCGCGCTCCAGCACGCGGCGCGCGCGCGCATCGAGCGTGAGCTGGCCGCCGGCGATCTTCGCGCGACGGGCGAGCAGGGCCGCGAGCTCGCCGCGGAATGCCGCGAGATCCACGCCGAGCCGGCGCAGGGTCTGGGCCGGGATCCCGTCGTCCGCCTCGACGAGCGAGGCGAGGACGTGCTCGGCGTCGAGGACCGGGCTCTGGAGTCGCTCCGCAAGCGCCTGCGCGCCGGCGATCGCCTCCTGGGCCTTCTGGGTGAAACGTTCGAGGTTCATGGTGCGGTCGGATCCTTCGAGGCTGCGGGTGACGGGTCGGGGAGCGTCGCGTCGTGGAGCGTGGGGCTTGAGGTCGTCTGTTCGGGGCGTCCGGGCGCGAGGGGCGTCGAGCCGGTGTCGCGGGCTTCCGGCCGGCCGGTCATTCGACCGACCTCGGGTCGGGCTGGTCGACCACGTCCAGGAACGCGGCCGCGGCCTGGCGCCCGGCCTCGTCGAGCACCGGGAGGATGACGCGGACCCTCACGTGGAGGTCGCCGCGGCCGTCGCCCTTGAGGCGCGGCATGCCCTGTCCGGCGAGCCGGATGACCCGCCCGTTCTGGGTCCCCGCAGGGACACGCAGCAGCACGCGGCCGGTCAGCGTCCTGACCGGCACCTCGGCGCCCAGGAGGGACTCGCGGAGCGTCACCGGCAGCTCGCGCGTGAGCGTCGCGCCGTCCCGATGAAAGACCGAGTGCGGGGCGACCCGCCCGATGAGCACGAGGTCGCGGGCAGCGGCGCCTTCTCCGCCGCCGCGACCGCGGAGCCGGATCCGGCTCCCGGTCTCGACACCGGCAGGGATCTTGACCTCCAGGCGCTTGCCGTCCACGTCGACCAGGCGGGTCACCCCGTGGAAGGCATCCTCGAGGCTCAGGTCGACCTGCGCCTCGACGGCGGGCGGGGCGGTCACGTGGCCGCGCGGGCGCGACCCCCGGCCGGCCGCGACCCCGCCGCCACGGGGCGCGGACCCGCCCAGATCGTCCGGCATGGCGCCGGCGAAGAAGGTCCGGAAGAAGTCGGAGAAGTCGCCGCCGTCGCCGGCGAACTCGAACCGGATGCCGCCGGGTGACGCGCCGGCGCCGCTCGTCCCCGAGCGCCGGCCCGCGCCGGCACCGCGGCCCGCGCCGGCTGCCGACCCGAAGCCCGCAAAGGGACCGCCCGGTCCGAAGGGGTCGCCGCCCGGCCGCGCTCCTGCCCGGGCATAGTCCTGCCAGTGCGACGCCCATCTCGTCGTACTGCGCCCGCTTGGCGGGGTCGGCGAGAACCTCGTGCGCCTCGTTGACCTCCTTGAAACGGCGCTCGGCGTTGCTGTTCCCGGCGTTCCGGTCCGGATGGTGCTCCCGGGCGAGCTTCCGGTACGCCTTCTTGATCTCCGCCGGCGTCGCGGACGTGGGGACGCCCAGGACCTTGTAGTAGTCCTTGTACTCCATGGTCGCCTCCCTCGGCCGTGCCCGGGACGGACCCGCGGCCGGGCCGCGGTCAGCGGCCCGACGCGATTGCCGCCGGCTGGTCGGCCGGGAAGCCCGGCCGACCAGCCGGCACCGCGAGGGGCTCGGTGAGCTTCTCGTCGCCGCCGGAGCCGGGGGATCGCGGCTGGAGCGGCTGCGGATGTCGCCGCAGGGCCGCGTCCAGCACCTGGTCCATCGAGTCGACGAGGACGACCTTGATCTGCTTTCGGATCTCGTCGGGGATGTCCCGGAGGTCCTTCTCGTTCTTCCTGGGGAGGATCACCATCCGCGCGCCGGAGAGGTGCGCGGCGAGGATCTTGCTCTTGAGGCCGCCGATCGGGAGGACCCGCCCACGGAGCGTGATCTCGCCGGTCATCGCCACGTCCTTGCGGACCGGGATGGCGGTGAGGGCGCTCACCATCGCCGTGGCCATGGTGATCCCGGCCGACGGGCCGTCCTTCGGGATCGCGCCGGCCGGCACGTGGATGTGGAGGGTGTGCTTCTCGAAGACCTCGCGCTCGATCCCGAGCTTCGTGGCGTTGGCGCGGATCCATGACAGCGCCGCGCGAGCGGACTCCTTCATGACGTCGCCGAGCTGGCCGGTGAGGATGAAGTCCTCGCGGCCCTCCATCTTCGTCACCTCGACCGCCACGATGTCGCCGCCGACCTCCGTGACGACCAGGCCCGTCGCCGCGCCGGTCTGGTCCTCGGACTCCAGCTCGCCATACTCGAAGCGGGGCGGACCCAGGAAGTCGACGAGCTTCGCGCGGTTGACGATGGTCTTGCGCTTGCGGCCCTCGGCGACCTGCCGGGCGACCTTGCGCATGATGTTCGCCAGCTCGCGCTCCAGGTTCCGGACGCCGGCCTCGTGGGTGTAGGCCTGGACCAGCTCCACGAACGTGTCGTCCGTGATCTCGATCCGCTTCTCCGTCAGGCCGTGGTTGTGGAGCTGCTTCGGGACGAGGAACCGCTTCCCGATCTCCACCTTCTCGCGCTGGGTGTAGCCCGGCAGCTGGACGACCTCCATCCGGTCGCGCAGGGGCGCCGGGATGGGATCGAGCAGGTTGGCCGTGGTGATGAAGAGGACCTTGCTCAGGTCGAACGGCACCTCGAGGTAGTTGTCCTGGAAGGTGTTGTTCTGCTCCGGGTCGAGGACCTCCAGGAGGGCGGACGACGGGTCGCCCCGGAAGTCCATGCCCAGCTTGTCGACCTCGTCGAGCATGAAGACCGGGTTGTTCGAGCCGCTGGTCTTGATGCTCTGGATCACCCGGCCCGGCAGGGCCCCGATGTAGGTCCGCCGGTGGCCACGGATCTCGGCCTCGTCGTGGACCCCGCCCAGGCTCATCCGGACGAACTTGCGGCCCATCGCGCGGGCGATCGACTTCCCGAGCGACGTCTTGCCGACGCCGGGCGGGCCCACGAAGCACAGGATCGGGCTGCGGATCGTGGCGGCCAGGGTGCGAACCGCGAGGTACTCGAGGATCCGCTCCTTGATCTTGTCCAGCCCGTAGTGGTCCTCGTCGAGAATGCGGGCCGCCTCGCGGATGTCGAGGTTGTCGTCCGTCGAGGTGTTCCACGGCAGGCCGACGAGCCAGTCGACGTAGGTCCGGATCACGCCGACCTCCGGTGACGCCGACGGGATGCGGCTCATCCGGTCGACCTCCTTGAGGGCCCGCGTGCGGACCTCGTCGGGCATCCCGGACTGCTCCACCTTCTCGCGAAGCTCGTGGATCTCTGCCTGCTGCGGGTCGTCCTCGCCCAGCTCGCGCTGGATGGCCTTGAGCTGCTCCCGCAGGATGTATTCGCGCTGGGTCTTGTCGAGCTCCGACTTGACCTCGCTCTGGATCTTCCCCTTGAGCTCGAGGATCTCGACCTGGCGGTTGAGGAACGTCGAGACGAGCTTCAGCCGCTCGACGACGTCGATCGTCTCCAGGAGCTCCTGGCGCTGCTCGGTCGACATGTCCGGGCTGTAGGCGACCATGTCCGCGAGCAGGCCCGGCTCGGTGATGTTGCGCGCGGCGACAGCCGCCTCCGGCGGAACGGGCGCCCCCGACTGGACGTACTGGTCCATCTGGGCCTGGACGGTCTTCATGAGGGCCGTCACGGCCAGGTCCTTCGGGGAGGCGTCCGGGAGCTCCTCGACTGTCGCCACGAGATGCGGGCTGGTCGAGACGAACCCGAGGACGCGCAGGCGGCTCTGGCCCTGCACGATCGCCCGGACGGTTCCGTCCTGGAGCTGCACGACCTGGGCGATCTTGGCGAGCGTCCCGATCGGGTAGAGCTCGGTCGGGTCGCCGATCTCCTCCATCTCGGCATGCCGCTGGGTGACCAGCGCGATGAGGCTGCCCTCCGCGACCGCGGCGTTGAGCGCGTTGACGCTCTTCTCGCGGCCGACCTGGAGGGGCACGATCATCTCGGGGAAGATGACCGTCTCGCGAAGGGCCACGAGCGGCAGCTCGCGGGTCCTGATCTCGGACGGTCGCGACACGTCCTTCTTTGCTCTCGGCATCACGCCCTCCTGGCGCGTCTGGGACGCTGGTGCGCCCCGGTTCGTGGGACCGGCCCGATGGCCGGGGCCCCCGTCCGGGGGCGCGCTGCGGCTACGGAAGGTGTCATCCCGATCATTGCGCGGATCGAGGGCGCGGTGCGATGCAGGCGATCGTCAGATCCTCCGGGTCAGAACCCATGCGGTCCAGCGGGTTCGGGTTCGGGTTCGGCCGTGGCCGCGGAAGCGCGGTCGCCGGCAGTCCATTCGTCCGAGAGGGCTTCAAGGATCCGGACCCCGAGTCGCTCTTCGAGCTCGAAGAGGATCCGGACCCCGGCCAGGTTGACCCCCCGGTCCTGGGTGAGGTGCCGGATCCACAGGATCCGGCGCAGGTCGTGGTCTGAATAGAGGCGGATGTTCGTCGGCGTGCGGGCCGGCTCGATCAGGCCCTCGTCCTCGTAGATCCGGAGCGTCCGCGGATGGACCGCGACGATGCGGGCCGCCACGGAGATCACGTAGACGGGGCGCTCGGGATCCCGATCGAACCGGCTCCGCTGCACTGGTCCGTCCGCTCAGCGGCGGCTGCCCGCCCCGACGAGATCGGGCTCGGGCTTGTCCGGCGCCGACGTGGCCGAGATCCTGATCTGCTTCGGCTTGATCTCGTCGGCCTTCGGGATGCGGAGCGTGAGCATTCCGTGCTCGAAGCTGGCGGTGGCGCGATCGCCGACCAGGCCCTCGGGCAGCTCCAGCGTGCGGCTGAAGCTGCCGCGCCGGATCTCGTTCAGGATCCAGGAGCCTTCCTCACGGCGTTCCTCCTGCTTCTGCTCGCCGGAGATCGTGAGCGTGTTCCCGGTGAGCGTGATCTCCACGTCCTCGGGGCTCCAGCCGGCGAGGCTGGCCTTCACGACCAGTTCGTCCTTGTTCGTCGTCACGTCGAGGGCCGGCTCGGCCCCGGCAAGCGTCGCTCGAAAGAACCGCGGCCTGGCGTCGTCGTCGAAGAGCCGCTCCATGCCCCGACGGAGCGTGAAGAAGTCGTCCCAGGGGCTTGATCGACGGATGATGGTCATTGCTGGCACCTCCGGGTGCTGTGGCTGGATTGGCTCCCGCCGCGCTGGCGGGTGGCCGGAACGATGGGCCGATGGCCTCGCGGTCGACCTGACGGGATCCATCAGGCTGCTATCCTTCCGGACACGGGCAAAGTATGGAACCATGACAATGTCGTTGTCAAGAGTTCGGCGCGATGGTGTCCGTACGGGATCGCGTGTGCACCCCATGACCACTGCGACCGGCGAGGGGGCCCCTGCACGACGGAAGCGTGCGTCCGACGACCCGAATGACCGCCCGGCGGTCCGGCGGCACAGCCCGTGATGCAGGATCGCGACCGGCGACGCGGCCGTCGGTCGCACTGATCAACCGGTGCACGCCCCGGGCCCGGGGAACGGCGAGCATGGTGCGAAGCGCTTGGGTTGCGGCGTGCGAGCCCACCCCCAGCGACGCGCCGGCGCGCCCCCGCCACCTGAGGCGGCCCGCGACGCCGCCCGGGACCCGCCGGGCTATGCGACCGGCAAGGCCCCGATGAGCGTCCCATGGAGGGCGGGCTCGCACTCGGCGCGGCCGGCGGCGATCACCTTGTCTCCCGCCCGGAAGACGGTATCGGGACCCACGGCCTGGGCGATCTCGTCCCGGACGAGGGCCACCACCGAGCAGCCGCTCGGCAGCTGCAGCTGCAGGAGCGTCCTCCCGACCGCGGGCGACTCGACGGTGAGCTGCGCCTCGACGAGCTCGAACTCGTGCGAGAGCGGTGCCAGGTGCAGCAGCTCGTGGACCGGGATGTCCTGCTCGATCGAGCCGAGGATCATCCGGGTCGGCGAGATCAGCTCGTCCACCCCGAGATGCTTGAAGAGCGGCTCGTTCTTCGGGTTGTTGACCCGGGCGATCGTCTTCGGGACGGCGAAATGGTGCTTCGCCATCTGACAGATGACCAGGTTGTCCTCGTCGTCGCCGGTGACGGCGGCGACGACATCCGCGCGGTTTGCTCCCGCGTCGGCGAGGGCGCTTCCCTCGCAGCCGTCCTTCGCGACCACGATCGACCCGATCTCATCGGCGATCTGGTCGGCTCGCCCGCGATCCTTCTCCATGAGCACCACTTCGTGGCCGGACTCGGAGAGCTCACGCGTCAGGTAGTAGCCGACCTTCCCCCCGCCTACGACAAGGACGAACATCCTCAGGCCTCCAGCTGCCCGGTGGCCGCGGCATTCCCGATGGGCGGGTGATCATGGTCGGCGCCCGAGCGCACCGACGGATCGCTTCCGGCCGGGAGCTTCATCGCGCCGAGCAGCGCGTCGGCCATCATCGTCGTCCGGCACACCGTCCCGATTCCCAGCTCGGCATACGCCTCCGCGCGCATCGGATCGTTCACCTTCGCGTAGACGGTCCCGATTCCGAACGCCTCGCGGGCGAGCTGCGCCGCCATGATGTTGCGGTTGTCACCCTCGGTCAGGGCAACGAAGAAGTCCGCCCCGTCGGCGCCGGCGCGGCGGAGCGCATCCTCGTCCGTGCCGTCTGCCCGGACGGCCTCGCCCCCGAACGTCGCCGGAAGGCGGTCGAACGCCCGGGTCAGGAGGTCGATGATGATGACGTCGTGGCCCGTCGCATCGAGCGCCGAGGCGAGGACTCCCCCGACCCGTCCGCAGCCGACGATGACCGCTTTCATGCGTGGATCTCCCCTGGCATCGGCTCGCGCACCACCCAGACGGCGCACGGCGCGTTCTTGAGCACGTACGGGACGGTTCGCCCGATCGCGAAGTCCCCGCCGAAGCGCTTCCGATACGGAAGCCCCACGATCAGCAGGTCCGCCCCCCGTTCGACCGCTTCGTCGACGATCGCGGCACCCACGTCGCGGGCCTGGACCAGGACGGGCTCGAGCGTGCCGCGGAGGCGCTCGGCGATCCCCTCGGCCGAGTCGAGGACGCGCTGGGCGCTCTCCGAGCGGTCGGCGACGTTGGCGTCGAGGGGCAGCGTCCAGTCGATCTCCACGACATGGATGGCCACGATCTCCGCCCTCGTCGAGCGTGCCGTCTCGACCACGAGACGGACGATCCGATCGTCGCACGGGCCGCCGTTGAGAGCGACGACGACGCGGGTGTAGAGCGCGACTGGCTTGTCGGCCACGGGGCGGGGGCGACCTCTTGGTCAGCAGGACGGGGCCCGGAGATGCGGGCCGCGACGGGTGGGCTCCGTCAGGCTTCAACGATACCACCGTGCTCGACGAGGGGCGCCGGTCGGCGGCCGTCTCAGTCGCCCGAGGTGTCCGGGGGCGTGTGCGGGTCGAGGCGCCCACGACGCTCGAAGACCGCCGGTTCCTCGCCCCGATAGGGGACGTTCGTGATGACGGTGTTCGGGCGGCCCAGCAGCGCCCGACGGAGCTGGCTGGTGGACTGGTTGTAGAGGATC
Source organism: uncultured Chloroflexia bacterium (assembly GCA_963734535.1). GTDB lineage: Bacteria > Chloroflexota > Limnocylindria > Limnocylindrales > CSP1-4 > CTSoil-043. The sequence continues at coordinate 46,314 of CAVTHS010000014.1, read as the reverse complement.
CGCTCCCACCAGTGGCGCGGGACGTACTCCGGGATCACCACGAACGTGATCGGCGCATCCTTGTCCGGGGTCCAGGCCTGGTCGAGCACGTCGAGGTAGGCGAGGAATGGGCCCGTCAGCGCCCGGTAGGGCGACTCCACGATGACCAGCGAGACGCCCGGGACCTGGCGCGCCCACTCGTCGCGGACCTGCTCCGCGTAGGCGTGGTCGTCGACGACGAGGACGGCCCGGACATCGGGCGAGATCGACCGGCCGACGTTGACCGCCTGGACCACCGCCCGGCTCAGTCCGCTGATCGGCACGACGACGCGCTCTTCCCGATGCGGCGCAGCGACGACCTGGTCCGGACGCAACGCGAGCTGCCGGCGTGATGTCGCGTACTGCCGGTGGATGAACTGGAAGAGGAGCACGAGCAGCGGGATCAGGACGAGGACGAGCCAGGCCCCGTCACGGAACTTGACGCTCGCCACCACGAGGAGCACCACCAGGGTGAGCAGCCCGCCGAACGCGTTGACGCTGGCGCGCCACCACCAGCCGGCCTCGCGCACGGCCAGCCAGTGGCGGACCATCCCGGTCTGCGACAGCGTGAAGCAGACGAAGACCCCCACCGAGTAGAGCGGGATGAGGGCGTGGGTGTCGCCGTTGAAGGCGAAGAGAAGCCCGAACGCGATGGCGGCCAGGAGCACGATCCCCCAGCTGAAGGCCAGCCGGTCACCCCGGAAGGCGAACTGGCTCGGCATGAACCCGTCCTGGGCCAGGATCGCGGCGAGCCGCGGGAACGCGTTGAAGCTCGTGTTCGCAGCCAGGAAGAGGATCAGCGCGGTTGCCCCCTGGAAGACGTAGAAGAGGGGCGAGGCCTGGCCGTAGGCAGACTGGGCGACGAGCGCGATGACGGTGGGGCCTCCCGAGTTGTCCTCCGACGGGAGGATCGCGAACGCGTGCGCGACAACCGTGACGCCGATGAAGATCGCCCCCAGGAGGAACGCCATCGTGACCATGGTGTTGGCCGCGTTCTTCGCCTCCGGTGGCTTGAACGCCGGGACGCCGTTGGCGATCGCCTCCACGCCCGTGAGCGCCACGGAGCCGCCCGCGAAGGCCTTCAGCAGCAGGAAGATCGTCAGGACCTCGACGCCGGGACGTACCACCTCGGGCTGCGGCGGCAGCACGGGAACAGTCCCGGTGACGATGCGCGACAGGCCGATCACGACCACCCCGATGGCGAGGGCGACGAAGAGGTAGGTGGGGAACGCGAAGATGTTGCCCGATTCGCGGAGGCCGCGGAGGTTGCCGATCGTGATGAGGGCGATGGACGCGAAGGCGATCTCGATCCGGTAGTCGTACGCGGCGGGGATGATCGACTGGATCTGCTGGATCGCCGACGCAGTCGAGACCGCGACCGTCATGACGTAGTCGATCAGGAGGGCGCCGGCTGCCACCAGCCCGGCCGTCTGTGAGAGGTTCTCGCGAGCCACCACGTAGGCGCCACCGCCGGACGGGTAGGCGCGGCATACCTGCCGGTAGCTGATCGAGACGACGGTGAGAAGAATCGCGATCGCGATCGCCACCTCGACGGACAGCGCGAGCGCCGCCGCCCCGGCGACCACGAGCACGCGAAGGATCTCCTCCGTCGCATATGCGGACGACGAGATCGCATCCGAGCTGAAGATCGGCAGGGCGAGCTTCTTGGGCAGGCGCTCCTCCGCCTCGTCCTCGTTCGAGAGGGGACGGCCGAACAGAGAACGGCGCAGGTGCGACCAGACCAGCGCGACGCCGGTGCGCGGCGCGGTCGCCGCCTCCTTCGCCGTGAGCATCCCCGCGCCGGTGTAGCGGAAGTACGGGGAGTGCGGTCGATCCACGCGGACGCGCCGATCCCCGATCTTGCGGCCCTGCAGGGGCCGGCGACCACCGATCATGCGAAGGTTGTCACTCGAACGTAGGGGCCAGCGCTGTCGCGACGGCCGAGGGCAAGACCATGGTTATACCACCGCCGCGGTCCGCCGCGGTCGCCGCCGGCGATCAGAGTCCCCGTTCGAGGCGCGTCACGAGCCGAGCCGGAAGGCCGAGTGCGCGCATGGCCGCCTGCGTCGCGGCGATCGGGTAGGCAACCCGGCGCCATGTCAGTGTCGACGTCTCCGTGTCCAGGACCATCGCGCTCGCACGCGGGTCGCCGTCGCGGGGCTGGCCGACGCTGCCCGGGTTGGCGAGCACCCGTCGATCGTCGAGGATCAACGAGCCGCCGTCCCGCGGGCCGAGCGTCTCCATCCTCCCGCCGTCTTCGCGGAAGGCGATGGGAATGTGCGTGTGGCCGTGGAAGAGATGCAGCGTGCCGAACGCCGGCAGGTTCGCGCGGGCCTCGGTCCCCGTCATCACGTACTCCCAGGTGGGGTCGCGGGGACTGCCGTGGACCAGGGTCAGGCCCTCGAGCTCCCGCCGATCGGGGAGCGCGCCGAGCCAGGCACGAGTGGCCGGGCTGATCCGCCGGGCCGTCCACTCGATGGCGCGGCGTGCGTCCGGGTTGAACCACTCCGCCATCTCCGGGTCGAGCGCAGCCGCGTCGTGGTTCCCCCGCACGCCGACCGCGCCGAGCTCCTCCAGGCGCGCCACGACCTCGTCCGGCTGCGGCCCGTAGCCGACCACGTCGCCGAGGTGCCAGACGGCGTCGACGTGCCCGAGAGCCTTGAGCACGGCTTCGAGCGCGGGCAGATTGGCGTGGATGTCCGAGAGGACCGCGATCCGCATCAGGGGAGCCTAGCAGCCTCGCGAGGTGGATCCATCGCTCACCACGGGTGGCGGGTTCGCTCCGCCGGAGGCCGTGGCCAGGCGCGAGCGGTACGGCCCGCCTTGCGACAGACCACGAGGACATGGCCCGCCGGCGCCGGCGGCGCCGCGTCGATGACCTCGAGCGTGCCGCCACCGAGCGCGGCCAGGGCGGGCATCGCCCGGTCGCGCTCCTCGCCGATCGCCGGCCCCTTCCACGCCACGAGGATGCCGCCGGGCGCGAGCAGCGGGAAGGAGAGCTCGACGAGGTCCCCGAGGGATCCCACGGCACGCGCCGTCACGGCCGGCCAGCGCTCCCGGTGGCGCCCGTCGGCAGCCAGCGCCTCGGCCCGCTCCGCGGCGACGTCGACGCGCCCGGCGAGGCCCAGCCCCGCGACCGAGGTCGCCAGGAAGCGAGCCTTCTTGCCGATCGATTCGACCAGCAGTGCGCGCTCGGCGGGCAGCGCGATCGCCAGCGGCAGGCCGGGGTAGCCGCCGCCCGAGCCCAGGTCCACGAGCGCGCGGATGCCGCGCGCGCGGAGCACGGGCAGCGCCGACAGGGCGTCGAGCACGTGAGCGGACACCGCTCGCGAGGGGATCGCGGATCGCCGTCAGGTTCACGGCGGCGTTCCACGCCAGGAGCATGCGCAGGTGGTCGGCGAGGGCCGCCACGGCCGGCGACGGGAGACTGCCGAGACCCATCGCCGCCAGGCCCTCGTCGAGGGCGACGCGGGCATCCGCCGGAAGGGCGGGGCACCCGGACGGATCAGCCGGGAGCGGCGCGCGATCGTGCAGCCTCCGGACCCTCCAGCTGGAATCTCCGGCCTCGCTCCCGACCGCGCCGTCTCCCGGCCGATGTTCGACTCGCACGCGGCCGACGTGACATCGACGGTCTCAGGCTGCCGGCGCGGTTCGTGGCCGGGTTTCCCCTGGGCCCCACGCGGGCAACGGTCCCCGTCGTTGGTCCGCGGTCGATGCGGACTGGGATCGTCCGTCCGGCCCACCCGGCGTGTCAACGGGCTTATCCACGAACTCGCGGTGGCCGCCAGTGAATGTGGACAACCCGCGTGGCCGATCCCCCGCGGAAAGGCCGTCAGGCCGGTCGGCGGAGGGCGGCCAGGACCGATTGTTCCTCGAGGGCCAGCTCCTCGTCGTCGAGGACGGCGGCGAGGGAGGCTGCCACGCTGGCTCCATCCCGGTCGGCCGCGCCGGGAAGCGCGAGCACGAACGTCGAACCGGTGCCTGCCACGCTCGCGGCGCCCAGGTCTCCGTGCATGGCGCGAGCGAGATCCCGCGCGATCGGCAGGCCAAGACCGGTCCCGGGGATGCGATCGTGGCCGTCGAGGCGCACGAACGGTTCGAAGATCCGCGCCCGATCCTCGATCATGACGCCCGGCCCATCGTCCCGGACGAGCACGAACGCGGCCGTGGAGCCGGCCCGCGCCTCGAGCTCCACGAGTCCGCCGCGCGGCGTGAACTTGATCGCGTTGGCGACCAGGTTCGTGATGATCTGCTCGACCCGGCGCCGGTCCCCCGTGGCCGGCCGGAGGCGGGGCGGCAACGCACGGACGAGCCGGAGCCCGGCGGCATCAGCGATCGGCATCAGCGCGTCCAGGACGCGCGCGCAGGCTTCGGCCAGCGAGAAGGGCGCGATCTTCAGCCCCAGGCTGCCGGCCTCGATCCGGCTCATCTCGAGGAGGTCGCCGACCAGCTCGGTCATCCCTTCCGTCATTCGGCGACTTCGCTCCAGGAACTCGCGCTCCACGCCGGCGTCTGTGACCCGCCCTTCGAGGAGCAGGTCCAGGTAGCCGCCCAGGCCGGTCAGCGGCGTTCGCAGCTCGTGCGCGACCATCGACACGAAGCGGGTCCGCTCGGTGTCGCGGGCGCGAAGCTCGGCTCGTTCGCGATCGTCCACCGCGCGCCTCGCTGCCAGGGAGAGCGCAACGAGGACGTGGCGCACGGTCGAGGCGGGGAGTCGCGTGGCAACCAGGGCCCGATCGGTCCCGGGCGGCAGCTCCACCCCGAGGTGGACGCCGCCCTCGCCGGCGACCGTGACGAGGGTGCTGGTCACCCCCGGGGCCAGTGCCCGGTTCGCCGCGGGGACCCCGGCGTCGGTCCGGGCGCGGACCACGATGACGGGGGCGGCAGGGTCGGCCGCACGACGTGCCGCGGACCGCGGCGCGTGCGCGTCGAGCCACGCGGCAAGCGCGGCGCCGGCATCCTCGGGCTCGCCGGGGGCGATCGCGACGGTGACGTGCCGGATCGGCTGGTCGACCACGACGGCCGCGCGTCGTGCCCCGGCGACCCGGGCGACCATCGCCAGGATCCCGGCAAGCTGCTCGTCTGCCTCGCCCGGTCCCGCCAGGATGTCGAGCGCGCGGGCAAGCAGGGCGCGCTCCTCGTGGACCAGCTGGTCCTCATCTCGCCGGAAGGTTGCGCGACGCTCGCGAAACACGGCCGGCGCGGCGATGTGCGGCAGGTTCACGCGGACCGGCGTCGCGGTCGGCGGATCGGTGGTCATCATCAACTCGAGGGTGCGCCGGGGCACCACGTTCGGCCATCCCCCCGACGGGCACCCGACGGCGGCCGAAGGTACCCCCTCGACACCCGGGGGTCGCCCGGCGATGCGCCCTGGGATGGCGGTCCGCGGCGCCCTCAGCCCCGGGATGCGCTCCGCACGGGTCGCCCGAGCGTGCGGCGGACCACGTCGAGCACCTCGTCAACGTACTGCTCCGCCTCGCCTCGCTCGGCGGCGGTCCGGATGCAGCCCTGGACGTGGTCCTCCAGGACGAGAAGGCTGACGGCGTCGACGGCGGCCCGAAGCGCGCTCGTCTGCTGCAGGATGTCGATGCAGTACTCCTCGCGCTCGATCATGCGTGAGATCCCGCGGACCTGCCCCTCGATCCGGCTGAGCCGGCGAAGCAGCTGTGCGCGGTCGCGCGAGTAGCTGTGGCGGAACGTGCCGGGCAGGCTCGCCGGCGGCGGTGCGGCATGCGCGGCGACCGATGCCGCGTGCGCGGCGACGACCGGCGAGGCGGCACGCGCGGTCTTCTCGGTCGTCATGGCGGGCGATCTCCTGCGGGCGTGGCTCGTGGACGCAGGGTCATGATACTCCCCCCGGGTATCGGCTCGCCACGGTCCTCCACCGCCGTCCGGGTTCGTCCGAACCCGTCCGGGTGTGGCGGCCGGACCGCGAGGCGACCGGCTAGACTGCCCGGGATGGTTCTCGACGCGGATCTCGGTCGCCGGCCCGCCCCGGCCTTCGCCCATGCCAGCGAGGCTGAGCTCGCCCGGATCCTCGACTTCTACGCGGTCGCCTGGGAATACGAGCCGCACACGTTCCCGATCCTGTTCGACCGTTCCGGCGCAGTGCTGGAGAGCTTCAGCCCAGATTTCTACCTGCCGGAGCTCGACGTCTACCTGGAGCTGACCACGCTCAAGCAGCGCCTGGTCCGCAAGAAGAATCGCAAGCTGCGACGGCTGCGTGAGCTGTACCCGGGTGTCACGGTGAAGCTCCTCTACTCGCGCGATTTCCGGGCCCTGCTCTTCAAGTACGGGAAGCTCTCGCTCGCCGGCATGCTCACGGGGGCGGACGGGCAGACCACGCCGCCCAGGGAACGGACCGGGAGCCAGCTCGCTGCGGCGGCTCCGAGCCAGCCGCGCCCGCGCCGCAGCCGGGCAGAGGCACGCGCCCGCGCGGCCGCGCGGCTCACGACCCCCGGGCGGCTCACGGCCGCCGCACCGCCCGACGCGGAGGTCACCGCGTGACACGGCGCCCGGACCTCACCGCCGATGTCGCGGAGATCCTGCTGAGCGAGGAGCAGATCCAGGCCAAGGTCGTGGAGCTCGGGCGCAGGATCAGCGACGACTACGCGGGGCGCGAGCTGACGCTCGTGAGCGTCCTCAAGGGCTCGCTGCCGTTCATGGCCGACCTGATGCGCTCGATCTCGATCCCCGTCCAGATCGACCTCATGGAGGTCTCCTCGTACGGCGGCGCGACGACCGAGTCATCGGGGCTTGTCCGGATTCTCAAGGACCTCTCGTCCAGCATCGACGGGCGCCACGTGCTCATCGTCGAGGACATCATCGACACGGGCCTGACGCTCAACTACCTGGTCCGATACCTGCGCGGCAAGAACCCGGCGACGCTCAAGATCTGCACGCTCCTCGACAAGCCGGCGCGCCGGATCGTGGAGATCGCGATCGACTACCGCGGCTTCGAGATCCCCGACCAGTTCGTCATCGGCTACGGCCTCGACTACGGCGAGGTCTACCGGAACCTGCGCTTCGTGGGCGTCCTCCGCCCCGAGGTGTACCTGGACCCGGACTGATGTCGCTGCACCGCCGATCGCTGGGCCGCGGGCGCTGGGTCGCCACGGTGTCGGCGATCCTCATCGTCGTCGGCTGCGCGCTGCCGTGGTTTCGGGCCGGCGGCGCCGAGGGGATTCCCGCCCTGGAGGGCAACGGGTTCTTCGGCGCCGGGATCCTGGCCTTCCTCGCCGCGCTCGCGACCCTGGCGCTGGTGACCCTGCCCTACGCGATGGGGGACCGGCCCGTGGCCGTCGACCGCTGGTGGGCCTATGCCGCCCTGGCCGTGATCGCAGCGCTGGGCCTCGTCCTTCGCTCGGTCGGGATCGCCCTCGACTCGGGCGGCTTCGGGACGATGCTGCCGGACCGCGCGCCGGGCGTCTGGCTGGCTGCGGCCGGCGTGGTCGGACTGGCCTTCGCCACAGCGGAGCTGTTCGGGGCTCGGCCAGAGTAGGGCGCCCGCGACCTGGGGCGTGGATGGAGGCTGCGGTGCGGGCTCAGCCGCCCAGGTAGGCCTTCTGGACCTCCGGGTTCTGGCGCAGGTTCTGGGCCGTGTCCTCGAGGACGATCCGGCCGGTCTGGAGGATGTAGCCCCGGTGGGCGATCCCGAGGGCCATCAGCGCGTTCTGCTCCACGACGAGGACCGTCGTCCCCTGCGCGTGGATGTCGCGGATGACCTGGAAGATCTGCTCCACGAGGATCGGCGCGAGGCCCATCGACGGCTCGTCCAGCAGAAGGAGCGTCGGGTGGGTCATCAACGCACGCCCGATCGCGAGCATCTGCTGCTCGCCACCGGAGAGCGTCCCGCCGGCCTGGCTGCTTCGCTCGCGGAGCCGGGGGAACAGCTCGAAGACGCGGTCGAAATCCGCCTGGAGCTCGCCCTTGTCGCTCCGGGTGTAGGCGCCCATCTGGAGGTTCTCGAGGACGGTCATCCGGCCGAATATGCGGCGTCCCTCGGGCGCGTGGCCAACTCCCCGGCGGACGAGCTTGTGGGCCGGCACGTGGGTGATGTCGTCGCCGCCCAGGTGGACGGTGCCCGAGCGCGGGTGGATCATTCCGCTGATGGTGCGCAGCGTGGTCGTCTTGCCGGCGCCATTCCCGCCCAGCAGCGTCACGATCTCGCCCGGGAAGACCTCCAGGGTGATCCCCTGCAGCGCGTGGATATGCACGTAGTAGGTGTTGACGTCGTCCAGCCGGAGGAGCGGCTGCTGGGCCGGGCTGGTGGAGGGCGTGGCCGCGCCCGCCGTGGCGGTCACTGGCTCGCTCCCTTCCCGAGGTAGGCCTCGATGACCCGGGGGTCGCGGCGGACCTCGTCCGGTGTTCCCTCGGAGATCTTCTCGCCATGGTCGAGGACCGTCACGCGGTCGCTGACGCCCATGACCACCTGCATGTCGTGCTCGATCAACAGGATGGTCAGGTGGAGGTCGGTCCGGATGCGCCCGAAGAGGGTCATCATCTGCGCCGTCTCGGATGGATTCATGCCGGCCGTCGGCTCGTCCAGGAGGAGGAGCTTCGGCTGGCTCGCAAGGGCGCGGGCGATCTCGAGACGGCGCTGGTCTCCATACGAGAGGTTGCGTGCGATCTCGCCGCCCTTGCCCTTCAGCCCCACGAACGCCAGCCACCGGCTCGCCTGGGCGTCTGCCTCGTTCTCCTCGCGCCGGTGGCGCGCCAGCCGCAGCCCCGCGTCGAGCACGGTCGATTGCAGCCGACTATGCATTCCCACCATGACGTTCTCGCGGGCCGTCATCGTCTTGAACAGGCGGATGTTCTGGAAGGTTCGGCCCAGCCCTGCCATCACCATGTCGTTCGGCCGGGCGCTCTTGAAGATGCCGAGCCGGTGCAGCATGTGCTCGTAGATCGGTGGCCGGACGATCGCCAGCAGGAACATCGTGATGAGGAGGCCGAGCGCGACCAGCATTGCGAGAGCCAGTGCCACTCCGGACCCGGTCAACACCTCGAGAAGGGCGCCCAGGAGCGCGACGACGACCGTCGGGAGCACCCAGATGAGCGGCTCGGCCCAGACTCGGCGGCCGCGAGCGATCATCTCGTTGCCGATGAAGCGGACTGATCCGTGCGTCGGCTCGTAGAGGCCGGCAACAACGTTGAAGAACGTCGTCTTGCCCGCGCCGTTGGGCCCGATCAGGCTGACGATCGATCCTTCCGGAATGTCGAAGTCGACCGCGTTCACTGCAAGGAGGCCACCGAACCGCTTCGTGACGCCGCTCGCGGACAAGACCAGGCTGGGGGCCTCTCCGCTCATGCCTGCACCACGTCCTCGTTCGACTCGGCGGCTTCCTCCGCGGATTCATGCAGCTCCCGCCTCCGCTGGCGACTCGGGAACAGGCCCTCGGGCCGCAGGAGCATCATGGCCACCAGGGCCAGGCCGTAGAGCAGGAACTGGTACTGGACGAAGTCGATGCTGGAGATGTCGACGCGCAGGAATCCAAGGTCCACCGCCGGCAGGTGGATGCCGTGGACGAAGTTGGTCAGCTGCTTCAGGAAGACGCTCTGGATCTCGTAGAGCACGAACGCCCCGATCGCGACGCCCCAGATGTTGCCCATGCCGCCGAGCACGACCATGGCCAGGATGGTGAAGGAGACGGTGAACCCGAACTGGTCCGGGCTGACGAGGGAGAGCTTGGAAGCGTTGAAGACGCCGGCCAGTCCGGCAGTGGACGCGCCGATGGCGAAGGCGAGCAGCTTCGTGGTGACGGTGTTGACGCCCATGCTCGCGGCCGCCACCTCGTCCTCGCGGATGGCGACCCACGCCCGGCCCAGCCTCGAATCCTGTAACCGGTAGAGCAGCATCATGGCGACTGCCACGATCGCCAGAACCGTGATGTAGTAGGGCCACGGGTTGCCGAACCCGAAGCTGCCGATCCCGGCCAGGCCGTACAGGCTGGGCTGGTAGACGGCGCTGATGCCATTGGTGCCGTTCGTGTAGGTGTCGCTGTTGAGGAAGACAACGGGGACGATCTCGCCGAAGCCGAGGGTGACGATGGCGAGGTAGTCGCCGCGCAGGCGGAGGGTGGGCGCGCCGAGCAGGATGCCGAACGTCGCCGCGATCAGCGCGCCAACAATGAGCATCGGCCAGAACGGGACGTCGAGGTGGGAGAATGGCGAGGCGCTGTAGGCGTAGGCGTACGAGCCGATCGCGAAGAACGCCGCGTAGCCCAGGTCCAGGAGGCCGGCGAGACCCACCACCACGTTGAGCCCGAGCGCGAGGAGGACGAAGACCCCCGCGTTCGCGAACCCGTCCACGAAGTCATTCCGGTTCCCGAATCCCGAGAACGGCGGGACACCGACGATGACCGGGAGGAAGGCGCCGACGAGCGCCACCCCGACGAGGACGGCCAGCGACTGGTGACGGCCCGCGAAGCGCTCGATGCGTGCCGCGGACCGCGCCGGGCAGGAGCCTGAGCGGAGCGCTGCCGCCCTGGAGGCGCCGCCCGCTCACGCCCGCTCTCCGAGCTGTTGGCCCAGGAGGCCCGTGGGGCGGAAGACGAGGACGAGAACGAGGATGCCGAACACGATCGCCTCGCTCCAGCGCCCGTACCCGGCCACCGTGCTGTTCACCTCGATGAATCCGATCAGGAAGCCCCCGAGGGCAGCGCCCGTGATGTTGCCGATCCCGCCCAGGACGGCGGACGTGAACGCCTTGAGGCCGGCCTGGAAGCCCAGCTGGAAGTTGGTCGTTCCGAGGTACAGGACCTGCACCACGCCGGCGGCTCCGGCAAGCGCCGAGCCGAGAAAGAACGTCACCGCGATCGTGGTATTGATGTCGACGCCCATCAGCTGGGCCGCGTCACGGTCGATGGCCGTGGAACGCATGGCGCGCCCCATCCGCGTCCGTGAGACGAACGTCTGAAGGGCGATCATCAGGACGAACGCAACGCCGATCACGAACAGCTTGACGACCGACACGTCCACGCCGCCGATGCTCACCCGCGCCTGGACGTCCATGACCTGCGGGGCCGAGACCGGTGATGGCCCGAAGAAGATCTGGATGATGTTCTGGAGGATGAAGCTCACCCCGATCGCCGTGATCAGGGGAGCAAGGCGGGGTGCGTTGCGAAGCGGCCGGTAGGCGAATCGCTCGATGATCACGCCGATCCCGCCCAGGAGCACCATCGCGAACAGGAACGTTCCGAGGACCACGACGATGAGGAGTGGCACATCCGAGATGGTGCCGTTGTACCCGAGGCTCGTGAGGAGCCAGTAGGTCACGAACGAGCCGACCATGAAGACGTCGCCGTGGGCGAAGTTGATCAGCTCGATGATCCCGTAGACCATCGTGTAGCCCAGGGCGATCAGGGCATACACAGCCCCGATGGTCAGGGCGTTCACGAACTGCTCGGTCCCGACGTATGCCCAATCGAGCACGGCGAGGAGCAGCAGCACTGCCGGAACCAGCAGGCTTCGGCGCGATCGGAGTCTCATCGGCGGGTGGGATGATCGAGCGAGGCCAGGCGAGTGCGCCCGGCCTCGCTCATGTTGCTCAGCAGAACGGCGAACGGCTCAGGCGGCCCCGAAGTCCTTCTGGGAGACGAACTTCCAGTCCTTCGTGCCCGGGTCGAACGTGTAGTCCGAGATGATGCGCTGGGTCGTGTCGCCGTTCTTGTCGAACGAGAACTTGCCCAGGACGGTGTCGTAGGTGTGGGAGGGGTCGGTCACGTAGGCGCGAACCTTCTCGCGGTCGCCACCGACGTTCTTGATTGCCTCGAGGATGGTCTGGGCGCAGGCATACCCGGAAGCGCTGTAGGCGCCAGGCTCTGCGTTGAACTTGGCCTTGTAGTCCGCGGCGAACTTCTCCGGGTTGGGGATGTCGTGTGTCGCGGCGACCGTCATGTACGTGTTCGGATCGCCCTGGTCACCCGCGAGGTTGAGGAACGAGCCCTTGACGCTGGCGGCTCCGTCGCTGAGGCCGTCGCCCCCGCCCATCGGGATCGCGGCCATGCCGGCGGTGACCATCTGCTTGCGGAGGAGGCCGCCTCCGGTCGCGGTGACGCCGCCGAAGAAGACGAAGTCCGGGTTCTGCGCCTTGGCCAGGCTGAGGAGGCTCGTGAAGTCGCCCTGGCCGGACTTGGGAACGCCGTGCGATCCACCATCGATGACCGTGCCGCCCAGCTTCGTGAACGTGGCCACGAACTGATCGGAGAGGGCCTTGCCATAGGTCTCGGTGTCGTCGATCACGAAGGCCTTGCGCGCCTTGACGATCGTGTAGGCGATGTCAGCGCCGGCCGCGCCCTGGATGTCGTCGGTGGTCGCGACGCGGACGTAGGCGATCTTGTCAGGGTTCGCCTTGCGCAGGTCGAGAGCGCCGAACTCGGGCTTGGTCAGCGAGATGTTCGTGTTCGCCGGGCTGCACTGGACCAGGCCGGCCGCGTTCGAGATCGGGATCTCGGCCTTCGCCACGTTGGAGTTGAACGGGCCGACGACGCCCATCACGGTCGGGTCGTTGACGAGCGTCGAGATGTTCTTGGCGCCCTGCTGCGGGTCGTGGACGCCGTTGACCGCGTCGTCCTGGACATTCAAGGTGACGTTGTAGCCGGGAACCTGGATCTGCTCGAGCGCCAGCTGGACGCCCTTGAGCGTCGGATCGCCGTTCGGAAGGTCGGCACCTGACAGCGGAAGCTCGATGCCGATCTTGACGTCGACGCTGCCCGCCGCGGCGCTCGCCCCTGCGCTGGCCGCGGCGCTCGCTGCGGCGCTCGGGGCCGGGGTCGCGCTGCCGCTGCACGCGGAAACCACGATTGCCGCGACGGCAATGACTGCACCCACTCGGGCGAACTTCATGAGCGTCTCCTCCTCTATCCCCCGCCCTGCGTGCGCGGCTGTCGCCCGCGGTGATCGCGCATTCCCCGTCTCCGTTTGGACGACGCGCATCCCTCCCCAGGGGCACGTGGCGGACGGCGGGGCTTGTTCGGGCGGGGGCCCACTTGGACTCTCCTGCGTTGCAGCCGGAGAGATGCCGTATATTAGTCAGCAGCGACCCGAATGCAATACGGCGTCGCGCGCCCCGGCGTGGTCCGGCCGAGCGTGATGCACGCTCGCCGCCCCGGTGCGGCGCTGCGACGCCAGGTTCCCGGTCGAGCCCGTCCGAGGACCGTTCACTGTACGTGCCGGGTCGCATCCAAAGTGCGAGGTCGCGGGCCCGCCGGGTGGAGTACCAGGTTCGAGCAGCACGCATCACCGACGTCGAGCGCATGATGGCGCTCTGGTCGGCGACCGCTCCGGCCGCCGGTTCGACCGCGACCCTCGACGCCGGTGACCTGCTGCGGCAGCTCGTCTATCTTCCGCAAGCGAGCGTCCTCGTCGCGGAAACGCTTCGCGCGCTGGCCGGGCTGGCGGTTCTCGCCCTCCGGCCGTCCGTCCACGCCGGCGGCTACGTCGGCGCCGTGGACCTCCTTGTCGTGGATCCGCGTCACGACCAGGAACAGGTGACCGGCGTCCTGGTCGAGGAGCTGCTCCGATCGGCGCGGAACAAGGGCTGCACCGTCGTCGAGGCGGCGCTCGGATACGCGGGGTACGCCCTGCCCGTCTGGGAGCGCTTCGGCTTCGCCGCGGCGGGGCCTCGCATCGAATGTCTGATCCGGGCGGAGCGGGCTTCCGCCGGCAGGGGGTAAGGCCGAACACGGCGCGCGGCGCCGCCCGGCCCGCAGGTGTGGAGCGGAAGCTTGGCACCTGTGCCAGAGAACATTGAGGAGTCAACGTGGGCAAGAACGTCGCCGTCTTCGTGGACGTCGCGAACATCTTCTACGCGGCCAAGGCGGCCGGGGCGGACATCGACTACGTCCTGCTGCTGAAGGCGGCAACAGCCGGACGCGATCTCGTCCGGGCATACGCATACACCGGGCTGGACCCGGACAACGAGAACCAGCGCAACTTCCACTCCTTCCTCTCGCGCCACGACTTCCGGGTCGTCAGCAAGGACATCCGGAAGTACGGGGACGGGAAGGTCAAGGCGAATCTCGACATCGAGCTGGTCGTCGACATGATGAAGACCGCCCGGAACCTCGACGTGGCCGTCGTGGTCTCCGGTGACGGCGACTTCGCGCCGGCGATCCGTGCAGTCCAGGAGATGGGCGTGCGCGTCGAGGTCATCAGCTTCCGGGGCAACACCAGCTCGGACCTGATGGACGTCGCGGACAAGTTCACGGACATCACGCAGCTCGCCAAGGTCGAGCGGGCATCCACGGTATCCGGGCGCCGCGTCCCGTCGGACGACGAGGACCTGTCCATGACCGAGGTCCCCGACAAGCTGTCCGAAGGGACGGGCCACGGTCGTGGCCGCGGCCGGGGGCGCGTCCGCGTGGAACGCGAGCCCGTGGCCGCTTCACGGACTTCCGTCGAGCGCGCCGTTCGCGCCCCGCGCACGCGGCGCGTGGAGGCGATCGTCGCCGACGAGCGCGGGCCGGTCGACGAGGTCGAGGAGCAGGTCGCGATCGTCGCGCTGCCCGGCGAGAAGCTCTCGAAGGCCCGGACCGTCCGTGCCGCGGCCACGACCCCCGTGCCGGCCGAGCCGGTCGCGACGGACGACGAGGAGGTGGTCGCTCCAGCAGGTGCGGACGGCGCGCCCGGCGCGCCCGAGACGGAGGGCGACGAGGATGCGCCGCGGCGCCGTCGGCGACGCGGCGGCCGTGGCCGTGGCCGTGGCCGTGGCCACGAGGGCGGCGTGGAGACAGCGGCGGACGGCGCGGCCGAGCCGCTTCCCGTAGCGGCGCTCACCGCCGAGGACGCCGAGCTCGAGTTCGAGGTGGACGACGAATCCATCCCGGCACCGCGCCCGGCACCCCGCCCGGCCGCGTTCGGCTCGGTGTGGGACTCCCAGATCGGCGTTGCCGCCCCAGTCGCCGGTCGACCGACGACGGAGGACGAGGAGTTCGACGACGAGCCGGAGATCCCCGAGTATCTGCTCGCGGAGCGCCGGAACCGCGGCGGGCAGGGTGCCCGTGGCGGTCAGCCGACCCAGGGGAACCGCGGTGGTCGCGGTCGAGCCGGCTCGTACGCCGCGGCGATCGATCGCGAGCGGTACGGTCGGGGAGGCGCGCCGAGCAGCGCCGGCGGGTCGGTGCGCTTCGGCGAGCCTGCCGGCCGGGGTGGGGTGAATCGCGATGCAGGACCGCGCCGCGACGTGGCGCCGCGACGTGATGCAGCCCCGCGTCGCGACGCCGGCCGGCCGGTACAGGCCCGTCCGGAGCGCCTCGAGGGGCGCTCGGGAAGCAGCGAGCCGTGGAGCGAGGTTCCACCGGAGCTCGAGGAGCTCCTGAAGGCACAGCTGGCGCAGAAGCTCGGCCGCCAGGCCGAGACGCGACCGGCCGCGGGCGCCGCTGTCCCGGTTGGGAGCGCGTCTGCCCAGGGCGAGGCCGTCGCGGCCGAACCCGACACGTCGACGCCGGCGCGCGGGCGTGGACGCAGGCGGGCCGCAGGTGCCGCGGCCGCCGCCCTGGACCCGGTCCCGGCCCCGACCGTCGAGAAGGCGCCCGAGTCCGCTCCCGCGCCGGCCCGACGTCGTCGGGCCACGGGCGCGGCCGCATCGGCGGCGGCGCGAATCCTCCCGGCGACACCGCCGGTCGAGCCCACGCCCGAGGTCCCTGCGGCCCCGAAGCGCCGGGTCGCCCGACCGAAGGCCGCGGCTGTCGAGGCGGCACCCGCGGCGCCGGTGGAGGCGGTCATGCCGGCCACCCCGAAGCGCCGAGCCCCACGGGCAGCGGCCGCATCGGTCGCGCCGACGGCATCCGCGGCGGATGCCCCGGCGACCGCAGATGCACCGGCCCCGAAGCGCCGGTACGTTCGGAAGGCAGCAGCGCCCGTCGAAGGCGCCTGAGCCCGGGTCCCGACGCATGGCGGGACGCGGCACGGGCCCGTCGGAGGCCGGCGGGGAACCGCCGGCTTCTGGCGCGCGCCCGTCGACCGGATCCGCTCGCCCCTCCGCCGGCCCGCGTTCGCCGGCCGCCACGGGCCGAGCGCCGGGAACGCGCATGGCGCCCGAGACCGGCGCGGCAGCCGGTCTCGCCACGCGATTCGCGACCCGGGGCCAGCCGGCAGCGCTGACGGCTGTCGAGCGGATGCTTGCCCGCGGCGTCCCGCAGGTGCTGCTCCTGGTCGGTCCCGGCGCCGTCGGGAAGACCACCCTCGCCCTGGACCTGGCGGCCGGGCTGCTCTGTGCCGCCGAGGAGGGCGTCCCGCGTCCGTGTCGCGCCTGCCGTGCCTGTCACCTGGTCGCCGGCGGCACCCACCAGGACCTCCACCGCCTGGCTCCGGAAGGGGCGGGCCGGCAGGTCCGCATCGGCGACCCGGGCGACCCCGACCCGGGCACGGTTCGCCACCTGATCCACGAGATGGCACGCCTCCCGGTGGAGGGTCGCCACCGCGTGGCGGTCATCGAGGGCGCGCACCGGATGAACGAGGACGCCCAGAACGCGTTGCTCAAGACCCTCGAGGAGCCGCCGCCCGGGGCGACCCTGATCCTGTGCGCCGACGAGCCCGAGCGACTGCTCCCGACGGTCCGGTCGCGGGCGACGACGCTTCGCCTGGGGCCGCTGGGGATCCGGGCGATCGAGGTCTTGCTGGACGAGCACGGCATCGACCCACCGAGAGCAGCGCGACTCGCCCGCGTGGCCGGCGGCAGGCCGGGCCTTGCCCTCGCCTACGCGGCCGCGCCAAGGGCCGTCGAGGCTCGCGGGGAGATCGCACGAACGCTCCTCGACCTGATCCCGGAGAACCGTGCGCGGCGCCTGGCAATCGGCCGCGAGCTGCTCACCCGGGCGGCGGACCTCGTGGGCCTGGGCGTCGAGTCGTGGGGAACCGGCGGCCGACCGTCCGAGCCGGCACCCTCGGCGGCGGCGCCGCCCGACGGGCAGGCCGACGTGGCGAAGGCGGGACGTGCATCGCCGGCGGAGCGGCGACTCGCGGCGCGGGCGCTCCTCGAGACGTGGACAGCGGTTGCCCGGGACCTCGCCGTGGTCGTGGCCGGCGGGCGCGAGCGCGCCGTGGACCTCGCGCTCATCGACGACCTCGAGACGGCTGCGGCCCTTCTCCCCGCGGGTGCCGCTCCGGCGTTCCTCGCCCGGCTCGCACGGTCCGCGGAGCTGCTCGATTCGAACGCGAATCCCGAGCTGGTCGTGGATGTCCTCGTGCTCGCATGGCCGCGTGCGGCGTGACCGTGCCCGACGACGCGACGACCCTGCCCCCGGGCCCCGACGGCACGCCGGTGGGCGATGGCGGCGCGCTCCCGGGCCACGACGGGACACCCGTCGCCGAGCGCCTCGAGGCGACGGTCATCGGCGCCGTCCAGGGCGTCGGGTTTCGCTGGTTCGTGATGCAGGTGGCCGGAGGCCTGGAGCTCCGGGGCTGGGTTGCGAACCGGGCGGACGGCGCGGTGGTGTGCGTGGCCGAGGGTCCCCGGGCAGCTCTCGAGGCACTGCTCATGGCGCTCGCCCGCGGCCCGATCTCGGCGCAGGTGGACCGGGTGATCCCGGCCTGGATGCCGCCGACGGGCCGGTTCGAGCGCTTCCAGATCCGCTCGGGCAGCCACCCCGGGGACTGACCCGGGGGCCCGGCCCGCCCGGCCCCGTACGTTCGGGGGATTGCCACCGGCCATGGGGAGCGCCACGATCCTGAGCGTGAACTCGGACCAGACGATCGCCGAGACGCTTCCGCGTCTCTATCGCGACGTGCTCGACGCGCTCGCCCGTCTCGAGCAGCTGGGCGCGATGGGCGATGCCGCGCGTCTCCGGGCCGAAGCGATCGCCGCGTACTCTCGCGCATGGGACGCCACCTGCTACGAGCGGCTCCGTGCGCTGCTGGTCCGGATCGAGCTGGCGGCACGCGATCTCGAGCGGAGTCGACTGCCCCGCCTGGCCTGAGCGACAGGGCACCT
Organism: uncultured Chloroflexia bacterium; assembly: GCA_963734535.1. Taxonomy (GTDB): domain Bacteria; phylum Chloroflexota; class Limnocylindria; order Limnocylindrales; family CSP1-4; genus CTSoil-043. The sequence continues at coordinate 28,367 of CAVTHS010000014.1, read as the reverse complement.
GGCCTCCGGGGCGCGGTGCCCTGGCGGCGCACGGCGCGGCGCGCGACGCACCCCGCGGCGCAGCGCTACGCTCTCGTTCGTGAGCGAAGATCTGGCCGGCGGACCCGGGCCCGCGGGCGCCGTCCCGCGCAGTCCCGGTCCCGTTCGAGCCGGCGATCTCCTCGCGATCGCCCTGGCCGCCCTGGAGGTCCTTTCCGAGCTCGGCGAGACCATCGAGGACGAGTGGACCTACGTGACGAAGCTCGCCGAGATGGGTCGCGCGCGACTCAGCGCTTCCGTGCCCGACGCTGGCGCGCTCGTCCCGGCGGAGACCGCGGCCGCGATCGACGCCCTTGCGGACGAGGCCGGCCGAATCACCGATCCCCACCGGGCGATCGACTGGCTGTCGACCCTCCCGGCGATCGCCGAGCTGGCGCTCGGCGAAGGGAACCGCCCGCGGGGGAACCGCCGGCGCGGCGCCCCGTCCAGGAACGGGTCGAGCCTGAGGTGCGGTTCCAGGATGCTGCCCGCGACGCTCGCGCGGTCGTCTATGCGGGGATCCAGGCGGACCCGCTCGTGGCGCGCCTGGCGACCCTCGCCGCCGATGCGAGCTACGGGCAGCGGCTGCTGGCCAGGGCCGTCATGAACGGCGAATCGACCGAGCCGGAGACGTGGCGACGAATCTTCCCGACGGTGCTCGGGGCCGGAGCGCCCGACCCCGAGCACGCCGAGGCGATCCTGGCCGCCAGCCTCGAGGTCGCCGAGCGGGGGGAGCAGGTCAGGAGCCAGTTCCGGGGGGCGTTCGTCGAGTCCCTCGCGCAGGTGCTGGTGGCCCGGCGAGCGGGCACGGCCGCGGTTCGCCGCGAGCGTCGCGTGCTCTTCGACGGCGTCGCCGCCGAGATCCACCCGTACGACCTGACCGTCGAGACGGCCGGACGCGAGGAGGCGTGGGACTGCAAGTGGGGCGCGCGGGGGATCAACGCCGACGTTCTCAACCAGCTCGATGACGCGCGCCGCCACGCAGCCGACGAGGAGCACGCCCTGCGCGTCGGGCTGGTGGTCTTCGACGTGCGCACCTCGTGCGCGGTGCGGCTCTCGCAGCAGACGGCACCGCGGCAGGGAACCGCCGTGGTGACGCTCGAGACGCTCGACGCGCTGGCCGGCCGCAAGCCTTCCCCCGGATGACGGAGCGCGACGTCGCCCCGGCCGGCGCGCCCGACGTGCTCTGGTTGGAGCAGATGTACCGCGTTCGTTTCGACGAGGCGACCCCAGATGGCCTGGCGAAGACCTCGGCGCTGCTGGGCTACATCGGGGATGTCGCCTGGCGGCACTCGGAGGTCCTGGGCTTCCCGCGGGACTGGTATCGCGAGCGCGGGCTCGCCTGGGTTGTCCGGGCGATCGATGTGGTTCTCGTCGCGCCGATCCACGACGGCGACGAGCTGCGCGTCTCCACCCGGCTCGCCGGGTTCCGGCGGGTGATGTGCCGTCGCCGGTCGGAGCTCCGCGCCGTCGACGGCAGTCTGGCCGGCGAGGTCAGTGTCGATTGGGCGATGACCGACGGCCGCGCCCCGATCAGGATCCCGCTCGACTTCACGGAGGTCCCGGGCGTGGACCGTGCGCCGTTCACGCCCACCCGCGTGGACCTTCCGCCGTCGCCGCCGGGCGTCGCGGGACTGCCGCTGGTCCCCCGCCTCCGCGAGCTGGACCCCCAGGGCCACGTGAACAACGCCGTCTATCTCGACTGGATGGACGAGGCGGTCGCGGCCGCCGGCGGTCCCGACGACGTACGTGCGCCGGAGCGGCGATACCGGCTCGAATACCTGCGTCCGGCGGGACCCGGCGCGGCCCTCCGGTCCCTCGCCTGGGGTGACGGCGGTGGCTGGGCCTGGAGGCTGGCAGACGGTGCGGGCGACCTTCTCCGGGGCCGGCTGGACCCACGCGGTCGCGACCCCCTTGACACGGCGTGGCGGAGCCGCAAAGATAAGATAGATTAGTTATAGAAGAGGTCAACAGGATGACGGAGCGCGGGCAGGTCAGCGGACGGACATTCGTCATCGTGGGCGCCGGGCTCGCCGGGGCGAACGCCGCCGCGCACCTCCGCAAGAAGGGGTTCGATGGGCGGATCGTGCTCGTCGGGGAGGAGCTCGACCGTCCCTACGAGCGACCGCCGCTCTCGAAGGAGTATCTCCGGAGCGCGAAGGAGCGCGACGAGCTGGATGTCCACGCGGGGGGCTTCTACACGGAGCAGGCCATCGACCTGCGGACGGCCTCGCGCGTAACGTCGATCGACGTTCCATCGCGGGACGTCATCCTGGAGGACGGGTCAAGGATCCGCTACGACCGGCTGCTCCTCGCCACCGGTGCGCTGCCCCGTCGGCTCGACGTTCCCGGGAGCGATCTTGCCGGCATCCACCTGCTCCGCACCGTCGGGGACGCCGAGGCGATCCGGGACCGGGCCGTCGCGGCGCGCCGGGTCGCCGTCATCGGCGGCGGATGGGTCGGCTCGGAAGTCGCCGCGTCCCTCCGCGAGCTCGGGGTGGCGGTCGCCCTCGTCGCCCCCGGTTCGACGCCGCTCGAGCGCGTCCTCGGGCCCGAGATCGGGGCGGTCTATCGCGACCTTCATGCCGCCCACGGCGTCGAGCTGCTTCTCTCCCAGCGCGCCGTCGCCTTCCGGGGCGGCACCGCGGTCGAGGCGGTCGAGACGGACGACGGGACGCGCATCGAGGCCGATCTCGTCGTCGTCGGGGTGGGGGCCCGACCCCGGACCGACCTGGCCGCAGCGGCGGGCCTCGAGGTTGGCGACGGGATCCACGTCGACGAGCACCTCGAGACGAGCGTGCCCGGGATCTTCGCCGCCGGGGACGTGGCGGCGGCGTGGCACCCGCTCTTCGGGGCGCGAATTCGCGTGGAACACTGGGACAACGCGCGGCGCCAGGGCCGGATCGCGGCCCAGAACATGCTGGGAGGCACCGACCCGTACGCCCGCATTCCCTACCTCTACTCGGACCAGTTCGACCTCAGCATGGAATACGCGGGGCATGCACCCACCTGGGACCGGGTCGTGGTCCGCGGCGACCCCGCCTCCGGTGCGTTCGTCGCGTTCTGGCTCCGGGACGGCCGCGTGGTCGCGGGCATGAATGCCAATGTCCCGAAGGTCAACGACGCGATCGGGGCGCTCGTCCGCCTGGGCCGGCCGGCCATCGTGGAACGGCTTGCCGACACTGGCGTCCCCCTCGACGATCCGGAGGCGCTGCTGCTCCCGGACGAGGCGCACGCGAGCTGATCATGCCGGGCGGCGGCGTGGTCACGGCTTCGGGCCGGTCACCGCGGCGCGACAACGACCCCGTCCCCGCAACCGATTGGTAAGCGCCCTATTACGAGTAGTAGCTGCGACCTGACGAACGCAGCTCCGCTGCGACGGCCTCGATCGCCTTCCCGACGGATGCGGGGTCGGTGTCGCCCTTCACGAGCGCCTGGACCTGGTTGTTGATCTCGGCTTCGATCTCCGGCTCCCAGAGCCAGTTGAGCGGCGTGATGGCGTCCTCGAACATGGGCAGGAACTCCCGCGCCACGGCGTCGTGGATCGCCGCATTCGACGCGGCAATCGGCGAGTAGGACTGCAGGCCCTCGACCACGGCCCGGTCGACCTCCGGCCGGCTCGCATACTCGAGGAACGCTTGCACGCTGTCACGGCTCCCGGCGGCCTTGGCCGGCATCGCGACGCCACCCCAGGAGAGGATCGAGTGCGCCTTCGACGTCCCGTCCACGAGGGGCAGCGGGGCGACGTGCAGGTCGAACGCGACCGTGGGGGTGCCTGCCTGCAGCTGCGCCAGGAGCCACGAGCCGTTGTACGCCAGGCCTGCCCTTCCCTGCAGGAAGAGCGCCTGCATCGTCGCGTAGTCGGTAGCCCCGGATCCCTCGAGCAGGACGCCGGAGGTGCGGAGGTGGTCGATCGTCTCGAAGGCTTCGATCCATTCGGGGCTGTCGTATCCGACCTCGCCCTTGATCGTGCGCTCGACGAAGGCCAGCGGGTCGCCGCCACGACCCGCGATCATGGGCAAGACCCACGTGACGAGCATCGAGTTGAAGGAGATCTCACCGGAGCAGAACGTGAGCGGGGCCGCACCGAGCGCCGCCAGCGGCCTGACCATTGCCGTGAGCTCCGCGATGGTCCTCGGGGCCTCGAGGCCGGCCCGCTCGAGCAGCGCCTTGTTGTAGTACATGCCCGTGGTCTGGACGCCCTGGGTCAGGGCGAGGGGGAAGGCTCTTGTGGTGGCCTCTCCCGGCCCCGCGAGGTGGAACCGCTCCGGCACTCGAGCGAGCACCGCGGCCATCGCCGGGTCGGCGCCGAGGTCGGCGAGCAGGCCGTCGCGCGCCCACGCTCGAACGAACAAGCCATCGATCATCACGAGCCCCACGGGCTCGCCGGACTCCAGCGAGGCACGCGCGAGCCGATCCCATTCGGCTCCGAAGCCCGGGAGCGCCCGGGTGTCCCACTCGATTGCGGGGTTCTGCGCCTTGAAGTCGTCGTAGACCTTCTTCAGCGACGGCTGGGTGCTCGGGTCGCCGCCCATCAGGACCGTGATTGGACCGGAAAGGGGATGTGTCGCCGGGGCGGCGGGCGCCAGGCTGCCGCCCGAGCTCGGAGCGACGGAGGCCGCGGCGCTTCCGCTCGGCGCGGCGCACGCGGCGAGCAGCGGAGCAACCGCACCGCCAGCGACGATGACCGCACCGAGCCTGAGCACGTCCCGGCGACTGCGCACCCGCGTCCACAGGCCGTCGCTCGTTGGATGAATCGGCTCCACTAACCCCCCAAGGTAGACCATGCGCGTGCTGGATCCGCGAGCCCGCCTCCCCACGTCGGCGCCAGCGGAGAGCGAGTATGGTTCGGCCGGTCAGATCCCGCTCGGGAGGTGTGATGGTCCGGGCGAATCGCGCCGGCGGCCGACGCCCGATCGGCGCCAGCGATGCCATGCGCGTCCCTCGATCGCCGACCGTCGCATGAGACGCGGGGCGGGCTCTTCTGCGACGGCCCGGCCTTGATCGATTCGCGAGCTCGCCTGGCGACCCTCGGCCGCTCGCACCGAGAAGGCGCCATCGACCTGCTGTTCCTCCTGCCGATCCTGCTGATCCTGGCCGCTTTCCTCTTCTACCCGCTGGTCTACGGCGTCGTGCTCAGCCTGCATGACACGAAGGGCCTGGATCTCACCAGCTTCGTCGGGCTCGATCACTACGCGCGTGCGATCTTCGGAGACGCCGTCTTCCATCGGAGCCTGGTGAACACGTTCCTGTTCACCGGCGCGGCGGTCGTGCTCCTGACTGGCGTCGGGCTGTTCCTTGCCGTCCTCGTTGCCGACGTGAAACGCGGAAGGACGTTCTTCCGAGTCGTGTTCTTCGCGCCATTCGTCCTTGCCTCGGTCGCGGTCGGCGAGGTCTGGAAGTTCCTGTACGCACCCTACTTCGGGATCGTGGCCGGCGTGGGATCGGCCCTCGGGCTCCACACGCTGACGATCGCGCCACTCGCGGACGCAAGCACGGCGCTCTGGGCGATCATGGTTGCCTTCCTGTGGCGGTTCGCCGGCTTCAACATGGTGGTGTATCTCGCGGCGATCCAGGGGCTCCCGCGCGAGTACTACGAATTCGCTGTCCTTGAGGGTGCCGGAAGGTTCACGCAGTTCCGGCGGATCACGTGGCCGCTGCTGTGGCCACACACGTTCACGCTGGTCCTGTTGACCACGCTCGGGACGCTGCGGATCTTCGACATGGTGTGGGTCATGACCCAGGGTGGTCCTTCGCACGCCACCGAGACGGTCGCCACGGATGTCTACGTCACCGCGTTCCGGTTCCTCCAGGTCGGCTACGCGCAGGCCATGGCGATGATCCTGTTGTTCCTGATCCTGCTGCTCGCACTGCTGGAGTACCGGTTCTTCGAGCGCCGCGCCGAGATGGTGAGCTCGTGACCGGCCCGCGTCGCGTTCGCTGGTCCACGGTGCTGCTGAGCATGCTCGCCGTCGCCTGGTTGTACCCGGTGGCCTGGACGCTGGCGAATGCGATCAGGCCAGGCGCGGACATCTACCGCGCTCCGTGGGACCTGCCGTGGCCGCCGGCCATCGGGAACATCGGCGAGGCCTGGACCCGCGGCCAGCTCGGCCCTGCGCTGGCGAACTCGGCGTATGTCACCGCGATGACCGTGGCCGTCGTCCTCGTCGTGTCGGTCTCCGGAGCGTATTCGCTCACGCGGCTGCGGCCTCCCCTCCGAGCCGTGTTCTTCATGGTGGTCCTGGCTCCCTTGATCGTCCCGACCGACGTGCTCATCGTTCCGCTCTTCTCGATGTTCCGCAGCCTTGGTCTGATCAACAGCTTGCCCGGGGTTGCGCTGTTCAACGTGATGGCCAACGTGTCGTTCGCAACGCTGATTCTCACCGGCTACTTCCGCACGATCCCGCGGGACGTCATCGATGCCGCCCGGGTCGACGGAGCCGGCCGGATCGAGGTTCTGCTCGGGATCATGGTCCCGCTCGCGCGGCCGGGCATCGTCGCCGTCGCCGTCCTCGTGGCGGTGTTCACGTGGAACGACTTCAGCGGATCGCTCGTCCTGATCCAGAAGCCGGATGCCTTCACGGTGCAGCTTGCCCTGAGCCGCTTCTCGACGTTCTACGCAACGGACCAGGGACTGACCTTCGCCGGGATGGCGATCGCCATCCTGCCGCCGTTGCTCCTCTTCCTGTTGGCCCAACGCAGCTTCATCCGGGGCCTGGCCGCGGGTGCGGTTCGCCGCTGACGGCCCGGGTGCCCGCCCAGGGAGCTGCTGCCCGAGCCCCCACCGGAGCCCGGTCGGATCAGGTCCAGGGGATCGAGAGCGCCGCGGCCGAAGCGTAGAGACCGATCCCGTAGACGGCGTGGGTCGCGAGATTGCGGAGCCGTGCGGCGCGGGGGTTGGGCGTTCGCGAGGCCGCGATGCCCGCGCCCATGCCGGGCTGCAGGATGAACCAGGGGGCGACGATCGTGCCCAGCCCGACAAGCATCGCCGGCCAGATCGAAGGGGATCGGGCCCAGTCGAGCCCCCAGATCGCGAGCAGCAGGAACGAGAACGCGATGCCGATCGCGTAGTGCGCCACCCACCCGAGCGGTCGCTCTCCGCGAATCGGATCGGCGGCAGCGATCCGCTCGTGGAAGAAGCGGCGCTGCGGGAAGTGGCCGATCCAGCGACCCAGCAGCGCGTAGTCGAGGCCCTGGATGCCGAGGGCGCGTCGCGAGAACAGCGCCCAGAGGTCCATCAGCGCCGACGCTCCCACGCCGATGAGCACACTCCGGGTGAGGAGCTCGACAACGTCACTCATTCGAGAAGCACAGTCGGTGTCGTCACGATGCTTTCCTTTCGGCTGCGGCAGGGCGGATCGAAGGCAGGGATGGATCAACCCTCGTGATGGCTCCCGGAGACCGTCACGCGGCCCGCGCGATGGACGCTCCCTCCTCGATCAGCCCGTCGCGCATGTGGATGACGCGATCCGTGCTGGCCGCGACCGCCGGGTCGTGGGTGACGACGACCGTGGTCTGGCCGCGTTCGCGGTTGAAGCGCCTGAGCATGGCCAGGACCTCGCCCGAGCGGGCCGAATCGAGGTTGCCGGTCGGCTCGTCGGCGAGCAGGAGCCGCGGCGAGTTGACGAGGGCCCTGGCCAGGGCGACGCGCTGCTGCTCGCCACCCGAGAGCTCCATCGGCCGGTGCTTCGCCCGCTCGGTGAGGCCGACCATGTCGAGCGCCTCGATCGCCGCTCGACGGGCGGTCGCGCCGCGGACCCCCGCATAGTCGGCGGCGAGCAGCACGTTCTCGAGCGCGGTCAGGGTCGGCACGAGGTTGAAGGACTGGAACACGAAGCCCATGCTCCGGGAACGGATCCGGGTCCGTGCGCCGTCCGAGAGGCGGGTGACGTCCGCCCCGTCGAAGCGGATCTCCGGTGCCGGTCCGTGCCCCGAGTCCGGCGCATGGAGCAGGCCCAGGAGGTGCATGAGGGTGGTCTTGCCGGAGCCCGACGGCCCCATGATCGCCACCATCTCGCCGCCTTCGATCGCGACGTCCACGCCGCGGAGCGCGTCGAGGCTGTTGTGCCGGCTGAGCCGGTAGGTCTTGCGCAGGTTGCGCCCTTCCAGGAGTGTCATCGTCAGGTCCCCCTTACTCGTAGCGGAGCGCGGCAACCGGATCCAGCCGGGCAGCGTTCCAGGCGGGCACGATGCCGGCGACGGTGCCGAGGATCGTGCTGAAGGCGACGGCGAAGGCCGCCGTGCCCGGGGTCAGGTCGAACAGGCTGGTGCCGGAGCTCCGGCCGGCCTCGTTGGCGAGGAAGACCACCACGGCCCCCAGCGCGAGACCGATGAGCCCGCCGATCACCCCGATCAGCCCGGCCTCGGTGACGAGCTCACGGATGATCCGTTGGCGCGACCCGCCGATCGCCCGCTTGATGCCGATCTCACGGGTCCGCTCGGTGACGCTCATGGCCATCGTGTTGATGACCGACAGGCCGCCGACGACCAGGCTGATGATCGCGACGCCGATGATGATCGCGTTGAAGATCACCATGCTGCCGCCCACCTGCTCCTTGAAGTCGGCGCTCGTCATCGTGGTCACGTTGCCCAGCGCCTTGATCTCGTTGGCAAGCGGGCCCGTATCGGTCCCCGGTGATGGGTAGACGACGATCTGGGTTGCCAGCTCGCTGGCATGCAGGGCCCCGCTCAGCTTCGGGGGAAGGCTGGCGAGGAACAGCTCCTGGGCCGCCGCCAGCGGCAGCATGGCCGTCGTGTCGGGCGCGGTCAGGGTGGGTTCAAGCACGCCGACGATCGCGAACGACACGCCGCGCACCACGATGGTGCCGCCCACGGTGAGGCCGAACTGGCGGGCCATGTCCGAGCCCAGGACGGCCACCCGGGAGCCCTCATCCGCCGCGGTCAACAGGCGGCCCTGGCCGGGGTGGACCCGGAAGCCGTCCAGCCCCCGGTCCGCGCCGGCCACCGCGCCGATGATGAGCTTCGGGATGCCGAAGCCTGCGGCCTTGACGTCCTCGAACGGCATCTGCACCTGCGGGTCGACCGCGCCCACACCGCCGAGGCCACGGATCTGGCCGGCCAGCTCGACGTCGATCGGGACGAGGCCGATGCCCAGGCCGCTGGTCGAGCCGTCGCTCACGACAACCTTGCCGACGTAGTAGTCGGTGCCGCTCGACACGAGCGTGTTGATCTTGTTGGCCATCGAGCTGAAGACGACGAGCGCCCAGATCCCGATGACGATCCCGAGCACCGTGAGCGTCGTCCGCAGCTTTCGGCGGCCGAGGTTGCGCACGAGGCTCATCACGCCGCTGCTTTCGGGAACGGTTGCCCGGCTGCGATCGTGCGGGGCTCGAGGACGACCACCGCGCGCTCCGTCGATCGGCGCGCTGCGAGCCCGTCGAGGTCGTCGCCCCAGCCGGGATAGTCGCGGAAGCCGGCCCACAGCCGCTCCCGCTCCGGTCCCGCCGCGACGCGGGCCCGGACCTCGCGTGGACCATCCTTCAGCTCGACGACCGTTTCCGGCTGCGCCTGGAGGTTGAGCCACCACGCCGGCTCCGCCTCGGCCCAGCCGTTCATGGCCAGCGTGACCAGGTTGGGGCCGTCCTCGTAGTAGCCGACGATCGCGACCCGCGGCTGGCCCGAGCGCCGCCCGAGCGTCGTGAGGCGCATCGTCCCGAACTTGGCTCCAGCCTTCGGTCGCCAGAGTCCGCGCCGGCCCCCGGTGAGCCGGTAGTAGGCGCGGTGCAGCACCCAGGCGACCCGGACGAACACCCGCGGAGAGGCCGGAGCTGCCTGCTCGCGGACCGCGGTCATGCTGCAGCCGCCTTCGTGGCGACGGCGATCGGTGCGCGGGTGGCCCCTGCCGACTGCTCGTCCGCGTCCGAGTCGAAGGCATTTGCGGCCGGAGACAGGGCCTTGAAACCCTTGAACGTGAACCACAGGCCCATGAACGCCTCCCAGATGAACTCCGGGACGGTCGCGATACCCTGCGCGGCGGAGCCCTGCGGGATGACACCGAACAGCACGGCCATCCCTGAAGCGGCGAGCAGCGGACCACCGATGATGCCGAAGAGCGCCATGCGCCGCGACACGAGGCCGGACCGGTACAGCACCCAGCCCAGGATCAGTCCGGTCCCGATGCCGTCGGTGAAGCCGGGGCCCAGCAGGAAGGTCCAGTCCTTGATCGTGTGGAGCGCCTTGCCGATGGTGAGGATCGAGCCCGCATCCGCGGCGGTCGCGGTCTGGCGCAACGTCACGATGGCAAGCACGCTGAGGATGCCGACCAGGATGAACGTGCACTCGACGATCCGGGCGGCGACGTAGGCGAGGGCGAGGCCTTCGTGCTGCCGCTTGAGGAGCGGGAACAGCACGGTCGCGCAGCCGATGTTGGTGAGGATGAGCATGAGCTCGAGGAACGCCCCCAGGAGCACGCGGCCGTCGGCGCCGGCACCGGTGATGTAGCTGGGGTCGCTCAGGACGGGTCCGTAGGCAATCGCTCCTCCAATCGAGGTGATGAAGGTGAGGATGAACAGCACGCCCACGGCGAGCGCGATCTTTCGCGATGAGGTCATGGCGGGATTCCTTTCATTGCTGAGGGACGCTGGGAACCAGCTGTCTCCTGGTGAATTCGCTCGTGGCTCGGTCAACGACCGGATTCGGGTCTGGGCTGCCCGGGGGTTCGTTGGCGGTCAGCTCGGCTGGTCGGGATCGATGCAGATGACCGAGACCAGCGGCAGGCCCGTGTCCCGAACCTTCTGGAGCAGGCCATGCAGGGCGGCCTGGTCGGCGATGGGGCCATGGATGATCGTGATGCCGTCGCTCGCGTGGGTGAGGCTCAGCCCGTCAAACCAGGTGGCCCACCGGGTATCGAGGTGCCCCTTGAGGCGGATCTCGTATCGTCCGGCCTCGCGGCCGTTGCCGTCGATGCGTGCTCTTCCGCTCATCTGCTCCTTTCGCCTCCTGATCTCTCAGTGGATGCCGCCGGCGTCGCGATCGTTGCTGGCGTTATCCGGAAGCTAGGGGCGGATGTGGTGAGCGCGCATCACCACACGTGGTGATTGATGTGGTGATTCTTGTCGGTCCGGACGCGAGAAACCCCGGGTTGGCCTGGTTTCCCGCGCCTGCCGTTCCCGCGATGCCCGTTCACCGCGTCGCCGCGGCCGGTCGCTACTGGTGCCCGGTCCCCGTCATCGGCGCGCGGCGACGTGTCGGGCCCACATGTGAGCCTATGCGTCGCGTACGACCGCCGGCCGGGGTTGGCGGTTGCGGGCCTGCGCCAACAGGTCGAGCTCCTCGGCCCGGCGGACCGCTGCCCGACGGTTGTTCACGCCGAGCTTGGCGTAGATGTTCTTGGTATGGCTCCGCACGGTGTGCAGGGACAGCACGAGCTGGCGGGCGATGTCCGGGCCGTCCAGGTCGGTCCCGAGCAGCCGGAGCACGTCAAGCTCACGCTCGCTGAGGGGCTCGACCAAGCCCTGCCTGGCGGACGCGTCGTCCACGGCGTCGCCCAGGGCGGTGAGCAGGCGACGGACGTAGGTCGGTGCGATCTCCTGCTCGGCGGCTGCCTCGAGGAGGACCGCCATGGGCTGGCCCTCATCCACGAACATGCGGACATAGCCCTCTCGCTCGGCCAGCGCCAGGGCGCGCTCCAGCGGCGCAAGAGCAGCCGGGATGTTGCCCTGGACCTGGTGGGCGAGCGACTGCAACACCAGGAGCTCGATGACGCTCCCCGTCCTCGAACCTTCCTGCGCCGCCTGCAGGAGGCGCTCAATGAGCTCCTCGGCCTCACGCGTGGAGCGGTCGGCACGGTCCTGGATCGACCGGGCAAGCAACACCCGGGCGAGGGTGATGTGCTCGAACTCACGCAGGTAGCTGAGATCGTCCGCAGCCGACAGGCCCTGCTCACGCGCCCAACCCACGGCTTCGCCCAGCTTCCCCTGTGCGACCCACACGCGGGCCCTCAGTGCTGCGATGGGTCGCACCCTGGGGAAGTAGTCACTCATGTACAGGCCCTCGGCCCCCTGGAGCAGGTCGAGCGCCGCGTCCAGATCTCCTTCGGCGTTGCGTATCCGAGCCATGGCGACCCGCCAGCGGTACGCGTTCTGCGGCAGGCCAGCCTGCTCGCCCAATTCCTTGCTCGTGAGCAGGTGCTGCAGGGCGCCATCAAGATCATCCCGTTCGAGGGACAGCTCGCTCAGGCCAACGTGCATGTCGGCCGTTCCCCGCAGCACGGGCGCGCCCGGTTCGTTCGCAAGCTGTAGTGCCTGCTCGTAGGTGCCCTTTGCCTCGCCGAGGCGGCCTTGCGCGATCCGGATGTCAGCGAGGGCGAGTGCGCAACCCATGACGTCAGAGAGGTGCCCCACCTTGTGCAGGTTCGCCATGCAATCGGCATACGAACGGTGCGCCGCCTCGAGGTCCCCACGTGTCCAATATGCGAGTCCCAGGAGCCCCGCTGCCGAGCCGCGCCGGAGGTGGTCATCCTCAGGTGCGAGGTCGAGTGCCTGTTGGGCGTATTTCACCGTGCTGGCCACGTCGCCGGTGGCCAGGGCCTGTGCGGCGCGGTAGATGGCGATCCCGATCGGGAGACGCAGGAATTCCTCTTCGTCCACGACGACCCGCTCCGCCGACACCGTCTTCGGTCGTGCCTGCCCCTCGGCCGTCGTGTCGAGCCACCGTTCGGCGTCGTGGAGACGCGCCTCCACGCCATCGAGCTGGCCGTGAGCCAGCAACGCCCCGGCGTGATGAACGCTGAGCACGGGCCTGACGGCGAAGACCTCGTCCGGCAGCGCCCGCAGCCACGCGAGCAGGACAGCCTCCTGTCGGCTCCGGCGCATCGCCGGCACGGCGCGCTCGATGAGGTCGGCTGCCCGGTCGAAGTCCTCGGCAGCCAGCGCGTGGCGGATGGCCTCGAACCGCTCGCCGTTCTGCTCGTACCAGTCGCTCGCCCGCCGGTGGAGAAGGGGGACTCGGTCCGGCTGCTCGTCCACGAGGTGTGCCCGCAGAACGTCCGAGAAGAGATGCTGATAGCGATACCACCGGCGGCGGTCGTCGAGCGGGACGAGGAACAGGTTCCCTCGATCCAGGGCTTCGAGCATGGCCTTGCCGCCGTCGTGGCCGGTGACGGCATCGCAGAGTGGGCCGCTCAGGCGGCCCAGGATGGAGGTCTGCAACAGGAACATCCGGACGTGCTCGGGTTGACGGCGCAGGACCTCCTCGACCAGGTAGTCGACGATGTAGCGGTCGTCCCCGGAGAAGCCCGCGATGAAGCCGGCGACATCGTCACGCCCCTGCATCGAGAGCGCCGCCAGCTGGAGCGCGGCGATCCAGCCTTCGGTGCGGGTCTCCAGCGCCGCGACATCCGCCGCGGCAAGACCCAGTCCCATCACGTCGTTGAGGTACGCGGCAGCCTCGTCCGGGTTGAAGCGCAGATCGGCGGCACGGATCTCCACGAGCTCTCCCCGCGCCCGCAGGCGAGCCAGGGGCAGCGTCGGGTCAGCGCGTGTGGTGATCACCAGGTGCAGCTGGCGGGGCAGGTGCTCCAGCAGGAACGCCATGCCGCCCTGGATATCGTGCGTGTCGACCTCGTGGTAGTCGTCGAGCACCAGCACGATCTCGTTCTGCAGCGCGCCGAGCTCGTTGAGCAGCGTCGCGAGGATCGTCTCGAACGGCGGTGGCTGGGACTCCTGGAGGAGCGCGAGGGCATTCGCGCCGACCTCCGGCTGCACCGTCTGCAGGGCGGCGATCAGGTACGTCCAGAACGTCGAGGGCTGGCTGTCGGCACGGTCGAGCGACAGCCACGCCACCGACCGGCCACTGGCCGGAGCGGCCGCCAGCCAGTCGGCCAGCAGCGTCGTCTTGCCGAAGCCGGCCGGCGCCGAGATGAGCGTCAGCTTCGACTCGGCCCCACGGCCAAGGCGCTCGCTCAGTCTCGGACGAGCGACCAGGCCGCGGCGCGGCCGCGGTGTGAAGAGCTTGGTCTCGAGCAGCAGGCTGGCCATGTTCCGCCAACGTACCAGCCCGCGGGGTGGAGCGACACGTCGCCGGTCACCGTGGTTCATCCCGTGGGCGCCGAGACGGGTCCGACCGATCAGCCCCGCAGGTGCGCCAGGACGGCGAGGACCCGGCGATGATCGTCGGGCGCCGGCAGGAGCTCGAGCTTCGAGAAGATGTTGGCGATGTGGGCCTCGACCGTCTTCGGAGCGAGGAAGAGCCTGTCGCAGATGGCCTGGTTCGAGCGACCCTCGGCCATCAGCGCGAGCACCTCGCGCTCGCGCTCGGACAGGTCGTCGAGCGGGACCCGCGCGCGCCGCCTCCCGACGAGCTGGGCGACGACCTCGGGGTCGATCACGGAGCCGCCGCGTGCGATCCGCCGGATCGCGTCGGCAAAGTCGTCGAGGTCGTCGACCCGGTCCTTCAACAGGTAGCCCACGCCGCCTGCCCCGTCGGCGACGAGCCGCAGGGCGAAGGTCGTCTCCACGTACTGCGACAGGACGAGGATCCCGACGCTCGTGCCGTGCTCGGCGCGGATCGCCTCGGCGGCGCGGAGGCCCTCGTCGGTGTGCGTCGGCGGCATCCGAATGTCGACGATCGCCACGTCCGGCCTGTGCTCGCGGACCGCTGCCATGAGTGCGGTGGAGTCGCCGGCCTGGCCGACGACCTCGATCCCGGCCTCCGCCAGCAGCCGGGCGATCCCCTCCCGGAGCAGGACCGAGTCGTCGGCCAGGACGACACGCAGGCTCATGCCAGGCGCACCAGTGCCCGGATCGCTGCGCCCGACAGCTCGTCCTTGGGGATGAACCCGAGGACCCGGCTGCTCGTCAGCCGCGGGCCGTACTCGCTCGCCTCGCGGCTCGAGGTCAGCACGACAAGTGGCGGCGGTCCGGTGACCGCGAGCTCCCTGGCGACCTCGAAGCCCTCGACGTCGGGCAGCCCGATGTCCAGCAGGACGAGATCGGGCCGGAGCGTCCGCGCGGCCTCGAGGCCGGACGTTCCGTCGACAGCCTCGCCGATCACGGAGAAGCCGTCGGCCACGAGGAGGGCACGCGCCTGGACGCGAAACGCGGCGTGATCGTCGATGATCAGGATGGTCGTCATGGCCCGATCATCCACCTCGACCCAGCAAGGCGCCTACAGGGATAACCCGGAAACCGGCACCGGATCGGACGATCACGTCGCGACCCGCGCGGTCGTGCCGTCGGCGCGGCGTGTCGGTGCCGCGCTCGGGATCCGGGCCACGATCCGCACCGATCCTCGTCGGGTGCCCAGTACGCGACCTGCAGGGAGGGATCGCCGAGCGCGTTCGCGAGGGCATCGCGGAGGCGGGCGGGCGTCGGCGTCTGTCCCAGCTCGACGACGAGGTCCGCGACGGCGGCGCGGGCCATCCGGGCCTGGAAGACCACGAGCAGGACCGCGATCGGGATCGCGATCTGCGCCATGAAGATCAGGTCGTCCAGCGCCGGCCCACGAGGGATCGCGGCCCAATCGTACGGCACCCCGCATCCGGGCTGACCCTGAGGCCGATCGATGGGCTGGCCCCGATGGCCCTCCGTGGCGCTGCGCCTACGGTCCGGGTGACAACGGCAGGCCGGGTGTCCCCCGTCCCCGTCGTCGAATGGAGGGGATCGAGATGACGGTCGAGCTTGCCACACCCATCGCCACCCGGAACGCGCGGCCTGCGCCGCCTGCGCGGTCGAACCGCCTCTCTCTCGTGGTCCTCCCATCACTGCTGGTCGGGTTCCTGCTGCCGCTTCTCATCGCGCTGGGGCCTGCCGCCGGAGGCGGCGAGAGCCGCATGACCGGCGCCGCCCTGCTCGGCTGGGGCATCGGCTGGGCGCTCATCGCCATGCTCTCGATCCGGTTCACGAACCATCCCCAGCGATGGGGGTTCGTGCCCGCAGCGATCATGAGCACGACCGGCATCGCGCTCATCGATCTTCGCTCCCGGGACCCAGGCCATGGGCCTGCTCTCGTGGGCCTGGCCCGTGCCGGTGCTCGTGCTGGCAGCCTGGCTGGTCCAGCGCGTCCGCCGGGACGTCCCGGGTCGGTCGCGGTGGCTCCTCTTCCCGGTCGTCGGCGTCCTCGCCCTGCTCGCGGTCGGCGGCGCCGCCGAGACCGTGATCGAGGCGACTGACGGCGGACCAGCCGGAGTCGCCGGGGAGATGGTCGACGTCGGCGGACACAGGCTGTTCATCTCGTGCACGGGTACGGGGAGCCCGACCGTCGTCCTCGAGGGCGGTCTCGGCCAGGGTTCTGCCTACTTCGCGCGCATCGCCCCGGCGGTCGCCTCGACGACGCGGGTGTGCGCCTACGACCGGGCCGGTCGGGGCAGGAGCGAGCCCGCAAGCGGCGCCCAGGACGGTGCGGCCATCGCTCGCGACCTCCATGCGCTCCTCGCCGCGTCGGGCAACCCTGGTCCCTACATCCTCGCCGGCCACTCCGCAGGCGGGTTGTACGTGCGCTTCTTCGCGGCCGCGTACGCGGACGAGGTGGCGGGTGTCGTGCTGCTCGACGCGCAGTCGCCGCACGCGACGCCCTCGCTGCCCGGTGGCCAGTCCGTGCAGGGCCAGGCCAGCACGCTCACGGGGATCCTGCCTGGCCTGGCCCGAGTCGGCATCGCCCGACTGGTGACCTCGGTCGGGTCGAGCGACCTGCCGCCAGACGTCGAGGCTCGCCGACACGCTGCCGAATCCACCCCGCAGGCGGCAGCGAGCTTCGGTGAAGAGTTCGTCCGGCTCGACGGCATCCTCGACGCGGCGAGCGCGCTCCCGAACCTGGGCGACCGGCCGCTCGTCGTGGTCACGGCCGCAGCCGAGTCGCTCGAGGGCTGGCTCGACCAGCAGGACCGCATGGCAAACCTCTCCACGGATGTGTCGCACCGGGTCTTCCCCGACCTCACGCATGACTCGCTGATCGAGAGCGCGAAGGGCGCGACCGCGGCGAGCGACGCGATCGTCGCCGTCGTGACGTCGGTCCGGTCAGGGACGACACTCGACGGCACAACGGCGAGCCACTGATGATCCGCCTGCGTTCCTCGCTGCGGGTTCAGCGCCGGACCGACCGCACTCGCGTCACCACTGATCGGAGAAGACCATGAAGGCAATGGCTCATTCCGGAGACCGCTCCCCGGGCGGAGCACCACCGACCGTGGCGGATCGCCCGCTGGCCGCTCGCCGCTGGCTCGAGGCAGCGATCCACGCGGCGGTCCCGACCGGCGATGATCCCGGCCCAACACGGCTCCACGTCCGGGGTTCGATCTGTCGGGCACCCGGAGGGAGATGGATGGACTGGGACGGGCACCAATCGTTCGAAACCGAAGGGCTCGGCTTTCGCTGGCAAGCCAGGCTGCGGTTGTCGCGGCTGGTCTGGGTCGACGCCGAGGACCGGCTCGATCGCGAGGGAGGCTACGG
Source organism: uncultured Chloroflexia bacterium (assembly GCA_963734535.1). Classification (GTDB taxonomy): domain Bacteria; phylum Chloroflexota; class Limnocylindria; order Limnocylindrales; family CSP1-4; genus CTSoil-043. Next base: position 10,944 of record CAVTHS010000014.1, on the reverse strand, counting down.
CGGAGCGCGACTGCTCGGCGTGATCCCGGTCGGGTCCGCCCGGGGGCCCGAGGTGACGCGGTCGCAGCTCGTCCGCAATCTCGCGGAGCTTGCCTTCGCTCCACTCGCCGCGTCGCGAGCGCGAGGACTCGTCGTGGGTGGCGGACGGCGAGGACGCCTTCACCCTCGCGGCTCCTGGGATCGACGTCGACGCAATCGTCCGGGTAACGGTCGACGACGCTGGCGACGTTCGATCGGCCCGGTCGCCGGATCGGCCTCGCGAGCACGGACGCGCCGGATACCTGCATGAACCCTACCGACTCGAGTTCGACCGCCACGAACGCCTGTCGTCCGGCGAACGGATCCCGCTGCGCGCCTCGGGGACGTTCGAGACCGCCGACGGGGACTGGCCGTACTGGCGATTCGAGGTGCTCGCCGGGAGCTGATCGGCGACTCACGTCGCGGCAGGTGCGGCCCCGCTCGGCGACGTGCCTGGCGTGGCCGCCCCCGTCGCTTTCGCGCGCAACAGCGGTCTCGTCCGTCGCATCAGCCCGGGCCGCGGCACCGCGTCCGAGCCCGGCCGGTTCGAGCGGCCCTGGTCGCGCGCGGAGGAGCACGCCTGCTCACCGTCGCCTGGCTCGCCCTCGTCCGAATCCCGAAACCGTCGTCACGGCCGCCATGTGATCGGCGCGCGAGGGTCAGGCATGTAGGAACAGAACGTCCCGGTCCGGATCGTGGCGCCGAAGTGATCCCCGAGGGCTGGGCTATGCTCGGCGATCCGCAGCAATGCGGTCCGAATCGCTCGCGTGACGCTCACCCGCGCGCGCTCTGCCGCGGAGGCGGACGAACGGTCGCGTCCTCCGAGTCCGAGCGCAGCAGCCAGCTCACGCCCGAGCGCCACTTCCTCGGCCTGCAGCCGAGCGACGCGTTCCGGGTCGTTCCAGCCCTCCGCCTCCGCGAGCTCTCGGCGAATCTCCTGGAGCCTCTGTCGGTAGGCGGCTTTCGCCTCGGCATCGAGCGCCGGTCCGGCGTCGCCGAGCCCATCGGCCGGCATGGATCCATCGGCTACCGTGGCGGCGCCGGCCCGCGGGGACTCGAGACGCGCGAGCTCGAGGGCATGCACTTCGCGGCCAGGTGCGGCGAGCAGACGTGCAAGATGACGGACGCCCTTTGAGTCCCGGACCCGGAACGCCTCCCGCCCGAGTTCGATCGTCCAGTACTCGCCCTCGCGGCGGAACGTGCCCGAGGTCAGCGGGGATCCGGGCGCCGCCGCGGACGTTGGCTCGTCGGTACCGGCGCTGATCCCTTCTGCCAGCACCATGCCGAGCTTGTCCGCGGTGGCTCGCGCCGCGCGGTCGAGCTGCCGGGCCCGTTCTCTGTCGCCAGGGATGTCGCGTCGCACGAGGACCACGGCCAGATCATGCTGGCTATGGGCCGTCCAGGGACGTGCGCCCATTCGCTCGTTGAACTGGATCGCCGCCGTCAGGTGGCGATCCGCGTCGTCGAGCCGGCCGAGTGTCGCTGCGAGCAGCCCCAGGTAGCGGTCGACTGCTCCAACGCTTCCCTCCGCATGCCCGACCGCGTGCCGACCGGCGAAAGGCTGCAACTGGTTGTACAGCGTGGAGGCAGCCGAAGCATCGCCCAGCCTTGCGCACGCCTCGCTGGCGAGGCTCATCCCGAGGAGCCATTCGTTGTCCCGGTACAGCGCCCTGAATTCGTGCTCCGCGAGATCGTCAAGAACGACGCCCGCCTCCGCATCCCGGCCCAGATCGAGGAGGAGGCACGCCAGCGCCGCCCGATGGAATGGGTACCACGGAAAATCGTCGATCGAGGTCCGCACCGTCGCCTCTTCCTCGGCAATCCGGCCCTGCTCGCGACGGAGCAGAAATCGGTGCATCCGAGCAGCCGAAACGTCGTCGCGACCGGGTGTGACCCGATGACGCGACGCCATCTCCCAGGCGATGAGCTCCTCCGCCAGGACGAATTCCCCCTCCAGCAGGGCCAGCTCCGCGCGGTTGACGGGCTCCAGCCACAGGTGCGCCGGCTGACGCAGCTCCCCGACAACGCGGCTGAGGGTGTCCGACTCACTTCGGGCTTCCGCGATCCGGCCGAGCTCGCTGAGGCTGAGGAACAACATCAGGTGGGCCGTGATGCGTTCGCCGTCCGCGAGCGCCTCCGCTATCCCGGCCATTTCCTGTGCGATCGGCAGCCGCTCGGCTGGGTTCTCCGGCCACCACGTCGCCCAGAAGCGACCGGCGAGAGCGTAGCTGAGGCTGGCGGGATCATCCAACCCGCGCGCGATCTCGACAGCCTGCCGGCTCAGCGCCGCACTGTCGTTCCGCCGCTCCGGCGTGCTGCGCCAGGCGCAGGCGAGGCGGGTCAGCAGGCGAACGCGGAGGCGATCGTCGGTGCCGCCGAGCATGACCAGCGCGTCCTGCAGGAGGGGGATGAGCCGCGTGTCCTTGCCAGGACGTGCCCATGGGTGACGACCACCGAAGCCGAGCGCGGCCCGCGCCAGGTGCTGCCCGGCGCCGGTCCGCCGGGCGATGTCCGCCGCCTCGAGGAAGGTCGTGCGTGCATCGTCGAGCTCGCCCGCACGGGCCTCGACGTCGCCGAGCGCGAGCAGGGTCTCCCCCCGGGCCTGGTCATCCGCCACGCCATCGGCGTCGAGCACGGCCAGCGCCATGCGGTAGAGGCGCGCCGCCTCCTCGTACGCCAGCGACCTGGCTGCATCGTTCCCGGCCCGCCTCGCATAGTCGATGGCCTTGGGTCCATCGCGTTCGACATCGCTCGGCGCCAGACCAGCATCCCCGCCCTGTGCAGCTTCGACGTAGTGGAAGGCAAGCTCAGCGAGATGTCCCTCGGTCGACGTCGCATAGATCTCTTCGAGGACATGTGCGATGTGCCGATGGAGGCGAGCTCGCCGGCCAGGCGACAGCTCGTCGTACAGGGACTCGCGCACGAGGTCGTGGGAGAAGCGGTATCTACCCAGTACGCCGGCGACCGGCAGGAGCAGGCCCGACTCGACCGCCTCATCGACGAGCTCGAGCGCCTGGTCGATCCCGAACTCGCCGATCCGACGCAGGACTTCGAGGCTGAATTCGGGACCGAGCGCAGCCCCGAGTCCGAGACCTCGGATGGTCGCCTCGTTGAGGTGCCCGATCCGACGACCGATGACCGCCCGAATGCCAGCCGGGACCGCGACCCTCAGCGACGGAAGGTCCGCCACCTCGCTGAGGCGTCCCTCGGCGGACAGCAGACGGATCGCCTCTCCGACGAAAAGCGGATTACCCGTGGTCTCTCGCCACACCGCTGCAACGAGGTGGTCGTGAGGCGTGACGTTCGCGGTCGCCACGATGAACTGTCCGACGGCATCCGACGCCAATCCGGCAAGCACGAGGATGCGGGTGAGTGGCTCTCGAGCCACCTCGGCGATCGCCGAGGTGAGCGGGTGTTCCGGCGTCAGCTCGACGTCGCGATAGGTCGCGACAAGGAGTACCGGCATGTCGCTCAGCTGGCTGGCCAGGAAGCGGAGAAACAGGATCGAGGGCGTATCGGCGGCCTGCAGGTCGTCGAGGACGATGAGCATAGGGCGGGCGCGTGCGGCGTTGCGCAGGAGCGTGGCCGTCGAGTCGAACAGCTGGAACCGCGCCGACTCCGAATCGGGATCGGGCGCGGCCGGGAGATCCGGGAACAGGTCGCGCAGCTCTGGCAGCATCTGGGCGATGTCGCGCGCACCGGATCCCATCTGCCGCCGGATGTCGTCGGCGTCGGTCGATCGCAGGTAGGACCGAAGCGCCTGGACCCAGGGCCAGTACGGGGGCGCCCCGGCGTCCTCCCAGCCGCGACCCCAGAGGACCTGGTGTCCGCGCTCTCGGGCACGCGTTGCCAGCTCGTCCGCCAGGCGGCTCTTGCCGATGCCTGGCTCGCCGCCGAGCATGATGATGCGACCTCGGCCGGATCCGGCCTCATCGAGCGCGTCGAGCAGCTCGCGAAGCTCGCGATCACGACCGACGAAGAACGCGCCTGGCTGCAGCTGAGCCACGAGTTGGCTGCCCCCCACTCCCCCACGTTGACGAAGGATGTCGACTGCACCGCCCGCGACATCGGATCCGCTCGGCGCCACCGTACATACGTTCAGCGGGATGCGCGAGTGATACGGCGATTCGTGCCGTGGGATCGAACGCTCGTGCCGTCAGATCTCACGCCCCGATCGTAGAAGCACCCGCCGGGTGCCACGCAGGGGGCATGACAATGGATCTGGTGCAGCAGGGTACAAAGGCCAGGGAAACGAGCGGGCAGGCACACCTCTTCGGCCCGGCATTCCTCATCGCAGCGGTCATCGTGGCCGTCGTTTCCGCGGCGATCCTCGCAACGGCCCTGATCACGGGTTCGCCTGCCCCGGGCGCCGGAGCCGCGACGCAGGTCGACCCGCTCCTCAACCCGGCACTCGTCGAGTTCCGGCAAGGCGAACACGCCGGAGCCGCGACGCAGGTCGACCCGCTCCTCAACCCGGCACTCGTCGAGTTCCGGCAAGGCGAACACGCCGGAGCCGCGACGCAGGTCGACCCGCTCCTCAACCCGGCACTCGTCGAGTTCCGGCAAGGCGAACACGCCGGAGCCGCGACGCAGGTCGACCCGCTCCTCAACCCGGCACTCGTCGAGTTCCGGCAAGGCGAACACGCCGGAGCCGCGACGCAGGTCGACCCGCTCCTCAACCCGGCACTCGTCGAGTTCCGGCAAGGCGAACACGCCGGAGCCGCCGGTCGTTAGCGGATGGTGTCACCCACCGTCAATGGCCGAGCGCCGGACCTGGAAGACGAAGAAGAGCGCAGCGGATAGGGGCCAAGGCAATGCAGAAACTGACAGGGACACCGTACTACACCCGGATTGCACTCCTGGGCATCGCGATGTACCTCTTCATCGAGGCCGTCATCCTCATCGTGAACCTGGTTCTCGAGCCTTCGGAATGGGCGTACCCGGTCATTGTCGGCGGCATCGCCGGGTCAATCGGTGCGGTCATCTACTTCGTTCGTCCCTGGGGCCTCATCGTGGGCGTCCTGGGCGGGCTCGTCGGGATGCTGTTCGCGATCGATGGACTTGGCGAGAATCTCTCCTCGCCGGACTCGTTCTTCGACTTCGCGTACCGGCCAGTCATTGGCCTTGCGGCGGCCATCTTCGTCCTCGTTGGCAGTTCCGCGGGCCTGGTCCAGCACGTTCGGGGTCGCCACCAGCGCGAGCGGCCCCGCCAACGTGACCAGGGGAGTCAAAGGCGTCCTTGGGCTCGTCGCAATCCTGTCGATCATCTCCGCCGTCCTCACGGTTGCCAGCATCCATGGTGTCTCGGCGGCCGACAAGGAAGGGGCGACAACGATCACCGCCTACGGGTTGAAGTACGACACGGACACGCTGACGGCAGCTGCCGATGGCACGACGAAGTTCGTGATTCAGGAACGATGACCCGATCATCCACACGTTCACGATCGCTGCTCTCAACGTCGATGTGAAGGTGGGGCCGCGCAGCGAGAACCTGTTCGAACTCACGTCGCCGAAACCGGGCACGTACGACTTCTACTGCCGCATCCCCGGTCACGAGGAGCAGATGCACGGGACGCTGACGGTGCCTTGATGGTGCTTGGCTCGGCATACCGTGGGGCGTCATCTTGCGGACCCGCCGCCCGCGGTCGTGCCTCACGAGCACAGAACGCCGGACCGCACCTACGTCCTCGGCTCGTTCCGCGTCCCGCGCCGCGTACCGCGTTCGACGAGCTCCGTGTCGATCCCGACCTGGCCGCGAGGCGAGCCGCGCTCGTCCTCGATCGAGCGCGCGAGCCCGACAAGGTTCCGCGAGAGCCGTCGCCCGGCGATCAGGCTCCCTGGACGACCCGCTCGATGCCGTCGAGGAGGAGGTCGAGACCGAACTCGAACTCGTCGGCGTAATCGAAGCCGGACGCGAGGAGCTCCGCCGCCACGCGCACGAGGTTCGGGTACTGGTCGGCCGGAACGCGGGCGATCAGCAGCTCCCCCACCGCCGCCAGCTCCTCCGCGTTGCTGAACGGCATGTTCACCTCCTGGAGCGCGAACCCGAGCACGTAGCTGTCAACGAGGTTGTAGGCGTGCGTTGCCGTTGTCGCCGAGCACCCCGAGTCGAGCAGGACGGAGACCGTGTCCTCGTGGCTGCGCAGATTCGCCGGGCCGGGCGTCAGGCGCGACTCCATGAGGGTGATCGCCCAGGGATGCCGGCGCAGGGCGGCGCGGGCCGAGATCGATCGGGCCCGGAGCACCGTTCGCCAGCTCGAGCGATCGGCCGGCAGCTCGATCTCGGCGAAAACGAGGTCGACGATCCCGTCGAGGATGTCGTCCTTGTTGTGAACGTGCCGGTAGAGCGACATCGCCTCCACGCCGAGCCGGCGACCGATCCCCTGCATCGTCAGCGCCCCGCTGCCGCCCTCGTCGGCGAGCTCCAGGGCGGCGCGCAATACGCGGTCCCGGCTGAGCGGCGCGCGCTTCGGCGTCGTTTGGCGTGTCACCGATGTTCTCCTCGAGGGCCCTTGACGCCATTCTAGCTTATGGCATATGCTTATGTCGTAAGCAGCGACGCGATGCGGAACGAGGCGAGGAGACAATCGTGCAGGCAATCGTCCAGCAACGGTACGGCGGGCCGGAGGTGCTCGTCAGCCGGGAGATCGACAAACCCGGGATCGGCGACCGGGAGGTGCTCGTCCGCGTGCACGCCGCGGGGCTCCACATCGGAGACGCATTCGGCGTTCGGGGATCGCCGTTCCCGATCCGGTTCACGAGCGGCCTGCGCGGGCCGAAGTTCGGCGTGCCGGGATTCGACATCGCCGGGACGGTGGAGGCGACCGGCAACGCCGTGACCCGGTTCGCGCCCGGTGACCAGGTCTTCGGAGTCTGCAGCTGGCCGTCATCGGGCGCCTGCGCGGAGTACGCACGGGCCGACGAGGACGGGCTCGTCGGCAAGCCGTCCAGCATGAGCTTCGAGCAGGCCGCGGCCATCCCGACGTCGGCGTCCGCGGCGCTCCACGGCCTCCGCGACGCGGGCCGGCTGCGGGCCGGTCAGCGGGTCCTCATCAACGGGGCGTCCGGCGGAGTGGGCACGTACGCGGTGCAGATCGCCCGCGCCCTCGGCGCCGAGGTCACCGGGGTGTGCGGCCCGACCAACGTGGACCTGGTCCGCTCTCTTGGCGCGCGCCACGTCATCGACTACACCCGGGAGGACTTCACCAGGGGTGCGGCACGCTACGACCTGATCCTCGACAACATGGAGAACCACTCCCTCGCGGACACTCGACGAGCCCTGACACCCGACGGCACCCTCGTCCTCATGAGCGGCACGGGCGCGAGCGGCCTGGGGCTGCTGGTCCGGCTGATCCGACCGGTCGTGCTGTCCCCCTTCGTGAAGCACAGCCTGCGCCGACCCCTCTCCAACCCGAACCACGACGATCTCGAGGTCCTCACGTCCATGGTTGAACGCGGCGAGGTCCGGCCGGTCATCGGCGCGACGTACCCGCTGCCCGCGACGGCGGAAGCCCTGCGCCACATCGAGGCGGGCCACGCCCGGGGCAAGGTGGTCGTGGCGGTCTGAGCGCCCCAGGACGGGCTCAGGAACGAGGCAGCCGAGATCATGGCGGATGTGAGGATCGTTCTCTCAGGGTTGTGGGTGGCCGTGATGCTGACCTACCTCCTGGGGGATGTCCTGCGCCTGTTTGCCGGCGACGTCACACCGGGTGAGATCGAGGGCCGGAAGGCGAGTCAGGGAATGTGGCTGGGGATCGCCGTGATCATGCTGATCCCGATCATCATGGTCGTCCTGTCCCTGACGTTGCCGTACCCCGCCATCGGCTGGGTCAACATCGTCGTGGCGGTGCTCGTCGTTGTCTTCAATCTGCTTGGCCTGCCGTACCCGGGCCTCTACGACAACTTCCTGATCGTCGTGAGCTTCGTCTTCAACGCATTGACCGTCTGGTACGCATGGACGTGGGTCTCCGCGGCTGCCTAGCCTGGTCGCCCGAGGGACACGGGTCCTCCGAGGGTCCGGATCCCGACCTCGATGCCTCGCTCGAAGCCCACAATGAGGGCAGCACTCGCCGCATCGGCAGACAGCGCATCCACAAATCACCATGCAGCACAAGCCGTGACCACGCTGGACATCGCAGACCCGCTGCTCGAGACAAAGCTCTACGTCCCCAGGCTGCGACGCGGCCTGGTCGCGCGCCCACGGCTCATCGAGCGCTTGGACCGCGGAGCCGAGTCGAAGCTGACGCTCATCTCGGCCCCGCCCGGTTTCGGCAAGTCGACGCTGGTTGCCGAGTGGCTCTCAGCCGCTCCGGCCGGCGGACGGTCCGTGGCGTGGCTCTCGCTCGACCTGGCTGACAACGAAGTCGTCTCCTTCTGGACCTACGTGGTGGCCGCGTTGCAGAGGGTGGTGCCGGGGGTCGGCGCACATGCGCTGTCTCTGCTGCACGGGCCCCAGCCACCGCCGATCGAGACGGTCCTCGCCACGCTGCTCAACGAGCTCGGCGCGGTGCCGAACGAGGTCGTGCTGGTGCTCGACGACTACCACGTGATCGCCGCGCACGACGTCAACGACGGAATGGCGTTCCTGCTGGAGCACCTGCCCCCCCAGATCCGCCTGGTGATCGCAACCCGCGCCAATCCGGCGCTGCCGCTGGCCCGCCTGCGGTCGCGGGGAGAGCTCGTCGAGATCCGGGCGGTCGATCTGCGCTTCACGCCGGAGGAGGCCGCTGCCTACCTCAACGGGGTGATGCGGCTGGGTCTCGCGGCGGGAGACGTCGCGGCCCTGGGGGCCCGTACCGAGGGCTGGATCGCCGCGCTCCAGCTGGCGGCGCTCTCGATGCAGGGGCGTGACGATGTCGCCGGCTTCATCGCGGGCTTCTCCGGGGACGACCGCTACATCGTCGACTACCTGGTCGAGGAGGTCCTGCGCCGTCAGCCCGAACGTGTCCGGAGCTTGCTCTTGGAGACGTCGATCCTCGCCCGCATGACCGGCCCGTTGTGCGACGCGGTCACCGGCCAGTACGGCGGCAAGGCCATGCTCGAAGCCCTGGATCGAGGCAACCTGTTCCTCGTTCCGCTCGACGACCGCCGCCGGTGGTATCGCTACCACCATCTCTTCGCCGACGTGCTCCGGGCCCGCCTCCTCGACGAGCAACCCGGGCGGGTGCCGGAGCTGCACCGGCGGGCTTGCGAGTGGTACGAGGAGCACGGAGACCGGTCCGAGGCGATCCGCCACGCGATGGCCGGCGAGGATTTCGAGCGGGCGGCGGACCTGGTGGAGCTCGCAATCCCGGCGACGTTCCAGAAGGATCAGGCGGCCACCGCGCGCCGGTGGCTTGAGGCACTTCCCGACGAGCTGATCCGGGTCAGGCCCGTGCTGAGCGTCGCGTATGCCGCGACGCTCCTGGACGGAGGCAAGATCGAGAGCGTTGAGGCCCGACTGCGGGATGCCGAACGGTGGCTGGAGGCGACGGCCGACAAGCCTGAGGTAGCAGGGGCCCCAGCAACTGCGATGGTCGTCGTCGACCAGGATGCGTTCCGCCGTCTGCCGGGTTCGATCGCCCTCTACCGTGCGGCCCGGGCCATGGCCATCGGCGACGTGACCGGCACCATGACCCATGCCCGCCGGGCGCTCGACCTCGTCGGCGAAGACGATCAGCTCGGGCGTGGTGCGGCAGCGGGATTGCTGGGACTCGTTGCCTGGGCGAGCGGGGATCTCGAGGCAGCGCACCGTTCGTACGTCGAGAGCATGGCGGACCTGCAGGAGGCGGGAGACGTCTCTTCCGTCATCGGCGGCGCCACCGTCCAGGCCGACATCCTGATCGCCCAGGGTCGCCTCCGCGATGCGATGCGCTCGTTCGAGCGGGGACTGCAGCTTGCGACCGAACATGGCGCGCCCGCGCTGCGGGGGGCGGCGGACATGCACGTGGGCATGAGCGAGCTGTGTCGCGAACGCCACGACCTCGAGGCCGCGTCGCAGCACCTGCTGATGGGCCGCGATCTGGGGGATGAGAACGGCCTGCCGCAGTACCCCTACCGGTCGCGTGTCGCGGCGGCCCGGATCCGACAGGCAGAAGGCGATCTCGATGGCGCGCTCGAGCTCCTCGAGGAGGCTGAGCGCCTGTATGCGAGCAACTACTCCCCCGATGTGCGCCCCGTCGCCGCCGTGAGGGCGAGGGTGTGGATCGCCCAGGGAAGCCTGTCGGCGGCGTGGGGCTGGGCGCGGGAGCATGGTGTCGCGGCCGCGGACGAGCTCAGCTACCTCCACGAGTTCGAGCACGCCACGCTGGCGAGGCTGCTCCTGGCGCAGGGGACGCGGGACCGTGCCGACGACAGGATCGGCGAGGCGATCGAGCTCACAGAGCGCCTGCTCGCAAGTGCGGAGGACGGTGGGCGCAGCGGGAGCGCGATCGACCTCCTCGTCGTGCAGGCACTCGCCCGTCACGCGCGCGGCGATCCGGCGGGTGGGCTCGCCTCGCTGGCGCGCGCGGTGGCGCTGGCTGAGCCGGAGGGCTACGTCCGCGTCTTCATCGACGAAGGGCCGCCCATGGCGGCGCTGCTCAAGCTGGCGGCGAAGGAGCGGAACGCTCCGAGCTATGTGCGCCGGCTCCAGGCCGCTGCAGTCACGGTCGAGGGACAAACGCCTGCCGAACAGCCGCTGATCGAGCCGCTCAGCGAACGGGAGCTCGAGGTCCTGCGCCTCCTGGGCAGCGAGCTGGGTGGGCCGGACATCGCTCGCGAACTGGTGGTGTCTCCGAACACTGTGCGGACGCACACCAAGAGCATCTACGCCAAGCTCGGCGTGAACAGCCGAAGGGCAGCCGTCCGCCGTGCCGCCGAGCTCGGCCTGCTCTCGCGCGCCCGAGACCGCCGACCCACCGCGTAGTCCTTCGCCCACGGCCGCACTGAGCCGCGGCCACGCGCACG
>CAVTHS010000013.1:0-50839 GCA_963734535.1 uncultured Chloroflexia bacterium | reverse complement strand
AAACGGGGGTCGTCCATCCCCGCGAGTGTACCCGGGTCCCGCCCGGAATCCCTTGGGCAGCCCCGGAGTACCGGGGGGCTGCCTCGGCACGCGACCCGCGGCGGAATGGCTAGTCGAGAACCTCGTAGCGGGCCTCGACGTCGATCGCCGCGGAGGTCAGGTTGTGGATCGTGATCCAGTAGGTGATCGCGCTGGCGCCCGCCCGCTGCACGGCCACGCTCCAATCGAGCTGTGGGGCGCCTGCAACCGGGGTGAGGGGAACGACTGTCCAGATGACATGCCAGTCGGGCGACCAGTCGTGCGTGAACCAGGTGTGGGACGCCCCCCCGGCGACCGGCCCGGTGAACTGGGTGCCGACGAACATGCGGGTCCCTCCTACTCCCTGGCCGCGATGGCGTATCGCGCCTCGACGTCAAGCGATGTCGAGGTGAGGTTCGTGACCTCGATCCAGTAGGTGATCATCTCGCGGTTGGCGCGCTCCACCCGCACGTGCCAGTCGATGCCCGGCCCTGGGGTGATCGGCGTGGTGGTGGTCACGGTCCAGATGACGTGCCAGCACGCCGGCCAATCATGGGTGAACCATTGGTGCGTCTGGCGCGGCGCAAGGGTCCCCGTGAACTGGACACCCCGGACCGGACCGCTGGCCATCGGGAGGTGCGTCCGCAGGGTCGCCTTGATGGTTCCGGCGCAAACGGCGCAGAACGGGTTGCCGAGTGCGCGCATCCGACACCGGTACTCGGCGTGGTAGAGGCCGCAGTGATAGCGATTGCCGCCCGCGAAGAGCCCGATTGTCCCGGCGGGAACCGGGCTGGGCCTGGTGTCCTCGGTCGTGCAGTCAGGGTTGTCCATGGTCGGCAGCGCCGTCGTTGCCCGGATCAGACCGGCCCAGCGCGTGGTCGCCCGGCCCGTGTCGATCGTGAGGTTCGGCTGGTTCGGCTCCGCGCCCGCATAGGTGTTGAGAGTGTCGCCATACTCGTCACCGAGCGCGAAGGCCGAGTGGCCGAGCTCGTGCACCGCAATCTCGCCGGCGGCGGCATTGGTCGACGTCCACGCGACCAACCCCCCGGCCCCGCCGTACTCGGCCGCGTTCACGATCACCACCGTCGCGTCCACCTCGGGCACTGCCGCTTTCGCCGTCGTGTCCGCGAGGTGCTCATCGCCGGCCAGGAGGCGCCTCGTCCCGGCGACGCAGAACGTCGAGTCGAAGAAGGTGCTGACCATTGTGCCCGTGCCGGTTGCTCCGTCCGCACACGCCGCCGGGTCGTCGGCACCGCTCCCGCTCGAGGCGATGTCCACCCGGTAGATGTTCAGGGCGCACCAGAGCTCCGTGTACGGCGGCGTGCTGAACAGGCGGGTCACAAACGCGTCGGCATCCGTATGGAACTTGGCCAGCTCCGCCTGTTGATACCCCTCGGCCAGGAGCACGAGCGTCCAGCGCGCCGAGTCAGGGCCGTGGTCGACGAGCTTGGTGGTCCCGACCACCACCCCATCCGCCGCGCTCATTGTTGCTCCGCCTTGCGGGGGGGCTTTTCCCCGTGGAGCTTCACCCGGATGATCGGGCCCGGGACCGCGGCGGCCCGGTCGATCGCCGATGGAGGACCGACGACGACGACCGAGTGTCCTCCCGCCACATCCGGTACGACAACCTTGAAGAAACCATGCGGCCGATCCATTGGCACATGCGAGATGGCTGCCCCCGGCTCAGGCGAGAACACCTCGTACGAGTCCCGGATCGGCGCGTGGAGGACGCGCCGGTACAGCGGCTTCCCGTCCGCGTCCTGGAGCTCCACGTGGAAACCGCTCTGGCCACGCTCCAGGAGGGCGGCATCGTCAGGAGGGGCGAGCATGGCCACAGATTCCTGCTCGACGAGCGTAACGGCATCGCCCTCGTACTTGAAGGTCAGCCGCAACGAACGGTTCCCGGTCGGCTTCTCGGGCGGACGCTGCTGTGCCATCGAACGTTATCCGGGCGTGACAAACGTGGTGCCGTTCCACACCCAGTCGAGGCGCTCCCGGACGATCGACTGGCCGATCTCGCCCGCGGACCGCATCAGGGCGAGCTCGTCACCGAATTGGCTGGTGTTCGCGACCAGCCCCGTGGTGTTCGTCCAGTGGAGCGACGGCCCTGGCTCGACGAGCGAGACCGGGGCGCTCAGAACCGGCTGGTACCAGCCGGCGCCGTTCAGGATGGGGGTGAGCGGGACGTAGGCAGCGTGGACCGTGGCCTGCGTGCAGGCGGTCGTTGTGCACGTCCACATCGACCAGTCCCCCGCCGTGACAGCACCCGCGTTCGGCGCCGCGCCGTCGATCTGGAGCGCCACGACCTGGAGCGGATCTGTCCCAACCTGACCGATCGAAAGAGGGTCGGTCGCAGGGTCAGCGAGGGCAGCCGCCGGGACCAGGGCCAGGGCTCGGCCCAGGAACGGCAGCAGGTCCGCCGGAGGGACCGCCCCGAGCGTCGCGGGCGGCAGTGACAGGACCGTCGAGAGAACCGGGAGGGTCGCTCCCTGCTCGTGGATGGTCGACAGGGCCGCATCGAGAGCCATCGCGAAGTCACTCCGAACGGAGAACGTGACCGGGATCGCAGGCTGGCTGGTGCCTGCCGGCCGGTCGTTCGCGCGCACCGCGAAGTAGATGGGCGGGAGCGTCGGCTCCCAACCGGGGCTGGGGTTCGGGCCGGCGACGCCCAGGGCCGACGCCAGCACCTGTGCCCGCAGGACGGCATCGTCGGCGATCAGGTTCAGGTAGCCGCCAACCTGGGTGATGTTGGCCGGCGCAGGGATCCGCGATGGAAAGAGGTCGCCGGACAGGGCGAGGCGGCGGAGGATGATCTGCTGGGCCTCGAGCATGTCGGGCGAGTTCGCCGAGTCGATGATCCTGGTGAGGGCGTCGATTGCCCGGTCTTCGGCAGTGCTGCCGGCCTGGTCGGTCATCGTGGGTGTCCTCCCGTTGGGGCCAGTCGGGTCGGTGGGATCAGACGGTCGCCGGTGCGGAACCGCCGTCGGTGGCGCCGCTCGTATCGACACCGGTGCCGCCTGAGCCGGAGCCGGCGGAGCCGGAGCCCGTGCCGCCGCTGCCCGTGCCGCCTGAGCCGGAGCCCGCGGAGCCGGATCCTGTGCCGCCCGAGCCGCTGCCGGAGCCCGTTCCGGTGCCGCCGGAGCCGGAACCCGTGCCGCCCGAGCCCGTGCCGCCGCTGCCCGAGCCCGTGCCGCCGGAGCCGGAGCCCGTGCCGCCGCTGCCCGTGCCGCCGGAGCCGGAGCCGCGTGCCCGTGCCGCCGGAGCCGGAGCCGCCCGTGCCGCCGGAGCCGGAGCCGCTGCCCGTGCCGCCGGAGCCGGAGCCGGTGCCACCCGAGCCCTTCCCGGGACTGGTCCCTCCCTGCTTCGCCGCTATCACCTGGGGGAGATTCGTCATAGCTGTCTTGGCAAGGTCGGTCGCCTGCCCGATCGTCTTGTTGAGGCTGTCGGCGGTCGTCTCCGTCTGGACCTTCATCTGGGACGCGAGCTGCGTCAGGCCAGTCAGGTCCGTGGGCAGGCTGTTGGCCGGCTGGCTCTTGATGAGAGCAGCTGCCAGGTCCGCAGGTGTGAGGGCGGCCGGACCGGAGTTGATCGTCACCATCGACGCCCCGTTTGAAAGCGTGTTCGGTGCCTGCGCTCCCGCGCTGCCGACGAGCGGATTGGGCGTCGTGATGAGCGCAGTCAGCTGGCTCGGGTCGGTCGCGGTGTCGGACGGCGAGTCCTGCCAGTTCCAGAATCGCGTGAGGTCGATCTTCTCGCTCGACTCGCAGCTGCCGAGGACGGCTTCGCCGAGGACGCCGCGGGCTGGCAGGGTGATCGAGGAGCGCGGCGGAGCGAACGCCTGGCGGTGGAACTTGAGGAGGGCGTCCTGAACGTCACGAGACGTGAACTTCATCTCTCCCGCCAGGGTGGCGGGCAGGAAGAACGGCATGATCGCGGAGTTGCCGAAGTAGCCGAGGACCTGGTTCGCAACACAGTCGAGAAGCGGGACCTCGCTCGACGGATCGGCGACGCCGCCGGTCGGCACGCCGATCGTGAAACGCTCCAGCATGATCGCCCGCTCCTCGGCAGTCAGCGACTCCCAGACCGCCTTCGAGTAGGGCACCGTGTTCTGCACCACGTGCTGCAGGACCGCCTCGATTCGCAGCAGATCTGCGAATGACAGGACCGGTGGCAGCCGCTTCGCGGCAACGGGCAGGATGGTCGGCATGACCTGCGTGCCGCTGGGTCCGTTGTAGGCCTCGAGCACGTCAAGCACGGCCGGGCCAGTCCCCTGGGATCCGACGTCGATCGTGGCGGTGGGATCCTGAATGGTCGGTCCGCCGACCTCGCGCTCGAGGTCCGCGGACGTGAGCGTCACGCCAAGGCTCCTGGCGACGGACAGCCAGCCGAGGAGGTTGCCGAGGTCGAGCCCGGTGGGCACGGTCAGCTGGTACGAGAAGGTCCGGAACGAACGGCTGAATTCGAACCGCGCGATGTCGCTTCGCGCAATGTAGTCGGGCAGCACCAGTGCGCCTGTGCGTGTCTCGAATGTCCCGGCCCGGCGCTGGCGAATGACTTCGAGAAGCGCATCGCGCGATTCGGCACCCGATGCGATATCCGCGCTGGATCCCTGCAGCCGCACCGGCCCGACCCGCGCTCCGGTCGTCGATACGATGCTGACCGACACATCCTCGAACGGGAGGAAGGTGCCCGTGACCGTCACCCAGACCACGTCCTGGGCAGAGCCGGACGAACCCTGTACGGTCATCGTCGGATTTGCTGCGAACGACCGGAGGAGGCGCAGGCCGTGAGCGAGCTCCGAGCGCCACCAGAGGCGCTGCTCGAGCACGTCGTGATACCGAACCAGCTGGGCATAGCGAGCGAGGAGCTGGTCCCTCGCGTACGTGCCCGTCGGCAGCAGCCGCGGCTGGAACACGGGCAGGAATTGCACGACCTCAAGCGGTACCAGGCAGACGAGCTGGACATCGTCCACGGAGGTGCTCACGGCGAAGTGGCGCAGCACCTCCCAGTACTGCATCGTCAGGGCGTGATTGTGGTTGTGGTTCGTGATGATCTTGGTGACGATCTCACGGCTCTCCGAGGCGGTCGCCAGGCGGACGCTCGTCCGGGCTGAGCTGCGGCGGGCCGCGGCCTGCCGTGCAAGCTGTGAGTGGAAGTCCTGGGTCGCATTGGACACGTAGTCGCGGCTGGCGTTCTGCCAGCTCGAGGACGAACCGGTCGTCGTCGAATCGGAGTAGCCGCCGGCGATGCCGCCGCCCATGAGGACCCCGTAGACGATCCCGGCGGCGCCCGTGGCGCCGCCGATCGAGCCCGCCTCGGTCCGGGTTCGCATCTGGCTTCCGCCGGCCGCGGCCTCGTTGAACGCGCTGCTGAAGATCGCGTTTGTGGAGCTGTCGGCATTCTCCTGGTAGCGCTGGTACTCGTCGGCCGTGAGCGTCTCCGCCTCGCGCACGCTGAGCGTCTCGCGCGTGTCGGCGACCGCGATGCGCTGCTGCTCGCCGGGCGCCAGCGGGAGCGAGTAGACGAGGTCGCCGAGCGACAGGCCGGTCGGGATCCACACCTGGTGCATGCCGACGACATACCCGAGACCGAGGCTCGCGGCCTTCGGCATCGCGGTCGGGATTGTCTCGATGATGTCCCGGAAACGGGTCACGTCGATTGGCTGGTCAACCGGGACCCGCTGCGCCAGCTCCCACGTCCCGAGACCGTTCAAAGCCTCGATCAGCTGACCGGCGTTGACGTACTGGCCAAGGCCGCCCGCGCTCGACGAGATCAGGTACGACCCATCGCCGCTCTTGACCCTGCTCCCGAGCTTGCGACCACTCAGCTGTGGCGCGACGAGGCGGACGAAGAGCGAGAAGCGGAATTGGTCGATGACCCCGGAGTTGGATCGAAAGGAGCGAGCGCAATCGCCCTCGCCGAGCGTCAGGACCGGGACCGGGTCCGCGAACGCAGCCGGATCGGCCAGGACGTCGGACACGCCGGTCGGGACGATCACGTCGCCAAGCTGGCTTGTGATGCTTCGGGGCAGCGGCTCGACAGCCGCGTCCAGGGGCTGCACGCCGAGCGAGCCCTTGCTTGCCACGAGGTCCGTCCTGCGGACCACCACCTCGGTGGTGCGGTTGGACCCCTGCACGAGCAGCGTGAGGCCGGTCGCTGGGACCGGGCGCGGCGGCAGGCCGAGCTGGTAGGCGCCGCGGCGATCGGTCGCGGCCTGGGGGGTGGGCCATGGAGCCGTGGGACCGCCTGGCTCCGGAGCGGGTTCCTCCGCCTGCACGGACACGAAGGCGGCAGGGCTCCCGTCCGGATTGAGAAGCCGCCCGGAGATGGTCGGCGGCAGGATCTCCGGTACGTTCGGGAAGAAGTCGACCAGGTCCTTCCCGACCATCGCCAGCGTCGTGTAGACGTGGGTGACCGACTGAAGTCGCTCCTGGAGCAGCGAGCCGAGCTGGGCCTGGGAGACCTCGACGGTCAGGCCGGCGTCCTCGAGATCCATCACCGGGAGCTTCTGGCCCGGCCCCGCGCCGGGCTTCGGCGAGGCGTCGCTGCCCGGAATCGTTCCCCCAGACGCCTGCCCCGCGAGGATCGGTCCGCCGGGCACCGAGCCGATCGCCATGCCGCCCGGGTCGAGGGCAACCTTGATCGCGTCGCTGTGTCCAGCCACCGTTCGCCCCCCTCGTGCCGTCGCCGGCCGGCGCGTCTCCCTCTTTGGCACCGGTTGGGCGACATGACTATCAGAACGCTCATCACCACCCCGTCACCGCTTCGTCACCAGTCGGCCGAAGCACTCTGATCGCGCAGGTGGACGTCGAGTGATCCCGGGCTACAATTGCGCCCCACATCGCCCGGGAGGGACACGGCGAGCGGTCATGCATCACGGCCTGAGTGACGCGTCCCCCCGTACCTCGGAACCGGGCATCAACGGCGCCGTTCCTCATTACACGATCGGCCTGATCGGCGCTTTCTCCCTGCACCACGGTGAGCGGGTGATCCGGCCGGCGTGGGGTGCGCAGCGCCTGCTCGCGTATCTCGCGCTTCGCGAGCCCCCGATTCTGCGGTCGCACGTCGCCGGGACGCTCTGGCCCGACGCCGTTGACGCTCGGGCGATGGGGAACCTTCGCTCGACGCTGTGGCGCGTACGCAAGCTTCCAGGGACGCTCGTGGTCACCAACGGGAATGAGCTGGCGCTGGCTCCAGGCGTTGCGGTTGACGTGCGCGTTCTGGGCAGCCTCGCTCTCCACCTCATCGATCGGCCGGACGAGCCCGCTGTGTCCTTTGCGGATGACCGGGAAACGGATGTCGAGGCACTCGCCGTCGCGAATGACCTGCTCGCCGACTGGTCCGATGACTGGCTGCTCGTGGAACGCGAGCGCTTTCGCCAACTGCGCCTGCACGCCCTCGAGAGGCTCTGCGGCCTCCTCGCCACCGCCGGTCGATTCGGGCGGGCAATCGAGATGTGTCTCGCCGCCGTGTCCGGCGAGCCCCTGCGGGAGAGCGCCCATCGGCAGCTGATCGAGGTGCACCTGGCGGAAGGCAACCGCGGGGAGGCCCTTCGGCAATACGAGGCCTACCGCCAGCTCATGCGCGACGAGCTTGGGCTTGGCCCTTCGCCGCACATCGTCAACCTGGTAACGGCGATCACGGGGTAGACGGCGTGCCCCGCGTGAGGTGGACAGCCGGGGCGTGACGTCAGGTCAGCGGCGAGGCATTGGACGGGTCGTCGAGGACTCCAGCCGTCTGGGTCGGCCCTGTACGCAGCCAGTCGCGCCGCGAGCGCGTCATCCGAGAGGGCCAGGATCGCGGCCGCAAGCAGCGCCGCGTTCTCGGCGTTCCCGATCGCGACCGTCGCGACGGGAATCCCGCGCGGCATCTGGACGATCGAGAGCAGCGAGTCGAGCCCGCCGAGATGCTCGGTCGGGATCGGCACGCCGATGACCGGGAGCTGGGTCTTGGCGGCCAGCATCCCCGGCAGGTGGGCCGCGCCACCGGCGCCCGCGACGATCACCCGGATCCCGCGCCCCGCCGCGGTCTCGGCGTAGCGGAAGAGATGGTCGGGTGTCCGGTGAGCCGAGACCACGCGCAGCTCGGACGGGATGCCGAGCTGATCCAGGAGCGCCGTTGCCCGGGTGAGGACGGGGAAGTCGCTTCGGCTCCCGCCGACGATCCCGACAATGGCCGCGGGCCGGTTCACATCCGCCGCGTGAGCCATAGCTTACTGACCCTGCGCCTTTGTAAATCCCGGCTCACCGGCGAAGTTGTTGAGCTTCTCGACGTGGGTCCATGCGAACCGCGCGGCCACGCGGCCCTGCAGCGCGAGGATGTCGGCGTCGGTTGCCGCCGCACCCGCCTCGCGGGCGACGAAGCGCGCCCGGAGGAGGCCGACGTTGTCCGGCACCAGGCCCGTCGCCGGGTAGACCATCGTCCCGCGGCTGGAGATCATCTGGAGCACGAGGGCCTCGCCGGCGAGCGCCTCGAGGATGGGGCCGGCGGTTTCGGCCGGCTCCCATGTTTCGAGGAAGAGGTCGACCCCGACGGTCAGGCGCGGGACGGCCGCGCTCACTGCCTCGCCGTAGGTCCAGTGCGGTCGCGGTCGCGCCTGGCCTGACGGTCGCTCGGACCCGTGGCGCGGCGCCACGGTCGTTGGCTGGCGGTCGAGGTTCGCAATGATCGCGTCGGTGAACCCCGTGGTGGAAGCGGCCTGCTCGACATCCCCGCCGGTCTGGCGGGCGAGGTCCTGGGTGATCGAGCGGCCTTCCTCGAGCGTCACGAGCACGGCGTCCTCGATCCGTTCGGCGGCGTCCGTCTCGTCGAGGTGGCGCAGCATCATGACCGAGCTGAGGATCAGCGCGGTCGGGTTGATGACGTCCTTGCCGGCGTACTTCGGGGCTGAGCCGTGGACCGCTTCGAAGATCGCGATGTCGTCGCCGTAGTTGCCGGACGGCGCGAAGCCCAGCCCGCCGACGAGTCCCGAGGCGAGGTCGCTGATGATGTCGCCGTTGAGGTTCGTGGTCACGACGACGTCGAACTGGGCGGGGCTCTTCGCCATCTGGTGGGCCACGTTGTCGATGATGAGGTGCTCGGCCACGATCTCCGGGTACTCCCCGGAAAGCTCTTCGAAGACCCGTTTGAAGAGGCCCTCGGTGAGCTTCATGATGTTCGCCTTGGTGGCGCAGGTGACCTTGCGGCGCCCCTCGCGACGGGCGAGCTCGAACGCGTAGCGGATGATCTTCTCGCTGCCCTTGCGGCTGATGACCTTGAGGCACTGCGCGACGTCGGGTGTCTGCATGTGCTCGATCCCGGCGTAGAGGTCCTCGATGTTCTCGCGGACGATGATCATGTCCACGCCCTCGCCCGCATACCGGGTGGGCACGCCGGGCAGCTCGTGGGCGGGCCGGACGTTCGCGTAGGTCTCGAAGAGCTTGCGCAGCGTCACGTTGGCGCTCTTCTCGCCGAAGCCGACCGGCGTCTCCAGCGGGCCTTTCAGCACGACGCGCGTGCGGGCGATGGAGTCGCGGGTCGCGGTCGGCACGCCCGACGTGTCTCCGCGCTTGAAGATCTCGGCGCCGGCCTCGGCTGTCTCCCAGTCGATCGCGACGCCGGCCGCGGCGATGATCCGCTGGGCCGACCGGACCACTTCCGGGCCGACCCCGTCGCCCGGGATGACCGTGACGGGGTGGCGTTGACCTGGCATCGGGACGGGTCTCCTGAACATGCTCTGGGCGTGGCGGCGGCGATCGTCCGCGCGTGGCGCGGATTCTGCCCCATCCCGGCGCGGCGTGGGCGTACGTGCAGCGAGCCACCCCCGCGATGCCAGGCGTCGGCTACGGCGTCGTGGGTGAGGCTGCCGCGGAGCTGAGACCGCTCAGGTCCGGCGTCGTGTTCCCGCTCCCGTAGATCCGGTTGCAGAGCGTGCCGAGCGCCGCCGCGACGATGCCTTCGGCCCGGTCGCCGATGTCCGACGTGCCGCCGGCCGCCGCCTGGAGCTGGGCGACGCCGGGCACGGCCTCGTCCGCACCGAGGCCCACGGAGCAGAAGACATCGCCTTTGATCGCGTCGGGTTGGTCGTCACCAGTGTCGCGGGCCGCCTTGTCTCCGATTCCGGGAACGCTGACCGGCTTGGTCATGTTCTGAATCTCCTGGGCATAGCCTGACGTCGCCTCGTCCCCGCTCAGGACGAGGATGTCGACCGCGCCGTCAGACGCGGTACCGAAGACGCACTGCTGGCCCTCGCCGTCGACCCCGGCGGCAGTCACGGTCACCGTGGTGATCGGGTCGACGAGCAGCGGCTGCACGTCAGCCTTGGTGAGCTGGCTGCAGGTCACGGCCGTGCCCCCGGCACTGCCGGGCGAGGCCTGCGGTGCCGCGGTCGCTGCCTGGTCGCCGGGCGACGAGCCGCCGGCGTCGGAGACGGCCGGCGCAGGGGGCTGAAGCGTGGCGCTGCCCGTGCCACCCGTCATGTTGCCGGTGCCGCCCCCGCAGCCGGCGATTGCGCTGACGATAACGATGAGACCGACGGATGCGCTCGAGATCAAGCGGTGCATGGGTGCTCGTGGTGCCTCCAGAAGGTCGAGACGCCCGCACGACGGGCCTGCCTCGACCATGCGCCGGGCCGATCGCAGATCGATCGCGGAAACGCCGGATCTCGATCGCAAAGCGGCACGCGCGTGCTCGGCTACAGTCCGCGAATGCAGGTGCGATTCCTGGGCCCGCTCAGCATTCGAGACGGCGCGATCGAGATCCCCGCCGGCGGCCGTCTGCAGCGGCGCGTCCTGGCCCGGCTGGCGATGGAGGCCGGAACGCCGGTCACGGTGGACGCCCTGGAATCGGCCACCTGGGGCGACCACGCGCCGCCTGCCGCCCGTCACACGATCGCCACCCATGTCTTTCGCTTGCGCCGACTGGGCCTGGTCATCACCACCCGCGACGACGGCTACGTCCTGGAAACGCCGACGGACGCCGGCGAAGTGGAGCGGCTGGCCGCGGAGAGCCGACGCGCCATCGAGGAGGAAGATCCCGCGCGGGCAATCGGCGCGCTTCGCGAGGCGCTCGGCCTATGCCGCGGCCGGCCGCTGGCCGATCTCGACGACGTTCCCGAGGCGACCAGCGTGGCGGCCCGCCTCGAGGAGCTGGTCGATAGCTTCCGCGAGGAGCTGCTGACGCTGGAGCTCGACCATGGGCGGCCTGCCGAGCTGGTGGCCGACGCCCGCCGGCTGGCCGAAGCGCAGCCCTACCGCGAGCGGCGCTGGGAGCTGTTGATGCTGGCCCTGTATCGGGCCGGCCGGCAGGCTGACGCCCTCGACGCGTACGCCGAGTGCCGGCGTCGGCTGCTGGACGACCTGGGCCTTGACCCGGGCACGTCGCTCAGGCGTATGCAGCAGGCCGTGCTCGCCCAGGACCCGGCCCTGGAACCGCCTGTCCAGCCGGCTAGGTTGGCGGCGGCCGGCCCCCCGCAGGCTGCCCTGGCACACGGGGCGATCGTCGAGACGTCCCGGATCCCGGGCGCCTCCACGCGGCTGATCGGCCGGGCGGTCGAGCAGCGCGACCTGGCCGAAGTCTGGGATCGGGGCCGCCTCGCCACCGTGCTCGGCCCGCCCGGGGCCGGCAAGACCCGGCTTGCCCTGGAGCTGGCCCGAGCGGCGGAGCCACCTGCCTGGTACGTTGCGCTGGAGCAGATCCCCGCCGCGCAGTCCGTGGCCGCCGCCATCCTCGACGTCGTGGCTCCGTCGTCGCGGGCAACCGATGCTTCCGCGGGCATCCGGACCGAGCTGGGGACCGCCCCCGGCCTGCTCGTGCTCGACGGTTGCGAGGGACGCCCCGTCGAGATTGCCCGCGAGGTGAGCCAGCTTCTCGGTGCCTGCCCCCGCGTCCGCGTGCTCGCCACGAGCCGCGAGCGGCTCGGGATCCTCGACGAAGCGCTCATTCCGCTGGGCCCGCTGGCCCCGGGTGATGCCATCGACCTGCTCGTCGATCGCGCCCGGCTTCTCGATCCACGCTTCCGCCTCGGCCCTGCCGAGATGGCCATCGCCGATCGGCTGTGCGCGCTCGTGGACCGCCTGCCGCTCGGCATCGAGGTCGTGGCGCGTCACCTCCAGCTCCTGCGGATCGACGAGGTCGTCAGGCTGGTCGAGTCCGACCTGGGCCGCTGGGCGGGCAGGCCCGCGGGCGGTCGAGCCGGCCTGTGGGCGGCGCTCGACACCAGCGTCGAACGGCTGGGCCCGTCGGAGCGTCGAGCCCTGGTGGCGCTCGCCGTGATGGTCACCGACGCGGACATCGCCCTGATCGAAGCCGTCGCGAGCTTCACGGACCTGGCTGCCGACGCGTTCGAGGTCGTGGCCCGGCTCGTCGACGCGAGCCTTGTCCAGGTCCGCAGCGCGCCGGGCCCGACCCGCTACGAGCTGCTCCACACCGTGGCCGCGCACACGCTCGAGGGCGCCGACGAGGGAGAGCTCGCGGCATCCTGGGCGCGCTACGCGGACGCCGTCCTGGCCCGGGCGGACCGGCTCGCGGGCCAGCTCGCCACGGCCGACCGGAGCGACACCCTGCGTTTGCTGGACCGGGAGATGCCCCACATTCGGGCCGTCCTGGGCAGGCTCTGCGCGGCGCCGGTCGATCCCGCCGGAGTGACCCGCGGGCTGGAGATCGCGGTCGGCCTGACGGACTACTGGCTCGGCCGCCACCCGGCAGAGGGACTCGACTGGCTGGGCCGGCTGATCGAAGCGGCCGGGCCGACGCCCGCGCCGACGCCCGCGCTCCGCGCGGCTGCCTTGCTCAGCCGGGGGCATCTTGCCTACTGGGTCACGGACTTCTCCCAGGGCGAGCGCGTCGTCGAGGAGGCCCAGGCGCTGTTCGCCTCCCTGGGCGACCACCTCGGCGAGGGCCGGGCTCTCCGGCGGCGCGGGGCCATCGCAGCAGCGACCGACGACCTGCCGGCTGCCCGCGGCTTCCTGGAGGCATCCCTTTCCCGGCTCGAACGAGCCGGGGTCGAGCGGGAGACGGGCACGACCCTGCTTCACCTCGGCTCGCTGCTTGCGGACGAGGGTGTCGTGGACGCAGCCCGCCCGGCGCTCGAGCGCGCGCTGGCGATCGCGGTGGAGACCGGCGACCCGCTCGCGAACGGGCATGTCCTCGCCGCGCTGACGCTGGCGCACTGGAAGGCCGGCAATCTCGAGGCAGCGATGCAGACGGGCAACGAGGCCCTCCTCATCTTCCGCGAGCTCGGCCACCGGCCAACCGAGGGGACCGTCGCCTATCGCCTGGCCGCGGTTGCCCGCGGGCTCAACCATCCCCGCGCCGCACGCCGCTATGCGCAGCTGGCGATCGATGCCGGCGAGCTGTCGAGCACCCGCACGACGGTCGCGCTCGGGCATGTCAATCTCGCTCGCCTCGACATCGACGCCGGGGACCACCCCGTTGCCGCGAGTCACCTCGCGCGCGCGCTCGAGCTGGTGGACCCGGGGGCCGACCGCTGGGTACTCGTGGAATGCCTGGAGGCGGTCGCGCGACTGCTCGTCGCCGCGAGTCGGACCGGATCCGGTCGGCTGCTGGCCTCGGCCAGCCGCATCCGCGCCGCGATTCGCCAGCCGGTCGCCCCGACCGAGGTCAGCGACCTCGAGTGGACACTCGCCCGGAGCGCGCCGTTGGATGAGCCCAGCGCGCCGCCCGACGGCGATCCGCCCCCGGAGCTCGACCCCGCGGCCGCGCACGCGCTCGCCCTGGGCTACGCCCGGGACGCGGCCCGCCCCGTCACAGCAACTCCCCGGCGACGCCGAGCCAGGGGCTGATCCCTCCCCTGCACGGGCGCGGGACAGGACGGCCGTGGCACCGGAGCCGCCACTGCGACCCAACGCGACCAGCTGCGATCGATCTGCGATCCACGTTCGCACGCTTCCCGGGTCCGAGGTGGACATACCCAAGGAGAGAGTCTGTCACGGCGCCTGGAGGGTGATCGTGACGCTCGTGCCGAGGATGCTGATAAACGACAATCCGCCGGCGCCATTGCCACCGAAGAGGATCGAGGCGATCTCCTTCCCGTTTGACACTTCCTCCTGCTCGTGGCTGATCGTGTAGCCCTGTGCCGGAAGGACGCTGAGGAAGAACGGGTATGTTGCCATCGCGTCGCCGGTCGTCGTGCCAGCGCAGGTGATCGTGCCTTCGGAGTCCGTCGTCGTCTTCCCGCTGCAGTCGAGGCCCTGGGGGAGCGGGAAGGAGGCGCCCAGGGTGCCTCCGATGGGCGGGATGCTGACCGCGGCGGTGGGTGCCGCAGAGCCCGCATCCGACGCGGCGATCGGCGCGGCCGTGAGCGTGGGCGAGGTGGGGCCGCTGCCGTAGATCTTGTTGCACAGCGTGCCGTACGACTGCGCGATCTTGGTGGCCGCCGCGTCGGGGATCCCGACCGGCGGGTAGTCCGCCTTGCCCGCGAGGTGCGCGTTTCCCACGGTTGTGATCTTGCAGGTGACCTCGCCCTTGTTCGAGACGAAGTCCGGGTTGTTCGGGTAGTGCTCGGCATGGTCCCCGACTTCGCCAAACATCGTCCTGGGTCCGGGCCCAGATGCCATGGTCCAGGCGAAGAGAGCGTCCTGTCCGGTCGTGACCGCGACGTCGAGCGACGTGTCTACCCCGCCGGGGCTATCGTTCGCGGCCCATTCACAGGTGCCGGGGACGGGCCCGGGCAGCTCCGTCACGATCGGGACGCTGAAGAACGGCTGGACGTCAGCTTTCGTCAGCAGCGCACAAGGATCGAGCGGCCCGGAAGACGCTCCGGCCGCCGCGAGCGTCGCGCCGGGCGACGCGGTGTCGACGACCCCGGGACCCTGGCTGCGACCTGGCACGTTGCTTGAGCCAGCGCCATTCGCCGATGTGGAGCAGGCAGCCGCCAGGAGGGGCACAGCGACGACGGCCCCAAGGAAGGCCCACCACGAAGTCCGAGTCGGAGTCCTGAACATCACATTCCTCGCTTTCGGTCGAAGGCCGGCGCTTCGAGCCCAGCGGCGCGATCGCTGGCTCGCAGTCGACCACATGCCGATCGCAGGACGATCGCAGAATGCCGACCGGGGTCTGGTGCACCGGCAGCGACGCGTTCGCGGTGCCCACCGGCATCACCTTCACGAGCGTCGGCGTCCGCGTGGGGGGCGCCGAGATCGACGGATCCGCGACGACCGACCAGGCCACGTGGACCGTGCCGTAGCGGGAGGGGGTCGCGGCCATCGGCGTGCGATCGGGATGCGATCGGGTCGATCCATGGTCGCCGTGGCGCCCGCTCGACGGGCCGCTCGAATGTCTCCAGTCAACCGGAGGACACCATGAAGCGCCCTGTGATCACCATGTCGATCGGCCTTGTCACCGTCGCATTCGCGATCGCTGGCTGCGGGGGCAGCTCCGCGGGCGGCACCACGGCCCAGGCGCCCACCAGCAACGACTCCCAATCGGCGGTACCGGCTGCCTCGGCCGGAGGCAACGCCTCGACCAACGGCCAGGCGGCAGGAGCCACATCGCAGGCGGGCACCGGCAGCGCCGGTTCGGTGAACGACGGCATCGGTCACCCGGTCAACGTGTGCGACCTGCTCCCCGTCGCCACGGTCGCCTCGATCAGCGGCGAGCCGCTCACCGTATCCAAGGAGGACGACACCGCGGGCTACAAGATCTACGGATGCGACTACGGCAACGCGGACGGAACGTCGGGCGTCACAGTCAGCGTGCTGGCGCTCGATGCCGCCGCCGGCTTCGACAGCGCCATGCAGGCCGACTCGAATGCCAAGGTGATCAATGGGCTCGGGGATAAGGCGTTCTCGTCGATCCTCGGCGTGAATGCCCTGTTCGGCAACGTCCAGATCACGGTGTCCGACCTGCAGTCGGATGACGCCGCCATCACCCTGATCAAGACCCTGCAGCCGAAGCTCTGATCGCCGGCCGCGCTGCTATCGGGGCGGATCCGCACGTGCCCCCCAGGTCGCGCCAAGCGCCTCCGCACGTTCCCGGACCGCGGCGTGGTGAGCGCGCCACGCCGCCCAGGTGACGTCGGCCCAGCGGCGTACCTCGCGCGGGACCGCCTCCTGCCCGACGGACGCCACGTCCAGCACCGTCATCGCGTACGAACTGGCAGGAGGGTCCAGCCGGAGGAACGCCCTCGACCCGGAGAGCAGCTGCTGCTTCGCCCGGATCCCGTCCGTGGGCGAGCGTCCCGCCTCGAGAATCAGGCACAGGCTCACCAGGTGCACCCAGACGGACTGGATCGCGCGCCGCTCGGCGAGGCCGGGATGCTGGACGGCATACACGTCGACGGCGAGGGGCTGGATCGCGGCAATAGCGGGACTGGCGAACGATCGCGCCTGGAACTCCCCCCATGCCGCCCAGCAGCCGGGGCTCGCGCCGATGTACGCGTGGGTGGGTCCCGCGACGTCCGGGACGAGCGCGCCGCACCCCGGACATGGCACGCGCGAGCCGTGCCTGGTCACTTCCATCGGAGGCGTGCGGCGGCGGCCCGGGCACGCATGAGCGCCTCGCCGGGCGTCGCGGCCCCGGCCACGGTCAGGTGGCCCATCTTCCGTCGCTCGAAGACGGTGTGCTTGGCGTAGACGTGGAGGTGCGCCAGGGGGTCGGCGAGCGCGTCCGCGACACCGGCCAGGACTGCCTCGCGCGGCTCCCCCGATCCGAGCAGGTTGACCATCGCGGTAGGCCCGTACGCGGTCGGGTCACCGAGCGGGAGGCCGCAGATCGCGCGGACGTGCTGCTCGAACTGGCTCGTGCGCGCGCCCTCGATGGTCCAGTGGCCGCTGTTGTGGACGCGCGGGGCCAGCTCGTTCACCGCCAGCGTGCCGTCCCGCTGGAGGAAGAGCTCCACCGTGACAACCCCGACCGCGTCGAGGGCCCCCAGGATGCGGACCGCGAGCGCCTGTGCGGCGGCGGCGACCTCGGCCGGCACGCCTGCCGGCACGACGGACTCGACCAGGACCCCGGCATCGTGCACGTTCCGGCCGACGGGGTACGCCGCCGTCCCACCGTCGAGGCCGCGGGCCACGACGACCGAGAGCTCCATCGCGAAATCGACCTCTGCCTCGACGAGGAGCGGTGTCCCGGCGGGCAGTCCGAGCCGCCCACGCGCTCCCGGCAGGCCGGCCGCGTCAACGATCCGAACCTGGCTCCGCCCGTCGTATCCGCCGAACGGCGCCTTGAGGCGGAGCGGGAACCCGAGCTCGCGAGCCGCGGCGTGCAGGGACGCGTCGTCGGCGGCCTCGCGCCAGGGTGCCGTCGCGATCCCGAGCCCGGCGATGAACCGGCGTTCGGCGAGACGATCCTGGGTGACGCGGAGCGCGACCAGCCCGGGCCGGACCGGGACGTGGGCCTCCAGCGCGCCCACCACGCCCGCATGCACATGCTCCAGCTCGTAGGTGACCACGTCGACGAGCGCGGCGAGCTCCATGGCCGCGGGCGCATCGTCGTACGCGCCGACCACGACCCGATCCGCGATCGCGGCCGCCGGGCATGCCGGATCCGGGTCGAGCACCACGATCCCGTAGCCCATGGCTCGGGCTGCGAACCCGAGCATCCGTCCCAGCTGGCCGCCGCCCAGGATGCCGATCGCCGCGCCGGGAGCGAGCGGGACCGGGTTCGACGAGGTTGACCGCCCGGGCTCGTGCGAAGGCTCGGACGTTGGCGAGGGCTGGGACGCTGGCACGGCGGGGCTCAGCCGATCACCGGCGCCGGCTCGAGCGTCCGGAGGACCTCGATCGCGAATGCGGCGGCAGCAACCGCCGCCCGGAAGCGCCCGTGCGCGCTGTGCTGGAAGAGGTGAAGGTCCAGCGCCCGTGAGACGTCGGCGCCCGGGACGACGACCCCGACGCGG
The DNA here is from genome assembly GCA_963734535.1 of uncultured Chloroflexia bacterium. Taxonomy (GTDB): domain Bacteria; phylum Chloroflexota; class Limnocylindria; order Limnocylindrales; family CSP1-4; genus CTSoil-043. The sequence goes on along the minus strand of CAVTHS010000013.1, from coordinate 32,982 downwards.
AGGCGCGTGCCCTCGCCCGGCATCGTCCGCGCCACGAGGGCGATGCCGACCGCGACCCCCGCCTCCCGGGCAGCATCGGCGGCAGCGGCCTCGACCGGCCATTCGGTCGGATCGGGGGTGACGCCGGGTCCCGCCGATGTCGCCCGCTCCAGCGCCGCAACCTCGGCGAGCAGCGCGCCGAGCGTTCCGGTCGTGCCCGCCTCGACGACGGCGAGGCGCACCCCGGCCCGGTCAGCCGCCACGCCGACGAGGTCCGCCCAGGTCGTCTCGCCCTCGGCCCAGACGTGATCCGCCAGGATGTCGCGAAGCGTTGCCACGGTCTCCTCGAGGATTGTCCCGGCGCGTCGGCCCGGAACCTCGTCGTCGGCTCCAGGCGGAGCCCCGTTGTCGGCTTCCGGTGCGGCGCCGAGGCCGGTACCCGGTGCGGTGCCGGCAGCGCCGGCGGCGGGCTCGTCCACGGCGCTGACCCGGACGTCCAGCCAGTCCGCGCGGGCATACGTGGCGACCACCGGGTTCGCCCGCCGAAGCATCACGTCGCCCAGCATCTCCGCGACCTGCGACTCGCCGATCCCGTAGGTGCGCAGCGTGCGCACCACCCGCCCATCCCCCATCCCTCGCTCGCGAAGGCGCGGCAGGACCCAGTCGGACCACATCGCGCGCATCTCGCGCGGCGGGCCTGGCAGGAGGACGGCAACGCGGCCGTCCGGCCGATCGACCCACCAGCCGGGCGCAGTCCCATTCGGGTTGGGGATGGCCGTGGCGGACGGGATCCGCCATGCCTGCTTCAGGTTGACCTCGGCGAGGCGCACGCCGCGCTTCGCGAAGAGGCGGCGAAGCCACCGCTCCAGCACGGGGTCGATGACGGGCACCTCGCCGACGGCGGCGGCCACGGCCTCGCGCGTCAGGTCGTCGGGCGTCGGGCCGAGGCCCCCGGTCGCCACGACCAGGTCGACCGACGAGAGCGCCTCCCGGAACGCGGCCGTGACCGCGGCGAGGTCATCGGGCAGAGCAACGATCCGGTGAACGTCGACGCCGAGCACGGCGAGCGTGCGCGCCAGCTCGCCGCCGTTCGTGTCATGCGTCTCGCCGCTCGTGATCTCGCTTCCGACCGCCAGCAGCTCGGCGGTGAGGAGCGTGCGCCCGGCCCCGGCGCCGGTACCATCGATCGTGTTCAGCGTTGACCTCCATCCGGTCCTGCAGTATGCTCGATAATCGATGATATGGAATGCGCGATCCCCGGACGTCGAGTGACACGGGTCGCGCTCCCCTCGTGCCGCGCCTCGGGCGGCAGCAAACGGAGCGCGATCTCGCCGCGACGGCGGGCGCGAGCACCGCGATGACCGGTCTCCCGTTGCGAAAGGATGCCTCATGAGCCAGCAGGACCTCTTCGGCCTCGAGGGGCGCGTCGCCCTGGTGCCCGGCGGTGGCGGCGCGATCGGCTCCGCGATGGCGCTCGCGTTCGCGGGCGCCGGCGCGAAGGTCGCGGTCGTCGACCAGACCCAGGAGCGGGCCGATGTCGCCGCCGAGCAGATCCGCGGGGCCGGCGGCGAGGCGCTCGCGCTCGCGGCAGACGTGACCGACGCCGGCGAATGCGACCGGATCGTCGCCGCGACGGTCGAGCGGTTCGGACATCTCGACATCGTCCTCAACGCCGTCGGCGGAGGAGCCGGAAAGGTTCTCTTCAACGCCGAGGAGTATCCCAGGGACGCATGGGACTGGATCTACGAGCTCAACGTCCGGAGCACGCTCCTCGCGACCCAGTCCGCCGTGCGCGCGATGATCGCGGCCGGGCATGGCGGCCGGGTGATCAACATCTCGTCGGTGCGCGCCGCCCTGGGGATCAACGCCGGGTATTCCGCGTACGTGGCCGCGAAGGGCGCAATCAGCTCGCTCACGCGGCAATGGGCCACCGAATGGGCCAAGCACGGGATCAATGTCAACGCGATCTCCCCGACATTCGTGGACACGCCACAGGTCGCGATGCTCCTCGACGACCCCGCCTTCAAGGCAGGCATCGTCGCCCGCATCCCGCTCGGCCGAGTGGGCGGCACCGACGACCTGGCCGGTGCGGTCATCTTCTTCGCGTCCGACGCATCCCGCTTCGTCACGGGCCAGATCCTCGGAATCGACGGCGGCCTGACCGCCACCCAGTAGCCCACAGGGAGCCCCCCTCCGATGGAGAACGTCACACCCAACGTCTACACCACCACGAAGCTGCGGGGCTGCAACCCGAGCTTCGTGACGACGTCGGATGGCGTCGTCGTCATCGACACCCCGCAGCTGCCGACGCGGGCCGTGGCGATGCGGAAGATGGCCGAGGAGCACGGCCCGATCCGGTATCTCATCAACACGGAGCACCACGTCGACCACATCTTCGGCAACTTCTGGTTCAAGGGCGCCGGAGCCGTCGTGGAGCACCAGGGTGTCTACGACAACTTCATGGTGGTCACGCCGGACCTCGACCCGTACGCCTATGCGCTCGAGGCGATCCCCACCGATGATCCCGATGGCGCAAGGATCGTGCCCGATCGGGAGACGTACTACGCGGACCCGAACAAGGGCACGATCGTTTTCACCGGCGACCTCACGCTCCGCGTCGGCGGCCACACGTTCCGCCTCCTCCACACGCCTGGCCACACGCCCGGCCAGCTCGCGGTCCACGTGCCCGAGGAGCGGGTCGTCTTCACGGGCGACACGGTCTTCTCGGGGTGCCAGACCTGGCTCATGACCTCCGACGTCGACCAGTGGCTGGTCGCGCTGGACAGGATCAGGGCCCTTGACGTCGATCGGGTCATCCCGGGCCACGGGCCCGTCGTGACGAAGGCCTACCTCGACATGCAGCGCTCCGTGCTGCTGGAGTGGAAGTCGGCCGTGGCGGCCGCCGTGGCCAAGGGCTGGACCCGCGAGGAGACGATCGCCCGGGTTGACTTCCGGGATCGCTTCGGCCCGGTCGACATCGGGCAGGGCTACATGATGGACCACATCCAGACGCTGAACGCCGCGTCGCTCTACGACAAGCTCACGCGTCCCCAGGCTGCGCCTGCGCGCTGATCCGGGTCACGGAGGTCGCAATCGCGGCGGTTCGCGCCGAGGCTGGAGCCGTCGCCCCACGGGTGGGCAGACCCGCGCCGGCCCCCGGTCAGGCGCGCCCGGCGGCAACCTCGTCGGCCCGGTTGCGGCCGGCGAGGAGGATCAGGTCCTCGTGCAGCTCGAACCAGGCGCCGTGGTAGCTGTCGACGCGCGGCGACGCCACGAAACGGCCGTCTCCGGTACCCGCTGCAGCCGCGGCTCGCTCGAGGCGCTCGAGGTACGCCGCGAGGCGGGGTAGTCCCGTGACGAGCGGGCGGAGCCACGTGGACGCGTCTGCGTGGAGCGCCGCGAGATCACCCAGCACCCTCGCGTCGTATGCCGCGTCGGCGTGGTCGTTGAACGTCTGGGTGCCGTCGACGTCGCGCATCTGCCAGGCGGTGGCGGTTCCCTTCATCCGGGCATCGAGTGCGAGGAAGGCATCGAGGGCGGCCGTCGCGTTGGCGATCCCCCACCGCTCCGTATCGAGGGCGATCCGCTCGCGGCCGACGGCCTTGCCGTCGGCGGTCAGGCGGAACAAGCCCGCGGCGATCTCCGCGAGGCCGTCCGCGACGAGCCGGTCCAGCACGGCGGCCATCTCCGCGGGCGTCGAACGGAGCGCCGTCGCGACGGCGCCGGGTGTCGCATAGCCCTTCACGAGCAGTGCCCGCAGGACGTCGTCCGCGGTCGCCGCCGCTGCGGCGCCGGATGGCGCTTCGTCGCCGGCAACGGCTCCGGGCCCGGCGGCGCCGGATGGCGCTTCGGCGCCGGATGGCATTGCGGCGCCGGATGGCGCTTCGGCGCCGGATGGCATTGCAGCGCCGGATGGCACTGCGGCGCCGATGGCGCTTCGTCGCCGGCAACGGCTCCGGGCCCGGCGGCGCCAGGGTCGGCGGAGTCGGCGTGGCCGATCGGGATGCCGAGCTCGGCGGCCCAGGCGCGCAGCGTCGCCGCTTCGGGCACCGGTTCGCGTGCACCCGCGATCGTGCCGGCGAAGACCTCGCCGGTGCCCCCGTCGATGGCGATCGTGTCGCCGGCGCGGAACGTCCGATCGCCGATCGTCACGACGTCGCCCGCCACGTGGACGGCAGCCGCGCCCACGACGGCCGGAATGCCCCAGCCGCGGGCGACGACCGCGGCATGACTTGCGAGGCCGCCACACGACGTGAGGATCCCGACCGAGCGCGCCATCCCGTGGACGTCGTCCGGCGAGGTCTCCGCCCGGACCAGGATCACGGGCCGGCCCGCCTCGGCGACCGCCACCGCGCCGTCGGGCGTGGTCGCGATCTCGCCGCACGCGATTCCCGGCGAGGCCGGAAGGCCCGTGGCGAGCACGGGCGCCTCGCGATCGCGCTCCACGCTGATCATGGGGGGATCGGCGAGGAAGCCCGCCACGCGGTGCACGGCCTCCGCGCGCGTCAGCGGGAACGCGGCGTCCTCCGCCATGTCCACCGCGATCCGCAGGGCGGCCTGCGGGCTCCGCTTCCCGGCGCGGCACTGCAGCATCCACAGCTTGCCGTGCTCGATCGTGAACTCGATGTCGCACAGGTCGCGGTGGTGGCGCTCCAGGCGAGCCGCATAGTCCTGGAGCTCGCGCCCGACATCGGGCATGCGCTCGTCGAGGATGGCGATCGGCTCGGTCCGGTGCGTGCCGGCCACGACGTCCTCGCCCTGGGCGTTGAACATGACGTCGCCGTAGAGGGCGGGTTCGCCGGTCGCCGGGTTTCGCGTGAACAGGACGCCGGTCCCCGAGTCGACGCTGCGATTGCCGAAGACCATCGCCTGGACCGTGACGGCCGTGCCAAGGTCGTCGGCGATCCCCTCGCGCGCACGGTAGGTGCGCGCCCGGTCGCTGTTCCAGGAGCGGAAGACGGCCTCGATCGCCGCCCGGAGCTGGGCCCAGGGGTCCTCCGGGACCGCCTCCACGCTGACGATGTCGCGGAACATGGCGACGAAGCGCTTCCGACAGTTGGCCGCGAATGCCTCGCTGCCCGTCGCGGCCGCCAGCCCCGCGGTGGTCTCCGTGTTCAGCCCGAGGTTCAGGATCGTGTCCATCATCCCCGGCATGGAGACGGGCGCGCCGGACCGGACGCTGACGAGAAGCGGATCACTCGGGCCGCCGAAGCGCCGGCCCACGAGGCGCTCGATCCGCGCCATGTGCTCACGAAGCTCGGCGTCGAGGCCGTCCGGCCAGCCGCTCGCGAGGTACTCGTTGCAGGCCGCCGTCGTGATCGTGAACGCCGGTGGCACGGGCAGCCCGAGGTCGACCGCCATCACCGCCAGGTTGGCGGCCTTGCCCCCAACCAGCCGTTTGACATCGGCGAAGGAAAGGTCGTGGTGGTGGTCGCAGTCGTAGACGCGGATCACGGGATGGCTCTCCTGGGCCCGTGGCATGACCGGGCTGTCTGCACGGCGCGTTCGCTCCTCAGGGGGCGACGATGATCTTGATCGCCCCGCTCGTTGGGTCGTTGAAGGTCGCCAGGGCCTGCGCATAGTCGGCGAGCGCGAAGCGGTGCGTCATCACCTCGCGAACGCGCATCCGGCCCTGCTCGACCAGCGGAATCACGCGCCGCATCTCGCCAGCGGAGGCGCGGCACCCGACGAGCTCCAGCTCGTCGAGCACCAGGCGCTGCATCGCGATCTCCACGCCCTGGGTCGGGATCCCCACGGCGGCACAGCGCCCGCCGCGGCGGAGCATGCCGAGCGCCAGCTGGACGGTCACGGGCACACCCGCGCACTCCAGGACGACGTCCGCACCCAGGCCGCCGGTCATCTCGCGGACGATCGCGACCGGGTCGCCGGCCGAGGGGTCGATGGTCTCGAAGCCCATCGCGGCGGCTTTGGCAAGGCGGCCCGGGTTGCGCCCGACGACGATCACGCGGGCCGCTCCGCGGATCCGGGCTGCGTCGCCGCCGAGGAGGCCGATCGCACCGGCGCCCATGATCGCGACGTTGTCGCCCGGGGCGATGTTGCCGCGGTTCGCGACGTGGAGCGCGATGGAGGCCGGATCGATGACGGCGCCCTCGTCGAACGAGATCGCGTCCGGCAGGGAGAAGATGCACTTGACCCCGTGGACCACGTAGGTCGCGTCGGCGCCCTGGACGCTGTGGCCGTACTGCTTGTGGAGCCCTGGCCGGCCGTAGTTCTCGCACAGGTTGTAGTGGCCCTCGACGCACTTCTGGCAGACGCCGCAGGCGTCGTGCGAGGTCCCTGCGACCCGGTCGCCGACCTTCCAGCCGAACAGCTCCGCGCCCGGCCCGAGCGCGGCGATCTCGCCGGCCCACTCGTGGCCAGGGATGAACGGGAAGGCTGGTGGCCAGAATCCCGGGTAGTCGCCGCGCACCAGGTGGGCGTCGGTCCCGCAGATCGAGACAGCGCGCACGCGGGCAAGCACCTCGTTCGGGCCGGGCGTCGGGATGGGGACTTCGTGGATCTCGAGCTTGTTCGGCTCGAGGACGACGAGCGCCTCCATGGTGGCGGTCACGCTGCTTGACTCCTTCAGAAGACGGCGACGGGATCGATCATCGACCCCGTGGCGCCGCGGATCTTGACGGGGAGAGCGACGAACAGGAACTCGTGGATGCGCTCGCGCGCCAGCTCCTCGAGATCCAGGCTCTCCATGAGGTAGATGCCGTTCTGGATGAGCAGCAGGGTATGGACCGGCTGCGGGTTGCCGGTAGGCCCGGGATCGGGCGCGGGCTGCACCTCGTACGTCTCGGTGTCGGTGCCGGTCGCGACGACCCCTCGCTCGAGCAGCCAGCGGGCCGCCGAGATGTCCGGCCCGGCGGTCTTGTGGGCGGCCATCCGCTCGACGTCGGGCCAGAGGCTCATGTACCCGGTCCGGACCAGGACGACGTCCCACGGCCCCACGGAGACGCCCTGCGCGGCGCAGATCGCATCCATCTCGGCAGCACCGACGGGCGCGCCCGCCGGCAGGCAGTCGACGCCCCGGTGGGCGGGCGCGTCCAGCAGCACGCCCCGGGTGAAGAACGGCGGCAGCCGGGACGCGTCGAGGTGCGTGGGCCCGAAGTCCGTCAGGTGCTCGTCCGAGTTGCCGCCGCCGTACCAGTGCATGTCGTCGCCGACGGTCATGTGGGCGAGCGCGTCCACGTGGGCGCCCGAGTGCGACGTCGCCATCACGTACTCGGCCATGTAGCCGAGGCCGGCGTCGTTGACGGGCCCCCATGGCTTTGCGCCGGTGACGCGGATGCCGCGCGGTGTCCGGTAGTTGAGGACCTGGAAGGGCGGGTGCCCGGGGAAGAGGGGCATTCCCGGGTAGCGCGCCGCGGCCAGCGAGATCATCCGGCCCTCGCGGACCAGGCCCGCGGCCTTCACGACCTGTGCGGGCGGCAGCTCGCCGATTGGCCCGATCCCGGACAGCGTCGTCATTCCCGTGGCCTCCCGGGGCTCATGGTGTCGGCCGATCGCGGAGTGCGCGCCAGACCCGCTCCGGCGTGAGCGGCAGGTCCCGGATCGCGACCCCGGTGGCGTCGCGGACCGCTGCCCCGACGGCGGATGCCACGCACAGGAGAGCGCCTTCGCTCATCCCCTTCGAGCCATACGGGCCGGGGCCGTCCTCGTTCTCGACGGCCTCGCTGAGCATCTCGAGAGGCAGGTCCATGCTGGTCGGGATCCGGTAGTCGATGGCACCAAGGTTCCGGATCCTGCCCTTCTCGTCGTAGATGTAGTGCTCCATGAGCGTGTGGCCCAGGCCCTGGATGGCGGCGCCCTCGTCCTGCATCGTCACCTGGAGCGGGTTGAGGGCCTTCCCGACATCGGAGACCGTGACGTGCTTCACGATCACGATGTCGCCGGTCTCCTCGTCCACCACGGCCTCGACGGCGGTGCAGTTGAACTCGAAGAAGGCCGCGGCGCCGCCCAGCGGGTGGTCGGGCTCGGCGTCCTTGCGGACCTCGCCGTTGCCGGTCAGCTCGCCGCCGAGCCGGCCGAGGCCCGGCGTGAGCACGTCGAGGACGGGGAGCTCGCGGTCGGGCAGGCGGACGACGCCCCGATCGACGGTGACCTGCGCCTCGTCCAGGCCGTGAAGGCGGGCAGCCATCGTTGCGAGCTGGGCCTGGATCGAGCGGCACGCCTGCAGCACCGAGTTGCCCATCAGCACCGTGGAGCGGCTCGCCGACGTCTGCTGGTCGTACGGAACGATTGCCGTGTCGCCCATGACCACCGTGACCCAGTCGAGCGGCGCGCCGAGCTCCTGCGCCGCGATCTGGGCGAACACCGTGCGGGCGCCCTGGCCCATGTCCGAGGTGCCGGCGAGGACGATCACGCTCCCATCGCCGAGAAGCCGGACGGTCGAATACGAGAGGCCCGTGGTCGGGCCGGACTTGATGCCCACCGCGAGACCCCGCCCGTGCCCGGGCGGAAGGGCCGTGTCCCAGCCGATGAGCTCGGCGGCGCGCTCGACGGCCTGCCGCCAGTCGCCGTCGGCCGGCGTGTCGAATGGGATGAAGGCGTCGCCCTTCTTCGCCAGGTTGCGCAGGCGGATGGCGAGGCGGTCCATCCCGATCGCACGGGCGGCCTCGTCGAGGTTCGATTCCACGGCCCAGTTGACCTGCGGGTTGCCAAAGCCGCGGAATGCCGTGGACGGGACAGTGTGGGACAGCACGCTCCGGGCGAGGATCCGGACGGCCGGCACGTTGTACGGGCCGGCGGCAGGGTAGCTGCCCTTGCCGACCACCCGGTCGGCGATGTCGGCGTAGGCGCCGATCAGGTAGTCGGCCGCGATGTCCTCGAAGACGAACGCGCCGTCGGCGTTGACGCCGGTCCGGACGCGAACCTCGCACGACGCGCGGCGGGCCGCCTGGAAGCTCTCCTCCAGGCTCAGGACGAGGCGTACCGGGCGACCGGTCCGCAGCGCGGCAAACGCGACGAGCGGCTCGAGCTTGGCGTGCTGCTTGCCGCCGAACCCGCCGCCCGGGTCCGGCGCCAGGACCCGCACCTTCGAGAGCGGGAGGCCGAGGACCTTCGCGAGCACCTTCTGGAGCCAGTTCGGGTGCTGGATCGTGCTCCAGACGGCGATCCCATCGCCGTCGGGGGCGGCCATGAACGCGTGCGGCTCGATGGCGAAGTGGGTGACCATCGGGAACGTGTACGTGTTCTCGACCACGACGTCGGCCGTCGCCCCGTCGACATCCCCCCAGCCGATCCGGTGCTCACGGAGGACGTTCGTCGATGCCAGGTGATCAGTGGGGCGCAGCGCCGGGTCCTGGACGAGCGGGGCCGCCGGATCGAGAGCCGCCAGAATGGTGAAGACCGCGGGTAGCTCCTCGTACTCGACGTGGACGAGGTCGGCGGCCGCCTCGGCCGCGTCCTTCGTCTCGGCGGCCACGAGCGCCACTGGCTCGCCGTGGTACTTGGTCTCACCCACCGCGATGACGGGCCGATCCTCGAACTGCGGACCGAATCGCGGGACCGGCTGCGGCAGGTCCGCGGCGGTCATGACCAGGCGCACGCCCGGGACCCTGAGCGCCTCGCTCGCGTCGATCGAAAGGATGCGGGCCCGTGCCACAGGCACGGTGACGAGCCTCGCCTCGAGGACGCCCGGCAGGCGGATGTCCCCGGCGTATTCGTTGCGGCCGGTCACCCGGTCGATCCCGCCGACGCGGTTGGGGGAGGCGCCGATGCGGGTCGCGCTCATGGCTCGGCCCGCTCCGCGGTGGCGAGGACCGCGTCGGTGATCTGCCGGTAGCAGCCGCACCGGCACAGGTTGCCGGCCAGGCCCTCCTCGATCTCCGGGATGCTGGGGTGCGGGTTGTCCGCCAGCAGCGCCTGGGCGGAGAGCAGCTGGCCCGGGATGCAGAAGCCGCACTGCACGGCGCCGTTGTCGAGGAACGCCTGCTGGAGCGGGCCGAGCCCTCGCTCGTCTGCAAGCCCCTCGACCGTCGTGATCTCGGATCCGTCGGCCTCGACCGCGAGCACCAGGCAGGAGTCGACGGTGCGCCCGTCGAGGATGACGGTGCACGCACCGCACTCGCCGACGAGGCAGCACTCCTTCGCGCCGGTCAGCCCCAGGTCGTCGCGCACGACGTCGAGGAGCGTGTGGTGGACGGCGACCTCGATGGCACGCCGGTGCCCGTTGACCGTCAGCTCGATCCGGGTCACCCCGGCCGTCGCGCTCATGCCTGCGCCAGCCGGTCGATCGCGATCCGCAGGGCCCGGGCCCCCAGGACCCGGAGCATCGCCAGGCGGTAGTCGGGGCTCGCGCGCATCGAGCGCGGGGACGGGCTCGCGCCGGCGAAGAGCCGCTCGAAGATCGCCTCCTTGGCCGCACCCGCTGCGGTCGGATCGGCGAGCACGCCACTCTCGTCGACGGCGAGGACGGGCCGGGGCCCGACGCTCCCGTAGGCGATCCGGGTGACCCCTGCCGCATCCACCCCGCAGCAGAGCGTGACCGACGCGAGGTCGTGGCCGCGGCGCCGCGTCCTCCGGACGTGTACGGCACCCATCGCCCGGTCTGGCAGCGGCAGCTCGATCGCGGTCACGATCTCGCCGCGCGCGAGCGTGGTCACCCCTGACCGCACGAAGAACCCGTCGATCGGGATGCGCCGCGTCCCGGCCGGTCCGACGGCGATGACGCGCGCGGCGTGGACCAAGAGGGCGGGGGCCGTGTCGGCGGCGGGCGAGGCATTGCAGACGTTTCCCGCCAGCGTGGCCCGGTTGCGGATCTGGACGGAGCCGACCACCGCGGCCGCCTCCGCGAGCGCGGGGTACGAGCGGCGGACCCGCTCGTCGGCCGCGATATCGGTCATGACCGTGCCGGCGCCGATGACGAGGCAGCCTGCCTCCTCCCGGATCGAGGGGCGCATCTCGGCGATCCGCTTGATGTCGATCACCACGCCGGGCCGGGCCGTGCCGTCCCGCAGCCGGATGATGAGGTCCGTGCCCCCGGCCAGGAGGCGCGCATCCGGCCCGTGCGTCTCGAGCAGGGCCACGGCATCGGCCAGGAGCGTCGGCCGGGCGTATGCGAACGTGTGCATCAGTGTCGCGTGCCCCCGCTCAGAGGATTGTGTCCACCTGGTCCAGGAGCACCTGCGGGGTGGCCGCCCGGATGAAGTAGAAAGGTCGCTCGCAGAAGCGGCCCACGAAGTCGGCGCGCTTCACGCGAAGGGCGTCGTTGTCCACCATCGGCATGACGTGGCCGGGAGCCAACAGCTCGTTGGTGAGGAAGTAGTTCTGCAGGGAGTGGAGGAACTGGAACTGGCGCTCGAACGGGACGAGCGCGTTTGCGGCCGGGTCGAAGTTGCCGTCGATCGCAGGCACGATCACCACGTCGATGTTGGGCGTGCCCCCGTACATGCCCCAGGACGGCATCCTTCCCCAGAACTTCTCGACGCCCTTGTTCGGCGCGGCCTTGTCCGACCGCTCCGTGCCTTCGGTGCGCTTCACGAGGAACGTGTCCGTCGACCCGGCGGCGGCGTTGCCGTCCTCGTCGATGATCGTGGTCTCGGACGCGACCTGGAGGGCGCCGCGGGCGCCGGCTTCGATGAGCCCCATGCTCTTGCCGTGATTGGACTCGCCGCCCAGGAATAGCAGCGTCCTGCCGCGGTAGTGCACGGCCGCGCTGTGGGAGGGATGGAGCCCAACGGCCTCCATCCGGAGCGCGAGCATCGCGACGACGACCTTCTGGATTGGCCCCGCCGGCCACGGGCCCGTGAAGTGCATCACCCGGCCGTCGTACCGGATCGCCTTGTCGCCGTCCTGCTGCCAGATGATGTCGGGCTCGGCGAGCGTCACCTCCGGCGAGATGCGGACGTCGGCGAGCCGGTAGTTGAGGAAGGTGAGGTCGTCGAGGACATGCTCGCGCGGCTCGCTGCCGTGGACGTCCACCCGCAGGCGGGCCGTCCCGGCTGACATCTCCTCCGACAGTAGGAGCTGGTCGTTCATCTCGTCCTTTCGGGTGACCGGGCGCGACGGATCAGGTCGAACGACCTGGCGCTGTGGCGCCGGATGGCGCTGCTTCGCCGGGTGCGGCTGGGGTGGGTGACGCCCAGAGGCGGGTGAGCATCGCCGCCGTGTCGGCGAAGTGATCGTGGATGACGGCCTCGGCGACCGATGCGTCGCGAAGCTTGAGCGCCGCGAGGACCGGGGCATGCAGCTCCGCGATCCGGCGCCGGTCCACGCCCGGGACCACCATCGTGATGTAGGTGCGCGAGAAGGGTTCGAGCGTCTTCCACACGCGCTGCAAGGTGGCGTTGCCCGACAGCTCGATGATCCTGCCATGGAAGGCGGCGTCCGCCATCGCCTCGGCATGGACGTCACCGTCCTCGGCCGCCCGTCGCATCTCGTCGAGATCCGAGGCGAGGACGCGGATGTCCTCGTCCGTCAGGAGTGGGATGGCGATCCGCGCGCCGAGCGACTCGAGCGCCGCGCGGATCGCGAACCCCTCCAGGATCTCGTTCGCCGACGGCCGGCGGACGCGTGCTCCACGAAACGCGACGGTCTCCACGACGCCGAGCGCCTCGAGGTCGCGCAGCGCCTCGCGGACCGGAGCCTGGCTCGTCCCGAGCTCCCGGGCGACCCGGGTCTCGACGATCCTGGCACCCGGCGGATAGCGACCGGCAAGGATCGCCTGCAGGAGGCGATCCTTGACCTGATCGCTCAGGACGCTGCGCGGGATCGCGGCCTCGAGCGTCATGGAGGGCCGGGTCAGGACCCGATGCCGACGAGGGGCCGGCCCGGCGCCGTGCTGAGGATCTCGACGATGCCGGTGGTCCCATTGATGCGGACCCGGTCGCCGTTCCTGATCTGCTGGGTTCCTACGGATGTCCCGACGACGGCGGGGATGCCGAACTCGCGGGCGAGGACGGCCGGATGGGAGACGGTGCCGCCTGCATCCGTCACGAGGCCGACGATCTTGGTGAAGAGGACGACCCAGGCGGGGTTCGTCATCTGGCAGACCAGGATGTCGCCAGCCCGCACGTCGTCGAACTGATCCTCGCGAAGCACGACCCGCGCCACGCCCTCGACGACGCCCGGCGAGGCGCCGATCCCGTTGATCTGGCCGGCGACCGTGGATCCCTTGCGGTAGAACTTGTCGGGAAAGCCCCACAGGTTCAGGTACGGAAACGCCAGCTGCGTCGCCGTGACGGTCCCGACCCATTCCTTCGGCCGGAACGTGTAGGCCTTCTCGCGCGCGGCCTTCGCCTTCGCGACGATCGCCCGGCCATCCATGGCCTTCGGGTCGCCCATGAAGACGCGCAGCTCGTTGTAGCGGAAGAAGACCACGTCGTCCGGGGCGTCGAGGGCACCGGCGGCGACCAGCTTGCGGCCGATCGCCAGGAGGACCTGGCGGACGTGGGCGTTGGCGCCCTGGTCGATGTAGAAGTGGTGGTCCGGCGTGAGCGGGGCCATCCGGAGATTGATCGCGTTGGCCGCCCGCATCTCCTCGAGCGCCTCGCCCTGGAGCCCCTCGAGGATCTCCCTGGCGGCGGCGTCGATGTCGGCAGCGAGCGCCCCGATCGTCTTCGGGTAGTCGTAGTTGGTCTCGATGTAGCCGCGGACGAGCTCGATGACGGGCTCCATCACCTCGACCACGTTCGGGAAGATGAACTCGTGGCTCCAGACGGCGTGCCAGCCATACTCCTTCTGGTAGGGGCCCACGCGCTCCTCGATGAAGCGCCTGCCCCGCTCGCCGGCCTCGAGCGCCACGATGATCTCGCCCGCAGTGTCGGCCTTGAAGATGGCGGCGAGCTCCGGATCGGCCTTCGCCTCCTCCTTCATCGCCCAGAGGGCATGGATCGAGTCCCAGTTGCGGTCCTTGGCCGAGTTCTGCAGCCGGCCCAGGAGGACCTCGTTGATCTTGCCGTGCGTCTTCTCCATGACGGCCCGCAGGTTGAGCGTCGCGGAGAGCTGGGCGAAGTTGAGCATCCAGTGGATCTTCCAGTGGCGATCGTGGATGTCGATCGCATCCTCGAGCACGCAGGCGAGCTCCATCAGGTTCAGCTCACCCTGCTTGTCGAGCATCCCCTCGAGGTAGGCGAAGTTGCGGTCCATCTCGGGGACCAGGCGATCGCGCCACCAGTTGACGAACTGGAGCCCGTAGGTCGGGAGCACCGCGCCGAGGTAGGTGCCGATCCTGGCCGCGTACTCCGGGTCCTCGGGGACGATCGCGCTGGTCGCGGAGTTGTACTCCTGCGTGTCGACCTTCAGGCCGGCCTCGGCCGGGATCGCCGCGGTGTAGAGGTAGCCGTTGACGTTCTTGTAGATCCAGTCCGTCGCGAAGGGCGTGCCGAATCGCCGGAACATGTGGTCGCACGAGAGCCACCAGCCGCCGATGTCCTCGTACATCGGGCTGAGCGGGTGCGGGCAGTGCAGGTCGTCGTAGACCCAGAAGAGGAGCTTCTCCGTTTCCGACGTCCACGTCACCGGGAACTTGTCGTCCCCGAGGAACTGGCCCAGGACTTCTTCCTTGAGTGCCACTGCGTTCGACTCCAACTACGTGCTCTGCCGCCGTCAGCCGCAACCAGTCAGACGCCCGTCCCCGCAGGGTCGGTCATCCGCGTGAACCTCGCGTGCTCTCCGTCCTTACGCGGGCTTGCAAATTCCCCATCGATCATCGATTATATCCTATGAGGTCGCGAGCGACGTGTCGACTCGACGAGATGTCCGGGCACGGACCGGCCCTGCTGGTCCATCCTGTATCGACGTCCCCTACGCCCGAACGCCGCGGCGCCCGAGGAGAACCCGCATGACGCTGACCACGGTCGAGAGCCCGCTGCTCCGCATGGCGGAGACCACGCCGACCCAGTACTGGAACGACTCCTGCGCAACCGCGGAGCTCACCTACGCGGTGGAGCGAGGCGCAACCGGGGCGACCTCGAACCCCAGCATCGTGCTGGAGGTCATGAAGAAGGAGAGCGCCGTCTGGGTCCCGCGCGTGCGCGAGCTGGCAGACGCGAACCCAGCCTGGAGCGAGGTCGAGCTGACCTGGGCGATCATCGAGGAGATGGCCGTCCACGGGGCAGCCGTGCTCCGACCCGTCTTCGATCGGGCGGGCGGGCGGCACGGCAGGCTGTCGCTCCAGACCAACCCCGCGAATCACCGCGATCCCGTCCGCATGGTGGAGCAGGCGGTTCGCTTCGCGGGCCTCGCGCCGAACATGCAGGTCAAGTTCCCGGCCACCGCGGCCGGCATCGAGGCGATGGAGGAGGCGACGGCGCGCGGCGTCAACATCAACGCGACGGTGTCGTTCACGGTGCCGCAGGCCATCGCGGCGGCTGAGGCGGTCGAGCGCGGCCTCGCCCGGTTCGCCGCTTCGGGCGGTGACACCGCGTTGATGTCGCCGGTCGTGACGATCATGATCGGCCGACTCGATGACTGGATGAAGGTCGTGATCGAGCGCGACGACCTGGCGGTCCATCCCGATGCGCCGAACTGGGCCGGGATCGCCGCGTTCAAGCGGGCCTACGCCATCTTCGGCGAGCGCGGCTACCGCTCGCGGCTCCTCGTGGCGGCGTACCGCCACCGGCTCCACTGGACGGAGCTGGTCGGCGGCGACGTGAGCCTGACGTTGCCGTACGCGTGGCAGGTCCGCTTCAACAAGAGCGGGATCGTGCCCGGTGCGCGCATGGACGTGCCCGTCGACCCGGCACTCATCGACGACCTGTACCAGCGGATTCCGGACTTCCGCCGGGCCTACGATCCCGACGGGATGGCGCCCGCCGAGTTCGAGTCGTTCGGAGCCAGCGCGAGGACGCTGCGGGCGTTCGTGAAGTCCTACCACGATCTCCAGGGTGCGATCCAGGACCTGGTTCTGCCGAACCCGGACATCCGGCACGCCTGAACGATCCCACCACCGAGCGCACCCAGGGAGGCGATGTTCATGACCACCGAGATCGCGCAGCCGGCGACGCTGCCCATCCTGTCCCACTGGATCGACGGTCGTCCCGTCGAGGTCCTTCCCGAGCAGACCGGGCCGGTCCACAACCCGGCCACCGGCCACGTGATCGGCCGCGTTCCGCGCGGCGGTGCCGCGGAGGTCGACACGGCGGTCGCGGCCGCCAGGGCCGCGTTCCCGGCCTGGCGCGACATGCCCCTGATCGCCCGCAGCCAGGTCTTCTTCGCATTCCGCGAGCTGATGTGGAAGCACCGCGAGGAGATGGCCGCGCTCATCACGCGCGACCACGGCAAGACGTTCCCCGACGCGTTCGCGGAAGTCACCCGGGGCATCGAGACCGTCGAGTTCGCCTGCGGCCTCCCGGTCCACCTCGCCGGCATGAACACCCCCAACGTTGCCACGAACGTCGACGCCTTCACCCTCCGCGGGCCGCTCGGCGTCACGGCCGCGATCACGCCCTTCAACTTCCCGGCGATGGTCCCCCTGTGGATCTACCCGATTGCGCTCATGTGCGGGAACACGCTCATCCTCAAGCCGTCGTCCCACACCCCCGGCGCGACCCAGCTCCAGGCCGAGCTGTGGAAGGAGGCGGGGCTCCCCGACGGGGTCTTCAACGTCGTCTACGGCGGCCGCGAGGCCGTGACCGCGATCGTGGAGCACCCCGACGTCAAGGCGATCCAGTTCGTCGGCTCGACCGCCGTCGGTCGCTATGTCTACGAGACGGGGACACGGCTCGGCAAGCGCGTGGGGGCGTACACGAGCGCCAAGAACGCGATGCTCGTCCTGCCCGACGCCGACATGGAGCTCACCGCCGACGCCGCCGTGGCGGCCGGGTATGGCAGCGCCGGCGAGCGCTGCATGGCCCAGACCCTCGTCATCGCGGTCGGCGACACGGCCGAGCGCCTGCGGCCGCTCATGCTGGAGCGGATGGCGAAGCTCAAGGTCGGTCCGGGCATGGAGCCCGGCATGGACATGGGCCCCATCTACTCCGCCGAGCACCGCGAGTCGGTCATCCGCTGGATCGACAAGGGCGAGGCCGAGGGAGCCGAGCTCGTGGTCGACGGCCGGCCGTTCCACCATCCGGCCAATCCCGACGGCTACTTCCTGGGTGTGACCCTGTTCGACCAGGTGACGCCGGAGATGGAGATCTATCGCGAGGAGATCTTCGGGCCGGTCCTGGGGATCGTTCGCGCAAAGACCTACGACGAGGCGCTCCGCCTGATCAACGACCACAAGTACGCGAACGGCACCGCCATCTTCACCACCGACGGCGGCGCTGCCCGGCGCTTCAAGCTCGAGGTCGACGTCCCGATGATCGGGGTCAACGTCCCGATCCCGGTGCCGGCCGGCTACCTCAGCTTCGGCGGGTCGCGGGCGTCGGCCTTCGGCGACCTGGCGATGCGGGGCGAGGACGGCGTCCGCTTCTTCACCCAGCAGAAGATGATCACCGAGCGCTGGCCCGAGCCGGGCCGCCGCGGCGCCCTCTCCCTGGTCTTCCCCGGCAACGCGTAACCGATCCTTCGCACCCACCCCGGGCACGCCCGAGCCGCTCTCGCGGGCGGGACCGTGCCCGGGGTCTTCTCCGTTCGGGCAGCGTTCGCGTGCGCGGCGAGCCGTCTCGCTCGAGGGAGGCTCCGGAACGCGCGACTGCGCGTTGACTCGCCGGGTGGATTTCCGTATCATCGATAATCGATGGTGCGCCGTCCACGCGCGCTTTCCCCCGCGGCGCCGGCCGCCGCGGTCGAGCTGAGGTGACGGGATGATCAGGCGGGTAGCACGATCGGAGGCGGAGATCGTGCCGCTCCCCGGCCGCGATTGGCATTCCTACTTCGGACCGTGGAACAGCCCCGCCCGGAACGTCTCGCTGGGGGTGTCTGTCTACCCGCCCGGGTCGAAGCCGGCCGGGCACGTCCACGCCGCCGAGATCACGCCCGGCTACGCGGGCCTGTTCACCGGTCAGACGGGGATGAGCCATATCATCGTGGACGACATGTCGATCATGCGGGCGATGCCGGGCATGGTCACGGTCTCTCCTGCCGACGACGTCGAGGCCGCGCAGGCCCTCCGCTGGGCTGCGGCGTACGACGGCCCGTGCTACGTGCGCCTCGTGCGCGACGCGACGCAGCGTCTCTTCGACGACTCCTACCGGTTCGAGATCGGGAAGGCGGTCGTGGTCCGCGAGGGGAGCGACGTCACGCTCATCAGCACCGGATCCCAGACACCGCGCGTCGTGGACGCCGCCGATCTCCTGGCTGCCGACGGCATCGACGCCCACGTGCTCCACGTCCCGACGCTCAAGCCGATCGACGTGTCGGCGATCGTCGCCGCCGCCGAGCGGACCGGCCGCGTCATCACGGTCGAGGAGCATTCGGTGATCGGCGGCCTGGGCGGTGCCGTGGCCGAGGTGCTCTCAGAGCACCGCCCCACGCTGGTCCAGCGGATCGGGCTGCAGGACGTCTACGTCGAGTCGGGCACGAACGAGGACCTGCTCGACATCTACCGCCTGTCCGCGACCCGCGTGGCCGAGCAGGTTCGCGAGCTGCTCGGTCGCACGCCCTAGGCCTGGGCGGCCAGGGATGCCGGGCCGGCCCGGGCGCCTGTTGGACGACGGTCAGCCTGCGCCCGCTGGGACCTGGGGCTGCGGCTCAGCGTCCTTCCACTCCTCGGCGAGCCGCACCGCGACATCGAGGAAGTGCTGGCGCAGCGCCTGCACGAGCCGGTCGGCGTCGCGGCTCCGGAGCGCCTCGAGGATCGGCAGGTGGAGGTCGGCCGTCCACTGGGCGTCCGCGCCGGGCACCACGAGCGTGATGTAGGTTCGCGAGAACGGCTCGAGCGCCCGCCAGACACGCTCCAGCGTCGCGTTTCCCGACAGCTGGACGACGCGCCCGTGAAGGGACGCGTCTGCCGTTGCGACCGCGTGGCCGTCATCCGCCCGGGCGGCGCGCTGCATCTCCTCGCCGAGCGCCTCGAGCTCGGCAATGTCGGCGTCCGTGATCCGGGGAACCGCGAGACGGGCACCGAGGCACTCGAGCTCAGAGCGAACGGCGTACGCCTCGACAAGCTCGCTGCGCGACGGCCGCCGCACGCGAGCGCCCCGGAACGGGGTGATCTCCACCAGGCCGAGCGCCTCGAGGCCCCGCAGCGCCTCGCGGACCGGCGCCTGGCTCGTGCCGTACTCCCGCGCAACGCGGGTCTCGACGATCCGGGAGTCCGGCGCATATCGCCCGGTGATGATTGCCTGGAGAAGACGGTCCTTTACCTGGTCCGCGAGGACTTCGCGCGAGATGGTCCTGTCTTCTGCCACCGTGGCTCCCTGTCGGCTCTCGAGTTGGATCCCGGGCGCGAGCGCCGCTCGGTCCGGATCACCGGTCACGGGATCGAGAATGGGCCGACGCCGTCCGGGCCCCGGTGCAGTGTGCATCCTCGACCCGGATGGCGTTGCGTGCTTGCGTGCGTGGATGGGGCGATGCAGCTTCGTCGGCACGCGTCGCCCGGATCTGTTCGGCCCTGGCCTGCTGGCCTGCGTGGCGCGTTCCCGGGCGGGCTCCACTTCGCCGTCCCGTTCCCCGTCCCGCGCGCTAGCATCGTCCGGTGGGCATCTCGACTCCCCTGCTCCTCGACGTCGACACCGGAATCGACGACAGCCTTGCGCTCCTCTACGCGTGCGCGTCGCCGGATGTAGAGATCGTGGCCGTCACCTGCGTGGCGGGCAACGTCGACGCGCAGCAGGTGGCCCGGAACACCCGGGCCGTCCTGGAGCTCGCCGGCCGGGCCGACGTCGAGGTAGCGCTCGGACGGGAGACGCCGCTCGTGCGCGACCTGGTGACCACGCCGGAGACGCACGGTCCGCTGGGGATCGGGTACGCGGTCCTGCCGCCGGCCAGCCGCCCCCTGTCCGCCCGGTTCGGACCGGACGCCATCGTGGAGGAGGCGCGGCGCCGGCCAGGCGAGCTGACGCTCGTGACGCTGGGCCCGATGACGAACCTGGCGCTGGCGGTCCTCCGTGAGCCGGCCCTGCCGACCCTGCTGCGGCGCTGGGTGATCATGGGTGGGAGCTACCGGTCGCCGGGCAACACCGCCCCGACCACCGAGTGGAACGTCGCCGTGGACCCCGAAGCGGCCAGGATGTGCATCGCGGCATTCGGACGCCCGGACGTCGCCGGGGTACGGCGCGAGGCCGGCCTGCCGCCGTTCCCGTTGGCGATGGGGCTCGACGTCACGGAGCGCGCGAAGCTCCTGCCCGGGCACCTCGCGGCGCTGGCGGCCCGGACCGGCGCGAGCGCGGCCACGAACCGCGTCCTCCGCTTCATCGACGATGCGCTCCGCTTCTACATGGAGTTCCATTCGCGCTACGACGGCTTCTACGGGGCCTTCGTCCACGACCCGTTCGCGGTGGCCGCGGCGCTGGAACCAGCCCTGGTCCGGACCGAGGCGCTCACGGTGGAGGTGGAGCTGGGCGGGACGCTCACGACCGGCGAGACGGTGACGGACTGGCGGCGCGCCTGGGGCCGGCCGCCCACCCTGGACGTCGCGGTCGAGGGCGACGCGGCTGCGTTCTTCGAGCGGTTCATCGAGCGGGTCGGCGAGCTGGCGGCGCGGGTGGGCTGAGAAACCGCCGCGAAGGCGTGGCGTCGGGTACGTCCGGCGTGGGACACTGCACCGGAGCGACGCCCGGCGCTCAAGGGACGCGGCCGTGGCGATCGGGGCGGGACAACGCGGGTTGAGGAGGTCCGAGCACCATGGCCTGGCTGTCACGACAGTTCAGCACGCGGGTGATCGTGTTGATCCCGATCGCGATCGCGATCAACATCGTGCTCGGCCAGACGGTGGCCGCCGCCCTGAAGCTGCCGATCTACCTGGACTCGATCGGCACGATCCTGGTCGGCGCGATCGCAGGACCGGTTCCCGGGATGTTGACCGGACTCCTCGCGAACCTGATCTGGACCTATGTGCTGCCGGCGCCGTTCAACAGCCAGTACGCGGCCCCGTTTGCGATAGTGGCCGTCGAGATCGGCCTCCTCGCGGGCATCTTCGGACGACTTGGGTGGTTCAGGAGCCGCCCGAACACCTCGCTCGGCCGCCTGATGATCGGGTTCGCCGTGGTCGTCGGAATCCTCGCCGTCGCGTTCTTCTACGGGTTCGTTCCCTTCTACACGGGCGGCACCCTCACGTTCTTCGGCGACCAGACGGATGTCTCCCCGGTCTTCGTCGGCCTGGCCTGGATCGTGGCGGTGCTCCTCGTCCTCGCTCTCGTGGGGTTCCTGTACACCCTGTTGGCGCGCCGCGACCTCGGCGTCGCATTCGTGGTGGTCGGCGGCGTGCTCACGGGCGTTGTCTCGGCGATCATCTCGGCACCGATTTCGGCCATCGTGTTCGGCGGGGTCACCGGATCCGGCACGGACCTCCTGGTTGCTGCCTTCCAGAAGGGCGGTTCCGACCTCCAGACGGCGGTCCTCCAGCAGGGCCTCCTGTCCGATCCGATCGACAAGACGCTGACGTTCTTCCTGGTCTTCCTGCTCCTCCAGGCGCTGTCTCGCCGGTTCGTGGCGCGCTTCCCACAGGGCGAGCAGGCGGTCGGGTTGGAGGCATAGCGCTCCTCCAGGCGAGCGACCAGGACATCGTCGCTCGCCTCGTCCCTGCCACACCATCGCCATACCATCGACTGAACCCGCTCACGAAGGCCGTCGCGGCCAGCGTCGCCTCAGTCGGGGCGTTTGTCGTCGGCGGATACGTGGGGCCTCTGCTGATCCTGGCCGCGGTAATCGCCTGCGCGGCAGTCGCCGGCGTGCCGGCACGGCTGATCCGGGTCTCGATCCTGCTCACGCTTCCGATTGCGATCTCGGTCGTGCTCGTCAGCGTGTTCACGCGAGCCGGGACGACGGTCCTGTTCGCGCTCGGTCCGTTCGCGGCGACGCTCGAAGGCGTGGATTTCGCCGGCCAGACGCTCGTTCGACTCTTCACGATCTCTGCCGCGATCGGGCTGTTCGGACTGACGACGGATCCGCGGGCGTTCGTCTTCGACCTCGAGCGCCGCGGCCTCTCACCCCGATTCGCGTTCGTGGCCGTTGCCACGCTCGAGGCGGTGCCAGCCATGGTGGCGCGAGCAGGAGTGATCGCCGCCGCCCAGCGGAGCCGCGGGCTGGACACGGAGGGCTCGGTCGTCGCCCGCCTGCGCGGCATCCTGCCACTCGTGGCGCCCGTCCTCCTCTCCTCGCTCACGGAGGTCGAGGAACGGAGCCTCGCTCTCGAAGTCCGCGCGTTCGGCCGGCCCGGGCGAAGAAGTCTCCTCTGGTGGATAAGCGACTCGACCACGCAGCGGGCGGCGCGCTGGCTGCTCGTCGTCGCCCTGGCGGCGGCGATCGTGGCGCGTGCGCTCGGCATCCTCGTGCCGGCCGTCTGAGGCCAGCGATGCTCGAGCTGCGCGGCATCAGCTATCGCTACGCCGGGTATGCGAAGCCTGTGCTCCAGGACGTCGATCTCGCCCTCGGTGACGGCGAGATCGTCGGGCTGGTCGGTGCCAACGAGAGCGGCAAGTCCACGATCTGCCTGGTCGCGTCGGGGCTGGCACCCGCGTCGATCCGCGGAACCCTGGGCGGCGGGCTGTGGATCGACGGGGACGCCATGGCCGGCCGCCCGACGCATGAGCTCGCGGAGCGCGTGGTCATCGGCTTCCAGAATCCCGCGACGCAGCGCTCCGGAGTCGCCGCCACGGTGTTCGAGGAGGTTGCCCTGGGACCGATGAACCTGGGGCTCCCGGTCAGCGAGACGCTCGCCCGGACGCGCCGGGCCCTCGCCACGCTGCGCATCGAGGAGCTCGCCGAGCGCCACCCTGCGCGACTTTCGGGCGGACAGGGCCAGCTCGTCGCGATCGCCAGCCTGCTCGCGATGGACCCGCGACACGTGATCCTGGACGAACCCACCGCACAGCTCGACCCGGAGGGGACGCGACTCGTTGGCGAGGCGCTGCGCGCTCTTGCCGCAACCGGGGCAGCGCTCCTTGTCGCCGAGCACAAGACCGACCTGCTCGACGGTCTGTGCAACCGAGTGGCCGTGATCGTCGACGGGCGGATCGTCCTCGATGGGGACGCCTCGACCGTGCTCGCGGACGAGCGGCTCGAGGCCTGGGGAGTGGAAGCTCCATCGCAGGTCCGACTCTCCCGGTTGCTCACCGGGACGGGCATCGACCTCGCGGCCCTGGCCTCATGATCGAGATCGACGGCCTCGTCCACGTCTATCCCGAGGGGACTCGTGCACTCGACGGGCTGCAGCTCCAGGTGGCAACGGGCGAGACCGTGGGGATCGTCGGCCAGAACGGGAGCGGCAAATCCACGCTGGTTCGCCACCTCAACGGGCTCCTGCGGCCGACCGCAGGATCCGTATGCGTCGATGGGCGCGACATCACGACCGACCGCGTGGCGCGTCTTGCGCGTCTTGTCGGCC
This sequence comes from uncultured Chloroflexia bacterium, assembly GCA_963734535.1. Taxonomy (GTDB): domain Bacteria; phylum Chloroflexota; class Limnocylindria; order Limnocylindrales; family CSP1-4; genus CTSoil-043. The sequence continues at coordinate 9,623 of CAVTHS010000013.1, read as the reverse complement.
TCGTCTTCCAGGACCCGGACCGCCAGATCTTCGCCGGCAAGGTCCGGACGGAGGTGGCGTTCGGGCCGCGGAACCTGGGGCTGCGGGGCGCGGAGCTCAACCGCCGGGTGACCGAGGCGCTGGAAGCCGTCGGGCTGGCGGGAACGGACGAGGAGAACCCGTACGACCTCGGCTACTCGCGCCGGAAGCTCCTGGCGATCGCGTCGGTGCTGGCGATGCGCACGCCGATCGTCGTCCTCGACGAGCCGACAACCGGCCAGGACCTGCGCGGGGTCGCGCGGGTGCGGTCGATCGTGGCGGCGCTGGCCGCGGAGGGGCGGACGGTCATCGCGATCAGCCACGACATGCGGTTCGTCGCCGACACGTTCCGGCGGGTGGTGGTCATGCGGGCCGGAAGGATCATCCTCGACGGGACGCCTGCGGACGTCTTCGGCCAGCCAAGCTGGGACGTGCTGGCATCCACGTACCTGGAGCCGCCGCTTGCCGCCCGCGTCGGGGCGCGGCTGGGCCTGGGGAGCACGCCCACCGAAGCGAGACTCGTCGAGGCGCTCGCAGCCCGGGGCTAGGCGGGTCGAGGCGTGCGATCGTGGCCGCGACCTCGGGCGCGCGGGATCGTGGCCGCGACGCCGGGCCCGCGTCGCCGGCCGCGTCGGGAGGCCGGCCTCCCACGAACCCTGCGGAATTGCACGTCAAGTCAACACCGGCCGCCCGCCGGGGCCGCTGGAGCGTGCGCGGTCGGTCGGTGCGCCTTCGGGCGCGCGCCGCGCGCTCACGGGGCGCGGTTTCCGTGCTCAGCGCGCGCGTCGAGCCTCCGCCAGATCGTGGCGGCCGCACGAACGTGAGGGTCCAGCGTCGGGCTGGCGCCCTCGGTGTTGACTTCACGTGCGAATCCGCGCGGACGGCGGCAGGTGGCCGGCGGTCCCCACGAGTCCGGGACGGAGCGGTCGCAGTAGCTCTGCGCCGCGCTCAGATGACGTCCAGCGCCACCTCGAAGACCTGCCCGTCGACGATGCGCCAGGCGCGGACGCTCTCCGCGCCGGCCGCCGCGTCGGCCTCGGCCGGGCTGATCGAGACCAGCACGTAGAGCGCATCCGGGTAGAAGGCGAGGCTCACGTCGGTCGGCGATGGGCGGGCCGGCGACCGGACGTGGGAATGCACGATCGCCCAGATCGACTCGCCCGCGTCGTCGAGCGCCAGCACGGCACGGATGAGATCGTCCGGGTGGATCTCGTAGCGAAGAGGCGATGCGGCGCGATTGCGCGCGGGAAGCCATCGCGTCGCAACGCCATCGGCGGCGATCGCCGCCGTGCCGGCGATGAGCCCGCAGGCCTCGTTCGGAGACTCGGCCCGGGCATGGGCGACGAGCATGTCGCGGATCTCGCGGGGAAGGCGGGCGCGAGCTGGGCCCGGATGGATCGCGCCGGGAACCCGGTGTGCCGGCGGCTCGGCGCTCACCGGCGGCTCGGCGCTCAGGCGATCATCTCCCGGCGCTCAGCGGCGGCTCGGCGCTCAGGCGATGATCTCCCGCGGCGGCGCCGGGAACGGGAACACGAGGCCCTCGTCAGCGAACCCCGTCACGGCCGACACGCCCGCGGCAGGTGGCACCCGCGGGGATCGGCAACGGCCGCCCCGCCGCCCGCGCCTCGACGGCCGCGTCGGAGCAGACCGGGCAGGCCGGGTCGCGCCGGATCCGCAGCTCCGTGAAGGTCAGATCGAGCGCATCGAAGAGCACCAGCCGCCCGGCCAGCGTCTCGCCGATCCCGAGGAGGAGCTTGAGCGCCTCGGTCGCCTGGAGGAGCCCCATGGTCCCCGGCACGACACCCAGCACGCCGGTCACCGAGCAGCCCGGCGCGAGCTCCGGCGGGGGCGGGACCGGATGGAGACACCGGTAGCACGGGCCGGCGAACGGGACGAACGTGGTCAGCTGCCCTTCGAAACGGAAGACGGACGCATGGACGACGGGGATGCTCGCCGCGACGGCCGCGTCGTTGAGCGTGTAGCGCGTCTCGAACGTGTCCGTGCCGTCCACGATCACGTCGTAACCGGCGATGAGGCGCTCCACGTTTGCCGGGCCCAGCGCCTCGTCGTGCCCGACCACCTCGACATCCGGGTTCAGGTCACGGATCGCCACCTCGGCGGAAACGGTCTTCTTCAGGCCGAGCCGGGCCGTCGAGTGGAGGACCTGGCGCTGGAGGTTGCTGACGTCGACGACGTCGAAGTCGACGACCCCGAGCGTGCCGACCCCGGCGGCGGCCAGGTACAGGGCGGCCGGCGAACCGAGCCCGCCCGCGCCCACGAGCAGCACCTTCGATCGGAGCAGCGTCGCCTGCCCCTCGGGCCCGATCTCCGGCATGAGGAGATGACGGCTGTAGCGGCGGCGTTGCTCCGCAGTCAGGCCGGCCGGCAGCACGGCCGGGAGGCCCAGGGCGGTCCATTCGGTGAATCCGCCGGACATGGAGACGACGTCGGCATAGCCCATCTCCTGGAGGGACCGGGCCGCGAACACCGAGCGGACGCCGCCTGCGCAGTAGAGGACGACGGGCCGCGTGCGGTCCGGGGCCTGCGTCTCGATCTCCTGCTCGAGGTGGCTCTTCGGGACGTGCACCGCCTCCGGGACGTGTCCGCGCTCCCACTCGTCCGCCTCGCGGACATCGATGAACAGCGTGGCCGGGTCGCGGCGAAGCGCATCGGCCTGCCGCGGCGTCACCTCCCGGACTGCTGCGCGCGCCTCGCGAAACCGGTCGGCGTAGGAGGTGGTCATGGGCGCCCGGTCTCGCGGGTCAGGCCTCGGCCGGCGCGACGGGGCCCGGCACCGTGCCGGCCGCCGGATCTGCGGCTGCGCCAGCGGCCGGGCCCCCACGCTCCTCGAGCGCGTGGCTGACGGTGTCCAGGCTCAGCAGCGCGCACTTGAGCCGCGCCGGGCTGATCTCGATGCCCAGGAGGTCCAGCACGTCTGCCGGCGTGATCCTCGCGACCTCGTCGACCGGCTTGCCCTTGATCTCGTCCGTGAGCAGGCTGGCCGACGCCTGGCTGATCGCGCAGCCGCGGCCGGTGAACGCGACGTCGGCGACGATCCCGTCGCGGATCCCGAGCATCATCGTGATCCGATCGCCGCAGAGCGGGTTGGCGCCCTCGTAGCGCGCGTCCGGGGCCTCGATGATCCCGAAGTTGTGGGGGTGCCGGTAGTGCTCGAGGATGTAGTCGCGGTAGAGGTCGTCCATGGAGCGTGAAGTCTAGCGCGGCCGCTCGAATCGGGCCCAATTCCGACCGATCGAGTCGGGATTCGGCCCTCGCTGCATTCGAGTCCGTCAGGTCCGCGGAGACGCGATACTGGTTCGCCGGCTCGGGCAACATCGAGCGCAAACTTGGCGCGGTGCGGCGACCGCGACGTCAGAGCGGGTGGCGGCGGCCGTGGCGTCAAGGCGCGGTTGCTCGGCGAGCGGGCCGCGGGTCCGGGAGGCTTCGCCGCATCGCGGCGGAAGAGGGAGGTGGTCGATGCGTGCGATCCGCCCGGTGGATACGGCGCGGTGGGACGTCGTCTCGCTCGGCGAGGTGATGCTTCGCCTCGACCCGGGTGAGGGGCGCATCTCGACGGCGCGCGGCTTCCGTGCCTGGGAGGGCGGCGGCGAGTACAACGTGGCGCGGGGTCTCCGACGCTGCTTCGGGCTCCGGAGCACGATCGTCACGGCGCTCGCGGACAACCCGATCGGACGGCTGATCGAGGACCTGATGCTCCAGGGCGGCGTGGACCTGTCCCACGTCTCGTGGGTCCCCTACGACGGCGTCGGGCGCGTCGTTCGCAACGGGCTCAACTTCACGGAGCGTGGATTCGGGGTCCGCGCCGCCCTGGGGTGCTCGGATCGCGGCAACACCGCCGTGTCCCAGCTGCGGCCCGGGGCGATCGACTGGGACGCGATCTTCGGCGGCGAAGGCGCGCGATGGTTCCACACGGGCGGAATCTTCGCGGCACTGTCCGAGACGACGCCCGACGTCGCCCGGGAGGCGATGGACGCCGCGCACCGCCACGAGGTCATCGTGTCGTACGACCTCAACTACCGCGCCTCGCTGTGGAGCGGTGTCGGCGGCCCCGCGCGGGCGCACGAGGTCAACCGGAAGCTGGTCGGGCTGGTGGACGTCCTGATCGGCAACGAGGAGGACTTCACGGCGGCCCTCGGCTACCCGGTGCCGGACCAGGACGCTGACCTTTCTGCGCTCGACCCTGCCGGTTTCGGGAGGATGATCGAGGCGGTCGTCGGGGACTACCCGGACCTCTCGGTGGTGGCCACGACGCTCCGCAACGCGAGGACGGCCAGCCGGAACAACTGGGGTGCGGTCTGCTGGTCGGACGGGCAGCTCCACGTGGCGCCGAACCGCCTGGACCTGGAGATCCTCGATCGGGTCGGGGGTGGGGACTCGTTCGCAGCCGGACTGGTCTACGGGCTCCTGGCCGGCAAGGGCCCCCAGGCCGCCGTCGAATACGGGGCGGCCCACGGTGCGCTCGCAATGACGACGCCCGGGGATACGTCGATGGTCACCCTGGCTGAGGTGGAGCGGGTGATGAAGGGCGGCACCGCGCGCGTCTCGCGATGACACGGCGCGTGCGGGCTCGCGCCGCTGACGGGGCGATGGGGTCGACGCGACGTGGCCGGGCCGGCACGCGGGGCGCGCGGTGGACCCGGCGCGCGCGTCTCACCGGGCGCATGCCAGAATCGGCCTGATGCGCGCCTTCATCTTCGACCTCGACGGCACCCTGGTCGACACCGTGTATGCCCACGTCGTCGCCTGGCAACAGGCGTTCGAGGAAAGCGGCTTCGTCATCGACGGCTGGCGCATCCACCGCCGGATCGGCATGAGCGGCGGACTCTTCACCCGGGCGGTTGCGCGAGAGATCGGGCGGCCACTCACGGTGGAGGAGCAGGAGCGGCTGACGCGGCGTCACGGGGAGCTCTACCTGCAGCTTCTTCCCGTCCGGCGGCCGCTGACGGGTGCTCGCGAGCTCCTTCGACGGCTCCACGCTGGCGGCGTGCCGTTCGGCATCGCCACGTCGGGGGTGCACCCGGAGATCGATGCCTCCATCAACGTGCTCGGCGTGCCGCCCGGCGTCGTCGTCATCGACCGCGGCGACGTCCTGCGTGCCAAGCCGGAGCCGGACCTCTTCCTCGCCTGCCAGGAGAGGATGGGCGTGCGACGCGAGGACTGCTACGTCGTGGGCGACGCGGTCTGGGACCTGCTCGCCGCCCGTCGCGCGGGGATGCTCAGCGTGGGTCTCCTGAGCGGCGGATATGGCGAGGACGAGCTGATCCAGGCGGGTGCGTTCCGCGTCTACCGTGACGCCCAGGAGCTGATGGACTCGCTCGACGAGCTCGGAGTGACGCTGCCGGCCTGAGTCCGAGGCGTTGGTCGGCGCCGACGCTCGAACGCCGGGCGTCCGCGTCCCGGTCGAGCGGAGCTATCCCCCGAATACCCGCTGGACCTCCCGGAGGCCGGCCGCGAGGGCATCGATGTCGTCCCGGGTCGTGAACACGGAGAAGCTGGCGCGCGCGGTCGCGGCCAGGTCCAGGCGCTCGTGGAGCGGCATCGTGCAGTGGTGGCCGGCCCGGACGCAGACGCCGGATCGATCCAGGATCTGGGCGACATCGTGCGGGTGGATCGCGGGCAGGTTGAACGCGATCACGCCGCCGCGAAGGTCGGCCGACGGCCCGTAGAGGGCAATGCCCGGGACCTCCCGGGGCAGCATGTCGAGGGCGTAGGCCACCAGCTCGCGCTCGTGCTCACGGACCCGATCCATGCCCAGGTCGCGCAGGTAGTCCGCCGCGACGCCGAGGCCGATCGCCGCGCTGATGTCCGGCGTGCCGGCCTCGAACTTCCAGGGGACGTCGTTGTACTCCGATCGGCGCAGCTTGACCTCGCGGATCATGTCGCCGCCGGCCATGAACGGGGGCATCGCATCGAGCAGCGCGCGCCGGCCCCAGAGGACGCCCGACCCGGTCGGGCCAAGCATCTTGTGCCCGGAGAAGACATAGAAGTCGGCGCCCAGCGCCTGGACGTCGACCGGGAGGTGGGGCACGGCCTGGGCGCCGTCGACAAGGACGAGCGCACCTGCCGCGTGGGCCATCTCGACCATCTCGCGGACCGGGTTGATCGTTCCCAGCGTGTTCGAGACGTGGGTGAACGCGACGAGCTTCGGGCGGAGCCGGAGGAGCACCTCGAACACGTCGAGGCGAAGCAGGCCGTCATCGGTGATCGGGATGAACTCCAGGTCGCCGTCCACCTCCTGGGCCAGGATCTGCCAGGGGACGAGGTTCGCGTGGTGCTCCATCTCGGTGAGCACGATCGCGTCGCCGGGCCCGATGTTGCGCCGACCCCAGCTGTAGGCAACCAGGTTCACGGCCTCCGTCGCATTGCGGGTCCACACGATCTCGTGGGCGGCCGGCGCGTTGATGAGGCGGGCGACCTTGACGCGAGCGGCCTCGTACTCCTGCGTCGCCCGCTCCCCGATCTCGTAGATGGCGCGGTGGACGTTCGCGTTGTACTCGCGGTAGTAGGCGTCCATCGCGTCGATCACGGCCAGTGGCTTCTGGCTCGTGGCGGCGGAGTCGAGGTAGACGAGCCGCTTGCCGTGCGGCCGCTGGGCCAGGATCGGGAACTGGGCGGCGAGGGTCCGCGCGTCGAGCGGACCGCGCGGATCGGCGCGCGCGGGCGCGGGCGCGGCAGGCGCGGCGCGGGCGCGGCAGGCGCATGCGCGGGCGCGGCGGGTGCCGTGGTTGTCGGGCCCGTTGCGAGGTCCGTCATGGCGTCAGTGGGCCGCCGCCGGCTCGGCGATCTCGGGGGCGTCCGTCTCGTCGGCGTCGTAGCCGGCCTCGAGCAGGACCGGCGCATAGCCTTCCTCCTCGAGCCGGAGGGCGAGGTCCTTCCCGCCGCTCTTGATGATCCGGCCGCGGGCGAGGACGTGGACCTGGTCCGGCTTGATGTAGTTGAGCAGGCGCTGGTAGTGGGTGATCAGCAGCACGCCCAGGTTCGGGTTGAGCATCGCGTTGACGCCCTCGGCCACGATCCGCAGCGCGTCGATGTCCAGGCCGGAATCGGTCTCGTCGAGGACCGCCATCTCGGGCTCGAGGACCGCCATCTGGAGCATCTCCAGGCGCTTCTTCTCACCGCCGGAGAAGCCCTCGTTGACGTACCGCATGGCGAACGCTTCGTCCATCTTGAGGATCGCCATCTTCGCGCGCATGAGCCGCCGGAAGTCGCCCATGCCGATGCCGCCGCGGGTCGGATCGGTTGGGTCGATGTCCGGATTGGAGTCGATGCCCTGCCGCTTCGCGTTCAGCGCGGTGCGCAGGAAGCTGGCCACCGAGAGCCCGGGGACCGCGATCGGATTCTGAAATGCGAGGAACATGCCCAGGCGGGCCCGCTTGTCGGCGGAGAGCGCCAGGATGTTGCGGTCCTTCCAGGTCACCTCGCCCTTCGTGATCTTGTAGGCCGGATGACCCATGAGGGCGTAGGCAAGCGTCGTCTTGCCGGACCCGTTCGGGCCCATGATGGCGTGGACTTCACCCTTCCCGATCACCAGGTCGATCCCCTGGAGGATCTCCGTGTCGGGGGCGGCGATGGGCGCCACGTGCAGGTCGCGGATCTCGAGGTACTGGTCGCTCACGGTCGGGTTTGGCTCCTGGGTTGGTGGGCAGGTCGGTGCGCGCGCATTGTCAGGCGGGGACCGGGGTTCGCTCGCGGATGCCGAGCTCGATGAGGTGGGGCGCCGGGATGAGGTCGGCAAGGGTGGTGGTCTCGAGGACGCCGCTGATGGCGTCGCGGACCTTCACCCAGAGCGAGTTCACGGAGCAGGCGCCCAGGCGGTCGCAGAGCACATGATTCGGGTCCTCGGACGCGCAGATCATCGGCGCCAGCGGGCCCTCCAGGGCGCGGAGCGCCTCACCCAGCGTGATGTCGCGGGGATCGCGCGCAAGCGCATAGCCCCCGCGCGCGCCGCGGGTCGAGGCCACGATGCCCGCCTCTCGGAGCGGGATCGCCAGCTGCTCCAGGTAGGCGCGCGGGAGCGCTTCGTCGATCGCGACCTCGGCGAGCGAAACCGGCACGGGCGACTCGAGGCGCCAGCGGCGGGCAAGCTGGACCAGCATTCGCACGCCGTACTCGCCCTTCGTGCTGAACGAGATGGCACCGGAGGCGTGGAACGTTCGGACGCTCAGGGTTCTGCTCCTCGCGGTGCCGCAACGGCCAGGTCGATCCCGTCGGTCGCGGCTGCGCCGGCTGTGCGCGACATGCGCGCGCTCAATTCCGACCTTTTCAGTCGGAAATGGTACACCCAGCCTCGCGGGAGCGTCAACGCGCGCGACCGGGTCGTGGTTGGAGGACCTCGTCATCGCGCGCGAAACGCGGGGTGGCGCGCAGCCGGTATCGCCTTCGCCCGTGGCGGCGGCCCGCCCAGCATCCCTGGGCCTTGACCCTGGCCCACCGGCAGCGGAACATGCGCGGGAATTCGCAGGAACGCACGGAGGGGGAGACGCATGGACGAGGCGACGATCTTCATGCTCGTGTTCCGGGTGCTTCACATCGGGGCCGGCGTCGCCTGGGCCGGATCGGTGTTCCTGTTCGTCGTCCTGATCCAGCCGAGCGCCGCAGCGATCGGCCCGGCGGCCGGCCCCTTCATGATGGAGCTGCTCGGCCGGCGGAAGCTCGTTTCCTGGCTCCTCTCGCTCGGCGGGACCACGGTCGTGGCGGGGCTCCTCATGTACTGGCGCGACGCGAATGGCTTCGATGGGCTCGGAGCCTTTGCCTCGTCCAGGTTCGGCATCGCGCTCTCGATCGGCGCGCTGGCGGCGATCGCGGCGTTCCTGATCGGGCTGTTCGGGACGAGGCCGAACGCGCGAAGGCTGCTCGACCTCGTATCGCGGGCAGCATCCGGGGGCCCGCCCCCGCCTGCAGTCGTAGAGGATCTCGCGAGGGTCCAGGCCCGCCTGAAGATGCTCGCGCAGGTCGCGCTCGCGCTCATCGTCGTCGCCGTTGTCGCGATGGCGACTGCGCGCTACTGGTAGGAGGCAGCACCGGTCACGAGACCGGTTCTCTGTGTCGTCGGGCCGCCTCCGTCCAGGTCCGCCGCGCTCAGCCTTCGGCGATGACGCCGATCGAGATTCGGAAACCGGCGCGGCGCTGCAGCGCAGGCATCAGCGTGCCCTGGCCGACCGGCGCGTCGCCGGGGAACCAGCGCGCCCATTCGGCATTGAACGCGTCGAACTCCCCCGGGTCCCGCAGCGACCAGTTCGCCCAGACGACCTTCCCCAGCGAGCTTCCCTCCGCCTCGAGCCTCGCCTTCACGTTGCGCAGGCACTGGCTCGTCTGGGCCGTGATCGACTCGCCGACCACCCGGCCGGTCTCGGGGTCGACGGGTCCCATCGAAGAGAGGAAGATGATGCCCCCGGCCTTGACCGCCCGGCCATAGCCGACACCGGGCTTGGACGCCTCGGGGGCCTGGCGGGCCTCCTCGGCGACGATCCTGCCCTTCCCGCGGCGGGCCTGGACCGGCCGCGAGGGATCGGCGGGCGGGATCCCGAACTCGCCGGGGGGCAGCTCGACGCCGTTCTCCTTGAACTTCCCCATGAACGTCGGTC
>CAVTHS010000012.1:0-29150 GCA_963734535.1 uncultured Chloroflexia bacterium | reverse complement strand
TCGCAGTCGTCGCGCCCGCGCCCGGTCCACCGAAATACTCGAATGTCAGCGCCACGGTATCGCTGCCGCGGGGCGCGTGGGCCACGAGGATCGCGCTCCCATCGGCCGGGAGCACCGGGAACGGCTCCAGGCTGCCCACGGGCACGGACGGGATTGCGGCAGGTGGCGGGTTCTCCGGGTCGACAACCTGGCCCGGCTCGTAGTCGAGCCGCCAGCCGGTCTCGATCCGGTTCGGCGCGTAGGCGCGGGACTCGGGGTCGAGCGTCGGGTAGCGGGCCCGGTTCCAGTACGCGAGGCTTTCGACGGTCGTGCCGAAGCGGTCGGCGAGCGCGGCAAGCGTGTCGCCGGCCCGCACGACGTATGCGGTGAGCGTCGGCGCCGGGGCCGGCGTGGGCCGGTACGGCCGGTTTGCACCTGGTGCCGGCGATCCGGACGGCGCCGCCGAGGCGGCGGCCGACCCGGGTGGGGCGATCGGGGTCGAGGCCACGGGCGCCGCGCAGCCCGTCAGCACGATCGCGACGGCGGCGAGCACCGCTGTCGGCCGTGCGGCGGCGCGAGGTCGGCGACCCGGCATCACCCGATGGTACGCCCGCCTCGGGGGTCCCTCAGCCCGGGCCCGGTGTCACCGGATCCATCGGCGTCGGCTCCGACAACGTGAAGTCCGCCGCCAGCGCCAGGCCCTCTGCGGCCGTGGCGATCAGGTCGCGCCCACGTCGCTTAGCCACGAAGCACGCCCGGTCGGCCGCCAGCAGGATCTCGGCATGCGTCGTCCCGTCGGACGGATAGGTCGCGACGCCGATCGAGGCGCTCACCACGGGGCCGCAATCGAGCCCCGCAAGCCGGTGGGGAAGCTCCCGGAGCACCTGGCGGATCCGGCGCGCGACGGCCATTGCGGCCGTCGGCTCGGGGGCCGCCACGATCACGGCGAACTCGTCACCGCCATACCGGAAGACGCGGTCCGAGTCGCGGCCGGCATCCGAGATCGCCCGGGCGATCTGCCGCAGGAGCTCGGTGCCGGCCTCGTGGCCCATCGTCTCGTTGATCTCCTTGAAGTGGTCCAGGTCGAGCATGAGGAGCCCGAATCGCTCGTCCGGCATCGCCGGCTCCTGGAGCCAGGTCCGGAACGTGCCGGCGTTGAGAAGCCCGGTCACCTGGTCGGTCTGGGCTTCGATCTCCTTGACGCGGAAGGCAGCCGCGTTGCGGAGGGCGATGGAGACCTGGCCGGCGAAGAGCTGGACGAGCTCGAAGTCATCCTCGTCGAACCGCTCCTCCGACCCGAGTCGCTCCATCGAGACGACTCCCAACGCGCCGTCCGGGCCGCGCAGCGGGACGCAGATGAGGCTGCCCTCGAGCGGCCCCGTCGTGGGAAACTGGCGCACCCTGGAGTCGAGAAGCTCATCGCGGACGAGCTGGGGCTCGCCGTGGGCAACGACCCAGGTCGCAAGCCCTTCCTCGCCCGGCTCCCACGGCTCGAGGTAGGCAGCCGCGTGCACGCCCCGCGCCAGGACGGGCCGCAGGATCCGGGACCCGGGGTCGAGCAGCTCGATCGAGATCGTGTCGAGCCGGACGACCGCGCTGAGGCGGTCGACGACCTGCTCGAGGATCTGCCGCGTCTCGAGCGTTCCGAGGATCGATTCGGTGGTCGCCAGGAGCGCTCGCTGGCTGGCCAGCCGTCGCTCCAGTCGCGTCGACTGCGCCCGCAGGTGCTCGCTCGTGTCGGCGTTCGCGATCGCCTGCGCGGCGAGGCTGGCGTAGATGACGAGGAGGCGCAGGTCGTCATCGGAGAACTGGTGGAGGCCCAGCTTGGAGAGGACGATCACGCCGAGGACCTCGTCCTCGTAGACCATCGGCGCCAGCAGCATCGACTCCTCGAGGTCGTCTTGCGTGCCCGCGATCGTCTGGGCCCGATCGTCGTTGGCGGCGTCCCCCAGGTTCTGCGGCATGTTGTTGCGAGCGACCCAGCCGGTGATCCCCTCGCCGATCCGGATGCGGAGCAGGTCCGGCGTCTCGTCCTTGAACTCGCCGACGAGACCGCGCATCGCCACGGGAGCGAGCCAGCCATCCTCGCGCAGGCGATAGACACGGACGTTGTGGAAGGCGATGAGCGCCTCGAGCTCGTTCGAGATGGCGTCGCCGATCTCCTTCTCCGTGGTCAGGCGCGAGAGCTTCGTGCCGAGCTGCTGGATCGACTGCAGCTGCGCCGTCCACGTCGCCATGCGCGCGAACCGCTGCGCGTTCTTCACCGCGGTGGTTGCGTGCGCCGCGAAGCCGGCAAGGGCCTCGAGCTCCTCCGGATCCCAGCGGTGCGGTCGGTCGTGGCAGATGGTGACGAGTCCCAGTGCGCCCCCGGTGCCCTGGAGTGGCGCGGCGCAGAGCGTCTCGAATCCCTCCTGGACCACCGCTGCCCGGACCGGCTGCGCCCGCGGGTCGTCCCGGTATCGTTCCGAGAAGAGCGGCCGCTGCTCGGCAACCACCTCCGCGGGGAGCGCCGGAAGTGGAAGGTCGCGCGTGGCGGCGAGGTAGCCGGCCGAGAAGCCGTGGCTTGCCTCGGCGGTCATCCGGCCGTCAGCGCCAAGGAGCGAGGCCGCCGCGCGCTCGGCCCCGAACAGGATGCGGGCGTGGTCGACGACGCCTGCGAGGATCTCGCCGATGTCGAGCGTCCCGCCGAGGTCGATCGCGATGCGGCGAAGCGCCTCGACGCGGTGGAGCCGGAGCGCCGCGTCGCCGCGCAGCCGTTCCGCATGGATCGCGATGCCGAGCGAGCGGGCAACCGCGGACACGAACGCAATTCGTTCCGGGGGGACCGCCGTGCCTTCGTCGGCCACGAGCAGGACGCCCCAGGTATGGTCGTCCGCATCGCGGATCGGCCCCGCCACGCGGGAACGCAGAAGGCTCGCTGATCCTCCGAGCCAGTCCGGGCCCGCGTTACCGGTCTCGGCGACGGGGCTCTCGCCCCGCAGGGCGCGGGCGGTCAGGCCGTGTGCATCCGAGAGCGACCCGAGTCGGTCCACGCCGGCCCCACGCGCAGTCCGCGTCACGAGCCGCCCGTCCCGGTGCTCGAGGATCGCGACCAGCCCGTGTCCTGCGCGGTCGTGCAGGTCGTCCACCGCGGCCCGCATCGCGACATCCGCATCCGCGTCTGCGACGACGAGGTCGGCGAGCCGGGCGAGGATCGCGACGTCGGGGCGGGTTCGCGCCGCGGTCCGGTAGCCGGCGTGCGCGGACGCGATCCGGACGGCGGTCGCCGGGTCGGCGGATGCGCGCGGCGAAGGCCGCGTTCGCTGTTCGACCGTGTCGGCGCCGATCGACGGGGCGACGGGCGCGGCAGAGCTCCGGCCGAAGCCGCGGCGGCCGCGGACGGGCTCGCGTTTCGTCTCCGCCTCCGCGAGGAAGCGCTGGAGGTCAGCGAGCCGGTAGCGGCGGTCGCCGCGCTCGTTGATGCGCAGGAACGAGAGTCGCCCCTGGTCGCTCCACGCCCGGATCGTGTTCGGGTGCACGCCCAGGAGGCGTGCCGCCTTGGTGACCGAGAGCGTGGTGTCCACGGGGCGCCTGATCGTTGTCATGACGTCTGGTCGCGACCTTCGATGGAGGATTCGTGAAGTGAACGGGAGTCTGTCCGACCTGCCAAATCTTGCCAATAGGACAAACGTCACGGGCCGTGCCGTCAGATTGGCGCTCACCGCGGCCGGATCGCCCGATGGATCCTGCCTGGGGCCCGGTGGAGCCGGCCGGGGGGCGGCGGATCGTGTCGGCGCCCGGCGGTTCAGGGGCGCGAGGTCAGCCGAACGTAGAGCAGCGTCGCGCCAACCGCGATGAGCCCGATCGCGACCACCCCGGCGAGCGCGAACAGCGGATCACCCACGAGCCCGGGCGCGGTCGAGCTGCTGCGCACGTCGCCGGTCGCGGGGGTCGCCGTCGGGTCTGCGGCGAGCACGGGGGCCGCCGCGACGAGGAGCATGACGAGAAGCAAGACGAGAAGCCATCCCGCTGCGCCGAGGCAGCGGCGAGGCGCGGCCAGGATGGGCCTCATCCGGCCGTACCGGCCAGCAGCGCCCATCCGATCCCGACCACGAGGAGGGCCAGGCCGCCCGCGAGGCTGACGGCAGCCGCGACGGGTCGGGCCCGCGCCCCGTCCGCCAGGACGCGCATCGCCTCCTCCTGCTCGAGCGTGCAGACGACGAGCGGCCGGCCCGTCCCGCGCGTCATCCGGCACCTTCCCTCGGCGTCCGCGAGCGGCACGCCCAGGACCGCCGCGTGCTCGACGGACGAGAGCTGCTCGATCCGCAGGCGGATGCTGGTGTCCGGTGCAAGCCTCGAGGTGAGCGGACCCGTGACCTCCGCGGCAGTCCCGACCGACTCCCGGACCAGGGTCACGAGGCCCTCGTCGATCGCCTCGGCGTCCACGCCGATCTCGTCGGCACCCTCGCGAAGCTGGAAGGCGACCGATTTCCGCTGCTCGTCGAGCACCCGCCAGCCGCCCCGGAGGCGGGCCTCGACGCGCCTGCGACGAAAGACGAGCGGGCGGTCGTGCTCGTCCGGGAAGACCTCGTCCGCGTCCAGGCGCCCGTCGACCCGCACGTAACGCCGTGCCCCGTTCGAGGCCAGGCTCCGGGCCGCCGCGATGCTCACGCTCGGCGTCACGGCAAGGAGGCGCCCGACCCGGACCCGTGGCCCGTACGAGCGAAGGAGGAGGGAGCCGATCGCGAGCGCGACGATCCCGGCGGCGATCACGAGGAGGGGTGTCACGGGCGGGGATGGTAGCAGCCCGCGGACGGGTCGCTGTCGCCCCACGGCCACCGTCGCCCCACGGCCATGGTCGCCGCCGCGACCGCCGGAGCGCCGGCCGTGGCGGCCCCAGAGCGCGAAGCGACCCGGAGGAACCTCCGCATCGCGTGGGCCTCGGCCGTGAAGCCTCCGCCGTTAGCGAGCTCATGACCCCTCCGGGTCGACAGCAACGCTACCCGTCCCGATCGGCACGGACAACAGCCGTTGTCCACGAATGTTCCGAGGCGGACGCCGATTGTCCACACTCCGTCCACAGTCGGAGCGCAACCGGGGCGCGGTCAGGGCGAGCCGGGGTCCGGCGCGTCACCCCGGCTGGTCAGGGCAGCGCGCGTCCCGTTGCCGGGTCGAGCGCCGAGACCAGGCCCGCGTAGCTCGTGAGGACCAGGCGGCCGCCGACCAGCTCGGCGTCGGCGACGACGTCGGAGTGGCCGACGCGCCAGCGCACCTCGCCGTCCTCCTCGAGCGCAAAGGTCTCGATCTCGGCCTGGACGAGGACGTGCGACAGGCGGGACGAGCCGATGACGGCCTGGACCGGCGATCCCGACCGGTGCGACCAGCGTAGCTCGCCAGTCCGGGCGACCAGGCCATAGGTGATGAACCCGTACTTCACGACGAGCAGGCCTGCCGAATCCCACGCGGCGCCGGCGGGAGCGTCGAAGATCGCGGAGGCCAGGCGCGCAGCCCATGCTCCGGCCGGAGTCTCGACGCGGATCTCGGCGCGGCAGAGCCGCTCGAAGCCGACTCCCGCGCGGTCGCCGTACTCGAAGAGCTCACCGCCGGCCTCGGTGAGGGCGAACATGGCGTCGCCGCCCCCGGTGCCCGCCCAGCGGTAGCGGACCCGGAGGCCGCCGGGGTACCCGACGCTCGCCTGGCGCGGCTCGGCCTTCACGACCCGTGTGCTCCCGGCCCCGTCGCCGGGGACTCCGCCGAGAGACCCTCGGCAATCTCCGCGACGATCGCGTTGGTGAGCGCCCGGAGCCCGGCCGGCGAGATGGGAAAGACGGAGCGATCCTGACCTGCCGCAGCCCAGACCTCGGCGTAGCTGCCCAGGTCCGGGTCCATGACGACCCGCACCGGCCGCGGGTGGCCGATGGGCGGGATTCCGCCGATCGAGAAGCCCGTCAGCTCGCGGGCCTCCCGTGCGGTCGCGCGCCGGACGCCCGCCTCGCCGGTGACGGCCGCCAGGAGCACAAGGCTCACCCGGTTGGTGCCCGCGACCAGGCAGATGATCGGTTCCGGGAGACCTTCGTCGCGGGGCGCCACGAACACGAGGGACTTCACGATCTGCGCCTGTAGGACCCCGAGCGCCCGGGCAGCGTCCTCGGCCGTGTGCGTCGTATCGGCGAGCTCGTGGACATCGAGCCGGACGCCGCGCCTGGCGGCCGCATCGATCACGCGACGAACGGCGGGGTCGCTCGCGGCACCCTCGGCGGGCGGTCGTGGATCGGGAGGTTCGGGCACGGCCGCGAGTCTAGCATCGGCCGCGGGCGCGTCCGTCCGTCGCGTCTGCCAATCGCGGCAGCCGGCAGCGTCTCGTCGCATCGGTCGCTGCCGCCGCCGACCGGCTACGATCGTGGCCGTGCGCGCCGTCCTCTTCGACTGGGATGGAACCCTCGTCGACACGCTCCCGTTCATGTACGCCGCGACCCAGCTCGTCATGGCGGAGTACGGGACGCCCATCACGTGGGACGACTACCGGCGCCATTTCACGCCCGACTGGCGGCTCCTCTACCGCCGGTTCCTCCTACCGGAGGACGCCATCGAATCGGTCGGCGACCGCTGGTGGGCGCTCTACCGTGGTCATGACGAGGCCGTCCTGCTCCCCGGGGCCGCCGCAGCCCTCCTTCGCCTGGCCCGCGCAGGGCTCGCGCTCGGAATCGTCACCGCCGGCCGTCGCGACAGCGTGGAGCCCCAGCTCGAGCGCCACGGCCTGGCCGCGCTCCTGCCGGCTCGGGTCTACGGCGACGACCCGTTCGAGCCGAAGCCGGGTCCGGCGGGACTCCACCATGCGCTCGAGACGCTTGGCATGGCCGGGCGCGCGGCCGAGGCTGTCTACGTGGGCGACGCGCTCGACGACATGCGGATGGCGGTCGCCGCCGGGGCGCGCGGCGTCGGGATCCGGACGGAGCTCGCGACCGAGATCGAGCTTCGCGACGCGGGCGCCGGCGAGGTGTGGGGCTCCGTCGCCGCCTGGGTTGACGGCCTGCTCGGCTGAGCGAACCTGCCCGAACGGCAGGACGAATCCCCCGTCACCGCGCGAGCGCCCGCCGCAGCTTCGTCAGGGCCACGTAGACGCCGAGACTCACGCCGAGAGACGGGAGGGTGCCCCCGAGCCAAGGGGCGGTGTTGATGACCACCAGGTAGCTCCCGATGCCCGCGGCCCAGGCGAGGAGCGCCACCGGGTTGATCCCCAGCGGTCTCTCGGCCCCGCGGCTCGTCGGGTAGAGCTCCGCCGTCGCGTAGCCGCGCCTCCCCAGGAGGAAGTAGTCGGCGAACAGGACCCCGAACAGCGGCGTGAACAGAGAGCCGACGAGGAACAGGAAATTCTGGTACTGGGTGAGGTCCACCGCCAGGGCGATCCCGAGAACGATCGCCCCGATGCCAACCACGAGCCAGCGCGTCGACCAGCCGGGTCGAACGTTGCGCACGGAGATCGCTGCCGAGTAGATGTCCGCGAACGCGTTGTCTGCCTCGTCGCCGAGGAGGAGCGCGAGGCCGGCCGCCCCGAACGCGATCGAGAGGATCGAGCCGACCAGGTCGCTGCCCGGCAGGACCAGGATGAGCAGCACGCCGAGCGCGTAGAAGCCAACGTTCGCGACCGCGAAGCCCGCGACCGTGCCCCAGAACGCGGAACGCGTGTCGCGCGCGAACCGGTTGTAGTCGGCGACGAGCGGCAGCCAGCTGATCGGCATGACCACCACGAGGTCGATGGCCTGCGCGAACGTCAGGCTCCCGTCGCCGGGTCGGGCGACCGCGGCGCCAAGGTCGAAGTGGGTGACGACGTAGGCGGTCATCCAGGCCGCGGTCGCGAGGACGATCCAGATGCCGGCCTTCTCCAGCCACTGGCGAACGACGACCAGGGGGCCGCCCAGGCCCATGAGGATCACCACCGCGCTCCACGCGACGGCCCAGGCCGGGTAGGAACCCGGGCCGACGATCGGCGCCGCGAGTCGGGCCGAGGCCTGGGCCATGATGATGACCTCGAAGGCGCCGAACCCGACGAGCTGGATGACGTTGACGAGGCTGGGCAGGTAGCTCCCGCGGATCCCGAAGCTTGGGCGGAGGCCGACCATCGAGGGGACCGCGAGGTCGGACCCGACGACTCCAGCGAGCCCGAGGAGGAGCACGCCGGCGAGTGTCCCCAGAGCGATCGCCGCCATCGCGGGCCAGAAGCCCAGCCCGGGCACCAGGAGCGTCCCCGCCAGCAGCACCAGGAGCCCGACGCCGAAGTCGGCCCACAGGACGAAGAAGTCGAGGAAGCCCAGCACGCGATGGCGCCGGGGAACCGGCTCGATCCCGAGCTGGGCGGCGGCCAGGTCGTCCCGCGGGGCGTCGGGCAGCCGGGCCGGGGCAGTCATCAGAACGCCACGTATCCCCGCTGGGCCGGCTCGATCGGCTGACCGTTCGCCACGAACCGGGCGTCGCCGGGAGGCACGTGATCGCTCACCTCGCCGAGGACCGTCAGGCCCCCGTCAACCTGGAGGTCCGCCGCGAGCTCTGCCCGGAGCCGCGGGTCGAAGGTGAACAGGAGCTCGTAGTCCTCCCCGCCCGTCAGTGCCAGCTCGCGGCTGCGGCGATCGCCGAGCAGCTCCACGGCCGCCGGCGCGACCGGCACTCGGCCGACGTCGATCTTGATGCCGACCCCGCTGGCGTGGGCAACGTGCAGCGCCTCGCTGGCGAGGCCGTCGCTGATGTCGATCGCGCACCGGACCCCGTGGGACGCGAGCACCTGCCCGGCGACCAGCCGCGGGTGCGGCCGGTGGTGCGCGGCGAGGAGCGGCGCTGCGGCGGGATCCATCGATCCGGCGCCTTCCGAGAGCAGCGTCAGCGCCGCCGCCGATGCGCCGAGGATGCCGGTGACCCCGACGAGATCGCCCGCCCGTGCCGCGTCGCGGCGAAGCAGGCGGGACGGATCTGCCTGGCCGACGAGGGCGACGTTGATCACGAGCGGACCAGGGGAGCGGACCGTGTCGCCGCCGACGATCCAGGTGCCCGTCAGCACCGCCAGGGACTGCAGCCCGCGGGCGACGTCGAGGACCAGCTCGCGGCGGGCAGGGTCAATCGCGATTGACAACAGGGCGCGACCCGGCGTGGCGCCCATCGCTGCGAGGTCGGAAAGGTTGGCCGCAAGGACCTTCCAGCCGAGATCCATTGGGCTGGTCCAGTCCAGCCGGAAGTGGATGCCCTCGACGAGCATGTCGGTGGTGGCCACGGCGACGGTGCCGGCAGGCGCCGGCCAGGTGGCCGCATCGTCGCCGATCCCGAGACCGTCGGGCGGGTTCCCGAACAGCGCCGCGAGCTCGGCGATGAGCGCGAACTCGCCCGGACCCTCGGTCACCGCCGCCCCCCGGTTGCGTCGGGCCGCGCGCGCCGGGTGACCGCGACGACCTCGAGCAGGTGCCGCGCCGCGGATGCAGGATCGGCGGCGCCGGCGATCGCGCCGATCACCGCCACCACGTCCGCGCCGGCCCGGACGGCCGCGGCCGCGTTCTCCGGGGTGATCCCGCCGATGGCGACGATGGGCAGGTCAACCCCCGCACGGGCCGCGGCCAGCAAGTCGAGCCCCGTGTACCGCGCGTCCGCCTTCGAGTCGGTCGGGAAGACCGCGCCCACCCCGAGGTAGTCGGCGTCGCGGACGTCGGGCAGCTCGAGCTGCCCAGGATCGGTGATCGAGAGCCCGATCAGGGCGTCGGGTCCGAGGATCGCGCGGGCGGTCGCGACCGGCACGTCGTCCTGGCCGAGGTGGACCCCATCCGCGTGTGCCGCCAGGGCAAGGTCGAGACGATCGTTGACGAGGAGGAGCCCTCCCTGCTCGCGGGTGGCGCTGCGGAGTGCCACCGCGATCTCCAGGGCGCGCCGGGCAGTCCCCAGCTTCTCGCGGACCTGGACGATCCCGATCCCGGCCGCGATCGCCTTCGCCACGATCTCCACCGACGTCCGCCCGGCGCTGAGCGCCTCCTCGGTCACGAGGTAGACGCCGGCGGCCCGGAGCTGTTCCCGGTGGCGCAGGCGACCGTCAGGGGGCCCGGTCATGCCGGCATCACCGGTGCAATCGTCGCCCGCGCCCTCGCCCGGATCACCTCGGGGCCAAGCCCGTACACGGCATCCATGAGGTGCTGGCGGAACGTGCCAGGACCGGCGCTTCGCTCCGCCGCGATCTCGCCGGCGATCCCGAACGCGATCATCGCGGCCGTGGCAGCCAGGAACGGGTCGGGCTGGACCGCCCGGAAGGCGCCCACGAGCGCGGTCGCCATGCAGCCCGACCCCGTGATGGCCCCCATCAGCGGATGGCCGTTCTCCACCCGGGCGGCGCGCGTCGCGTCGGCGACATGATCGATCGGGCCGCTGGCAACCGCGGCGCCGCCCGTCCGCCGGGCGACGATCCGCGCCGCGGCGTCTGGCGCGTCCGCCGAGACGGAGTCGACGCCCCGGATCTCCGCCGCAAGCCCAGCGATGGCCGACAGCTCGGCTGCATTGCCGCGGACAACGTCGACGCGCACCGCGGCCAGGATCGCCTCCACGGCATCGGTCCGCAGCGTGGTCGCGCCGACCCCCACCGGGTCCAGCACCACCGGCACGCCGCGCTCATTCGCTTCGCTACCGGCGGCGAGCATCGCCTCGATCCAGGCCGGGTCCAGCGTCCCGATGTTGAGCACGAGGGCGCCGGCGTGGCGGACCATCTCGCGGACCTCGCCGATCGCGTGGGCCATGACCGGCGAGGCACCGATGTGGAGGGTGACATTGGCCGTGTCGTTCATGACGACGTAGTTGGTGATCTGGTGGATCAGCGGGTGACGGTCCCGGATCTCGGCGAGGGCATCGGCCGTGACGGCCCCGAGGTCGAGCTCACGCATCGCGATACCTCCACAGGTGATTCACCGGGCCGCGGCCCGCCCCGAGCGGCTCGGCGTGCTCGATCGCGCCCTGCAGGAAGGCCTTCGCCGCCCGCGCCGCGTCGAGCGGCGACGCTCCGCCTGCGAGGCAGGCTGCGATCGCCGCCGAGAAGGTGCAGCCGGTCCCGTGCGTGTGGGGCGTGTCGATCCGCGGAGCCGAGAGCACCTCGAACGTCGTCCCGTCGAACGCGGTGTCCTCGGAGCGTTCGCCGCCGAGGTGGCCGCCCTTGACGATGACGAGGCGCGGCCCGAGCGCATGGATCCGGCGGGCGGCCTCGCGCGCGGTCCGCGCGTCGACGACGTCCAGGCCGGCGAGCACGGAGGCCTCCGGGGCATTTGGCGTGACGACCGCGGCGATCGGAAGGAGCAGGTCCCGGAGCGCCGCGATCGCATCCTCGCGCAGGAGCCGGTCGCCGCCCTTCGCCACCATCACGGGGTCGACGACGAGCCGCGTGACGCCGTGGGCGCGAAGGCAGCCGGCCACCGCCTCGACGATCGCCGTGCTGAAGAGCATCCCCGTCTTGACCGCGTCGGCGCCGATGTCGGAGAGCACGGCGTCGACCTGGGCCGCCACCACGTCCGCCGGGACCTCGTGGATCATCCGAACGCCTGTCGTGTTCTGGGCGGTGATCGCGGTGACCGCCGAGGCGCCGTACGCCCCGAGCGCAGCGAACGTCTTGAGGTCGGCCTGGATTCCGGCTCCCCCGCCCGAATCGGACCCGGCGATCGTGAGCGCTCGCGGCCGCGGACGGCCGGCTGCTCCGATCACGTCATTCGTCGCCGCCACGGGATCCTGCGCCTCCTGACAATCGAGATGCCGTCCGTGGAGGAACGGGCGGGCATCGAGTCAGGTGAGGCCTGCTTCCTTCGCTGGTATGAGCCAGATCAGGTTCGGCGGGTCTGTGGCTGGTGCCACACTCTCAGCGCTGTGCGCTCCCCGGAGGCGATCTTCAGTTTCGGTCGGCAGTATACGGGATGGCAGGATCGCGGCCGGCGGGCGGCCCAGCCCGTCGCGGACGCCGCGAGGGCGTTCGGGCGGCGTCCGGGCTATCCTCCGACCATGTCGCAGATGCCAGCGGCCGGCGATCCGGCTCCCCCGATCGCGCTCCCCGACGAATCGGGCACGCTCCATCGCCTCGCCGACCGGGCCGGCGCGTGGACCGTCGTCTACTTCTACCCGGAGGACGACACGCCGGGCTGCACGACCGAGGCCTGCGAGTTCCGCGACAGCTTCGCGAGCCTGCGCGCCGACGGCGCCGAGGTCTGGGGGATCAGCCCCGACGATGCCGGCAGCCACGCGAGATTCCGGGCCAAGCTCGAGCTTCCGTTCACGCTCCTCTCCGACGAGGGCGCGGCGGTGACCAGCGCGTACGGCGCCTGGGCCGAGCGGACGAAGGAAGGCCGGACAACCATGCGCACCGTCAGGTCGACGTTCCTCGTCGGACCCGACGGACGCATCGCGCACGCCTGGCCCGCGGTCAAGCCGGAGGGTCATGCCGCCGACGTCCGCGCGGTCCTGGCCGCCGCGAAGGCACGGGTGGGACGCTGATCCCCGGTGAAGAGGACTCCAGCGCGCCCACGGGCGACGGGGCGCCGTCGCCGCGTCACGTCCGCGGCCGCCTGCGCCGGGCGATGACGCCCGGGCAGCCCGCGGAAGGGGCCGTCGTTGCGCCGCACGCCTGGCGAGCCGCCCGGTTCATGGTGATCGTTGCGCATCCGGACGATGCGGACTTCGGCCCGGCGGCGACGGCGTCGCGCTGGATCGAGGCCGGCTCCGTGGGCCGCCTCGTATGCTGCACGAGCGGCGACCAGGGCGGCGAGGATCCCGAGATCGACCCGCTCGAGCTCGCGGCCACGCGCGAGGCGGAGCAGCGCCAGGCGGCTGCCGTGGTGGGCTACGACGAGGTGCGATTCCTCCACCAGCCCGACGGGGCCCTCGCCAACGAGCTGCCGCTCCGGGAGCTGCTGGTCCGGGAGATCCGCGAGTTTCGGCCCGACGCGGTGTTCACGCACGATCCCGAGGTCCTGTTCTACCAGGGGAGCGGCGTCAACCACACGGACCATCGCGCAGCCGGGATCGCGGCCGTCGACGCGGTCTACCCGGCAGCCCGCAACCCGATGGCGTTCCCGAGCCTGGCCCGGGCCGGGTTCGCGGCGCACAAGGTCCGCCGGCTGTACCTGTTCTGGCCGGGCGCGCCCACGGCGTGGGTCGATGTCGGCGCGGCGATCGAGCGAAAGATCGCCGCGCTGCGCTGCCACGCAAGCCAGCTCAGCGTCGACGCCGCGTTCGAGCAGCGGATGCGAGACTGGGCTGCCGAGGAGGGCGGCGCGATCGGCGTCGCGTCGGCGGAGGCCTTCCGCCTGGTCGTCATCGACGACGACGAGGAATCCGGCGAGTCTCCCGGAGCGGAGCCCGCCGAGCCCGCCGAATAGCCCGCTGACCGAGTCCCGGACAGCGGGGCTTCAGGGCACCTCGAGGAGGAGCGGTCGCACGCGACCCCACGCATTCCAGAGCTCGGCCAGCGGCTCTGCGCGACGCCCCAGCAGATCCACCATCTCGCCCATCGTCAGCCCACCGGCGGTATCGGCCAGGTAGCGACCCGTGTCGACGCGCACGTCGCGGAACATCGCGGGCATCTCTGCCTCGCTCGGCCAGCGTCGGATCCGCATCGGGTCCTCGCCGGCGTAGCCGAGGGCGAGCGAGAGGTCGCGCTGGCTGGGCGTCCGTCCATCGACGAAGCCGCCCAGGCCGTCGAAGCGATAGCCGAGCGCGGCCATGGCCGAGGCGATCTCGCGGCACTGGGCCTGGGTGTACGGTCCCCAGAAGACGTGGTCGGTCGGGAACGTGAGCGCCGACGCGTCGATCGCTCGTGCCACGACCGCGTCGACGAGATCCGAGACGAGGAGCTGCCATCGGCGCTGCTCATCCGGGTCACTTCCCCCGAGGCGTTCCACGATCGAGCGCATGGTGGCGCGGTCGCCGCGGAGGAGGCGCAGGATCGCGACGTCCTCTCCGGGGGCCGCGGGCAGGTCCGCCATCCCGGCGTCCTCCTCGGCCAGCCGGCGCGGGGCCGCGGGAGGGGCAAGCTCGGGCGGGGCGGACCCCAGGCGCTCCGCCTCCTCGCAGCTCGCGAGCGCCATGAGCGCACTCCGGCTTTCGTCGGCCGCGTGCTCGCTTCCGATCCGGGCGACGTCCGCGTCGAGACCCGCCTTCTCGACGACACGGAGCAGCTCCGCCTCCGCGCCGGCCTCGCGCGCCATCACGAGCGCCGCCTCGCGGGTTCGTGCGTTGATCCGGTTGATCTCGCGAAGCCAGGCAGCGGCCGCCGCCTCGACCGTCGCCCGGTCCTGTGCCGCGAGCCGGCTCCGGCGGAACTGCGCCTGGGCCTCGTCCTTCGCGGTGCGAATCGCGCGCGGATCGACCGTCGATGCCGCGCGCTCGCGGCGTCCCGCGTGCTCGTCGTAGGTGTGTCGTGCGTCGCGCAGCCGGGCGAGGGCCGCCTCTGCGACGGGTGCCATCCGTGCCGCGTGTGCATTCGCCTCGTCGACGGCCGCGCGCAGGGCCGCGCACGGGTCCACTGCCTCGGCCCTGGCCGCGCCAGGTCCATCTCCGAGGGTCGAGCGGGTCGTCATGGACGAGGCGGCCGGGCCGGGGGCCCGGGCCGCGGCGACTCCACCCCCGGCCGCCCCGAACGGACGTTCTGGCCCGCGGCCCTCCGAGGGCACGACGTCGTCCTGCCCGCGCGCCATCTCGAAGGCCAGGAGCGGAGTGGCCAGGGTCGCGGCGCGACCCCCGGAGAGACCCGCGGAGCCTGGGAGGCGGACGTCGCGCCTGGCGTCCCGGCGTGCCCGGCTGATCTCGATGAGGGCGCCACCGAGGAGCACGCCGAGCGTGAGGCCACCGGCAATGAAGACGAACGCGCTGGGACTCACGGGACGTTCCTCGGGCTGATCCTTGTGGGTCGGCGTGACGATCGACGAGGGACGCGTCTGCGCATCGAGGGTAGCTGCGTCACGTCGACCCGTCAATCAGAGCCGGACGCCCGTGTCCGGCGCCCGTCGAGGCGCCTTCCGGCCGGGAGGCGGGGCGAAGCACCCGCAGCCCCGGCACTCCCGGTGCCCGTCGCATGGCCGTCGGGGCGTGGGCCATCGGACTGCCACGTGGTCCCGTGCGTGCGCTCCCGACCATCGTCGTGTAGATTCCGGCCCGTCGATCCCCCCGGCGTCGGCCGGCGCGCGCCGCGCCGCTTCCGCGCTCTCGAGCCCCGGCAGCTGCAGGTACGAACGAGGCGACCGCATCGTGGCCATCGACCCCAACCAGGAGTTCCTCGTCCAGCCGGTGGACGCGTCCTGGCTCCAATGCAACATCGAGTGCCAGGAAGCC
The DNA here is from genome assembly GCA_963734535.1 of uncultured Chloroflexia bacterium. Classification (GTDB taxonomy): domain Bacteria; phylum Chloroflexota; class Limnocylindria; order Limnocylindrales; family CSP1-4; genus CTSoil-043. The sequence continues at coordinate 13,868 of CAVTHS010000012.1, read as the reverse complement.
TGCCCGGTCGGGACGAACTGCCGCGGCTACCTCAACCTGGCCGCGGAGGGCCGCTTCGAGGAGGGCTACCTCCTCTCGCGCGAGCCGAACCCGGTTGCGGCCATGTGCGCCTACGTCTGCTCGGCGCCGTGCGAGCGCGCCTGCCGGCGGGGTGACATCGATCGGCCGCTCGCGATCCGGGCGATGAAGCGGTTCCTGGTCGAGTGGCACGAGGCGTCGGGCATCCCGGACGTGATGCCGCAGATCACGCCGCGCGACGAGCGCGTCGCCGTGGTCGGCGCGGGGCCGGCCGGGATCGCGGTCGCCCGCGAGCTCGCGGTGAAGGGATATCGCGTCACCGTCTTCGACAGCCTCCCATTCGCCGGCGGGACGATGCTGATCGGTGTCCCTGCGTTTCGGCTGCCGCGTGAAGCGATCGAGATGGACGTTCGACTCGTGGAGCGGCTGGGGGTCACCTTCCGGTACAACACGAAGATCGGCCCGGACATCAGCTTCGAGACGCTCCTCCACGACTTCGACGGCGTCGCGATCTGCGCCGGCGCCATGGACGCCGTCGGGCTCGACATCCCCGGTGCGGAGCTCGCCGGCGTGCAGTACGGCGTCGACTTCATGAAGAAGGCGAACCTGGGCGAGCCGCTGGAGGTGGGCCGCAACGTCGTCGTGGTGGGCGGCGGTTACACGGCCATGGACTGCTCGCGGACCAGCCTGCGCCACGGTGCCGAGAACGTGACGATCGCGTATCGCCGGACGCGCTCGGAGCTGGTCGTCGACGAGGAGGAGCTGGGCGAGACCGAGCGCGAAGGCGTCCGGATGGAGTTCCTGGTGAGCCCCATCGAGCTGCTCGGCGAGGATGGGAAGCTGACCGGGGTCCGGTTCATCCGCAACAAGCTCGGCGAGCCCGACGCCTCCGGCCGCCGCTCGCCGGTCCCGATCCCGGGGTCGGAGTTCGTCGTCCCCGCGGACACCGTCATCCCGGCCGTCTCGCAGGCGGCGGACCTGACGTTCCTGCCCGTGGAGGCAACCTTCGAGGTCGCCCGCGGCCGGCTCAAGGTGGACCCGGCGACGTATGCCACGAACGTGCGCGGCGTGTTCGCGGCGGGCGACTTCGTGACGGGCCCGGCGACGCTCATCGAGGCTGCCGGGCACGGCAAGAAGTGCGCCTACGCCATCGACCGCTACCTCGGCGGGCGCGCCGACGTGACGGTGGCCGCGAACGTGAAGATCACCTCGTCGTGGCGCCACGACATGCCGGAGTACTACGACGTGCTCCCGCGGCAGCACATCCCGATGCTGCCGGTGGAGGCGCGCATGGCGGCCCGCGAGCCCGAGGTCAACTTCACGACCGGGGTGGAGCTCGGCTACAGCGCGACCCATGCCGTCGCCGAGTCCACGCGCTGTCTCATGTGCAACTACAACATCTGGTTCGACCCCTTCCGGTGCGTCCTGTGCGGTGCCTGCGCCGACGTCTGCCCGGAGGGCGTCATCCACATGATCGACGTGAACCAGATGAAGTCAGAGGGGTTCCTGCCGGAGCTCGAGGAGGCGTACGGCTGGGATCAGGGCGCCGCCATGATCCTCGACGAGGAGCGCTGCATCCGCTGCGCACTCTGCGTCAAGCGGTGCCCGTTCGACGCCATTACGATGGAGCGGTTCGAGCTCCAGGAGATATCGACCGACGGCCGGCTCTACAAGGAGTCGTACCGGGACGCGCAGCTTGCCGGCTCGCCCGGCGTCGCAGGAGGGGCCAGGTGAGCTTCCTGGAGCGGGTGGATCAGTCGATCCGGCGGAGCCCCGTCTTCCGGTCCATCTTCCGGAACCCGTACCCCAACGACGAGCGGTCGCGGGCGTACGCGGTGATGAACAACGTCTTCCTGCACCTGCACCCGGTCCGCGTCCGCCAGCACGCGGTCAAGTTCGCCTACACGTTCTGCCTGGGCGGGCTCTCGTTCTTCCTCTTCCTCGTGCTGACCGTGACCGGCGTCTACCTGATGTTCTTCTACGCTCCGTCGGCGACGCAGGCCTACTCCGACATCCTGCGGATCCAGTCGGAGGTGCCGTTCGGGCTCCTGACCCGGAACATCCACCGGTGGGCCGCCCACCTGATGGTGTTCTTCGTCTTCCTCCACATGATGCGGGTCTTCTACCACGGCGCCTACAAGCCGCCCCGCGAGTTCAACTGGGTGGTCGGCGTCGTCCTGCTCTTCCTGACGCTCTTCCTGAGCTTCACCGGCTACCTGCTGCCGTGGGACCAGATCGCCTACTGGGCCATCACGATCGGCTCCAACATGGCCGGCTACGCGCCGCTCCTCAACACCCCGTCGAAGACCCTGCTGCTGGCCGGACTGGAGGTCAGCGGCAACACCCTGCTCCGCTTCTACGTCCTCCACATCATGGTCTTCCCATTGGTCGCAGCCGTGTTCCTTGCGGTCCACTTCTGGCGAATCCGCAAGGACGGCGGCATCTCGGGGCCGCTATGACGGGCCATCGCGTGGTTGTCGCCTCCGCCGACTCGCTGACGCACCTCGGGGTGCGCGTCCTCGCGTGCCCGGCTCCGCCCTGCGCTGACCTCGTCCTGGCGTCCCCGAGGTACGAGCGATGACGGACCAGAAGGCACCGCCCGAGCGGCGGGTTGTCCTGCCGGTCGATCCGACCCGGCGGACCGAGATCGACAAGCAGCGTGTGCCGATGTCGGCGCGCCCCTATCGCCTGCTCGCGCTCGTCAAGCAGGACGCCGTGGTTCGGGTCCAGAAGGAGCCCGACGACACGGTCATGACCTGGCCGCACCTGCTCTCGATCGAGTTCCTCGCGGCCGTCTTCATGAGCATCTTCATCCTGTTCATGGGCCTCTTCGTGAACGCCCCCCTCGAGGAGCTGGCCAACCCGAATGTCACGCCGGAGGTGGCCAAGGCGCCCTGGTACTTCCTGGGGCTCCAGGAGCTGCTTGCCTACTTCCACCCGACCGTCGCGGGCGCGCTCGTGCCGCTCTTCGTGCTGGTCGGCGCGGCGCTGATCCCGTTCGTCGATCGCGAGAATATCCGGGCCAATCGCCCGTCGGATCGCAAGACGGCCGTCGTGCTCTTCACGCTCTTCTGCGGGTTCGGGCTCGTGCTGACGTTTCTGGGTATCTTCTTCCGGGGTCCCGGGTATGCGTTTACGCTTCCCTGGATCAGTGGATTCCACTTCAGCCTGTGAGCGTCCCATGAGCAACTACCACGTCGAACCCGCCAGCAAGCCCCAGGCCCTCACGAGCGAGGCGCTCAAGTCGATGCGCACGGAGGCCCCGAAGGGCCTCTCGCGACGGCAGCTCCTCCGGACCTCCCTCGGCGCGAGCGTCGGCCTCTGGCTCCTCGAGGTGTCGGCGGGCACCCTCGGGTTCCTGTGGCCCAACCTCTCAGGTGGCTTCGGCGGCAAAGTTCCCCTGGGCACGTTCACCGACATCAAGAATGCCAACGCGCTGATCCCGTTCGGGGACGGCTACCCCGCGTACTACCAGGACGCGCGGTCGTTCATCGTGCTCGTCGATTCCACCCGCCAGGAGTTCGTGCCGGGCGACGACGCGACGGGGGACGGCACCGCCGTGAACGTCCGGGCCCTGTACCAGCGCTGCACCCACCTTGGCTGCAAGCCGAACTTCTGCGTCAAGAGCTACTGGTTCGAGTGTCCGTGCCACGGCTCGCGCTACGACCGCCTGGGGATCAAGGTGAAGGAGCTGGGGCCCGCGCCGCGTTCGCTCGACCGGTTCGCCGTCAGCGTTGGCGCCGACGGGAAGCTGACTCTCGACACGAGCAAGCTCACGCTCGGCCCGCTGCCCGTCGCGCTCGGTCAGCCGGGCCTGATCCCGTCGAAGAGCTCGACCGGCTGTATCTGAGACGGATGACGATGACCCGAGCCGCTCGATGACTGACGGGCCCGGCACACCGCCGGAGGAGCGCCTGCCCGTTCCGCGCGGACCCTCCGAGGTCGCCCCGCCACCGGACCGGTTCACGGCGCCCCCGACGGCGCACACGGTCGGCCTCTCCCCGGAGCGCGCCGCGAAGATCGTCACGCAGAGCGCCAGCGCGCGCTGGGTCGCCTTCCTCGCGGTCACGATCGTGGCGTTGTTCGTGATCGTCTACTACTTCTACGACCTGGGCGTACCGGGGGTGCCGAACTCCAGCCGGCTCACGAACGAGGTCGCGGTCCAGCAAGTCAACGCCGTCACCCAGGGCTATGCCCTCTACGAGGCCAACTGCGCGCGCTGCCACGGCGCCCAGGGCCAGGGCGGGATCGGGCCGGTCCTCAACGAGCAGGCCAAGCTCCTGACCCACCTCACGCCGGGCTACCTGCAGAGCGTCCTCACCGTGGGCGGCCGCTACGTGTGCGGGGATGCCAACTCGCTGATGCCCATCTGGTCCGACCAGGGCAACCCGCCGGGACCGCTCAACTATCGCAACATCCAGGAGCTGATTGCCTTCATCACCGCGCCGTCCACCGTGCAGTTCCAGGGCGTGGATCCCGCGACGGGCAAGACGGTCACGCTGACCGGCTGGCGCGACCCGGCCTATGTCGCGCCCGCAGGGGCCACGCCGGTCCCCAACTGCTGGAAGGACGCGTTCAAGTCGGCGGCTCCCGCCGCTCCCAGCGCGGGAGGAAGCGGCGCCCCGGCCGGGAGCGGCGCCCCGAGCGCAGCACCCTCGGGTGCCCCCGCGGGCTCGCCTGCCGCCTCGGGCGGCGCGGCCGGCACCGTCCTCGAGCTCACGGCATCCGGGGTGGCCTTCGACAAGACCGAGCTGACCGCCCCGGCCGGGGTCGCCTTCCAGATCAAGTTCACCAACAACGACGCGGGCATCCCCCATAACGTCGCGATCCACAAGGACTCGCCGACGGGCGCGATCGTCTGGCAGGGCGAGATCTTCAGCGGGACCGACAGCCGGACCTACGACGTCCCGGCGCTTCCCGCGGGGACCTACGGCTTCTCGTGCGTGGTCCACCCCAACATGACGGGGACCCTCACGGTCAAGTAGCGGGGAGGCGCGGCAGGCCGGCGGGGGCCCGGCGGCCGCTCGACAGGGAGGACAGATGGCGGAACAGGCGCTCGGTCCGGGGGGCACGGTGGTGCGCAGGCGGGCATTCTTCGGCCTGCTCGACGCCAACGGCTGGGGCTGGGCGGGTGTCAAGGCAACCGTGTGGTTCGTCCTCATCATCATGCTGATGGCCTACCTCCCGGACCGGGCCCTCTACGCCACCGTGCAGAACACGATCGACCTGGGCGTCTCGCTCAAAGTGTTCAACCCAGCCCTCGACCTGACCCCGATCAGCTTCTGCCCCGCGTCGAACGAGACGGTGCCCTGCCCGGCGCCCCCGGGAACGATCCTGCCCTGGGAGCCGAACCCGGCCGAGCTCGCGCTGCCGGCCGCGCGCTCCGGCGCCGCGATCGTGGCGGCTGGCCTCGAGACGCTCGTCGTCGGCGGCACGGACGGGAAGGCGGCCCAGTCCAGCGTCTTCGCAACGGTCATCCGGCCGGACGGCAATCTCGATGCGTGGAGCCAGGGCGCGGCGCTGCCGGCACCGCGCACCCAGGCGGCTGCCGCCTTCTTCTCGGGCGTCGCCTACGTCATCGGCGGCCTCGACGCGAGCGGCCAGCCCACGGATACGGTCCTGGCGGGCACGCCCGATCCAGAGTCCGGCAAGATCACCGCCTGGACCGAATCGGCGGACCTGAAGCTGCCCGCTCCCCGCGCCGGTGCCGCCGTCGCCGTGGCCGGCGACGGGATCTTCCTGATCGGCGGCACGGACGGCAAGGGACCCGTCGATACAGTCTGGAGGGCGGCCCTCAACGCGACCACCGGCAAGCTCACCGCGTGGGCGCCCGATGCACCGCTCACGGCGTTCGACACGGCCGGGGCGACCAAGCCGGCGCCGCGCGTGCACGCGGCTGCCACGATCCTGGGCCAGGATCTCTTCGTGTGGGGCGGCGACGACGCGTCCGGTCCGACGGCGCAGGTCCTCCGGGGCGACATCTCGACCGACAAGGCCACGCTGGGCCAGGTCACCCGGTGGGGCAGCCCGACGGTTGCGTCGGCCGCGCAGCAGGACCTCCCGGCCGCCCACGAGGGCGCGTTCGGCTGGGTCGCCAACTCGAACCTCTACTACGGCGGGGGCGAGGGCTCCAACGGCGAGATCGTCTGGGCGATCCCCGACACCGCGGGCAACATCGGCGGCTGGAAGCATCTCGCCGCCAGCGACCTGCCGACCGACCTGGGCCTTCGCGATGCGGCCCCGGTCGTCTCCGGGTCCCACGTCTTCCTTGTCGGCGGGCAGACGAGCTCGGGTCCCACGACGGGGACGGCCCGCGCGAACCTCGCCCCGAAGGCGCCGTTCTTCCAGCTGGGCCTCTTCTACATCGTCGTCCCGGCGATGGGCATCCAGGGGCCGGTCGGCCAGCAGCTCTCCTACCTGGCGGCCGCGGGTGTCGGCACGGCCGACTTCGTGCTGCTGTTGCTCATCGGCTATGCGTTCAACCACAAAGAGCGGACGCGGGCGTTCCTCCATCACCTGCGGAACCGGCGGCGCCGGGCCGCCTGACGCGCCCGACCGCGCGTCCGAGGTCGCGCTCGCCCGCTCGCCGGGTCAGTCGCGCGGGTCACCCTCGCCAGGGGCGAGCGGCCCGCGCCGGACCTCGAGCCCGGCCCGCTCCCAGGCGTCCATGCCGCCGGCCACGTTCCAGGCGTCGGCCCAGCCGTTGCGGACGAGGAACGCGGTCACGGCCGCGGAGCGGTTGCCGGTGTGACAGATGACATGGAGCGGACGGTCCCGGGGGAGCTCCTCGAAGCGGGCCAGGAAGGTCGAGGTCGGGTAGAGGAGCGCGCCCGGGACGCGGACGGCGACGAACTCGTGGCGCTCCCGCACATCGAGCAGGATCGGCGCGGGCTGCCCTGCCGGTGCCCCGAGGTCCTCCCTGCGGGCCGCGTCGGCGTCGACGGCGCTGATGGTCGGGAGCGGAACCGGGGGCTGCATCAGGCCGGCGTCCGGGGGATCGGGATCGGCGGGATTGCGACGGGCGCCCCGCGGAACCGGCCGGCCGGCCCGGCGACATCGTGCGGCGGCACGACCAGGCCCGCGTCGCTCGCGGCGGGGACCGCGCCCGCGGCGGCCACGCCTGCGCCCCGGCTGGCGATCGGCGCCGCCTCCCGGCCGTTGCAGATGACGTCGATTCGCGCCAGCCGGTCGTCCACCGCGTCGAGGAGCGCAGGCAGGTCGATCCGCTCGGTGGCTCCCGACCACCCGGGCGTCGGTGCCGCCGGGCCGGTCCGCGCGCCGGCCGCGGCCGGAGCAGTGACGGCAGCTGCGGCCAGGCGCTCGCGGGCGCCCCGGAGGTTGGTCCGGACGCCGAGCGGGTTCCCACGCTCCGCGTGCACGTAGGCGGCCGCGACCTTGATGAGGCCGCTCAGAAGCGCCCGCTCGGCCAGGTCGGCGGTCCCCATCCACGCCGGCTCCAGCTCCTCGTGGGCGAGGTACCAGGCGCCGCGCTCGTAGGCGGCGAGCCCCCGCGCCACGGCCGCCCGACGGAGGTCGGCCGGCAGCGGCCGATGCGCCTTCGAGCGCCCTCGCTCCATGACGCGCCCGGGGGCCGCGATCGCGCGCGGGCCGCTCACGTGAGCTCGATGAGCGGTCGCCGTCCCCCGAAGCCCGAGGTGAGGTCGTGCCAGAAGTGGATCTCGTCCTCGCCGAGCTGCCAGCAGAGCCACACCTGGCGTCCGTTGACGAGCGCCGGGAAGTCCGCCAGGCCGTCCTCGATGTCGCGGAGCTGCACGCTCCACTCGTCGAGGCGAGCGACGGCAGCCTGCATCTGGTCGATCACGGCGCGGATCCGCGCGTCGAGGACGCGGGGGGAGTCGGACGTCACCGATTCGTGCGTGCCGTCGGCTGCCTCGCCGAGCGCCTCGTCGACCAGCGTTCGTCCGTTGCTCGGCACCTCAGCCCCTCGGCGTGCCACGATGAGCCGATCGCGGAGCGCCACCAGCTCGCGGCGCTCCGAGCGGAGCTGCTCGAGCACGGCGCGGACCTCGGGGAGGCGGGCGTTCGCTCGGTCGATGTCGTAGAAGTCCGTCACCCGACGATGATACCGGGAGACCGCCTGAAGGCCCGTCACCAGGCCGGGAGCACATGCCGCTCACCAGGCAGGGAGCAGCCGACGGTCACCAGGCCGGGAGCAGCTGCCGGTCCAGCCACTCCGCCGGCTCCATGCGCGGCCGGATCAGCGCCGAGCGTCCGCCGCGGATCGCGACCTCGGCCGGGATCGGGTGGCTCAGGAAGAGCGGCATCGACTCGGTGAAGCCGTACGCACCCGTGTCGAGGACGGCGATTAGGTCGCCCACCGTAGGAGCGGGCAGCCGTGCGTTGGCCGCAAAGACGTCCAGTCCGGAGCAGAGCGGCCCGGCGATCGTGACCGGCCACGATCGAGCCGTCCGCGGATCGGCGCCGAGGACCCGGACGCGATGCTCCTGCCCGACGAGGGCCGGCCGGACGAGGTGGTGGACCCCACCGTCGAGGACGGCGACCTCGGCCTCGCCGACACGCTTGCGGTCGACGACCCGCGCGACGTAGGCCCCCGCGGCCCCGACCAGCCAGCGACCGGGCTCCAGGAGCAGCCGGACGTCGCGCAGGCCCGGGGTGGCCGCCCAGGCGTCCGCGAGCGACGCCAAGCGCCTCCCGAAGCCGGCCACGTCGAGCGATTCCTCGTGAGGCTCGTACGGGATCCCGAGGCCACCGCCGGCATCCACGACGCGCAGGTCCGCCCCGGCGTGCCCGGCGATCGCCCGTGCCAGCTCCACGGTCTCCGCGACGTGAGCCGCCAGGCGGCCCGCGTCGAGGACGTTCGACGCTCCGAAGCGGTGGATCCCGAGGAGCTCCAGGTGCGCCGATCGGGCGGCCGTGCGCGCCGCGGCCCGCAGGTCCGGCTCGTCCATGCCGAACTTCCCGGCCCCATCGTCGCCGACGAGCCGGACTCGCTCAAGGCCGTCGGCCGTCCCGACGGACGCCCGCAGGAGGACGGGCACGCGCCTGCCCGCGGGGGATGCGATCGCCTCGAGGCGATCGAGCTCGCCCAGCGACTCGACGGTGATCGCGCGCACGCCGGCTTCGACGGCATCGCGCAGCTCCGTGTCGCGCTTGCCGGGGCCCGTGACCACGATCCGGTCCGCGGGGATGCCCGCCCGGCGGGCGGTGGCGAGCTCGCCGCCGGATGCGACATCGGCGCCCAGCCCGAGCGCGCCGAGGTGGGCCACGATCGCGAGCGCTGGGTTGGCCTTGACGGCGTACGCGATCTCGACGACTGCCGGCAGGGCCGCCCGCAGCGTCTCGACCTGGCGCTCGATGACGTCGAGGTCGTAGACATGGAACGGCGTGCCGTATCGAGCTGCGAGGTCTGCGGGGTCGAGGCCGCCCAGCCGGTCGCCCCGCAGGATCTCGTTGCGGGCCGGCGGCCGCCCGCGTCGCGGCGGGTCGAGGCCCGGTGTCGGCATCCTCATCGGAGCGCATCCTCGAGGGCGACCCGCGCGTCGGTCCGGGCGTCACGCTGCTTCACGATCAGGGCGACCTGCCCGCCGATCCCGTGCTGCGTCGCGAACTCGCCGGGCAGCGAGCGCGTCCCCGGCACGACCACCGCTCCCGGCGGCACGCAGAGCGGCGCGTTGGTCGTCCCTGCCAGGACTCGTTCACCGACGAGGTCGTACAGGCGCGACGTCCCCGTGAGGGTGACCCCCGCGGCCAGGACCGCGCCCCGCCCGACCAGCACGCCGTCGAGCAGCAGGCAGCCGGCCCCGACGAACGCATCGTCCTCGATGATCACGGGTCGCGCACCGGCCGGCTCCAGGACGCCGCCCAGCATGACCCCCGCCGAGAGATGGACGCGCGCTCCGACCTGTGCGCACGAACCGACGAGCACGTGCGAGTCCACCATCGTGTCGGTCCCGATCCAGGCGCCGACGTTCACGTACGACGGCGGCATCACGACGACGCCGGGCTCGAGGTGGGCGCCCGCCCGGATCGCCGTCCCACCGGGGACGATCCTCCACGGGCGGCCGGCCGTTGCCGCCGCGCGCGCGTCTGCGGAGCCCATGACGTCCTTCGGAGGCAGGCCGACCCGGTCCACGAACCCGAACGTCTCGTCGGCGGACCACGGCCGGGTGACGCGGTCTGCGAAGAGCGAGAGGATGGCGCCACGCGCGCCGGGGTCGAGCCTCCAGCCGCCCGCCGCCCCGGGATCCGGGGCGGCCGCCCGGAGGCGGCCCGATTCCAGGGCGTCGAGGATCGCCCCCGGCGATAGCATGCCGGCCGTTGCCCCCGCGCTCGCCGTGGGCGGAGCGTCCGCGGCACGGCTCCCCGTGTTCACGCCGCCCCCTCGACCGCCATCACGGCCTCCGGCACGGCCCGGCCACCTGGGAGCTCCAGGAGGCCGAGGGAGCGGAGAAGATGCGTCAGTCGCTCACGCGCGTCATCGTCGAGCGAAAGGAGCGGCCGGCGCACCGCGTCGGTGGCGAGCCCCATGAGGGCCAGCGCGGCCTTGACCGGGACCGGGTTCGGGGCGCCCCGGAAGTTGGCGAGCATGAGCGGCAGCCATCGCTCGTGGATCCTTCGGGCGTGCTCCCAGTCGCCCGCGCCGGCGGCCGCGCAGAGCGCGACCATCTCGCCGGGGATCTCGTTCGAGGCGACGGAGATGACGCCGTTCCCGCCAAGCGCGAGGATCGGCAGGGTCCAGGCGTCGTCGCCGGCCAGCACGGCGACATCGGGCGGCCGCTCGCGGCAGATGCGGGCGATCTGCTCGAGGTTCCCGGATGCTTCCTTGACCGCGACGATCCGCGGATGCTCAGCGAGCCGGAGGAACGTGTCGGCCTCCACGTTGGTGCCGGTCCGCGACGGGACGTTGTAGACCACCACGGGCAGCCCGCTCTCGTCGGCGACGGCCCGGAAATGGCTCTCGAGCATCCGCTGGTCCGGCCGGTTGTAGTACGGGGCGACGACGAGGGCCGCGTCAGCGCCGAGCTCGGCTGCCCGCCGGGTCGCGCCGATCGTCGCGTCCGTGTCGTTCGTTCCGGTGCCGGCGACGATCGTCACGCGGCGGCGCGACGGGCGTGAGGCCGCCACCTCGACGGTGATCGCGACCAGCCGCTCGCGTTCCGCCTGGCTCAGGGTCGGGGCCTCGCCGGTGGTCCCGCACGGGACGAGGCCGTCGATCCCGGAGAGCAGCTGCCAGCTGACGAGGCGCCGGAAGGCATCCTCGTCGAGCGCGCCGTCCGATGTGAACGGCGTGACGAGAGCGGTGAACGCGCCACGGAGGGCCGGGCGCGGACGGTTCGGTGAGCGGCTGATCGGCGTCATCGGTGGATTCCTTTCGAAGTTCGAGGGAGGGGCGTGGCGCGGTCGGGTCGATCGGGGTCGATCGGCGTGGCGGCGTCAGCTGGCAGCCCGCACCTCCGTCCGGTCGTCGGCGCCGAGGACTGCCTCGAAGGGGTGGAGGCCCGCCGGTCGCGGCTCGGCGAGGAGCCACTCGACGGCAGCAGCGACGCCCGACGCGCACGCTCCCCGGTCCCGGGCGGTCAGGCTCAATTCGATCGTCTCGCCGGGGCCGTCGAAGCCCACGAGATGCCGGCCGGGGTTCGTGCCGGCCCGCACCCCGACGACCTCCAGCGTCCCGGCCTCGGCGGGACCCTCGGCCGGTGTGGAGACGCGATCGCGCGCGGGGTCGACCGCGAGGATGCGCCGGGCCAGGTCGCGAGCGGTGCCGGATGGACGGTCGGCCTTCCCGTGGCGGTGCCACTCCACGATGTACGGCTCGTAGCCAGGGAGTCGCGCGGTGAGCCGTGCGGCCATCTCCGCGAGCTGAGCGAAGACGAGCGCGCCGGGGCTGAAGTTGGACGCGGCCACCGCCGCCGCGCCGCGCGCACGCAGCAGCTCCGCGACGGCGCGCCGGTCGGTTTCCCAGGCCGTGGTGGCAATCGTGAACCTGCGGACGCCACCCTCGACGGCGGCGGCAACGTTGCCGAGCACCAATTCGCCGCGCGACGCGTCGACCACGATGTCCACTCCCGCGAAGGCGGCGGGGTCGTGGCCACCCGCCGACGGGCGACCCGCGAGCCGCGCGTCCATGCCGCGCGCCCCGAGAGCATCGGCGACCGCCCGTCCGAACGGGCCATCGCCCAGGATCAGTGCCTGCATCGTGGTGTCCTCCGCGTCTGTTGCCATCACGCGGGATCAGCCGGGGAGGAGGAGGACCGGTTCGCCGCTGGGCGAATCAAAAAGCCGCGGTCACCATCGGTGTCCGCGGCCCTCGGAGCCTCCGTTCCCTGGAGACCCCCGGTCGTCGTCGCGCGCCGTCAGAGCCCCAGGGCCCGTGCCTCCCGGCAGGGCCGCCAGGGCTTCTTCGCCTCGTTCGAGACAAGATGCCAGCGCATGGCGCGGACCATACCCTGTCCCGGCCGATCCGCGCAACCATTTGTCCTCGCCGCCTCTCCCCGGCACGGCGGGCGCTGACGGTCGGCACACCGGTCGGCCGTGGCCGGGTATCGTCTACGCCGCGTGGGCCCGTAGCTCAGCGGCAGAGCGAGGGACTTTTAATCCCTGCGTCCTGGGTTCGAATCCCAGCGGGCTCACCAGTGCTTCGTCCCTCAGCCATCGTGGTCGTCCACGCCCGCCTGCTCGGCGAGCTGGCGTGTCAGGCTCGCGTGGCCGATGTGCTCGCGGCTGTGGGCAGCCACGCGGATGAGCCAGCGCGTGCCCGTCTCGGTGCGGTTCGGGCGCACGATCGTGGCCCGGAGTCGATCCGGGGTGACCAGTCCCAGCTGACGATCCACGTCCAGCTCAGTAGCGTCGATCATGGCCACCAGGTCGTCGCCCGTCAGCCCTTCAACGCGGAATGCCGCCTCGCGGTCCCGTGGCAATGAGAGATCGGCGACGGCCGCCGTCAGGTGCCGTTCGGCATCGAGGGTGTGCGTGACAAGCGCCGCGATCGAGTTCGTCCCCGCGCCCGGCTTCCAGTCGACCGCGGCAGCCGGGAGCCCCGTCACCAGCGCCCGCATGACGTCATGGCCCTCGTGGAGCGAGGCCTGGATATCTGCTGGCAGAAACGGATCGGACATGCGGGGTGTACCTCTTGGTTCGAGGCGACATCAGCGGTGCACTGGCCCTCGGAGACCCTACCGCGAACCGCCTCTCATGACGTGGCGGCGCTGAGCAGGAACGCCGCGACCCGGTCCAGCACGTCGTCGAGGACCGCGGCCAGCCCGTGGCCCTGGCGCGGGTACGTGACGAGCTCCGCGTGCGGGAGCCGCTCGGCCATCGCCCGCTGGAGCAGAGCTGGCTGGGCGAACGGGTCCGATGTCCCGGACAGCAGGATGACCGGGCAGGTGAGCCGGGGCCAGTGCGCCGTCCGTGCGTCCCAGTCGTCCGGGCGTCCCGGAGGGTGGAGCGGGTAGGAGAGCAGGACCAGCCCGAGGGGTGGCCGGCCCGCGTCGCACGCATCCGCGGCCGCGAGGCTCGCGACACGCCCGCCGAACGAGTGGCCGCCGACGGCGATCTCCGGCCCCGCCGCGACTGGAGCCCCCGCCGCGGGCCGAGGCCCGGCGGCAACCTCTCGCTCGCCTGCCGCGTGCCCCCGTCCGGCACCCGCGCGGCCGCGGGCCATGAGCGCTGCGAACAGCGGGACGGCGCGTTCGGCGCGCCCTTTCGGGAGATCGATCGCGCGGGCGTCGATCCCGCGGGCACGGAGGCCCGCGACGTGCGGCGCCATCGTCGCTGCCGACCCGGATGCCCCGTGGCCGAGGACGACGATCGGGGCGCCCCGGACGGTCTGCATGCCCGGCACGATAGCGCGCGGGGCCAACGAGGGTCCC
>CAVTHS010000011.1:0-210893 GCA_963734535.1 uncultured Chloroflexia bacterium | reverse complement strand
TCGTAGATCGTTTGGCTTGTTGACAATACTTTAGGTTGCAGCGTAGTATCGCGGGGTGTCCAACGCCGTCGCCACGCCCGATCGCCTCGCCACCGTCATCGCGGACATGGCCCACGCGTTCCACGCTCCCGGACCGGGCCTTCCCGGCTGGCTGGCCCAGGACCTGACGCTTGCGCAGGTCCGGACCCTCTTCCTGATCGCGCACGAGGCCCCGCTGCCGATGGGCCGGATCGCCGAGATGCTCGGGGTCTCGGTCGCCTCCGCGTCGGGGATCGTGGACCGCCTGGAGCGGCATGGCCTGGTCGTGCGCCAGCACCGCACGGACGATCGGAGGGTCGTCGACTGCGTCCTGACGGACGTCGGTCGCGGCCTGATCGACGAGATGTCCGGCCGGCGCATCGAGATGGCGCGCCGGGCCCTCGGCGTCCTTGCGCCGGATGAGCTGGCCGAGTTCCACCGCCTGGTCTGCCTGATCGCGGAGCGTTCGATCGGGGACCAGCCGTGACCGCCACCGCTGCGCCCGCAGCGGCCGGGCCGGCAGGCGCCTCGCCAGCACGCCTTTCCCCACCCGTCCGGGCGACCGATCTGCACCGGATGACCAGGCTCCTGACGCGCTTCCTGCGCCCGTACCGGCGGGCGCTCGCCTTCGTGATGGTCCTGCTGCTCGTGCAGGCGATCGCGAACCTGTACCTGCCGGACCTGAACGCCGACATCATCAACAACGGCGTCATCAAGGGCGACACCGCCTACATCGTGTCGACCGGCGGCTTCATGCTCGGCGTGACGCTGCTGCTCGCGATCGCGTCGATCGTCTCGGTCTACTGGGGCTCGAAGACGGCGATGGCGTTCGGGCGCGACGTCCGGAGCGCGATCTTCGGGAAGGTACAGGACTTCTCGCAGACCGAGGTGAACCTGTTCGGGACGCCGTCCCTCATCACCCGCAACACCAACGACGTGCAGCAGGTGCAGCAGGTCGTCGCGATGGCCCTGAACATGATGATCTCGGCCCCGATCATGGCCGTCGGCGGCATCATCATGGCCCTCCGCCAGGACGTCCCGCTCTCCGGCCTCATCGTCGTGATCGTCCCGCTGATGGGCCTGGTCATCGGGCTCCTGATGGCCCGGGTCGTGCCGCTCTTCATGGCCATGCAGAAGAAGATCGACCGGATCAACCAGGTCGTGCGCGAGACGCTGAGCGGTGTCCGGGTGATCCGGGCCTTCGTGCGCACCGATCACGAGGCGAAGCGCTTCGACGACGCCAACGTCGACCTGACGCGGACCGCCCTCAGCGTGAACCGGATCTTCGCGCTCATGATCCCCACGCTGATGGGGATCTTCAACCTGTCGGCCGTCGCGATCATGTGGTTCGGCAGCATTCGCGTCGACAGCGGCGACATGCAGATCGGGAACCTGACCGCCTTCCTCATGTACATCATGCAGATCCTGATGTCCGTGATGATGGCCACGATCATGTTCGTCATGGTCCCCCGGGCGGCCGTCTCCGCGGGCCGGATCCAGGAGGTCCTCGAGGCCGAGCCGTCCGTCGAGGATCCCGCCGTGCCGGCGACGCCCAGCGCGACCCACGGGTTCGTCGAGTTCCGCGACGTCGAGTTCCGCTACCCCGGCGCCGAGGATCCGGTCCTGCGGGGGATCTCGTTCGCCGCCGGCCCCGGCGAGACCACGGCGATCGTGGGGAGCACCGGGAGCGGCAAGTCGACGCTGATCAACCTGATCCCGCGCTTCTACGACGTGACCTCGGGCAGCGTCCTGGTGGACGGCGTGGACGTCCGCGAGATGCGGCAGGAGGACCTCTGGCGGAAGGTCGGCGTCGTCCCCCAGAAGGCGTTCCTGTTCAACGGGACGATCGCGAGCAACGTGCGCTACGGCGATCCCGACGCAACCGACGACGAGGTGCTCCACGCGCTCGACGTCGCCCAGGCCCGCGAGTTCGTCCTGGAGATGCCCGAGGGCCTGGCGGCGCCGATCACCCAGGGCGGCTCGAACGTCTCCGGCGGCCAGCGCCAGCGGCTTGCGATCGCGCGGGCGCTCGCGAAGCGGCCGGAGGTCTACATCTTCGACGACAGCTTCTCGGCGCTCGACTTCAAGACCGACTCGCTGCTCCGGGCGGCGCTCCGCAGGGAGCTCGGCACCGCCACGGTGATCATCGTGGCCCAGCGCGTCGGGACGATCATGCAGGCCGACCGGATCGTGGTCATGGATGACGGCACGGTCGTCGGGATCGGCACCCATGCCGAGCTGATGGAGACGTGCCCGACATACCAGGAGATCGTCCTCTCGCAGCTCAGCGCGGCGGAGGTCGCATGAGCGGGCGGCCGGGCACGGGCGGGCACCCGGGCGGTGGTGCGCCGGGCGGCGCCGGTGGCCCGGCAGGCGCTGCCGCTGGCGGCCGGGCGCGTCCCGGCGGCGCTGCCGGCGCTGACGGCCCGGGGCGCCCGCCGATGCGACGCGGCGGCTTCGGCGGCGGGCCCGGCGCGCACATGGGCATGATGATGTCGGCCGAGAAGTCGAAGGACTTCCGCGGATCGTTCCGGCGCCTGCTCGGCGAGCTGCGCCCCGAGGCCCGCCAGATCGTCCTCGTGATGCTCCTCGCGATCGTCAGCGTGGCGTTCGCCGTGGTCGGGCCGAAGATCCTCGGGAACGCCACGAACATCCTGTTCGAGGGCGTGGTCGGCAAGCAGATTCCCGCCGGCGTCACCGCGGAGCAGGCGGTGGCGGGGCTCCGCGCCCAGGGCCAGACCCAGCTCGCGGACATGCTCGCGAGCATGAACGTCAAGCCGGGCGCCGGGGTCGACTTCGGGGCCCTGGGGAACATCCTCCTCGTGCTGATCGGCATCTACCTGCTGAGCTCGCTCTTCAGCTGGGCCCAGTCGTACATCATGGCCGGCGCCACCCAGCGGACCGTCTACCGGATGCGCCGGCAGGTCGACGAGAAGCTCGCGCGCCTGCCGCTGCGCTACTTCGACAGCCACTCGCGGGGCGACATCCTGAGCCGCGTCACGAACGACATCGACAACATCTCCCAGACGCTCCAGCAGAGCCTGACCCAGCTCATCACGTCGCTCTTCACGATCATCGGCGTGCTGATCATGATGTTCTGGATCAGCCCGCTCCTGGCCGTGATCGCGCTGCTGACCATCCCGCTCTCGATCGTGATGACGATCCTCATCGCGCGGCGCTCGCAGAAGCAGTTCGCCGCCCAGTGGGAGTCCACCGGCGCGCTCAACGGGCACGTCGAGGAGATGCACACGGGGCACAACATCGTGAAGGTCTTCGGCCACCGCGACGAGGCGCTCGAGACCTTCGACCGGGAGAACCAGCGGCTGTTCCTGGCGAGCTACCGCGCGCAGTTCATCTCGGGGATCATCCAGCCCTCGATGAACTTCATCGCCAACCTCAACTACGTGGCGATCTGCGTCATCGGCGGCGTGCGCGTGGCGAACGGCCAGATGTCGCTCGGCGACGTCCAGGCCTTCATCCAGTACACGCGCCAGTTCACGATGCCGATCGTGCAGGCGGCCAGCATCATGAACGTGCTGCAGTCGGCGGTCGCGTCGGCCGAGCGCGTCTTCGAGCTGCTCGACGAGGCCGAGGAGGCCCCGGACACCGCGACCCCGCGGCCGCTCCACGATGCCGTCGGGCGCGTCGTGCTCGACGACGTCTCGTTCCGCTACGAGCCCGAGACGCCGCTCATCGAGGACCTGAACCTGGTCGTGAACCCGGGCCAGACGGTCGCGATCGTCGGCCCGACCGGTGCCGGCAAGACGACGCTCGTGAACCTGCTGATGCGCTTCTACGAGATCGACGGCGGCCGGATCACGGTCGACGGGATCGACACCCGCGAGGTGACGCGCGACGACCTCCGGCGGACGTTCGGGATGGTCCTCCAGGACGCCTGGCTCTTCAAGGGCACGATCCGCGAGAACATCGCCTACGGCATGGACGACGTCAGCGAGGAGGCGATCCTCGACGCCGCCCGGGCGGCCCACGTGGACCACTTCGTGCGAACCCTCGCCGCCGGCTACGACACCGTCCTCGACGACGAGGCCTCGAACGTCTCCCAGGGCGAGCGGCAGCTCATCACGATCGCGCGGGCGTTCCTGATCGACCCGCCGATCCTGATCCTGGACGAGGCGACGAGCTCGGTGGACACCCGGACCGAGGTCCTCATCCAGCGCGCGATGGCCAAGCTCATGAAGGGCCGCACGAGCTTCGTGATCGCCCACCGCCTCTCGACGATCCGCGACGCCGACACGATCCTCGTCATGAACCACGGCCGGATCATCGAGCAGGGCACGCACGAGGAGCTGCTGGCGCAGCAACGGCTTCTACGCCGACCTCTACAACAGCCAGTTCGTCGAGGCGCTCGACCAGGCGGTCTGAGGGACCCTCGTTGGCCCGGCGCGCTATCGTGCCGGGCATGCAGACCAGTCCGGGGCGCCCCGATCGTCGTCCTCGGCCACGGGGCATCCGGGTCGGCAGCGACGATGGCGCCGCACGTCGCGGGCCTCCGTGCCCGCGGGATCGACGCCCGCGCGATCGACCTCCCGAAAGGGCGCGCCGAACGCGCCGTCCCGCTGTTCGCAGCGCTCATGGCCGGCGGCCGCGCGGGTGCCGGACGGGGGCACGCGGCCGGCGAGCGAGACGTTGCCGCCGGGCCTCGGCCCGCGGCGGGGGCTCCAGTCGCGGCAGGGCCGGAGATCGCCGTCGGCGGCCACTCGTTCGGCGGGCGTGTCGCGAGCCTCGCGGCCGCGGATGCGTGCGACGCGGGCCGGCCACCCCTCGCGCTGGTCCTGCTCTCCTACCCGCTCCACCCTCCGGGACGCCCGGACGACTGGGACGCACGGACGGCGCACTGGCCGCGGCTCACCTGCCCGGTGATCCTGCTGTCCGGGACATCGGACCCGTTCGCCCAGCCAGCTCTGCTCCAGCGGGCGGTGGCCGAGCGGCTCCCGCACGCGGAGCTCGTCACGTACCCGCGCCAGGGCCACGGGCTGGCCGCGGTCCTCGACGACGTGCTGGACCGGGTCGCGGCGTTCGTGCTCAGCGCCGCCAGACCGGGATAGCGGGCGCGCTGCCGGGCCGAAGGGGCTGCTATGTGGCCGTCGGTACGCCGAGCTGGCCGCCATCGCGGTCGAGAAACCGCGGCCGCGGTACGCCCGGCCCGTCCGCGTCAGGACGGGCGGCGAATCGCGCGCTCGGCACGGGAGGACGCGCCGTCAGCCTGGGAGGGAGCACCGGTCGATGACGCTTCGGGCGAGCTCGTGCGCCCGGTAGCCTCGTCGAGCAGCTCGAGCAGCCGCGTCGCCCGCAGCCCCGCGAAGATCGCCCGGGCCCGTTCGGCGGCCGCGCGGACTCTCGGGATCGTCGGGTCGAGAAGGGCCGTCATGTCCAGCCCGGTCATCCCTTCTTCCCAGCTGATGCCGAGGTCGGCCCAGCCGCGAAGCGCCTCGCCGTAGTGGACCAGCGCATCCTCGGTTTGACCGTCGACGGCGGCGATTTCCGGCCTCGACCACCTGCCGGTGGAGGTCGATGACGGGCGCGTGAAGGCCGGTCGCCACGATCGCCGCGAGATCCGCCCGAGCTTCCAGCGCATCTCCGGCCCGGAGCGCCGCGCGGGCAGCCCATGCATGGTTCTCGACGGCATGCTCGAGGCTCGTCACGGCGGCCCGCCATCCGTCGCGGGCGGTGCCGTACCGGCCATCGAGGAGGGCGAGCATGGCCCGCTCCGGGGACCCCCCGAAGCGCGGATCGGACACCGTCGACGCCAGGCCCTCCATCTCGCGGAGGATGGCCGAGACGTCCTCGCCCCGGATGGCCCGGACGAGGAACACGCCGCTCAGGAGCTGGAGCCGATCGCCGGAGTCCGTCTCGTCCCCCAGCCCACTCTCGAACGTCGCCAGCGCCGCATCGGCGTCGCCGAGGCAGGCGAGCTCATAGTCGCCGACGCCGGTGAGGCACGAGTACATCCCGGGGCGCGACCCGATCCGGCGAGCGAGCGCCAGGCCATCGCGGGCGGCCTCGGCTGCCCCTCTGCGGTCGATATCCCGGAGCATCGCCGAGCGGTTGTTGAGGGCGCGCACGAGCGTGACCGTGAGGTCGTGTGCACTGGCGATCCTCTCGCCGATCTCGATGACACCGATCCCCTCGCGCAGACGGCCCAGGTTGCCGAGCGCGGTTCCCTTCGTGACGAGGGTGTCGGCGAGCACGTCGAGCAGGTCCGCATGCTCCGCGGCATCGAGCACGCGCTCCGCCACGTCGAGCGAGCGGCGCGGCTCCTCGTGCAGGAAGTACGCACGCGCGAGCTGACCCTCGAGCGAGACGGCGGCTGGATCCGGGAACAGGTCGCCGTACTCCTCGGCGGCGGGGACCAGCAGGGCGAGCGCATCGTCGAGCCGGCGCCCGTGGATCAGGGTCCAGCCGAGCGAGGCGGCAGCGGCGGCAGCGGCCGGCCGGTCGCCGCGCTCGCGATGCAGGGCGAGCGCCCGGCGAAGGAGCGAGTCGGCCTGGCTGGTGTGCCCGGCGTTCATCGCGGAGATCCCGGCCCGCTCGAGGAGCTCGGCCTGGTCGGCCGCGCGCGACGTGACGGTCAGGGCCTGCTCGAGGAAGGCCACGGCCTGCTCGTGGGCGCCGAGGGCGGCGGCCCGCTCGGCCGCGCTCCTGAGGGCGATCCGTGCCTGGCCGGCGAGCGCGTCGCGTTCCGCGCCGTCGGGCGCGTTCAGGTGGGCGGCGAGATAGTGGCTCGCGAGCGCCCCGGCCAGCTCATCCGAGCCGAGCGCCTCGAAGAACCGCGCCGCCGCGAGGTGGCGGACCTTGCGGTCGGGCTTCGCGAGGGTGTTGTACGCGACCTCGCGGATGAGCGCCTGGACGAACGCGTACTGACCCCGCTCCGGGCTCCGCGGGTCCGCGTCGAGCGCCAGGAGCTCGCGCTGGACGAGGCCTCGCATGCGAGGCTCGAGGGCGGCCTCCGTGATGCCCGACACGGCAGCGACGCCCGCAAGGGTGAAGCTCTGGCCGACGACGGCCGCGTCCTGCACGAGGGCGCGGTCCTCCGGCGCGAGCGCGTCGAGCCGGGAGGCGATCAGCGCGGTGAGCGTTTCGGGGACCGCGAGGGTCTGCAGGTCCCCGATCGGGACGTAGCTCCCGTCGCGCTGTTCGAGCCGACCATCGGCGACGAGCATCCGGACGGTCTCGACCGCGTAGAGCGGGATCCCGTCGGCGCGGGCGACGATCGCCCGGACCACGGTCTCGGGCAGGCCCGGCACGAGGCCCACCAGAAGCTCGCGGATCGCGGCCTCCGGAAGCGGCTCGAGGTAGAGCGAGATGAAGTTGCGCTTCCCGGCGCCCCAGGCCGGGCGCTTCTCGACGAGCTCGGGACGGGCGAGGGTGAGGACGTAGATCGGGACGTTCCTGCTCCACTCCAGGAGGTGGTCGATGAAGTCGAGCGTGCCAGCGTCCGCCCAGTGGAGGTCCTCGAAGACGAGGGTGACGGTACCCTTCGCCGCCAGTCGCTCGAAGAACGTTCTCCAGGCGCTGAAGAGCTGTTCGGAGCCGCGCCCGCGCTCGATCCCGAGCAGCGCCAGGAGCGCCGGCTCGATCCAGCGCCGCTCGTCCTCGTCGGGGACCCAGGTGGCCAACGTCTCGGCCACCTTGGCCCGCGTCGTGGGCTCGTCGTCCGTCTCGGCCAGCCCCACCCGGCGCCGGACCATCTCGCCGAGGGCCCAGAAGGTGATCCCCTCCCCATAGGCCGGCGAGCGGCCGACGTGCCAGTACGTCGTCTCCATGAGGCCGTCGGTGTACTTGCTGAACTCCCAGGACAGTCGTGACTTACCGATCCCGCCGGGACCGATGATGGAAATCAGGCGCGCACGCTTCTCACGCCCTGTCGCGTGAAAGAGGTCCTTGAGGAGCCGGAACTCCTCGTCCCTGCCCACGAACGGAGCCTCGAGCGTCTCGGACCGGTTGCGTCCGCCGACCTCGGCGACCACCCGGAGCGCGCGCCAGGCCGGCACGGGACTGGTCTTGCCCTTGAGGAGCTGTCCGCCCACCTGCTCGAAGGCGATCGCGCGGCTCGCTGCCCGATGGGTCGCTTCCCCGACGAGGACGGTGCCAGGCTGGGCGACCGACTGCAGCCGGCTGGCCGTGTTGACGAGGTCGCCCGCGACCATGCCCTGGTTGGTCGCGCCCAAGGTGACCGCGGCCTCGCCGGTGAGCACCCCCGCTCGTGCCTCGATCGAGGGGCCGAGCGAGCGGACCGCGTCGACGAGGTCGAGCCCGGCCCGGACCGCCCGCTCGGCATCGTCCTCCCGTGCGACAGGGGCGCCCCACACGGCCATGACCGCGTCACCGATGAACTTCTCGACCGTTCCGCCATAGCGCGTGATGACGTCGCTGGCGAGGTCGAAGTAGCGGGTCAGGGTGTCGCGGACCTCCTCGCTGTCGCGCTCCTCGGCGAACGGCGTGAAGCCGACCAGGTCCGCGAACAGCACGGAGACGAGGCGGCGCTCCGCGGTTGGCAGCGATCCGGAGGATGTCGGCGTCCCACGCGACTGGCTGGCTCCGGGCGCGGTCGAGTCCGGCAGGACCGAGCCGCATTGACCGCAGAACTTCTCGCCGGGTTCGTTGGCCGCGCCGCAGGCAGGGCATGCCGATGCGAGGCTGGCTCCGCACTCCGCGCAGAACCTGCGCCCCACCCTGTTCTCGGCGCCGCACCTCGAACACGCCACCCGAATCTGACCCTCCCCGCCGTGACTTGCGGGAGGGTACCGGAATCCGGCTGCCGGAGCATGCACGGAGAACAGGAGGCGACGACCGGGCGGGCCACCGCGCCACGCTGAGCCCGTGGTCGGGCGTGTTCCGTCCTGCCACTCGTCGCGCTGCGCCGTCAGGACTGGAGCGGGTCGTCCGCGCGCCAGATGTACGTCGGATCCAGCTGGTGACTGCCGAGGGCGATGGCCAGCTCGCCGCCGTGGTAGGCCTCGTGCGTCAGGAGGCGCTGGAGGATCGACGTCCGGGAATGGACCTGGAGCACATCCCGGTACGACCGTTCCACGGTGTCCGACATCATCTCGGGCGTCCAGCGGTCGAGGGCAGCGTCGATAATCGCAAACGTGGCTTCGAGCGCACCGACGACCTCCGCCGCGCTCCTCGGGTGATCGGGGTTGTCCTCCCAGCCGTCGCCGTCCTTGTCGGCGAACGGCGTGGCGTCGGCACCGGGCTCGCCCAGGACGTGGCAGAGCCAGTAGACGCGCGTGCCGGCCACGTGGCTGGCGATCGCCCAGACGGGCCAGTGCTCCGGGGCGGCCCGGAGCGCCAGCTGCTCGCGCGTGAGGTCCTTCATCGACTCGACGAGACGCCGCTCGTACTGCGGCCAGCGGTCGTAGAAGAGGCGGATCGTCACGCCTCGATCGCCCTCGTGCGGCCGGTCGCCTCGCCGTAGGCCCACAGGTCGATCCCGGGCGGCTCGATGCCATGACTCGTCAGCGCCGTGCAGACCTGGCTTCGGTGATCGGTGCCGTGATGGATCGCCTGGGCAAGGCGCAGGCCGGCCGGCTGGTGGAACTCCCACCCATCGCCGCGCTCGAGGAGATCGGCCTCAGGGTCGGGGGCGCCGGCCAGGATGTCGCGCCAGACGGCGCCGTTGGCCGCGATCGCCGCCCGCAGGTCGGCGAGGGTCACGTCCGACTCCTCGTCGATCGGCGCGGGCTGCTCGCGGAAGAACGAGAGATACCAGCCGTCGCTCGAGACCAGGTGCGCGAGCGTCGCCATGATCGGGCCGTAGGTCCCGGGCGTGGAGGTGCCCAGCTGCTCGCGGGTGAGGGTGGCGCAGGCGTCGATGAGTCGTTCCGTCGCCCAGATGTGGTGGGCAAATGGATCGTCAAGGAGCGAGGTCATCGCGACGCCCCGGCCGCATCCGCCGAGCCGGCCTTCGTCGCAACGTCTCCGATGATCGTGGCGACCTCGGCCGGGCGCGACCACATCGGCCAGTGGCTCGTCGGCAGGTCGATCCAGCTGATGTCGTGGAGCTCGGGGATCCCCGCGAGGAACAACCACTCCGGGTGCTCCGTCGCGTACGTCTGGTAATCGGCCGCCGAGTACCCCGTCGCGATGATCGTCGAGGGGATGTCCAGGCGAGCGTCATTCGTGAACTCGTAGCCCTCGCGCAGCAGGGCACCGGGGACGGGGACTGCCCGCTCGCGGAACGCAGCCAGCTGCGCTTCGGACAGGCCGTCCAGGTTCTCCTCGGCCGCGAGGTCCCCCCAGACGAGCGGCTTCTCGACGTCGGCGAAGTCGGGGTCGAGCGGCGGCTTCCCGGGCGCGGTATCGACGTAGACCATCGCGGCGATCCGTTCGGGCGCGCGGTCACTCGCCGCATAGCCCGAGTAGCCGGCGGCACTGTGGACCGCGAGGACGACCGGAGCGTCGGCCGCCTCGATCGCCCGGACAATCGCTTCGACGTGGTCGGCGAAATGGATCGAGGAGCGGTCGGCGTCGGCAGACTCGAGACCGGGCAGCGTCAGCGCGGTCACGTCATGGCCGTCAGCGCGGAGCTTCTCGGCCACCTCGTCCCACGCCCACGCGCCGAGCCAGAACCCGGGGACCAGGATGATCGGTGCACGCATGGGCGTCTCCTTCGCGGTTTCGTGGAGGGCTGGCGGTCCGGTGGACGGTCATTGGCTTCGAAGTCGATGCGCATCACGACCCAGTGCAACGTGGGCACCCGCGGCCTCTTGCCGGTCAGGGTAGCGGCCATCCGGAGCACGAAATCCTGGTGAGCCCGCTGGGATTCGAACCCAGGACGCAGGGATTAAAAGTCCCTCGCTCTGCCGCTGAGCTACGGGCCCACGCGGCGTAGACGATACCCGGCACACGGCCGGCCGGTGTGCCCGGCTTCAGCGCCCGCAACGCCAGGAGAGGTGGTGCGGACAAATGGTTGCGCCGAACGGCCGGGACAGGGTATGGTCCGCGCCATGCGCCGGCATCTTGTCTCGAACGAGGCGAAGAAGCCCTGGCGGCCCTGCCGGGAGGCACGGGCCCTGGGGCTCTGACGGCGCGCGCAGACGACGACCGGGGGTCTCCAGGGAACGGAGGCTCCGAGGGCCGCGGACACCGATGGTGACCGCGGCTTCTTAATTCGCCCGACGGCGAACCGACCCTCTCTCCCCGGCGGACCCGCGTGATGGCAACAGACGCGGAGGACACCACGATGCAGACACTGATCCTGGGCGATGGCCCGTTCGGACGGGCGGTCGCCGACGCCCTCGGGGCACGCGGCATGGCCGTCCGGCTCGCCGGTCGCCCGGCGGCGGGCGGGCACGACCCCGCCGCCTTCGCGGGAGTGGACGTCGTCGTCGACGCGTCGCGCGGCGATTCGGTCCTCGGCAACGTCGCGGCCGCCGTCGAGGGCGGCGTCCGTCGGTTCGCGATCGCCACCACGGCCTGGGAAGCCGACCGGCGCGCCGTCGCAGAGCTGCTGCGCGCGCGCGGCGCGTCCGCGGTCGCCGCGTCCAACTTCAGCCCGGGCGCGCTCGTCTTCGCGCAGCTCGCGGAGATGG
Organism: uncultured Chloroflexia bacterium; assembly: GCA_963734535.1. Classification (GTDB taxonomy): domain Bacteria; phylum Chloroflexota; class Limnocylindria; order Limnocylindrales; family CSP1-4; genus CTSoil-043. The sequence continues at coordinate 199,320 of CAVTHS010000011.1, read as the reverse complement.
CCGCACGGCTCACGGCGCGACTCCCGGGCTACGAGCCGTACATCGTCGAGTGGCACCGGCACGGGAAGGCCGACCGTCCGTCGGGCACGGCTCGCGACCTCGCACGGCGCATCCTCGCGGTCGACCCCGCGCGCGATCGCGTCTCCACCCCGGCCGACGGTCCCGCCGAGACGGGAACCCTCGAGGTCGTCGGGGTGCGGGCGGGCACGAACCCGGGCCGGCACCTCGTGGGCTTCGACGGCCCCGGCGAGACGATCGAGCTGACGCTGACCGCCCGCGACCGGGGCGCCTGCGCCTCGGGCGTCGCTGCGGCCGTCGACTGGCTCCTCGCCGAGCCCCGATCGGCAGGCCTCCACCCGTTCGAGGCCGTCCTCGAGGTCGACGAGCGGCATGGAGGTGACCGCTGCCAGCTGACGCCGCGACCCGGTCGACCCCGACCGCGCCGACTCCCCTCCCCGCGACCCTTCGAAAGGAACCCACCGATGACCCCCATCGCCCGCTCCCCCGGCCGCGCCCGCCCAGCCCTCCGTGGCGCATTCACCGCCCTCGTCACGCCGTTCACGCCGGACGGCGCGCTCGACGAGAACGCCTTCCGTCGCCTCGTCAGCTGGCAGGTCCTCTCCGGGATCGACGGCCTCGTCCCGTGCGGGACCACCGGCGAGGCCCCGACCCTCAGCCAGGCGGAACGCGAGCGCCTGATCGCGATCACCGTCGAGGTGGCGGCCTCACGCCCGTCGCGCCGGCGCGTGACGATCGTCGCCGGCACCGGCACGAACGACACGGACGCGACGATCCGCGCAACCCGGCGAGCCGCCGAGCTCGGCGCGGACGCGGCCCTCGTCGTGGCCCCGTACTACAACCGTCCGGACCAGCGGATGCTGGAGAGCCACTTCCGGGCCGTCGCCGACGAGGGCGGGCTGCCCGTGGTCGTCTACAACGTCCCGTCGCGGACCGGCACGAACGTGGAGGCGGACACGTTCCTGCGGCTGGCCGCGCACCCGCGGATCGTGGCCGTCAAGGAGGCCTCCGGGAACCTCGAGCAGATCGCGCGGATCTGCCGCGAGCGGCCGCGGGACGTGGCCGTCCTGGCCGGCGACGACGCCTGGACCCTGCCGATCCTCGCGCTGGGCGGGAACGGCGTCATCTCGGTCGCCTCGAACGAGATCCCCGGCGAGATGGCCGCGCTGTGCGCGGCCGCCGGGGCCGGCGACTGGGAGCATGCCCGGCGGATCCACGAGCGGTGGCTGCCGCTCATGCTGGCCAACTTCCGGGGCGCCCCGAACCCGGTCCCGGTCAAGGCGGCGCTCGCCCTCATGGGGCTCGCCACCGACGCAGTCCGGCGGCCGCTCCTTCCGCTCGACGACGACGCCCGTGAGCGACTGGCGCACCTGCTCCGCTCGCTCGGCCTCCTTGAGCTCCCCGGTGGCCGGGCACTGCCGGAGGCCGTGATGGCGGTCGAGGGGGCGGCATGAGCGCGGGCAGCCGTGCCGCGGCAGCGGGGGATTCGGCCCCTGCTGCCGGGACGCCGGCGACGGCCGCGGCGACGGTGGCAGCGTCCGCGGCCCAGGCAGCGGACGAGGTCATCGCCGCCCTCGAGTCGGGGAGCCTCCGGGCGGCAGCGCCGGATTCCGGGGCGGCTGGCGGCTGGGGGCTCGACCCCGGCGCGCGCGCCGCCATCCTGGCGCTCTTCGCCGACCGCGCCACCCGGCGGTGGTCCGCCGGCGAGACGTTCGGGTTCGTGGATCGGGTCGGCCTGCCCCCGAAGGACGTCACGGATTCCCCGGATGCGCGGGCCGCGACGGCCGCCGGTCGGCCGTGGCGGATCGTGCCCGGTGGGACGTCGATCCGGGCGGGCGCGCACCTCGAGCCCGGCGTCGTGCTGATGCCACCGTCGTACGTGAACGTCGGCGCCTGGATCGGGACCGACACGATGGTCGACTCGCACGTGCTCGTCGGCTCGTGCGCCCAGGTCGGGGCGCGCGTCCACCTCTCGGCGGGGGTCATGGTGGGCGGCGTCCTGGAGCCTGCCGGTGCGCGGCCCGTGATCATCGAGGACGATGCGTTCGTCGGCGCGGGCTGCCTGCTGCTCGACGGCGTGCTGGTCGGGCGGGGCGCGGTCCTGGCTGCGGGGGTCACGCTGACGGGGACGTCGCGCCTGTACGACCTCGTCGGCGAGCGGGTCCTGGCCGGGACGCCCGACGCGCCCCTCTGCGTGCCGCCGGGCGCCGTCGTCGTGCCGGGAACGCGCTCGCTCCCGGGCGAGTTCGCGGGGGAGCACGGGCTCGGTGGGCAGGTCGCCCTCATCGTGAAGCAGCGTGACGCCCGCACCGACGCGCGGGTCGCGCTGGAGGACGCGCTCCGATGACGACGCCGGCCCCGGGCATCGACGCGCCGCGGCGCGGGCGGCCGCCGGCCCGCAACGAGATCCTGCGGGGCGACCGGCTGGGCGGGCTCGACCCGGCCGACCTCGCGGCGCTGTACGGCACGCCGTTCCATGTCTACGACCTCGACGTGATCGAGCGCCAGGTCGAGACGCTGCGGGCGGCCCTGCCGCCATTCGTCGAGATCGCGTACGCGGTCAAGGCCAACCCGGCGCTCGCGATCGTCGCCCACCTCGGCTCCCTCGGGCTCGGCGCGGACGTCGCCTCCGGCGGCGAGCTCGCCACCGCGCGCCGGGCGGGCATCCCCGAGGACCGGATCGTCGTCACGGGCCCCGGCAAGCGTGACGCGGAGCTGCGCGATGCCGTCGCGGCCGGCGTGCGCGCGATCACGGTCGAATTGCCGGGCGAGCTCGACCGCCTCGAGGCGACCGCGTCAGCCGCGGGCAGGCGGGTGCCCGATCCTCCTGCGGGCGTCCGTCGGGATGGCCGACGGCCTGGAGCGAGTCCGGCTCGTCGGCGACGATGGGGCCGGGAAGTTCGGCATGGACGAGCCGGACCTGCGGGCGGCGGCGCGGACGGCCGCCCGGTCGTCCCACCTGGAGCTGCTCGGGATCCACCGCTTCGGCGCGTCGAACGTCCTCGACGCGAGCCGCCTGGCGGCTCACGTCGCCGAGACGGTGCAGCTGGCGCGGGCGGTGGCCGGGCACGCCCGGGTGGAGCTTCGCCTCGTGGACGCGGGCGGTGGCCTCGGGATCCCATACGAGCCCAACGAGGAGTCGCTCGACGTGGCCGGCTTCGGGCGCCGCGTGGCGTCGGTCGCGGAGGGCTGGGCGACCACGCCGGGCCTGCGCAACCTCCGGCTGCTGCTGGAGCCCGGCCGCTGGCTCGTGGGGACCGCCGGTGCGTATGTCGCGCGGGTCGTCGACCGCAAGCGTGTCGGCGAGGCAGAGGTGGCCATCCTCGACGGAGGCGTCCATCACCTGGTCCGGCCGGCTCTCGTCGGGCAGGAGCACCGGGTGCGAATCCTTGGAGCCAGCGCACGGGCCGCTCGCTCGTGGCCGGTCACCATCGCCGGGCCGCTCTGCTCCGGGCTGGACATCTTCGCGGCCAACGCACGGCTGCCCGCACCGGCCGTCGGCGACCTCGTCGCCGTGCTCGACACGGGTGCGTACGGCTTCACCGAGTCGATGCCGCTGTTCCTGAGCCACCCGATCCCGGCCGAGGTCGCGATCAGCGGCGGGAGATCGTCCCTGATCCGGCCGCGCATGGAGCCGGCGGAGTGGCTGGACCGGCAGCTGCTGCCAGGCTGGTGACGGGCACCTTGCTCCCCGCCCCGTGACGGGCCTTCAGGCGGTCTCCCGGTATCATCGCGGGGTGACGGACTTCTACGACATCGACCGCGCGAACGCCCGCCTCCCCGAGGTCCGGGCCGTGCTGGAGCAGCTCCGCTCGGAGCGGAGCGAGCTGGTGGCACTCCGCGATCGGCTCATCGTGGCGCGCCGACGGGCGGAAGTTCCGAGCAACGGACGGACGCTGGTCGACGAGGCGCTCGGCGAAGCAGCCGACGGCACGCACGGATCGGCGACGTCCGACTCCCCCCGCGTCCTCGACGCGCGGATCCGCGCCGTCATCGACCAGATGCAGGCCGCCGTCGCTCGCCTGGACGAGTGGAGCGTGCAGCTTCGCGACATCGAGGACGGCCTGGCGGACTTCCCCGCGCTCGTCAACGGGCGCCAGGTGTGGCTCTGCTGGCAGCTCGGCGAGGACGAGATCCACTTCTGGCACGACCTGACGTCGGGCTTCGGGGGACGGCGACCGCTCATCGAGCTCACGTGACCGGTCCGCGCGCGATCGCGGCCCCCGGGCGCGTCATGGAGCGAGGGCGCTCGAAGGCGCATCGGCCGCTGCCGGCCAACGTCAGGACGGCGGCCGTGGCACGGGGGCTCGCCGCCTACGAGCGCGGCGCCTGGTACCTCGCCCACGAGGAGCTGGAACCGGCGTGGATGGGGACCGACGACCTGGCCGAGCGGGCGCTCCTGAGCGGCCTCATCAAGGTCGCGGCCGCGTACGTGCACGCGGAGCGGGGGAACCCGCTCGGCGTCCGGACGAACCTCCGGGGTGCCCGCGAGCGCCTGGCCGCAGCCGCCGTCACCGCTCCGGCCAACGCCGGCGCGCGGACCGGCCCGGCCGCGCCGACGCCCGGGTGGTCGGGGGCTACCGAGCGGATCGACCTGCCGGCGCTTCTCGACGCGGTCGACGACCGGCTGGCGCGAATCGAGATGATCTGCCAGGGTCCCGAGGCGGCCCCGGAGGGCAGCCGGGGCGCGGACGTGAGCGCGGACGTGGCGCGGCGTCCGCGGTGGGCGCGAGCCCGGCGGCGCTGGACGCGGGCCTGGTCGCGCCGCCGCACGATGTCGCCGGGCCGGCCGGCCGGTTCCGCAGGGCGCCGGTCGCGATCCCGCCGATCCCGATCCCCCGGACGCCGGCCTGATGCAGCCCCAGGGCCCGCTCCCGACGATCAGCGCGGTCGACGCCGACGCGGCCCGCGCAGGGGGCGTCGGCACCCCGGCAGGGCAGTCCGCGCCGATCCTGCTCGACGTGCGCGAGCGGCACGAGTTCGTCGCCGTCCGCGTCCCGGGCGCGCTCCTCTATCCGACCTCGACCTTCCTGGCCCACTTCGAGGAGCTTCCCCGGGACCGCCCTCTCCATGTCATCTGCCACACGGGCAACCGCTCCGCGGCGGTGACCGCGTTCCTCCTCCGCAACGGCTGGGCCGACGCCTGGAACGTGGCCGGCGGCATGGACGCCTGGGAGCGGGCCGGGCTCGAGGTTCGGCGGGGGCCGCTCGCGCCCGGCGAGGGCGACGCGCCCGGGGATGGCGGGGCCGGCTGACCCGTCGGCCAGCCAACGCTCACGACCGGCCGGAGCCCTCCCCCGGCGAAGGGTGACGCTCCCGTCAGGCGGTCCGGCGCCGTCGGTTGCGCAGATCCTGCAGGAACGCCCGCGTTCGCTCCTTGTGGTTGAACGCGTAGCCGATCAGCAGGAGGAGCACGAAGTCTGCCGGTCGCCACGCCGGCGGCGACCAGGTAGGAGAGCTGCTGGCCGACCTCGCCCTGGATCCCCATCGCCGGGACCACGATGTAGAAGAGGCCGAGCTGGAAGAACGGCGCCTTCGGCGCGAGGTCCGCCCGCGCCGTCCCGGTCGTCGGGTTGCCCTGCGCGAGGCCGCCGACGAGGAAGACGTGCGAGCCCGAGACGATCGGGCGCCGAGTCGCGGAGCGCGAGGTCGGGCGGGAGATCGCTCGCGGCCAGGTGCTTCCAGCCCGTGATGTTGCCGGCCGCGTCCGGGATCGCCCAGATCACCTCGCCGTTGGCGCCATCGCCGCCCGCGTAGTAGAGGTTGCCGTTGGCCACCCAGCCGAATGCGCCCAGGTGAGCGGCCGGGAGATCCTGCTGCGCGGCGGACGCAGCGGTCGGGCTCGCCCACCGGGTCACCTCGCCCGAGCGTCTCCTTGGCGACGGAGACGTCGCCTCGGAGGATGTGCGTGGTCGGGCCCGCCGCGTCCTCGCCGCCCCACACGAAGAGGTTCTGGCCGATGAGCGTCGGCGATGGCGTGGACGCGCGGCGCCGGCTGCGGCGGCCCCGGCCGCGTCGAACGAGGTGAGCGGCGCGTTGGGCACCCACGCCTTCAGCTTGCCGCTCTTCGCGTCGAGCGTCGCCTTCCAGACGGTGTCGACCGGCCCCTTCCCGTCGGTCCCGCCGATGAGGAAGACCCCATCGCCGGCGACCACGACCGCGGCCCCGGCGCGCGGGCGCGGGCAGCTTCAGGTCCGTCGATTTCGGCCCAGGCCGCGATCTTGCCGGTCGCCGCGTCCGGCGTGCCCGCGAAGACGGTGTCGGTCGGCGCGCCGCCCGCGTCGACCCCGCCGATGACGTACGCGACGCCGGAGAAGAAGACGGCCGATGCCTGGGCGCGCGGCGCCGGCAGGGCGTGCGCCCTCGGCTCCACGCGTCGATGTTGCCGTCCGGCCGGATGACGGTCGCGAAGACGCTCGCCTGGGCCGTCTTCCCGTCCGTGCCGCCGACCAGGAGCGTCTGGAGGCCGGCCCCGACGATCGCTGCGTCCGCGCGCGCGGCGCCGGCAAGAGCAGCTCGGCCGGGTTCGGCTCCCATGGCAGGACCGTCCCGGCGGGAGCCGGGCACGGCACGCTCCGGTTCGAGGCGGGGCAGAAGCTGATCGGGGTCAGGTCGAGGGCCGGGTTGAACACCTTGAGCGAGACGCCGAGGTCGATCGTGTTCTGGACCGTGGCGTAGAGCGCGCGGTCCGGGCAGGTACGCCATGAGCATGATGATGAGGACGAACCAGACCGCGGCCTTGACGCCCGCCCAGCCCCAGCCGTTCGCGTCGAGCAGCCCGAAGAAGGCCCGCCTGCGCGCCACCCTGCCGCCTGGACCGAGCGCCTGTTCCGCCATCTGTCCTCCCTGCACGCGACCGCGGGACCTCCCGCCCGGCGGCCGCGCCCCGCTACTTGACCGTGAGCGTCCCCGTCATGTTCGGGTGGACGATGCACGAGAAGCCGTAGGTCCCCGCGGGAAGCGCCGGGACGTCGTAGGTCCGGCTGTCGACCCCGCTGAAGATCTCGCCCTGCCAGACGATCTCGCCGGTCGGCGAGTCCTTGTGGATCGCGACGTTGTGGGGGATCCCCGCGTTGTTGTTGGTGAACTTGATCTGGAAGGCGACCCCGGCCGGGGCGGTCAGGTCGGCCTTGTCGAACGCGATGCCGGAGGCCGTGAGCTCGAGGACCGTGCCGGCCGCGCCGCCCGACGCGGCGGGCGAGGCGGCCGGGCTACCCGAGGGTGCCGCGCTCGGGGCGCCGCTCGGCCGGAGCGCCGCTCGCCCCCGCGCTCGGGGCGGCCGACGGAGGACGCGAAGGCGTCCTTCCAGCAGTTCGGGACCGGCGTGGAGCCCGGGGCGGGCGCGAAGGCCGGGTCGCGCCAGCCGTTCAGCGTGGTGATCAGGCCGGTCGCCGGGTCGACTCCCTGGAACTCGAGTCGTCGACGGCGCCCGGATGAACGCGACGAGCTCCTCGACGTCGCGGTAGTTGAGCGGGCCGTTGGGCTCGAGCCAGGCCGGCATCAGCGAGGCGGCGTCGCCGCAGACGTACCGGCCGCCGACCGTCAGGACCGTCGTCAGGTACTTCGGCGTCAGGTGGGTGAGGAGCTTCGCCTGGTCGTTGAGGACCGGCCCGATCCCGCCCTGCCCCTGGGCGCCGTGGCAGCGCGCGCAGTTCGCCTCGAAGAGCTTGTAGCCGGCCGTCACGTCGGTGACCTGCTGGACCGCGACCTCCTTCTCGAGGCGGCTGGTGTTCGCCACGCCGGGCACGCCCAGGTCGTAGAAGTAGTAGACGATCACGAAGAGCGCGACGATCGAGACGGCGAGGAAGGCGACCCAGCGGGCGCTGGCGCTCTGGGTGACGATCTTCGCGGCGCGCTCCGGCGAGAGCCCGACGCGATGCGCGGTCGGGTGCGCGGTGAACCGCTCGGTCGGCGGCGATCGGTCGCCGAACGACCCGTCGCCGCACGCCCTCCCGGGCGACCTCGGACGGCTCGCGCGGGACGGGCAGGCGCTCCTCCGGGCGCTGCGCCGGGCTGGTCGGTCATCGGGGTTCTCGGGTCGTGGTCATCGGTCGGCTCAGATGCAGCCGGTCGAGCTCTTCGACGGGATGAGGCCCGGGCTGGCCGAGCGCCACCGGCAGCGGCCCGAGCGTGATCTTGCTGGTGTCGAGGACGAGCTTCCCGTCGGCCTGGACGATCACGGCGAACCGGTCCATCGAGCGCGGCGCCGGCCCCAGCTCCTTGACCTTCGTCCCCAGGCGATCGTAGCGCGAGCCGTGGCACGGGCATTCGAGCCAGAAGCTCTTCAGGCACAAGTTCGGCTTGCAGCCCAGGTGCGGGCAGCGCTGGTAGAGCGCGCGGACGTTGAGCGCCGTGCCGTCGCCGGAGCGATCCTCGCCGGGGACGAACTCCTGGCGGGTGGGGTCCACGAGCATGATGAAGGCCCGGGCCTCCTGGTAGTAGGCCGGGAAGCCGTCCCCGATCGGCAGGGACGAGTTCGTGTTCTTGATGTCCTGGAGCGTGCCGATCTCGACCTTGCCCGCCGAAGCCGCCCGACAGGTTCGGCCACAGGAACCCGATGCGTGCCGGCGCGACACCTCCAGGAGCCAGAGGCCGACGCTCGCGCCGAGCGACGTCCGGAGGAGCTGCCGTCGCGAGAGGCCCTTCGGGGCCTCCGTGCGCATCGACTTGAGCGCCTCGCTCGTGAGGGCCTGGGGCTTGCTGGCGGGCTCGACGTGGTAGTTGCTCATGGGACGCTCACAGGCTGAAGTGGAATCCGCTGATCCAGGGCAACGTGAACGCGTACCCGGGACCGCGGAAGAAGATGCCCAGGAACGTCAGCACGAGCCCGAGCGCGCAGAACAGCGTGAAGAGGACGACCGCCGTCTTGCGATCCGACGGTCGATTGGCCCGGATGTTCTCGCGATCGACGAACGGGATGAGCGCCGCGCCGACCAGCACGAAGAGGGGCGAGAGGGCGCCCGCGACGGTCGGGTGGAAGTAGGCCAGCAGCTCCTGGAGTCCCAGGAAGTACCACGGGGCCTTGGCGACCTCCGGCGTGACGTTCGGGTTGGCCAGCTCCTCGAGCGGTGCGTTCACGAAGAGGCCCATGAACAGGACGAAGATGCTCATGAAGACTGCCGCCAGGAACTCGATCGACAGCAGGTGCGGCCAGGTCATGACCGTGTCGTCGGGTTCCTTCTGGACCCGGACCACGGCGTCCTGCTTGACGAGCGCGAGCAGGCGGTATGGGCGTGCCGACATCGGCACGCGCTGCTTGTCGATCTCCGTCCGCCGGGTCGGATCCACCGGCAGGACGACGCGGCGCTCGGGCGGCGCCTTCTGGTCCGTCATCGCGACTCCTCGTCCCTCGGGGCCGCCAGGACGAGGTCAGCGCTCGGCGGAGCCGAGCACGCGAGCGCGCCACACCTGAGGTGCGGAGCGCGAGTACGGCGCGAGGCGACAACGACGCGATGGCCCGTCATAGCGGTCCGCTATCCCGCCGTCCTTGCGGATCCGCCAGAAGTGGACCGCCAGGAACACCGCCGCGACGAGCGGGAAGACCATGATGTGGAGCACGTAGAACCGGAGCAGCGTGTTGCCGCTGACCTCCAGTCCGGCGAGCAGCAGGACCTTCGACGGCGTGTTGAAGAGCGGCGCGTAGCCGGCCATGTTCCCGCCGATCGTGATGGCCCAGTAGGCGATCTGGTCCCACGGCAGCAGGTAGCCGGTGAAGCTCAGCAAGATGGTCAGGAACAGCAGGACGACCCCGACGACCCAGTTGAACTCGCGTGGCGGCTTGTAGGCCCCGTGGTAGAAGACCCGCATCATGTGCAGGAAGACGAAGAAGACCATCAGGTGGGCGGCCCACCGGTGGACGTTCCGCGTCAGGAGCCCGAACGGCACCTCGGACTGGATCCGCAGGATGTCCGAGTACGCCTGCGTCGCCGACGGGGCGTAGAAGAACATCAGGTAGACGCCGGTGACGGTCAGCACGAGGAACAGGAAGAACGACAGCCCGCCCAGGCAGAACGTGTAGGCGAACTTGACCGCGTGCTGGCGGACGCGGACCGGGTGCAGGTGCAGGAATACGTTGTTCATCACCGCGTACGCCCGCGACCGCTCGTCGTTGGGGTACGGGTTGCGGAAGATGGACCGGAAGACGGGGCTCCGCCGGATCGACTGATCCACCCGCTCCAGGAAACTCACCTGGCCCCTCCTGCGACGCCGGCCGTGCCGGCAAGCTGCGCGTCCCGGTACGACTCCTTGTAGAGCCGACCGTCGGTCGATATCTCCTGGAGCTCGAACCGCTCCATCGTAATGGCGTCGAACGGGCAACGCTTGACACACAACGCGCAGCGGATACAGCGCTCCTCGTCGAGGATCATGGCGGCGCCCTCGTCCCAGCCGTACGCCTCCTCGAGCTCCGGCAGGAACCCCTCCGACTTCATCTGGTTCACGTCGATCATGTGGATCACGCCCTCCGGGCAGACGTCCGCGCAGGCTCCGCACAGGACGCACCGGAAGGGATCGAACCAGATGTTGTAGTTGCACATCAGGCAGCGGGTGGAATCCGCGACGGCGTGCGTGGCGCTGTAGCCGAGCTCGACCCCGGTCGTGAAGTTGACCTCCGGCTCGCGCGACGCCATCCGCGCCTCGACGGGCAGCATGGGGATGTGCTGACGCGGGAGGACGTCGTAGTACTCGGGCATGTCGTGGCGCCACGACGACGTGATCTTGACGTTGGCGGCCACCGAGACGTCGACGTGCCCGGCCAGGTAGCGGTCGATGGCGTAGGCGCACTTCTTGCCGTGGCCGGCGGCCTCGATGAGGGTTGCCGGACCGGTCACGAAGTCACCCGCGGCGAAGACGCCGCGGACGTTCGTCGCGTAGGTCGCCGGGTCCACCTTGAGGCGACCGCGGGCGACCTCGAACGTCGCCTCCACGGGCAGGAAGGTGAGGTCGGCCGCCTGCGAGACCGCCGGGATGACCGTGTCCGCGGGCACCACGAACTCGGAGCCCGGGATCGGAACCGGCGACCGCCGACCGGAGGCGTCGGGCTCGCCGAGCTTGTTGCGGATGAACCGCACGCCCGTGAGCTTCCCGTCCTCGCCCACCAGCTCGATCGGGCTGACCAGGAACTCCATCCGGACGCCTTCGCGCTCCGTCTCGCCCAGCTCCTCCTCGTCGACGACCAGCTCGGAGCGCGTCCGGCGGTAGGCGATCGTCACGTTCTCGGCGCCGTGCCGGAGGCTCGTCCGGGAGCAGTCCATGGCCGTGTAGCCGCCGCCGACGACGACGACGTTGCGGCCCACCTCGAGCGGCTCGCCGAGGTTGGCCTTGCGCATGAAGTCGACGCCGTACTGAAGGCCGGCCAGCTCGGCGCCAGGGACGTCCAGCCCACGGGGTCCATCGCGCCGGCGCACATCGCGACCCCGTCGAAGTCGCGCTGCAGCGTCTCGAAGCTGATGTCCGGCCCGATCTTCGTGTTGTAGCGGAAGGTGACCCCGAGGCGCTCCACGAGCCGGACGTCCATCTCGATCGCTTCGCGCGGCAGGCGGAAGGCTGGGACGCCGATCAGCATCGTGCCGCCGGCGAAGGGCAGGCTGTCGAAGACGGTCACCCGGTAGCCCTTCACCGCGAGCTCGCGGGCGACCGCGATGCCCGCCGGCCCGGCGCCGACCACGGCGACGCGCTCGTCGCGCGGCGTGATCGGCGGGATGACGTCCGGGATGCCCGACGCCTCGTGCCACTCGACGAGGAAGCGCTTCATCGCCCGGATCGCCAGCGGCCGATCGATGTCCCCGCGTCGGCATGCGCGCTCGCAGGGTGCCGAGCAGACGTAGGCGCACATGGCCGCAACCGGGTTCGGCTCGCGCGAGAGGAGGTAGCCCTCCTCGAACCGGCCCTCTGCGGCCAGGTTGAGGTAGCCGCGGCAGTTCGTCCCGACCGGGCAGGCTTCCTGGCACTCGATGTTGCACTGGAGCCACGACGCGTCCACCGGCTGGACGAGGAACTCCTGGTTGGGGTCGATGGCCACGATGCGGTCGCCTCGTTCGTACCTGCGGCTGCCGGAGCTCGAGTGCGCGGAAGCGGCGCGGCGTGCGCGCCGGCCGACGCCGGGGGGATCGACGGGCCGGAATCTACACGACGACGGGCCCGAGCGCACGCACGGACCACGTGGCAGTGCGGCGGCCCACGCTCCGACGGCCATGCGACTGCGCCGGGCGTGCCCGGTCCTGCGGGTGCTTCGCCCCCTCCCGTCGGCCGCGACGCGCCGTTGCGCGTCGTGCCGCGCCTCGCCGGCGCGCCCGGTCTGCGGTGTTCGCCTCCTCCAGGCTGGCAGGCGCCTCGGCCGGCTCGGCACGGGCGCCTGCTCGGATTGACGCGCCGACGTGGCGCAGCTACCCTCGACCCGCAGACGCGTCCCTCGTCGATCGTCACGCCGACCACAAGGATCAGTCCGAGGAACGTCCCGTGAGTCCCAGCGAGTTCGTCTTCCTGGCCGGTGGCCTCGCACTCGGCGTGCTCGCCGGTGGCGCCCTCATCGAGATCATCCGGGCACGCCCGGCGGCCAGGCGCGAGGTTCGCCTGACGATCTCCACGGGCCCCTCCGGGGGTCGCGCCGCGACGCTGGCAACGCCGCTCCTGGCCTTCGAGATGGCGCGAGGGCAGGACGATGTCGTGGCCTCACGGGCCGCGAGCGAGAACGTCCGTTCGGGGCGGTCGGGGGTGGAGGCGCGGGCGGCCCGGGATCCGATGCGTGCGGCGGCCCTCGGGCGTGGGCCCGGCGCGGCCCAGGCCGAGGCAGTGGACCCGTGCGCGGCGCAGCGCGCGGCCGTCGACGAGGCGAACGCGCACGCGGACCGGATGGCGCCGTCGCCGAGGCAGCGCTCGCGCGACTGCGCGAGGCGCGACGCGCCTACGACGAGCACGCGGGACGCCGCGAGCGCGCGGCGTCGACGGTCGATCCGCGGACGATTCGCGCCGCGAAGGACGAGGCCCAGGCGCAGTTCCGCCGGAGCCGGCTCGCAGCACAGGACCGGGCGGCCGTCGAGGCGGCCGCCGCTGCCTGGCTCCGCGAGATCAACCGGATCAACGCACGGACCCGCGAGGCGGCGCTCGTGATGTCGCGCGAAGCCAGCGTGGAGGCGGAACTGCTCCGCGCCGTCGAGAAGGCGGGCCTCGACGCGGACGTCGCCCGGATCGGAAGCGAGCACGCGGCCGACGAAAGCCGGGCCGCGCTCACGGCGCTCGCAAGTGCGAGGAGGCGGAGCGCCTCGGGTCTGCCCCACCCGCGCCGGTCACTCCTGCGGCCCCGCGCCGGCTGGCCTCGGAGGACGCCGGGATGGCGGGCCTGCCCGCGGCCCCCGGAGAGGACATCGCGATCCTGCGACTCCTCCGGGGCGACCGCGCGACCATGCGTTCGATCGTGGAACGCCTCGGGGGCAGCGACCCGGACGAGCAGCGCCGATGGCAGCTCCTCCTCTCCGATCTCGTCGACGCGGTCGTGGCGCGAGCGATCGACGCGTCGGCGCTGACGTTCCCGACCGACCACGTCTTCTGGGGACCCTACACGCAGACCCAGTGCCGCGAGATCGCCTCGGCCATGGCCGCGCTCGGCTATCGCTTCGACGGCATGGGCGGCATCGCCGACGGACGGACGCCCAGCCAGCGCGACCTCTCGCTCGCGCTCGGCTACGCGGGCGAGGACCCGATGCGGATCCGTCGCTGGCCGAGCGAGGCGCAGATGCCGGAGCTGTTCCGCGACGTGCGCGTCGAAGCGGGACGCCACCTCGCGGAGTCCGCCGGTGGGCTGACGATGGGCGAGATGGTGGATCTGCTGGGGCGTCGGGCAGAGCCGCTCGCCGAGCTCTGGAACGCGTGGGGTCGCGTGCGACCGCTTCTCCTCGAGGTGCCCTGAAGCGCGGCGACGCAGTGCCCGGTCGTCGGGCTCTTCGGCCGGGTCGGCGGGTTACTCGGCGGGCTCCGGTCCAATGGGCTCGGCGGGCTCCTCGTCGTCGTCGATGACGACCAGGCGGAACGCCTCCGCCGACGCGACGCCGATCGCGCCGCCCTCCTCGGCAGCCCAGTCTCGCATCCGCTGGTCGAACGCGGCGTCGACGCTGAGCTGGCTTGCGTGGCAGCGCAGCGCGTCGATCTTGCGCTCGATCGCCGCGCCGACGTCGACCCACGCCGTGGCGCGCGCCCGGCCAGAACAGGTAGAGCCGGCGGACCTTGTGGGGCGCGAACCCGGCCCGGGCCAGGCTCGGGAACGCCATCGGGTTGCGGGCGGCCGGGTAGACCGCGTCGACGGCCGCGATCCCGGCCGCTCGGTGGTCCGTGTGGTTGACACCGCTCCCCTGGTAGAACAGGACCTCCGGATCGTGCGTGAACACCGCGTCCGGCCGGAAGTCGCGGATCTCGCGCACCAGCAGCTCGCGAAGCGGCAGCTTGTTGGCGAGGGCCCCGTCGGGCTGGTGGAGGAAGCGAACCTCGTCATAGCCGACGACGGCAGCCGCCAGGCGCTGCTCCGCCTCGCGCGTGGCCGCGAGCTCGAGCGGGTCGATCTCGGTATCCTCGCCGCCCTGGTCGCCGCTCGTGCAGCAGACGAGCCGGCCCACGGAGCCGGCGTCGATCCAGCGGGACGCCGTCGCGGCCGGGCCGAAGTCCGCATCGTCCGGGTGCGCCACGATCACCATGAACCGGGCGGCTCGCCAGACGTGCGGCGCGACGACGGCCCCTTCGGCCGGCTGCTCGGGCGTCATCGCCCGGCGCAGGCGGCCGCGGACGGGACGCGGCGACGGCACGTCGTCGCCCGCGGGCACGCTGGAGTCTTCTTCACCGGGGATCAGCGTCCCGCCCGTGCCTTCGCGGCCGCCAGGACCGCGCGGACGTCGGCGGCGTGGCCCTCCGGCTTGACGGCCGGCCAGGCGTGCGCGATCCGTCCGTCGGGGCCGACGAGGAACGTCGACCTGATGGTCCGCATCGTCGTCCGGCCGTCCTTCGTCCGCTCGGCCCACGCGCCGTACGCGCTGGTCACCGCCGCGCCCTCGTCGGAGAGGAGCGTGAACGGAAGCTCGAACTTGGCCCGGAACTTCGCGTGGCTGCCGGCATCGTCGGGGCTGATCCCCCAGACCTCGGCGCCGTCGGCGCGCAGGCTCGCGAAGCTGTCGCGGAACTCGCAGGCCTCGGTCGTGCAGCCCGGCGTGTCGTCCTCCGGGTAGAAGTAGACAACCGTCCAGGCGCCGGCTCGGTCGGCGAGGCGATGGAGCGTGCCCGATTCGTCGGGGAGGGCGATCGCGGGAGCCGGATCGCCGGCGGCTGGCATCTGCGACATGCGTTGCTCCTATGTCAAGCGGCTGTCGCGAGCGGGGCCCGCTCGGTCGCCCGGAGAGCCTCATCGGCTCGCAGGCGGCGGAAGACCTCGTCGCTGAGCCGTCGGCGAAGGGCGCGGATGGCTTCGGTCCGGGTGTCACCCGAGGCGTGTCGATGTTCGAGATACGCCTTGCCCGGACCGGCGAGCCGGATCTGGGTGATGGCGATCCGGTGGAGGGCGACGTTGAGCTGGCGGTTGCCGCCGCCGGTTGAGGCGGTGGCGGACGACGTTGCCCGACCAGACCGGGACTGGGCGCGGTGCCGTTGTGCCGGGCGAAGGCCTCCTTGGACCGGAAGCGGCTGATCCCGGCCGTCTCGCCGATGATCTTGGCCGCTGTCAGGGCGCCGCAGCCGGGCAAGGCCAGGAGTCTCGGCGCCGCGACTCGGACCAGGCTCTCGATCTCGTGCTCGAGGGTGCGGATGGCGGCGCTCAGCTCGACGATCCGGGCGAGCAGATCACGGGCGAAGCGGGCCACCGGCTCGGTGCGACCGGCGAGCGCCGCCGTGAGCGCGGCCTGGACGACCGCCCGACCGAGTGAGCGGGGCGCGGGCTCGGCGACGGCCAGCTCGACGAGGAACCAGCGCAGGCGCTGCTCGTGGCGGGTCCGCTCGCCGACGAGATCCTCGCGATGGTCGACGAGGAGACGCACCTCGCGGTCGGGGCCGTCGAGCGAGGCGACGGGCAGGTTGGGCTCGCGCAGGACGGCGCGGGCGACCGCGAGGGCGTCGATCGGATCGCTCTTGCCGGGCTCTCGTCCGGAGCGGCGGGCGCCGGCCATCAGCTTGGGCGAGACCCGGACGACCGACTCACCGGCCCGGACGAGTTCGGCATCGAGCCGGCGCGACAGGTGGCGGCAGTCCTCGAGGCCCACGCCGCTCGGGCCATCGCGCCGCCCAGCGGCGGAGCTCGAGGTGGCCCGCGTCCGTCGCGGCGATCGTCTTCTCGGCCAGCTGGCGACCCGTTGCATCGATCACGACGACGGTGTGACTCCGCTTGTGCAGATCCGCGCCCAGGACGACCATGTCTGCGTCTCCTCCTCATCCGAGGTGACACCGGGCCGGTCGGCGGACACACCTGAGTCGGGGCGAAGCCACGCTCCTATCAAGTCACGCCGGCCGGTCCACCGAGTCTCACGGCCGGCAAAACGCATGGAAGCCACACCCACTGGGTGGGCAGGGAGCATACGAGCCAGACCGTGAGACGCAGAGGAGGATGACACTCACCGGAGGATAGCCCCGACGCGTCGCGAACGCCCTCGCGCCGTTCTGCACGCCCTGGGCCACCCGCCGCCGCGATCCGGCCATCCCGTATACTGCCGACCGAACTGAAGATCGCCTCCGGGGAGCGCACAGCGCTGAGAGTGTGGCACCAGCCACAGACCCGCCGAACCTGATCTGGCTCGTACCAGCGAAGGAAGCAGGCCTCACCTGACTCGATGCCGTCCCGTTCCTCGACGGACGGCATCTCGATTGTCAGGAGGCGCAGGATCCCGTGGCGTCCACCAATGAGGCGATCAGTGTGATCGGCCGTCCGCGGCCGCGCGCGCTCACGATCGCCGGGTCCGATTCGGGCGGGGGAGCCGGGATCCAGGCCGATCTCAAGACGTTCGCAGCGCTCGGGGTGTATGGCGCCTCGGCGGTCACCGCGATCACCGCCCAGAACACGACAGGCGTTCGGATGATCCACGAGGTCCCGGCGGACGTCGTGGCGGCCCAGATCGACGCCGTGCTCTCCGACATCGGCGCAGACGCGGTCAAGACCGGGATGCTCTTCAGCGCGGCGATCGTCGAGGCGGTGGCCGGCTGCCTTGGCGCCCACGGCATAACGCGGCTCGTCGTCGATCCGGTGATGATCGCGAAGGGCGGCGACCGGCTCCTGCGCGAGGACGCGATCGCGGCGCTGCGTGACATGCTCCTTCCGATCGCCGCAGTGGTCACGCCGAACGCCCCGGAGGCCTCCGTGCTCGCCGGCCTCGACGTCGTGGACGCGCGGACGGCGCGCGAGGCCGCCCGCCGGATCCACGCGCTCGGATCGCGCCTGGTCATCGTCAAGGGCGGCCACCTCGGCGGCGAACGCTCCGAGGACATCGCGTTCGACGGGACCACGTTCGAGGTGCTCTCGAGTCCGCGCATCGACACGCCCCACACGCACGGGACCGGCTGCACGTTCTCGGCGGCGATCGCGGCCGGCCTTGCCCGCGGAGCGACGCCGCTCGACGCGGCCCGGGCCGCAAAGGTCTTCCTGCAGGGCGCGATCGAGCACGCCGAGCCGCTCGGGGCGGGCCGCGGCCCCGTGAATCACCTGTGGAGATACCGCGATGCGTGAGCTCGACCTCGGGGCCGTCACGGCCGATGCCCTTGCCGAGATCCGGGACCGCCACCCGCTGATCCACCAGATCACCAACTACGTGGTCATGAACGACACGGCCAATGTCACCCTCCACATCGGTGCCTCGCCGGTCATGGCCCACGCGATCGGCGAGGTCCGCGAGATGGTCCGCCACGCGGGTGCCCTCGTGCTCAATATCGGGACGCTGGAGCCGGCCTGGATCGAGGCGATGCTCGCCGCCGGCAGCGAGGCGAACGAGCGCGGCGTGCCGGTGGTGCTGGACCCGGTGGGGGTCGGCGCGACCACGCTGCGGACCGATGCCGTGGAGGCGATCCTCGCCGCGGTCCACGTCGACGTGGTTCGCGGCAATGCCGCCGAGCTGTCGGCCATCGCCGGGCTTGCCGCGGAGATCCAGGGCGTCGACTCCATCTCCGCGGACGCGCCGGATGTGGCCGCCCGGATCGTCGCCCGGCGGACGGGCAGCGCCGCGGTTGCCAGCGGCGCGATCGATCACGTCGCCGACGCGACGCGCGCCGCCAGGGTGGAAAACGGCCACCCGCTGATGGGGGCGATCACGGGGTCGGGCTGCATGGCGACCGCCCTCGTGGGCGCCTTCCGGGCCGTCCAGCCCGACGCGTTCCTGGCCGCCACGGCCGCGATGATCGCGTTCGGGATCGCCGGTGAGATCGCGGCGGAGCGAAGCGCCGGTCCCGGCACGTTTCGCCAGCACCTCATGGACGCGGTCTACGGCCTTGACGGCGACGTGATCCGCGCCCGGACTCGGGCAATGATCACACCGATGATGCCGGCGTGACCGGGCTCGGCGATCGTCGCGTGCAGCGCCGGGAACGGCTCCGCGCCGCCGGCGTCTACCTCGTGACCGAGGAGGCGCTCAGCGGCGGGCGCACGTCGGTGGAGATCGCGGCGGCGGCCATCGCGGCCGGGATCGGGGTCGTGCAGGTCCGCGAGAAGCTGGGGACCGCGCGACGCGGCCTGGAGATCGCGCTGGCGCTCCGCAGCGCCACGCGCGAGCACGGAGCGCTCCTCCTCGTCAACGATCGGCTCGACCTTGCCCTGGCGGCCGACGCGGACGGGGTCCACCTCGGCCAGGATGACGTGCCGGTCGCAGTCGCCCGCGCGATCCTCGGGCCTGACGCCCTGATCGGACTCTCGATCACCGATCCCGCGCAGCTCGAGATGCCCGACGTGCGCGACGCCGACTACCTCGGGGTTGGCGCGGTCTTCCCGACCGACTCGAAGGCGGATGCGCAGCACACGGGGCTCGAGCTCCTCGCCGGCGGCTCGTGCGGCTGTGGAGCCGTGCCCATCGTCGCGATCGGCGGGATCACCCCGGAGAATGCCGCCGCGGCCGTCCGGGCCGGCGCCGACGTGCGTGGCGGTGATCGGCGCGATCGCCGGCGCTGCTGATCCTGCATCCGCGGCGCGGCACCTGCTCGAGGTCGTCGCGATCGCCCGGCGGGCGCGGCCCGACGCAGCCGGGGCGCCGAGGTGACCGAAGGTCGGGGCGAGTTCGCGCTCATCGCCGAGCTCGCCGCGCTGTTCGGGACGCCGCCCGAGGGCCTCGGGATCGGCGACGACGCGGCCACGTGGCCGGCGGCCACGGCACCATCGCCGTGGCGACGACCGACATGCTCGTCGAGGGCATCCACTTCCGGCTGGACTGGACCGAGCCCGCGTGGATCTCGGCTGGAAGGCCCTTGCGGCCAACCTCTCCGACCTCGCCGCGATGGGCGCGACGCCCGGCCGCGCGCTGGTCTCGATCGCCATCGACCCGGCCCGGCGGGAGCTGGTCTCGAGGTCGCCCGAGGGCTGCAATCCCTCGCCGCGCTGACGGGCACGTGGATCGTCGGCGGCGACACGGTCCGCTCGCCCGGTCCGCTCGTGATCAACGTCGCCCTCTTCGGCGAGGCGGATCCGTACCGGCTCCTTCGCCGCGACGCCGCGCGGGCGGGCGATCTCGTCGGCGTCACGGGCGTCCTCGGCGCGTCGGCGGCAGCGCTTGCGCTGCTCTCGGAAGGCGCCGGCCCGACGGATCCCGCCGCAGGGCCGCTCCTCGTCGCGCACCATCGGCCGCACGCGCGGCTCGCGGCCGGGCAGGTGCTCGCGTCCCGTGGGGTCCGGTGCGCGATCGACATCAGCGACGGCCTCGCCAGCGAGGCCCTTCACCTTGCCCGCGCCAGCGGGGTCGGCATCGAGATCGACGTCGACCGGGTGCCGCTCGCGCCTGCTGCAGTCCAGCTGCTCGGTGATCGCCGCAGCCGCGAGCTGGCGATCAGCGGCGGCGAGGACTACGAGCTGCTGTTCACCGTCGACCCGCGGCTCCGGCGCCGAGCTCGCGACGCCCTCGACGTCGACGGGGGCCGACGGTCCTCGGCGAGGTGACCGATCGCGTGCCTGCCGGCGACGCCCGGCTCGTGGAGGACGGCCAGCCGATCGAGCCGGCCGAACGGGGATACGTGGCGTTCTGATGACTGCCCCGGCCCGGCTGCCCGACGCCCCGCGGGACGACCTGGCCGCCGCCCAGCTCGGGATCGAGCCGGTCCCCGCGCGCCATCGCGTGCTGGGCTTCCTCGACTACTTCGTCCTGTGGGCCGACTTCGGCGTCGGGCTCCTCGTGCTGCTGGCCGGGACGCTCCTGGTGCCCGGGCTCGGCTTCTGGCCGGCGATGGCGGCGATCGCGCTGGGGACACTCGCCGGCGTGCTCCTGCTCGGGCTCGCGGGCGTCGTCGGGTCCGACCTCGCGGTCCCCTCGATGGTCGGTCTCCGGCCGAGCTTCGGGATCCGCGGAAGCTACCTGCCCAGCCTCGTCAACGTCATCCAGCTCGTCGGGTTCGGCGCGTTCGAGGTCATCATCATGGCCCAGGCCTCGGCCCGACTCGCGGCGCCGATCGTCGGCCCGGGTTCCTACCCGGCCTGGGCCGTCGCGTGGAGCGCGGTGGTGATCCTCATGGGCCTGGGCGGGCCGCTCGTCGTCGTTCGCCAGTGGCTGGAGAAGGCCGGCATCTGGATCGTCCTCGCGACCGCGGCCTGGATGACGATCTACGTCGTCACCCACTTCGACCTCGGCGCCGCGGTCGCCCGACCCGGCGACGGGAGCCTGACGTTCGCGCAGGCCATCGACCTCGTCGTGGTCATGCCGATCAGCTGGCTGCCGCTCGTCGCCGACTACAACCGGTTCGCGCGCGACACGCGTTCCGCGTTCTGGGGCACGGTTGCCGGCTTCGCCGTCGCGAACATCGGCTTCTACGCGCTCGGCGTGCTGCTCATCCTGGTCCTGCCCGGCGACGACCTCATCGGCTCGATCCTGTCGATCGCGTTCGGGGCTGCCGGCCTTGCGCTCCTCCTCGGCGACGAGGCGGACAACGCATTCGCGGACATCTACTCGGCGGCGATCTCCGTGCGAAACGTCCGACCCGGCTGGTCGACGCGCTGGCTCGTGGTTGGCGTCGGGGCGATCGTCCTCGGGATCGCCCTGGCCGTGGACCTCACCCAGTACCAGAACTTCCTGTTCCTCGTCGGCTCGCTGTTCACGCCGCTGTTCGGGGTCCTCTTCGCCGACTACTTCCTCCTGCGCAGACGCGTCTACCCGACGGCGGAGCTCTACCCGACGAGCCCCGGGGCCGCATGGCCGATGGGGATCAACCCGGTGGCCCTCATCGCCTGGGCAGCGGGCATCGGCAGCTACCTGCTCGTGATCAACACCGCGCCGTGGCTCGGCGGCACCCTCCCGTCGCTCGGCGCGAGCCTCGTCGTCTACGTGGCCCTGACGAAGCTGCGGCGGTCGCTCGCCCGGTGACGCGGGATCCGTCCTCGCGCTCGGGCGGGTTCGATCAGCCGAGCAGGCCGTCGACCCAGGCAGCCGACAGAGCCCCACACCTCGCCGGCGCCCGCGTCGCGAAGCTCGATCTCGGTCGCGAGGTCCGTCCGGATCCCGACGCCGCGCGCCCCGGCGGCGACCGCCATCCGCATGTCGTCGAGCGCATCGCCCACGTAGACAGCCTCCGCCGCGTGTCCGGCCATGCCGAGCGTCTCGAGCGCGTGGTGGAGGCCGGCCGGACCCGGCTTCGGCTCGAACGGGTCGTCACCGTAGACGCGAGCCGGCAGGAGCGCGGCCAGGCCGTGGCGCTCGAGCTGGGGCTCCACGCTGTCGCGACGGCCGGCGGTGACGATCCCGAGCGCGAGCCCGGCGCCGGCCAGGCGACGGAGCGCATCGGCGGCCCCGGGGAGCAGGACCGCCTCGTCATGACCGCGGTAGAGCGCCCACCAGCGGTCGCCGACCGATTCGATGGCGTCCTCCGGCAGCAGGAACCGGCGGTAGAGAAGCCGCCAGTCGGGCGTGAAATGGCGCCGGTAGTCGTCCCAGGTGATGGGCGACCCGTACTCCGCCATGACGAGCTGGGTCGCGGCGTACATGAACGGGAGCGTGTCGACGAGGGTTCCATCCCAGTCGAAGAGGACGGCGCGCACGGCCACGATCGTAGCGGGTCGGCGACCGATGGCGGCGATTGACGGATGCGACGGACGGACGCGCCCGCGGCCGATGCTAGACTCGCGGCCGTGCCCGATCCCGCCGATCCACGAGCGCCCGCCCAGGATGCCGCGAGCGACCCCGCCGTTCGTCGCGTGATCGATGCGGCCGCCCGGCGCGGCGTGCGGCTCGAGGTCCACGAGCTCGCCGATACGACGCACACGGCCGAGGACGCTGCCCGGGCGCTCGGCGTCGGGCAGGCGCAGATCGTGAAGTCCCTCGTGTTCGTGGCGCCCCGCGACGAGGGTCTCCCGGAACCGATCATCTGCCTGGTCGCGGGGACCAACCGGGTGAGCCTTGCGCTCCTGGCGGCAGTCACCGGCGAGGCCGGCGTCCGGCGGGCGACGGCGCGGGAGGCCCGCGAGCTGACGGGCTTCTCGATCGGTGGGATCCCGCCCCTCGGCCACCCGCGGCCGGTGCGAGTCGTCATGGACCCGGATCTCGGCCGCTACGCCGAGGTCTGGGCTGCGGCAGGTCACGATCGCTCCGTGTTCCCCATCTCGCCGGCCGGGCTCCGGGCGCTCACCAACGCGATCGTCGCGGAGATCGCCGAGGGTCCCTCGGCGGAGACCCCGGCACCGGGGCCGGCAACGCACCGAGTCGTGACGGCGGAGCCGCGCCAGGCGAGCGTCGGGTACCCCGGCGGCCTCCGGGTCCGCTACCGCTGGGCGGGCACCGGGGGCGGCGACGCCGTCTTCGCCCTCACCGAGGCCGGGGGCGAGCTCTTCGAGTACGGCGACCGCGCGGGGGTCGGCTTCGAGCGGCTCTGCCGCGCCGAGATCCGTGTCGAGAGCCCGGCCGGAGCATGGGCCGCGCGCCTCGCCTCCGCGATCTTCGACGCTCCCGCCGGCGCCGCGTGGGACTCGGCGGGCCTGCTCGTCGTGAAGTACGGGTTCATCACCTACGGGCTGGTCGCCCGGACGGGCGAGCTTCGCTGGTCGCATCGGTCCGGATCGCCGGTCCAGGCCGTCATCGGCTCGTCCCGCCTGTCGCACGTCCTCGTCCAGGCCGAGATCGAGACCTTTGCGCTCGAGGAGGACGGCGAGGTGCGCTGGCGCGTCGGCCACTCCGACGTCGTCGCCGACGCCGAGCTGGTCGGCGGGCGCCTGGTCCTGACGAGCTACGCCGGCCTGGTCTCGGCGCTCGACCCGGCAACGGGACGCGCGCTGCCCTGACGGGCCGGGGCGTCGATCCGCCGGACCCCGGCTCGCGCAGCCCGCGCCCCGGTTGCGCTCCCACTGTGGACGGAGTGTGGACAATCGGCGTCCGCCGGGCACGATTCGTGGACGGCGGCCGTTGTCCGCTCGGATCGGGACGGGTAGCGTTGATGTCGACCCGGAGGGGTCATGAGCTCGCTAACGGCGGAGGCTTCACGGCCGAGGCCCACGCGATGCGGAGGTTCCTCCGGGTCGCTTCGCGCCCGGCGCGGCGACGTCCGGCGCGACGGCCGTGGCGCGACGGTGGCCGTGGGGCGACAGCGACCCGTCCGCGGGCTGCTACCATCCCCGCCCGTGACACCCCTCCTCGTGATCGCCGCCGGGATCGTCGCGCTCGCGATCGGCTCCCTCCTCCTCCGCTCGTACGGGCCGCGGGTCCGGGTCGGGCGCCTCCTTGCCGTGACGCCGACCGTGACCATCGCGGCGGCCCGGGGCCTGGCCTCGACCGGGGCACGGCGTTACGTGCGGGTCGACGGGCGGCTGGACGCCGACGAGGTCTTCCCGGACGAGCACGACCGCCCGCTCGTCTTTCGTCGCAGGCGGGTCGAGGCCCGCCTCCGGGGCGGCTGGCGGGTGCTCGACGAGCAGCGGAAATCGGTCGCCTTCCAGCTTCGCGAGGGTGCCGACGAGATCGGCGTGGACGCCGAGGCGATCGACGAGGGCCTCGTGACCCTGGTCCGGGAGTCGGTCGGGACTGCCGCCGAGGTCACGGGTCCGCTCACCTCGAGGCTTGCACCGGACACGAGCATCCGCCTGCGGATCGAGCAGCTCTCGTCCGTCGAGCACGCGGTGGTCCTGGGCGTGCCGCTCGCGGACGCCGAGGGAAGATGCCGGATGACGCGCGGGACGGGCCGGCCGCTCGTCGTCTGCACGCTCGAGCAGGAGGAGGCGATGCGCGTCCTGGCGGACGGGGCGCGGGCCCGACCCGTCGCGGCTGCCGTCAGCCTCGCGGGCGGCCTGGCCCTCCTCGTGGTCGGGATCGGATGGGCGCTGGTGGCCGGGACGGCCGGATGAGCCGCATCCTGGCCGCGCCTGGCCGCTGCCTCGGCGCAGCGGGATGGCTTCTCGCGTCGCTCCTCGTCGCGGCGGCCCCCGTGCTCGCCGCGGACCCGACGGCGAGCCCCGCGACCGGCGACGTGCGCACCAGCTCGACCGCGCCCGGGCTCGTGGGCGATCCGCTGTTCGCGCTCGCCGGGGTCGTCGCTGATCGGGCTCATCGCGGTTGGCGCGACGCTGCTCTACGTCCGGCTGACCTCGCGACCCTGAGCTGCGGGGCGCCGACACGATCCGCCGGCGCCCCCGGCCGGCTCCACCGGGCCCGGGCAGGATCCATCGGGCGACCCGGTCGCGGTGACGCGGCAATCCGACGGCCGGCCCGTGACGTTTGTCCTATTGGCAAGATTTGGCAGGTCGGACAGACTCCCGTCCAACTTCACGAATCCTCCATCGAGAAGGTCGCGACCACACGTCATGACATCGATCAAGCGTCCCGTGGACGCCACGCTCTCGGTCACCAAGGCGGCACGCCTCCTGGGCGTGCACCCGAACACGATCCGGGCGTGGAGCGACCAGGGGCGGCTCTCGTTCCTGCGGATCAACGAGCGCGGCGACCGGCGCTACCGGCTCGGTGACCTCCAGCGCTTCCTCGCCGAGGCGGAGACGAAGCGCGAGCCCGTCCGCGGGCGCCGCGGTCTCGGCCGGAGCTCCGCCGCGCCCGTGGCCCCGTCGATCGGCGCCGACACGGTCGAACAGCGGACGCGGCCGTCGGAGCGCGCATCCGCCGACCCGGCGGCCGCCGTTCGGATCGCCTCCTCGCACGCCGGCTACCGGACCGCGGCGCGCACCCGCCCCGACGTCGCGATCCTCGCCCGGCTCGCCGACCTCGTCGTCGCGGACGCGGACGCGGATGTCGCGATGCGGGCCGCGGTGGACGACCTGCACGACCGCGCGGGGCACGGGCTCGTCGCGATCCTCGAGCACCGCGACGGGCGGCTCGTGACGCGGACTGCGCGTGGGGCGGGCGTGGACCGGCTCGGGTCGCTCTCGGACGCACACGGCCTGCCCGCCCGCGCCCTGCGGGGCGAGAGCCCGGTCGCCGAGACGGGTCACGCCGGCCCGGACTGGCTCGGAGGATCAGCGAGCCTCCTGCGATCCCGCGTGGCGGCGCCGATCCGCGACGCGGACGACCATGCGTGGGGCGTCCTGCTCGTGGCCGACGAAGGCGCGGCGGTCCCCCCGGAACGAACGGCGTTCGTGTCCGCGGTTGCCCGCTCGCTCGGCATCGCGATCCATGCGGAACGGCTGCGCGGCGACGCGGCGCTCCGGCTCCACCGCGTCGAGGCGCTTCGCCGCATCGCGATCGACCTCGGCGGGACGCTCGACATCGGCGAGATCCTCGCGGGCGTCGTCGACCACGCCCGCATCCTGTTCGGGGCCGAGCGCGCGGCCGCCTCGCTCCTTGGCGCCGACGGCCGGATGACCGCCGAGGCCAGCCGCGGCCTCTCGGCCGGCTACCTCGCCGCCACGCGTGACCTTCCGCTTCCGGCGCTCCCCGCACGGAGGCTGCTTGCCGAGCAGCGGCCGCTCTTCTCGGAACGGTACCGGGACGACCCGCGGGCGCAGCCGGTCCGCGCAGCGGTGGTCCAGGAGGGTTTCGAGACGCTCTGCGCCGCGCCGCTCCTGGGCACCGACGGCGCACTGGGACTCGTCACCATCTGCCACGACCGACCGCACCGCTGGGATCCGGAGGAGCTCGAGGCGCTCGCCGGCTTCGCGGCGCACGCAACCACCGCGGTGAAGAACGCCCAGCAGTTCGCGCGCATGGCCACCTGGACGGCGCAGCTGCAGTCGATCCAGCAGCTCGGCGCGCAGCTCTCGCGCCTCACCACCGAGAAGGAGATCGGCGACGCCATCTCGAACGAGCTCGAGGCGCTCATCGCCTTCCACAACGTCCGTGTCTACCGGCTGCGCGACGGACGGCTGGCTCGTTCCCGTGGCGATGCGCGGGCTCGTCGGCGAGTTCAAGGACGAGACGCCGGACCTGCTCCGCATCCGGATCGGCGAGGGGATCACGGGCTGGGTCGCTCGCAACAACCTGCCGCAGAACCTGGGGGACGCCGCCAACGACGATCGGGCCCAGACGATCGCGGGCACGCAAGACGACCTCGAGGAGTCGATGCTGCTGGCGCCGATGGTCTACGAGGACGAGGTCCTCGGCGTGATCGTCCTCTCCAAGCTGGGCCTCCACCAGTTCTCCGACGACGACCTGCGCCTCCTCGTCATCTACGCCAGCCTCGCCGCGCAGGCGATCGCGAACGCCGAGACGAGCGAGCACCTGCGGGCGCAGTCCACGCGACTGGAGCGACGGCTGGCCAGCCAGCGAGCGCTCCTGGCGACCACCGAATCGATCCTCGGAACGCTCGAGACGCGGCAGATCCTCGAGCAGGTCGTCGACCGCCTCAGCGCGGTCGTCCGGCTCGACACGATCTCGATCGAGCTGCTCGACCCCGGAGTCCGGGGTGCTCCGGCCGGTCCTGGCGCGGGGCGTGCACGCGGCCGCCTACCTCGAGCCGTGGGAGCCGGGCGAGGAAGGGCTTGCGACCTGGGTCGTTGCCCACGGCGAGCCCCAGCTCGTCCGCGACGAGCTTCTCGACCCCAGGGTGCGCCAGTTTCCCACGACCGGGCCGCTCGAGGGCAGCCTCATCTGCGTCCCGCTGCGCGGCCCGGACGGCGCGTTGGGAGTCGTCTCGATGGAGCGACTCGGGTCGGAGGAGCGGTTCGACGAGGATGACTTCGAGCTCGTCCAGCTCTTCGCCGGCCAGGTCTCCATCGCCCTCCGCAACGCGGCTGCCTTCCGCGTCAAGGAGATCGAAGCCCAGACCGACCAGGTGACCGGGCTGCTCAACGCCGGCACGTTCCGGACCTGGCTCCAGCGAGCCGGCGATGCCGGACGAGCGATTCGGGCTCCTCATGCTCGACCTGGACCACTTCAAGGAGATCAACGAGACGATGGGCCACGAGGCCGGCACCGAGCTCCTGCGGCAGATCGCCCGGGCGATCTCGGACGCCGGCCGCGACTCGGACCGCGTCTTCCGGTATGGCGGTGACGAGTTCGCCGTGATCGTGGCGGCCCCCGAGCCGACGGCCGCAATGGCCGTCGCGCGCCGGATCCGCCAGGTGCTCCGGGAGCTTCCCCGCCGGCTTGCGGGGCTCGATGGCGGCCCCGCTGGTGAGCGCCTCGATCGGCGTCGCGACCTATCCGTCCGACGGGACGACGCATGCCGAGATCCTGCTGGCGGCCGACCGGGCGTGCTTCGTGGCCAAGCGACGTGGGCGCGACCTGATCGCCACGGCCGCAGAGGGCCTGGCGCTGGCGGCGGACTTCACGTTGTCGGAGCCGACGCCGATGGATCCGGTGCACCGGGCCCGGGCTGAGGGACCCCCGGGGCGGGCGTACCATCGGGTGATGCCGGGTCGCCGACCGCGCGCCGCCGCACGGTCGACAGCGGTGCTCGTCGCCGTCGCGATCGTGCTGACGGGCTGCGCGGCACCTGTCGCCTCGACCCCGATCGCCCCGCCCGGGTCGGCCGCCGCCTCGGCGGCGCCGTCCGGATCGCCGGCACCAGGTGCGAACCGGCCGTACCGGCCCACGCCGGCCCCGGCGCCGACGCTCACCGCATACGTCGTGCGGGCCGGCGACACGCTTGCCGCGCTCGCCGACCGCTTCGGCACGACCGTCGAAAGCCTCGCGTACTGGAACCGGGCCCGCTACCCGACGCTCGACCCCGAGTCCCGCGCCTACGCGCCGAACCGGATCGAGACCGGCTGGCGGCTCGACTACGTGCCGGGCCAGGTTGTCGACCCGGAGAACCCGCCACCTGCCGCAATCCCGTCCGTGCCCGTGGGCAGCCTGGAGCCGTTCCCGGTGCTCCCGGCCGATGGGAGCGCGATCCTCGTGGCCCACGCGCCCCGCGGCAGCGATACCGTGGCGCTGACATTCGAGTATTTCGGTGGACCGGGCGCGGGCGCGACGACTGCGACCGGCCCGGATGCCCTGCTCCAGTGGCTCGTCGCGAGGGGCGTGGCCGCCACCGTCTTCGTGGCTCCGGCAGCGGCGGATCCGGCCGACGCGACGGGGCAGGCAGTCCTTGGGCGCCTCGCGGCGGCGCCGGCCGGCATCACGCCCGGCCTCCTGCCGTCGCCCCCCGGTCCGGGCGCCTCCTGGGACACGGCCGTTCGGGCCGCCGATGCGCGCCTGGTCCCGCTCCTCGGCCACTCGACCGCGCCCTGGCTTCGGGTCCCGGGCGCCCTGGACGCGGCTGGCCTCGGCGTCATCGGCTCGACCGGCTGGAGGTGGGTGATCGGCGCGGACGTCGACCCGGGCGATGGGACCACGCCCGCCGCCGGTGGCCCGATCGCCGCCGACATCACGGCCAGGGTGGTCTCACGCGCGGCCGGTGGGTCCATCGTCCGCCTGGCGCTGGGGGGCACGCACACGCTCGAAGCGCTGCCATCGATCCTGGACGGGCTGGCCGCCAACGGCCTGCGGGTCGTCTCGCTTTCCGAGCTCCTGGGCGTCGCAGCTCCCTGATCGCCCGGTCCGGCGAGCCCCGGGGCCGGCCGGGATCGCGAGGTGGGTCGCGCCGGCCGGGGCTGCCCTACAGCCGACCCGCCTCCATGACCCGCTGGAGGAAGCGCTGCGTCCGCTCGGCGCGCGGCGCCCGGAACATCTGCTCGGGCGGCCCGTCCTCGAGGATCCGGCCCGCGTCGAGGAAGCAGACCCGGTTGGCGATGTCGCGCGCGAATCCCATCTCGTGCGTCGCGATGAGCATCGTCATCCCGCCCCGCGCCAGCTCCCGGATCACGGCCAGGACCTCCGCCACGAGCTCGGGGTCGAGGGCGCTGGTCACCTCGTCGAGGAGCAGGAGCCCGGGCTCCATGGCGAGCGCCCGCACGATCGCGACGCGCTGCTGCTGGCCGCCCGAGAGCCGGTCGGGGAACTCGCGCTGCTTGTCGGCGAGCCCGAAGCGCTCCAGGAGCGCGAGCGCCCGGGCCGCGGCCTCGGCCGGCGCGAGGTGCAGGACCTTGCGCGGCGCGAGGGTGACGTTGTCGAGGACGCTCATGTGGGGGAACAGGTTGAAGGCCTGGAAGACGATCCCGATCCGGCGCCGGACCCGGTTGACATCCACGCCGGGCGCGCAGATGTCCTCGCCGGCCACCACGATCCGCCCCGCGTCGATCGGCTCGAGCAGGTTGACACAGCGCAGGAGGGTGGACTTCCCGCTCCCCGAGGCGCCGATCAGGCAGACAACCTCGTGCTGGGCAACCGTCATGTCGATCCCCGCGAGGACCTCCAGGTGCCCGAACGACTTGTGGACGCCTTCCACGACCAGTGCCGGCGTCCCGGCTGCCGGCCCCGTGCCCGGACTCCCTGCCCCGCCGGTCAACGGGCGCTCGCCGCGGCCCGCCGCCGGTCGCGCGACACGAGGATGTCGGTCAGGCGCGCCAGCGGGATCGTGACCGCGATGAAGACGAGCGCCGTCGCCATGTACGGCGTGTAGTTGAACCTCGCCTGCTGCGTGATCTGGGACTGGCGGAAGATCTCCACGACCCCGATGTACGAGACGAGCACGGTGTCCTTCTGGAGGCCGATGAAGTCGTTGAGGAGCGGCGGGATCACGCGCCGGACCGCCTGCGGGAGGATCACGTAGCGGAGCGCCTGGAGCCGCGTGAGCCCGAGCGACCGCGCGGCGGCCTCCTGGCTGGGGTGGACCGACTCGATCCCCGCCCGGTAGACCTCCGACACGTAGGCCGAGTAGATCAGCGTCAGAGCGATCACGGCGTACGGGAAGGGGTCGGTGGGGATGCCCGGCAGCCCGAGGCCGGGGATCCCGAAACCGAGGATGTAGATGACCAGGACGCCCGGCACCGCCCGGAAGATGTCGGCGTAGATCGTGGCCAGGAACCGGAGCGGGAAGAAGACCGGTCCCGGAAGGCTGCGAAAGACGGCCAGCACCAGCGCGAGGACGAGGATCAGCACCTCGGCGATCGCGAACAGCTGGATGTTGAGCCAGAAGGCCGCCACGATGTCCGGGAAGGCGTTCGTGAACACGGTCGCGTTGAAGAACGAGACCTGGACCTCGGCCCAGCCGGGCGCGTTGACGGTGATCCAGACCAGGATCCCGAAGACCACGACGGTGCTGACGAGCGCGACCAGCGTGGAGCGGAGCGCCGTTCGCGGGCGGCCCCGGGCGCGGAGCGGCCCACCCGGTGGACCGACGGCGAGCATGCCGCTGGTATCGAGTGGGCCGCCGAGATGCGACATCGAGGTCGGGAACGACGACCGCTACGGGGCGAAGATCGGTGCCGACGCCTTGTCCGAGAGCCACTCCTTCGTGACCTGGTCCAGCGACCCATCGGCCTTCATTGCCGCGATCGCCCCGTTGACGCAGCGCGGTGAGCGGGCTGCCCTTCGCGAGCACGGCGCTGAAGTGCTCGGCGGCCGCCCCGGCCTGGACCGGGAACTGGCCCACGATGTTCGCCAGGGCGTTGCCCTTGGCGTCCGTGATCTGGGCGGCCGTGACGTAGAAGGCGGTCGGCAGGTCCACCACGATGGCGTCGATCTGCTTGGCCTTGAGCGCCGAGATCGCGTCGTCGTTCGACGAGTAGACGGACGTCTTGGCGGTCGGCTTGATCACGTTCTGGATCGTGTCGTAGCTCGTGGTGCCCTGCTGCGCCCCGAACTTGTATGCCGTGAGGGCCGCGATCGAGGTCACCTTCACGATCGGGTTGGTCTTGAGGGCGACGACCGACTGCGACAGGAAGTAGTAGCCGTCCGACAGGTCGACAGCGGTGGCGCGCTCGGGCGTGTAGGAGACCTGGTTGATGTCGAGGTCGAACTTCTTGGCGCCGGGGGCGTACGAAGAGTCGAAGGGCACCACGATCCAGGTGACCTTGTCCTTCGCGAAGCCGAGCTTGGCCGCCAGCGCGTAGGCGAAGGCGCTCTCGAAGCCCTGGCCGTTCGTGGGATCGCCGAGCTGCCACGGCTTGGGCGCGTTCCCGGTCGCGGGAACGGCATAGTACGGCGGGTAGGCGGGGTTGTCGGTGCCGATCGTCAGCGTGCCGGCTGTGACGAGCTTCAGATTGGCCGGCGCACATGGGTCAGGCGACGGGCTCGGGCTCGGGCTCGGCGCGACCGCCTCGCTCGGGGAGGCGGCCGCCGACGCGGCGACCGAGGGCGCCACCGACGGGGCGGCGGATGGGGCGGGCGTTGGCGTCGCCGCGCCGGAACAGGCGGCGACCAGCGCGCCCACGAGCGCGAGAGCCACTGCGGGGCGGAATGAGGTTCGCATGGTACGCACATCTCCTCCGTGTCGGGACCGGCGAGAGTGTACCCGAGCGGCCGACCCCTCCGGAGCGCCCCCTCCGGAGCGCCCGCCGTCCTACCGGGAGCGTCGCCGGGTGAATGCTCGGCTAGACTCGGGGACGTGCGCGCCCGGGTCTTCGAGATGCGGCTGCTCGCGGCGAGCCTCACCGCCCTGTGGGCCGCCACGAGCCTCCTCGTCCTGGCGGCCTACCGGCCCGGCGGACCCGCCGACCTCCTCGTGGGCGTCGCCCTGCTCGTGCCGGTCGGGATCGCGTCGGCGGCGGTGGTGTGGCCACCCGCCGCTCACGGGGCGCAGTCGTTCCGCCTGATCGGGGGCCTCGCGGTGGGAACGGGCCTGGTCCTCCTGCCCTCGCTGGCCAGCCTCTGGCGCCAGATCGCGGATGCCGGCCTCCAGACGCTCGTTCCATCGCTGGAGGCCGGCTACCCGTGGGTCCTGGCGATCCTCGGGACCTCGCTCTTCGCGGCCCTTGGCGTCGCCAGGCGGGTCTTCGGGCCGGGCGCGCCGCGTCGGCCCAGGCTGGCGGCATCACTGGGCGCCGGGCTCGGGACCGCCCTCTTCACCGCGAGCCTGCTGGCGTCCGTCGCGGTCGGGAACAACCTGGCCCTCGCCGGGAAGCCCGCGGGGTCGTCCCAGTTCGGACCCACCGATCCGAGCCTGCTTCCGCCGACCTGTGACGCGCTCATCACCGCCGGGAGCAGCGCCCGGCTCTCGCTGACGCTGAGCGGCTCCATCGACCTGCGCCCGATAGGTGGGGCCCGGGTCCGCGGCGCGCGGGCGGGCCTCGACTTCTCGTGGACGTCCGAGGTCGCGACCGTCCGGGCGCTCGGGCTCGGTGGGGCCGCGCTCGTGGCGACGCAGGGATGGCTGCGCGAGCCCGGCGGCTCCTGGGGCAGCGTGCCCGGATCGGCCGTCGAGGACGAATCGATCGATCTGGCCGTCCTTCGCGAGGCCCTCGACACGGAGGCCCGCGCCGCAGCGGAGGAGATCGGGATCGCATACGTGGAGGGCGCACGAGCGCGGCACTGCCGCCTGGCGATCGACGGCGATACCTTCCGGCGGGCCTTCCCCCAGGTCCGCTGGCTCGCGGGAGACGCCGATCTGCACCGGTGGCGGGGCGAGCTCGAGTACTGGATCTTCACGGACGGCCAGCTGGGCCGGGCGGACGCCTGGATCGAGGGCGAGGGATTCACGCTGCAGGCCGGCGCCATCCGCGGCCGTCTCGACGCGAGCATGATCGCCACGGAGCGCGGCAGCTCGATCACGATCGTGGCGCCTGCGCGCTGACGGGAAGGACGACCCCATGGATCGCTGGGATTCGGGCACCGACGCGGCCGGGCGCAAGCGTGACCGACTGGCCCGCTTCTACCGCGTGACGACCTATCTCGAGGCACACTCGGAGGGCGCGACGCCCGACCAGATCGCCGCCTTCGTCGGGATGTCCAGGAGGAATGCCTACCGCGACCTTCGGGCCCTCCAGGACGAGCTGGATATCCCGCTCTGGGCGGAGGGCGGCCGGTGGGGAATCGAGGATCGGGCCTTCCTGCCCGCGTTCCGGCTGACCCGCGCTGAGGCGATGGCCGTCTTCCTGGCGGCCCGCCTGATGGCGCGCTACGCAGATTCATACGACCCCGACCTGGCGGCAGCGTTCCAGAAGCTCGGGGAGGCCCTGCCGCCGGTCCTTGCCCGCCACGTGCAGCGAACCCTCGACGTGATGGCCGCCCGGCCGCTGGACCCCGTGGGGAGCCGCAACCTGCGGCTGCTGACGCAGGCATGGGCGGAGCGGCGGGTCGTGGAGCTGACCTACGACCCAAGCACCTACGACCCCACCCGCCGGCCGCGCGCGGCCCGCGTCCGGCCGTATCTCATCGAGCCCTCGGCCGACACGCACGCGCTCTACCTGATCGGCTACGACGAGACGAAAGGCGGGATTCGCACCTTCAAGCTCGAGCGGATCCGCAGCCTGGCCATGACTCCCGTCGAGTTCGAGCCGCCGCCCGATGGCGAGATCGAGGCGGCACTCGACCGAGCGTGGGGGATCGTGGCCGACCAGGCCGTGGTGGAGGTCGTCCTGCGCTTCGCACCATCTGTCGCGTCGCGCGTGGCCGAGACGACCTGGCACCCGACCCAGACGCTTGCGAGGAGCGCCGACGGCTCCCTGACCTGGCGCGCGCGGGTATCCGGCACGCTGGAGATCCGGCCCTGGATCCTCGG
Organism: uncultured Chloroflexia bacterium; assembly: GCA_963734535.1. GTDB lineage: Bacteria > Chloroflexota > Limnocylindria > Limnocylindrales > CSP1-4 > CTSoil-043. The sequence continues at coordinate 165,252 of CAVTHS010000011.1, read as the reverse complement.
CTGGGGCGCCGACGTCGAGGTCATCCAGCCCGAAGCGCTCCGCCGCGAGATCGGCGGGATCGTCCATGGAGCCGCCGAGCGCTACCCACGCGGGTGATCGCGAAGGGCCACAATCGAGCCATGCGACCGGCCCGCTTCGCCGCCGTCAACCTGATCAGCGACCCGATCCACGGCTACATCGAGCTGACGAAGCGTCTCTCGTCGGGGGCCGCCATGGCGGCCGGGCTCCCGGACGAGGAGACGGCGGAGGAGGATCTCCTCGACACCGTCTGGCTGCAGCGCCTGCGCAGGATCAGCCAGCTCCAGAGCGCGCGCTGGGTCTTTCCCACCGCGGAGCATTCGCGGTTCACGCACGGCCTTGGCGTGATGCACGAGGCGGGCCTGTGGGCACGCCAGCTCTACCCGTCGCTCGCCGACGCGCTGGCGACCGCGGCGGCCGCAGGGCCCGTCCCGTCGGAGGGGCTGGTGGTCGAGACGCTCCGCGTGGCGGGCCTGCTCCACGACGTTGGTCACGGCCCGTTCGCCCACTTCTACGACGAGCACGTGCTGGCGCGCTTCCCGGCGCCACACGACGAGCGGCGCAGCGGCCCGAAGGCGCTCTCCCACGAGGACCTCTCGCAGCTCATCGTGACCAGGGAGCTGGCACCCCTGATCCGCGGCCTCCGACGGGCGCCGGGCGGGGTGCCCGGGCGCGACGCGATCGAGCCCGGCGAGGAGATCGACCCGGCCTGGGTGGCGTTCCTCATCTCGAAGCCGCCCCTGGACGACGCGGCCATGCCGCTCTGGGTCCGCTGGCTCCAGCCCCTGCTCTCCGGCGTGTTCACGGTCGACAACCTGGACTACGTCCGGCGCGACGCCTACCTGACGGGCGTCTCGGCCGGACCGGTGGACGCCGAGCGGCTGCGGCGCTACGCCTTCATCTCCGAACGCGGGCTGACCCTCTACGAGTCCGGCATCAGCGCCCTGGAGATGTTCCTGACGGCACGCCTGTTCATGTACCAGCAGGTCTACTTCCACCGGACGGTGCGGGGAATCGACCTCGACCTGGCGGGCGTCTTCGCGACGTCGATCGCCGCGCTCTTCGGGGACGCCTCGCCCGCGGACGACCTGGCCGGCTTCGCGGACCTCGACGAGTACGCGCTCCTCCACCGGGCCGCCCGCTGGGCCCGCGGGCTGGAGGTCGGGCAGGCGCCCAGGCCCGGCGACGGGCACGTGACGCCGGACGTCGCCGCGACCTGGTCGCGGATCCTGCTCCGCCGGCCCCGCTGGCGCGCCGAGGCCGAGGTGCGTGCGGAGTACGAGGTCGGACCGCCCCCGGCGGAGGCCATCGCCACTCTCGGCGAAGGCATCCCCGGCCGGGTCGCGATCGACCTGGCGATCGTGGACGCGCGACCCAGCGGCGACGAGGCGAACGCCCGCCTCGCGATCGCCGGCAGGGAGGGGCGGCCAACGCAGCCGCTCTCCGCCTGGCTTGGACGGCTTCCCGCGTTCGCCCTGATCGGCCGGCGCTACGTGCGGACCGACGCCGACTGACGCGGCGGCGACCGGGCACGATGGCCCTCGCCGCGTGCCCTTCGGCCTGACCGTCCGGGCCGCGCGGCGCTACCGGGGCTTGGGGCGCTCGGGCCACAGTGCGACGGCCGCATTGGTGGAGGTCAGCGCGTGGACGTCGAGCAGCTTGCCCGGATCCAGTTCGCGATCACGATCGGGTTCCACTTCTTCTTCCCCAGCATCTCGATCGGGATCGGGGCGATCGTTCTCGTGCTCGAGACGCTGCGGGTCCGGAATCGCCACGGGAAGGCCGAGACGTACGATCGGGCCGCCGCGTTCTGGACCCGGATCTTCGCCCTGACCTTCGTCGTCGGGGTCGCCTCCGGCCTCGTCATGGAGTTCCAGTTCGGGACCAACTGGGCGCAGTACTCCGCGTTCGTGGGCGACATCTTCGGCGCCCCGCTGGCGGCCGAGGGGATCCTGGCCTTCTTCCTCGAGTCCTCGTTCCTGGGCCTGCTCCTCTTCGGCCAGGGTCGGATCAGCTCCCGCGTCCGCTGGTTCGCGGCGCTCATGGTCGTCGTCGGAACGCTCCTCTCGGCGGTCTGGATCCTGATCGCGAACAGCTGGATGCAGACGCCGGCCGGCTACCAGATCGTCGATGGGCGCGCCCGGCTGACGGACTTCTTCGCGGCTGCCCTCAATCCGTCGATCGTTCCGCGGTACCTGCACACCGTGGCCTCGGCCCTCACGGCCGGCGCCTTCCTCGCCCTGGGCGTCTCGGCCTGGTACGTCCTCAAGCGGAGGCACCTCTCGGTGGCGCGGGCCGTGGTGCCGATCGCGCTCGTCACCGCCTTCGTCGGGTCGGCCGCCATGTTCGCCACCGGCGACATGAGCGCCAAGCAGGTGGCCAGGACGCAGCCCGCGAAGTTCGCCGGGATCATGGCCATCTACTCGACGTCGGCCGGCGTCCCGATGACGATCTTCGCGCTGCCGCCGACGCAGAACCCGGCCGACATCCCGCAGGGACCGGAGCTCCAGGTGGCGCGCCTTCTCTCGTTCATGACGTACGGCGACTGGAACGCGCCGGTCGCGGGGCTCGACCAGTTCCCGGCGCAGGACTGGCCGCCGATCGCGCTGAGCTTCCTCTCGTACCACAACATGGTCCTGCTCGGCACGTTGATGCTGCTCGTGATGGCCTTCGGCGCCTATTACCTGTGGCAACGGAGCCTCTTCCGGCGACCCTTCTGGCTCCGGGCGGCGGTGCTGGCGACGCCGCTCCCGCTGATCGCGATCCAGCTGGGCTGGGCGACGGCGGAGATCGGTCGCCAGCCATGGATCGTCTACGGCGTGATGCGAACGGCCGATGGCGTGAGCAGGGTCGTGCCCGCCGAGCAGGTCGCCATCTCGCTGGGCCTGCTGGTGGGGCTGTACGTCCTCCTCGGGGCGCTGTGGCTCTACCTCATGCGTCGCGAGCTGGGTCACGGTCCGGCGCCGGCGCCCGGCGATGGGGGCGATGACGCCGCGCTCGACGAGCTGCCGAGACACGAGATCGCCCTCCGGGCGGGCCAGGACGTGGCGTAGGGAGGCACGACGATGGCCGAGAACGGATTCCTCCAGGCCGCCTGGTTCCTCCTCATCGGGGTGCTCCTGGTTGGCTACGCGATCCTCGACGGGTTCGACCTGGGCGTCGGCATGCAGCACCTGACGACGGCACGCACGGACGACGAGCGCCGGATCCTCATGAACAGCATCGGGCCGGTCTGGGACGGGAACGAGGTCTGGCTCATCACGGCCGGTGGCGCCCTGTTCGCGGCGTTCCCGAAGGTCTACGCGACGGTCTTCTCGGGCTTCTACCTGGCCCTGATGCTGGTGCTGGCGGCCCTGATCCTGCGGGCGGTCTCGCTCGAGTTCCGCTCGAAGGAACGGGGACGGGCATGGCGGACGACCTGGGACGTCGCATTCTGCGTCGGCTCGCTCCTGCCGGCGGTCCTGTTCGGGGTCGCGATCGGCAACGTCATGCGCGGCGTGCCGCTCGACGGCCAGGGCGACTACGCGGGCACGTTCACGGGGCTGCTGTCGCCGTTCGCGCTCTCCGTGGGCCTTCTGTCCGCGGCGATGTTCCTGATGCAGGGTTCCGCCTGGCTGCTCACCAAGACGGAGGGCGACGTTCGCGACCGCGCGCGACGGACGGCGAACGTCGGCATGGCCGCGACGCTCGTCCTGTGGGTCGTCGTGACAGCCTGGTCCCGATCCGAGGCGCCGGCGCTCTGGGATGGGTTCGGGTTCATCCCGGCCTGGCTTGCGCCGATTGCCCTGGTCGCGGCACTCCTTGCATTCCCGGTCCTGGTCCGGCGTGGCCGGGTCGTCGCCGCGTTCGCCGCGTCGTCGGCCGCCATTGCCGCCATGATCGCCACGCTCGGGATCGGCCTCTGGCCGAACCTGGTGCCGGCGCGCGACCAGGGCGTCTCGCTGGCCGTGTCGACGACCGCTTCATCCGACCTGACCCTGACCGTGATGCTGGTGATCACGGTGGTCGGCTTCCCGTTCGTGCTCGCCTACACGGCCTGGATCTACCGGACGTTCCGGGGTCCCGTGCACCTTGACGAACACTCGTACTGACGGCCCCGGCCAACCCGGGCGCGCGCACCGATCCGAGCCGCCGGGAGCAGGTGAGGACATGAGGTATCTCGAGGTCGGCGGCGTTCGGGTCTCCGTCATCGGCCTGGGCACGTGGCAGTTCGGGTCGCGCGAATGGGGCTACGGGGCGGAATACGCGGCGCACGAGGCCCCGGCCATGGTCCGGCGCGCGCTGGAGCTCGGCGTCACGCTGATCGACACCGCGGAGGTCTACGGCTTCGGCGAGTCGGAACGGATCGTCGCGCGCGGCCTCGCCGCGGCCGGCCCGGATCTCGCGGCCCGAGCGTTCGTTGCCACGAAGCTGCTGCCGATCCTGCCACTGCCCTCGATCATGGTGTCGCGGGCGGCCTCCAGCCGCGATCGCCTGGAGGTTGCCGCGCTCGACCTCTACCAGCTCCACTGGCCGAACCCGATCGTTCCGGTCCGCACCCAGGCCGCCGGCCTGCGGCGCGTCCTCGATGCGGGGCTCGCGCGCCGCGTCGGCGTGAGCAACCACGGTCTCGGGCGCTGGCGGGCCCTCGAGTCGGCGCTTCGGCGGCCGGTGATCTCGAACCAGGTGCGCTTCAGCCTGGCGACCCCGTCGCCCCACTGGGACCTGGTCCCGTACGCCGCCGAGCGCGACAGGCTGGTCATCGCCTACAGCCCGCTCGGGCAGGCGTTCCTGGCCGCCGACGATCCGGCGCAGCGCCGCAGTGGCACGCGGCGCATGAACCCGCTGTTTCGCGACGCCGCGCTTCGCCGCGCTCAGCCGCTTCTGGCGGCCGTCCGCGAGATCGCGGTGGCCCATGGCGCCACCCCGGCGCAGGTGGCCCTCGCGTGGGTCATCGCGCATCCGAACACGGCCGCGATCCCCGGAGCCCGGACGCTGGAGCAGCTGGAGCAGAACGCCGCGGCGGCGGACCTGGCCCTGGCGCCGGACGAGCTGGACCGGCTCACGAGCGAGTCCGAGCGTTTCGACGCGGCGGGGCGGCGCTGACGCCCCGAACCTGGGCGGCGGTCCGACGAAGACCGGCCGCTGGCTCCAGCCTGACCGCCGGGCCACGCTGGACCGCGTCCCCCACAATCCACGCATGACCGCAGCCCAGGTTCGCGACCTCGCCTCCGAGCTGCTCGTCTGGGTTGTGCTCCTCGGCGGGTTCGGGATCCTTGCCGCGTTCCACCTCCTCGATGGGCGGCGCCGGCGCCGGCGGGTCGTCGAGATCTGCGCGACCGGCGCCTATGGGCCCCGCGCAGAGATCGTCGTCGGGATCGTGGCTCGGGCCGGGTCGCTGGACCCCGACGAGGCGGCACGGCTGGAGGCGGCCCGGCGTGTCGCCCTGGACTACGACCCGCGGGCCAGCAAGGCCCCGGCCGCGGCGCGACGAGCCCGCGACCGGGCATTCGCCAACGAGCGCGACGTGGTCGCCCTCGCGGCCGCGACCGGGGCGCGGGACGCCGCCCTGGCGGCGCTCGTCGAGCTTCCCGACGCCGCGCTGCGGCGCCTGGCAGCCGAGTGCGCCGCCGAGACCGCGGCCGCCGTGGTCGCGGTCGAGCGGATTCCCGCCGCCGAGTTCCGGGCCCTCACGCGGGCCTGGCGCGAGGTGATCGGGCCGATCGCAGTCCGACCTCGCCGGGAACCCTGACCGGGCCTACCATGGGCGGGCGACAGCCCGCCACCCGGAGGCGATCCCGTGAACCAGGAGAACCAGGCAACCCAGGCTCTTGAAGCGGCGGCGCGACGGCGGCGCGAGCTGCGGGACGCGCTCGTGGTCCTCGAGGACGCGGTCGCGTCCTCCGTTCACGATCCCGAACGCTGGCGCCTGGGCGTGACGGCACGCCTCCTGGGCCTGCGCGAAGCGTTCGCCGAGCACGTTGCCGAGACCGAAGCCACCGGCGGCCTGTACGACGAGATGGAGGAGATCGCGCCCCACGTGCAGGGCAAGGCTCGCCGGCTCCGCGAGGAGCACCCACCGCTGACGGGCGCGATCGGCGACGCGATCGCACGCTTCGATACGCCGTTCCCGGAGGCGACCGATCTGAACGCCCTGCGCGACGACCTCCAGCGGCTCATGGGCCGCCTGATCCGCCATCGGCAGCACGGCGCGGACCTCGTCTGGGAGGCCTACCAGCTGGACATCGGCGGCGCCGGCTGAATGCACGGCGTCCACGCCAACGAGGGGCCGTCGGACCCGGGCGCGCTCGCCGACGACCCGTTCGCGCCGATCCTCGCGCTGCGCGGCATCGTGGTCCTCGACGGCGGACTCGCGACCCAGCTCGAGGCCCAGGGGAACAGCCTGGCCGACCCGCTCTGGTCGGCCCGGCTGCTGCTGGAGAACCCGGGCGAGATCGTGCGCGCCCATCTCGCCTTCTACAGGGCGGGCGCCGCGGTCGCGACGACCGCCAGCTACCAGGCCACGTTCGAGGGCTTCGCCGCTCGCGGGATCGACCACGCGGGCGCGATCGGCCTCCTGCGCCGGAGCGTGGCGCTGGCGTCCGAGGCGCGGGCGGCCTGGCAGGCCGAGCGGCCCCACCGCGACGTCAGCCCACTCCTGGTGGCGGCGTCGATCGGGCCGTACGGCGCGTTCCAGGCGAATGGCGGCGAATACACCGGCCGCTACGGGCGCAGCGTTGCCCAGCTCCGCGACTTCCATCGCGAGCGGCTCGAGATCCTGACCGACACGGAGGCCGACCTGCTCGCCTGCGAGACGATCCCGGAGCTCGAGGAGGGGATCGCGCTCGTCGAGCTGCTCGAGACAACGCCGGGCGCGCGAGGCTGGCTGAGCTTCTCGTGCGCCGACGGCGCCCGGCTCCGGAGCGGCGCGCCCGTGGAGGAGGCGTTCGCGCTGGCCGAGCAGTCGTCGCGCGTGCTCGCGGTCGGGGTGAACTGCACGGGGCCGGAGTTCGTTGACGAGCTGCTCGCCCGCGCCCGGGGCGCGACGGCGAAGCCGCTGATCGTCTACCCGAACAGCGGGGAGGGCTGGGACCCGGACTCGAAGACGTGGGTCGGAGCTGCCGGCCCCGGGGTCGATGGGCCCGTCGCGCGCCGCTGGATCAAGGCGGGAGCGACGATCGTCGGCGGATGCTGTCGAGTCTCGCCGGGCCAGATCGAGGCAGTGTCGGCGATGGTGGCAACGCTCGTGCACGGGAGGTTCGACGCATGATGGACACGCCGGGGACGGCGGACCGGTATCCCATCCGGACGGCGACCCTCGAGACGGTCGAGGCGTTCGTCGCCCCGCTCAACCTCGCCTTCGCGGACATGCCGGACCCGGGCGACGAGGAACGCCGAACCTGGGAGCCGGACCGGATCATCGCGGCGTTCGACGGCACGCAGCCGGTCGCGTCGGCCGGGGCCCTGACGTTCCGCATGAGCGTGCCGGGCGGCGAGGCGGCCGCCGCGGGCGTGACGCTCGTCGGGGTCAGCCCCTCCCACCGCCGGCGCGGCATCCTGCGCTCGATGATGCGCCACCAGCTCGACGACATCCACTCCCGGGGCGAGTCCCTCGCGATCCTGTGGGCCTCCGAGGGCGCCATCTACCAGCGATTCGGGTACGGCCTGGCCACGCTCAGCGGGACCTTCGAGATCGAGCGGGGAGCCGCCGGCTTCGCGCGGCAGGCTCCCATCGAGGGAACCGTCCGCCTCGTCGACCTCGAGACGGCGCTGGGCCTCTTCCCCGCGCTCTTTGACCGGGTGCGGGTCGAGACGCCGGGGATGGTGGGCCGCAGCGAGACGTGGTGGCGCTGGATCACGCTCCGTGACACCGATCACATGCGTGGCGTGAACGGCATGAAGTTCCTCGCCGTGTACGAAGCGGACGGGCAGGTGGAAGGGACCGCCCTCTACCGCGTCAAGCCCGACTGGGACGACCGGGGCCCGAATGGCCGGCTCGTCGCGTTGGAGGTGCTGGCGACGACGCCGCGGGCGACCCGCGACCTCTGGAGGTGGCTCTTCGAGGTGGACCTGGTCCGGCTGGTTCGCGCCGTCCGCGGTCCCGTCCCGCACCCGCTCCAGCTGCTGCTCGCGGATCCGCGCCGCCTGGGCTTCACGGTCGGCGACGCGATCTGGCTCCGGGTCGTGGACGTCCCGGCCGCGCTGGCGGCGCGCACCTACGGGCGCGCGGGCTCGCTCGTGCTCGAGGTCCGGGACGGCTTCTGCCCGTGGAATGCCGGTCGCTGGCGTCTCGACGTCGGCGACGATGGGAGTGGACGCGTGGAATCCACGACCGCCGAGCCGGACGTCACGCTCGACGCGGCCGACCTCGGCGCGACGTATCTCGGCACCTTCCGGTTCTCGGAGCTCGCGCGGGTGGGGCGCGTCGTCGAGAGCACCGCCGGGGCGCTCCTCCGCGCCGACGCGCTGTTCGCGGCCGCGCGGGCACCCTGGTGCAGCACGATGTTCTGAGCGGCGGGTGGCGGCGGCGCCACGGGTGGGGCCGGTCGTTCGCGATGCCGCCGGGCCGGCACTCCGGGATGCCGCCTGGCGGATCGCGGCGGCGCTACGTCCAGATGGTCGGCGGGCGAATCAGGGCACCGACGGACGCGGCCAGCCGCTCCAGCAGCGCCCACCAGTCGTAGCGGCTCGTCACCTCCGACGCGCGGAGCGTGACCAGCCGGCCCGTCTCCACCAGCGTCGGAAGGACGCGATCGAGGATCTCCTCGACCTCGTCGCGAAACGCGTCATTCGTGCTCCGGACCCCATCCGGCTGGAGCTCGATGTCCGGCAGGAGCCGGACCACCAGGTCGTACGTCCCGGACCAGCTGCGGACGAGCGGCTCCACCGCGTACCGGTCGGCCCCGCCGCAGGCCCGAAGGTAGTAGCCGAAGTTGTCCATCACGCCGCGATCAGTCACGAGGACGTCGGCCTTGCGGGCCAGCTCGAGCTCCTGCCGGATCTGCGAGACGAGCACCCACAGCTGCGCTTCCCCGGTGGCGCCCTCGTTGATCCCGAGCGGGTTGTCACGAACAACTTCGCGGGCCAGCTCCGCCGAGCAGCCCGCGCGTTGGACGGTCGCCGCGAACGCAAGCACGGCGCTCGTCTTGCGGATCCCGTGCGAGCCGATGAAGGCGACCTTGGCCGATCGCGGCCAGCGGGCCGGGGCTCCGGGCGCGGCGCCCGGGGTTGCCGATGGAACGCGGGCGGTCCTGGGGCGGGGCATCGTCGCCTAGGGTAGGCCGCTCGACCGGGCCGCGCGGGCCGCCGGCGCTGGCCGCGGCGACCGGCCTCCGGGTCCGGATGCCGCCCGGGTTGCTCGTATCTCCGTTGCGCAACGGCACCCGACCCGACCGGAGAGCGACTGCCGCCCACCCCGGGCGCCACCGCCGACTGACACCCTGGCTACGGGAGTGGCAGCCGAACAGTTTGTCGTGCCTGCCGTACGACACGAATGAAGCTCACGAGGTGCCGGAGGGGCCGGATGTGACTGTGCTCGCCCGCATAGATCGTGCCGATCGGCACCCATGCCATCGGCCACCCGCCGCGGATGCAGGTGGTGATCATCTCGACCTCGAACGCGAAGCCCGTCTCCCGGCTGGCCAGCAGGGCGACCATGAGCCGCCGGTCGATCAGCCGATACCCGGACTGGTTGTCGGGGATGTCGCGGCCGACCGCCCACGAGAACGCCCGGCCGCCGGCGGAGTTGGCCAGCCTGCGCGACAGGGGCATCCGCCGGAAGTCGCGGCAGCCGATGACCAGCACGTCGCCGGCGATGGTCCGCGCCGTCAGGAAGGCGGGGATCGAGGCGGGATCGTGCTGGCCGTCGCCGTCGAGCGTCACCACGGCCTCGAAGCCGCGCTCGAGCGCCCAGCGGAATCCGGCCCGCAACGCGGCACCCTTGCCCTGGTTCGGGCGCTGGACAAGGACGCTGGCGCCGGCTTCCTCGCCCTCGGCTGCGGTGGCGTCCGTCGACCCATCGTCGACCACGAGGACCGGCACATGGACGCGCGCCCCTCGCACGACGGCACCGATCCGCCCAGCCTCGTTGAATGCCGGGACCAGGACGAGCACGCGGCCGGGAAGGGTGGGACCGATGCTCCGCATGCCGAACCCCCCTTCGACCCGGACCTGGCCGGATCGGCCGGCCGTTCCAGCGTCAGGGTATCGCGGGCCGGCCATGCCGGCGAGGGTCGTCGGGGCGCCGACAGCACGGGGCGGGTCCTCGACCGGAGGCCAGGAACGACGATCGGGCGACTCCGGCGTACGATCGCGGAAGCGGAGCGCGCCGGCGGACGACGCGGCGGGACCGCGACCGGACCCGCGTTGTCCAGGCGCTCAAACACGAAGGGGGGTTGCCGGATGAGCGAAACCGCCAACGTGCGCGCCGTCGAACGCCTGGTGGCGGGCCTCAACGCGAAGGACGTCGAGGTCATGAACGAGGTGTTCGTCGACGACTCCGTCCTTTCCTGGCCGCAGTCCGGCGAGATCATCCGGGGCAGGGCGAACCGCCAGGGCATCTACCGCGCCTTCCCATCGCTCCCGACGATCACCCCCTACCGCACCGTCTCCTCCGGCGACCTGGTGACCATGGAGGCGGTGCTCGACTACGGCACCGAGACGTACCAGGTCGTCTTCATCTTCGAGTGTCGCGACGGCCGGATCGTCCGCGAGACCGTGTACTGGGCAAAGCCGTTCCCCGCGCCCGAGTGGCGGGCCACGTGGGTGGAGCGCGGCTGATCGCGATGGACGCCACGAACGCGCCGGGCCCGATGCCCGGTCGCCATCCGGCCCGGCTGGGACGCCTCTCCTTTCGCTGGCCCGGCGCCGTCGCAGGGGCCCTCGCTGCGGGCGTGGCGATCGCGGCGTCCGAGCTTGTCGCGGGCCTGGTCCAGGGCGCGCCCTCCCTGGTCGCGGCGATCGGGTCGCTGGTGATCAGCCTGCAGCCACCCGGCGCCAAGGACCTCGTGGTCAATCTGTTCGGGACCAACGACAAGGTCGCCCTCAACGTCGCCGTGGTCGTCGTCGCGCTGGTGCTCGCCGCCCTCGCCGGCATCCTCGCGGCGCGACGGCGCTGGCTGGGGGTGGTCACGTTCGGGGCGGTCGGGCTTCTCGCGGGCGCGGCCGCGCTCCGCGACCCCCTCGCGTCACAGGCGCTCGCCGTGGGCAATGCCGCCGTCGCGGTGAGCGCGGGCATCGTCACGCTGCTGGGCCTGCTCGGGCTCGCGAGCGCCGCCGCCGCCCGGCGCGGCACCGACGACCCGGTCACGGCCTTCGAGAGCCCCGAGTGGAACCGTCGCCGATTCCTGATCGCGAGCGCAGGCACGCTCGGTGGCGTCATCGTCGCGGGCGGGGTGGGCCGGTCGCTCATCGACGTGCAGCATGCCGACGCGGTCGTGAGCTCCTCGAAGATCCCGGCCCCGTTCCTCGCGGTTTCTCCGCTCGCGGCCGACCAGGCGCTGGCGGTCCCGGGCATCACGCCGCTCGTGATCCCGAACGCCGACTTCTACAAGATCGACACGACGCTGCTCGTCCCGCGCGTGGACCCCGCCACCTGGAAGCTGGACGTGAAAGGCATGGTCGCGCATCCCCTCACGTTCACCTACGACGAGCTGCTCGCGATGCCCCTCTACGAGCAGTACGTCACGATCGCCTGCGTCAGCAACCGGGTCGGCGACCACCTGGTGGGAAACGCCCTGTGGACCGGGGTGCGCCTCAAGGACGTGCTGGAGAGCGCAGGCGTCGCTCCCGGCGCGACCCAGATCGTGGGGCGCTCGGTCGACGGCTTCACGGTGGGGTTCCCGACGGCCTGGGCGATGGCGCCCGGGCGGGAGCCGATGATCGCGGTCGGCATGAACCGCCAGCCGCTGCCGACCAACCACGGCTTCCCGGCCCGCCTCATCGTGCCCGGGCTCTACGGCTACGTCTCGGCGACCAAGTGGCTCTCGGAGATCGAGCTCACGACCCGCGAGGCGGTCGATGGCTACTGGGTGCCCCTCGGCTGGGCCAAGGACGGGCCCATCCTGACCCAGTCACGGATCGACGTGCCGGCCGACGGTGCCTCGGTGCGGGCGGGCGTGGTTGCCATCGCGGGCGTCGCCTGGGCGCCCGACCGCGGGATCACCGCGGTCGAGGTGAAGATCGACGACGGGTCCTGGCAGGCGGCCCGGATCAGCCGGCCGATCTCGACGGCAACCTGGGTCCAGTGGACGCTGGCCTGGACCGCCACGCCCGGCGCGCACAACCTGGAGGTCCGCGCCACGGACGGAAGCGGGGACGTCCAGACGGACCAGCGCTCCGATCCCGCCCCCGACGGGGCACGCGGGCACCACCGGATCCTCGTGATGGTGTCCTGAGGGTACGGCCGGCGACGGCCGGAGCCCCCGGGCGTCGGTCACGCTCCCGGCGTTGCCGCAGCCCGGGCGTCCGCCCAGCGGCGGGCGTCGGCCGGACCGCCAGCACCGCGATCAGCCCCCGGCAGCCCCGACGACGCTCCACGTGCGGCCCCCATCGCGGGTCATCCAGAACGTCGCCGGCGCGTTGGCGAAGGTGGCGATCAGCACGCCCTGCGTCGGCGTGGTGAACCCCAGGTCACCGAGGCCGGCCATCCCGAGCCGTGCGACCACGGACCATGTCCGCCCGGCATCGAACGTCGCGACGAGGACGGTTCCGGACGCGTCGGTGCCGCCGACCACGGTCACGGACGCCGACGCCGCGGTGACCTGGCCGGTCATGGTCAGCGGCACGGCCGTCGCCGCCTCGGCGAACGTGGCGCCACCGTCATGCGACACGAACAGGTGGCTGCCCGTCGGGCTGCCCCAGAGCCCCACGTCGCAGGCTGCCGCCAGCTCGGTCGAGCTGGACGCCGCGAGGTACGCCGGGCCCACCACGTCGAGGCATGGCGGCTGCCAGGCGACCCAGGCGCCGTTGACGAGGCGGGCACCGCCGACGACCGTCCGGTCGTTCTCGAGCAGCCAGCCGGCAGCCCCGGAAAGGACCAGCTGCACCGCGGGGACCGGCCCCGCTCCCACGGGGACGCGAACCGCGGACAGGCGGAAGTCGTCCGTTCCGACCGCGGCCGTCGCGATGCGAAAGCCCTGTCCGTCGAGCACGGCCGCGTGAACCGACCCGTTTCCCGCTTCGAGGGCGACGACCGAGGAATCGGCGGCGAGCCCCGCGATCGTCAGGCGGGCCCACGTGGCCCCGCCGTCGTGAGTCGTCCAGAGATCCGGCCCGTACGCCCACCCGTTGCGCGCGTCGGCGAAGCGGATGCTGCTGATGCCCGGCGTCACCTGGCTGGGACTGGGGAAGATCGGCGCATCGGGTGCCGGGATCGCTGTCCAGGTGCGCCCGGCGTCCGCGGTCCGCATGATCGCCGCGCAGGATCCACTCGGGCACGTGCCCTTCCCGAGCACCCAGCCGTCCGTGGCCGACACGAAGGTCACCGAGACGGGGCTGAGCCCGAGGATCGAGGTCGGCGCGGCCGATGCACCGGTCGGCGTCGCGGATGGTGCGGGCGACGCGAGCGAGGGGGACGCCGAGGCGGCCGGCGTCGCGGTCGGGGCGCTTGCCGTGGGCAGGTTTGCCGATCCCGACGGCTGCGCGCCCGGGGGCAGGCTCCCGTTCCGCGTCACGATCAGCGCCGCGACCGCGACCACGACGACCGCGGCGGCGGCAAGATTCACGACCGCGCGCGCGGCGAGGTGCAGCCCACCCCTGCCAGCCGATGGGGACGGCTGCCGGGCAGGGATCTCCCCGATGCGCGCCACGAGGTCGTCCGGCGCGTGCTCGTCGGCAGACGAGAGGAGTGAGGCACGCACGTCGCGCTCGAAGGACTCGTCGCTCTTCATGGCCTGGATCTCCCCTGGTCTTCGGCGTCGACGGCCGCACGAAGGTCGCGCAGCGCGTAGTGGAGGCGAGACTTGACGGTCCCGGCACCGACCCCGGTCCGAGCAGCGATCTGGTCAACCGTGAGGTCCGCGAAGAACCGCAGCACGACGGCCTCGCGATGATCTGCGCTCAGCGACCGGATTGCGTCTGCGAGGGCGTCACGCCGGGCGAACCCGCTGTTCGGGTCGGGGCTGGACAGCTCCGGGTCCAGCGCAACCCGCAGGGGCATCCGGCGACGCGAGCGGAGGCGGTCGCGGCACGCATTGACCACGATCCGCCCGAACCATGCCTCGAACTTCGCCGGGTCGCGCAGCTCGCCAAGGTGACGCCACGCGGTCAGGGCGGCGTCGTGCGTCGCGTCCTCCGCGTCTGCGCGGTTGCCCATCATCAGCGTCGCATAGCGATAGGCGCCGTCGATCACGCGCCGATCAAGCAGCTCGGCAAAGGTCCTCGATCGCACGCCGCCCGTACGGTCGCGGTCCGGCCCCCCGATGTTCACCACGGCAGCTCGCTCCATTCCGGTCATGCTCACCAGACGACTGGCGCCGGCAAAACGTTCAACCGCGGCCCAGCATGCGCGATCGTGGGCCTCCCCGCGATCGGGGGTCTCCTCGCGATCACGGCCCCGTGCGTCCTCCGGGTCCCAGGCGGACGCCGCGCCTGGCGCGTCCCGGCCGGCCCGCTGACGGGGACGGTAGACTCGCGCCGACATGGCTCCCGCGCCCGCCCGAACCGCAGCTTCCCTCCTGGTCGAGTGCCTCGCTGCGGAGGAGTGCGAATACGTCTTCTCCGTGCCCGGGGAGGAGACGATGGACGTCCTGGACGCGCTGAGCCGCCAGGACGCCGTCCGCCACATCACGACCCGACACGAGCAGGGTGCGGCGTTCATGGCCGACGTCTACGGGCGCCTGACCGGCCGGGCGGCGGTCGCGATGTCAACCCTGGGTCCCGGCGCGACCAACCTGGTCACGGGGATCGCGGACGCCCATCTCGACAGGGCGCCCATGGTCGCCCTGACCGGGCAGGCCGGTTCCGACAAGATCCACAAGGAAGCCCACCAGTTCGTCGATATCGTCCGGATGCTCGAGCCGGTCACGAAATGGAACCAGCGCGTCGGACAGCCGGGCGCCCTCCCGGAGATCATGCGCAAGGCGTTTCGCGTGGCGCAGCTTGCGAAGCCGGGCCCGACCCACGTCGAGCTGCCCGAGAACATCGCGGCGATGGAGGTCGACGCCGCCCTCCGACCCATCGAGCCGTCGCAGGCCTACTTCCCGGAGCCGACCGACGAGGCGATCGCCCACGCGGCCCGGCTCCTCGCCGGGTCGAGCCGGCCTCTCGTGCTGGCCGGCAACGGCGTGATCCGGCGGCATGCCGCCGCGGAGCTGCGGGCCTTCGCGAAAGGGCTCCACGTCCCGGTCGCGGTGACGTTCATGGGCAAGGGCGCCGTGGACGATCGCAGCCACCTCTCGTTGATGGCCGTCGGGATGCAGGCTCGCGATCACGTCCTGTCGGGCTTCGACCGAGCCGACGTCGTCGTGTCGATCGGATACGACCTCGTGGAGTACGCGCCGTCTCGCTGGAACCCGGACCGGCAGAAGCGGATCGTCCACGTCGACACGCAGCCGGCGGAGGTCGACGCCTCCTACCAGCCCGAGGTCGAGCTGATCGGCGACATCGGCGGAACGTTGCGGCGATTGCTCGCGGCCGTCCTCCCCTACGGGATCGGCGGCCGTGACGCGGGCCAGCGCCACGCGGCCCGCGAGACGCTCGTCCACCAGGACCTGCGCACGGCGATGCTCGCGGAGCTGGGCGCCTACGAGCACGACGACGGCTGGCCGATCCGGCCACAGAAGGCGATTGCCGACCTTCGCCGCGCGCTCGAGCCGGCCGACATCGTTGTCAGCGACGTCGGGGCGCACAAGATCTGGGTGGCGCGGCTGTACCAGGCCTACGAACCGAACACGGTGATCATCTCCAACGGCTTCGCCGCGATGGGAATCTCGGTGCCGGGGGCCATCGCCGCGAAGCTCGTCCACCCGGATCGGCGCGTCGTCGCCCTCTGCGGCGACGGCGGGTTCCTCATGAACTCACAGGAGCTCGAGACGGCCCGCCGGATCGGCGCGAACGTCACGGTGGTCGTCTGGCGCGATGACGGCTACGGGCTGATCGACTGGAAGCAGCGCACCGAGTTCGGGCACCCGTTCGGGGTGGCGTTCACGAACCCCGACTTCGTGGCCTACGCCCGATCGTTCGGCCTTGCCGCGTTCCGGCCCGCGTCCGCCGAGGACCTCTATCCGACCCTGATGCGGGCCCTGGCCCACCCCGGCCCGAGCCTGGTGGAGGTTCCCATCGACTACCGAGAGAACCTGCGCCTCACCGAGCGCCTGGGCGCCCTCGCGCCCGGTGGATAGGCTGGCACATCTTGAGCAGGAGCAACCGATGAAGACGACGCTCTACCGGGACGGTGCCCTGGCCGACGGGCGCTCGGATCGTCTGCAGCCGGGCACGAGCATCCTCGTCGCGGACGGTGTGATTGCATGGATCCGTCCGCGCGACGACGAGGGCCAGGTTCCGGGCGGAGCCGACCTCGTCGACGCGAGCGGCTCGACGTTCGTGCCAGGCATGGTCGACTGCCACAGCCACGTGACCCTGCCTGGCGGCGCCCACTGGATCGATCGCATCGACGATCCGCCCGAGCGGCTCCTCGCCGTCGCCGAGGGCAACGGGCGCCTGATGACCGCGGCGGGCGTGCGCTGGGCGCGCGATGTCGGGGCGCCGCGGGTGGAGGATCCGGTCGACGGGCGCCTGCGCGCCCTCAGCCTGGGCGTGCGCGACCGGTGGCGGGATCGTGCGGGCTTCCCGCACGTCCGGGCGGCCGGGTCGTGGCTGGATCGCGCTGGCACGATGCCCGGCCCCAGGAGCGTGGAGGCCAGCGACGCCGATGAGCTGCTACGCCTCGCGATCGGCCAGCTCGACGACGGCGCCGACCTGCTCAAGGTCTACCTGGACGGGCCGGAGCCGGGCGTCGCCCCCTGGTCCACCGACGAGCTGGTGCCCGTCATCGCTGCCGCGCACGCGCGAGCCGTCAAGGTGACGGCCCATTCCGGGGACCTGGCGGGCGCGCGGGTCGGCGTCGCCGCCGGCGTCGACTCGATCGAGCACGGGATGGAGCTCGATGCCGCCGTCGTCGCGGAGATGGCCGCGCGCGGCACCGTTCTCGTCTCGACGCTCGCGATCTTCCGCTCGTGGCGCAGCTTCGCGACCACCACCTCGATCGAGCGCTTCACGCTTCCCGAGCGCCGAACACGGATCCTGGAGCGCCAGGCCCGGGCGGAGGAGAGCGTTCGGCTTGCCCACGCCGCGGGCGTGGCCATCGCGACCGGAACGGACTTCGGCGGCGGGTCGACCCGGGCGAACCACCTGGCGTGGGAGGTGGAATGCCTGGTGGCGGCCGGGTTGGAGCCGTGGGAGGCGCTCGGCGCCGCAACCTGGCGCGGCGGCGACCTGCTCGACGAGCCGGAGGCCGGGGTCATCCGCGAGGGTGGGCCGGCGGACTTCAGCCTCGTCCACGGCGATCCCCTCTCCGACCCGACCGCCCTCTGGCGGGTCTGGCACGTGGCCTGGGCGGGCTGACCCCTCAGCGAACGGCCGAACCCGCCCGTTCTCCGCCGCGGCGACGGAGTCGAGCCCGGCGCAGACGAGAACGCGATATCGGCCTGGAGCGGTTCACCGGGCGCGGCGCCCGCCGAAAGCTCCGGCCCTCGACCACGCGGGCGGTCAGGCGAGGATCACCTGCACTCCGGCGGCGCGGATGCGGGACAGGTGCTCGGGATTCGCCGAGCTGTCGGTAACGAGCGTGTCGACGGCTGCGAGCGGGACGATCGGGGTGAACCCGGCCTGCCCGAGCTTGGACGCGTCGGCAACAACCACGACCCGCCGCGCGCGGGCGGCCATGATCGCCCCGACCTCCGCCACGAGCACGTGCGGAGTGGTGAGGCCGTCCCCGATGGTCAGCCCCTCGCAGCCCAGGAAGACGACGTCGGCGGACAGCTCGCGGAGGCCGGCGACGGTCTGGGGGCCGACCAGCGCCCGGTAGTCGGGAAGGTAGAGGCCGCCCAGGCAGATGAGGTGCGGCGATTCCCAGGCCCCGATCTCCTCGACCACGGGCAGCGAATGCGTCACCACCGTGATCGCGTTCGCGCGGCGAAGCGGGCCGGGGATTCGAGCCGCGACGGCAGCCACGGTCGTCCCGGAATCGAGGAAGACGACGTCTCCGGCCGAGATCATCGCGGCCGCGGCCGCCCCGATGCGTGCCTTCTCCGCGCGGCGCTCCCGGGCCTTGCCCGCGTAGGTCCCGAACTGGCGCGTCGCAGCGCCGCCCACCGCCCCGCCGTGCACGCGGCGGAGACGGCCCTCGCCCTCGAGGATCACCAGGTCGCGACGGATCGAGGCGTCCGTGACGAGGAACCGGCCCGTCAGGTCCGCCACGGAGACGCGCTCGAGCTCGGCGACGAGGCGCGCGATCTCCGCCCGGCGCTCGCGTGCCCCGAAGGGCTGCCGGCCATCGGTGGCCGAGGGCTCGGCGCGCGCGCCCGATCCCGTCCGCAACGCCACGGTTCCAGGCTCGCTCATTTGCCGATCCCCATCGTGAGGCCACGCACCAGGTGGCGTTGGAAGATGAGATAGACGACGATCGCGGGCAGCGCGCTCACGAGCGATCCCGCCATCAGCGCCGGGACATTCACCATCCGCGAGGTCTGGAGCGTTGCCAGCCCCACGGTGATGGTCCGGACGTTGGGCGTCTGGAGGAAGAGGAGGCCGACCAGCAGGTCGTCCCACACCTGGATGACCTGGAGCACGGCCACCGTGACGATGGCCGGGATGCTCATCGGAAGCATGACCCGGGTGAAGATCTGCCAGAACAACGCCCCGTCCATCAGGGACGCCTCGATGAGCTCGTCAGGGACGCCCCGGTAGTAGGTCGTCATCAGGTATGTCGCGAACGGCGCCCCCAGCGCCGCGTAGACCACGATCGCCCCGAGGAACTGGTTGATCAGCCCGGCCTGGCTCACGTTCACGAACTCGGGGATGATGATCGACTGGAGCGGCACCATCATCCCGGCGAGCACGGCGAGCAGGACCAGCGACGAGCCGCGGAACCCGAGCTTGGCGAACGCGTAGCCCCCGGTGGTGCTCACGATCACGATGACCGCGACCGCCCCGACCGTGACCACCGTCGAGTTGATCAGCTGCTGGATGACCGGGATCGTCGCGAAAAGGATCTGCCAGCTCTCGAGCGAGAAGCCCGCCCCGGCGATGTACTGGTCGAACGACCGGAAGGCGAGGAGCACCATCACCCCGAACGGGAAGAGCATGACCAGGCCCACGATCGAGAGGATCGCGAAGGTCACGATGCGGCCCGTTCGGCGACGGAGGCGGTCCATCTGGCGGGCCCTCAGTCCAGCCTGCTGCGGAAGAAGCGGATCTGGGCGAGGCTGATCGCGAAGACGACCGCGAACAGGACCATCCCGATGGCCGCCGCGTAGCCGAAGACGCCGACCGTGAACCCCTGCTGGTACACGTAGAACTCGAGCGTGGTCGTCGCGTAGCCAGGCCCGCCCCCGGTCATCACGAAGATCAGGCTGAAGAGCGCCGTGAAGGCGGTGATCAGGGTCAGGATGAAGGCGAACTGGATGAACCGCATCAGCATCGGAATCGTGATTCGCCAGAAGGTCGCCAGGGCGCCGGCCCCGTCGACCCGCGCCGCGTCGTAGATGTCGCGGTCGAGCGTGGCCATCCCGGTGACGAAGATGATCGTGTTCGTGCCGAAGACGGACCAGATGAAGGTGATGATCACGGCCAGCATCGCCGTGAACTCGTGGCTCAGCATGTCGACACGGAGGCCGAGCGGCGCCAGCAGGCCGTTGAGGATGCCCTGGTTGGCGAAGACGCGGATGGCCACCATCCCGATCACCACCCACGA
Organism: uncultured Chloroflexia bacterium; assembly: GCA_963734535.1. Classification (GTDB taxonomy): domain Bacteria; phylum Chloroflexota; class Limnocylindria; order Limnocylindrales; family CSP1-4; genus CTSoil-043. The sequence goes on along the minus strand of CAVTHS010000011.1, from coordinate 145,342 downwards.
GATCGCCGTGGGCAGGAAGTAGACGGAACGGAAGAACCGCCAGCCGGTCACGCGCTCGTTGAGGAGGTACGCGACGAGCAGCGGGATCAGGATGGCAACGGGGATCGAGGCAAGCAGCAGCAGGTTGTTGCCCACGATCTGCCAGAACGTCGGGTCGCCGAACAGCCGCTGGTAGTTGCCGAGGCCGACCCACGTCGCCTTGATCCCGTCCCAGTTCGTCAGGCTGTAGTAGAAGGCCTGGGCGACCGGGAGGCCCAGGAGCACGAGCTCGAGGATGACGACCGGCAGGACGAAGATGACCCCCGCCCGTCGCTGAGAGGCCCGCAGGCGCGAGGGGCCCGGTCGACGCCGGACCGCCGCGGGCGCGCCGGGTCGGACGAGGGGCGTTGCCTGGCTCATGCGGCCGGCTGATCCGACGACGACCGACGCCGAGTGGGCGGCGCCGGTCGTCGGCCGTTCAAGAGACCGCTACTGGTAGGTGGAGCCGCGGCGATCCGCGGGCAGCTGCATGAGGGCGTCCTGGATCTTCTTCGCCGCATCCTGGGCCGACATCGTCCCGGCAAGGACGGCGTCGAGCACCTTCGTGGCGACGTCCGTGACCTCGGGCTGGATGACGTTGTCGATCATCGGGTAGCGGGCGAAGCCTTTGGTGGCGCCGTAGTCGAGCATCCCGAGGGCCAGTGGCTGCGTCGGCGCCGTCCCGGCGACGGTCGGGATGAGGCCGCCGTCCGCGATGATCTTCTGGGCGTCCGGGGTCACCATCCAGGCGAGGAAGGCCGCTGCCTCCGCCTTGTGCTGCGAGTAGCTGGTCACGCCGAACCCGTTTCCGGGGAACTCCACGACGCCCTTGATCGGTGTGTCGCTGAACGGCGCCACGAACACTCCGGCGTCAGCGCCGAGCTTGGCCTGGAACTCCGGGAAACCCCAGGAGCCCTCCATCGTCATGGCGGCCTTCCCGGACTCGAACTGGGAGACGGACTCGTTGTTCGCCAGCACGTCCTCGTTGGTGCAGCCCTTCGTCTTGAGGGCGGCCCACTTCGTGAGCTGGTCCACGATCCGCGGATCGGTCCAGGGAATCTCGCCGCTGTAGAGCTTCTTCCAGTCCTCGACCGGGAACATCATCATCATGTAGCTCAGGTCGTAGTACGGGTAGAAGCCCGCGTTGAGGGCCTGGAGGCCGGTCCCGTAGGTGAAGGGCAGGACGTTGATCGCCTTGAGCTTGTCGCACGCAGCGTACAGCTCGGTCCAGTCCGTCGGGAACGAGGTGATCCCCGCCTTCGCGAAGAGCGCCTTGTTGTAGAAGCCGTTGTAGAACTGGAGGTCCAGCGGCACGCAGATGGCGCCGGAGGCGACGTTCAGGTCCTTGGAACACCAGTTGATCCCGTCGAACTTGTTCAGGGTGTCGACGGGGATGTACTGGTTCAGCGGCTCGAGGAAGCCCTGGTTCTGGAGGGCGAAGAGCCCGGTCCACATCGTCAGGAGGTCTGGCCCGGTCTTCGAGATCGAGGCGGTCTTGAGCAGGGCGAAGTAGTTGTCCGCCGGCTGGCTCACGACCTGGATCGTCACGTTCTGGTGGGCCGCCATGTAGGCCTTGACCAGGGCGTCGGTCACCTTCGCGTTCGCCTCGGTCCCATAGTTGTGCCAGAGCGTCAGCGTCACCGGGGCCGCGGGCGACGGCGAGGCTGCCGTTGACGGGGCCGACGACGCCGCGGCGGAGGCTCCGGCCGAGGCCGCAGGACTGGCAGCTGGGGCGGTCGTGGCGCCGCCGCTGCATGCGCTGACGGCCACGATGACCGCCGCGAACAGGACCGCGGCGAGCTTTCGGTGAACCATCGGTTCCCTCCTGAGTCGGCCTGGTCGTGCGATGAATCTCGACCGATCCGGGCCAATGCGCTCGTACCCCGTGTCGCGGCGGACACGGCGGCCGATTCGAGCACTGACGCGCTGGGTCCGTTTATATCCCGACGCGAAACGAACGTCAATCCGACATCGTCGGTTACTCGGCCGGGCGGACACCACGGGGGGCCGGGCTGCTTCCCGCGCCCCCGCCGAGCACTGAACCGACGCCATCCGCGCACCAATCCGAACATGTTCGGTTGACGGACGACGGTCCCGTGATAGATTCCCGCTGGCAGGACCGCATCATGTGCGTCCTCGCGTGCGGCGTCGGCACTCACCGCCGTCCGTCCGAAGGAGGTTCCAGCGTGTCGATGGGCGAGTCGATCAGGCTCCAGCGGCTGTTCGACGGCGGGCAGAACGTCGTCGTGGTCGCCATCGACCACGGCCTCTACAACGGGCCGCGGCCGGGCTTCGAGAACCTTGCCCCGATCGTGGACCAGCTGCGCGGCGCCGACGCGATCCTCCTGAGCCCGGGCATGGTGCCGCACGTCCGGTCCGTCTTCGAGCACCGCGGCGCACCGGCGCTGATGCTCCGACTCAACTGGGGCACCCAGTACGCAACCCAGTGGGGTTACCACGAGAGCCGAAGCGTGCCGATGATCTCGGCGGCGCAGGCCGTTGCCCTGGGAGCCGACATCGTCCTGGTCGGGATGTCCATCAAGACGGGCTCCGAGGCGGTCGACGCGGAGAACGTGGCCCAGGTTGCCCGCTGCGTGGCCGAGAAGCGCGAGGTCGGCGTACCGATCGTCGGCGAGGTCTACCCGGCCGGCCACGAGGATGTGACCCCCGAGGAGCGTCACGAGCAGATCTCGATCGGCTGCCGGATCGCCGCCGAGCTCGGCGCCGACCTGGTCAAGACCTTCCACACGGGCGAGCGCTTCGCCGAGATCGTCCGTTCGACGCCGGTGCCGATCCTGGCGCTCGGATCGAAGAAGCTGCCGCGCGAGGTCGACGCGCTCGAGCTGGCCGCGACTGCGATCAGGGATGGCGCCCGGGGCGTCGTCTTCGGGCGGAACGTCATCGGGGCGCGCAGCCCGGAGCGGTTCCTGGAGGCGCTCCAGGAGGTCGTCAAGAACGGCGCGGAGCCGGCCGTTGCCGCGGCGAAGCACGGGCTCGACTGACGCCGCCACTGCCTCGGCCCGGCTGATGCCCCTTCTCGTCGGCCTCGACATCGGGACGACGGCGGTCAAGGCCGGCGTCTACGACGCCTCCGGGCGAGTGCTCGCGGTCGCGGGGCACGAGTATCGGATTGCCCATCCGGCACCGGATCGGGCCGAGCTCGACGCCGAGATCTACTGGAGTGCGACGGCGAGCGCCATCCGGCAGGCGCTCGGCGCCGCGGGCGTGGAGCCAGGCCGCGTGTCGGCAATCGCCGTCTCCAGCCAGGGCGAGACGGTCGTCGCCGTCGATGGGCGCGGCCGGCCGCTGGGCCCGGCCATCGTCTGGCTGGACAACCGGGCCCTGGCCGAGTCCGACGAGCTCGCCGGACAATTCGATGGCGCGGCGGTCTACGACCGGACCGGCATCCCGGCGATCACGCCGACATGGACCGCCTGCAAGCTCCTCTGGTGGCGCCGGCACGAGCCCGACCTGTTTGCCAGCGCCCGCCACTTCCTGCTTGTCGAGGACTTCATCCTGCACCGCCTGTCCGGGCGATACGTGACCGAGGGCGGCGTGCAGTCCACGTCGCTGCTCTTCGACATTCGTTCCGGCGGCTGGTGGGAGGCGATGCTCGATGCAGTGGGCGTCGGGCCCGGGCAGCTGCCCGAGATCGTCCGGCCGGGAACGGTCGTCGGCTCCCTTGCGCCAGATGCGGCGCTGGCGCTCGGCCTGCCGGCCGGCGTCAAGGTCGTCGCCGCGGGGATGGACCAGGGCGCCGGTGCGGTCGGCGTCGGGAACGTCGGCAGCGGCATGATCTCGGAGAGCACCGGCGGCGCGCTCACGCTCCAGGCGTCGGTCGATCACCACGGCGGCGATCCGACCGGACAGACCCCCGTCTACGTGCATTCCGCCCCGGACCGGTACCTGTATTGCCCGGTCTGTCCGACGGGCGGGCTGGCGCTGACCTGGTTTCGCGACCAGTTCGGCGGCGAGGAGGTCGCCCGCGCCGCTCGCGATGGATCGAGCGCCTACGACCTGCTGACCGGGCTCGCGGCCGGCGTCGCGCCCGGTGCGGAGGGCCTGACCATGCTCCCCCACCTCATGGGCGCGTTCAGCCCGGAGTACGAGCCGGAGGCCCGCGGCGTCTTCTACGGGTTCACCCTCCACCACGGCCGGCCGCACTTCGTGCGGGCGGTGCTCGAAGCGGTCGCCTTCATGCTGCGCCGGAACCTGGACCTGCTCGCGGGCGCCGGCGCCGCGGCCACCGAGGTCCGCTCGCACGGCGGGGGCTCCCGCAGCGCCCTCTGGAACCAGATCAAGGCGGACGCCTGCGGGCTGCCCGTCGTCACGCTGGAGGGTGACTCGGCCGCGGTCCGGGGAGATGCGATGATCGCGGGCGTGGCGGCCGGCATCTTCCCCGATCTCGAGGCTGCGTGCGCGGCAATGGTCGTCGTCGGGGACCGATACGAGCCGGATCCGACGACGCGAGCCGCCTACGACGACGCCTATGGCCGCTACATCCGGCTGTTCGACACGCTCCGCCCGCTCTTCTCGACCGACGGGCGGCCCGGCTGACCCGATCCCTTCAGACAAACGCAGGCGATACCCGGGAGGCAATCGATGGCAGTCAAACCGAAGATCGGCGTCCTCGTCATGGCGCTCCTCGAGGACGACTACAACAAGACCGCTCACATGCGACCAGCCGCGACGGCGGCCGCCCAGGTGATCGCCGACGCCCTGGCCGCGTACGGCGATGTCGTGCCCGCGGGCCTCGTGGAGGAGGAGGCGCAGGCCGCGGCGGCCGCCCGCCTCTTCAACGCCGAGGATGTCGACGTCATCGTCGCCCTCGAGCTCGCCTACACGAAGGGCCTCGTGCCGGCCCGCTGCCTGCTCGACACGACCGCCCCGGTCCTGGTCTGGAACACGCAGATGATCTCGCGCCTGGGGGAGGACGACGGGTTCGACGTCGTGATGCTCAACAGCGGCATGGCAGGCATGCCGGAGCTCACGGCCGTCCTGGTCCGAACGAAGCGCGAGTTCGCGATCGTCACGTCTCGCTTCGACGATCCGGACGGGCGCCGGCGGGTGGGTGAGGTCATCGCAGCGGCGGCGGTCCGGCGGCGCCTGCGCGACGCCCGGATCGCGCTGGTCGGCCACCCGTTCGAAGGCATGACCGATCTCATGTTCGACGGCCTCTCGCTTCGCCAGGCGATCGGCCCGGTTGTCTGGCCTCTCGAGCCGGAGAAGGTCGCCGTGCGCTTCGGCGAGATCGCGCAGGCGGACGTCGAGGCCGGGATGGCCGCCGAGCGGGCCCGCTCCAGCGTCGAGATGGAGCCCGCCCTCTTCGAGCGGTCCGTCCGTCTCGCCCTCGCCCTCGAGTCGGTGGTCCGCGAGCACGGATTCGACGCCTTCACGGCATTCGACCAGGTCTGGCTGACCGATCCGCGGGTGGGCATCATCCCCTCGTATGCGACGGGCCGCCTGTGCGCCAACGGGATCCCGGCGTCGCCCGAAGGGGATGTCAACACCGCGGTCGCGCAGCTGATCCTGCAGGAGCTCGCGGGCCAGGCCACGACCCTCGAGAACTACGTCATCGACTTCGACAACCAGGCCGTGATGTTCTCGCACGATGGTCACGGAAACCCCGGCATGGGCACGCCCGGCGCGGTCAAGGTGAAGCACTCGATCTACTACTCGGGTGTGCACGGGTTCGGGGCGGGCTTCGAGTTCGCGTACGAATCCGGACCCATCACGAACCTCGCCCTGGTCATCGTCGGTGACGGGCACTGGCGCTTCGTGATCTCCGAGGGCCAGCTCCTGCCCTTCCCGCCGCGCTCCATCTCGGCGCCGCAGACGCTGTTCAGGCACGACACCCTCCCGATCGCCGACTGGTGTGACGGCTGGCTGCGCGCCGGCGCGACCCATCACATGGGCGCCGCCCGGGGGCGCTGGACGGCCCAGCTCCTCCATCTGGCGCGGATGCTGGGTGTCGAGGCGGTCGTGGTGTGAGCACGGCAGGTCGGCCCCGCCTTCGAGCGCCCGTCTTCGAGATCGGTCTGAAGGGCTACGCGTACGGAGCCGAAGCGGTCCGCCTGGCGACCGCGGCGGATCGCCTCGGGAGGGAGCTCGGGGTCACGGTCATCTTCGATCCCCAGTGCGTCGACATCCCGGCCGTGGCGCAGGCGACCACCCACCTGCTCGTCTTCGCCCAGCACATGGACCCGGTCAGCGTCGGCCGCGGCGTCGGGAGCGTCCTGCCCGAGGCGATCCGGGAGGCCGGGGCCGTGGGCACGCTGCTCAACCATTCGGAACGGCGGATGACCCTCGGCGACATCAACCGGGCCATCCGGCGAGCTGATCAGGTAGGCCTCGCCACGATGGTCTTCGCCGACTCGCCGGAGGAAGCGGCGGCCATCGCCCAGCTGGGCCCGGACATCGTCCTGGCCGAGCCGCCCGAGCTCATCGCGACCAGTCGGTCGGCGGCCGCTGAGATGCGCGGCTTCGTCGAGCGCTCGGTCGAGATGGTGGGCCGCATCGACCCCCACATCATCGTGATGTGCGGCGCCGGGATCGGGACGCCCGACGACGTGACCCACATGATGGGCCTCGGGGTGGGCGGAACCGGGTCGTCGAGCGGCATCCTCAAGGCTGCCGACCCGGTCGCGATGATGGGGGCGATGCTCGCGGCCGTCAGCCGGGCGTGGACCGGGGCGCACGCACCCGGAACCGCCCTGAGCGGAGGATCGATTCGATGACCGTCCATAGCGCGACCGTCGACCTGCACAGCCCCCTGCGCAAGCCGATGTTTCACGACGTCACCGCGGAGGCCGAGGCGGCGGTATCCCGGTCGGGGGTCCGCATGGGTACCCTGACGGTCTACTCGAAGCACACGACGTGCAGCGTGATGATCCAGGAGGAGTCGCACGACCGCCTGTTCGACGGCACCGAACACCTGCTCCAGGACATGCTCGACCGCCTGGAGGCGGTCGTGCCGACCTGCCGCCACGAGGGCCAGTACCTGCATCCGGGACCCAGGCACATCCATCACGCGGTGGATGACCTGGGAGAGGAGGCCGCCTGGAGCCTGAACACCGACGCGCACATCCGGTCCGGCCTGATCGGCCGTTCGGAGACCATCCCGGTCGTCGACGGGAAGCTCGAGCTGGGCGAGTTCGGTCGCATCTACTTCGTCGATTTCGACGGGGTCCGGGCGCGCGATCGGAGCGTGCACTTCGTGGTGATGGGCGAATAGGCCGGTCGCGCGGCATGGGGTGCCGGGGATGACGCCCCGTCGCGCGGTCGCGACGTTCGGGCTGGCGGCCATGCTCGCCGCGTGCCAGGCAACGCCCGCGCCGGTGAGCCCGGCCCCCACGGGCGTCGCCGCGTCCGCGAGCCCGGCCGCCTCGGCGAGCGCGGCCGCCGATGGCCACCGACACGCCGTCGGCGAGCGCCTCCAACCCGTCGCGAAGCTCGGCACCCAGTCGCCCCTCGAGCGGTCCGTCGTCCGCGCCATCCGCCCGGCCATCGGTGACGCCGGCCGCGGGGTCGTCGTCGGCACCGTCCGTCCGGCCATCGCCCACGCCGGCCGCCAGGCCGTCCGCGACGCCGGCACCTTCCGCCCGACCGACGCCCACGCCCGCCCCGTCGGCCCGGCCGGCGCCGACGCCCACCGCTGCGCCCACGAGCCCTGCCGCGTCGGTGATCTCCCACGTGATCGTCATCTGGATGGAGAACCGGGAGGCCTCTGCCGTGACGGCCTCCACGATGCCGTACCTCTACGGCCTCTCGCAGACCTACGGGCGGGCGGATGCGTTCTACGCCGTCACCCACCCGTCGCTGCCGAACTACCTCGCCTTCTGGTCCGGCTCGACGCACGGCATCACGGACGACGCGATCCACGACCTCTCCGGCCCGAGCCTGTCAAGCCAGCTGGCGGCCGCCGGCCGGTCGTGGCGGGTGTACGCCCAGGACTACCCCGCCTCGGGCTGCAACCGGGCCGCCGCGTACACCGGGGGCGTGGACGGCCCGGGGGTCGCGGGGACCTACGCGCGCAAGCACAACCCCGCGATGAGCTTCACCTCCGTGTCCGGGAGCAGCCAGTGCGCGAACATCCAGCCGCTCGCGCGGTTCGATCCAGGCGTGAACGTCGCCTTCGTGGTCCCGAACCTGTGCAACGACATGCACGACTGCCCGGCGGCGCAGGGAGATGCGTTCCTGCGGGCGTTCGTGCGCGGCGTGCTGACGGGACCGGAGTGGGCGCACACGCTGCTCGTCGTCTCGTTCGACGAGGGCGGCACGAACGTGAACGGCGGGGGCCGCATCTTCACGATGGTGGCCCGCCAGGGGCTGGCGGGCGTCACGTCCTCGACGTTCCACGACCACTACGGGCTGCTCCGGACGATCGAGGACATCTTCGGGCTCCCCTGCCTCGGCGCGGCCTGCGGCGCGGCCCCGCTCGACGAGTTCCTGCCGTGAGTCGCAGGGCGGTCCTCCATGCCGATTGACCCGAGGCGAGTCCTCGGCGAGATCTCCGGCGGGCGCGTGCTCGACGTCGCGACCGGGACGGGCGGCTTCGTCCGCTTCCTGCTCGAGGGCCTTCGGGATCACGCGGAGATCGTCGGGATCGACGCGAACGGGGAGCGCGGAGCGGCCTTCAGGACCACGTTCGGCGAGACGGCCGACATCCGGTTCGAGCAGATGGACGCCCACCACCTCCGCTTCCCGGATCGCTCCTTCGACACCGCCTGTATCTCCAACTCGCTCCACCATTTCGCGAACCCGGACCCCGTGCTCACGGAGATGCTGCGCGTCCTTCGTCGGGGAGGCCACCTCGTCGTCAACGAGATGTACCAGGACGGCCAGTCCGAGGCCCAGACGACGCACGTCCTCCTGCACCACTGGTGGGCGAGCGTGAACCGGATCCGCGGCGAGATGCACCGGGAGACGTACGAGCGGGCGCAGATCGTCGACATCGTCGGGCGCCTGGGCCTCGCGGACCTGCGCGCGGTCGATCTCGCCGACCCGGACGAGGATCCCCATGACCCGGGGATTGTCGCCGACCTCGAGGCCGCGATCGACCGGCACATCGAGCTTGCCGAAGGACACCCGGACCTCCAGGCACGCGGCGAGGGCCTGCGCGCGCGGCTTCACGCGGTCGGGGTACGCGGCGCGACCCAGCTCGTGATGATCGGCCGGGCATAGGGCGCACCCGTGTCGATCGTCCCGATCGTCGAGGCCACCCACGCAGCCGTCCACGAGCGGCCGGAGGCATACCTGCCCGGAGACCGCCGCCGGGCGCTCGTCGCGGCACGAGACCTTCCCGACCGTGTTCGGGGCGCCGCGATCTTCGCCGACATCTCCGGTTTCACGCGGCTCACCGAGCAGCTCGCGCGCGAGCACGGGCGGCGACGCGGGGCCGAGGAGCTGACCGGGCACCTCAACCGCGTCTTCCACGCCGTGATCGATGAGCTCGATCGCTTCGGCGGTGATGTCATCTACTTCAGCGGGGATGCGATCACGTGCTGGATCGACGGCGACGACGGCGTCCGCGCTGTTGCTGCCGGGTTCGCCATGCACCGCGCCCTCGACCGAGTCGGCGAGATCGTGACGCCGTCCGGCGCCAGCATCCGCCTGGCGATGAAGGTGGCCGTCGCCGTCGGGCCGGCGCGACGCTTCCTGGTGGGCGATCCGGAGATCCAGCTCATCGAGGTGCTCGCGGGTCGGCTTATCGACGACCTTGCCCAGGCCGAGGAGCATGCCCAACCGGGCGAGGTCGTGCTCGATCCGGCGGCGCGCGCCTCGCTCGGCGCCCGCGCCGAGATCGCCGCCGAACGGCAGGACGAGGCAACGGGCCGCACCATCGCGGTCGTGAGCCATCTCAGCGTGGAGGTCGAGGCAGTCCCGGCATCCGCGATGGTCGAGAGCCTCGACGATGAGCAGGTTCGTCCCTGGATCCTTCCGGCGGTCTACGAGCGCCTGCGGGCGGGTCACGGCGAGCTCCTCGCCGAGCTGCGGGCGGCGTTTCCGCTGTTCCTGCGGTTCGGGGGCATCGACTATGACGCCGATGACGAGGCGATCGCGAAGCTCGACGCGTTCGTGAGCGGCGCCCAGCGGATCCTGCGGGGGTTCGGAGGCACGGCCCTCCAGCTCACGCTCGGGGACAAGGGCGCCTACCTCTACGGCGTCTTCGGCTCGCCGATCGCGCACGAGGACGACGCCGCCCGGGCCGCCGCCGCGGCACTTGCGCTCCTCGACCTGGAGGGCGCCACGGCTGTGACCGGGATCCAGGTGGGGATCGCCCACGGCCAGCTCCGGAGCGGCACGTACGGCCATTCGATGCGGCGCACGTTCGTGTGCCTCGGCGACGCCGTCAACCTGGCGGCCCGCCTGATGTCGGCGGCGCCGGCCGGCCGCGTCTACGCCTCCGAGGCGGTCCGGAACGCGGCCGGCGAGGCGTTCTCATGGGAGCCGTTGGGACCGCTGTCCGTGAAGGGCAAGTCCGCGCCCGTCACGGCGTTCTCGCTCACGGGGGCTCGCGAGGGGAGGACGCGTCGCACGCGGTACCGCCTCCCCATGTTCGGTCGCGCTTCGGAGGTCGAGGCGCTCCGTGCGCGGCTCGACGAGGCGGCGGCGGGAACCGGGCGCATCATCGCGATCACCGCCGAGGCCGGGCTCGGCAAGTCGCGCCTCGTCGCGGAGCTGGTCCGTGATGCGCGCCGGGGCGGCGTGATGGTTGCCACCGGGGAATGTCAGGCCTACGGGGCGAACACCAGCTACTTCCCATGGCGGGAGGTGTGGCGTCGGCTGCTGCACGTCCACCTCGAGAAGCCGCCAACCGAACGTGTCCGCGAGCTGGAGCTGGAGCTGGCCTCGATCGACCCATCCCTCGTGGCGAGGGCGCCCCTCCTCGACGTGGTCCTCGACATCGAGATCCCCGATAACGATCTCACGCGGCCCTTCGACGCGAAGGTCCGCAAGGCGTCGCTCGAGAGCCTGCTCGTGGCCTGCCTCCAGGCTCGAGCCGCTCGCCACCCGCTCGTGCTCGTCCTCGAGGATTGCCACTGGCTCGACCCGCTCTCCCGGGACCTGCTCGTGGCGCTCGCCCGCGCCTGCCCCACGCTCCACGTGCTCCTCGTCGTAGCCATGCGCCCGGCCACGTTGCCCGGCGCCACGCTCGGGATCGAGCGACTCGCCGGCTTCTCCGAGATCGCCCTCTCGGAGCTCGACCGCGCCGACGCTGCGCTGCTCATCCGCGCCAAGCTCGAGCAGGAGTCCGGGGGCAGCGTCGATGCCGCCGACTCGCTCGTGGAGCTCGTGACGGCCCGTTCGCAGGGCAACCCGTTCTACGTCGAGGAGCTGCTGACCTACATCCGGGCCCAGGGGATCGATCCGAGCGACACGGTCGCGCTCGGCGCGCTCGAGCTGCCGGACAGCCTCCAGAGCCTGATCCTGAGCCGCATCGACGCGCTCGCGGAGTCTCCGCGCCGGACGCTCAAGGTCGCGAGCGTGATCGGGCGCCTGTTCCGCGCCGCGTGGCTGCCGAGCGTCCACCCCGAGCTCGGTGATCTTGCGGACGTGCGCGACCACCTGGTGCGCCTGCGCGAGGCCGAGCTGGTCCACCTCGACGTCGAGGCCGACGACTCGTACCTGTTCAAGCACGTCGTCACCCAGGAGGTCGCCTATGAGAGCCTCCCGTTCGAGATCCGGGCGTCGCTCCACGGACGAGTGGGCAGGCACGTGGAGGAGAGCGAGCCCGAGGCGATCGACCGGAACCTGGACCTGCTGGCCCACCACTACTGGCACGGCGACAACCCGGCCAAGAAGCGCGAGTACCTGGTGAGGGCCGGGAAGGCGGCCCAGGCGACGTACGCGAATGCCGCCGCGATCAGCTACTTCGAGCGCGCAGCGCCCCTCCTCGAAGGCGTGGACCGCTGGGAGGTCACGCGCCGCCTCGGCGAGGCGCTGGAGGTGGCCGGTGACTGGCCCGGAGCCGGCCGCGCGTACCGGGACGCGCTCGCGCTTGCGGACGGCACGGCGGACCCGTCGGCGACTGCCTGGACTGACGTCGCGCTGGCCGACCTTGCCCGGAAGCGCGGCGAATACGACGAGGCGTCGAGCTGGCTGACCGCGGCTCGCGAGCGCTTCGAGCTGCTCGGCGACCGCGTCGGCCTGGGCCGCGTGACCCAGGTCCAGGGGACGGTGGCGGCGACGCGCGGCGACTTCGTGACGGCCCGCTCGCTCCTCGAGGCGAGCCTCGAGATCCGTCGCGAGCTCGGGGACAAGGCAGCCATGGGGGCGCTCCTCTCCAACCTCGGGATCATGGCCGAATACGACGGGGACTACGACCGATCGTGGGCGCTCCACGAGGAGGGCCTTGGCCTCCGGGTCGAGGCCGGCGACAAGGGCGCGATCGCGATCTCGCTGATGAACCTGGGCAACGTGCTCCTGTTGAAAGGGAACGTGAGCGAAGCGCGCGACTGCCAGGAGGAGAGCCTGCGCCTGCGCCGCGAGACGGGAGATCCGTGGATGATCGCGCTCGGCGAGCACAACCTCGGCCTCCTGACACGCTCCCAACGCGACTACAGGGCGACGCGGAACCTGTTCCGGCGAGCGCTGCTGACCTACCGCGAGCACGGAGACAAGTGGGCGCTGGCGTTCATGCTGGAGGACGTCGCGGTGCTCGCGACGCTGCTCGAGCAGCATGAGGTTGCCCTGCGACTGGCGGGGGCCGGCGCGGCTGTCCGCGACGAGATCGGGGCGCCGCGCGGTCCGGCCGACCAGCAGGAGCTCGACGGCCAGCTGCGTGCATCGCGCGACGCGCTCGGCCCGGACGCGGCCGAGCCGTGGGCCGCGGGGCGGCGGCTCGGGCTCGAGGCCGCGATCGAGGAGGCGCTCGCCTTCCTCTGAGACGTGCGGCTGAGACGCGCCCGCGGCCACTGCGATTTGGGTATTGCCGCGCGTTGCGAATCTGCGTACTGTGCCGAGTTCCGGGGGGTGGTTCCGGGACGCTGGTCGCCGCGACCGAGTGGGACGAGGCATCGGCCTCGAGATCAGGGGGGATCCGGTGAGGGGGCACTCGCGCACGCGTTCGTCGCGTTGGCCTGGCCTGGCAGCCGCGGTTGCGCTCGCGGTCAGCGGCCTCCCTGGCGTCGCATCGGTCTCCGTCGCGACCGGTAGCTCGGTCTTCACGAGCCTCGCGCCGACCCTGAGCAACCTCGTCACGAACGGTGGCTTCGAGCTGCCGCCCGTCGTCAACGCTTCGACGTTCGACACCTTCGTTTCTCCGGCGCCCGGCATCACGGGGTGGTCGCTCGACAGCGGCTCGGTCGACCTCATCAAGGGGTACTGGTCGCCATCGGAGGGTTCCCAGTCGATCGACCTCGACGGCAGCGCGTCCGGACGCGAACGAGAGGATCGCGGGGACAATCTCCCAGGTCTTCACGACGATCCCCGGACAAGCGTACCTCGTCTCCTTTGACTATACCGCCAACTTCGAGCGTCCCAGCGCCGATGGACCAGCCGGAATGGATGTCGAGTGGGGAGCGTCGACGCCGCTTCATGTCGACCACACCTCTGGATCCTCGTCGACCACCATGGGGTGGACGCACGGCCAGGTGACGGTCGTGGCGACCGGGACGACCTCGCGTCTGGCGTTCGTGTCGACGGACGCGGCCAGCAGCTCCATACGGGATCGCCCTCGACAACGTGTCGGTGACACCGGCGACCCAGGCGCCAGCGCCGGTCCTCTTCGGCGCCGTCCCGAACGGCGGCATCGCCGGCCTTGTGAAGGACAGCGTCCCGGCCGGGACGGCCTACCAGCTGACCTTCTACACGAGCGCCACCTGCGGCGACCCGGAACCGGCACTGCTCAACCCGACCCCGAGCTTGATCACCACGAATTCGAACGGGATCGCGGCGTTCGCCCTGGACTTCCCGACGCTCGTCGAGGGCACCTATGTCCGCGCGCAGGCGAACGTCCCGGGCGGCTCTCCATCGGCGTTCTCGAACTGCGTCCGCGTCGAGCCGAACAACACCTCCTGGCCGACCGCGACACCGCTTTCGCTCGACACGAACGGCCAGGCGACCGGCGTCCGGCTACCTCCAGAACCAGGGCGAGGCGCGCTGGTTCAAGGTGCCGATCCTGCCCAACGGGCGCGTCGACATCACGCTGTCCCAGCTGCCCGCCGACTACGACCTCATCGTCTTCAGCGACATCGGGGCCGCCTACGACGCGTTGACCGCCGGCGCGACCTCCACGACCGGCCCATCGCTGGCGCTGACGGACCTCGCCAAGCAGGACGCCAGCGCGCCCGGCGATGCCTTCAACACGTCGCAGTACAACCCCTCGGCGTGGGATCCCACCAACTGGAACCCGACCCTGAACACGGCCGGCTTCAGCCCGTCCCAGTGGAGCCCGTCGCAGTGGTGCGCCGTCGCAGTGGAGCGCCTCGCAGTGGGCACCGTCGCAGTGGTCGCCCTCCCAGTGGTCGCCGTCGCAGTGGAGTCCGTCCCAGTGGAGCCCGTCGCAGTGGTCGCCCTCGCAGTGGTCACCCTCGCAGTGGAGCCCCTCGCAATGGAGCGGCTCGTTCCCGAACGACCCGAAGATCTTCACGAGCGCCCAGACCGCGAGCCTGCTCGCGGTCTCGGCCGGGACGGGGCTGGCCGTCTGAGAGCGTCTCCGTCAACACCTGGAACAACACGGGCTTCGTGTATGTCCGCGTCCAGGGCAAGAACGGCGCGTTCGATCCATCCCATGCGTTCTCGCTGGCGGTCACGCGCGAGGGCAGCCCCTGCGTCGGCGTCTCTGACCAGGCCAGCAGCCCCGTCGCGCCGGCGGGCAGCGTCGGCACGGTCATCCTCACGGACAGCCACCGGATGACGATCGATGCCACGCTCGCCGGCAAGCTGGCCACGTTCAGCGCGAAGGTCAACGGCGCGATCGTCGACGTGAGCGCCGACGCGACCGTCGCCTCACTCAACTCCCAGGCCGACGCGCACGCCAGCTGTCCGTACGCCAAGAACCTTGTCGCATCGGCCATCAAGCGGATCGTCGACGCCTACCGCGCCGACAATCCCGTCCGGTACGTGGTGGTCGTCGGCAGCGACGGGGTGATCCCCTTCTTCCGCTACCCGGATCCCGCGCTCCTGGGCAACGAGACGCTGTATACCCCGCCCGTGCTCGACGCCAGCGCGTCGCAGGCGAGCCTGCGGCTCGGCTACGTCCTCAACCAGGACGCCTACGGGACCAAGGACCAGGTCTCGGTGCTGGGCGCGCAGTTCCCCGTGCCGGACCTCGCGGTCGGCCGGCTCATCGAGACGCCCGCCGAGATCGGCGGCATGCTCGATGCCTACAACGGGCTCGACCAACGGCGTCGTGGCGACCCCGACGACCTCGCTCGTGACCGGCTACGACTTCCTCCAGGATGCCGCGGACGCCGTCGCGTCCAACCTCCGAGCCGGCATCGGCGGCACCGGGAACGCGACGCTGATCACGAACGAGGGCGTGGCACCCGGCCTGGTGACCGTGAACGGAACCCCCGACCGACTCCACTCGTGGACCGGCGCCGACCTCCGCAGGGCCCTGCTGCAGTCCGGGCGGCACGACCTCATCTTCCTGGCCGGGCACTTCAGCGCCAACGACGCGCTGGCGGCCGACTACGCGACGAACGTCCTCTCGACCGAGCTCGGTGCGTCGGCCACGGACTTCACGAACGCGATCGTCTTCAGCGCCGGCTGCCATTCCGGCTACAACATCGTCAACCGCGACGCGATCCCCAACGTGACCCAGCCGATGGACTGGGCGCAGGCATTCGCGGGCAGGAAGGCGACGCTCATCGCCGGGACTGGCTACCAGTACGGCGACACCGACTTCCTCGCCTACAGCGAGCGGATCTACGCCGAGTTCTCGCGGCAGCTCCTGGTGACCACCGACCCGCAGGGTCAGCCGACCCCGGTCGCGGTCGGCGATGCGCTGGTTCGCTCCAAGCGCGTCTACCTGGCGACCACGCCCTCGCTGACCGCGCTCGACGAGAAGGCGCTCCTCGAGTCGACGCTCTTCGGGCTGCCCATGCTCGGCGTCAACCTGCCGCAGGGGCGGATCTACCAGGCGCCCGATTCGAGCACCATCGCCTCGATCGCTCCGGTCGCGACCGGGACTCCCGGCAGCGCGCTGGGTCTCGCCACGGCCGACACCAGCGTCACGGCGGCGCTTGCGTCCAACAGCCTCCAGCTCACGAACCCCGACCTCACGGCGGGTCCGATCGCCACCTACCTGGCCCCACCCGACGGCAGCGTCGTGCTGCGCCCGATGCAGCCGATCCTTCCCCTCGTGAGCGCCAACGTCACCTCGCCGAGCGCCGGCTATCTCCTGCGCGGCGCCGGCTTTCGCGGGGGCACCTACACGGAGACGAGCGGCGTGACCCCGCTCACGGCCGCTCCCGCCACGGAACTGCGCGGCATCCACGCGCCGTTCTTCACGGACGTGCTCTTCCCGGTCGAGCCGTGGTCGGTCAACTCGTTCGACGCGATCGGCGGCGCGGGGGTCACGCGCCTGCAGGTCACGCCCGTCCAGCACGTCTCGGACACCAACCCCCTCACGAGCACGCGCCGCCAGTTCTCGAACATGGACTTCCGGCTCTTCTACAGCAACGACCTCAGCGCGGCGGCGCTTGCCTCCCCACCGACGATCACCGGGGTCGATACGAGCTTCGACGCCGGGACGGGCGTGCTCACGTTCAAGGCACGCGCCATCGGTGACCCGACCGCGGGGATCCAGGCCGTCTGGGCGACGTGGACGATCCCACCGGTGATCGGCCAGCAGGGCACGTGGCATTCCGTCGACCTGACCCAGGACGCAGTCGATCCGTCGCTCTGGACCGGCACCGCCCAGCTGCCGACCGGCGCCGACCCGGGCAGCGTGGCCTTCATGGTGCAGGCGGCGAACGGCGACGGCCGCGTCACGCTCGACGCGAACGTCGGTGCCTACTACCATCCCGGGTCGATCCCGGGCGCTCCGACGGGCACGACCACGACGCCTGCAGCCACGGTGACCGGGTTCCCTTCCGGGCCGCCCACGAGCGTCGCCTACGGCAGCAGCGTCACGGTCACGGCCAGCCTCTCCGCGGGCGGGAACCCGCTCGCCGGCAAGCTCGTCCGGATCGGGATCGGGTCCGCCCTGATGCCGGCGATCACCGACGCCAACGGCACGGCGAGCGTGACGCTCCTGGCCTCGCTCACTCCGGGTTCGTACCAGGTCACGGCCAGCTTTGCCGGGGATGGCGCCGATGCGCCGTCGGGCGCGACGGCCAGCGTGTCCGTCACGGCGCAACCCACGAGCCTGGCCCTGTCCGGCACGCTCGGAAGCCAGGCGTTCGGCGGCGCGCTCTCCGTCGTCGCGACCCTGAACGCCGGCACGCCTCCGGCCGCCCTCGCCCAGCGGTCCGTCTTCGTCATCTTCACGGGCACCGGCGCGGTGAACACGGGGGTCACCAGCGTGGTCACCGGGAGGACCGACCCGCTCGGCCGGGTCGTCGTCCCTGCCTCGACGCTCGGAAGCCTCCCGGCCGGGAGCTACAGCGTCGACGCGTACTTCAATGGCGTACCCGCGCCGGTCAACCTGGCCCCCTCGGACGTCGGCTACGCGCCGGCTCACGGGCAGGCGACGCTCTCGATCCGGTGGCCATTCAGCGGCTTCCTGATCCCGGTCAAGGATCCGCCGACGCTCAATCTCGCGACGGCAGGCTCCGCCGTCCCCATCCGGTTCGCCCTCGGGGGCAACCGCGGGCTGGGCATCCTCGCTGCCGGTTCGCCGGTCGTGATCGCGGTCGCCTGCCCGACGGGCGTCGCGACGAACACCGTCCCCGCGCTCATCCCGATCCCCCGCAACTTCCTCGTCTACGTGGGCGCCCCCGTGAACCAGTACCTCTATGCCTGGAAGACGTCCAAGTCGTGGGCGGGCACCTGCCGCCAGTTCGACCTCAGGCTGTCCGACGGTTCGGACCACGTCGCGGTCTTCAGGTTCAAATGAGCTCCGGACCTCCCTCTGCCCGGAGGGACAGCTGAGACGCGCAGCGGAGCGCCTCCCGGGCGCGCCGGCCGGAACGCTCGTGCCCGAACGCGCACACAAGCCTGCCCGAACGGCGGCCCGCGACGATCTGCCCCGTGGCGGGCGAAGGGTGGAGGATCCCGCGATGGGGACCAGGAAGCCGCGACCCGTGCATGCCTGAGCGGGCGCGGTCCCAGCCGCGGCGCGCCCATCCCGCCGTCGGCGCCGGACGGCCGCGGCCGCGGGTCGCCGACCCGCGTGCCCTGCTGAACGGACGCGCGGTCGGGGCGAGCGGATCGGTTGATGCCGCCGGACTATCCGAGACCGATGTGCTCGCCCTCCAGCGCGACGCCGGCAATCGGGCGGTCGCGGCCGCGATGCTGGAAGCGCGTTCGGCCGGCCGCGAAGCAGCGGCCACGCCCCTCGAGCCTCAGGCCGCCGGGTCCCTGGGTCAGGACGGGTCGCAGGCCCAGGCGGGCGGGCCGGGCCGCGCCGTCGCCCGGGACTCGCGCGGCAGACGGTCGAGCTCCCCGGCGGCCAGCGTCCAGCGGGCGCCCGCCGCTGCGGGCCATCAGCAGACCCAGGCGAAGGATCGCAACGACATCGTCGACCTGCTGAACGGCTTCGAGGACCTGGCCGGCGCCGCGGTGAATGATGGCGGCCGACGCCTCGATAGCGTGCATTTCGGCCCCGACCTTAGCCCCGTCCACCGCAACCTGCTCGACCGGATCCAGGCGGCGCTGATCCAGGCCCAGGAGAGGTCGGCGGAGTCGCGGCGCGCGGCGATCGCCGCATGGCCCTCGCTCGACCGGCGGATGCGCGAGGCAGTCGATCACGCCAGGAAGCTCGGCGTCTCGGCCGACTTCCTGGCCACCGTCACCAACAACCTGTCGGCCATCGGCGAGATGCACGTCCACGCGCCGCGCCGGGGCGCGTCGCAGGTGGAGACGCCCGACGACTACGTCGACCTCCTGAACGGGATCAACCGCCTTCTCTACGTCCTCGAGCAGCAGAGCGTGGACAAGACGGACGCGGTCGTCCCCCTGAACCTCGCCGAGACGAACCAGAAGCAGCGTGCCGACCTGGGCGGCGTCCAGTTCGGGCAGCACCTCACGCCACAGCACCGCGAGATGCTCGAGAAGATGCGCACCGCGTTCATCCTGACGCGGACCGACTCAACAGGGTCGGCGTCGGACGCGCTGGCGCTCTGGACGGCGACCCAGGGCGACCTGCGCCTCGCGCTCCGGCGGATGTCGAAGTTCCTCGTCGACCAGGATGACCGCTCCACCCTCCACTTCACGGACGACATCGCCGAGCTGCAGGGCAAGTTGAATGGCATCGGCCGGACCCTCTTCACCGGCGGCGTCTACTCGGAGGCGCACGGCGTCGCAGTCAAGGAGACGAAGCTCGAGGCGCCCGACCAGGTTCGCCAGGTCGAAGCCTTCAAGGAGGCGGCCAGGGAGCTCAACGAGGCCGAGAAGCTCGCGGCCAAGGGCTTCACGCTCGCCCAGGAGGACGCGATCTCGGCAGTCCTGAGCCAGGAGGAGTTCGAGCAGACCGGGCACGAGATCTTCGAGCTGGTCAAGGCGCCCGGCGAGATCGCGGAGAAGCTGGAGAAGTACAAGGAACAAAGCCGGCTCGGCAAGGCCGTCACGATCGCCGAGATCGCGGACAAGGCGAGCGGCATGGCCCGGGCAATCCTCTCCTTGTCGACCGAGATCATCAAGCGGTTCGCCGAAGCCCAGGAGAAGCGGCTGGCTTTGCTCGGGCTCGAGAAGGCGGCCGAGGAGTGGGGCACGGTCGCCAAGTCGATGACGAAGTACGCCGACGCCCTGAAGACGATCGGCAAGGTCGCCACCGTGATCACCGTGGTGATCAGCGTGGTCCGGATCGTCGACCTGATCTCGCAGGGCAAGATCGCGGAGGCTGCAGGCGAGGCGGCCAGCACGCTCGGCGGACTTGCAGCTGGCCTGGCGACAGGTGCGGGCGGCGCGGCGATGGTCGGTGGCATCGAGATCATCGTTGCCGCAGAGATCGAGGGCCTCCGCGGCGCGGCCGCGATGATCGAGTGGGCCAACGATCAGAATGTCCACAATGCCGCGTGGTCGTATGTCGGCACCTGCCAGGATGCCGCGTCGCTCGGGGCGAAGGACTTCGTCGCCGACACGAAGCTGCTCGGCGAGACGACCGACCCGACCACGAAGGCGATGATCGAGCAGAAGCTCACCTCGTACACCAAGTACTGGCTGCGCGACCTCGAAAGCCTCAGCAGCCAGGTTGCCGATACCCGGGCGCCGCAGATGGGCGGCCACCCGGACCTCGTCGCCGCCCTCGGCACCGAATCGCTCCAGATTCTCCGCAGTCCCGAGACGTGGGCCGGCAGCTGGCCCGCGATGGCCGAGCAGATCCGGGTCATCTTCGCCGGCGCGAACGCCATGACCAGGCACGTCTATGAGCACTATTCGCCGAAGCAGGGGAAGAAGGCGGGCGAGGGCGAGTAGACCGCCGATGCCGACTGGCTGCCCGCACCGGATCGGGCTAGGCTGCAGGTGATGGCGACCGAAGCTTTTGGGCGGATTCGGTGGATGCCGCCGCGGGTGCCCGGCGCACGATGACACGCCGGAACGCGATGCGGCTCGACCGCGCAGAGCTCTCCGGAACACGGACGCCCGTCGTCACGCCGCGGGGAAGCAGCCGCCGGCTCGCAGTGGTCGGGATCCTCTCGACCTCCCTCGTCGCCGCCGTCTGGCTGGCCACGACCCAGTCGGTCATCGGCCAGCAGGTCGCGGACATGATCCTCTACGGGCGCGTGGCGTCCGACCCGGCCGTCCTCGGTGCGGCAACCGAGGCCCTGACGACCGTCAGCATGGCGCTCGTCGCGACGGCTGCGGCCGGGCTCATCAGCCTGGCCATCGCGCGGGGCGGCTTCGGGCTCGGCGCAGCCGTGTTGGTGGTCCTCGCCGGGGCGAACCTCAGCGCCCAGGGCCTGAAGCAGGTCCTCGAGCGGCCGGACCTCCTCGCGGGAGCCGCCTATGCCACGGGTAACAGCTTCCCCAGCGGACACGTCGCGATCGTGTCGTCGCTCGCCCTGGCTTCCGTTCTCGTGGCGCCGCGGCGCGTTCGCACGGTCGTCGCCGTCCTCGGCGCGGCCCTGATCGCGACCGTGGGCGTCAGCACGATGATCGCGGGCTGGCATCGCCTGGCCGACGTAGAGGGTGCGATCTTCATCTCGCTCGCCTGGGCCTCATTCGTGACGGCCATCCTCGCCTGGGGCCAGGGGTGGATGCCCCGCCGAACGTGGGGCCACGGCCTCGGGGGTCCGCCGATGCGGATCGTGGCCGTCGCGGGGGTCGCCGCGGTCGTCCTGGGCACGGCCGGGATCGTCGTCATCGGCGTGGATCCGATGCCGCTTGCCGATTTGATGGCAACGAACACGGTCGCGCCGAGGACGTTCGTGGCGGCCCTTGCGATCGCCGCGGGGACCTCGCTCATCGGGTGCGCCAGCTACGTGTGGGCGCTGCGCGGCGTCGCCTTCGAGATGCCGAGGTGAGCACACGGCCGGTCCCATCCGGGCGTCCGGCGCGCCGCGGCCGGCCGAGGCCGTCGCTGGCGAACGTGCTCAGGCCTAGGCTGCAGCCGGGATCATCTCGTCATCCGGCAGCGCGATCTCGTGACGGTCATGGAAGCGGGCCGAGAGGCGACGCCGGACCCCCTGGAGAGAACGCAGCGAGGCGCACTCGATCCACAGGCTGCCGCCGACGACCTCGATCGACATCGGCTGACCGCAGGCGTGGCAGACGTCGTATTCGCGCCAGGCCATCTCGATTCGCTCGCGTGCGAGATCCTCGTTGGATGGCATCGTGAGAAGGTTCACCGGTGACTCCCGTTCCCGCTCGACCTCGTGCGGATGATTCTGGATCGATCAAGAACGGGGCCAGCATACCCGACCCGTCTGGATCGGTCAAGAAGCCGCCCCGACCGACCTGGACGACCGATCGAGGCCTCGCGCCGCGGCCGATCCCCACGGCCCTCGAGTGTCAGCACGGCGCGTTCGGTAAGGTTCATCCTGAGCGAGTCACGGCATCACCACGTGTCTCCATGGACCACGGCCGGACACGGCGTGCTCCTCGAGGCCGCAAGGAGAACCGCATGCCAAAGGCAGAACGAGTCGTCGACATCCTCGCGGGCCGGACCGCGGTCGGCGCTCGCGCGACCGTCCAGGGCTGGATCCGGACCCGTCGCGACTCGAAGGCGGGGCTCTCGTTCCTGCATGTTCACGACGGGTCCTGCTTCGACGCCCTCCAGGTCGTCGCCCCGGCGGCGCTCGGCAACTACCACGACGAGATCCAGCATCTGACCGCCGGATGCGCCGTCACCATCACGGGCACGGTCGCGGCGTCGCAGGGCCAGGGGCAGGCCGTCGAGCTCCTCGCCGACTCCGTCGTGGTCGTCGGGTGGGTGGACGATCCGGAGACGTACCCGATCTCGGCGAAGCGGCACTCCTTCGAGTACCTCCGGGAGGTCGCTCACCTCCGGGTGCGGACGAACACCTTCGGGGCGGTCGCCCGGGTTCGGCACTGTCTCGCGATGGCGATCCATCGCTACTTCGACGAGCACGGCTTCTACTGGGTGCATACGCCGATCCTGACCGCCAGCGATGCCGAAGGGGCGGGAGAGCTGTTCCGCGTCTCGACGCTCGACCTCGCCAACCTCCCGCGAACGCCCGGGGGCGCGGTCGACTATTCCCAGGACTTCTTCGGCAAGCCTGCCTTCCTGACCGTGTCCGGCCAGCTCAACATCGAGTCCTACTGCCTGGCGCTCACGAACGTCTACACCTTCGGGCCCACGTTCCGGGCCGAGAACTCGAACACCAGCCGCCATCTCTCCGAGTTCTGGATGGTCGAGCCGGAGATCGCCTTCGCCGACATCTCCGACAACGCCGACCTGGCCGAGGACCTGCTTCGCTACAGCTTCCGCGCGGTCCTGGACGAGCGCGCAGACGACATGGCCTTCTTCGCGGACCGGATCGACAAGGAAGCGGTCAGCCGGCTGGAGGGCTTCGTCACGTCGAGCTTTGCGCGCATGGAGTACACGGAGGCGATCGAGGTTCTCAAGCGGACCGGCCGCGACTGGGAGTTCCCGGTCGAGTGGGGCGTCGCCCTGCAGGCGGAGCACGAGCGGTACCTCTGCGAGGAGTTCGCGAAGCGCCCGGTCGTGGTCGTCAACTACCCGAAGGAGATCAAGGCGTTCTACATGCGCCGCAACGACGACGGCCGCACGGTCGCGGCCATGGACGTGCTGGCCCCCGGGATCGGCGAGATCGTCGGGGGAAGCCAGCGCGAGGAGCGCCTGGATGTGCTCGACGCACGCATCCGCGAGACGGGGCTTGATCCCGCGGCGTACTGGTGGTACCGCGACCTGCGCCGGTACGGCACCGTGCCGCATGCCGGCTTCGGGCTGGGGTTCGATCGGGCGGTCGCGTATGCCACGGGGATGGCGAACATCCGGGATGTCATCCCGTTCCCGCGCACGCCCGCCAGCGCCGATTTCTAGTCGACGGGGCGCACGCGGACACCTCGTGCGACCGCCGCGCGGCACCCATCAGCCGGCGGGAGCGGCGACCTTCCGATAGCGGTCTGCGGCGATCGCGACGACCGCCTCGAGCGCCCGCGCGATCTCCGCATCGCGCCCGGCGTGGACGGCGGCCCGGAGCTCCGGCACCAGCGCGGCGCGCGGGCGGCCAGCCACGAAGACGCAGTAGCGGAACCCGAACACCGCCTCGTACCGAGCGTTCAGGCGCTCCAGCTCCTCCGCGAGGGAAGGGCCCGTGTCATCGACGGCGGCCCCTTCGCCGTCGCGGTGGTAGCCCTGCTCGATGAACGAGAGCGACGAGACGGCTTCGCGGGGAGCCCCGAGGCGCGGATGGGCGTCGATGAGCTCGAGCTGATCGGGCTCCGGCATCGCCCGGGCGATCTCGCGCGCCCGAGCGAAGAGGCGAGCCGCGTCCACGAACGGCCGGTCGGCGCAGAGCCGGGCGAGGAATTGGGGGGCACCCTCGAACAGCGGCGCCAGGGCCGCGCGACAGGCGTCCTCGTCGAGCACGTCGAGCTCGGGGATGGTGGGCACGCGCTCCGTCACGCGCGTCAGGATCCGCGGTAGGCCGTGACACCGAACGGCGCCACCAGGAGCGGCACGTGCTGGCTGCGTGCGGCGTCGTCCACCCGGATCTCCAGCGCAAGGCCCACGAGGAACGCGGCAGGTTCGAGCCCGAACTCCAGCCGGTAGGTGCCGGTCTCCAGCATGCCGCCGCCGAGGAGGTCGCGGATCCGGCCATCCTCGTCGGTCACGCCTTCCCCGACGATCGGCGCGCTGCCGTCCCCGGCCGGCCGCCGGAGCCGGACGACGACACCGGCGCGTGGCGCGCCCGCCGCGGTGTCCAGGACGTGGGTGGAGATCGTCGGCCGGTGCTGCGACACGCGCTATCCTCCGCCGATGAGCGATCTGTCGATCCGGGTTGGTGACCTCCACTTTAGCGCCGGCTGGGAACCCGAGGCGCCGAGCACGATCGCCGTCATTCGCCTCCTCCTGCCCCTGCGCGCACGGCTCATCCACTGCCGCTGGAGCGGGGAGTCGACGTGGATCCCGTACGGCGATCTCCGGCCCGATGTCGGCTGGGAGCACCACACCTCGCACCCCGCCCCCGGCCAGCTCGCGCTCTATCCCGGCGGGATCAGCGAGTGCGAGATCTTCCTCCCCTACGGGGCCTGCACCACGTCGTCGAAGGTCGGCCAGCTGGCGGCCAACCACTTCGCGACGATCGAGCCCGACGAGGGCTGGGCGGATCGCCTCCGCGAGGCCGGGCGACGATGCCTGTGGGAAGGCGCCCAGGAGATCGAGATCCTCGGGCCACGTAACCCGTGACGGACCTCCTCGTCCTGGGCGGCGTCGTCGTCACCACGGAGGGTTCGACGCGCGCCGACATCGCCGTCGAGGGCGGCCGGATCGCCGCCGTGGAACCCGACCTCGAAGGTCTCGCGGCGTCGGCCCGGCAGGTCGTCGACGCGAGCGGCCTCCTCGTCCTCCCAGGGGTCGTCGACGTCCATACCCACACCCGCGTCGCGACAGATGAGCGGCCCGACCGATTCTTCGACGACTCGGTCGCCGCGGCCTTCGGTGGCACCACGTCGTTCCTCGCCTTCAACAACCCCGGCACCGGGTCGTCCCTGGCAGCGGCCCGCTCACTGATGACCGGTCTCCGCGAATGGCGTGCCGCGACGGCGAGCGATTCGGCCGTCGATGTCGCGCCCAGCCTCGTGGTCACGGCATCCCACGAGGATCCGGCCGCGGAGATTGCCGCCGCGATCGACGCCGGCGTCCCGACCTTCAAGGCATTCATGGTCTACGACTTCGGCCTTGACGATGCGCGGATCCTCCGGGCGCTCGAGGCGGCGGGTCGCCGTGGCGGGATGCTGCAGGTGCACTGCGAGAACCGGGCGATCCTCGAGACCCTGACCGCCCGCCACCTGGCCGCCGGCGAGATCGGTCCGCGCTACCACGCGTCGTCGCGGCCGCCGTACGTCGAAGCCGAGGCGACGGGCCGGGCGATCGCCCTCGCCCGCGCTGCCCGGGCGCCGCTGTTCATCGTCCATCTCTCGTCGGCGGACGCCCTGGCACAGGTGCGGACGGCCCGCGCCGAGGGTCTCCCGGTGTTCGCCGAGACGTGCCCCGTCTATCTCACCCTCACCGACGACCGCTACGCCGGTGATCCGGAGGAGGCGGCCCGTTACGTGATCTCACCGCCGCTCCGGCAGGCGGGCCATGCCGACGCGTTGTGGGACGGTCTCGCCGACGGCGACCTCTCGGTCGTTGCCACGGACCATGTGCCCGACCGGGTCGGGGTCGAGAAGCAGAGCTGGCGCGAATCGTTCGACCGGGTTTCCAACGGCGCGCCGGGGATCGAGACGCTGCTCAGCGTCGTGTACGACGCGGGCGTGGCCAGCGGTCGGATCAGCGTGGAGCGCATGGTCGACCTGCTCTCCACCACGCCCGCACGGCTGTTCGGGTTCGCGTTGAAGGGTGCGCTGGCGGTGGGCCTCGATGCAGACATCGTCCTGTTCGACCCATCGTCGCGCCGCACGATCCGCGCGGACGACCTCCACCACTCGAGCGACTACACGCCATTCGAGGGCCGTGTGGTGCACGGGACAGTTCGCTCGACGATCGTCCGCGGGTCCTTCGTCGTGCGCGACGGCGCGTTCGTCGGCCGGCGCGGCTTCGGGCGCTTCGTGGAACGGGAGATCCAGCGCCTCGCCTGACGGTGCGGGCCTCACAGGCGTGGCGGCTGCAGCTGCGGCCGCTCGGGCGGCGGCCCGGATGGGCCGTCCGGGCCGGCCCGGTCAGTCCAGCCGGGAGTACGCGTCCAGGGTCAGGAACTCGACGAACTCGTCCGCCAGCACCAGGTCGTCGAGGAGTGTGGCTGCCTCGGTGGACCGCCCGCCCTGGTGCACGATCCTCTCGAGCTCCTCGTCCCGGATCCGCCGATAGCGGTCGGCGGTGAATGCCGCGCCATCCGCGAGCGGCGTCGCGTGACGGCGCCACTGCCACAGCTGGGAGCGCGAGATCTCCGCGGTCGCCGTGTCCTCCATCAGGTTGTCGATCGCCGCCGCGCCGTTTCCCTGCAGCCACGCGTCGAGGTAGCGGATCGTGACGTTGACGTTCTGGCGAACGCCGGCCTCGGTGACGCGGCCGCCCGGCACCCCCACATCGAGGAGCGCGGCTGCCTTGACGTCGCTCACACCGGGCGCCTCCTTCTGGTTCGGGCGGTCGCCGAGCATCCGGCCGAAGACCTCGGCGGCGACGGGGACCAGGTCCGGGTGGGCGACCCAGGTCCCGTCGAACCCGTCGCGCGCCTCGCGCTCCTTGTCCTCGCGGACCCGGGCGAGCGCGTTCGCGGTCACCTCGGGCTCGCGGCGGTTCGGGATGAAGGCAGACATCCCGCCGATCGCGTGGGCGCCGCGGCGGTGGCACGTGGCGACGAGGAGGCGTGTGTACGTGCGCATGAACGGAACGCCCATCGTGACCTGCCCTCGGTCAGGCAACACGAACGCAGGAAGCTCCCGGAAGCGCTTGATGAGGCTGAAGATGTAGTCCCAGCGACCGGCGTTCAACCCGGCGGCGTGCTCGCGGAGCTCGAACAGGATCTCGTCCATCTCGAACGCCGCGAGGATCGTCTCGATCAGGACCGTGGCACGAACGCTGCCGCGCGGGATGCCCGCCGCCGCCTGGGCATGAACAAGGACGTCGTTCCAGAGCCGGGCCTCGAGGTGACTCTCGAGCTTCGGGAGGTAGAGGTACGGGCCGGAGCCGCGAGCCAGCGTCTCGGCCGCGTCGTGGAACAGGAAGAGCCCGGCGTCGAACAGGCTGGCCGAGACGGGTCGGCCGTCGACGAGGAGATGCCGCTCCTCCAGGTGCCAGCCGCGCGGCCGGACAAGGAGGGTCGCCGTCCGTTTCCCCAGCCGGTAGGCCCTGTCGGGGGTTTCGAACGTGAGCGTGCCGCGGACCGCCTCCTGCACGGCCAGCTGGCCGGCGACTATGTTCGACCAGGTGGGGCTGAGCGCGTCCTCGAAGTCCGCCATGAACACCTGTGCGCCGGAGTTCAGGGCGTTGATCATCATCTTCGGCTCGGCCGGGCCGGTGATCTCCACCCGCCGGTCGTCGAGGTCCGCTGGCGCGGGCGCGACCCGCCACGTGCCCGCCCGGACGTCCGCGGTCTCCGGCAGGAAGGCGGGCATTCGGCCGGCGGCGATCTGCGCGTGCCGGTCCACCCGTCGCCCGAGCAACGCCTGCCGCTCGGCGCGGAACCGGCGCTCGAGGTCGGCCACGAACGCAACCGCCCGGGGCGTCAGGAGGCGCTCCTCGCCCGCGACGCCGGGCCCGACGATCTCGACGCCCGGGGCCATCCGGGTCATGACGCGGTTCGTCGGACGGTGGCCTCGATGAGGCCGTGGGGCTGCGCGGTCGCCACGAAGATCTCGCCCCGGTTCGTCCCCCCGAACGGCGTCAGGTCGATGGGCAGGTGGTGGAGGTTCGGTAGCGCCATGCGGACCTCGTCGATCCCTTGATGGCGCTCGAGCATCGCCTGGGCCATCACCCAGATCGAGTGCTGGACCGACTCGCTCGCGTGGTCTGCGAAGACCTCGAGCAGGGTGGTCGCGAGTGCCGCGTGGCTGGCGTCCCAGTCTGCGGTCGGGCCGCTGTGGCGCCACCAGACGGTCACGTTCGTCGCAAGGATCCGGTCGCGCAGCTCGGGAAGGGTCGTGTTGCGGTCGCGGGCGAAGCCGAAGAATGCCGATCCGGCCGTCTTCATGACGACGAGATCCTCGAGTCCCGACTCGACGACCGTCGCGTCCGGGGTCGCCGAGACGCGCGCCGTGCGGGTGGCGTCGCCGACACGCCGGAATGCGCCCGACGCGGAAACACCCGTGCCCGCGATCGGCTTCCAGCGGTGCTCGCGGAGGTCGACGGTTGCGCGCCGGACCTGCGGGAAGCCGATGAAGTGCGTCCCGAGGATCGTGCCGAACTGCTCGATCGCGCCGGTCAGCTGGTCCGCCGCCAGGGCATACACGGTGTTCTTCATCGTGTCCGTTGCGACGACCGCCGCGTTGTCCCCCGCCGTGTGGGCGGCAGCGAAATCCCCCTCGAGCGCGATGTCAACGGTGAGGTCGCGCACCTGGGTGCCGTCGGGATCGCGGACGACCTTGACAAGCCGGATCGCCCGCTTGCCGTAGCGGTTCTCGCCGAGCTCGATCACGCCGATCCTCCTGACGTGGACGCCCGGGTGGGTCGACACAGCGTGGGGGCCGACGGCGCACGGTGTCAACCGGTGGGCCACTGCGTCTCAGCAACCCCGATGCTGGGATGTGGGCCGCGGCGCGCCGCGTGCCGTGGGCCACGGATCAGCCCGGGCGTCCCCGCCGCAGCGTTCGTCCGGGCGTGGCGCCCGTGTGCGCGTCGCCGTCGATCACCAGCACCCCGTTCACGAGCACGTAGGGGATGCCCTCCGGGAAGCGGCGCGGCTCCTCGTAGGTGGCAAGCGCGCGCACCCGGGCCGGGTCGAACACGACGAGGTCCGCGAAACACCCATCGGCGATGACGCCCCGGTCGGTGAGGCCGAGCCGCGCGGCCGATGCCCCGGTCATCTTGTGGATGGCCTCCTCCAGGCCCAGCACGCGCTCATCGCGCACGAGCTCGCCCAGGATGCGCGGATAGGTGCCGTACGTCCGGGGGGCCGGCTTCGCCCCGATCATGACGCCGTCGGTCGCGATCATCGCCCGAGGGTGCCGGATGAACGCCTCGATCCCGGCCCGATGCGGCCCCGGCGTCACCTGGTTGATCCGGAGGTCCTCCGCGATCAGCAGGTCGCAGATGGCGTCCACCGGGTCCAGGCCGGTCGCGGCCAGGTAGTCGCCCAGCGTCCGGCCCTCCCACTCGGCGTTCTCCGGGCGGGCGAAGTAGCCGAGCCGGACCTCGTCCCACGACCGGTCGCCGGCGAACAGCCGGCCTCGTGCCCCGGATTCCTCGCGGATCCGGGCCCGGACTCTCCGGTCGGCGAGGCGCTCGCGGAGCGGGCCCAGGCCGCCAGCCTGGATCCAGTTCGGCAGCATGATCAGGAGCCTGGTGCTTGCCCACTCGTACGGATAGAGGTCGAACGTCACGTCGAGCCCCTCGGCGCGAGCGTCGTCGACGAGCGCCAGCATCACCGCGGGCGGGCCCGGAAATGTCGGCCGGTGATAGAAGTGCGTGATGTGAACGGGAGCGCCCGACCGCCGCCCGATCTCGATCGCCTCCCGGTACGGATCGAGGAACCCGTCCCCGAGCGGGTACCGGACATGGGTGTGGTAGATCCCGCCCAGCCGCGCCGCCTCGGCGGCCAGCTCGACGAGCTCCGCGGTCGTCGCGTAGGAGCCCGGCGGGTAGTCGAGGCCCGTCGACAGGCCGAAGGCACCCTCCTCGAGCGCAACACGCAGGCGCGACCGCTGGTCGGCCATCGCGTGGTGATCCGCCTCGATCTCGTCCCAGCCCACCGAGGCGATCCGGAGCGGCGAGTTCCCGACGACATAGGCGACGTTCACCGAGACCTGGCGGTCGTACCGCGCGATGTACTCGGCAACCGTCGACCAGTCGTAGGTGATGTCGGGCCGTCCGTCGAGCCCACCGTTGAGGACGACGTAGTCGAGAAGGTCGCCTGGCGACGGGAACGGCGCGTACGCATTGCCATCCACGCCGATGAGCTCGGTCGTCACCCCCTGGCGAACCTTCGGCTCGTTGCGCGGCTCGGCGAGCATCACCAGGCCCCCGTGGCTGTGGAGGTCGATGAAGCCCGGTGCGATCACGAGGCCGCGGGCATCGATCCGCCGGCGGGCTCGGATCTCAGCTGAGCGGCGACCGTCGTCGTCGCCGGTCGTGGCGTCCCGAAGCATGCGCAACCGGTCGCCGATGACCGCAACGGAGCCGGCGAAGCCGGGCGCCCCGGTGCCGTCCACGATGGTCCCGCCCTCGATCAGGACATCCACGTCGATCATCCCGCAGTGGCCGGGCGCAGGCGAACAGGCTCTCGCACGGCCGGATGCTACCGCGCGCGAGGCGCCGACCCGATGCGATCGGGTCGTCGAGGGCGCTTTCCACCGGGTCCGGTCGTCAGCTCCTGGCCCGTTCGTTGCGCGCGGCCGCCTCCGCGATCTCGGCGATTCGCGTCGCCCGAGTCTCCGGGCGCCGAGCCACGGCCACCCAGGCGAGCAGCATCTTGCGCGCCGAGGGCGGGAACGCCGCGAAGTTGGCGGCGGAGGGAGAGCGGCTTTCGAAAGCAGCCGCGAGGTCATCCGGGATCTCCATCCGTTCCGCGGCTTCCAGGACGCTCCACGATCCGTTCGCCTTCGCGCGTTCGATGGCGGCGAGACCCGCAGGAGCCATCCGCCCCTCCTCGATCAACCGCTCGACGCGCGCCCTGTTGGACGCCGCCCAGACGCTGCGCGGCTTGCGCGGCGCGAAATAGAGCTTGCCGCGCTCATCGTCGACGTGGCCGCCCGTGCTGTCCACCCAGCCGAAGCACAGGGCTTCCTCCACGGCCGCCTCGTACTCGAGGCTGACCCGACCGGGACGTGGCCGCCAGGTCACGAGCCAGGCGCCACGGGCAGTCCGATGGTTCGCCTCCAGCCATGCGCGCCACGTCGCGCGATCGTCGGCGTGAACCTCCGGCGCATCCTCGAGAGCAGACACTCGTTGCTCCTGCGTCAGGCCGTGACGAGCGTGGACGATCGCCCGCGGCAGGTCACGGAGCGCAACGGCCGCCGGCACGGCCATGGCGGGTCGCGAGGGAAGCATGGGGCAGTCTCACGCGCCGAAGTGTCCTTCATCGGGGCGTCCGGCGCCACACGGAGGTCGGTCCCGTGGAGGCCGCCGTCGCTTTCCGGCCGCGCTCGCCGAGGACTATCGATGGGCGGGGTCGCGTTCGTAGAGCCTCCTCGCCCACAGGAAGCCGAGCAGCGAGATCGCCCCGCACCAGGCCACGGCGATCACGCCCCGGTCACCGATCGCGGTCCCGAGCAGGAGGCCACGCAGCGTCTCGATGATCGGCGTGAAGGGCTGGATCTCGGCGAACCAGCGAAGACCGTCGGGCATCGACTGCGTTGGCACGAACCCGCTGCCGAAGAAGAGCAGGAGCATGAGAAACATCGGGAGGTTGCTTGCGGTCTCGACGCTCCGGGTCGACATGCCGAGCGCGACCGAGAGCCAGCTGACCGCCAGTGACGTGAGCGCCAGCAGCCCGGCCGCGGCGAGCCAGGCCGCCGGGCCGGTGGTCGGCCGGAACCCGATCAGCAGGGCCACGACCACCACCACGAGGATGGCCAGGCCCGTCTGGATCATGCTGCCGACAACGTGGCCCGTCAGCACGGAGGCGCGGGAGATGGCCATGGTGCGAAAGCGGGCAACGATGCCCTCCGTCATGTCCATGGCAACCGAGATCGCCGTCCCCTGGGCCGCGGTTGCCACGGTCAACAGCAGGATCCCGGGGACCAGGTATGCCAGGTACCCGTCTCGACCCCCTGACACGCCACCCAGCCCAGCGCCGAGGGTGCCCCCGAAGACGAAGACGAAGAGAAGCAGGAGCACGACCGGGATCCCGATCATGAACAGCGTCAGTGATGGGTAGCGTTGCATGTGGCGGAGATTCCGCCGCAGCATCGTCGCGGAGTCGGCCAGGACGAACGCGCGCGCGGTCATCAAGCGGCTCCCTTCTCGGTGTCGGGGTGACCAGTGAGTGACAGGAACACATCGTCGAGGTCCGGTGTGCGCACCGACAGCCCGTCGACGTCGATCGAGGCGTCCTCGAGCGCGTCGAGCAGTATCCGCAGCGCGCCGACGCCGCCGTCGCTCGGCACGAGCAGGGCGAGCGAGTCGACGTCGCGTGACGCGCCCCGGAAGACGCGGACGGCCTTCTCCAGCTCGTCGTTGTTCGCGAACTCGAGCCGCACGTGGCCGCCGCCAACCCGGCGCTTGAGCTCAGACGGCGTGCCATCGGCCACCAGCCGGCCATGGTCGAGGACCGCGATCCGGTCGGCAAGGCGGTCGGCCTCTTCGAGGTACTGGGTGGTGAGGAAGATCGTGACCCCGCGATCCACGAGGTCGCGGATCACCTGCCACATCGTCCGCCGGCTGCGCGGATCGAGCCCCGCGGTTGGCTCGTCGAGGAAGATGATCCGGGGATTGCCGACGAGCGTCATCGCGAGGTCGAGCCGGCGCTGCATCCCGCCGGACCATGTCGAGACCGGCTTTCGCGCCGCGGCGACGATGTCGAACTCGTCGAGCAGCTCCGCCGCCCGACGTCTGCCATCAGCCGTTCCCAGGTGCCGGAGGTCCGCCATCAGCATCAGGTTCTCCTCGCCGGTGAGGAACCTGTCGACGGCCGAGAATTGACCAGTGACGCCGATTGCCGCGCGGACGCGGTCCGGATCCCGCCTGACATCGTGACCCGCGACCTCCACGAGGCCGTCGTCAGCGGCGATGAGCGTTGACAGGATATGGACCGTGGTCGTCTTGCCGGCGCCGTTCGGCCCGAGGAGCGCGTAGACCGTGCCCATGGGCACATCGAGGTCGATCCCATCGAGGACGACCTGGGTGCCGTACGACTTTCGAAGGCCTGCCGCGTGGATCGCGGGCGGCGACATCGTGGCGCTCATTCCGCACGTCCTGGACGTGCGACGAGATGACGAGAATCAGATCTCGAGGTCCTCGACGGCCGGCTGCCTTGCGGAGCTGGCCACGCTGTCGTAGAGCTGCGACGGGATCCGCGTGCGGAGCTCGTCGAGCAAATCGACGACCTCGAGCGTCGACTCGCCTGGCGTGGTCCCGTAGCTGATTGCCCCGATGCCGAGGTAGCCTCGCCATCCGGCCGGCTTGCCCTCGGCGTTGACCATCGAGTAGTCGGGGCTCCGTTCGACGTGGACCACGAACTTGCCAGTCCGGCCACGGTAGACGCGGAAGGTCTCCACGCGGCTGAAGCTCGTGTTGACCCACTCCCCGAGGAAGATCCCCGTGAACCGGACCTTGCGGCCGCGGCCGGGCCCGACACGGACGACGACCTCGTCAAAGCCCTCCCGCCGACCCTCCTCCACGTCGACGTAGCGACGCAGCGCGGCGGAGATGGCCGCGGAGAGATTGCCGCCGGCAAGCTCCTGCGCCCGCCCGTACAGGGGGAGGTCTCCGTCGGAGACATAGATCGTCTTGTTTGGCACCCGAGCATCGTAACTCCTCCGTGGCGTTCCATCCATACGTAGGAGTATACGTATATCTCCGTGGCACGCAAGGGCGGAGGCCGCGCGTCGTCGTCCCGGCGCGCACGACGGCTTCGCCGCTTCGACGCACGCGCGCTGGGAGCCCTCGCGGCCGAACCGCGCTACAGCTCCGCGAGCGACGTCTCGTGGGCGGCGTTCTCGTGCGCTCGCTGATCGGCCCGGATCGGCACGGTCCCGATGGCAGCAAGCACGAACGTCACGGCCATCAGGACGAAGACGATCGGCAGGCCAGCAGCATCGCCGGCAACGCCGATGATCGCGCCATAGATCGCGACCCAGAGCGAACCGACCCCGAAGGCAAGGGTGAAGTACAGCGCAAAGGTGGCATCCCGGATCGAGGGCCGAGCGATGTCGGCGAGAAGCGCCTGGAGCTGCGGGCTCTCGGCGAAGCTGAACAGGCCCATCAGCAGGATCCCGGCCCAGAGTCCGATGACGCTCGACCCCGAGACGAGGAAGACGACGAACCCGATCGCCCCGCCGAGGTAGACGCCGATGATGAGCGGCTTGCGGCCGATCCGGTCGGACAGCCAGCCCGCGATGAGCGGCATGGGCACCGAGAAGACGATCAGCGCGCCGTACATCAGGCCCGACAGCGACTCGTCGAGGCCGATCACCTTCGTGAGATAGATGAGCACGAAGAGATTGACGACGCCCAACCCGCGTCCCCCGCCGCCCAGGATCGAGGTGAGGTACAACCAGCGCAGGTCACGGTCGCGGGCGATCGCCCGGTATGCGTCGCGGACGCTCCCGCCGGCGACGGCAGCCGCCCGGTCAGTGCCGCGCTCGCGGACCAGGAGGAGGATCGCGACGGCGATCGCGAGAGCCGGGATCCCGAAGACGATCGCCGCACCGCGCCAGCCGAACATGGCAATGACCGGCGCCCCGATCAACGCCACGACGACCGTCCCGACGTTCCCGCCCGAGATGTGGGCGCTGATCGCGAAGCCCCGCCGCTCGGGCGGGAACTGCTCGGCAAGGAGGCCGTTGCCGACCGGATGCTGCGGCGAGCCGCCGATCCGCGACAGGACGTTGGTGATCGCGAACATCGGAAAGCCAGGGGCGAACGCCTGTGCGACGAACCCGCCGCCGAACAGCAACCCGCCGGCCCCGAGCATCGTCCGCCGGGACACGAGCCGGGTCAGCGAGGCGAAGCTGAGCTGGACGACGCCGGCGGCAAAGGCCCCGCCGGCGGCCAGGAAGGCGATCGTGTCGACGCCGACGTTGAAGTCGTCGGTGATCTTCAGGTAGATGAGCGGCAGGATGACCGCCTGGGCGTGGTTGACGGCGTGGGCGATCGAGAGCAGCCAGAGGGACCAGGCCGGCCGCACGTCGGCAATGCTCGCTCCCGTCGTCGCGCCCAACTCGGTGGCCACCGGCGTGGGCGACTCGGCTCGACTCATGGCGACAGATGATGGCGCACCTCGGCCGCCGCCGTTCGGACCAGCGGACACCCTCGAGATGCCGCGGCCCGTGTGGGCGCGACCGGCCTCAGATGCTCTTCGGACAGCCGGATTCGTCGGGAAGGAGCGGTCGCGCGACGACCTGGTACAGGGAGTCCCCCGCCCGCCACCGCGTGTCCCGCGTGGCCGTCTCGAGGCCGAGCCTGACGACCTGGTCGGGCCCGATGACGGCGCAGTGCCAGGTCTCCTCGTGGGCATCCACCGGTGCGCCAAACGACTCAGGAGAGCCCGCAAGCGGCCAGTCGCGGACCTCCTGGTCAGCCCGCGGCGTGGCTGGGACGGGCGTGGCGCCCCCGTCCGCAGCCGACCAGTCGACCAGGCGAACGAGGAGGATGCGGGTCTCGATCGGCCGGTAGGCGGAGTCGGGGCCGACCGTGCCCTCGGGGAGCCAGGTTCGAAGGTCGAGGAGCTGTTCGTAGAGCGTATCGAGCTTGCTCCGCGCCTCCATCTCCCCGGCCGGGGCGAGACGGGCCTCATCCTCGAAGCCGAGGGCATAGGCAGAGACGCGGTGGGTCTTCCCGTCGGCGATGGCCGTGAACCAGACCGTCCACAGGTCATAGCCACCAGGCAGGTCGAAGCGCCGATCCGGCCCAAGGACTCCCGCCTCCCGTGCAGCCTGGAGGATGCGGGCCATGCCGTCGGCGGTCACCCGTGCCTCGGTGAGCCGTGGCACCAGGGGATCGCCGGGTCTGCCGTCATGCGCGCCGAGCATGACGACCCGCCCGTCGCCGTAGATCGAGACATTCGGCATCTCTGCGAGACGAAGGTCCTGCGGCAGCAGGCCCCCGCCGGAAGCTGCCTGGAGCACGAGGTCGGTCGGGCCGGTCGCGTGCGAGATCGGGCCGGACTCCGCGGGCGTCGCGCCTGGGTCGGCGCGTGGGCTGGTGGTGCCACCACCGCCGCATCCCGCGACCACCACGACCAGCGCGACGGCCGCCGCCGTCACGACCCGGTGGCACCTCATGACAGCGAGAGGCTACCGCGCCGCTGCCGGAGTCGGTAGGGCCACGCGGCCCCACGCCGGCACCTCCGGTGGGCTCTCCGCGGGGTTCGCGGCCGGAGGCCTGCCCTCGCCGGTCACGACCACGATTCCGGTCGGGGCGACAGGATGACGACCGCGGTCTCCCGGGAGCGCCGAGCGGCGAAGGCGTCGAGATCCTTGTCGTAGGCGGCCCACATGGCCCACAGTCGGGGCCGCTCGTCCGGGTCCGCTGCACGTCCGTGGACGGCGCGGGACCCACCGGGCAGATCGACGGTGACGTCGGGGTGCGCCTGCAGGTTGAGCCACCAGGCGGGCTCGGGATCGGCCCAGCCGTTCATGGCCATGGTGACCAGGTCCTGACCGTCCTCGAAGTAGCCGAGGATGGCCTTCCGCTCTTCGCCGCTGCGGCGCCCAACCGTTCGCAGCCGCATCATGCCCCAGCGGCCGTCCCTGGCCGTCCGGAGGCCGAACCGGCCGCGGGTGACCGAGTAGAGCGCACGCTGCACCACCCAGAACGAGCGGATGAACCAGCGCGGCTGCAGAGACGGTGGCTTCTTCGACGGTTCTGTCATGGTGTGCTCCTGATCGGTGTGACGGTGGTCCTGCGGTCCGGCGGCAGCGGCGACTGGAGGTCGGCCGGTCATGCCAGCTCGTCCGAGTACTGGAAGACGGCGTCGAGCGGGACGGCGCCGTCAGCCCGTCAGCCCGTCGTCCTGGAGAACCCGCGCGGGTGCTGCGAGTTCCGAGTGACGTGACGGCCCCGCCGAAGCTCCAGTCGGCCCAACCGGCCGCACCCCAGGAGGCCGTTGGGCCGTGCCGGCACCCAGGCGCGTCACGTTCCCGCTGTGGCCCCGGATCGCGGCTGTCCGTAGTAGGCGGTGGGGCCGTGCTTGCGCCTGAAGTGCTTGTCGAGCAGCGCAGTGGGAATCGGCTCCGTCCCCCGCTCGATCGCCAGGGTGTGGATGGCCTGGCGCGCGACCTGTTCGAGCACGACGGCATTCACCAGTGCCTCCTGGGGCGTTGCGCCCCAGGTGAACGGCCCGTGACCGGCATCCAGGCACGCCGGCACATCGATCGGATCGATGCCGGCCTCCGCGAAGCGCTCCACGATGACGCGCCCGGTGTGCGCCTCGTAGTCGGTCTGAATCTCCGCGTCGGTCAGCCACCGCGTGACGGGCACCGGACCATGGAAGTGGTCCGCATGGGTCGTTCCCAGGCACGGGATCTCGCGCCGAGCCTGCGCCCACGCGGCCGCGTGGACGGAGTGCGTATGCACCACGCCGCCCACCTCTGGGAAGGCGCGATACAGCACGAGGTGCGTGGGCGTGTCCGACGATGGACGCCCGGCTCCCTCCAGGACGCGACCATCGTCGAGGGAGACGAGGACGATGTCCTCGGGCCGGAGCGTCGCGTAGTCCACGCCGCTCGGTTTGATGGCGACGATCCGGGCATCTCGATCG
This sequence comes from uncultured Chloroflexia bacterium, assembly GCA_963734535.1. Taxonomy (GTDB): domain Bacteria; phylum Chloroflexota; class Limnocylindria; order Limnocylindrales; family CSP1-4; genus CTSoil-043. Next base: position 107,546 of record CAVTHS010000011.1, on the reverse strand, counting down.
ATCCCGCTGGCGTTGCCGAACGACAGGACCACCAGGCCCGCCTCCACCAGGCCCAGGTTCGCCTCGCAGACGCGCTCCCTCAGCTCGGCGTGTCGCATGCTCGATCCCTCCTGCCGCACGATCAGCACGAACGGTCAGCCCAGCGCCCTGACGGCCTCCCGCTCGATGGCGAGCCCATTCCTGTGGCGCGCAAAGAACTCCGCGAAACCTTTCACGTCGCGAGGGTCGGGCTTGACGGGCTTGCCGATGCTCGCGGCGATCCGCTCATCGAGATAGTCGGGCAGCGACTGCCCGGCGTCGGCGCGGAGCAGGTAGGCGGCCAGCACCGCCATGCCCCAGGCCCCGCCCTCGCCAGCTGTGGCGGGGATGCTGACCGGGACGTTGAGCGCGGCCGCCATCATGCGCTGCCCGGTGTCGCCGCCCTTGAAGAAGCCGCCGTGGCCGCGTATCTCCTCGATGACCACGCCCTCCTGCTCGGTGAGGATGTCCATGCCGGTGCGCAGGGAGCAGAGCGAGGCGTAGTACATCGCCCGCACGAAGTTCTCGAGCGTGAACGTGCTGTCCTGGCTCCTCGCGAACAGCGGCCGGCCCTCGGTGAAGCCGGTCATGTGCTCGCCCGACACGTAGTTGATGGAGAGGAGCCCGCCCGCGTCCGGGTCTCCCCGCACTGCGAGGGGCAGGAGCTTGCCGTAGAGGTCCTCGGGCCGCGCCTCGACGCCGAGCGCGGCCGCCACCTGGCCGAAGAGGCTGATCCAGGCATCGAGGTCGGATGATCCGTTGTTGGAGTGGGCCATGGCCACCGGCCTGCCGTCGGGCGTGACCACGATGTCGATCTCCTCGTGGACGCGGGCCAGGCTCTTGTCCAGCACGATCATCGCGAACACCGAGGTGCCCGCGGAGACGTTCCCGGAGCGCGGGCGCACGGCGTTGGTGGCGACCATGCCCGTGCCCGCGTCGCCCTCGGGAGGGCACAGAGGGATGCCGGCCGGGAGCGTGCCGGATGGGTCAAGCAGCTTCGCGCCCTCGGCGGTGAGCTTCCCGGCCGGGCGGCCGGCGGGCAGGACGGCGGGGAGGATGTCCCGGAGCTTCCAACCCGGCTTGCGCGGCGCGATCAGGGCGTCGAACTTCGCCATCCGGGCGGCGTCCCAGTCGCCGGTGCGCGGGTCGATGGGGAACATGCCCGAGGCCTCGCCAACGCCGATCGTGTGCTCGCCGGTCAGCTTCCAGTGGACGTAGCCGGCCAGCGTCGTGAGGTGAGCGATCCGCGGCAGGTGCGGCTGTTCCTCGAGGATCGACTGGTACAGGTGGGCGATGCTCCAGCGTTGCGGCACGGCGAAGTCGAGGAGCGGGGTCAGCTCGGCGCAGGCCTCGCCGGTGATGTTGTTCCGCCATGTGCGGAACGGCACCAGCAGGTTCCCGTCGACATCCAGGGCCACGTACCCGTGCATCATCCCGCTGAGACCCATGGCCGCGACGGTCTTCAGCTCCAGGGAGTAGCGGGCGCGCACGTCCGAGACGAGTGACGCGTAGCAGGCGGCCACGCCCTTCCAGACATCCTCGATGGCATACGTCCAGACGCCATCCCTGAGCTGGTTCTCCCAGGCATACGAGCCCGATGCCAGCGGCGTCGTGTCGGGCGCGATGAGGGACGCCTTGATGCGGGTCGACCCGAGCTCGATCCCGAGGATGGAGGCCCCCGACCGGATCAGCTCCGCCGCGCTCCCCTGTCGCTGGTTCACTCGACCCTCCTCCCGCCTTCCGGCGTGCTGGTGTTGTCCGGTTACCGGCTCATGTCCCGGCGCTGCGCGCCGCCCTTCCTCCCGCCGCGAGCTCGCCTCGCTCGTTTCGTGCGGTCATGGGACGGAGTTGAACGGAGACGCGGGGCGATCCTGCGGGCTGCCCCATACCGGGTCGCTGCCGTCAAGGGTCTCCTGGCTTCGACCATTCGACTTCGACCCGACCGACTCGACGGACCGGCTGCTCTCCCGGACGATGAGCTCGGGCTCGAGCAGGACGGCATGAGACGGTAGTGTACCGACCGCACGACGCGAGCCCGGCGCGGCGGCGATCGACTGATCGATCTCGCGCACGGCGAGGGCGCCAGCGTCGTGCAATGGCTGGTGGACCGTCGTCAGGGACGGCCAGAAGTGCGACGACTCGGCGATGTTGTCGGTGCCCACCACGGCAAGATCCTCGGGAACACGCCGGCCGAGCCGATGCGCCGCATGGAGCACGCCGAGCGCCATCTGGTCGTTGGACGCGAAGACCGCGTCGAGATCCGGGTTCTGGTCCAGGAGCTTGTAGAGACCCTGCTCGCCGCTGTTCGGGGACCAGTCGCCGATGGCCACCAGCTGCTCGTCGGCCGTCAGGCCGTGCGCCTCCAGCGCTTCGCGCCATCCGAGCCTGCGCTGCCGGGCCTCCCACCAGCTGAGCGGTCCCGTGATGATCCCCACGCGGTGCGCCCCCCCGGCCAGGAGGTGTTCCGTGGCGATGCGGCCGATCGCCGCGTTGTCGATCGCGATCGACAGGAGCGAGGTCTGTCCGCCCATGCCACCGACCAGCACGACCGGCAGTGGCAGCTCCGGCCCTTTGCCGTGCGACCAGACGCGGTTCTCACCAACCTCCGGAATCGCCCAGATGATGCCGTCGACCTGCCGCGAGAACAGGCTGCTCAGCAGCGCGTCGACGTCGCGCGTCTCCGGATCGTGGATCAGGTTGAGCGAGATCGCATAGCCGAGATCGGCTGCCTGCTGTTCGATCCCCGTGAGCACTCGCGACGGTCCGAAGTAGTCGAGGCCATAGCCGACGACGCCAATGATGTGGCTGCGGCCCTGGGTCAAGCCTCGGGCGAGCATGTTGGGCGTGTAGCCCGTGTCGGCGATGACCTGACGAACCCGCTCGAGCGTCTCGAACGCCACGTCCGGCCGGTTGTTCAGCACGCGCGAGACGGTCTGCGTCGAGACGCCCGCTGCCCGAGCGACCTCCTTGATCGTCATTCGCCTGCGCGTGGTCATGGCCTGCTCCGATCGGCCTCGGGCGGTCGTCCTTCAGCATCAATCATCTTGACGGACAGCATCCGGTGATGCTAGGGTGTTAGCGGTCCCGTTACCGATAACGGGAACGATAACAGGGAGGCGAGCACCCGGCAAGCACGAGTCTCGATCCCGGATCTGGCCCGCGGAACGCACGCCGCCACTTCGTCAGGCAGACGCCCGCGGCGCGCCACGTCCGCTCGGCCGACCTCGCGACTGGGACGACCACGACCACGCGTGCTCGCCGCGGCCAGCGTTCTGCCGAGTACCCCGCCCAGATGGCCGTCGCGGAGGAGTGCCGATGGTATCCGGAACCACCTGATGCGCCGCGGCGCAGTGAGCGTCCCCCTCTGCGCCCTCCCGGCAATGTCGCCCTCGTCGTGGGGCGAGCTCTCTCGGTACCTCGTTGGTCACGCAGAGACACGGAGACCAGACAATGCAGAAGACAGGATTCCTCCCCCGGATCGCGATGGCGCTGGCGATGACCGCCTTGGTCGGCGCCTGCTCGTCGGGCGCCACGACCGCGCCAAGCGCCGCTGCACCGAGCGTCGCCCCGAGCGCGGCCGCGAGTGTCGCCGCTCCGAGCGCCGCTCCGAGCGCCGCCCGGCGCTGCTCCGAGCGTCGCTGCCGCCGCCAAGACATTCGCGGACATGACCGTCGGCTTCATCCAGACGGGGTCCGAGAGCGGTTGGCGCGCCGCCAACACCGCCTCCTTCAAGGAGACCGCGACCCAGAAGGGCATCACCCTGAAGTTCTACGACGCCCAGAACAAGCTCGAGAACCAGGTCTCGGCGTTCCACCAGTTCAACCAGGACCCGTCGGTCAACGTGATCATCCTCGCGGCGCTCGACGTGACCGGCTATGACGACGTCCTCAAGGAGGCCAAGGCGGCCGGCAAGGTGGTCGTCCTCGAGGACCGCCGCATCGACGCCGACCCCAGCCTGTACTACACCTACATCGGCTCGGACTTCAACCTCGAAGGGCAGAAGGCCGCCAAGGCGATGTGCGACCTGCTCAAGGACAGCCCCAAGAAGAACGTTGCCGAGATCACCGGCGCCGTCGGCGCATCCGCCGGCATCGATCGCGCGAAGGGCTTCCGCGAGAAGATGGGCGACTGCGGGATCACGATCCCCGATGGCCTGAGCCAGACGGGCAACTGGGGCGTCCCGGAGTCGAAGGCCGTCATGGAAGCCTTCCTCAAGAAGACCAAGGACATCCAGGGCGTCTTCGCCCACAACGACGAAGAGGCCATCGGCGCCATCCAGGCGATCAAGGAAGCCGGCCTCGTGCCCGGCAAGGACATCCAGGTCATCGGCGTCGACGCGACCGCCAACGGCTTCAAGGCCCTGATCTCCGGCGAGCTTGGCGCGGACATCGAGTGCAACCCGCTTCTCGCGCCGCAGGTCTACGACGCGGCCCTGAAGGCTCTGAACGGCGACACATCGCTGCCGAAGTGGGTCCCGTCGCAGGAAGGCGAGTTCTTCGCCGCCCAGGGCGCGGACGCACTCACGGCGATCCTGGCGACCCGCAAGTACTAGGTGCCGTCCGGAGCGGGTGACCGCTCCGGCGTCATCCGATCAGTCGCGCGGGAGGAGAGGTGGCCGCACACCTCCTCTCCTCCTCGACGCCCTGACCGAGGCCGCGCGTGTGAGGCGCGGAGTCCGAGATCTTCGGGACAGAGGTTCGTCATGACCGATCCCGCCCGCGACATTGTCGTGATGGAAAGCATCGACAAGTTGTTCCCGGGCGTGCAGGCGCTCAAGCAGGTGAATCTCACGCTCGCGAGCGGCGAGATCCATGCCCTGGTCGGGGAGAACGGCGCCGGCAAGTCGACGCTGATCAAGGTCCTGACCGGCGTGGAACGACCCGACCACGGCAGGATCACCCTGGACGGCGTCGAGGTCGCGATCCGCTCGCCGCTGCACGCCCAGTCGCTCGGCATCAGCACGGTGTACCAGGAGGTCAACCTCTGCCCCAACCTGACGGTCGCGGAGAACCTCCTGATCGGCCGGCAGCCGATGAGGCTGGGGCACGTGGACTGGAACGCGATGAACCGCGAGGCCCGGGAGATACTCCGCGGGCTGGACGTCGAGATCGACGTCACCCGACCCCTGGGCTCCTATTCGATCGCCATCCAGCAGATGGCGGCCATCGCGCGAGCCCTCGTGATCTCGTCGGCCAAGGTCCTGGTCCTGGACGAGCCGACGTCGAGCCTGACGGGCCACGAGACGGACCAGCTCTTCCGGGTGATGCGCAAGCTGAAGGGCGAGGGAATTGCGATCCTGTTCATCACCCACTTCCTCGACCAGGTCTACGAGGTGAGCGATCGCGTCACGATCCTCCGGAACGGGGCGCTCGTCGGCGTGTACGAGACGGCGGCCCTGCCGCGCCTGACTCTCATCACGCTCATGCTGGGACGGAGCCTGACCGAGCTCGACGACATCAGCCGGCACAAGATCGAGAGCAGCCAGCACATCGGGACCGAGCCGCTGCTCGAGGCGGACGGGGTCGGCCTCGTCGGGTCGATCGCTCCGTTCGACCTCGTCCTGCACGCTGGAGAGGTTGTTGGCCTGGCCGGCCTGCTCGGCTCCGGGCGGACCGAGATGGCCCAGCTGCTCTTCGGGATCGACCAGCCGACGGCGGGCTCCCTGACGATGGACGGCAAGCCTGTTCGCAACTTCTCGCCGATCGGTTCCATCGAGCGAGGCGTTGCGCTCTGCCCCGAGGACAGAAAGGCCGAAGGGATCGTGGCCGACCTGACCGTGCGAGAGAACATCATCATGGCGATGCAGGCCAGCCGGGGCTGGTTCCGGCACCTGAGCACGAGCGACCAGTACGCGATCGCCGGTAAATACATCAAGCTCCTGAACATCGCGACGCCGTCGGCCGATCAGCCCGTCAGGAACCTGAGCGGCGGGAACCAGCAGAAAGTCATCCTCGCCCGCTGGCTGGCGACCAATCCACGCCTGCTGATCCTCGATGAGCCGACCCGCGGCATCGACGTGGGGACGAAAGCAGACATCCAGAAGCTCGTCCTCTCGCTCGCCGAAGAGGGCAAGTCGTGCATCTTCATCTCCTCCGAGCTCGAGGAGGTGCTGCGCACGAGCCACCGCGTCGTCGTGATGCGGGACCGTGCGAAGGTGACCGAGTTCGCCGGCGAGGTGGACGAACGGGAGATCATGCGCGCGATTGCTGGGGGCGAGGCATGAGCGCCGTCCGCTCCATGTTCAGCTGGCACGCGCTTCGGGAGAGTCGGCTCGCCGTCCCGATCATCGCGCTCGCGGTGATCCTCCTGTTCGACCTCGTGTTCGTCCCCGGCTTCTTCAACCTCGAGGTTCGGGACGGTCACCTGTTCGGCAGCCTGGTCGACATCCTGCGCAACAGCACCCCGACGGTGGCGCTCGCGATCGGGATGACCCTCGTCATCGCGACGGGCGGGGTGGACCTGTCAGTTGGCGCGATCATGGCGATCGCTGCCTCCGTTGCATGCATCCTCATCGATCCGAGGATCGTCGGGCTCAATCTCCAGGGGGACATCACTGCAGTCGTCGGTGACCCCACCTACAGCTTCGTGCCGATCCCGGTCGTGATCGCGGCGTCGCTCGCGGTGGCCGTGGTCTGCGGCCTGTGGAACGGCGTGCTGGTCTCCTTCGGGCGGATCCAGCCGATGGTGGCCACCCTGATCCTGATGATCGCCGGTCGGGGCATCGCCCAGCTGATCACCAACTCGATCAAGATCATCATCTTCAACGATTCGTTCGCCTTCATCGGAAACGGCTTCATCGTGCTGCCGTTCTCGCTGTTCATCGTCGTCGCCCTGTTCGCCGGTGCCTGGTTGCTGACGCGACGAACGGCGATCGGCCTCTTCGTCGAGTCGGTGGGGATCAGCTTCCGGGCGAGCCTCTACAGCGGCATCAACGAGAAGCGGATCAAGCTCTTCGCCTACGCGTTCTGCGGCTTCTGTGCCGGCGTCGCAGCGCTGATCGCCGTCTCGAGCATCAGGACCTCGGACGCGAACCAGATTGGCCTGTACACGGAGCTCGACGCGATCCTCGCGGTCGTCATCGGCGGGACGGTCCTCGGGGCGGGAGGCCGCTTCTCGCTGCTGGGCAGTCTCATCGGTGCCCTGGTCATCCAGGCCACGCAGACATCCATGTACGCGATCGGCGTGGCCGCCAGCGCGATCACCGCGGTCAAGGCGGTCATGGTGATCGTCGTGATCCTGCTCTACTCCCAGCAGGTGCAGGACCTCGGCCGCAGGATCGTCGGGCGGGTCGCGCGGAGGCAGGCGGCCGCATGATGCAGACGTTGCGCCTGCGCTTCGCGAACAGCCGGAAGTTCCTGCCGGTCGGTGCGACCGTCGCGCTGTTTGCGATCGCGTTCCTGGCGGGAACCTTCTTGTTCCCGGCCATGCGCGACGGGCAGTTGTTCTTCAACCTGTTCATCACCACCCCGTTCCTGCTCATCCTGGTCGTGGGCGAAGGCCTGGTGATCATCTCGGGCGGGATCGACCTCTCCGTCAGCGGGGTGCTGGCGTTGACGACCGTCGCCACGGCAGCGCTCCTCAGGGACGGCTGGGACCCGTGGCTCGTCTTCGGCCTGATGCTCGGGATGGGCGTGCTGTTCGGCGCCGTGATGGGCGCGTTCATCGCCTATCTCAAGGTGCAGCCATTCATCGCGACGCTGGCGGGGATGTGGCTGGCGCGGGGGTTGTCCTTCGTCGTCAGCGACAGCGAGATCCGGATCTACGACCCGCTCTACAGGACGCTTTCCGGGACGCGCATCCTGATTCCCGGGCTGGCGGACCCGGTGACCAAGAAGGGTGACTACGTCACGATCCTCGTCGTGGTGGCGCTCGTGGTGCTCGCCGTCGGCATGTACATCGCCCACTTCACGAAGTTCGGCCGAACCATCTATGCCATGGGCGGCAACAACGGCCTCAACGAGCAGTCCGCGCGCCTGATGGGTCTACGGGTCGACCGGACCAAGGTCCAGGTCTACATGCTGAGCGGGTTCTGCTCGGCGCTCGCCGGAATCGCGTACAGCATCTACGTTGGCTCCGGCCACGGGACGCACGCCACGGGCATGGAGCTGACGACCATCGCGGCGGTGGTCATCGGTGGGATGGCGCTCACGGGCGGCGAAGGCTACCTGCTCGGCGGGCTCTTCGGGGTGCTCATCACGGCCCTGATCCAGAGCCTGATCCAGTTCAACGGCCAGCTCAGCTCGTGGTGGACCAGCATCGTCATCGGCGCGCTGATGCTCGTCTTCATCGGCGTGCAGAGCCTCCTGGCCACGCTGAATGCCCGACAGATCACCGCCGGCCGGCTCGGGATCGCGGGCAGAGCCTCCACGGCCGGCCGCGGGCGACGCGCCGTCTGGCGCGACCGCCGGGTGCTGGCGGGGGCCGTCGTCGTCGTGGTGCTCCTCGCGGCCGTGCAGGTCTTCGGTGCCCAGAACGCGGCCCACGGGCCGGGTGATACGGGCACCGGGTGCCAGCTCAAGCCGTTCCGGCAGGATCGGGCCACCCAGCTCATGAATGATGGTGCGGTGATCGCGTACGAGCGAAACGGCGGGTCCGGCTGCGTCGACGAGCTGTACGCCATCTATGCCGATGGACGCATCGTCGCCGACAACGGAGCGCAGACGATGGAGAAGCAGGCCTCGCCGGCGGACGTCGAGGCGCTGCTCGGCGCGATCGACAGCCTGGGCTGGTTCACCGACAACATGTACTCGACCTCGGAGATCCAGTGTGGGCAGTGCTTCACGTACTACACGACCGTCGCCTACAAGGGCGTCGTGAAGACCGTGAAGGCCGTCGACGGCGGGACGGCCGCTCCGGCCAACTACTGGCTCATGACCGGCCGACTGTCCACCATCCTCCCGAAGTTCGGTGCCGGTTCCCAATGAGCGAGGGACTCCAACGATGAGAGCGCGCTGGAAGCTGGCCCCGGCATTGGCCTGCGCGCTGGTGCTGGCGGGCTGCGGGTACATCGTGACGCCCGAGGACGAGAGCTCTCCCTCGCCGGCGGCATCCGGCGCATGGACCGCCGTCGCGACGAAGGTCGACGCCGCGAATGGCGGGCTTCACGTCGACATCACGGTCCGGAACGACACCGGGGCGTGGAGCGCGATGCAGGCGACACCCAACCAGCCGGCCGTCCTTACGACGAGCGACGGCACGTCGACCAACTGCGGAACCGTCTTCGTCGGGACCGGCGGCACGTCCATCGCGCCGGGCTTCCAGGTCCGCGGTTACACGGGCGGCACGAAGGCGAAGCCGGCGACGCAGCTCATCTACGTCGAATGCGCGGGTGCCACGCCGGCGCCCGGTGCGAAGCTCTCGATCGCGTACAGCTACGTCACCGGCGACTTCAACTACTACTCGCCGACCGCCCCGATCGGCGCCAAGCTCGCGGTCGATCTCGACAAGCTGTCAGCGGACCTCAAGTACCCTGTCGCCGCCCCGGTCGACGGCGTCATCGAGAAGGCTGACGCCAAGATCGTGGCGATCAACAACTGCACGCTGAGCCTCACGAGCGCGACACGGAACGCGGATGGCCTCGAGCTCGCCTGGCAGACGACCAACCCCACCGAGTACCCGACGTACGTGCACATCGGGACGCCGCCGGTGGTCGGGTCGGACGGCATCATCTACGGCTTCTACGAGAGTCCGCACCTGGCGGACACCCCCATCACCCCGGCTGGCCACTCCGCGGACTGGACCACCGAGGTCTCGGTGCCGGGAGACGTCACCGGTCTCTACATCCTGGTCAGCGTCGAGTCGAAGCAGCAGAAGACGTTCGTGAGCCATGCCGTCGACATCACCGACAAGTAGCTCCGCGAGGTTCCGCGGCTGCGCCTGGGCCCCGTGCCCGGCGAGGGCCGCAGCCATCGGGCGCGCATCACGAGCCAGCGGGCTCGAGACGAGGGGCGGAGCGCCGTCCGATCAACACCGGCGACCGCGCACCATCCGTGTGCGGACCGCACCACCCAGTGAAAGCGAGATGCTGCGATGAAGCCCCTGGGCGCGTACGAGGTCTGGCTCGTCACCGGAAGCCAGGAGATGTACGGGGACGAGACCCTGCGCCAGGTGGCCGCCAACTCCAAGCGGATCGCGGCCGAGCTCGATTCCTCGCCCGTGCTTCCCGTGCGCGTCGTGCACCGCCCGGTCGTGACTTCGTCCGAATCGATCGCGACCACGTGTCGCGATGCAAACGCGAGCGACTCGTGTGTCGGCGTGATCCTCTGGATGCACACCTTCTCTCCGGCACGGATGTGGATCGCCGGGCTCCAGGCGATCCGGAAGCCCCTGCTCCACCTTCACACGCAGTTCAACCGGGATCTCCCATGGTCGGAGATCGACATGGACTTCATGAATCTCCACCAGTCGGCCCATGGCGATCGCGAGTTCGGCTACCTCGCCACCCGGATGCAGGTCGCCCGAAAGACCGTCGCAGGGCACTGGCAGGATCCGCAGGTCGTGGGACGGATCGCCACGTGGGCGCGGGCGGCCTGCGCCTGGCAGGAGGCGCAGCACCTCTCGGTGGCCCGCTTCGGCGACACGATGCGCCACGTCGCGGACACCGAGGGAGACAAGGTCGAGGCCCAGATCCGGCTCGGCGTGGCCGTCAACGGCTACGGTGTCAGCGACCTCAGCGACGCGATCCGGGCGGTGCCCGGCGCCGCCATCGACGACCTCGTCCAGCAGTACGAGCAGGAGTACGACCTCGCGCCCGAGCTGGCCGAAGGGGGCGACCGTCGCGAGGCGCTCCTCGAAGCCGCGAGGATCGAGGCCGGCCTGAGGGGGTTCCTCGCAGCCGGCGGGCACGGCGCTTTCACGGACACGTTCGAGAACCTGGACGGGCTCCGCCAGCTGCCGGGACTCGCGGTCCAGCGCCTCATGGCGGACGGGTTCGGCTTCGGGGCTGAGGGTGACTGGAAGACCGCAGCGCTTGTGCGCCTCGTGAAGGTGATGGCAACCGGCCTGCCCGGTGGCACCTCGTTCATGGAGGACTACACGTACGACCTGGACCCGCTGGCTCCGAAGGTCCTCGGGGCCCACATGCTGGAGGTCTGCCCATCGATCGCCCGCAGCCGCCCGCGGTGCGAGATCCACCCACTCTCCATCGGCTCCAGGTCGGATCCGGTACGTTTGGTCTTCGATTCGGACACCGGACCTGCGGTCGTCGCGGGCATGACCGACCTCGGCGAGCGATTCAGAATCGTCGCCAACGTCGTCGACGTCGTCGACGCAGGACACGAGCTGCCGCGCCTGCCGGTCGCTCGCGCGGTGTGGCAGCCGAGACCCGACCTGCGCACGGCGGTCGAGGCCTGGCTGATCGCCGGCGGTGCGCACCACACGGTGCTCAGCCGGGCGGTGGGCCCTGAGCCCCTCGCCGACTTCGCCGAGATGGCTGGCATCGAGTTCGTGCTCATCGACGAGGAGGCTCGGGTGTCGGCGGTCCAGAAAGAGCTTCGCTGGAACGCGGCCTACTACCACCTGGTCCGTGGCCTCTGACGGGAGGCGACGACGTGCGCCCGGGCGCGCACATTCCCTGACGACTCCGTCCCGCCGGGTCCTCCTCCTCCTCCCGGCGGGACGGAGTCGATCCACCCTCGCTGTCGAGCGACCCGCTGGAGGAGACGCGACGCCGGCTGCTCAGCGACGCCGGGCGGCGCGCCCGGCGAGGAGCCGGGCGCGGGTGACGAGTCTGCGGCGGAGCGGTGCCTGACCCCTGCCGCGCGACAGCACTCGGTCGCGGCGCCCTGGGCTGACGGCGACCCTCCGGCCCTATCGCGGCCCTGACGCTCCGGAGTCGTCGAGCGGGAGCGCCTCGGGCGTCTCGAATGTCAGGGCGGCCTCGCCGTCAGCGGGCCTGAACTCGCAGTCGCCCGGACGGATAAGGCACGTCTGCAGGTCGCGGTCGTAGCCCGGGCAGTCCTCGGTCATAGGGCATTCGTCGACCATGGCTGAACGATCCACTCGAACCCCCAACGGGGTCGAGAGCCGAATGGCACGACCCCTCCGGCCGCCAGGAGCGCATAGCCAACGACATGCCGATCGAAGGCCGCGGCTGGCGGTTGGCCGCCGTCGCGAGGTGACGAAGAGCCCAAGCGTGAGCCAGTCGATCTCGGGCATGTCCCGCTCGCAGCATGCCGGCTGAGCTGTGGCAGCCACTCCCTCATGGCGCCCGCGCCCGATGCCGCCTCGATCAGGTCCTGCGCGTCGCTGCGACCTGGAGCACGTGATGGCCGTCGGCTTCGACGACCCGGAAGAGCCAGTCCCCGATCTGGACTTCGTCTCCGGTTGCCGCCATCCGACCGAGGCGCTCGACGAGGAACCCGCCGATCGTGGTCGCCTCGCTCTCGCCCATGCGGATGCCGAGGGACTCCTCGACAAGATGGACGGGGGTGTCCCCTGCCAGATGGCCGGCGGAGAGGATCTCGCGCTGGGCGATCTCGCCCACGAGATCGCGGTAGGTCAGGAGGCCCGCCGTACCCCCGTATTCGTCGAGCACGAGCGCCACGTCGGTTCGCGCGTCAAGGAGCCGTGCGAGCGCGGCTGATGCCGCGAGCGATTCCGGCACGACGAGAAGCGGCCTGATGCGGGCGGCCCATCCGCTGGCGGGTTCGGCGAACAGGTCGGGCCAGTCGATCACGCCGCGGATGTCATCGAGCGAGTCCGCATAGACGGGAAGGCGTGACCGGCGAAACAGGAGCGCCAGCCGGCGCGCCTCCTCGCCCGAGAGGCGGATCGGGAGCGCGTCCAGGGCGGTCCGCGGAACGAGCACGTCGCGGACCGACAGGTCACCGAGCGTGAGCGAGCGGCTGGCGAGCTCCTGCTCGACCGGGTCAATGATCCCGTGCTCACCGCTCGACGCCAGGAGCAGCCGGAGCTCGACGTCCGAGTGCGCGGCCTCGGATTCGGTTGCGGGGTTGAGCCCGATGAGGCGTAGGAGCAGGTTGGCAGTGCCATTCAGGAGGACGATCGCCGGGCGCATGACGAAATAGAAGACGTCGAGCGGCCAGGCAACGGCCAGGGCCGTCCGCTCGGGGCGCAGGATGGCGAGCGACTTGGGGGCGAGCTCCCCGAGCGTGATGTGCAGGACCGTGATGAAGCCGAACGCGAGGCCGAACGCAATCACCTCGATCGCCGCCTCGCCCAGTCCGAGCCGCGCGAGCGGCTCCTCGATCAGCGATGCGACCGCCGGCTCACCGATCCAGCCGAGACCGAGGCTTGCGATCGTGATGCCGAGCTGGGTCGCCGCGAGATATGCGTCAAGGCGGCCGGCGATCCGGTGGGCGCGCGGCGCCAGCCGGTTACCCTGAGACGAGAGCTCGGTGAGACGGGTCTGGCGAACCTTGACGATGGCGAACTCGGCGGCTACGAAGAAGCCATTGACGAGAACGAGCCCGAAGGCAACAAGGACGCCGAGGTAGCTTGGCGACTGGTCCACGTGTGAAGTGTGCTCCCGCGCGGATCTTCGGGGCGCGCGAGTAAATCCCTCGCGTGGAGGATCTCACCGGGTACGTCAGTCTGGAGCCCGCGTGGCGATCTGCCCGCGAAACGGGCGGTGGAGTGGCTGCGGGTGCTGGCCGACACGTGGGTCAATGCCGACGTCCCCGAGGTTAAGGCCGACCTGCTGCACGCGATCTACGAGCGCATCGTCGTCAGGGCGGTCGATCGTCGCGAGACGCCTGACGCGCGCCGCCTATCCGAACGCCTGGCCCTCGCGTTGCCTCAGGTTGTCGTGGCGCCCGGAGGGTGCCGGACACGCGCGAACAACACGACCGATGCCTCCGGGGACGAGCCAGCGTTCAGCCACCTACTCGGTGGCACCCCGCGTCGGCGGCTGCGCGTGCTCAGACCGTTTCTCTGGTCCGGGTTCCGGAGCTATCCGGGTGCCATCGAAGTCCACGGAGCGAGACTCGATGGCCGGCTGGTAGGCGTCGGCGTTCGATACCCGCCCGGGCGGTGGCCAGTCACCCGCCGGGAGGGCCTACGAGGCTGGGCGTGGGGGATCCTCGGGGACCTTCGGGTTCATGCTGCCATTACGGGCCGTAATGAAATGGGGCAATTTGCGTGGCAGCCTTGTTCAGGGTGGCCCGCTGCCGGAGTTCAGCGGATCGCGTTCGAGCGCGGAGTGCCGAGTGAGGAAGAGCAAGGACCCGCCAAGGCTCCACGCGGCGCCGGTCAGTCCCGACGACGAGCAGGCATCCGACGCCGCCCGCGAGAACCTCGAGGGCGCGGGCGTTGCCACTTCGTTCGAGGCTCTGATGGCCGCGACACCAGCCGTCGGCTTCGTGAAGGACCCGGACGGCCGATATATCTACGTCAACGCGTTCCTGGTCGAGCACCTCGGCAGCTCGATCGAGGGCGGTTTGCGCGGCAGGACCGACGAGCAACTCTGGCCCGACGCCGCCCCACGAATCCGGGCAGATGACCTCACGGTCATGCGGACCGGGGCCATGCATCTTCGCTCGCAGGTCATGCCGTTCGAGGACGGGCCGCATGACTTCCTCGTCATCACCTTTCCGGTGGCCGGTCAGGGCGGACGAACCAACGTCGCGGGGATCGGCCTTGACCGGACGGAACGCTCGTCGCTGCAGGCGGATCGTGATCCCCTGTCGGCGGTCGTCGACCAGATCCGCGAATCCGTGGTCATCACGGATCTCGAGGCGCTGATCACCTACGTCAACCCCGCCTTCGAGCGCGCGACCGGCTATTCGCGCCACGAGGTCGTCGGCAAGCACGACCGGATCCTCGACGGCGAAACCCAGCCGGCTGCCTCGTATCAGGCGATGTGGGCGGCCCTGCTCAGCGGCGTCCCGTGGGCCGCGGACCTGGTCAGCCGGCGGAAGGATGGCTCGATCTTCACCGAGGAGGCCTTCATCTCCCCCGTCCGGGACGACGCGGGTGCGCTCATTAGCTTCGTGGCGGTGAAGCGCGACGTGACCGAGAAGCGCGCGCTCGAGGGTCGGTCGGCCGTGCGGGCCCGGGAGCGGGCCCTGATCGGCGGGATCATCCGGTCCATCCGACCGAGCGACACCGTCGAAACGACGGCGCAGGCGATCTGTCACCAGGTGCTCAACCTGTTGTTCGTGACCGTCGCGAAGCTGTTCATCTTCGGGCTTGACGGGCGGGCGATGCCCATTGGAATAGCCGTACAGGGGCAGGCTGACGCTCCGCTCCGGCGCCTGCCCCGCCAGCGCAGCCAGCACCTTCGGGGACGGGCTCTCGAGGGCCCCTGGATCGAGCCCTGGGTCAACCGGCGGTCGCACCCGTACAACAGGCTGTTGATGGGGCTCGGCGTCGAGCTGGTCGCCTACGCGCCGATCCGCTGGGACGGAAACCTCATCGGGTTGCTCGCGGTCAACGCTGCAGCCGGGGTCTCGGAGGCGGAGCTGACCGACTCGTTGGGCACCGTCGTCGAGTTCGCCGACCTGGCAGCCGCGTTGATCGGGCGCGACGTCGCGGCACGCACGGCGACGGGTCGAGCTCGGGAGTTGATCGGAACCATCATCGAACGGCACCAGTTCCACCCGGTCTTCCAGCCGATCGTCGATCTGCGGACGAATGCCATCGTCGGCTTCGAGGCCCTCACCCGCTTCGACGACGAGGTGCCGCCAGACCTCCGATTCGAGGAAGCCGGCGCAATCGGCCTGGGCCTCGATCTCGAGGCCGTGACCCTCGAAATGGCGCTGGCCGCGGCGACGGCACTGCCACGTGGGCCATGGATCAACGTGAACACGTCCCCTGAGTTCATCGAGGCAGGGGACGCGCTTCGGCGTCTCCTCCCGACGACCGACCGCCATGTCGTGCTCGAGATCACCGAGCACGCGGCAATCGCCGATTACGCGCTGTTCCACGCGACCGTCGCCGACCTGCGACCGCGAGTCGAGCTCGCGGTCGATGACGCGGGGGCAGGGTTCGCCAGCCTCCGCCATATCCTGGAGCTGCGCCCGGACTTCGTGAAGGTCGATCGGTCGATCGTGGCTGGTCTCGACGCCGACCCCGCGCGGCAGGCCCTGATCGTCGGCCTGAGCCACTTCGTCGGTGCAATCCATTGCCGTCTGATCGCGGAGGGGATCGAGACAGAAGCCGAGCGCGCGACCCTTCAAACACTCGACATCCGCCTGGGCCAGGGCTACCTACTCGGTCGGCCGCTCCCTGCGGGCAGCAGGTGACGCGGCTGCGCTTCGCGACCAACTTCACGATTGCGGACACTCGCCGATAACGGAACCGGCGCAGGCAGGAGGTCATTCGGAACCGGGGACCACGGCCAGCGTGGCCTCGTTCCCATGGGGTCAAGCTGTTTCAGGGCATGCGGTGGGACGTGGAATACGGTGCGGAAGCTTCGCCGCATGCCTGGCGCTCAACAGAGTCCGTGAGAGCCACCCTCGACCGGGTGGCTCTCACGCTTGTCCGGTCGGAAGCGGAGCCGCTCGACGGGCAGACATGCCCGGGGGTGCTCGTCGAATCCGGGTGTGGTTTGTCGGGGGCCGGTCAGGCTCGATTCGTGAACCAGACTGTCGGGGCGCCGACGACGCCGGCGGACTGCATCGCCGCGTGCAGCTCGGCGCTCGCCGCCCAGGCGCGCGCAGCCTCCAGCGTGTCGAAGTCATGAGAGACGGTCAGCTCGTTGGGATCGTCGACCGAGCGGTAGATGGCGGCAGCAAGCACGCCGGCCGCTTCCTGCTTCGGCTTCGCTGCGTCGTAGACGCGGCGCCAGGCTGCGTAGTCCGCGACCTGGTGGCGGACGAACAAGGTGGCCATCGCGAGCCTCCGATGCTGGAGCCGTTCCGGCGGGACGACCGGTGTGTGTGCTCCGTCAGTGACTGTAACAGCAATAGCTGACTTGTCAATGACCATCCCAACAGTGATTGCAGCAGCAGACTCTATCTCGTACACTTGGGGTATGGACCCCGATGAGGACCCGAGCCGGCCGGAGGACTCCTGGGCTGATGCGTGGCGGGGAGTCTTGTTCGCGAACGCCAGGGTGCTCCAGGTCGCCGAGCCGGATCTGGTCGCCAAGGTCGGTTACCCACTCAGCTGGCTCGACGTGCTGGCGCAGCTCTACGACTCGCCGGAGCACGGGCTGCGCATACAGGAGATCCAGGAGCGGTCGCTGTTCACGCGAAGCGGCATCACCCGGCTCATCGACCGCATGGAAGCCGCCGGGTACGTGCATCGCGAGCGGGTAAAGGGTGATCGTCGCGGCGTGCGCGTGGAGCTGACGCCGGAGGGGCTCCGGGCTCACGAACGGGGATTTGCGGCCCATCTCCCAGTCATCGAGCGGGAGTTCGGCCGACGTCTGACGCCCGATCAGCAGCGGGCGGTCGCGGAGGCCCTCGCGCCGTTCTGGCACGAGCCGAAGGCGCAGCGAGGCGACTGAGCACGGGGCGTGATCCGCGAGATCTCAAGACGCGAGCGCAGCTGCGGGTCGACGCCGTACAGGAGCACGTCGGACGCACGTCGGGCGCAAGCGGGCCGTGATCGCGTCCTTAAGCGGCGGGATGCCCCAGCCGACCTAGACCGCGGCGGTCCTCGGGCGCGCGGCGCGTCTCCGAGCCGACCTCGGCGGCCGATGGGCGAAGGCCACGCCGCCGGAGCGAGCTGAGATCGCTGCGGGCTGTCCGCTGAGGTCAGGTCCGCGACGACAGGGTCGTCGCGGACGAAGCTCGCCCGTGGGGAGTACCTACCGCTCATCGCGTCGGCGACGGCTCCCAATCAGGTTGGTGTGGCGCGCCCGGAGGGATTCGAACCCCCGACCGTCTGATCCGAAGTCAGATGCTCTATCCACTGAGCTACGGGCGCGGACCAACAGCGTAGCGCAGAAGGGCGTCGATCTCCGCGCCGCCTCGAGGGCCGGCGTTCATCGACCAGCGGCGCGACGGCTCGCCACTCGCCCGCGGAATCGCACGTGAAGTGCACATGCCGACCGTTCGAGTCGACTCCCGGCGGCTCGGAGCGGTGCTGGCGCTGACCGCGAGGCCGGCGACCGGTCGATTCCGGTGGATCGGATCTCCCACGACGGGCGACGGGCTGGGTGGAGCGTGGAAGGGCGAGGACGGGTCCGCCCGCGCGGCGTTCACAGCCGGCGTGCCCGCCGGACTCGCGCCCGCGCCATCGGTGTTCACTTCACGTGCGATGTTGCGGGAACACGCCTTCCGCGCTCGTCACCGGACCGCCCGCGCGGGCGCCGCCAGCTGACGCGCGGGCCGTCGCCCGCGGCGCGCCCCCCGTCGCGCCGCCGTCCACCGCCATCGCGCCGCTCGCCGCAGCCCGCCCGCCCCTCGCCGCGCCCGGCGTACGATCCGCGCGTGACGAATCTCGAGACCGGGCGGCTCTCCGACAAGCACCCGCCATTCCGGTACTCGGCGCTCTCGCGCGTGTCGTTCTCCGATACGGACGCCCAGGGGGTCGTCTACTACGGGCGCTACCTCCCCTACTTCGACAACGCCCGGCTGGAGTATCACCGGCACCTTGGGCTCCAGGCGTACTGGCAGGGAGAGCGCGAGTTCGTCATGCGGTCGCTCGAGGTCACCTACGAGGCGCCGGCACGCTTCGACGAGCTGCTCGACGTGCACGTGCGGACCACCCGGATCGGACACAGCAGCGTGACCGTCGAGGGTGCCGCGTACCTGGTCGACGACCACCGCCTGATGTGCACCGCGCGCATGACGCTCGTCATGATCGACGTGGTGACCCGCCGGCCAGTGGCGGTTCCAGGTGACTACCGACGCGCGATCGCCGCGTTCGAGGGCGACAGCGTCGCGATGGTGACGGCCTGACCGGGCATGCCATTGGGCCGCGTGCCGCCCGGCCTTCGGTCGTGTGCACGGATTGGGCGCTCCGACCGTCGGCGATCGCGCCGCCCGCGATCCTGCGTCACGAGATACGCCGCGCGACCGCCGGGCGGTTGATCTGGTCATGGGACGCACAATCGTGGCGTCCGGGAGGTCCTCACTGGTCGCAGTGTCCAATCCATGCACGTGTCGGGTCCGGGTCGCGCCGGGTCCGCGCCGGTGGCAGCGCCGACGATGTGCATGCGCCGGGTCGCGATGGTGACCGCCTGAATCGTCGTCGACATGCTCGCGGCCTCGATGGTCGCACGGTATCCTGTAGCCACTTCCCCTCACCCCAGGAGCCCACATGAAAGTCGGCGTTCCGAGAGAAACCCTGCCCGGCGAGCGCCGCGTGGCGCTGGTGCCGGAGGCCCTCGCCAAGCTCGAGGCCGCGGGTATCGAGATCCTCGTCGAGCGCGGTGCTGGGACCGCGGCCGCCTTCCCGGACACCGCCTACGAGGAGGCCGGGGCCAAGATCGTGTCCGCCGACGACGTGTACGCCCAGGCCGACTGCGTCGTGAAGGTCCAGAAGCCGACCGAGGTGGAGGCTGCGAAGCTCCGTGCCGGCCAGGCGCTGGTCGGGCTGCTCACGCCGCTCATCGACCCCGGCCTGATGCAGCAGCTGGCCGACCGGGGCGTGACCGCCATCAGCCTCGACGCGATCCCCCGGACGCTGTCCCGTGCGCAGGCCATGGACGTCCTCTCGTCGCAGGCGAACATCGCCGGGTACAAGGCCGTGATCGTCGCGGCCGACTCGTTCGGGCGCTACTTCCCGCTCCTGACCACGGCCGCCGGGACGGCGAAGCCCGCCAACGTGCTGATCCTCGGGATCGGCGTGGCGGGGCTCCAGGCCATCGGCACCGCGCGACGGCTCGGCGCCGTCGTCAAGGCGTACGACGTGCGTCCCGAGACGAAGGAGCAGGCCGAGTCGCTCGGCGCCCAGTTCGTGACCCTCAAGACCGCCATCGACGCGACCGGCACCGGCGGCTACGCCCGCGAGCTCACCGCGGAGGAGCGCGCCGCCCAGCAGGCCGAGCTCAACGCGGTGATCGGCGGCATGGACGTCGTGATCACGACCGCCCAGATCCCCGGCCGCAAGCCGCCCGTCCTGGTGACCGCCGACGCGGTCCTGGCGATGAAGCCCGGCTCGGTCATCGTGGACATGGCCGCCAGCGCGCTCGGCGGCAACTGCGAGCTCTCGAAGGCGGGCGAGACGATCGCGACGGAGAACGGGGTGACCATCATCTCGCCGGACAACCTCCCGGCGACGGTTCCCGTCAGCGCCAGCCAGTTCTACGCGCGCAACCTCCAGACGCTGCTGCTCCACCTCGTGAAGGATGGGCAGCTGGCGCTCGACCCGGCCGAGGAGATCACGGCCGGCGTCCTGATCACCCACGGCGGGAAGGTCGTCCAACCGGCGACCGCGAAGCTCCTCGCGCCCGCACCGGCCGCGGGAGGGCCCACCGCATGACCGACCTGCTCACGCAGATCACGATCTTCGTCCTGGCCATCCTCGTCGGCTTCGAGGTCATCTCGAAGGTTCCGGCGACGCTCCACACACCGCTGATGTCGGGCGCCAACTCGATCCACGGGATCGTCCTGGTGGGCGGCATGATCATCGCGGCGGGAGCAGACAACCCGCTCAGCTACACGCTGGCGTTCGTCGCCATGGTCTTCGGAGCCGCGAACGTGGTGGGCGGCTACGTGGTCACCGACCGGATGCTCCAGATGTTCAAGAAGAAGCCGGCGGCCCCGAAGCCCGCCGCGCAGGCCTGACGGGGACCCCGATGGACATCGAGACCCTCGTCCGACTCGCCCAGCTCGCCGGTGCCGCCTGCTTCGTGCTCGGGCTCCACCTGATGAACTCGCCGGCGACCGCCCGCAACGGCAACCTGCTGTCGGCCGGCGGCATGGTCGTGGCGGTCGGCGCCACGCTCGTCGACCTGGTCACCCGCCCCGGCGGCGTGAGCGTCGTCGGCTGGGTCGTCATCGTGGTCGGCTTCGCCGTCGGCGGCGGCCTCGGCCTCTACACCGCGCGCACCGTGAAGATGACCGCGATGCCACAGCTGGTGTCGCTCTTCAACGCGGTGGGCGGCGGCGCGGCCGCGCTCGTCGCCATCGACGACTTCGTGCGGATCGCCGGCGCCGGCCAGACGGCCAGCGTCTCCACGACGATCTTCACCGTGCTGGACGTCGTGATCGGCTCCGTGACGTTCACGGGATCGCTGATCGCCTCGGGCAAGCTCCAGGGCCTGATCAGCGGCAAGCCGATCATCTTCCCCGGCTCGCGCATCCTCACGATCGTCCTCGCGATCGTGGCGGTGGTTGCGACCGTGGTCCTCGTCCTCGCCGCCAACGGCACGCTGGGGCTCGACGGGACGGTCTCGATCCTCGTCCTCGCCCTGATCATCGCGTCGGCCTGCGTGTTCGGCGTCACGATGGTCCTGCCGATCGGCGGGGCCGACATGCCGGTCGTGATCTCGCTCCTCAACGCGTTCACCGGCACGGCGGTCGCGATGGCCGGGTTCGTGCTGATCAACCCGGTCCTGATCATCTCGGGGGCGCTCGTCGGCGCTTCCGGCGGCATCCTCACGAAGCTGATGGCCGACGCGATGAACCGCTCGATCCTGAACATCATGGTCGGCGGATTCGGCGGCGGCGAGGGCACGGTCGGGTCGGCCGGCGGTGGCGCGACGCAGGTTCGCAGCGTCTCCGCCGACGATGCGGCGATCCAGATGGCGTACGCGTCGAGCGTCATCATCGTGCCGGGTTACGGCCTCGCGGTGGCCCAGGCGCAGCATGCCTGCCGGGAGCTCGGGGAGCTGCTGGAGTCGAAGGGCGTGGACGTGAAGTACGCCATCCACCCGGTTGCGGGCCGGATGCCGGGGCACATGAACGTCCTCCTCGCGGAGGCGAACGTCCCGTACCCGCTCCTCAAGGAGATGGACGACATCAACCCGGAATTCGACCGCTGCGATGTCGCGCTCGTCGTGGGCGCCAACGACGTCACGAACCCGGCCGCCCGACGGCCCGGCAGCCCGGTGTCCGGCATGCCGATCCTCAACGTGGACCACGCGAAGTCGATCGTGGTCATCAAGCGGTCGATGGGCCGCGGCTACGCCGGCATCGACAACGAGCTCTACGGCAATCCCAAGACGGGCATGCTCTTCGCCGATGCGAAGGACGGCCTGGGCCAGCTGGTCGCGGCCGTCAAGGCGCTCTGAGCCGGCCGAGAAGCGCCCGCGTCACGGTGCGGTCGGGTGCGGGGACAGGACCGACCCGCGATCAGTCGGCCCTGTCCAGGGCAGGTGAAGCGCCTGCGGGGTAGAGACGAGCCGTGGTCCTGCCCTCGTGCCCAGGGCTGAAAGATCGGGTCGCCCCGGGGAACCACCGGCTGCCGACGGAATATCAGGGTTCGCGGGGCGTCGGCCAGGGCGTCTGCGTTGGCTCCGGGGTCTCCGGGGGCTGCGTCCGGCCCGGGCTCGGGGTCGGGCTTGGGATGGGCGTCGGGGTTGGCGTCCTCGTGGGCGTTGGCGTTGGCGTCGGGGTTGGCGTCCGAGTGGGCGTTGGCGTTGGCGTCGGGGTTGGCGTCCGAGTGGGCGTCGGGGTTGGCGTCCGCGTGGGCGTCGGCGTTGGCCAGCTGCGGGGCCGCGGTGTCGGCGACCAGCCAGACGCGTCGTGTTCGTCGGTCGGGGTCGCTCTCGGCAGAGGTGCGACCGCGGGGTTGGGCGCAGGCGTCGGTGCCGGCGACGGGTCGAGAATGGCCGGAGGGAGTGCCTGGGCGACAGGGAGTGCCTGGGCGACGCTCGCCGCCGCGGTGGGACCTGGATCGGGTGTTCCGGCCACCCCGCCCCTCGACCCGGTGCTGCCTGCGCGAGCTACGGTAGTCTGGATTGCGGCATGAGCCGGCGCCCGGCCGGCAGCGGCGGGCGAAGGGTGGAACGCCACCGTTTCGGAGCCGCCGTTCGAAGGCGCACGACGCGGGGAGTCTTCCGCCGGCGACCCCAGCACCACGGCCCGAGCGGAGTCGCCTGTCCCGGTCCCGAACCCGCCGTCCGGTCGAGCGGGAGGGGTGAGGATCGTGGCGTGAAGCAGGATCGCAGAGCTCAGCGCAGCGACCCCGATGCCGAGCGCGAAGGTCATGGCAGTCGGGAGCCCGTGCGGCATGGTCGAGAGAATCGCGCGCGAGCGCGTGAGCCTGGATGGGGCGGGAAGCAGTCGGTTCACGGATCGTACCTCGTGTGTCCTCTGGGGCCGGTGCGTCAGCCGAGCGATCGCGAGAACGCGAACGCCAGCACACAGAGGAGCGCGATGAACTCGATCGCGCCCGCCATCCAGCGGGTCTCGTCACCCTTCATGTCATACCTCCACGAATCGTTCAGCATGGACCCGTTCACCGGGCACGCCTACTGCCACGAGCGCCTCCACGGCACCGTCGACGAACGGACCGGATCCGCACACGAGGAACTGCCAGTGGCGGATGTCGCCGGGCAGATGGCGGTCCAACACGCCGGCGTTGATCCGCCCGCGCTCTCCGGGCCAGTCGGGCGGCGGCGCAGAGAGCACGTTGACCACGGTCAGGTTCATCCGGGCCCTCAACGCTTCAAGCTCGTCTGCGAACGTGATCCCTTCGAAATTGCGGCTTGCGTACAGGAGCAGATAGGGCCTGCGGTCGCTCCGATCCGCTGCCGTGCGCAGGATGCTCATCGACGGTGTGATCCCGATCCCGCCGGCGATGAGCAGCGTCCCCGTCGAAGAGGATCTGGGCCGGAAGGCCCCGTGGGGACCGTCCACGAGCAGCCGCGTGCCCGGCTCGAAACCTGCCGCGCGGTCCGTGAATCCGGCGATCGTCTTCATCGTGAAGCTGGGTCGTCCGGGCGCTTCGGCGCTCGACGCATATGAGAAGGGGTGCTCGGTCAGGCTGGCCTTGAGGTCTGGCAGCTTCAGCCACGCAAACTGGCCCGGGATGAACCGTTGGCCGGTGTGTCCATCGGCCCGAAGCTCGACCGTGATGGCACCGCCGCGTTCGGGGATCACCCGCTCGACGACGTAGGGCTGGAGCGAGCCGCGCCGGAAGAGCCGGCTGCGCATGACCACGAGCGCACCCAGGCCTGCCGCGGTCAGGGCGACGAGCGCCAGTTCGGCAGGACCGGTCGCCAGGTACCGGCCCACACCGATCGTGTGGACAACCGCAAGCACGAGGGCCACGGCACCGAGCGAGAGATGGATCATGCGCCAGCGCATGTACGAGAGGTGGACACGTCGCCGAGCGATCGAGGTGGCGATGAGCACGATGAGCGCGACCACGCTCCCGATCGCCGCCTGGGCGCGCCAGGGTGCTCCGAAGAACGCGAACAGGCCCAGCCTGGACGGTTCGGCGACCATCACCGCCGCGACGTGGGCCGCCACGGTCGCGAGCATGATGTCGGCAAGCCGGCGATGAAGCCGGACCGCGACTTCGGCTCCGATCTCGGCCAGCACTGGCAACCGGGCAGGCAGGACGAGCTGGAGCGCGAGCAGGCTCAAGGCCGCGATGCCAAGCGCGGAACCGAGCTCATACATGAACGGGCGCGGCGCCGAGTGGTCGCGCGCCGCGATGAGCACGAACGGACCGGCGAGGGCGATCCCGTAGATCAGCAGCCAGAGCGTTCGCGGCAGTCGCCGCGCCCCGTGGTCGGGAATCAGGGCACCGACGGCGTATGAGTCGGCGACCCTCACCGATGGATCCGCGCGGCGGGTCGGCGCCGTCATCCGTGTGTGTCGACGTGGCGACCGAGGCCCCCGGTGCCGTGCTCGACCCGCTGCCGGCGTGGCCGTCCTTGACCGGCTCCCCGATCGCCGCCCGGCGGATTCCCTGGGCGGAGCTGCGCGGGGCCAGGCCGAGACTGAGCTCCGAAGGGCGCCCAGGACCATGCTGACAGCCCATCGTGCCCAGGGAGCGACGAGCGGCGTCCTGTTCCGAGCCTGGTCGTCCGCGCGGCCGGTCGGCGCCGACGCGCGGACGGGACTGTCCGGTGCAGCCATTGTCCCCCCCTTTCCGTCGCCCAGGTCCCCCCTTGCGGACGACGCGCGATAGCCGGGGCAGCGTGCGGGGAACAGAGCCACGGGCAGGGACTGCACGCGACTGGCACGGCAGGCGCTCGTCGGCGGATCCGAGAGCGTTCGCCACGACTGGGGGATCGCCCCCGGACGCCAGGCGGCGGTGGCGCAGCGGGCCGGAGAACCGGTGGACCGGTCGCGACGAAGTGGTCGGCCGACGGGCGCTGCGGCCCTGTCTCATGCGGGCATGCGCATACTAAACGACCGAATGCACCTCGCAAACCGACCGCCCTCCGGCGATCCGATCGGACCTCTGAGCCGGCCGATTGGGCCCTCAGGCATCCGTAAGTCGCCAGGAGACCCATCCTCAGTCTCGACCGACCACGACAAGCCGCGACCGAACGTTGCGCCCGCTGCGACCTACGGGTCGACGAGCTCCATCCGGATCCGCTTGTTGATGCGCCCCTTCGACTCGTAGCCGGTGACGTGGATCGTGCCAACCTCGCGGGTGTTCGCGACGTGCGTTCCGCCGTCCGCCTGGAGGTCGAGACCCACGATCTCGATCGTCCGGATCTGCTCGATCCCGGCCGGCAGGAGGTTGACCTTCGTCCGGATCAGGTCGGGGATCGCGAAGGCCTCCTCGCGCGGGAGCACGTTGACCCGAACGTCCCGGTCGCGGAGGAGCTCCTCGTTGACCGCGGTCTCGATGGCGCCGACGAGCTCGCCGGACATCCGCTCGAACTCGAAGTCCATGCGACCGCTGCCGGGCTCCATGTTCCCGCCCGTCACGAGCGCCCCGTAGTCGCGCCAGACCACGCCGCAGAGCGCATGCAGCGCGGTGTGGGTCCGCATCAGGCGGAGCCGGCGCTCCCAGTCGAGGTCGGCGGTGAAGATCGCGGTCCCGCCCGAAGCCCCCGGGCCGCCCGGGTGCCGGTGGCTCCGGCCGGGCTCCAGCTCGTGCCAGATCTCGTCGCCCTGCTTGCGCGCGGCCACGACGGTCCACTCGAGACCCGTCCGGCGTCCGCAGCACGCCGCGATCGGCCGGCTGGCCTCCGCCGCCGGGATAGAAGACGGTCCGGTCCAGGAGCACCATCGCTCCGCGGCCCTCCGCCGCGGGCGGCTCGACGGCGCGCAGCCGCGCCTCGACGCTCCGCACGTACGCGTCCACGTAGCAGACGTTGTCGCTCATGGGCGTACGGTACGCCGCCGCTGCCTCCCTGCATGCGACCGCGGGATCTCCCGCCCGGCGGCCGCTCCCGGCTACTTGACCGTGAGGGTCCCCGTCATGTTGGGGTGGACCACGCACGAGAAGCCGTAGGTCCCCGCGGGAAGCGCCGGGACGTCGTAGGTCCGGCGTGTCGACCCCGCTGAAGATCTCGCCCTGCCAGACGATCTCGCCCGTCGGCGAGCCCTTGTGGATCGCGACGTTGTGGGGGATCCCCGCGTCGTTGTTGGTGAACTTGATCTGGAAGGCGACCCCGGCCGGGGCGGTCAGGTCGGTCTTGTCGAACGCGACCCCGACGCCGTGATCTCGAGGACGGCCCCGGTCGCGCCGCCCGACGCTGCGGGCGAGCCTGCCGGGCTGCCCGCGGGTGCCGCGCTCGGGGCGCCGCTCCCGGCCGGGGCGCCGCTCGCTCCCGCGCTCGGGGCGGCCGACGCCGTGCCGCTTGCCGCCGGGCTTGGCGGCGGCGTCGGGGCGAACGTCCACCCGGGCTGGGCGCCCGACGAGCACGCGGCGAGGACCGTCGCGAGGATGGCCGTCAGGGCGGCTGCGTGGCGGGTGCGCATGGGCGTGCTGCTTCCTCCGGTGTGCACGATTCGGCTCGTGGCGATGACATCGGGCCGGGTCTGGGACGGTCGCGATCGAGCGACACGGGTGACGCCCGGCCTGGCCCTGCGCGGCCGCGGATCCCCCCGCGTTCGGATCAGGCCCCGGGCCGACGAAAGGGTAGCGCCACCGCGCCCAACGCGCCGCTGACCGTCGATCGGGCCGTGACTGGTGCGTCAGCGCACCGAAGCGGGACCGAAGTACCGGGTCACCCGGGACCGC
Organism: uncultured Chloroflexia bacterium; assembly: GCA_963734535.1. Lineage (GTDB taxonomy): Bacteria > Chloroflexota > Limnocylindria > Limnocylindrales > CSP1-4 > CTSoil-043. The sequence continues at coordinate 80,573 of CAVTHS010000011.1, read as the reverse complement.
CGGGTACGAACGTCCCATAGCCGCCTGGCGGATCTGCCGCCGGATACGTTCCATGCACGCGCCAACACCGGCGACCCTCGAGAGGCGCGAGAGGGCCGCACCGCTCTCATCCGCGCCGTTCATCGTGATCGCGCCAGGCAGGAGTGCCCACGTGAAGCAGTCGCTGAAGTCCCGCCTCTTCGGAATTGCCGTCACGCTCTCCCTGTTCGCCGCGTTCGTCGCCCCGACTGCTCGCGAAGCGCTGGTAGGCCCTCCCTTCGGGGACGCCCGGGACGCGGTGCCCTCCCCGCCGACCGATCAGGCGCCCCGGCCTCGCCGAACGAGACCCGGACCCGTCGGTCCGGGTCTCTTCGCGTCCGCCGCCAGATCATCCACGAGCCCCAGCCGAAGCGCGACCGTCGCCGCCTCGACCCGGCCGGAGACCCCGAGCTTGGCGAGGATGTTCCCGACGTGGACGCCGACCGTCTTCTCGCTGATGTAGAGGCGCTCGCCGATCTCGCGGTTCGTCCGGCCGGCCACGACCTCGGCCAGCACGCCTCGCTCGCGGGCGCTCAGGCCGAACGTCTCCGCGGTCCGCCGCTCCGCCGCGGAGCGCGCTCCAGTCCGGGCGCGGCCGTGACGGGCGTCCGCCGGGGCGAGCCTCGCGGCGGACTCCGGGTCCGGCCGGGCTGGGAGCCGCGAGGATCTCGAGCGCGGCCGCAGGCAGGACGATCCGGGCGCGTCCGGCGAGGTCCGCGACGGCCTGCAGGAGCGGCAGGGCCGGGAGGCCTGCCGCGATCCGGCGCGGCCTCCAGCAGCGGCTCGCGCGCCTCGTCGCGCCGCCCGCGTCGCTCGCCCGTCGGCGCCCCCGCGGCGAGGATCGCCGCCGCCTGCCGACGGCGGGCACGGGCGGTGTCGTACGGGCGACGGAGCGTGACCCACACGCTCCGCGACGGCGGACCAGGCCGCCGGATCGTCGCGCCCGATCACCCGCAGGAGGTGCGCCCGGGCGGTCGCGAGCTCGGCGTCCACCTCGCGGCGCGCGAAGACGTCGCGCCGCAACCCCGGACGCCTCCACCATCCGCTGCGCCTCGCCGAGGACGGCCTCCGCCCGGGCGCGGATCGCGGCCAGCGTCGCGAGGTCGCGTCGGTCGCGCGCGGCCTCCGCCACGTCGGCGGCCACCGCGAGCAGCGGTGCCGGCCGGCGGGCGCCGCGAGCGCCCAGTCCTCCGTGGTCCGGACGCGATCCCACGCGGCATCGGCCACCCGGCGGGCATCCGCGGGGTCGCCCCGCCAGAGCGCAAGCGAGGCCGCGGCCTGGTAGGTGGGGACGGCGTACTGCGTGTCCGCGATGAGCTCCAGCTCCACGAGCAGGCGGCCAAGCGTCCGGCTGGCCTCCTCCCCGGCGGAGAGCTCGGTCTCCACGGTGATGAACCCGACCGCGGCATGCACGAATGCGATCCCTGCCGGCGCCCACGCGAGGGCATGCCTCGACGAGCGCGCGCGCCTCCGCCAGCGCCCGAGCGGGAAGAGCGAATCGACGGCGCCGCCCCGCAGGCGGTTGCCGTGCACGGCCTCCAGGCCGGCCGCCTCCGCAGCAGCGATCCCCGCTTCCGAGACTCGCACCGCCTCCTCGCGGCGCCCTCGAGGTCCAGGATCGTGGCGAGGTTGGCGCGCGCCCGGAACGCGTCGTCGAGCCGGTCGAGGCGGACGGCGATCGCAAGTGCCCGCTCCAGGCGCGCGACCGGCGGACTCCGGCCGACCCAGCCAGCCGTCCACGACGCCCAACGTGCAGAGCGCGTGCCCGAGCCAGGCCTCGCCGCCCGGGCCCGCTGGATTCGGCGAGCGCGAATCGCCTCCGCGCCAGGTGCTCGGCCTCGCTGAACGAACCCTCCAGCATCCGGATCTGGGCCACGGTCGCCAGAACCCGCGCGCGCTCCAGCGTCTCCGTCCGCGGCAGCATCTCGAGGGCGCGGTCGTGCGCAGCGAGCGCGCCCTCGCGGTCGCCGCTCTCCCAGCGGAAGACGCCGAGGCGGTCCCAGGCCGCCGCAGCCGACTACGCGGTCGCCGGACGGGATCCCGGGAGCCAGGGCCGATTCCGCGAACGCGGCTGCGCGGCCCGGGTCGCCCGCGACGAGCGCAGCCTCGGCTGCCCGGCGAAGAAGCGCGACGTCCGGATGGCGGCGGCGGACTGATCAGGTCCCGGCGTCGCCGGGACGGCCAGCTCGATCGCGAGCTCCAGGTGCGCGAGGGCGTCCGCACCGGCGCCGGCAGTCTCCTCGGCCGCGGCCGCCCGGAGCGCCGCCGCCCGCGCACGCGCGGGCTCGTAGGCTCGCAGCCAGTGGCGCGCGGCCTCCGACGGGTGGCTGTCGAGCGCGGTGGCGACGCGCGGCATGCATACGCCGGCGCTCGTCCGGAAGCAGGTCCGCGGCCAGGGCGGCCGCGACCTGCTCGATGGCGCACGGATCCCGTACGTCTGCCGCCGCGGACCCATCTCGCGGCCGCGTCAGCCGACACCGCGAACCGCTCTCGCGAAGCGCCTCCTGGAGCCCGGCGGCAAGATCGCCGTCGAGCATGCGCGTGCCACGCCCGAACGCGGTCCGGAGGACGACGCGGGGCCAGGCCCTGGCCCTCGGTACGCGGCAGCCACCGTGGCGAGCTCGTCGAGCGCAAGCGGGCCCTCCGCGAGGGCGAGGGCGCGCAGGACGCCGCGGCAGTCGGCGGACCGGTGCCCAACGCGGCCGAGGATGAGCTGCGCGAGCGGGGCTGTGAGCGACGCGCCGGTCAGCTCCCGTCGGGCGTCGAGCACCTCCTCGACGACCAGCGGGTTCCCCCGCGACCGCTCGGTGACGAGCAGCAGGAGCGGCGCGGAGGGTCGCTCGCCCTCGTGGACCTCGATGAGCGCCCCGATGTCGGGCTGGCTCAACGGGCCAAGGTCGATTCGACCGACGCCGCTCGGCCCGCTTCTCGATCGCCTCCAGGGTGGCCCGGAACGGATGCGTGCGAGTCAGGGCGTCGGGTTGGTACGTCCCGACGAGCAGGAGCGGGAGGTGCCCCGCGGTTCGGGCAAGGAACGCCACGAGGTCGCGCGTCGCGGCATCGATCTCGTGCAGGTCCTCGAGGAACAGGACGACCGGGCGGTCGGCGGCAAGGCGGCCGAGGAGGCCACGCAGCGCCTCGAGCGTCCGCTCTGTTCGCCGCTCCGGGCCAGCCGGCCGTGCGGGATCGACCACCGGCGCCCAGAGGACGCCCTGGAACAGCGGGCCCAGGAGCTCGGCGGCGGGCCCGACGAGCGCGGCGACCCGCGATGGGGAAAGCGTGCGCAGGTGTCCCTCGATGGCGATACCGAACGGGCCGGTACGGCGCACCGCGCCAGGCCGGCAGCCGGTCGCTGCGAAGGAGGGTGATCGGCCTTCGGGGCGTCGCGACGATGCGTGACTCGAGCTCGTCCAACAGCCGGCTCGCGCCCATCCCGCTCGAGCCGGCCAACAGGATCGTGCCGCCGCGTCCGTCGGCCACACCCGTGACGGCCGCGTCGAGCTGGTCCAGCTCGCGCAGCCGCCCGATGAACCGTGCGGGCACCTGCTCCTTCCCCATCGCGGCATTCTAGGGATCGGCGGCGGCGTTCGAGGGTACGGGGCAGCCGTCGACGAGCGCTGCAACGGCGCGTGACGTCAGGCCCGCGCCCGCGCCGCCAGGTAGGCCGACAGAACGTCGTCAGCAGGATCGTCCGATTCGCTTGTTGGCGGCGGTGCATCGCTCACCGTCTCGCCGAGGGTCATCCGGTGGAGCCATCCCTGGCGCCCGTCGGGCGTCGCCACGCGGCGGTATGTGCCGCGTTGTTCGAGGATCTCCACCTCGTCCCCTTCGTCCAGCGAGTCCACGGCCTGGCCAAGCATCTCGTCGGGACGGTCGAGGAGGCGAACCAGCCGGTATCGGACGACCTGGCGCTCGCCACAGGCCGTCGCCCCTCCCTGGAAGCCGAACGTCAGGTTGACGTGCTCGACACCGTTGCGGACGGGATCCGACATTCTCGCAGCAAGCAGCGATGGGCGACGCCAGCGCGGCAGGTTGACGTCCGTTCCGCCCGTCCCCGGGTCCACCCCCGCATACGCCGGGGCGAGCTGGGATCCCAGCATGGCATAGGGAGAGGCCGCCGCAGCAGCGAGGTCCGCGTCCGACTCGGTCGGAGCCTCGTCGCGGCGCTTCTTGCCGAAGAGCAGGAAGGCGAGCGCGAGGGTGGTCGTCGTGGACAGGAGCGTCGCGAGCGTCGCGAGCCGCGGCAGCTTGCCAGAGGGATCATGCCCGAAGGGGCTCGGGATGCCAGCCATCAACGCGGCGAGCGAGTCGTCGCCCGTGCCGTTTGCGCGCGCGTCGCTGACGGCAGAGCCGATCGGGTCGCCCGGTACCGCACCGCCTCTCGCGGGAGCCCGGGATTCTGGTGCGCCCGATAGCGGCGCTGAGGCGTCAGCGGCGGCGCCCGACCGTCCGGGGTTGCCCGGGGTGGCTCGGCCGGGCCCGGAGTCGAGCCCGGAGCCCCCGTCCGCGAGTGCAGGATCGGCACCAGGGGAGCCATTGGTGCTCGGGCCCCCTCCGGAGCCGGCGCCAGGGACGCTCGGGCTGGGCGACGGGCTCGGGCTGGGCGACGGGCTCGGGCTGGGCGACGGGCTCGGGCTGGGCGACGGGCTCGGGCTGGGCGACGGGCTCGGGCTGGGCGACGGGCTCGGGCTGGGCGACGGGCTCGGGCTGGGCGACGGGCTCGGGCTGGGCGACGGGCTCGGGCTGGGCGACGGGCTCGGGCTGGGCGACGGGCTCGGGCTGGGCGACGGGCTCGGGCTGGGCGACGGGCTCGGGCTGGGCGACGGGCTCGGGCTGGGCGACGGGCTCGGGCTGGGCGACGGGCTCGGGCTGGGCGACGGGCTCGGGCTGGGCGACGGGCTCGGGCTGGGCGACGGGCTCGGGCTGGGCGACGGGCTCGGGCTGGGCGACGGGCTCGGGCTGGGCGACGGGCTCGGGCTGGGCGACGGGCTCGGGCTGGGCGACGGGCTCGGGCTGGGCGACGGGCTCGGGCTGGGCGACGGGCTCGGGCTGCGGCGACGGGCTCGGGCTGGGCGACGGGCTCGGGCTGGGCGACGGGCTCGGGCTGGGCGACGGGCTCGGGCTGGGCGACGGGCTCGGGCTGGGCGACGGGCTCGGGCTGGGCGACGGGCTCGGGCTGGGCGACGGGCTCGGGCTGGGCGACGGGCTCGGGGCAGTCGGGACGTCATATGCGATGCAGAAGAGCAGATCGATGCCGTTCCAACCGAAGATGCCCTCGAGATTGTCACCGTTGTTGATGTCTCTGTAGCATCGAAGGGCGCCGAAGCCGTGGTCCGTCTGGACCCGTTCGGTCACGACGACCCCCGTGTCCCAGTTCCTGTTCGTGACGAGGGTCGCGGTCGCGCCCGCCAGGGTGGCGACGACCGAGCCATCGACACCCGTGGTCCACGTGGCAATGTCGACGCCAGGCGAGCCAGCGGTCAGGATGAATTGCGCGCCGGGTTGCGGATGGCACGTGGAAGGCACGTCGGTTGCCGGATCGACGCGGCTCGTCTGATAGCTGACGTCGAGCTGGCTGTCATGCCCGCCCGTCGCGTCGGACGTTCCTGGGTTCCTGTTGGCTGGAACGTCGCTGTACGTCGGGCAGGTGTACTTCATCAGCGTGATGTCGACACTCGACACGGCATCGGTTGCGGACACGACCGGCGTGCCCGCGGGCCCGATGGACATCGCGTTCGCACCGGCGGGACCGGCGAATGATGCCAGCCAAAGGGTGACGACCGCGAAGACGCCGAACACAATGCGTCCGCGCGAGCGATGCGAAGTTCGGAACGCCACGATTCCCTATCCGATCCAAGCGAGTCTGGGCTCGATCCCCGGTCCCGGCGAGCATCGTCGGTCGCAGCGTTCGGATAAATGGTACGTGGGTCCGGTCGCGGGTACCCCGGTCGCACCAGTCGACTGGGAATCCTCCGTATCGGTGCCACCGCGCACCGCCCATTTCGCGCCGGCCACTACCCTGATGGGTGATTGGGCCCCGGTCGCTTCGGGAAGATGATCCCGAAATGCTGTACCAGCGACGGGAGCACCTCCCGGGAGTCACCATGCGATCCGCCGCCTTCGCGAGTCTCATGTGTGCCGGCGTCGGCTGGCTGGCGATCGGTCTCGCGGCCGGCTGGATCGTCTTCTTCACGCCGCTCCTGGATCGGGCAGTCGGCCTGACCCCGCGGTCCCCCGCCGGGCCGCTGTTCGGGGCCATTGCGTGGGCGGTCGCCCTGACCGCGCCGACTGCATTCGTCGTGCTCGGGGCTGTCGCGCCTCGCGGGCGCCGTGGCACATCTCCGCGGCCGAAACGGGCCGCGCCGGCCGGTCCGCGCGATGGCGCGCCGGCTGCCGGCCGGCGTCGAGTCCCTCCCGTCGATCCATCTGCCCGATGGCCGCACGATCCCGGACGTGGTCCTGGGCCCGCACGGCATCGCGTTCTTCGAGCCCCTCCCGCCGCCCGCCGCCAGCGCGCCACGTCGGCGGCCGGTGGGAAGCGCGCTTCAGCGACGGCCGGTGGCGCCCGATCGAGAACCCGCTCGACCGCGCGGCGCGCGACGCCGACGGCCTGCGCCGATTCCTGGCCGAGGACGACCGGGACTTCGTGGTCAAGGTTCACCCGGTCGTGACGGCGAGCGCACCGCAGGTCGAGCGCACGGACACGTGCGCGGTCGTCGCCCTCGCCGACGTGCCCGGCTGGATCGCCGCGCTCCCGGCGCAGCGGAGCCTCTCGGCGGCGCGGCTCCAGCACGTTCGCGAGGTCCTGGAGCACATTTCCTAGCCCGCGGTCCGGCCGCGCGGCGCGACGACGCCGGGCCACGCGGCTCGACGTTGCCGACCACGAGCGGGGTGCGTCGCAACCAGATCGCCACTTGCGCGATCCGCCACCCTGCGGCACACTGCGCCGACGATGCAGATCACGACCGTCGCCTGGCTCATGTGTATGCGCTGGCGGCCCCGTCGCGTGGAGGATGGGGTCTCGAGCGCCTGATCGACCTGTGGGTCGAGCCGGGGGTCCGAGACCGGGTCCCGGGGCCGCAGTCCAGCAGGACTGCGGCTCTTCTGTTCTCCGGGAAGCGTGACGGCAGCCGCCGAAGCAGGCCCGGCGGCGAGGACGTCCCTCCCCGTCCAGCCGACCAGGGACCCGCCGACGACAGGCCAGACCGCCGACGGAGTGACCCCGATGTCAGACCAGCCCCAGTACCGACCCGAGACGCTCGCCATCCATGCCGGCCAGAAGCCGGATTCCGCGACGAACGCGCGGGCAGTCCCGATCTACGCGACCACGTCGTACGTCTTCGACGACGCGGACCACGCGGCCCGGCTCTTCGCGCTGCAGGAGTTCGGGAACATCTACACGCGGATCATGAACCCGACGAACGGCGTCTTCGAGGAGCGGGTCGCCGCGCATCGAGGGCGGCGTCGGCGCCCTCGCGTTCGCCTCCGGCCAGGCGGCCGAGACGGCGACGATCCTCAACCTCGCGCGCGCCGGCGACAACATCGTCAGCAGCAGCAGCCTCTACGGCGGCACGTACAACCTGTTCCAGTGGACGCTGCCGAAGCTCGGCATCACGACCCGCTTCGTCGATGGCTCGGACCCGGCCAGCTTCGCGCCGGCCATCGACGCGAACACGAAGGCCGATCTACCTCGAGACGATCGGCAACCCGCGGCTCGACGTGCCCGACATCGCGGCGATCGCCGACGTGGCGCACGCCCACGGGATCCCGCTCGTCATCGACAACACGTTCGCGCCGCTCCTCTGCCAGCCGATCCAGCACGGCGCCGACATCGTCATCCACTCCGCCACGAAGTGGATCGGCGGGCACGGCACGTCGATCGGCGGCGTGGTGGTGGACGCCGGCACCTTCGACTGGAAGGCCTCCGGGCGCTTCCCCGACTTCGTCGAGCCGGACCCGTCCTACCACGGCGTCAGCTACGTGGAGGCCGTGGGCAACCTGGCCTTCATCATCAAGCTCCGGGTCCAGGTCCTCCGCGACACCGGGGGCGCGCTGAGCCCGTTCAACAGCTTCCTCTTCCTCCAGGGCCTCGAGACGCTTCCGCTGCGGATCGAGCGGCACGCGTCGAACGCGCTGACGGTCGCGCACTGGCTGGAGCAGGACCCCCGGGTCACCTGGGTGAGCTACCCGGGCCTGGAGTCCCACCCGGCGCACGCCAACGCGAAGCGGTACCTGAAGGGCGGCTTCGGTGGCGTCCTCGCGTTCGGCATCCGCGGCGGCCGCGAGGCCGGCAAGGCGCTGATCGACAACGTCAAGCTGTTCAGCCTGCTCGCGAACGTCGGCGACGCGAAGTCGCTGATCATCCATCCGGCGACCACGACGCACCAGCAGCTCAGCGCCGAGGAGCAGCTCGCGACCGGCGTGACCGACGACCTGGTCCGGCTCTCGATCGGCCTCGAGCACGTGGACGACATCATCGCGGACCTCGACCAGGGGCTCGCGATCGCCACGCGCGGACGTGCCCGTCGGCGCGGGCGCCTGATCGATGCGCGCGCGGGAGGTCCGCGCCGTGGCTCCGGTATCCCCCTCCTCCGCCACGGGGAAGGCGGAGGATGCGCCGCCGCTGCCGGCGCGCGGCCTCGGCCGGTCTCGCCTTTCGGGGCGGGGCGCGTCCTGGGTCGCGACCTCGGGCCGTTCGAGCTCGTGTCCGGGACGCGACTGGCCGCGCTCCGGGTCGCCTACCGTCACGACGGCCCCGGACCGGCGGAGGCGCCGCAGGTCCTCGTGATCCACGCCCTGACCGGGTCCGCGGACGCCGCGGGCGACTGGTGGTCGCCGCTCATCGGGCCCGGGCTGGCGCTCGACACCGACCGCGTCGGGGTCCTGAGCGCCAACCTGCTCGGCGGTCGCTACGGCACCACCGGGCCGACGAGCCCCGACCCGGCCACCGGCCGGCCGTACGGCGCCGCCTTCCCGTCGATCTCGACCCGCGACCAGGCCCGCGCGCACTGGGCGCTGCTCGACTCGCTCGGCGTGCCGGGGCTCGCGCTCGTGGTCGGCGGGTCGCTCGGGGGCATGGTGGCCCTGGAGGTGGCGCTCGAGCGGCCGGACGCGGTGCGCTCGGTCGTTCCGATCGCCGCGCCGGCGGCGACCGGTGCCCTCGCGGTGGCCTGGAACGCGATCCAGCGGGCGCTCGTGGACCGGCTCGGCGAGGAGGGGCTGGCCCTTGCCCGCCAGCTGGCCATGACGACGTACCGGAGCGAGGCCGACTTCGACCAGCGCTTCGGCCGGGCGGCCGAGGCCGACGGGACGCCGTCGATCGTGAGCTACCTTCGCTACCAGGGCCAGAAGCTCGTGCGCCGCTTCGACCCCGACACGTACCGGACGCTGGTCGGCGCGATGGATCGCCACGACATCGGCGCCGGTCGCGGCGGGATCGGACCGGCCCTCGCGCGCTCGCGGACCACGGCGTCCGGCTCACGGGCCTCGGAATCTCCGGCGACATCCTGTACGGGCCGGACCAGGTCCGGGCGCTCGTCGAGCGCGGCCGCCGGGGAGGGCGCCCACGCGAGATACCTGGAGCTGCACTCCACGAAGGGCCATGACGCCTTCCTCGCCGAGTGGGACGCCCTGGCGGTCATCTTCCGGGGGGTGCTCGACGAGGCCCTCGCGCCTCGACCGGTTCCTGCTCGGCGGAGCTGATCAGGGGTGGGGGGCGCGGGGTGGGGGCGGAGCGGACGCCGCGCCTTGGCGCGGCGGATTGAGCTGGATTGCGGCAGACGCACGATCCGACCGTGACGCGGGCACGGAAGTCGGCAATCGCGTCGAGATCGTGCATCCAGCGCATTGGCTGACCGTCACGAGGCTTCTGCGACGCCCCCGAACCGCCGAAGAGCTCGGTGGAGGCCCCCGGACGGACGCCGGGCGGGCCGTCGCGGTCGGATGATGCATCCAATGTACGGTCAGGTCGGGTTCGTGCGTTCGATGAAAGGAATCGACCTGGGCGGGTTCCACGACCTGCCGGGGCCGCGACGCCCCGGTTGCGGGCGGACCGCGATGACCACGGCCGCTGCCTGCCCGCCTATCCCGCCTCTGGGGCGAGAACCCAGCAGGGCGCCGGGCATGATAGTGGCCGTGAACCAGCCCGCGGGGTAGGGGTCGCCGTCGACCTGGAGCGCGACGGGCGGGTCCGGCATCACCGAGATCCGGCGACCGCGCACCCGCAGGGATCGACCGGCCGGGACGCCGGGCGCGTGCGGCGCCCGGGCGGCGAGCAGCTCGAACGTCGCCCGGATGCCGCCGAGTGGACCTCCGGCCCGCAGCACGAGCAGCTCCAGGAGCCCGTCCGCGGGGTCGAGCGGGATCCGCGGGCGAAGGATGCCCGGGACCAGGTCGCCGCAGTTCGCGACGAGCGCCGCGATCCCGTCGGTCTCCAGCTCGACCCCGTCCACCTCGATCCGGAAGTGGATCGGATGCAGGTCGCCGATCAGGCGCGCGGCGGCCGCGAAGTAGGCCCCGACGCCAAGGCGACGCTTCGCATCCCGGCTCGTCGCGGCCATGACGACGGCGTCGAACCCGGCCCCGCAGGCGACCGTGAACCGCTCGCCGGGGTCGTCGAGTCGTAGGGGGACGGGCACCGCGTGGATCGTCACCGCGCCGATGTCGATCGTCCGCGGGGGCAGCGTCGCGAGCGCGGCCGCGGCGCGTCCCGGGGCCCGCGGGATCCCGAGCGCAGCGGCGAGCAGGTTGCCGGTCCCGGCCGGCACGACCCCGAGCGGGATGCCGCTCCCGGCGAGCACTCGGGCCGCTCCGCGAACGGTGCCGTCGCCGCCGACCACGACCACGAGCGGAGCCCCAGCGTCGCGCGCGGCCGCGATCGCCGCCTCGAGCGTCGACGCGCCGGTCGCCTCGACGACCAGCGGTGGGCGTCCCGTCCGAGCAGTCACGGCCGTCACGACCACCGCGAGGAGGCGCGCACGCGCGCCGGGTCGCCGATCCGCGACGCCGTCGCGTTCGCCACGATGAACGCGGGCTCGTCGGGCGTCGGCCGCGGGATCACCGATCCATGATCCCATGCCGGCAGGTCGCCGACGACCGTGGTGCATTGCCGGTCCGCAGTCGGCCGCCCGGCCGGCGTGAGGCTGCCGCTGCGTGGTAGGCTCGGCCCCGATGCCGACGATCCTGCGGCCGGTTCCGGACCTTCGCGAACGCGTGTGGGGCGGCCGTCGCCTGGGCCCGCCGCGCGGCGCGCCGATCGGCGAAGCGTGGGTGGCCGGTCCGTCGAACGTCATCGCCGACGGACCCGACGAGGGCCGGACGCTGGCCGACATCGCGGCCCGCGAAGGCGCCGCGTTCGTCGGCCGAAACGCCGGCGTACGCACGGGCGATCGCTTCCCGCTCCTGGTCAAGCTCATCGATCCGGCCGCCTGGCTCTCCGTCCAGGTGCACCCGGACGACGAGACGGCGCTGCGGCTCGAGGGGCCCGAGGCCATCGGCAAGGCCGAGGCCTGGTACGTCCTCGACGCGATCCCGGGCGCGGAGGTCCTCGCCGGCGTTCGCGCGGGCGTCCCCGAGTCCACGGTCCGGGCGGCGATCGCGGCCGGATCCGGGTCGCTCCCGCCCCTGCTCGTCCGACACCGTGCGCGGCCCGGCGACACCGTCCCGATCCCGGCCGGGACGCTTCACGCCGTGGGACCGGGCGTCTTCCTCTACGAGGTCCAGCAGCCATCCGACCTGACCTATCGGTGTGACGACTGGGGCAGGCCGGCGACGCCCGAGCGGCCCCTGCACATCGCGCAGGCCCTCGCGTCCGTCCGACCGACGAGCCGGTCCCGGGTTCGCCATGCACCGACCGGGGACCGCGCGACCGTCGTGGAATGCGAGCAGTTCGTCCTGGAGCAGGTGGTGGTCGGGCCGGATCGGCCTGCCCGGCTGGACCCCGGCGGGGCATCGGTCCACGTCGTGACGGCGCTCGACGGGCCCATTCGCCTGCTCACGGTCCCATCGGAGGCGCCGGATGGGGTTCGCGCCGGGTCGGAGCCGATGGTGCTCGGCGGACTCGAGTCCGCCGTGGTCTCGGCCGCCGTCGTCGCGTACACGATCGATGCGCCCGCGCGTGCTCGCGTGCTCGTCGCCCGGGTGCCCTGACCAGTTCACGGGGGTGGGCCGGCCCATCGGCGGGGCGACACGAGCGGGGCCGTCGTGTAAGGTCGCGGTCGGGGAACAACGCGACACACGGGATCAACCGAAGAATGCCGCCACACGGCAGGCCCGTCCTGCCGCCGCCGCGAGCCCCAGCTTGCGGTCATCTCCCCGACCCGAAACCTGCGCCCCAGCGCCGTTCGGGTCACCTTCCTGCCGTTCGGCGGCGCATCCATCGCCACCTCGCGCTGAGCGCGGTGTCCTGGTAGAAGGGAGCACCATTGCCCGGAAGCGCGCGCCTCAGGGCGTACGTCATGGCAGCCAGTGCGGCTGCGTTCCTCATCGGCGTCGGTCCCGCTGCGTCCGGAGTCGCTGCCGCCACGCCGACCACGATCGCGCCGATCGCTGAAGCGGCTCGAACGACCACCAAGGTCGCGGTCGTGCCGACGCATGCCGACCGGGTGATCGCGATCGCGAAGTCGAAGCTCGGTCATCCGTGGGTGTTCGGTGCAACCGGCCCGAGCGTGTTCGATTGCTCTGGCCTCGTCATCTACAGCTTCCGGACGGCGGGCATCTCTCGCGTCGTGGGCTCGAGCCGGGAGGTCAGCGCGTACGCGCTCTACGCTCGGTTCCGGGCGCTCGGGCTCGCCAGCAGGACAGGCGGGCGGCCGGGAGACCTCGTGATCTGGGGCGGCGGCACCCACGTGGGGATCTACCTCGGCAACGGGATGGCCATCTCCACGCTCGTGAGCGGCGTCCGAGTCCACGCGGTCCGTGCGCTCACGACACCGTTCACCGCCTTCCTCCACACGGGCATCGCCGCGACGGCCGCGGCGGCCATCCCGCACGCGACCAAGCCCAAGGCCGTGGCTTCGACCGCCGTGAAGATTACGAGCCACCGGATCACGACGACCGGGCTTCGCCTCCGGGCGGGCCCGTCGACGGCCGTACGCGTCCTCGGCACGCTGGCCCCGGGCACGAAGGTCGGCGTCGTCCGCAGCGCGAAGGATGGGTCCGGGCGCACCTGGTTCCGCGTGCTCGTCGGCGGCCGGCTCGGCTGGGTTGCCGGCTGGCACACGCGCGCAGCCTGACCGGTCCCGAATCGGGCACCTCCGCGATCCGTCAGACCTCGCCGCCTCCTCGCGGCGCCCTACCCGTCAGACCTCGCCGCCTCCTCGCGGCGAGGTTCCGATTCCCGCATCCCGTGCCCCTCGTCGCCCAAGATGACGCGCAGTCATGACGTTTGCGGGCCCTGGCACCACACTCGTGCTCGACTGGGGCGTCCGCTGGCGCCGACACGAGGGTAGGAGGTTGCCATGGGCATCATCGCGTGGATCGTCCTGGGTGCGATCGCAGGGTTCCTCACGAACCTGATCATGGGCGGTGGCGAGGGCGTCGTCCTCACCGTGATCCTGGGCATCGTGGGTGCGGTCGTCGGGGGCTGGCTGGCCGGCACCGTCCTGAAGGTCGCCGACGTGACCGGCATCAACATCGAGAGCATCGTGGTCGCCGTGATCGGTGGCGTCATCGTCGTCGCGTTGTACCGGATGGTCGGGGGTCGCCGCACGACCGCCTGATCCTCAACGGCGCGCCTCGCCGGGCGAACGGCGCACGGCGCGCCTCGCCTGGCGCACAGCCCGGAGTGTCTTCGTCCCCGCACCGAGTATCGTGCGAGCCAATCGCTGGGACCCGGCGTGAGCGTGGGAGCGCGGCCAACCCCGACGTTGGTCGCGTTCCGGAGCGTGCAAAGGGTGATTCTGATCGGGGAGGACGATGCCGCGCCCGGCCTCCTGGGTTCGCCCGCGGTCATCGCGCCCAGATCGCCGCACCAGTCCACTCGCCCCGGTCGCCGCGGCGAGAGCGCGGACGCCGCACGCGGGCGGCGCTCAGGTGCGAGTCAGCGTCGCCAGCCAGGCGTGCGCGCCGCCGCCCGGCAGCCGGGCCGCGAATCGCTCCGCGATGATCGAGTCGACCGTCCAGCCGTTCGCGAACGTGCTGCGGATCTCGGTGTGGGTCACGCGGCGCGGGCCGAAGTCGCCGGGCTCGAGCTCGCTGAAGCAGAGCAGCACGTAGCGGCCGCCTGCGCGGAGCGTGTCGTGGAGGCTCCGCTCGAAGCGGACCCGGTCGGCATCGGAGAAGGTGTGGAAGAGGCCGCAATCGATCGCCGTGTCGAACGTTCGGCCGAGCGTTCCGAGGGCGAGGGCATCCCCGACCACGAACGTGGCGCTGCTTCTGCGCCGTCGGGCCTTCTCCTGCGCCCGGGCGATCGCCGTCCGGGCGCCGTCCAGGCCGACGACCGCCAGGCCCTGGGTTGCGAGGTGGAGCGCGTTCTCGCCGGTTCCGCAGCCGACGTCGATCACGTCGCCGGCGATCAGGCCTTCGTCCGCAATGCGCACGATCGCCGGCTGGGCGCGCCCGATGTCCCACGGCGGAGTCCCGTTACGGTAGGCACCCTCCCAGCCCATGGCCGAGACCATACCGCCGGTGGGATTCCGATGCGATGCCACCTTCGGCCGCCCGGGCCCGGCGCGATGGCGCGCCTCCATCGATGACCGCCCTGCGCGGGCCCGGCGAGATCGAGGCGTTGGATGACGTCCGGCACGGTGGTAGGGGAGGGAGGACTCGAACCTCCAACGAACCGCGTATAAGGCGGGTGCTCTAACCATTGAGCTACTCCCCCGCCGGGCATCACGAGCGTACACCGCCTCCGCCGGGATGTGCGACGATCCCGGCCCATGCCGTCCCTTCGACCGTCGCTCAACCTGCGTGCACGGCCGGCGTCCCGCGGCCAGCGCGGACTCCCGCCGACGGCGCCGATCGACCCGTTGGGGTGGTCCGAGATCGAGGCCGGGGTCATCGCCGGGCGACGCATCTTCCCGCCCACGCGGCGGGACCTCGCGACCGCGGCCGTGCTCCTGCTGGCTGGGGTCGCGTGGGGGGCCGCGCTCCGGTTCGCGGGGAGCCTGCCCGTCGACTTCGGGTTCCTGCTCTTCGTGCTCCAGTTCGGCCTTGGCCTGGTCTTCGTGATCGGGCTGGTCTTCCAGCTCCTCTTCCGCGGCTTCAACGTCGACCGCGTGGTGATCGTCGCGGTGCTCGTGCTCGGCGGCGGCGCCCTTGGCCTGGGAACCGGCCCGACCGTCCCTCCGGCCGTGACCGTCGCGGGGACCTACACGTTTGCGCCGACGCTTCCGGCCGTGGGCGCGAGCGCGGGCGCCCTGTCGTGCGAGTGGGCGAGCGGCCGCTGGCGCATCGGGCTGCTCACGACGATCGCCCCGATCGCCGGGCTCCCGACGTCGCACACCCTGAAGGCCAACTTCCTCACCCGCCAGGTCGAGCTCGCAGACGGGGCGTCGTCGACATTGCTCGCGCTCGGCGACGCGGCGGTCGCCCCGCCCTCCGACGAGATGACGCGGGGACCCGGCGACCGGACCGGTGCCATCGCGCTGGACCTGCTCCAGGTCAACCTCGCGTCCGGCTCGTCCGAGGTGAACGAGGTTCGCGGCACGTTCCGCTGGACCTGCCCGGGCCCGCCGCCCGGCTGACGTCCCGCGGCACGGGTGTCCAGGCGTGGCCGCCGGACCCGCTCGCGATCAGGCGGCCGTCGCCACCGCTGCGCTGGCGGCCGGCAGGGCCACCGCACCGGAGTCGTGGCGAGCGGCGGAATCACCCCAACCCGCGGGTCTCGAGCACGCGTCCCCAGTGCATGACGCGAACCGCGACCAGGACGCCGAACGCCGCCAGCACGAGGATCGCGGCCGCAGCGATCGACGAGTCGAGGTTCCCGCCCTGGAACTCGCCATAGACGACGAGTGGCAGGGTCTGGGTCCGTCCCTCGACGTTCCCGGCGAACATGATCGTGGCACCGAACTCGCCGAGCGAGCGCGCCCAGCTCATCACGAGACCGGCCGCGAGCGCCGCTCCGGCGAGCGGCACCGTGATCATCCGGAACAGCTGGCGCTCCGAGGCGCCGTCGACACGCGCGGCATCCTCGAGGTCGCTGTCGACCCCGGCAAACCCCGTCCGCGCGGAGCGCACGAAGAACGGCGCCGAGACGAACGTCTGGGCCAGGATGACGGCGACGACCGTGAATGGAACCGAGATGCCGGCAAGGTCGAACGGCGCGCCGAGCAGCCCACGCCGGCCGAAGACCAGGAGGAGCGCGAGCCCGGCGACCGAGGGCGGCAGCACGATCGGCAGGTCGATCACCGCCTCGAGCAGGCCCTTGCCCGGGAACCTGCGACGGGCGAGCACGAAGGCAAGCGGCACGCCGAACGTCACGGTGAGGGCGAGGCTGATCGCCGTCGTCACCAGGCTCAGCGACAGCGCGTCGATGACCACGGGCGAGACCACGGCGCCCGCGAGCGACCCGTCGAGAACGGCCCGCACCAGCAGCGTGAGGACGGGAAGCCCGAGGAATAGCGCGAGAAGGGCGGCCATCGCGACAATCGGGCCCGCGCCCCGCGCTGGTCGCCGCGTCGCAGCCTGCGCCGGTGCGCGGGCCTCGGCTGCGGCGCTGCCAACAAGCTCCACTGCGTCCTCGATCATGACGGGGGAAGGAACCCGAAGCTGCCCAGGATCGCCTGGCCGTCCGGTCCGGTGAACCAGGCGAGGAACGTCGCTGCCGCCGCGTTCGCCGGCCGCCTGACGACGACGCCGGCATACCGCGCCAGGACGTTGGCCGATTCGGGCACCTCGATGGTCGCGACCCGTCTCGAGGCCCTGGCATCCGTGGCGTACACGATGGCGGCGTCGCCCTCGCCGAGCTCGACCTTGGCGACCTCCGCCTTCGCATTGTCTTCCTTGGACACGATGTTCGTGGTGTAGCTGGCGACGAAGCCGGCCGGATAGCCCTGCTCCCTGGCGAGGTTCGCGACCAGCTGCGCCGCGTACTTCGCGATCGGCACGCTGTCGCCGGCGGCGATCACCTTGATTCCGGGCCTCGCGAGGTCGGCCGGCGATGTGATCGCGGCGGGGTTGCTCGTCGGCACGATGACAACCAGCCTGTTGGTCGCGAACACGACCGCCTCCCCGTCGGCGAGACCCGCGTCGACGAGCTTCTGCGGGTTCGTCGTGTCCGCGGAGAGGAAGACATCCGCCGGGGCGCCCTGCTCGATCTTCGTCTCGAGGGCGGCCGACGAGTCCGTCGAGATGGTCAGGCCGGTGCCGGGAACGGCCGCCTCGTAGACGGACTTGACCGTGGCAAGCACGCCCTGCAGCGACGCCGCGCCGTAGATCGTGACCTCGACGCGTGGGGCACCCGATGCGGCGACGCCCGCGGCAGGCTGCCCGGACGCAGGCGACGGGCTTCCCGCGCAGGCGCCCAGGAGGAGGGCGACGACGCCGACGAGCGTGGGGAGGCGGGATCTCACGCGCGCGACTCTCGCGACGAATGGACCTCGACGATCACGTTCGTCGCCTTCACGACGCACACGACCTCGTCGCCCGGCCTTCAGCCCGAGCTCCTCGACCGCCTCCGCGGTCATCAGGCTGACCAGCCGGTGCGGGCCGGCGATCACCTCGACGACGGCCGCCACGCCGATCGCGTTCGATCCGGGTCACGATTCCCGCGAATCGATTGCGTGCCGACTGGGCGACGATCGGCCGGTCCTGCGTGCTCCGGCGCCGCTCCGCGAGGAGCCGGGTCACCTCAGCGATCGCCACCCGCCGCTGTCCGCCGTCGGTTCGGGTCGTGGCGAGCCGGCCCTCGAGCTCCCAGCGTCGCAGCGTCTCGACGCCGACGCCGAGCAGCTCGGCGGCCTGTCCGATCCGGATCGTTGGCGTGCTCATCCCTGCAGATGATGACGTCGGGTGAGTCGGCATGTCGAACAGATGGGCGCGCGGAGCGGGCCGATCCGGCCGAGCCGGATCGCGTCTCAGCCGCGGGGGCGGACGCGATCGGTGAGCACGCGGAGGCTCAGGCGGCGCGGGAGCAGCTCGGACGCACCGCGAGCGCACGGCCGCGCCCGGCGGCCTGGTAGCCGGGGTCGCCGCCGCCGGGGAGCTCGCGCCCGACACCCGTGCCGACCGGCACGGACCGCTCGACGCCAGGAGCGCATCGGCGAGCCGGCGCTCCTCCTCGGTCTGTTCGACTCGAGATCGGGAGGTCGTCCGGGTCGAGTGGCCGCGCGACCTCGACGGGCGGGCGCGGCGGGCGCGAATACGCCGGGGCGCCGTACAGGCTGGGAAGCGCGAAGTATGGGTCCGGCTGGACAGCCACGTGGAGTTCCGATCGTGCTGGGTTGACGGGAGCGACGATACTGCCGCGCACCGCGGATGAATGCCGGACGAGGGTACCGCAGCACGGCCGATCGTACCAGTACCAATCTCGTGCGCCGTGCGCATCGACGGTGCGGCGATGCACCGATCCCGGCGGCCCGGCTGCTCCGACGGCTACCGGACCAGGAGCGGCTTCACGACCTGGAACAGGATCACGAGCGCCAGGTAGGCGATCGGCAGGGCCGCGAAGAGCCCGAGCGCCGCGCTCCACGCGGCTTCGAACGCCGGGCCGACCCGGCTGCGGCACCACGAGATACGTGATCCACGCACCCAGGCCCGTGACCGCGACCACGAAGACGATCCCGGCGAGGGTCCGCAGGTCCCCGCCCGGCAGCCGAGCCCCGTCCGCCAGCGCCAGGTCGTAGGCAAGGTAGAGCCCGCCCAGCACGACCGCGACCGTGACGCTGCTGAGGACGGCGCGGAAGACTGGCGGCGGCGCGTTTCGGGCCTGGCGCCAGCGAACCTCGAGCCAGGATCGCTGCGGGACCGGGCGGGGATCCGGCTCCGTCACGCGGACGACTGCCCGAGGAACTCGATCGCGGGACGCGTCGGCAGGGTCGCGGGCGTGTGGCGCGCGATCTCGGCGACGAGGTCCATGACGCGGCCGAGCTCCTCCTCGGTGGTGAAGAAGCCGACCGAGAGACGGACGGCGTCAAGGACGGGGATGGCGCGCACGCTCGCGAAGACGCGGCGTGCCAGCTCCTCTGCGACGCGCTCCGCCGGCCAGCCGGGGAGCCGGAACGTGACGAGGGTCGCCATCCGCTCCGGCGGGGTGACGAGCCTCACGCCCGGCGTGCCCTGGAGGCGGATCGCGGCCGCGTGAGCGAGGCGGCCGGCCCGCGCGTGCGCCCAGGGCAGGCCGACGTACATCGCGAGCCACCCGGCGCTTCGGGCGAGGCCGACGAGCGATGGGCCATGGTAGCCGGCCACCTCGAAACGGCGGGCGTCCGGCCAGAGGTCGTCGCCGCCGACGCCATCGGGCGTGGCCGAGCTGAAGTCGCCGCGCGCCAGCGGCACGGCCGCGGCCGCGACGTCCCGACGAACGACGAGCGCGCCCGTGCCCGCCGGGCCGAGCAGCCACTTCTGGCCGGGGACCGCGTAGAACTCGGCACCGAGGTCGTCCACGTGGACCGGGATCGCGCCGCCCGCCTGGGCGCCGTCGAGCACGACGGCGGCGCCGTGCGCATGGGCGCGCCGCACGATCTCGGCGACGGGAAGGACCGCCCCGGTCGTCCACAGCACGTGGGAGAGCGCGACGAGCCGCACGCGTCCCGCCGACGAGCTCGCGCTCGAGCGCGGCGAGCGTTCGGTCATCGTCACCGCCGTCGCCGATCTCGGCGACGCGCACCTCGACCCCGTGCCGGTCCCGCGCGGCCGCCAGCTGGCCGCAGCAGCCCGGGATGCTCCTGGCTCGTGGTCAGCGCGCGATCTCCCGGACGCCAGTCGATGCGTCCCGACCGCCAGCCCGATCCCTTCCGTCGTGGAGTGGGTCAGGGCCACGCGGTCGATGTCGGTCCCGAGGACTGCCGCGAGCGCCCCGCGCGCCTCCGCCATCCGGTCCGCCAGCTCCTCGTCCGCGTCGCGGGTCGCGCGGCCGAGCGCGAGCTCCCGCTCCTCGGCCTGGACGCATCGCAGCGGCGCTCTCGGCGGGGATCGGCCCGCTGGTTCCGGTGTCGAGGTAGATCCCGGCGCGCGTCGCGGGGAGCGATGCCCGGAGCGCGGCGACCTTCTCGCGGTCGGGGTCGGCGCCGGCCGGCGCCTCGATCGGATGCGTCATGGGGTCCGTATGATAGGCGGCGATGCCAGGCGCCCACGCTCGACCCGAGCTCCTCGCGTCCCCCGACTGGCTGGCCGAGAACCTCGGCCGGCCCGAGGTCCGGATTCTCGACGTCCGGTGGCGTCCCGACGGGACCGGGCGGCTCGCCTTCGCTGCCGGCCACGTCCCGAACGCGACCTACGTCGACTGGCGCGTCGGCGTTCGTGGATCCCGAGGACGCCGACACGCTGCTCCTCCTCGCGCCCCCCGACCAGGTCACGGCCGCCGTCGCCGGGGCCGGGATCTCGAACGGGAGCACCGTCGTGGTGTACGACGACACGGCCAGCCTGTACGCGGCCCGGACGTGGTGGAGCCTGCGCGCCTACGGCATCGAATCCGTCCGCGTCCTCGACGGCGGGTACGGGGCCTGGGTCGACTCGGGTCGCCCGATCAGCCACGCCGCCAACGAGCCGGTGCCCGCTGCATTCACCCCGCGAGCCCAGCTGCGGACGCGGCTGACGACGAGCGACCTTCGCTCCCTCGTCGGGTCGGCCGGGGCCGTCATCCTCGACGCGCGGGCGCCCGCCGAGTACCGCGGCTTCGAGGGGAACGGCCGACGGCTCGGTCACGTCCCGGGCGCCGTCAACCTGCCGGTCGCACTGACCACGGAGCCGGGCTCGGGACGGTTCGTCGACGGCGGCAGCCTTCGCGCCCTCATCGATCGAGCCGGCGTGACGTCCGGGCGGCGCGTCGTCTGCTACGACGCATCGGGCATCGGGGCCGCGAAGCTCGCGTTCGTGCTGGCGCTCATGGGCCACGACGACGTGGCGGTCTACGACGGCGGCTGGGCCGACTGGGGCGGCCGCCTGGACCTCCCGGTCGACCGCTAGAACGAGCCGGGCGGCCTCGGATCGCGATCCTCCCGAACGCCTGGCAGGCGGGTCGGTGACCCCGAGGGCGCGGTGCCGGCCGGGTCCGCCGACGGATTGACCTCCCGGAAAGGAGCCAGGATCTCCGCGCGGGCCTGGTTGACCGCCACCATCGCCGCGCTCCGGCGCGCCTCGCCCAGGCGTTCGGACCAGAAGACCGCGTCGGTCACCGGCACGAACTGGGCCTGCAGCTCCGCGAGAGAGTCGCGGAGGCTTCGTTCCAGGAGCAGGTGGACGTTCCCGATGACCCGGAAGGGCGGGATGGAGACGAGGGCTCGCTCGGTGATCTTCGGCGTTCGAAGCTCGCGCGTCGGCTCGATGGCCTGGAGCGAGACCGCGAACAGGATCGAGGCGAGGTTCACCTGGGCATAGTCGGCGCGCGTCGGCAGCTCCCTGGAACCGAGCTCCTCCATCGACACGTCCTCGAGGACGAGAAACCGCTGGTCCGCGTCGTTGAGGATGTCCGTCACGCGATGCTGGCGGGTCTGGATCGTCCCCCGCACGACGAACTGCTCGGTGTAGAGCGTCATGGGAATGGTCCGGTAGCTCGATTCGAACACCACCGCCGCAGTGTACGGAGAATGGCGGGCTGGCGGAACGCACGCCATCCGGGGACCCCGCTGGGCCGGGGATTCGCACCGCGGCACGCTCGCGCGGCGTGCGCGCAACCTCACGTGCGTATATGGACCGATGCGCACACACGCATGGGGCCGATCGGCCCTGCCATTCGGCACCCCTCGGGGGGGTAGGGTTGGCAGGTGAATCCGGAGCGCGACGTTCGGCTGCTGGTGCGTGCGAAGTGGGTTGGCGTCCTGCTTCCGATCGGCCTCATCTGGGGCTTCGAGCTGGCTCGTTACCTCGTGATCGATCCCCGCGTCCCGGCCGACTCCGCCCACCTCTTCGCGGCCCTGGTGATGAGCGGCGGGGCGGTGCTCTTCGCCCTCGGCATCTTCGCGCTCCTCGATCGCGCCCAGCGTCAGCTCGTCGAGACGAACCGGGACCTTGCCGCCACCCATGCCGTTGCCTCGGCCCTGCAAGGCGACCAGGAGCTCCCGGCGATGCTCGCTGCCGCGCTCGATCGCGTGCTCGTGCACACGGGCGCGCTCGCCGGCCAGATCAGCGTCAACGGGCCGGGCGGCCAGCCGCTGGCGGCTCGACGGCCGGGCGACCTCGGCGATAGCACGGGCATGCTGTGGGCCCACGCCATCCTGGACGAGACGCCGGCCGTGACGGCGCGTCCCGCCCAGGCGCAGCTCCCCGGGGTCGACGCGACGGTCTTGGATCTCCCGCTGGCTGGCAGCAGCGCCACGGTCGGGACGATGCGCCTGGTCTTCCACCCGTCGGGCGATCCGGCCATCTCGATGGCGGCACTGGTGGACCTTGCCGGCGCGATCGGCACGGCGGCGACCCTGACGACGACGCTGGCCGACCTCCGCCGCGAGGAGCACGAGCGCGAGGCTCTCCATTCGGTCGCCCTCCAGCTCACCGGGAGCGCCGAGCTGCGCGAGGTCCTCGACACGATCACGAGCCACGCCCGTGAGCTGCTCGGCGCGGAGCGGGCGGTTGCCTGCCTGGCCAACCCCCGCGACGACGGCCGGACGTACGACTGGACGGATCGCCTGGCGCTCGCCGACGACGGATCGACCTGCCTGCTGGCCCACAGCGCCGATACCCACGAGGAGCATCGGCACAATTCGGCATGCCCGATCCAGCACGGGGGGCCGCGAGCGATCGTCCTTGCGCAGCCGATGCGGGGCGCCGATGGCTTCCTCGGCGAGCTTTGCGTGATGCGCACGAACGGGGTCCCGTTCGCGAACCGGGAGCGAAACCTCCTGGGCGCGCTCGCCTACATGGCCGCCATCGGGGTGCGGACCGCCCGCCTCCGAGACGCCGAGCACCAGTACACGATCGTCGCCGAACGGGACAGGATCGCCCGCGAGCTGCACGACACCATCGCCCAGGTGCTCGGCGTGCTCCACCTCGGACTCCGCGGCCTGGTTCCGAAGATACGCCTCGTGGCCGGCAACAACGCCGCCACCGAGCTCGCCGGGCTGGCGGATATCGCGGACGAGGGCTACAAGGATGTGCGCGAAGCGATCCTGGGGCTCAGCAACTCGACCGCATCGACCGAGGGGCTGGAGGGTGCCCTGGGCGAATACCTCGGCAAGTTCTCCCGCCAGACCGGGATCAAGACGACGCTCAGCTGCGATGGTGCAGCGAGTCGGGCGCTCACGCCACGCAGCGAGGTCCAGCTCCTGCGCGTCGTGCAGGAGGCGCTCACGAACGTCCGGAAGCACGCCGGCGCCTACCACGCAGCCGTCAGGCTGGGCGAGGACGGCGGCGTCATGACGCTCGAGGTCACGGACGACGGGTCCGGCTTCGACCCGGCGCGGGTCGAAGATGCCCTCGACCACGGCTTCGGCATGACGGCGATGCGCGAGCGAGTGGAGCAGATCGGCGGTACGCTCGAGGTGCACACTGCGCCGGGCACGGGGACCCGTGTCGTCGTCCGGCTCCAACAGGAGGAGATGCGTGCCGCACACGCCCCCGACGCTGCGCGTGCTGGTGGTTGACGACCAGCCGCTCTTTCGCAAGGCGCTCGCCGGACTCCTCAACGCCCAGGTCGACATGACCGTCGTCGGCGAGGCCGACACCGGGATGGAGGCGCTCGAACGCGTGCGGACACTCGAGCCGGACGTCGTCGTGATGGACGTCAACATGCCCGTTGCGAGCGGCGTGGACGGCGTCCGCGCGATCCGCGGGGCGGGCTACCCCACGAAGATCGTCATGCTCACGATCTCCGAGGAGGATGACGACCTCTTCGACGCGATCCGGGCAGGGGCGAACGGCTACCTGCTGAAGAACATCCGGCCGGAGGTCCTGTTCGACGACCTCCGCGGCGTGATGCGCGGCGAGGCGCCGATCGCACCCGCGATCGCCCACAAGCTGCTCGACGCGCTGCGCGAGGGGCCGCCGCGCGCACATGCCTCGACCACCCCGGGGGAAGGCGAGACGGCGCTCACCAGGCGCGAGACCGAGATCCTCCAGCTGGTGTCGGCCGGCCTCTCGAACAAGGAGATCGCCAACCAGCTGACGATCACCGAGGGCACGGTCAAGAACCACGTCCACAACACGCTCGAGAAGCTTCACCTGTCCAACCGGACGCAGGCGGCCGCGTTCACGGTCGCCCAGGGCCTGTCCGCGCCGCGGCCGTCGAATCCCCACCGAACCTGAGGCCGCCCGGCGCCGGCGGGCAGGTCCGGGAGGGTGGGCCGGCAGACAGGGCGGGCCGGAGGGACGCACCCCTGTCGATCGTGTGCCGTTCGGTGCCGTTCGGTAGACCGGATGGCCCCTGAATTGTGCCCTCGGGCGGATGGCAGCTCGTCGTTGCCCTTCGTACGATCGCGGCCGAGCGAGACCAGTGGGGGATCGCCCATCGCAGGAGCCCGGGCCATGGCGGACCCAGTCCGCGTTCTCGTCCTCTACGACCATCCGCTCCTCGGCGAAGGGCTCAGCGCACTCATGGCCTCCGTTCCCGACCTCCACGTGGAACGGATCTCGATGTGCGACCCGGACGCGATGGAGCGGGCGATCGCAGCCGATCCCGACGTCGTGGTGCTGGAGGAAGGCGGACCGGTCGGGCTCCTCGACGTCCTTCGAGGCAGCCGCTGCCGGGCGATCGTCGACGTGAGCATGAGCACGTCGCAGGCGTGGTCGATCCGCCGCGAGGAGATCTCGACGGACCCCGAGTCCCTGATCGACCGGATCGTCGGCGCCTGTCTGGGCGACCGTCGCCTGGTTGCTCCCCTCCCCGTGGTCGGCTGAGGATCGCCGGGACCCTGCCGAGGCAAGTGAAGCCGACGGACGAGCGGCTTCCGCCCGGCGCCGTCGGCGCGGCGTTACGCGGGCCTTCAGCACGGCGCGGGCCGTCGGCGCGGCGCGAGCCTTCAACCCGGCGCGGCGCGGCTTCACTGCGCGACCGGTCGGGACCCGGGCCGCCGCCGTATCACTCCCATCATTCGCCGATACGATTCCGGTTCGGCTCCGGGCGGTTCGAGCCAGGGGACGGGCTCCGGCGCTGCTCCCGGGACCTGCGCAGATGGGTTCACGCTCGAGTCGAGGGAGATCGCCGCGCCGAGGACCAGGAGACGCGTCGTCTCGGGGTAGCTCCGGGCACTGGGAATGCGGCCGTTGTGTTCGCTAACACTGGCACTGATACGGGAGCACGGTCCCGGGAGTGGGACGGCAAGAGAGATGGGCCGTCGACCGTGGACGGCACCCTCGCAGCCCGCATCGTATTCGCGTAGGCGGCGGTTCCGACCCCCTGACGCGCAGGCGTACGATCCCGGCCATGGACGACAGGGCTCCGCGCGACGCCGCCGGGCTTGACGCGGCCCCGCCCGAGACGGTCCCCCGCGGTCTTCCGCTGGCCGCCCCGATCAGCCGGCGCCGGGCACTCGCCGTCATCGGGTCGACCGTCGCCGGCATCGTCCTGCTCGATGCGTGCGGATCGGCGGCCGTCTCCGCGCCCGGCGGATGGGTGCGCGCGGACGTCGACCCGTCCGGGCTGATCCCTGATCAGCCAGTCCCCGTCCGCTTCGCCGGGACCGTCGGCGGCGCCACTGTCGCAGGATCGGCATGGCTCGTTCGCCGGAGCGCCGGCGATCTCGTCGCGTTCGACCCCCGCTGCACGCATGCGCGGTGCGCCTACGACTGGACCGACCAGGCCTCGTTCGCCTGCCTCTGCCACAAGGGCTTCTTTCGCATCGACGGCTCGGTGATCTCGGGCCCGCCCCCGCGACCGCTCGACCGGTTCGGCGTCCGGGAGACGGACGGCCCGATCGAGCTCGAGGTCCCCGCGGACTTCTCGACGCCCCGCCCCGCCGCCTGACGCGGGCGCTGGCGGCGGCCCGGCGCGGCGCGGCGGCGGATACATCGTCCGGGCGATACATGCCCCCCGGGCCGACACGACCGCCCGGCTGTATCGATGTTCTACCCCCCGGCGGATTGGAACCCGCACGCCCGCCAACCACCATTGAACCCGGTGGGGTGTGCCTGCGGGTGCGCCCTCGGCCGCAACGCCTCGCGTTCAGGTTGCAGCAGCAGGTGCACAACATGCTCCGGGTCACGTCCCTGCCCAACAGGTCACTCAACCGTTTGATCGTCAGCCTGACGATGATCCTGGTGATCGGGATCCCGCTGGTCGGAGTCCTCTACGTCCTGGACCAGTACCGCACCCCGGGTCCGGGAATCGTCGACCGTGACATCCAGGTCGCGGAGGAGGCGCTGACCGGAAACCCGAACCTCCTGAATGCCCGGCTCACCCTCGCGGCCGCGTACATGAAGAAAGGTCGGTTCGCTGACTCCGTTTCCCAGTACGACGAGATCCTGAAGGCCGCACCCGATTCCAACGCGGCCCTCCTCGGCCGGGGCAGCGCCGAGATCGCCCTCAGCAAGCTCGATGCCGCCGCGGCGGACTTCACGAAGGTCATCGATGCGGCGGTGGGCGGGGAGATGGCGAACGTGGACCCCCAACTCGAGTCCGCCTACTTCAGCCTGGGCGTCATCCAGGTGAAGAAGGGCCAGCCCAAGGATGCGGTCATCTCGCTCTCCAAGGCGATCTTGATCAAGAGGACCGACGCGGACGCCCTCAATCTCCTCGGCACGGCGCTCATGCAGGCAGGTGAACCGAAGCGTGCCGTGGCCGCGCTCCGCCAGGCGACCGCGCTCGTTCCGGTCGACTGGTGCGAACCGTACGCGCAGATGGAGACGGCCTACACGTCGCTGGGTGACCTCGCCGGTGCCCAGTACGCGGGCGGGATGGTTGCCCTGTGCGAGAAGCGTCCCGACGACGCCCGGGCGAAGCTCGGACCCCTGACGTCGGGAACCTACGCGGTCGACGCGCTCATCGGCCTCGGGCTCGTCGCCGAGGTCCAGAACGACGCGGCCGCCGCGGTCGACGCCTACAGCCGAGTGCTGACACAGGATCCGCAGAACTTCGCCGCGAACAC
Organism: uncultured Chloroflexia bacterium; assembly: GCA_963734535.1. Lineage (GTDB taxonomy): Bacteria > Chloroflexota > Limnocylindria > Limnocylindrales > CSP1-4 > CTSoil-043. The sequence goes on along the minus strand of CAVTHS010000011.1, from coordinate 53,442 downwards.
GGGCCTGGCCCGGGTGGGTGGCGTGCCATCCGGCAGCCCGGCCGCGTCGCCCTCCTCCGGCACGACGAGCGGTGGCTGACATGACCAGTGAAGTCACGGCACAGGGAATGACATCGATCGACGGCTCCGTGCTGGGACCCTCGATCCCCGCCGACGCAGATGCTCCCGAAGACGACGGCGCGCCCCACGGCGACGTCGCTCCCGGGGGCGAGGCGTCGCCCGAGCGCGCCCGGCGCCGACGGATCGTGCTCCTCTTCCTTCTTCTGGCCGCAACTGTCGCTCTACTGACGATCGGAGGCTGGTACCTCCTCAACCGGAAGCCGATCGCCGAGCTCCCATTGCCAGGGATCACCATCGAGGCGGTGCCGCACTACTCGTACAGCATCTACGACGTGGTCGCCCCGACAGGCGTGGCCGTGAACGCCGACGGAAGCCGGATCTACGCCACGCAGACCGAAGGCGACCCACAGGTCGTCGTGTTCGACGGATCCGGCAGCGTGGTCGGCTCGCTCAGGGCACCGACAACTGCGGGCGGCACCCACGTTCCCGTCTACGTTGCGGTCAACCCGACGAACGGCGATGTCTATGTGAGCGACCGGCCCGCAGCGACCATCTACATCTACTCGGCCGACGGAACCTACCTGCGAGCCTTCGACCCCGGGCCCGACCTCACGGGTTGGGCACCGCTCGGCCTGGCGTTCGACACGAAGGGGGACCTCTTCGTCACGAGCGTCGGGGCACCGTTCCAGGCTGTCCATGAGTTCGCGCCCGACGGCAGGTTCATCCAGACCTTCGGGAGCGCGAACGAGTTCAGCTTCCCGAATAGCGTGGCTGTCGACGCGAGCGGCAACGTCTACGTGGCGGACAGCAACAACGGACGGCTCGTCGTGTTCGGCCGAGATGGCAGCCAGCTTGGCGTCATCGGGCGCGGCGCGGGAGCCGGGAACCTCGGGCTGCCACGCGGAACGGCGATCGACGATTCGGGCCGCGTCTTCGTCGCCGACCTCTCTCTCCAGGGCGTGCAGGTCTACCACGTGCTCGCGGCAGGCGACGCCCGCCCCCAGAACATCGGCGCGTTCGGCGAGGGGGGCTCGGGGGATGGCGGCTTCAAGCTGCCCAACGCCGTCGCCGTGGACGGCCGCTCACGTGTCTACGTGGCCGATTGGCGCAACAACCGGATCCAGGTTTGGACCTACTGAGCAGGTCCGGACCTGCGCTGATGGGCTGTGAATCCAGTCATTGAAGGAAAGGAAGGTTGGCCATCGGCCCACGCCGACACCCGCAGGGCGGGCGACTACTGGAGTTCCGTAGCACTAGCGAAAGGAGGTGAGACAGTGAGACGACTGGCGCTCTTGTTCGTGGGCGGCGCCGTCTGGCTGATCCTCGCCGCATTGCCTGCCGCCGCCGACGGTGGGCCGCACGTCATGAAGTTCAACAACGGATCCACCGGCGGGATCACGGCCGATGGCTGCGCCGCGTGCCATCGCCTCCACACGTCGAAGAGCCCGACGGGCTACCTCCTCGTCTCGAGCGAGGCGACCGTCACGGAATACTGCCGCTCCTGCCATGGGGCTTCCGGGACCGGCGCGGCAACCGACGTCGACAGCGGTGTCCAGTACAACCTGAGCGGGGTCGCCCGCGACAAGAGCACCGTCGTCGGAGCCCTCCGCGGCGGCGGCTTCATCACGGCCTACATCGGCTCGGGTGCCGCCTATCGACTCGTCAGCAACACCGGCGGCGTCTCGAACGCAAAGGTCCCCGTGGCGAACACTTCGGCCGCGGGAGCCAAGGTGACCTCAGCCCACATCGCGATCGCCGGGACCGGTGGGAACGGGCTCACCTCGAAGAACATCGTCTGGGGCAGCGGTGCCCTCGGGAATGGCGATGGAAGCACCGGCGCCGGCGGCGATCTCGCCTCCGAGATGGAGTGCACGGCCTGCCACAATCCGCATGGGAATGGAAACTACCGGATCCTACAGGGGATCCCGGACGCCAACGGTGACGCCACGACGGGGACGACCCTGGCGGCGGCCGCCGTGAACGTGACTGATGCCACGTTCGACCCGGCCAAGACCCGCAACTACACCGTGATCCAGGTGAACGGCACCCCCGGAACCGAATCGACGTACCTGCTCTACGCAGACCAGGTGCTCGCAGCTCGGACCGCGGGAACCTTCAACGGGATCGCCGGGGACTACGCGGCCGCGTCCGGCGACTATCTGCACAAGAACGTCCCGTACAACGCCACCGGCACAACCTCCTACGACGCTCCTAACGCGAGGCCGAACACGTCCGCCAGCGGCAGCGCCGCCTGGAACAGCGCGGACCCACTTGGGTTCAACGTCCAGATGACGAACTGGTGCTCGCAATGCCACACCCGCTACCTGGCGCCCTCGGGCTCGCGGAGCGTGGCTTCAGGCGATGCGATCTACATGTATCGCCACACGACCGCCAAGAACCGAACCTGCACGACCTGCCACGTCGCGCATGGCTCGAACGCCGTCATGAACACCGGCTCGAGCACGACCCAGTACTCGGCCAACGTTCCGTATCCCGATGGCTCGACGGCCGTCGGCGACAGCCGCCTCCTCAAGGTTGACAACCGCGGGATCTGCGAGCTGTGTCACGACCCGACGAAGGGCAGCGCCAACACGGGCACAACCCCGCTACCGCAGGGGACTGCGCCGGTCAACTTCCCGTAATCCTTGAAGGCCACCGATCGGGGTCGTCCACCACGGCGGCCCCGATCGGGCCAGACCTCCAGGAATTGAGCTTCGAGATGCGATCAACCAGCCAGCGGTGCGAGAATCCTCGATCTCCCGCGCGCCTCGCGCGGCTGGGGATCTCGTTGGTCGTTCCGCCTCTGGGCGTCGCCTGGCTGACCGAAACAGACGTCCCCGGCGAACCAGCGGTCGGAACCCGCTCATGAGGCAGACGCACCGCTCGGTGGGTCATCGCGCCAGGACACTCTCCGCGGCAGCGATGCTCCTTGGGACGCTCCTGCTCGCGTACGTTCCGAACAACGCCGCGTCGGTGCTTGCGCTCACGCCGGATGCCTCCGCCTCGCCCGATCCGATCGCGAGCCCCTCGCCTGATCCGATCGCGAGCCCCTCGCCTGATCCGATCGCGAGCCCCTCGCCTGATCCGATCGCGAGCCCCTCGCCTGATCCGATCGCGAGCCCCTCGCCCGATCCGATCGCGAGCCCCTCGCCTGATCCGATCGCGAGCCCCTCGCCTGATCCGATCGCGAGCCCCTCGCCTGATCCGATCGCGAGCCCCTCGCCCGCCCCGAACCCGGCGGCCACGGTCCGGCTCCACCTGACCACCGATGCGCCGGCCGAGGGCCGCCACCGGATCGATCCCGGCACACAGCTCCGGGTTACCGTCGGATTCACGACCGCCGAGGATCAGCCGGCCAGCAGCCTGAACGTCGTCATCCCGGCGGGTTGGTCGATCGTCGATGCCGGCGGTGGGACGTACGACGGCAATCTCGAAAGGATCGTTTGGGATCTCGATCCCGTCGGCGCGGACATCTCCGTGGACCGGTCGGTGGTGCTCCGGGCTCCGACCTCGTCGCCGGTCGACGGCGGCCTCGACTTCGCGGCGACCTTCGCCTCCAGCCTGGAGGTGGCGGGCGCCCTCGCGATCGGCCCCTCGGCCACCATCTTCGTCGCACCCGCCCCGAACCCGGCGGCCACGGTCCGGCTCCACCTGACCACCGATGCGCCGGCCGAGGGCCGCCACCGGATCGATCCCGGCACACAGCTCCGGGTTACCGTCGGATTCACGACCGCCGAGGATCAGCCGGCCAGCAGCCTGAACGTCGTCATCCCGGCGGGTTGGTCGATCGTCGATGCCGGCGGTGGGACGTACGACGGCAATCTCGAAAGGATCGTTTGGGATCTCGATCCCGTCGGCGCGGACATCTCCGTGGACCGGTCGGTGGTGCTCCGGGCTCCGACCTCGTCGCCGGTCGACGGCGGCCTCGACTTCGCGGCGACCTTCGCCTCCAGCCTGGAGGTGGCGGGCGCCCTCGCGATCGGCCCCTCGGCCACCATCTTCGTCGCACCGCTCGTGGAGATCGAGCATTCGACCGTCGGCGAAGTAGCGGACCTCAGCCTCACGCCGACCTACATGCCCGAGGACGAACCCCTCGCGAACGTCCGGCGCTTCAGCATGGTTCGGATTCGGTTCCAGGTGCGGAACGAGGGCGATCGCCCCGTGACGATCTCGCCTCGGCTCGAGTATCGCCCGAAGTGCGGCACAGCCTTCGTCGCTGTGCCGAGCGGCGAGAGCGTGATTGGGATGGGCTTCTACGTGGGTCCCGAGTGGGTAAGCAGCGGCGTGCCGGGCGGTGGGTCAAGACTCGGACCGGACGCCGACACGATCAGCGTCGGCACGATTCGAAGCCGCGACACCAGCGACGCGTCTCAGGTCCGCACGGTCGGCCGCCATTCCATGGGCCCGAACCCGGCCGGCCCGCTGACCCTTCCAGCCATGTCCTACACGGAGGTCGAGTTCACGATCCGGCCGACGACTGACGCCCAGTACCTGGAATCGTACGAATTCCGGATCACCGACGCGGGCACGGCTCTCATCGGTGCGGTCGCTGCCACCTTGCACATGGGGGCTGAGCCGCCCCTCCTCGAATCGCCCGTCCAGAACCCCGGGGTCTCCGTCGGGCCGGCGCCGAACCTTGATCCAGCGCTCGCGTACCGCCTGGCCCAGCCGGGCTCGACCCAGTCGACCGCGCCGGGCCTCCAGCCGGTCGGCCCGGCGGGGGGTCTCCCGATAGGCCTGGCGCCGGATACCAGCCCCGACCTCAGGTACCGCCTGGTCCAGCCGGGCTCCCTATTCGGGCTCCCGGCAGCGGCCGCCACGGCCAGTGCCGTCGGGAGCACCAGGTATGTCCTCGTCGCCCCGGCGGCACCGGGGGGGATGGCGCTCGACATCCATGGACCCTATGGCATGGCGGCGGATCAGTGCGCGTTCTGCCATAGCACGCACACGGCGCAGGGCACCGCGTCTCTCGTGGTGAGCAGCCTGCCTCAATCCTCCCTGTGCTTCCGGTGTCACGACACCCTGGGTTCGGGGGCCACGAGCAAGGTCCAGTCCCAGTACACGGACCCGCTCGTCCCGCAGAATTCCCCGGCGACGGGCTCCTACTACCGCCACGACGCCCTGGCCGGCGGCAGCGGCCACACGCTTGCCACCGACGTCGAGTTCGGGGGTGTCAGCAACCGCCATAACGAGTGTGCGGATTGCCACGATCCCCACGCCGCCTCGGGCGCGCCAAGCATCCAGACCACCCAGGGCTGGACGGCCCCTGGCGAGCTCACGGGCGTCACCGGCGTGTCGGTCACGAATGGCGCCGCGAACAGCGCGCCCGGCTATGCCTTCCTCGATGGGTCGACCGGCAAGACGACGCTCGAGTATCAGCTCTGCCTGAAGTGCCATTCCGGCTCGACCGTGCTGCCGGCGAAGGATCCACAGCACCCCTCGTGGTGGGCCGAGGACAAGGGTATCGAGCTCAATCCTGCCAACGGATCCTTCCACCCGATCGAGGCGCCGGGCAAGAATGCGACCGCCGCGATGGCCAACAGTCTCGCCGGAACATCGCCCTACAAGCTCTGGTCGTTCACGACCGGCAGCACGATCCGCTGCGCCAACTGCCATGGAGACTCCCGCAAGTTCAACACCACGTCGCCGCCGGCGCCCGGCTCTGACCTGGCGCCTCACGCCAACCAGTACCGCGGCGATCTCATGCAGAACTACCGCGATCGCGACCTGAAGCCCTTCACGGAACCCTATCGGTCAGCCGATTTCGCCCTGTGCTACATGTGCCATGCGGAAGCGCCGTTCACGGACGCCAGCGGCAAGACCAGGACCGACACCAACTTCCGGTACCACGGGCTGCACGTGATCGGCATTCGAAACCGGGGCCTTGTCGACGGGACCATCGACACGCCCGAGGCGGGCCGCGGCGACGCGATCTGCGCGGAATGCCACTTCCGGATCCACTCGAACTCGTTTGCGGGTGACTTCCGGACGAGCCCTTCGCCATCGCAGAGCGGCACCAACGCTGGTCTCGTGAACTTCGCGCCGAACGTGACCGGGAACATCGGCTCCGTGGACTGGACTCGCGCCGGCACGCAGACGGGCACGTGCACGCTGACGTGCCATGGCAAGAATCACGAAGACGAGTCGTACTGAGCCCAACGGCGCCCGGCGAATGGCCCGTCGCCTTTCCCCCTCTACCGATCGGTAGAGCCCCCCCCGACCTTCCGTATCTCTTGAGCATTCGTCCGCCGGCGCATTTGTGCCGCCCGGCGGATGGGATCACGACCTCGCGGAGCCGACACTTCGGTGCAGGTGTCACGGACCGGGTATGGACCCGGCCGATCAACGAGGGCAATCCGAGATGCACGGAAGACGAGCACGCGCCGGGTGGGCGCGTCCGGCCAGAGCCGCGCGATGAGCGGCCCGGGCAGCACCACTCCCAGGGGCCCGGAGAAGCTGGAGCGCGAGCTCCTGTCACGCCTCGGGCTCGACCCGTCCGCCACGCCCGAGGACGTGAGCACCGCCCACGAGACGGTCTCCGCGTATCTCGCGGCGGCGCCGCGCAGCCTGCGGGCCTGGGCACGCGTCCAGGCCTCCGGTGCCGACGAGGCGTACGCACTTCTCACGGACCCGGCCGCGCTCTCCCGTGCCGTCGCCCTTGTCGGGGCGGGCGCGCGACCGGCCGTCCTGCCCGGCGAGCCGGCGACACCTCCGGCTCGCCGGGAAACCCTCGCGCCGACCCCCGTCGCGGCACCCTCTGCCGCGACGGGGCGAGCGGCGGGCGCGGCTAAGGACACGGCCGTGCTCGCGGCCTCGGCCGCGGCGGCAACAAACGCGACCCCGGCAGCCGCGGCGGCAGCGACCGCGGCGGTGCTCGTCGACGAGACCGGCCGACGCATCGTCAGCGACGACGAGATCGACGCCCTCCTGGCCGAGGTGGATCCGACCGCGCACCGGGAGATCGTCGGGACCGCCGCGGAGCGCGCCGCGTCGACCGCTGCCAGAACCGGGACCACCTCCCGCCCGGGCAAGCTCCTGGGAATCATCGGGTCGGCTGCCTTCCGGAACCTGGCCATCGTCGGCGCCACCGTGGCCGCCATCGGGATCGTGGTCGTGATGGGCTTCAACGCGGGCGGCACGAGCGCGTCCGTCATCGGCGCGGGCGGAAGCCCGGCACCGAGCGCCGCCGCGAGCGCGCCGGTCCTCGACCAGGCGGCCGTGGCCGCGCTGATGGTCAAGATCCAGGCGAACGCGGAGGACGCCGACTCGCTGATGGCGCTCGGCGACGAGTACTACAGGACCGGCGACTACAAGACCGCTGGCGACTGGTACTCGAAGGTCACGGCGATCGAGCCGACCAACGTGCGCGGCTTCCTGGCCCTCGGCGCGACGGCCTTCAACCTGGGTGACGCCACCACGGCCGAGACAGCGTGGAAACAGGTCCTGACGCTCGACGAGAAGAACGTCGAGGCGCACTACGACCTGGGCTTCCTCTACCTGAACCGCCAGCCGGCCGACATGGTCGGGGTCCAGCGCGAGTGGTCGCGCGTCGTCGCGCTCGCCCCGGACAGCGATATCGCCACGACCGTGAAGGCGCACCTCGACGCCCTCGCGAGCGCGGCGCCGGCCGGCTCCCCCGCCGCGAGCGCGGGATCGTCCGCGCCATCGACCGCGCCTGCGTCGAGCGCCGCGCCGTCATCGAGCGCCAGGCCATGACCGTCGGGGCCGGGATCGGCCTCCTCGTCGCATTCCTCGGAGGCGTGGTCTCCTTCGCCTCGCCGTGCTGCCTGCCGCTCGTGCCGGCCTACATCGGGTACATGGTTGGCGCCACGGGAGCGGCGGACCGCCGGCGGAGCCTCGTCCACGGCCTCGCGTTCGTGACCGGCTTCACGCTCGTCTTCGTCGCCTTCTGGGCATCGATCGGCGCGATTGGATACGCCCTGGCGGACAACGCGAAGTACCTCCGCCAGATCGGCGGGGCCGTCCTCATCGTCCTGGGCCTCCAGGTCGCGGGCGTGATCAACCTCCGGGCGCTGTGGCGCGACACCCGCCCGATGCCCGCCTTCGGCGGCGCCCTGGCCGGTGGCGCCATGGCGGGCGGCGGCCTGGCGGGCGGCGGCATGAGTGGTGCCGGCGACACGATCGCGAGCCGCGCCATGGCCGGCGCCGGCACGATGACGAGCGGCGCCCTGCCCGGTGGTGGCACGCTGACGCTCGGCGGCGGACCCGGCGCGGGCGTGCGCCTGCGCGGTCCCGGCTACGGCCGGTCGCTCCTCTTCGGGGTCGTCTTCGCCGCGGGCTGGAGCCCCTGCATCGGCCCGATCCTCGGCGGGATCATCGGCCTCGCCTCCACCACCGGGAGCGTGGCCCAGGGCACCGTGCTCCTCCTCGCCTATGCGGCCGGGCTCGCCGTGCCGTTCCTGGCCGTCGCGATGGGCGCGACGTGGGTCGCCCGCCGGCTCGGCTGGGTTGGACACCACCACCGCGTCGTCTCGCTCGTGAGCGGGGCGATGCTCATCGGCCTCGGCGTTCTCATGGTCACCAACCTGCTCGCGCGTCTCGCGGCGTTGACAGCGCCGCTCGGCGGCTGACGGAGGCGCACGAATGGCACACACGACGAGAACCCAGAACCTTGCGGCCGGCACCCTGCCGTCCGGGGCTGCCGCCGTGCCGGCCCTGACCGGCGCGCTGCCTGCCGACGGGCTGCCGACCATCGCCGCGACCGGCCGGACCGGCGCCCTCGACTCGGCGCTGGACCGTCTCTGGGGTCTGCTCACCTCGATGAAGTTCGGGCTGCTCCTGATCCTCGCCTTCGCGGCCTTTGGGCTCGTCGGCACGCTCCTGATCCAGATGCCCGCAGGCGTCGCCGACGACCCGCAGGCGCGGGCCGGCTGGCTCGCGGAGGTCCGCCCGAAGTACGGCGGATGGACCGGAGTCCTGGACCAGCTCCAGTTCTTCACGATCTTCCAGTCGGTCTGGCTGCGGGCCATCGGCGCGCTCCTCGCCGCCTCCACGATCGCCTGCACGCTCCACCGCATCCCGGGCACGTGGCGGACCATGACGAAGCCGCACGTGAACGTGGGCCCGACGTTCTTCGAGCATGCGCCGCAGCACGAGCAGATGACCTTCCACCGCGCCCCGGCCGACGTCCTCGCCGCGACGGAGCAGGTCCTCAAGCGCCGCCACTACCGGACGGTCGCCCAGGACGACGGAACGGTCCGCATCTACGCCGACCGCAACCGCTGGCAGCCGTGGGCCGGGATCGCAGGCCACTTCAGCATCGTGGTCATCCTGGCTGGGGCGATGGTCGGCTCCATGTGGGGCTTCCGCGACTCGCAGTTCATGCTCGCGGAGGGCGCCACGTCGGCCGTGCCAACGGAGCCGGGCCTTTCCATCACGCTCAACTCCTTCAAGGACACGTACTACCCGGACACCGGGGCTCCGTCCGACTACGTGAGCGACGTGGTCCTCACCCGCGACGGCCGGACCGTGGCCCAGCAGCAGGTCCGGGTCAACGAGCCGTTGCGCTACGGCGACGTCTCGTTCTACCAGGCGTTCTTCGGGCCGGCCGCGGTCGTGACCGTGAAGGACGCGAAGGGCGCGACGCTCTACTCCGCGGGCGTGCCGCTCGCCTGGACCTCGAACAACGGGGGCAACAAGGTCGGCACGTTCTCCCTCCCGGGCCAGAACATCGCGGTCTGGGTGGTTGCCACCACTGGTCCCGACGACCCGAGCGTCAAGCCCGGCCAGGTGGCGATCGAGCTGTACGCCTCCGACACCGGCAACCCGATCGTCCAGAAGTCGATTGACCAGGGCACGCCGACGACGATCGAGGGCCTGACATACACGTTCGACCGCGAGACCAAGTACACGGGCCTCAATGTCGCCAAGGATCCGGGGACGCCGATCGTGTGGCTGGGCTGCCTCCTCCTGGTCGTGGGGTTCATGGTCCGCCTCTTCGTCCCCTATCGCCGGATCTGGGGCCAGCTCGCACCGCGGCCCGACGGCGGCAGCTCGCTCTCCGTCGCGGCGGTCGGCCGCCGGGACAGCGACCTCGACGCCGAGTTCACGTCTCTCGTCACGGACATCCGCCAGGCCGTCACGGGCCCGGCGCGCAGCTGAGGAGCGCCGCACCATGGGAAAGCTCGCCGAATACGCCTTCGTCGCAGGGACGCTGAGCACGTTCCTCGCCCTCGCCGGCTATGTCCTCTATGCCCTTTCGGGTGTCCGGGCCGCCCGGATGGCCGCCGCGGGCGTCCCGATGACGACCGGGGGGATCGGCTTCACGTCGGGGCCCCGGACCGCCTCCATCGGGCACTACGCGACCCTCCTGGGCGGGCTGAGCGTCTTCGCCATCGCGGCGAGCCTGGTCTTCCGGACGATCGCCACAGGCCACGGCCCGTTCTCCAACATGTACGAGTTCTCGATCGCCTTCGCCTTCGGGATCCTGTGCGCCTACTACTGGTTCGAGCGGAAATACCACCAGCGCATCCTGGGCCTCCTGGCCCTCCCCGTCGCGCTCGCGCTGCTGGCCTACGCCGCGACCGTCCCGGCGAGCATCGAGCCGCTGATCCCCGCGCTCCAGAACAACATGCTCCTCACCGTTCACGTCGCGACCGCCATCGTCGCCTACGGCTCGTTCACGATCGCGTTCGCCGCGGCGCTCCTCTACCTGATTCAGCCGGCGACCGGCCGCTGGGGCCTGCCGAAGCCCGGAGTGCTCGACGAGATCGGCTATCGCGCGATCGTCATCGGCTTCCCCTTCCTGACCCTCACCGTGGTCCTCGGCGCCGTCTGGGCCGACACCGCATGGGGCACGTACTGGAGCTGGGACCCGAAGGAGACCGCATCGCTCGTGACGTGGCTCATCTACGGTGCCTACCTCCACGCCCGGGTGGTCCGCGGGTGGCGCGGCAACAAGGCGGCCCTCCTGCTCCTGGTCGGCTTCGGCGCCACGCTCCTCACCTACTTCGGCAATCTCTTCTTCGGCGGGCTTCACAGCTACAGCGGCCTGGCCTGAGCCGGGCCGGCTGACGAACGGAGACGGCCATGGATGTGATCCAGATCCCGGCGTCGCGGCCGGTCGGTCTGGCCGCGGGCCGCCTGCGGACCCTCCTCGTCCTGGCCGTGACGGCGACACTCGTCGGGGTCGTGGCCTGGGTCGTCGACAAGCCCGCAGACGACGGGGTGACCCTCGTGCCGGGAGGAGCGGCGGCCGGCTCGCCCCCGCGCGCGGGCAACCTGCCGCCCGACTTCCAGGCGACTGCCCTCGACGGCTCGGCGGTCTCCATTGCCGCGCTCAAGGGTCAGCCCACCTGGCTGACCTTCGGCGCCAGCTGGTGCCCTGACTGCCGCGCCGAGGCAACCGACCTCGAGGCCACGTACGCGAAGTACAAGCCGCAGGGGCTGGCGGTGCTCGGCGTCTTCATCCAGGAGGACCTGGCCGCCGTCCAGGACTACGCGAAGCGGGTCGGCTTCACCTTCCCGATGGTCGCGGACCCGTCCGGCCGGATCGCCGACCTCTACCGAACCTACGGCATCCCGATCCACTTCTTCATCGGGCGTGACGGCCTGATTCGCGACGTGCGCATCGGCCGGCTCTCGCCGGGCGACATGGAGCAGCTGGTGCAGCAGCTCGTCAAGGGCTGACGAGGTCCACCCGATGAGCGAGCCCGGAACGCACGCCCAAGGCGGCGGTCCGGCCATGCCGTCCGACATGCCGCCGGAGACGGCTCGGGCGACCACTCCCGCGGCCGAGGAGCCGGCTCGTCGGCGCCGCCGCCTTCCGCGGCTGCGGGTTCCGCGCTCGCGGACGGGCATCTTCGCGCTGCTCCTGGTGTTCGGCGCTCTCGGGTTCGCTGCCGTCTGGACGGGCGTCACGCTCATCCAGTGGACGGAGACTGCGAGCTTCTGCGGGCGCTGCCACCAGATGGGGCCCGAGCTCGCGGCGTACGACGCGGGCCCGCATCGGGACGTCACCTGCGGCGAGTGCCACGTGGAGCCGGGCGTCGAGGGCTGGATCAAGGCCAAGCTCAACGGCACGAAGCAGCTGATCCAGGTGATCACGGGCCTCTATCCGAAGCCCGTGCCGCCTCCGGACCACTCCGACCTTCCTCCGGTCGCCGACACGTGCCTGCGCTGTCACTCGCTCGAGCGGCTGGCGACCGTCAACCTCGTGACGCGGACCACGTTCACCGAGGACCAGGCGAACACGCGCCAGTTCGTCGGGCTCATGATCCGGCCCGGCTCGGGGGACGTCGCGGACGTGAGGCGCAGCGTGCACTGGCACGTGCTCTCCGACGTCCAGTTCCGGGCCCCCTCCGCGAACGCCCAGAAGATCGACTACGTCGCCGTGACGCGTTCCGACGGGACGGTCGAGGAGTTCATCGCCCAGGACAAGGTGGGCGTCGCGGAGGACGTCAGGCCCGACATCGCGAAGATCAAGGCCACCGAGCCGAACCGGAAGATGGACTGCATCACGTGTCACAACCGGGTGGGCCACCCGATTCCGAACCCTGGCCTGAGCACGGACGCGAAGCTCGTCTCCGGCCAGATCGACCCGACGCTCCCGTTCATCAAGCGGGAGGCGATGCGAATTCTCTGGTCCGCGTTCCCCGACGTGCCGACCGCCGACGCGGAGGCGGACAAGCTCGCGAGCTTCTACTCGCTCAACTACCCGGATGTCGCCGCGACCCGGGCGACGGCGATCGGCCAGGCAGTCGCCCAGATCAAGCTCCTCTACCGCCTCGCGGCCACGCCCGACATGAAGGTGACGGCAGCCTCCTACCCGGACAACCTCGGCCACCTGGACTTCCCCGGCTGCTTCCGCTGCCACGACGGCGGCCACTTCCTGGTGAAGGACGGCACGATCACGAATGAGGTCATCCCCTCCACCTGCGACACGTGCCACACGTTCCCCCAGATCGGGACGGCAATCGCCAGCCTGCCGCTCGGCCAGCCGCCATCGACCCACGCCGACCCCCTGTACGTCTTCACCCATCGGAGCGTGGCGACGTCGGTGGACCCGGGCGGCCAGTCGTGCGGTGGATGTCACGCTCGCGACTACTGCGTCAACTGCCACAAGACCGGCGCCGTGACCGTGAAGCACGACACGATGATGACCAACCACGCCCAGGTGATCCGCGACCAGGGCAACGGGGCCTGCGCCTACTGTCACCAGCCGGTCTACTGCGCCCGCTGCCACGCGGAGAAGGTGCTTCCGGTCACCGCGCCGTTCATCACCCAGCCCGAGGGCGCCATCGTCGAGGGGATCAGCTGGCCGCTGGTCGCGGCCCTGCCCGCCGACCGTCCGCCCACCGTCGCGACCTTGCCCGCCGATCGTCCACCCACCGGAGCCGTCCCATGACGATCCGAGGGAAGGAGCTCACCATGCGCGTCCCCGCTACAGCCCGGTCGCACCGTCGTCGGGCGATCACCGGTACGCTGGCCGTCCTCGTCCTAGCCCTATCGGGTGGCCTGGTGGCCGCGTGCGGCGGGGGTGCGAACGCGACGGTCATGCCGACGATGGGCGCCTCGGTCGCATCGGCGACGGAGATGCCCGGCGCTGCCTCGCGAGATCCGGGCACCGATGCGGCAGCCGTCGAGACCGCCTGGGCGGCGCGGCCCGACTACGTGCGCGGGGCGGACGCACGGGTCCAGGAAGCGTATCGCTACGCGCTCGAGCGGCCGGATGTGATCCGCTGGATGCCCTGCTACTGCGGCTGCGCGTCGATGCAGCACCGCAGCAACCTGGACTGCTTCCTGCGAGCACGGATGACGGCCGGGGCGGTCGCGTTCGAGCAGCACGCCTCCTTCTGCGACGTATGCGTCCAGACCGCGCTCCTCGCCAAGCAGCGGATCGGGGAGGGCCGCTCCCTGGCCGAGATCCGGGCCGAGGTCGACGCGACGTTCGGCGGGAACGGCGTTCCCGGCACGCCAACCGACCTCCCGAAGGGCTGATCCGCATGGTGCGAACGGACGGGCATGGACCGGGGAACGGGATGAAGCTGGGCGTCCTCCTGGCCATCTTCGAGTTCCCGATGCTCAACGTTGGGCTCCGCGAGGTGGTCGACGCCGAGCCCGACATGAAGGTGATCGGCGAGGTCGGCGGCCGCGAGGCCCTTCGCGACGAGATCGCGCGCACGGTCGCCGACGTCGTCATCGCCGAGTGCCTCCCGTTCGACCGCGCCGGATGCACGTCGTTCGAGTCGATCGAGTCGATCCGCGCGGCCCGGCCGGCCACGAAGATCCTCGCGCTCGAGTGCCGGGGCAGCTCCGAGCAGTTCTCGCTCGCCCTCAAGGCGGGCGCGGATGGTTTCATCACGCGCGAGGCGGAGCCAGCCGACGTCGTCACGGCCCTGCGCTCCGTGGCGCGCGGCCAGACATACGTCAGCCCTGCGATCGTGACGAGGATGGTCAACACGTACGTCCTCAAGGCGCCGCAAGGGATCCTCGCGGACCCGTACGAGAGCCTGAATGACCGGGAGCGCGAGGTCATGCTGCTCGCCGCGATCGGCCACACCAATCGGGAGATCGCCCTGACGCTCCACCTGGCGGAACAGACGATTCACAACTACAGGGCGAATGTCATGGAGAAGCTCGGCTTCCACGACCGGGTGGAGCTGCTCAAGTACGCGATCCGACGCGGGATCATCGACGTCGCCGACCTGTAATGGCCGGGGCCCGCGGGGCCCGCGGCGGGCCTCGGGGCGGGCCGAGCTTCGGCGGTCGTGGCGGGCCCGTCTCCGGCGATCGTGGCACGCCTGTCTTCCCGCAGACCTGCAGAATCGCACGTGATCTGAACACGCGAGTCGCCGGACTGACGTCTTGAGGGCAGCCGCCGCTCGGGGACCCTTTCCACAGGAGCCCGCCTCGACGTCGCGGGTCGAGCTCGTGCTCAGCCGGACCGCGGAGCTCGCGCCGCTGGTCCGCCGCGCGGCCGGCGCCGCGGCTTGAGGGCGCGCGCCGCCCCGGGGTGTTGACTTCACGTGCGATTCCGCTCGAACCGCGGGTGGGAGGCCCCATTCGGGCTGTGCTGACCAACTCCCGCGGGTTCATCGACGTCGTTGACCGCCGATCGGGCTGGCGGCCCGCGGCCACGCCGGTCCGCTCGGCGGCCGTGACCCTCGCGGATCTAGTCGCTCGGCTTCCCCGCGAGGTGGCAGAAGGCGCACATCCCGGCGCGCGAGGCCAGGTCGTGGGGCGCGGTGGGCGCCGGCTTCGAGTCCGGGGCATGGCAGGCGGAGCACTGGCTGTTCGTTCGCCCGACGTGGTCGGCGGGGAGCGCACCCAGCTTGGCGGCGCTGTGGCAGCCGAGGCAGATGCCGTCGGCGGGCGTCGGATGGGGATAGCGCGGGGCCTGCGCGGCCGACGCCGGGTGGCACAGCCAGCAGGTCGTCTCCGATCGGTTCTTCATGCTGTCGGGCAGCGGCGCCGTCTTCCCATGGCAGCTGAGGCAGGGCACGTCCTGGCGGGCGGAGTGCGGGCGGTCCACCGCGGCCGGGGTCGTGGCGGTGTGGCAGAGGAGGCATTGATCGGCGTGGATGCCCGAATGGCCGGGCGCAGTCCTCACCAGGCTGTCGTTGGCATGGCACGACGTGCAGCTCGTCCAGCCCGCGAGGGGATGGCCGATCGGCGGCACCGTGGCGGTGCCCACGCCGCCCGCAGCCATCGTATGACAGCCGAGGCAGTCGGCCCCGGCCGGCATCTCCAGCGTGAGGGCGAGCGCCGGTGCGGCCGGCGATGCCCCCGGGCGGGCCGCGGAGGGTCCGGGGGTGGTCGGCGAACCCGGGGATACCGCGGGGGCCGGCACGTCCGTCGAGCCGGGGCGTCCCGTCGAGCCGGGGCCGGAGGTGGCACCCGGCGCGGACGATGCCGTACCCGGCGCGGGGGCCACGACAGGCACGCCGGCGACAAGGGAGTCGATCAGCCTCGAGTTGACGATTCCGACGCCCGCTGCCGCACCGATGGCCACCGCGGCGACGACGCCGACGACCGCGAGGACGACGCCGCGCCTTCGGAGCGCCCTCACAGCACCGCTCCGGTGCCGTCATGCAGGGCGACCGGGGCGAAGGCGGGCGTCGGCGAGGCGACCGGAGCCGCGGAGATGATCGGCGCGGACGGGACCGGCGTGGCGGGCCTCGCGTCAACGACTCCCGCACCGTCAGCGGAGCCGAGGAACGCGCCGGTGGCGTGCCCTGAGTGCTCGCCCATCGGCAGGCAGCGCTCGGCGAGCGTATAGGCCAGCACGAGCGCCGCGAGCGCCCCGACGACGACGCTGACTTCGACGAGCGACGGCACGTACGGCGCGAAGGGGGAGGATTTCACGCCCGCTACCGCCGTGCTCGGCACGACCTGGCCCGCGAACACGAAGATCCCCCGGTCGGCGAAGAGCCCGACCATGGCCAGGCCGGCGGCGGCGGCGAGTCCCGCGGGCGTCCGCGTCCGGGGGAGCACCAGGAGGATGAGCGGCACCGCGAGGCCCAGCAGGATCCGGAGAACCCAGAACGGCAGCGCCAGGGGCCCGACGAGGATCGCAGCGGTCGCGTCGGACAGGCCCGGGACGTCCCCGTAGAGCCCCCACGCGATCTGCCAGCCGACGAGGAGCACCGTCACGGCGAGCGTGATCGTGAGCAGGAGCCGGATCGCGGGGATCGCGAGCCGCTCGGCCCGCTCGTAGCCCGCGAGGCGGAACCGGTGAACGCCGTAGAAGACGATCCCGAGGAGCGCCGTGCCGGAGAGCAGCGCCGCCGACACCATCGCCGGGGGCGTGAACGCGCCGTGCCAGTAGGGGCGGGACGCAAGGACCCCGAAGACCGCGCCGAGAGTGGTCGGCGCGACGATCGCGGTGATCGAGGAGAGGACGCAGGCGACCCGGTGGATCCGCCAGCGCCCCGTGAACATGCTCGCCACCTCGATGACGAGGAACACGAGGTAGGCGCCGTAGAACACGCCCATCCACCACATGGGCGATCGGAGCGAGGGGCTCAGGACCGCCCCAAAGACCATCCGGACCGGGAAGTGGAGATCGAGCGCGATGATCCCGAAGGCGGTCACGAGGCAGAGCAGGGCCAGGATCGCATGGCGCTTCTCGAGCGGGATGAACATCTCGATCCCGAACACTGTGCCCAGCGACGACGCGAGGCAGAGCCCGCTCGTGGTGATCGCGAAGAAGACATAGGCTGCGATGAGGATCCCCCACTCGAAGGAGGGACTCGTGCCCAGCACCTCCCAGCCCGGCGGGATGCTCAGGGCGGCCCCGACGGCCCCGACCAGGCAGAGCAGGATGAGCAGGCCGTACCACGCTCGCAGCGGCCGCGGCATGGCACCGATCGCACGGCGCAGCCCGGATGCGAGCACCCGCGGGTCGGCGCTCAGGTCCCTGCCGGCCATGCGGACCGACATCAGTCCACCTCGCCTTCGAGGCCCGTGTAGAAGACGCGCGGCCGCGTCCCGAGGGCGGTCTTCATGGCCCGGACGCGCTTCTGGTCGAGGGCCACGCTCACCGGGCTCACCGGGTCGTTGCGGTCGCCGAAGATCCTGGCGTTGACGGGACAGACCTCGGCGCAGGCCGGCAGCAGCCCGCGGGTGATGCGGTGGTAGCAGAAGGTGCACTTGTCCGCGATCCCGGGCACGCCCTTCGGCGTGGTGTCGCCCGCCGGGACCATGTACCGGGCGCCGTACGGACAGGCGATCAGGCAGTAGCCGCAGCCGATGCAGCGCGTCTCGTCCACCAGGATGATCCCATCCTCGGTCCGGTAGGTGGCGCTGACCGGGCAGACCCAGGTGCACGGCGGGTTCTCGCACTGCATGCACAGCCGGGGCACGAAGTAGGCATTCCGCACCGCCCCGGCCGCGGCCGGGACAGCCTCCTCGGAAGGCACGCCGTGCCCGCCGCCCTGGGGCGAGCTCACGGAGACGGTCCAGTCGTCCGCCTGGACATGCAGCTCCACCCACGTCCGGTTGAGCTCGGGTTCGGGCGGGACGTGGTTCTCCTGCTTGCAGGCTTCCACGCAGCGACCGCACCCGATGCAGGTGGTCGTGTCCATCACGAAGGCCCAGTCATGGGCGGACGGGTCATACGACCCACCGGCCGGGTTCGGCACCGCGGCGCGGGCCACGTCGGTGGTCTGCGCGAGCCCGCTCCCGAGGAGCTGCGCCCCGCACACGGCGGGCACGGCGGCGAGGCCGAGCTGCAGGACGCGCCGGCGCGACAGCGTCGTCGATCCCCGCCCGGCGTCGGTCGAGTCGGCATTCATCGTCTTCCTCATGGCCGGCCCACGATCGCGGCGGGCCGCGAGTGGCACGTCCGGCAGACGGCGTCGCTCGATTCGACGTGCCCGGCCGGGACGGGCTTGAGGCCACCGGGCACGTGGCAGGTCACGCACGCTGGAAGCCGGTCGAGCGAATGCGGGATGTCGGGTGGACGCAGCGCCTTCGCGTCGTGAGGGTCATGGCACCACAGGCAGGAGGCTCCCGCATAGTGAGCGGCCAGCTCCACCTGGGGGAACGCGAGCGGCCGGCCGGTCACCTGCGCATGGCACGTCGCGCAGATCCCGTCTGGAACTCTGGCGAGGATGACGGAGCCGGCCGGGGCATCCGGCGAGGTTTCGGCGGCATGGGCGCGAAGCGGGCCGTGGCAGCTCTCGCAGACGACGGCCTCGTGTCTGGATACGACCCAGTGGGCGTACTCCGGCTCGTGGCACCGCTCGCAGAGCGTCGAGTCGGCGTATGCCGGCGTCAGGGCGGCCCAGCTGCGGGCATTCTCCTGCGGGTGGAACCCGTACTCCGCGTAGAAGGTCGAGAACGCCGCACCGAGCACCACGAGCACGACGGCCAGTCCGGCGATGAGAGCTGCGCCGGCGACCATCCCGCTTACGACGCCGGCCCGGCTCGACGGCCGGAGGCGGCGAAGCCTGGACCGGAGAGCGGCGGTCCGACCGCCGCCGAGGGCACGGCGGACGCGGCTCACAGCTCTGTCGCCCGGACGATGCCGTGGCGGAGCGCGTACCGCAACAGCTCGACGCGTCGATGGAGGCCGAGCCGCTGCATGATCAGCCCCCGGTGGTCGTGGACCGTATCCTCGGAGACGCCGAGCTCCCGCGCGATCTCCAGGCTCGAATGGCCGATCGCTGCGAGGCGGAAGACCTCGCGGGCTCGCTCGCTCAGGCTGTCGAACGCGCCGTCGCCGGCGGGGCCGGGAACGGTCAGAACGGGGTCCGCGGCGAACTCGGGCATCCCTGGTGCAGCGTCCGCGCGGGACTCGTCCGTCGAGATCGACGCGCTCGACCAGGTCTCGCCGCGGCCGAGACAGCGGAGGGCCGCCAGCACGTCCCCGGGCGAGGCCTCACGGGACAGCAGGCCGTGGGCACCGGCCCCAGTCGCCGGCGAGCGGTCTTCCCCGGCGCACCGCGACTCGATCGCAAGGATGCGCGCGGCAGGCCGAGCGACCCGGATCGCCCAGATCGTCCCAGCCGACGGGCGGTCTGTGCGCGGCGAAGTCGGCACGTCGATGACCACGACGTCGGGGGCGAGCCGGGCTACCTCGTCAGCCACCCGGTCGCGGCGTTCCACGGCGCCGGCGACCCGCAGGTCCGGGGCCTCCTCGATGACGGCCCGGTACCCGGCCGCGAGCAGCGGGAATCCGGTGATGGCGATGACGACGTTGAGCGTCGGTACGTGACCGCCGGCAAAGCCCGCCGGGACGGGGGCGACCGCCGGGACGGCGTCGGCGCTCCTCGAGATGCGATCAGCCATGCGCGGCCGTGCGACGTGCCCGGCGCCGGAGGACGAGCGCCCAGAAGACGGGCGTTGCCGCGAGGACCATGGCCGCCACTGCCACGCCCGCCGCGGCCGCTTCCCTCCCGAATGCGAACAGGAGCCCGTACGAGACCACGAAGAACACCATGAACAGACCGCCCATCGAGACGACGGTCAGGACGAGCCAGGGCCCCGCGAGGGCGCGCATTCCCACGCCGGGGATGCGCAGGAGTGCCACGCCGAGGATCAGGAGCCAGGCGAGGATCGCCGCCAGCACTCCGAGACTGTCCATCCCGCGCGTCTCTCCCCTGGTTTGATGCCGAGCGCCCCCGATACAGGCAAATGTGGGAGCCGACGCACGTCAGCGACATCGCATCGACGGGTCGCCGGCCTGCTACGTCCGCCGTGAATCGGGGCGACGGCCGTCGGAACGGGGCAACGGACGTCGGAATGGCGCGGACCCGACGCCCCTCGGGTGCTCGCCGGGCCGGCGACGGCTCATCGCTCGCCGTCGTCTCCCGGATGCGCTGGCTGCGAATCCGAACCCACCGGGCCGCGTTCCTGGGATCCCGGCGGTCGATGGACGTCCCCGTCGCGAAGGTCGATCGCTTCTGCCGTCACGCCCGGGCGGCCCAGGTCGATGACCGTCCGCGATCCGTCCACCACGACCTCGTAGGTGCCGGCAAATCCGTTGATGACGACGCGCCCCTCGTCGTCGGCCACGATCGTCGACGGCGCCAGCCACCACTCGTCCTTGACGAGGCGCCGAATTGCCTCGTACGCCGGTTTGAGCGTGCCGTCGGCCCGCACGAGACCCGAGGGCGCCCCGAGCCAGGCGCCGTGATCGGTCAGCCCCCAGTAGGTCACGGCCCGGACCGAGGGGTGCTCCACCAGCGTCCGGTAGTGCCGCACCAGCTCGTCGGCCTGACGCGCCTCGCCCTCGGGCGTCGACGGCCAGGAGGGCACCTGGAAGTCGTTGAGATCCTGGATCTCGGGCGGCATCAGCTCACCCGATACAAGGGTCGTCTCGGACAGGTGGAGCGGCAGGCCGAACTCGGAGAACCGGCCGAGCACGTCGAGCGTCTTCGCCTCGCCCCAGTACCCCTGGTGCATGTGGCTCTGCAGGCCGATCCCGTCGAGGGTGACTCCCGCCTCGAGACACTCCCCGATAAGCCGCTCGTACGCCGGGGACATGTCGAAGTCGTTGATGAGAAGGGTCAGGCCCGGGCTCGCCGCCCGGGCAGTCTCGACGGCCAGTCGGACCACGCCAACGCGGCCGAGGCGCTGGCTGAGGAGGGTGATCGCGTTGGTCTCGCGATCGAAGACCGGCATGATCACGGCCTCGTTGATCGCGTCCCAGGTGCTGATCACCCCGGCGAAATCGGTCACCTCTCGTTGGATACGTCCCCTGACGGCCTCCGTGACCTCGCCGTTCGCCAGGTCCAGCAACCACGACGGTGCCAGCGTGTGCCAGACGAGCGGATGACCCTTCACGGTGCAGCCCTTCTCGACGAACCACTGCGCGGTGCGCAACAGGCGCCGGGTGTCGGGGACGCCCCGCACAGGCTCGAAGCGGCCCCAGTAGAACGGAAGGGTCGCCGTGTTGAAGAGCTCGAACCAGAGGTCGGCGAGACGCGACGCCCGGGCGGCGGAGGCCCCACCGAACGGGCCGGACGCGAGCGCGTCGTCCTCGGCGTTGGCCAGGCCGACGAAGTCGAAGCCGATGTTGCCGAAGCCGAACGCGTGCCCGAGTTGCCCGATGGTCACGGGCGCCCCGCGCAGCGGCTCGCCGTCCCGACCTGTCAGGGTGACCGTGGCGCGGACGATGCGATGCCGGTACCTTCGGTCAGCAGCGATCGACGCGATGTTCACGGCTCGCTCCCCGCCCTCGGGCGCTCGCCCGAACTCTCGTCGAGCCTGGAACAGGGGCTCATCGCTCGCCGCGGAGTCCCGGCTGCGCCCCGAGCGTGACCAGGTGCTCGGCGCCGTGCTGGAGCTCGCGCCAGAGCGACTCGACGGTGGCCAGCGTGTCGCACTCGGCAGCCGACTTGTCCGTGCGCAGGCGCGCGATGCGGGGGAACCGGAGCGCAAAGCCCGACCGGTGGCGGGCGCTTCGCATGATCACGTCGAAGGCGACCTCCACGACCACCGTCGGCTCGACGGTCCGGTATCGCCCGTGCCGGGTCAGCGTGTGCTCGTCGAACCAGCGGGTGCGCTCCGCGATCTCGGCGTCGGTCAGGCCGCTGTAGGCCTTCCCGATCGTGACCAGCGCGCCCGTCGCGTCGTCGCGCACGGCGAACGTGTAGTCGGAGAGGACGCCATGCCGCTTGCCGTGGCCGCCCTCGACGCCGACCACGACGCAATCGAGCGTGGCGAGCGCCTTCTTCATCTTCAGCCAGCCGAAGCCACGCCGGCCCGGCGCGTAGACGCTCGTCGGGTCCTTGACCATGAGGCCCTCGTTCCGGCGTTCGCGGGCAGCCGCGAAGACCGTCTCGAGCTCGTCGGCAGAGGCGACCTGGACGAGCCGCGAGAGCACGAAGCGGCCGGGCTCGGCGTCGGCGAGGCGCAGCGCTTCCAGGCGCGCCCGGCGCTCCGCCAGTGGCCGTCCCAGGAGTGGCTCCGCGTCGCCGTCACGCGGACCCAGCGCGAGCACGTCGAACGCGACGTACGCCACGGGAACCTCATCCCGCAGCCCCGCGGACGGCTCCTTGCGACCGAGCCGGCGCTGGAGCGCAAGGAACGGGAGGACGACGCCGTCCCGGTACGCCAGGAGCTCGCCGTCGAGGACGCCGTCCCAGTCGAGGCGCGTCGCGGCCTCCACGACCTCGGGGAACTGCCCGCTCACGTCGTTGAGGTCGCGGCTGAAGAGGCGTGCCTCCGCGCCTCGCCGGTGGAGCTGGACGCGGATCCCGTCGTACTTGTCCTCGGTCCAGACGACGGGCCCAAGGCGGGTCATGATCTCGGCGGCATCCTCGGCGGGCGACGCCAGCATGAAGCGGAGCGGCCGAAAGAGGCGCAGGCGAGTCGTCCCCAGCCGATCCTCGCGGGCGAGAACGGCCGTCTCGCCGATGTCGCCCGTCAGCATGGCGGCATTCGAGACCGCCTCGAGGGAGCGCCCGAACGCCTGCGCGATCGCGGCCTGGAGCAGCCCGTCGCGGAGGCCGATCCGCAGCTCGCCGGTCAGGATCTTGACCACGTACGTGGCGCTCAGCGCGTCGCAGCGCCGGAGCAGCGACTCGAAGGCGGCCGACTTGGCGGCGGGACCCCCCGCGGAGACGATCGCCGCGAACGCGGCCGCGACCTCGGGGATGGTCGGCGACGCGGCCGGAGACACCTCCGGGGGGGTCGGCGACGCAGCGGCCGCACCCGGCTCGGAACCGCCACGGAGGCCCGGGCCAGCGGTACCCGCGGGTTCCGGCTCGGCAAGGACATGGCCGGGAGCTCCCGCCGGATCCAGAGCGGCCAGGACGTCGCCGACGGCGAGGCCGAGATCGGAGTGCCGATCGTACGCGGCGGCGAGGGCCGCGCGATCAACTCCAGCGACCCGCGCGACGGCGTCGGCGATGGTCGCCCACCCCAGGCCGGCGACGCGCGCGTCTGCCTCGGCGAACGCGCGACCGGTGAAGAAGATGACCGCGTCACGGAGCGCGTCGGGCTCCAGGTCGCGCAGGTACTCGGCGAGGAGGCGGGTCTTCTCGGACGTCCGTGTCGTCGCGGCGATCCGCCCGGCAACCTGGCTCCACCGGCGCATGGGCGGGATGGTATACGCTCGCAGGCATGCGAGCCCGGAGCTGGTTTCCCGCCGCGATCCCCGGTCAAACGGTCGTGCTGCGGCCCCACACCGCCCGCAACCTGCCGGCGTTCAAGCGCTGGTACGGGGACCCGGAGGTCGCCCGGCTGACCCGCTACCAGGAAGGCCCGATGCGGGCGGACGAGGTGGAGCGGTTCTTCGAGGCGCGCGTCGCCGGGGTCGGCTCGCTTGCGCTCGCCATCCACGTCGCGGGGTCGGACCGGCTGATCGGCACGTGCGCCTTCAGCCAGCTCGACGGGGACAACGGGTCGGCGCTGTTCCACATCACGATCGGCGAGCCCGACTGCTGGGGCCGCGGCTACGGCTCCGAGGCGACGGCGCTCATGCTCGAGCACGCCTTCGGAGTGCTGGGCCTGCACCGCGTCGCGCTAGCGGTCTTCGAGTACAACGAGCGCGCCATCCGCGCCTATCGACGCGTGGGCTTCACGGTGGAGGGCCGATCGCGCGAGGCGATCTGGCGCGGCGGCCGCTTCTGGGACGAGATCCAGATGAGCATCCTCGAGGAGGAGTGGCGGGCGGCGCGCGAACGTGCGCTGGGCCTCGTGCCCGCCGAGGAGCCGGTCAACTGAGCGACAGGCGCCGCCACCCGGGAGAGCGATGAGGATGGGGAGCACCGGAGCTGCCGCGGAGGCGGCGCGGCACGCGTTCGCCGACCAGGCCGCGGCCACGGGTCACGCCGTGGAGAATGCGCGCGCCGCGGCGGAAGGCCTGGAGGCCGCCTTCGCGGCCGGTGTCCTGAAGCGCACGCCCGCGCTCGACGCAATGCTGCGCGACCTCGCGGCCGCGCTGGAGGCGGACACGGAGGCCGGAGAGCGGCTGGGCGGCAAGTCCGCCGAGGCGGCCCGTTTCATCCTCCGGGCAATCGGCCGCGAGCTGGTCAACGCATGACGGGGCCCCGTTCCTGCGGCGCCGGCCGGTTCCCTGGCACCAGACTGGAGTCACGCAAATGACGAACCTTCGCCTCGGGATCAACCTGTGGAGCCAGGCCGCCACCTGGCCGGAAGTCCTCGCGGCCGCGCGCCGCGTCGACGCGCTCGGCTACGACTCGCTCTGGACGTGGGACCATCTCTACGCGATCTTCGGCGACCCGTACCAGCCCATCTTCGAGGGTCCGGGCATGCTCCCGGCGTGGGCGATGGCGACCGAGCGCGTCCGGCTGGGCCTGATGGTGGGCGCGAACACGTTCCGCAACCCGGGGCTCGTGGCGAAGCAGGTTGCGACGCTCGATCACGTCTCCGGGGGCCGCGCCATCCTCGGGATCGGGGGCGCCTGGATGGAGCCCGAGCACACGGCGCATGGGATCCCGTTCGGAACCGGCCCCGGGCAGCGGCTCGACTGGCTCGACGAATTGGTCGCGGCGATCCGGACCCTCCTCGACGGCGGGACGGTGACGTCCCCGGAGGGCGGCCACTACGCGTTCCGCGAGCTCCGCCACGCGCCGCTCCCGGTGCAGGAGCACCTCCCGATCCTGATCGGCGGGAACGGCCGCACGAAGACGCTCCGGACCATCGCCAGGTACGCCGACATGTGGAACGGCTTCGGGACGCCCGACGAGGTCCGCGAGCTCGACGGGGTGCTCCGGGCACACTGCGCCAGTGTCGGTCGGGACGAGCGCGAGGTGGAGCGGACCGCCAACCTGTGGATCTCGATCCGCGCCACCGAGGCGGCCGCACGCGACGCCTGGGCTGCCTGGATGGAGCACAACCGGACCCCGCTCGAGGACTCGCTCGAGCCGTCGCGCCCGCTCCTCGGCCCGCCCGCGGCGATCGCGGCGCGGCTGCGCGAATACGTCGACGCCGGCTTCTCGACGGTCGTGGTCGAGGTCCCCGCCCCCTACGACGTCGAGACGCTGGAACGGTTGATCGGCGAGGTGAAGCCGCTCGTCGACGCCGGCCGCGCCTGACGCCCGCGGATGCCGGACCAGGCCGCCCGAGGGGCCGCGATCGTCGAGTACCAGCACGTCTCCAAGAGCTACGCGGCGGCCAGGGATGCACGCGCCGGGCCCGGCGCCGTCAACGACCTTTCGCTGACGGTCCCGGCCGGCAAGATCTGCGTGCTGGTGGGGCCGTCGGGCTGCGGCAAGACCACCAGCCTCAAGATGGTCAACCGGCTCATCGAGCCCACGAGCGGTCGCATCCTGATCGACGGCGCAGACGTCGCCGGCCGTGACGCCACGGAGCTCCGGCGCGAGATCGGCTACGTGATCCAGCAGGTCGGCCTCTTCCCGCACCAGACGATCGGGGCCAATGTCGCCGTCGTGCCGCGCCTGCTCGGCTGGCCGGCGGCTCGCCAGCGCGAGCGCGCCGAGGAGCTGCTGGCCCTCGTCGGGCTGGACCCTGCGCTCTACCGCGACCGCTACCCGGCCCAGCTCTCGGGCGGCGAGCGGCAGCGCGTGGGGGTGGCCCGCGCGCTCGCCGCCGACCCGCCCCTGATGCTGATGGACGAGCCGTTCGGCGCCGTTGACCCGATCGTCCGCGAGCGGCTCCAGAACGAGTTCCTGCGCCTGCAGGCCGAGCTGGCAAAGACGATCCTGTTCGTCACGCACGACATCGACGAGGCGATCAAGATGGGCGACCTCGTCGCGGTCATGCAGGTCGGCGGACACCTGGAGCAGTTCGCACCCCCGGCCGAGATCCTCGCGGCCCCAGCGTCGGCATTCGTGGCCGACTTCGTCGGCGCCGATCGCGGCCTCAAGCGCCTCTCCCTGACGCGGGTGGGCGAGCTCGCGCTCCAGCCGGTGGTGACCGCCCGGGTCGGCGACCCGGCGGGCGACGCGCGGACCCGGACGCTCGCGGACCCGTTCCCGTACCTCCTGCTGCTCGACGCGTCGGACCGCCCGATCGGCTGGGTCAGCCAGGGGCACATCCCGGCCACGGGCTCGCTGGCGCCATCGCTCGCGACGCCGATGTCGCCGCTGCTCGATCGCCGGACCACGCTGAAGGACGCGCTGTCGATGATGCTGGACGCGGATGTCCAGACCGGGATCGTCGTGGACCGGACGGGCCGTCTCCGCGGCGTGCTCACCGTGGAGGCGATCGCGGCCGCGCTCCGCCCGAGCGCCGATCCGGAGGTCATCGCCTCCGCCTCGTCCGCGTGGCGGGACGTCCGCGGGCGGCACGTCCGACGGCCGGACGTCCGCGCCCTCCCCATCGGGCGCCGACGCGTGAGCGGCTGGCAACCTCGGGATGATCGACTGGGCCTGGCTGGCCGGCCACCTCGACGCGATCGCCTACCGGACCTGGCAGCACGTCTACCTGGCCGCGCTGGGGGTCGGAATCGGGTTCGCGATCTCGTTCGTCCTGGCCCTCGTCGCGGCCCGGTATCGCATCCTCTACCCGCCGATCAGCGCGCTGGCCGGAATCCTCTTCACGATCCCGAGCCTTGCGCTCTTCGCCGCCCTCATCTCGATCACCGGGTTCTCCGTCGTGACGGCCGAGGTGCCGCTCGTCCTGTACACCCTCGTGATCCTGGTCCGGAACATCGTGGCGGGTCTCGACGCCGTCCCGATCGAGGTGCTCGAGGCCGCGGACGGCATGGGCCATTCCCGCCGCCAGCGGCTGTGGCGCGTGGAGCTGCCGCTGGCGCTCCCGCTGATCGTCGCGGGGCTTCGGCTCGCGACCGTCTCGACCATCGGTCTCGTCACGATCACGGGAACGATCAGCGACGCATACGGCGGCCTGGGCTACTTCATCCTCGACGGCTACCACCGGGGCAACTTCCTGACCGAGATGTATGCCGGGGCGGTCCCCTCGATCATCCTCGCGCTGCTCGCGGACCTGCTGTTCGTTCGGGCGCAGCGGCGCGTCACCCCGTGGGCCCGGGCGCGAGCGACCGAGGCAGCCGCATGAACCTCGTGACGGAGACCGCGGCGTGGCTCACGAATCCCGCCCAGTGGGCAGGCCAGAGCGGGATCCCGAACCGGCTCCTGGAGCACGTGCTGATCGCGAGCATCTCGCTCGCGATCGCGCTGCTGCTCGCGCTGCCGGCGGGCCTGGCGATCGGCCACACGGGCCGGGGAGCCGCCGTGGCGGCGGGCGTGGCGAACCTCGGGCGCTCCCTGCCGTCGCTCGCGGTCATCGCGATCGCGATCCCGGTGACCGTGCTCGTGGACCCGGTGCTCGGCGGGACGGTCCTGCCGACGCTGGTGGCCATGGTCGTGCTCGCGATCCCGCCGATCCTCGTGAACGCGTATACCGGGATCGCCGAGGTGGACCGGGATCTCGTCGAGGCCGGCCGCGGGATGGGCATGCGCGAGCGCCAGATCCTCGCGGGGATCGAGCTGCCGGTGGCGCTCCCCGTCGTGCTCGGCGGCGTTCGATCCGCGGCGGTCCAGATCGTGGCGACGGCGACGCTCGGGGCGATCTTCGGCAGCGGCGGCCTTGGACGCTTCCTCGTCGACGGGATCGCCCAGAACGACGACGGCCAGGTCTTCGGCGGCGTGGTCCTCGTGGCGGGGCTCGCGATTGCCACCGAGGTCGCGGTAGGGCTCCTCGAACGCCTCGCCAGGTCGCCGGGACTGCGCGGGCCCGGGATCCGACCTGCGCCGGAGCTGACTCCGCCGCCACCCGTGCGCGGGGCGTAGGGCCGGGCGGGCCCCCGAAGACCGAATCGGAGCGTTCGGGCCGGAGCCGATATAGTCTGCCGACCCGATGCGGCCTGACCCAGGCCAGACACGGGAAACAGCAAGGAGGCGACCCATGCGGTTCACCCGCGTGCTCGCCCTCGGGGCGTCGGCACTGGTGCTTCTCAGCGCCTGCTCGACGGGTGGGGGCAGCAAGCCGACCGTGAAGGTCGGATCGGACGGCTTCTACGAAGCCAAGCTCATGGCCGAGATCTATGCGCAGGCCCTCGAGGCCGGCGGCTACACGGTCGATCGAACCGGCATCGGGATCGGTGCCCGCAAGGTCTCCGCCCCGGCGCTCGAGAGCGGCCAGATCGATCTCAAGCCCGAGTACATCGGGAGCGGCCTGGCATTCTACGAGCCGGGCAAGCAGACGGGCGACCCCGCCGCCAACGCGACGGCCCTCCAGGCGGTCCTGGCGACGAAGGGGGGCGGGATCACGGTCCTGACCTACTCCCCGGCCGCCGATCAGAACGCGTTCGTGGTCCGCAAGGACACCGCGACCCAGTTCAACCTGGCGAAGCTGAGCGACACCACCGCGGTGCAGGACCAGCTCAAGTGGGGCCTCGCGACCGACTGCAAGACGAACGCCGTCTGCGCGGCCGCCCTCAAGTCAGCCTATGGTCTCGACCCCAAGAACATCACCCCGCTCGCCGCGTGCGACACGCCGATGGCGCAGGCCCTGGCAAACAAGACGATCGACGTGGCAGAGCTCTGCTCGACCCAGCCCGACATCGCCGTCAACGGCTTCGTCGTGCTCACGGACGACAAGCAGACGCAGCCGGCGGACAACATCGCCCCGCTGGTCCGCAACGATCTCCTCGCCAAGGTGGACAAGACCGCCTTCGAGAAGATCCTCAACGACGTCTCGGCGAAGATGGACACGTCGACGTTGACCGACCTGGGCAAGCAGATCACGGTCGACAAGAAGGACATCAGCGCCGTGGCGAAGGCCTGGCTCCAGACGGCTGGCCTGGTCAAGTAGCGTCCGGCCCTGCCAGTCCATCGTCCGAGCCCGCCGGAAACGGCGGGCTCGTCGATTCCGGGATCGGACGCCAGGTCCCGTCGAACCGTGGGCCGCGCCGGCCAGTGGCCCGGGCCTACCGGATCGTGGGCGCCGCGCCTGCCGGTGCCCGACGCCAGCCAAGCCGCAGGAGCGCGACTGCGCCGCCGGCCGAGGTCAGGACCAGGATGACGACGTGGACCAGCACGGCCAGCGCGACTGCCGGGTCCGCTCCGACGCCGAAGACGGCCGCGACCTGGACCGCGGCCAGCTCGAACGTCCCGAGGTAGCCGGGTCCTGCCGGGATCGCCGTCGCCAGGGAGACGCCGGCGGCCAGGAGGGCAGCCTGCCCCCAGGTCAGCTCGACGCCGACGGCCTGCCCGGCCGCCGCGAACGCGACGACGGTGGCGCTCCAGGCGACGACGCTCCAGCCGACGGCGACTGCGACGGTCCGCGGCCGCCCGGCCACGGCCAGCCCGCCGCGGAGCCGGCCGGCGAGGCGGATCACGGACGGCCAGCGCTCCACGGCCGCCAGGCCACGGTCCGCGTACGGGAGCCGGTGCGCGACCAGGGCGATGGCGAGCGCCACGACGAGCAGCCCCGTGAGGCCCACACCCACGAGCACGGCGCTCGCCACGATCCCGCGGACGTGGAGCAGGAGGATCGCCGCCGACGCGATCGCCACGAGGACCACCGTGTCGACGACGCGCTCGACGACGATCGTGCCCAGGGTCGTGGCGCGGCTCATCCCTTCGCGGTCACCCAGGTAGTGGCTGCGCACGAGCTCGCCCAGGCGGGCCGGCAGGACGTTGTTGGCGAGGTAACCGACCAGCAGATAGCCGAGCACCGGCACGAACCGGACGGGCTGGATGGGGGCCAGGAGGCCCTGCCATCGGATCGTCCGGCACGCCACGTCGATCCCGATGAACAGCGCGACGGCGAGCACCCACGCCGGGGTCGCGTCCCCGAGCACCCGCCCGACCGCGCCGACGTCGATCTGTCGAACCACGAGCGCGAGCGCGAGGATCGAGATGGCGATCCCGATCCCGCCGCGAACCAGCGATCGGCGCATCCGCCCGCGCAGCCTCGTCCGCCGGGCCGGTTCAGTCGCGCGGCGCGCGCGGCGTCAGCTTGGGCGAGGGTCGGACGCGGACCCGGTGGAGCACGAACCGGGCCACGACCCGCAGCGTCGAGAGCCCGTAGACCACGCTCCGCCTGAAGCCGACGGAGCTCGCCTCCTCGAAGTAGCGCGTCGGGACGGCGATCTCGCCGATCCGGAATCCCCCCGCCGCGACGACCTGCGAGACCAGCTCCTGGTCGAACACGAAGTCGTCGGAGTTGCGGTGATACGGGATCGTCTCGAGCAGTCGCCGTGAGTAGGCCCGGAAGCCGGTGTGGTACTCCGAGAGCCGCAGCCCGAAGGCGAAGTTCTCGAGGGCCGTCAGGAAGCGGTTGGAGATGAACTTCCAGGTCGGCATCCCGCCGGCTCGTGGATCCCCGAGGAAGCGGCTGCCCAGCATGAGGTCCGCGTCCCCGCGCAGGATCGGCTCCACGAGCGCCGGGATCCGGGTCGCGTCGTACTGGTAGTCGGGGTGCAGCATGATCACGACCTCGGCACCCAACTCCAGGGCCGCGTCGTAGCACGTCTTCTGGTTGCCGCCGTAGCCGCGGTTCTGACGGTGGACGATCACGTCCAGGCCGAGCTGCCTGGCGATGTCGACCGTCTCGTCGCGACTCACGTCGTCAACGAGGATGATCCGCTCGACGAGGTCGTGGGGGATGTCGGCGTAGGTGCGCTCCAGGGTCCGGGCCGCGTTGTAGGCGGGCATCACGATCACGATGCGGTGGCCCGCCATCGCCTCGCGGGCGGCGGCGTCCTGCGGCTGGCGGTCCTGCTCCTCCATGGACGAAGCGTAACGGCTTGGCGGCACGCGTGGACGATTCGGGCAGGGGCGGCGATGGACCGCACCCACCCCGATCGGCGAGAATGCCGCCACCCTCACGGAGAACAACATGTTCGAGCGACTCTTCGGCGCCCGGGGCCAGGATCCGGCCACGGCTTCACGCGTCCCGCCGGGGCAGTACCTCACCGAGAAGTTCCCGGTCCTCCACTACGGCAGCGTCCCGAAGGTCGACCTGGCGGCCTGGGACCTCCGCGTCCACGGGCTCGTGGGGGCGCCGCTCACGTTCACCTGGGACCAGTTCCTGGCGCTTCCGCGAGCGGCGGTAACGGCCGACATCCACTGCGTGACGCGCTGGTCCAAGCTGGACACGACCTGGCAGGGCGTGCCGATCCAGGCGATCCTCGAGATGGCCCAGGTCCTGCCCGGGGCAACCCACGTGCTGGTCCACTGCGAGCAGGGCTATACCACCAACCTGCCGCTCGAGGTTCTCGCGGATGCGGACGTTCTGCTGGCGGACCGGTACGAGGGGCAGCCGCTCGAGCCCGAGCACGGCTATCCGCTCCGCCTCGTCGTCCCCAAGCGCTACTTCTGGAAGAGCGCGAAATGGGTCCGCGCGCTGGAGTTCCTGGACCACGACATCCGCGGCTTCTGGGAGCGCTACGGCTACAACAACGACGCCGACCCCTGGAAGGAGGAGCGCTTCAGCGAGGAGTGACGACGTCGCGCGCCTCAGGCCTTCGCGTCGGGGGACGGCTGGCGTGTGCAGCGCCCATCCTGCGGCAGATATCGGGCCAGCCGATCGCATGGACCCACCCCGAGCGTGGAGATGCAGCCAACCGTGGGCGGATTCAACCGGTCATCGCAACACCGCGGCGAGCGCCTCAGATGGTGTCATCCAGCCGAGGGTCTGTCGAGGGCGGCCGTTGAGTTCGGCGGCGATGGCGTCGAGCGCCGCCTGGGTGAAGGGCGCGAGGTCGATGCCCTTCGGGAGGTACTGGCGCAGGACGTATTATTACATGGCCGTTGGTGTTCTCGTTCGTGCCTCGCTGCCAGGGGCTGTGGGGGTCACAGAAGTAGACGGCGACCCCCGTGTCGACGGTGAACCGCTGGTGCTCGGCCATCTCGTGGCCGCGGTCCCAGGTGAGCGAGCGGCGGAGGTGCGCCGGCAGGGTCCCGATCCGTTCGGCCAGGGCGTCGCGGACCTCGGGGGCCGCTCGCCCGGCGGGCAGGGCCGCGAGCAGGACGTAGCGGGTCCGGCGCTCCACGAGGGTGGCGATCGCGCTGCGGTTGCCCTTGCCCACGAGGAGGTCGCCCTCCCAGTGCCCGGGGACCGCGCGGTCCTCGACCTCGGCCGGCCGCTCGCTGAGCAGGACCATGCCGGCCATCCGCCCCCGGTCACGAATGGCGGGCACCTGCGCCCGGCGACCGAGCCCGCCCCGTCCGCAGGCAGGCGGCGAGCTCCCGGCGCAGGGCGCCCCGGCTTTTCTGGATGAAGAGTGCCTGGTAGATCGTCTCGTGGCTCACCCGCAGCTCCCGCTCGTCAGCGATGCGTCCAGGCGGAAGAGCGCTGCGCGATCTGCTGGCGGCCGACCAGCGCCGCAGCAGGAGGCCCTCGACCTCGGCGGCCAGGCGCGGGTCGCGGGCCAGCCGCGCGGTCTTCGGGCGTCGGGCTCGGACCCGGGCGCGCGGTGCCCGCCCGCACGGCCCGGTACCGCTCGCGGCCGCCGTTGCGGGACACCTCCCGGGACACGCCTCGAGGGCGACCGGTGCAGCCCGGCGGCGATCTGGCGGAGGGACAGGCCGACCCGCAGGCCGCGGCTGATCTCCTCCCGCTCGGCCGGCCGCAGGCGCAGCGGGGAGCGCGGCTTCGGCGGCTTCCGGAACGCCGCCGGCACGATGCCCCCCGCTCGCGAGACGACGTCGTAGACCGTCCGTTCCGAGCACCCGATCGTCCCCGCGATCTCTCGGGCAAATGCCGCCACTACAGAACAACATGTTCAGCACTCTTCCGCGCCAGATCCCCACGCTTCACGCGCCCGCCGCAGTACTCACTAAATTCCCGGTCTCCACTCGCAGCGTCCAAGTCACCTTCTGCCTGGGACCTCACGTCCGCATCGTCGCGCGCCGCTCACGTTCACCTGTGACCAGTTCCTGGCGCTTCCGCGAGCGGCGGTAACGGCCGACATCCACTGCGTGACGCGCTGGTCCAAGCTGGACACGACCTGGCAGGGCGTGCCGATCCAGGCGATCCTCGAGATGGCCCAGGTCCTGCCC
Organism: uncultured Chloroflexia bacterium; assembly: GCA_963734535.1. GTDB lineage: Bacteria > Chloroflexota > Limnocylindria > Limnocylindrales > CSP1-4 > CTSoil-043. The sequence goes on along the minus strand of CAVTHS010000011.1, from coordinate 20,011 downwards.
GAGGCAACCCACGTGCTGGTCCACTGCGAGCAGGGCTATACCACCAACCTGCCGCTCGAGGTTCTCGCGGATGCGGACGTTCTGCTGGCGGACCGGTACGAGGGACAGCCGCTCGAGCCCGAGCACGGCTATCCGCTCCGCCTCGTCGTCCCCAAGCGCTACTTCTGGAAGAGCGCGAAATGGGTCCGCGCGCTGGAGTTCCTGGACCACGACATCCGCGGCTTCTGGGAGCGCTACGGCTACAACAACGACGCCGACCCCTGGAAGGAGGAGCGCTTCAGCGAGGAGTGACGACGTCGCGCACCTCAGGCCTTCGCGTCGGGTGACGGCTGGCGTGTGCAGCGCCCATCCTGCGGCAGATATCGGGCCAGCCGATCGCATGGACCCGCCCCGAGCGTGGTGATGCATCGAACCGCTTGAATCCGCCTGGGTTTCGCTGCGACTTCGAGCGTGCGAAAACCGATTCTGATCGGGTGGGGCGATATTGGGCGCCGCCCCGCCGCCTCAGGCCTTCGTCGCGCGCGCCTCAGGCCTTCGCGTCAGCCAGCTCGGAACGGCGGTGGCGCGGCGGTGGGGCGGCGGTACGGCGGTGGCGGGGATAGATGATCAGCAGGCTGCCGGGTCCGTCCCCGGTGTCCTCGGTCAGCGGGGCGGCCAGCGCCATGGCGGCGTAGGCTTCATGCGCATGCCGGACACGCATTCGATCCAGGCGCCGCCCCCGACCGTCGCCGCGGCCGGCGCGGTCGCGCCCGTTGCACGGGCGGCCGGGCCCATGCCGGCCATCTACCTCGGGCACGGAGCGCCGCCGCTCCTCGAGGACGACGCGTGGATGGGCCAGCTCGGGGCGTGGGGCGCGTCGCTTCCGCGACCACGCTCCATCCTGATCGTGAGCGCGCACTGGCAGACCGCGCCGATCGCACTGAGCGCCACCGGGCGCGTGCCGCTGGTCTACGACTTCTACGGCTTCCCGGAGCACTACTACCGGATGACCTACGACGCGCCCGGGGCGCCGGACCTCGCGGCACGAGTGAGGGCCCTGATGCCGGCGACCGAGCCCGTCCTGGATCGCGAGACGCGCGGGCTCGACCATGGCGCGTGGGTGCCCCTCAAGGCGATGTACCCGGACGCGCAGATCCCGGTTCTCCAGATGTCGATGCCGGACCTGGATCCGCGGCACCTCTTCGAGGTGGGCCGGCGCCTGGCACCGCTGCGAGACGAGGGCGTCCTGATCGTCGGCAGCGGGTTCCTCACCCACGGGCTGCCGTTCGTCCACGATTACTTCCTGGGCAGGCCGGGCGCCCCGCAGTGGTCGATCGACTTCGACCAGTGGGCGACCGAGGCGCTGAACCGCGGCGACCTCGACACGCTCTTCGCGTTCCGGGAGAAGGCGCCCGGCATGCCGTACGCTCATCCCACGGTCGAGCACTTCGCGCCGATCTTCGTGACGCTCGGCGCGGTCGCGAAGCCCGACGACTCGCCGGACTTCACCATCGAGGGCTACTTCTACGGGCTTTCGAAGCGCTCGTTCGAGGCGCGCTGAGCGCGTCGGGGTTCCGTATCGTTTTCCTCGAACGCGGGACGAGCCTCCAGGGCCGATCCACGCAGGAGCGGGACCGTCGCGGCTGGACCCGGGTCACGGGGCTGGCTGGTGCAGGGTCGTCCGCGGACCGGGGCTGCGGGTCAGCCAGGTCGCGACCGCCACGATCGCAAGGCCCACCGCGGCGACGACGATGGGTGCCGAGACCTGGTCGGCCACGGGGCCGGCGACCACGGAGGTCAAGAGGGCGACGGCACTCACGATCGAGGCGAGGACGCCGAAGACACGACCGCGAACGTCGGACGGCATCGCTTCGAGGAGCGACGTCTGCGCCGACACCGCAGTCATCCCGTAGGCGGCGCCGGCAGCGAATGCGGCGCCGATCACGAACGGCAGGACCGAGGTGGCGAACCCGCCCAGCATGCTTCCGATCGCAGCCATCAGGGCCAGCGCGAAGGCAAGCACGCCGAACGCCATGAGGCTGAGCTCCGCGACCCGTCGGTGCGAGGTGCGCCGCAGCCGGCGCAGCCCCAGGATGCCGACGACGACCCCGACGCCCAGGGGAAGCACGACGACGGCGAAGTGGGCGGGCTCGAGGCCGATCGAGATCGCCAGCGCCGGACCCAGCACACCGAGGACGCCGGCCCCAGCCGCCGCTGCGGCCTGCACGATGATCGGCCGCTCGATCTCGAGGTTCCCGCGGATCACGCGAAATCCGTCGAGAAGCTCACGAATGGGCTGGATCGCATCGGAACGTCGCAGGTGGTCCGCACGTCTCGCCTCGGGCGCGGCAGGTGGCAAGCCCATGCACACGGCGGTCGCGGCAACGTAGAAGGCGGCGACAACTGCCAGGACGATTGATGGCCCGAAGACCACGACGAGGAGCGGACCCGCAAAGGCGAACCCGACCGCGAACGACGCCTGGAAGGTCAGGTTGAAGATGCCGAGCGCGGTTTCGAGCTGCTCGGCCGGGACAACCCGCGGAACCATCGATCCCTCGGCGGGCATGAGCACGACGCTCGTGAGGCTGATCCCGATGTTGAGGAGCAACAGCATCGGGACGCTGAAGCCCGCCAGGGCGAGTCCGACCATCAGGGCGGCTCGGACGGCATTCGGAGCGATCATTGCCCAGCGCAGGTCCACCCGATCGATGATCACGCCCGCGAACGGCGACAGCAGCACCTGGGGGAGCATGTAGGTCATCAGGAGCGCGCTCACCGCGGTGTTCGACCGCGTCGTGGAGAAGACCAGGATCGTCATGGCGTAGAGCGCCATGTGGCCGCCCACCTGGGTCGCGGCAGCGACGAACCACAGGCGCAGGAAGCTGCGGTTGCGGAAGAGCGGCGTGGCCGTCGACATGGCACCGGCGCGCGAATCGGCGTCGGCGGCAGCGTGGGCCGCCCGAGCATCGACGAGCCGGATGTCGAGCATGGCACCGAACCTTCGCCGGGTAGGCGATACCGCGGGTTCCGTGACCCGCGTGGCGCTAGTGTGCGGTGGACGTCCTCCCTCGTCATGACCGGCCGTCATGACGGCGGGCCACCCGACCGGCAGCTGCCCGCGATCTCAGGCCGTTGCGAGGCCCGGCAGGCGCCGCGACGCACGGCCCCGCCAGGGTGGAGCGCCGGGACGAGGGCGATCCAGCGGCCTCAGCGCGCCGGCGATTCGGCGGCGGCCGGAGTCGCGACCGGGGACGTGTCTTCGAGAACCTCGACCGCGGCGTCCATGGACGCCTCGGCTGCGGCAATCTCCTCCACGATGCCGGCCTGTTCGTGGGTGTCGAGGGAGACGATCGCGTCGGCCGCCGCGGCATGCTCCTCGGCCAGCAGCTCGGTCGAGCTGCGCAGGGAGTCGCTCGCTGCGCCCTCGTGGCCGGCGCCCTCGTGGCCGGCGTCCTCGTGGCCGGAATCACCGATCCGCTCGATCGAGAACGAGATGCCCGGGGGCAGCGAGGCGGTCACCTGGATCTCGCCGATCCGGTAGATCGAACCCTTGGCCCGGAGGCGAGCGTTCGCCCGCTCCTGGAGGGCCGTCGCCTTGATGACGACCTCGGCCAGGATCCCCGGATCGATCCGCTCCACCATCGTGCGGGCGCCGCGGCCGGCCGAGGCAATGCCCCCTTTCACCCGCGCCTGCGTTGCAGGGTCCTGCACCTTCGCGACGGCCGCGCTCGCGGCTTTCGCGGACGCGTCCGCGGCGCGGGTCGAGGCGTCGGCGGCCGTCCTGCCAGCAGTGGCCAGCCCGCTCTTGAGCTTCTCCTGCGTCTCCGGGTCGTGGGCCTTCGCAGTGACGGCGCCGGCGGCGCGGGTCGACGCGTCGGCGGCATCACGCGCGACCTCGGACGCCTTCACCTTCGCCTTGTGGAGGAAGCTCACGCGGACCTCGGGCTCCGGCGTCGTGCACCGGCGGCGCACGCACGCTCGAGCGCGACGCTACGAGCGGTGAGAGCAACCGTCAAGCGGCGCTCCAGCTGCGGGTCCACGTCGGTCCCTCGGGGTATGGCGTCACCGCGCCGACGTGCACAGATTCTGCACTGCGACCGGCGAGGACCCCGTCGGCGGCGGGATCGGTCACCGCGTGACCCAAACCACCGTTCGCCGGTCGGCTGGCGCAGCCCATGACGCACATCCAACCCGGTCCGGGTCGCCGGCGGTCGTAGCGGTCACCTGGTGCACATCGGGCGGGGCCGGGTTCGCCGGCCCTGGCATGCACCACCAACCCGGTATGGCCCCGCCATCCGGGCGGACGATCAGTGGTGGCAGGCCCCCGGCGCGCCCTCGGACTCGGCGGTCCGGAAGGACGACCCGCACCCGCACGCTGCGACGGCGTTGGGGTTGTTGACCGTGAAGCCCGCCCCCATCAGCGTGTCGACGTAGTCGATCTGCGAGCCCGTCAGCAGGTCGAGGCTCTTCGTATCGACGTAGACCTTGATGCCCTGGGACTCGAGGACCTGGTCCTCGGGGGTCGGCGCGTCCTCGATCATCATCCCGTACCGGAAGCCGGAGCACCCGCCCGAGTAGACGTACACGCGAAGCCCGACATTCGGGTTGGCCTCACCGGCGGTGATCTCGCGAAGCTTCCCCGCGGCGACGTCGCTGAGGCTGAGGGTGGTCGAGCCGCTGTCGATCATTCGGAAGCGTCCTCCTTGGGACGAAGGGGGGTGCGGGAACAGGCACGGAAATCCTAGGCGTTTCGGCGATTTTCGACAAGCACCGCGCCGAAATCAGCCGCACGGCCTCTGTGCGCGGAATTCAGCGGCCGAACCGGCTCGTCAGCGGCGGCGCCTCCGCGAGCGCATTCAGCGGCCGAACCGGCGCCCGCGCAGCTGGTAGGTCCGGATCGCGCGCAGGAAGTCCAGCTCGCGGAAGGCGGGCCAGTACGCGTCGCAGAAGTAGAACTCGCTGTAGGCGCTCTGCCAGGGGAGGAAGCCGGACAGGCGAACCTCGCCCGACGTCCGGATGATGAGGTCGGGATCGCTCGACCCGCGCGTGTACAGGTGCGCTTCGAGCTGCTCAGCCGTGAGCGCGCCCGGAAGCTGGTCCGGCGTCACGCCGTCCGCGACGAGGGTCCGGATCGCGGCCCGAGCCGCCTCCACCAGCTCGTCGCGACCCGAGTACCCGAGCGCAAGCGTCACGCGGAGCCCGGGGCGACCCTGCGTCTCGGCCTCGCCGCGCTCGGCCGCCTCCCGAAGCCGATCGGGCAGCAGCTCGCGCCGGCCGATCACCCGGAGGCTCATCTCCAGCCGCTTCACCTTGTCGCGCTCGGAGAGCGCGGTGAGGGTCTGGCGGGCGATCTCCGTGATCAGCTCCACCTCCTCGGGCGCCCGGTCGAGGTTCTCAAGCGAGAGGGCCCAGAGGGTGACCTCGCGGATCCCGAGATCGCTGCACCAGTCGAGCAGCTCGATCGCCTTGTTCGCGCCGTGCCGGTGCCCGATGCCCGCGCCGCCGCCGACGTGGCGCGCCCAGCGGCGGTTGCCGTCCATGATCAGCGCCACGTGCTCCGGGACCGGCCGTGCCAGCACCTCGGCGCGGAGCCGGGCCGTGTAGGCGCGGTAGATCGGGGCGAGCGCCGCGCGTCCCCCGATCGTCGACGCGATCCGGAGCCGCCCGACGAGGCCGGAGAGCCCGCCCTGGTGACGGGCAGCCACCACGCCGATCGGCTGCGGGTCAGGCATCGATCCGCTCCACGACCGTGGCGATCCCCTGGCCGACACCGATGCACATCGCGGCGAGCCCGTACCGGCCGCCCGTCCGGACCAGCTCGTGGACGAGCATCGTGACCAGGCGCGCGCCCGACGCCCCGAGCGGATGGCCCAGCGCGATCGCGCCGCCGTTGACGTTGACGCGGGCCGGGTCCAGTCCCAGCTCGTCGATGCAGGCGACCGACTGCGACGCGAAGGCCTCGTTGAGCTCCACGAGGTCCAGGTCCGCGACCGTGAGGCCGGCCCGCTCGAGCACCTTGCGGACCGCGGGCACCGGGCCGATCCCCATGACGCGCGGATCGACGCCGGCGACGGCGGTGGCCACGACCCGCGCGACCGGATGCAGGCCCATCGCCCGGCCTCGCTCGGCCTCCACGAGCAGGAGCGCCGACGCCCCGTCGTTGATCCCGGAGGCGTTCCCCGCCGTGACGCTGCCGCCCTCCCGGAATGCCGGCCGCAGCCGCGCGAGCGCCTCGGCCGTCGTGTCGGCGCGCGGGTGCTCGTCGCGGGCGACGACGACAGGGTCGCCTTTCCGCTGCGGGATCGTGACCGGGACCAGCTGGCCGTCGAAGCGGCCCGCGGCGATCGCCGCCGCGGCCCGCTGCTGGCTCGCCAGCGCGAACGCGTCCTGTCGCTCGCGCGAGACCGACCAGTCGTCGGCCACGCACTCGGCCGTCTCGCCCAGGCTGATCGCCGGGTAGGCGGCGTGCGAGGCGCGGGTTCACGAAGCGCCAGCCGAGCGTCGAGTCCACCAGGTCGTGGGTGCCGCGCTCGTACCCGGACTCCGGCTTCAGCATCACGTAGGGCGCACGGCTCATCGACTCGACGCCGCCGGCGATGAAGACGTCGCCGTCGCCCACCGCGATCGCGTGGGCCGCGGAGTTGATCGCCTGCAGGCCGGAGCCGCACAGGCGGTTGACGGTCAGTCCCGCGGTCTCCACGGGCAGCCCCGCGACGAGGAGCGCCATGCGCGCCACGTTCCGGTTGTCCTCGCCGGCCTGGTTGGCGCAGCCGAGGATGACGTCCTCGACGCTCGCCGGGTCGACGCCCGTCCGGTCCACGATGCGCGCGGATGACGAGGGCGGCCAGGTCGTCGGGGCGAACGCCGGCGAGCGCTCCGCCGTAGCGCCCGATGGGCGTCCGGACGGCGTCGACGATCCAGGCCTCGCGGAGGGGGCGGTGGATGTCGCGCGTCATGGCTCGATTCTAGGCGCAAGGGGACGAGGAGTCGCGGCGATTCGAGCCGAGCCGAGCGAGTCTGCCCGGTCGTACCGCAAGCGGCAGCGACGGTCCGCGGACAGCGCGGCGTGGTGCGCCCTGGCGACGACGCAAGGTGCGCTGCAAGGTTGCGGGGTCACCGTTCCTGTCGCCGCGTCAGCAGCGTGTGCGTCATCACGTCGGGAGGTCACTGGGTGTCGACGTCGCACCGTCGAAGAGCGAACGCGTCCAGTTCGGCACGGCCGCGAGACGGGTCAGTCGCTCGTCGAGTTCGCCCTCGTCTTCCCGCTGTTCATGCTGCTGACGCTGTTCCTCGTCGAGTTCGCCTTCGTCTTCAGCGCCCTGCTCGGCGTGAACTACGCGAGCCGGAACGCGGCGCTCACCGCGGCAGAAGCCGGCAGCGACAAGCTGGCGGACTGCGTCATCCTCCAGCAGGTGGAGAACTCCATCGGCGCACCGGGAAACAAGGCCAACGTCCAGACGGTGACGATCTACCGGACGCGACCAGAGCGGATCCACGCGCCTGGCGACCCTGACGTACACGCGCGGTGGCAGCACGACCTGCACCAAGGGAACGACAACGCTCACGGTTCCGTACTCGTCGCCGACCGGCACGTACACCTATGACCAGCGATGCAACTTCCTCAACGGATGTGCGTGAGCCTTGGTCGAACGCAGATCGACACGATCGGCGTCGAGATCACCTATCGCCACGCCTGGGTCACGCCGATGGGCAACTTCGGGCTGGCCGGGACGGCGGCTTTACGCTGACCGCAGTCGAACGCGATGCGGATGGAGCCGGTCCTGTGAGGCGCGCGGCGACGATCCGGGCGGATGGCCCGATCCGGCGGGGCGAGGAGCGGGCGGCGGACACGCGGCCAGGGCCTCGTCGAGTTCGCCATGCTCGTCCCCGTCTTCCTGCTCCTGCTCCTCGGGATGCTCGAGTTCGGCTTCGCGTTCGACCAGAACCTGACCTTGGAGTACGCCACCCGCGAGGGCGCGCGGGTCGGGTCGGCGCTCGCGAATGGGGGCGGGGCGCTGGGCTGCGACACCGGACAATCGCCGAACGCGGCGACCGTCGATCCCCAGATCATCGCGGCCGTGCGGCGCGTGCTTCTCTCGCCCGGCTCCCGCGTGAAGCTGGTGGCGAACGGGACGGAGGTCCTGATCTGGAAGGCCGATCGCAAACGGCGCTCCAGTCATCACGGCCTCCCGATCCTCCGTGAACATCTGGACGTACACAGGACCCGCAACGGGCCCGACGGTCGACGGCCAGCAGATTGGCTTCACCCAGGAGTCCCAGGCCTGGAATCCGTGCAGCCGGACCAATGGCGGGCCATCCGGCGTCGACTCGATCGGCGTCAGCCTGACGTACTCGTACACCTTCCAGACGCCCCTGGCTGGCATCCTGAGGTTCTTCGGCGGCGCCTCCGCCGGCGGCCTCACGATGTCAGACAGGACCGTCATGGCCCTGAACCCAACGGACTGAGGACGAGACGATGCGGCAGCAGAACGCGCACGATGGCACGACGGCGGCCGGGGCAGAAGCGCAGCCCGAGCCGCCACCGCGACGCTCTCGATCCCGAGGCCAGGTGCTCGTCATCTTCGCGATAAGCGCCTTCGTCTTCGTCGGCCTTTGTGCCGTCGTGGTCGATGTGGCCTGGTACTGGGCGAACACGCTCCGCGTGCAGCGCGCCGCCGACGCCGCGGCGCTCGCCGGGGCGGTCCTGCTGCCCGGCAAGGTGAACACGGGTGCAGACAACGCCTACCTGCGCGCGACGAACGAGGCCACGAAGAACGGATACACCAGCGGGGGCGGAATCGCCGTCACGCCGATCCAGAACTCGCTGGCGGTCACCGGCGGAAACCCGCGCCAGCTGGACGTCACCATCACCGCGCCCGTCTCCACCTTCTTCATGCGCGTGTTCGGGATCAACTCGATCAACGCGACCAGGACGGCGAAGGCCGAGTACGTCCTGCCCGTCCCGATGGGAAGCCCGCAGAACTACTACGGCGTCGGGCTGTTCATCGACGCCGCCGACACGACCGGCCTCAAGAGCGGAGTTCCGTCTGGCAGCTGGTCGAACCCCGGTCATGCGGACGGCACATAACAACAAGCGTTTGCCTCCTCGAGCTCCTCCACCGGGAGCGCCGAGACGTGGGGAACCTTCGGGCTCCTAGCGCGCCCACGCCTGCCGCTCGGCGCCCCGATCGACGGGATCGAGGTTCAGGTGGGCGCGAGGTACAGCGCGTCGGGAACCCCACGAACAGCGGCTGCAAGCTCCAGGTCCAGCTCTCCTGGGACGGCGGCGCGAGCTGGGCCCCTTCCTCTCCGACCGGCGCACGACGATCACGCTCACCTCGAGCGAGGTGGGCAGCACGCTCGGCAGCGCGACCTCGACCGCCGCCTGGTCCGGCCACACCTGGACCCGGGCGGACCTCGCCGACGGCCTGTTCATGGTCCGCCTGACGTTCAACAAGCCTGCCTGCACGAGCGATCGATTCGCGCCAGGTGGACACGCTCCAAGTCCGGGTGTCGAGCAACGCCGGGCCGCGGCCGATCTACGCGCCGGACGGAGCGCTGCTGGCGCCTCAGAACTTCTGGGGTGCCATGCAGAGCCAGGGCGCGCCGAACATCCAGGGTGACGCCTTCATGACCAAGTACCAGTCCGGAACCCGAGCACCCCAACATCGTCGATGCCGCCCAGGACCCCGACGCCTCTTCGACCCCGCCAACTACTACAACTACGGCATCGACATCCCCGCCGGGGCCTCGAACGGCCAGGTCTGGATCTTCGATCCGGGGTTCTGCGAGGTCTCGACCAGCCAGGGAACGGGCGAGAACTGGACTGTCGGCGGATCCAACGGCTACTCGAGCCCGCAACCGGTGAGCTCCTACTACGACCTCCTCGACACGAAGGGGACGCCGTACGACCTGACCGACGACACCCCGCTGGCGGCATCCGGGAGCACCTTCCAGAATCTGAGCCTCGACGACTCCTCGCTCGGTGGCTCCAACGGGTCCGGCAGCTGCCAGGGCCTCGCGTGGCACAACGGTTGGTGGCAGCTGGCAGGCGGACTATCTGGTGGCACCGACGACGGCGTGACCTATCGCCTGCACACGCATTCCGATGCGGCCGACCAGAACAACACCACCGCGCTCAACTCGTTCGCGATCTGGGCGACGGCCACGGGGGGCACGCCGCGCGTCTACGGCAATGGCGCCATGGAAGCCTACGTCCGCCTCCCCGGCGGCCAAGCCTCCGAGTTCTACCTGGCAAAGATCGACGCCGTCCATGCGGGGAAGACGATGCAGATCGACCTCTGGGATCCGGGCGACACTGGGGCACTCTCCGCATCTCTCGAGATCCTGGAGCCCACGAGCGGCGGCTACGTGGCCGATTCATTCAGCTACAAGGGGAGCGTCGGAACAACCGATTCGGGTCACTCGAACTGCGCCACGCGGCAGGGAAGCGGGACATCGACGCCGTGACGACCAACACGGGCGGCAACTCCCTGTTCAACGGCTGCTGGCTACGCCTCACGATCGTGCTCGCGGACAACTATGTCGCACCGACCCCATCGGGCGAGACCGAGGGAGGATGGTGGAAGATCAGGTACACCATGGGCGGCTCGACGTCGAGCTACAGCACCGACCTCACCACCTGGAAGGTCCAGATCCTGGGCAACCCGGTCCACCTGATCGTCCCATAGCGCCATTCAAACCCCGCAGTGAGCCGAGTCAGGCCGCCCGGCGACCGCGCGCTGTCGAAGCGTACGATCCCTTTAGGCTCGTCCGGCGGTCGGGGCGTCTCGTGATCGACGTCAGGTCATAGGAGACCCATGCCGGGTCCCTGGTCCGCGGATGCGCGGCCCTGCGACGAATTACGGCGCCGTGCCCCGGTCCGCGCCCGGCGCGCCTCGCATCCTCCGACTGGTGCGCCGGGTCAGATAGGGAAGCAGAGCCGAGGATCCAGCGCGCCGGATCTCGCTGCAGCACGACTGAGGCCCCTCGGATCGCTCCGTGGGGCCTCAGGGGTTCTGACCGGGGCGACGTCAGGTATTGGGGTCTTCGTCCCCGCCCGGCCACTCGCCACCTTCGCAGGTGACCTTGAAGACCTTTGACTTCGCCTTGACGTCCGTCAGGTCAGCCTTGCCGTAGAGCGTGGCCTTGTAGTGGCCGGCCGGCGGGCTGAAGTACTCGGAAGCGAAGGAGCCGTTCGCGTCGGCCGGGCCGAACGCGAAGGGGCCCGCGTTCACGCCCTGCGGGGCATCTCCGCCCTGGACGTCGAACATGAGGTACCCGGTCTGGCCGGCATCGAGGCCGAACGCCTCGACGTTGAAGGTGCAGACCTTCGGGTCGTTGTTCGGGGTGCCGTCGGGCGTGCCCTGCTCGTGGATCTTCAGCGTGCCGTTGTTTCCGGCAAGCGCGGCGCCGGTGGCGACGACACAGATGAGAGCAGCTGCCGCCAACGCGGCAATGAATCGACGAGTACGGCGGATAGAGAGGGTGGTCAAGGTCGCAACCTCCTGGGTTCCGTCATGCGGGCCCGGGATGGATCGCCTGGGCACTCGCAGATCCCCAGCATCGTACGGCCACGTGCGCCGGTCGAGAGCCGGAGCGATTTGCCGGTGCCCATGCGCAACGCGGCCAGCGCCATGCGCAGGCTTGCCTCAGGGGAGGACCTGGAGAGCCGGCGCAGCCGCGGCGTCGGTCGTCGCGGTGACGCCGAGGACCGTGTCGTTCTTCACGTAGAAGTAGCTGAAGCTGCCCGAGCTGTCCTTCGTCTTGATGACGTCCTTGCCGCCGACGTTGACCGAGCCGACGAGGTCGCCCGACGCCTGGGAGGCCGCCTGGAACACCGTGAGCAGCTTGCCGCTGTCGGCGCCCGCGAAGCGGATCGCGGCGAACAAGATCTCCATCTTGCTGGTCGGATCGGCAGCGATCGCGACGCTCACGTCCGCAGCCGTCAGGCCGAGCGCGGCGATCGCCTGGTTGAACGTGGGATCCGGGTTCGAGCCCAGGAACTGGGCGCCCTTCATGCTGAACTTCTGGAGCGTGACGCCACCGAAGCTCGACGGGAGGAGCGCTTCCAGGTCCTTGTCGGCGTTGAAGGACGGGAGGGCGATGCTCGGCAGCGCGCCGCTCGCGTCGGCGGCCGCGCTCGCTGCGGGTGAGGCGCTCGCCTCGGGCGATGGCGATGGCTCGACCGACGGCGCCACCGACGCGGCGGCGGACGGAGCCGCGGCAGACGGAGCCGCCGCGCTCGGAGCGGCCGTGGCGGAGCCGCCACAGGCAGCGACCATGATCGCGAGAGCCGCCAGGGCGGCGAGCGGGGTGAACAGATGGCGGCGCATGAGACCTCCCCAGGATGAGACCGTTGATGGCGGCACCGGTGCCGCTGGGCCCCGGGCCAGCCCGGGGGCTGCAGGATAGGCGGGATCGCGCCCGGGTGGAAGAATCGGCTCCGGTTAGGCGCTGTGGCGGCAATCCGGGACCGCCTGGCCTCCGCCCGTCGCGGCGAGCACCTCGCGAACCGGCTGCGTCCGGCACCGTCGGGGAGGCGCAGAATGGCGATGTCCGGCACGTGGGTGATCCGTGGCCGTGGACGGCGCGACGACAATTCGCGGCCGCCCGGCCGGGTCCGGCGCGCCGGGCCGCGCGGAGGCGAGATGGAGCAGCTGTTCGGCACCGGACGCCTCGTCCTCGTCGAGGGCGACATCACGACCATCGCAGCCGACGCGATCGGCAACGCGGCGAACGCCGCCCTCGCGGGTGGCGGCGGGGTCGACGGGGCGATCCACCGGGCGGGCGGCCCGGAGATCATGGCCGAGCTGCGCTCGCGGCACTCGTACGGGACCCCTGCCGGGACCGCCGTTGCGACGGGCGCCGGCGCCCTCCCGGCCCGCTGGGTGATCCACGCCGTGGGCCCCGTCTGGCGCGGCGGCGATCACGGCGAGCCCGTGCAGCTTGCCGGCGCCTACCGGTCCGCGCTCAGCATCGCCGCCGAGCTCGGCGCGCGGACGCTGACGTTGCCCGCGATCAGCGCCGGCGCCTACGGGTATCCGCTCGACGACGCCGCGCGTATCGCGGTCGCGACCGTCGCGGACTCGCTCAGGGCGGGAGCACCGCTCGAACGGGTGACGTTCGTCCTCTTCTCGCCGCGCACGCTGGCCGCATTCGAGCACGCCCTGGCCGCGTTCCGCTGACGCGCCCGCTGCGTCCAGATCTCGTCGAATTGCGCCGATAGCCCAGCAATCGTTCTCGTCTCGGCGAGCTCGAGCGCCCCAGTGGCAATCGGGTTGACGCTGCGAATCGTGAGCAGGTGCTCGCAGGCTTCCATCAAATCGCGCGGGTGGCCACCGGTGAACGCGATCAGCCGGTCGATCTCCTCTGCGCCGATGGCGATCTCGAGGTCCTGGAATCGCGCCCCGATGTACGCGTGCCACGCTCCAGGGCTGGGGAATGGCAGGGTCATCGGGGTGGCCAGGCGGAATGGCATGCTCGTGCGCCGCCTGAAGAGCGCGTCCAGCAACCCGACCTCGGAACCCATGAACACGTAGGCGGTGTGCGTCATTCGATGCTGCAGCGCAGCACGGGTCCGATCGAAGATCGAGGGGGAGAGTGTCGCCAGCCGCTGGAACTCGTCATAAACCACGACACAGCGCCGGTCCTTCTGGGTCGCCAGCTCGTCGGCGAGCCCGAACGCATGCTCGAGCAGGCGCGCCGGGGTGTCCTTGTGGTCACCGAAGAACGCCAGCGACAGGTTGAGGTCGTTCTGGAAGAAGACGGGTTTTGGGGCTCCTGCGACGAGGTCCTTGAGGCGGGTGAACGCACCCCGACTTCCGCTGGCCTGGTCGTACGTGGAGCGCGCGATGAGCTCGGCCAGCTCGCGCTCGTCCGTGGCCGCGGAACAGTCGATGTAGATGCCCCACCCGCCGGCGCGACGCACCTTCCGGAGGAGCTCCTCGGCCACGCTCGTCTTGCCGGTCTGCCGGGGCGCGCTCAGCACGACGGAGTTCAGCCGATCAAACGTGCGCCCGAAGAGCTCTGCCACGACCGCCTCGCGGTCGACGAGGTCATCCTGGCCAACGGTGCCGCCGGTGGGGAACGGGCCCCTGACGATAGCCATCGTCCGCTCCTACTACCTGTTTCGGGTGTATCTTGCACCTATACTCGGTTGGAGTCAAGGCACGGCGATGCCGGTCGCCTCGGGTCAGGTCGGCGGTGCGCCCGTCGAGAACGGCGCCAGGCGCCCGGCCACCAGCTCGAAGACCCGCCGGTCGATTGCCTCGTCCGAGTCGTCGGCGTAGTCCAGCACGAAGTCGGCGAACAGGACGCCGAACTCGGGGTCGTCCGGCAGGAGCGCGCCCGCCAGCAGGAGGTGGCGCGCCGGCAGCCCGATGAGCACCCGGGCGCCGCCATCCCCGAGCGTCGCAGCCAGGTGCGCCGTCACCTCGGGGAGGAGGATCCGAGCCGCATCCCAGCCGTCCCCGGTATCGGACGAGAGGATCCGGCGCCGACCGTCGCCGTCCTCCGACCAGGTCGCCCCGCTCGACCAGGCCGCGAGGTTCCCGAAGGCCGCCTCGCGGAGCGTCGAGGGCCCGACCGTCCACGCTGCGACGTGGTCGCCGCTGGCCAGGACGTCGAACCCGGCCGCCGAGATCGCGTAGGCGACGACCAGGTCGGCGGGGCCTGCGTCGATGACCGGCTGCGTGTCCCCGGCAGCGCTCATCGGCGTGGCCAGCGTGGCGAGAGACCTTCCGGGCGTGCCGGCCGGTCGCAGGACCGGGTAGATGAGCCGGGCCGCGGCAGACCAGTCGTGTTCCGGAGCGAAGGAGAGGCCCGGCCTGGCCGGATGAGCTGGCGCGAACCGCGCGCCGGGCGCCGCATCGGACTCGGGCCGTGGAGGCATCATCCTGGTCGTTCCTTCGTGGGACGGCGTGGAATCGGCCGCCCGGGAGGTTCCGGCCTGCCTTCCCAGCGAGGTGGGCGCTTCTCGAGGAACGCAGCCATGCCCTCGACCTGGTCCGCCGTGCCGAAGCGCTCCCGGAACAGCGTTCGCTCGAGCTGGACGCCGCCTGCCAGGGGCAGCTCTGCGACGGCTCGGACCGCGGCCTTTGCAGCACGCACGGCACCGGCCGGCAAGGCCGCGATCTCGGCCGCAAGATCGAGCGCAGCCGCGAGCGTCTCGTCGGCCGGCACGACCTTCGTCACGAGGCCCAGGCGGGCCGCCTCGTCGGCGCGGACCTGCCGCCCGGTCAGGATGATCTCCATGGCGCGCGCGGCGCCGATCGACCGCGTGAGGCGCTGGGTGCCGCCGCCCCCGGGAATGATCCCCAGCTTGATCTCCGGTTGCCCGAAGACCGCGTCGCTCCCGGCAACCACCATGTCGCAGGCCATCGCGAGCTCGCAGCCGCCCCCCAGGGCGTAGCCTCGAACCGCGGCGATGGTGGGCGTGCCAACCGCGGCAACCCGGTCCCAGCCGCGAAGGCCCTCCGCCGCGGCGAGCGAGTCGGGCGTCTGCTGCGCGAGCTCGCCGACGTCGGCGCCGGCGGCAAAGGCGCGCGTGCCCGCCCCGGTGATGACGATGGCACGGACCTCCGGGTCGGCGTCGAGCGACTCGACGACCCGGGCGAGGTCCGTGAGCAGGGCGAAGCTCATGGCATTGAGGGCGCGCGGCCGGGTCAGCGTCACGAGGGCGACGCCATCGAGCTGCACACCGTCCTCGCCCGGCGTCCCCGCGGGCCGCTGCGCCGGCGAGACGACTCCGACCAGGTCGGTGCCGGGATGGCGGGTCGGGTCCGCCCCTTCGCTCAACGTCACGCTCCGTTCGGTGCCCGGGTTGCGACTGCGTGCCGCGGCCGCTCCTGCGCGTCGCAGGTCGTGCCAGGCACAGTATCGACTCTCAGCGGGCGGCGCCTCGCCCCTCGCCGGCAACCTGGCGTCCGGGACGGGCTGCCGCGGCCGTCTCGGCCGATCGCCAGAACGAGGCGCACGCCTCGGAGAAGACGCCCGGCTGGTCGGCCATCGCCTCGTGGCCCGCACCCGGGATCACGGCCAGGCGCGAGTCCGGAAGCTGGCGCGACAGCTGCCAGGCCTGCGATACGGGCACGAACGGGTCGCGGTCGCCGACGACCACCAGTGCCGGCACGTCGGCGCGGCGGAGGTCTGCGGCCGAGACGGCGGGCTGGTGCTCGACCATCTCGATGATCGCCGGCATCAGGCGCCGCCAGGCCCCTGCACCCTGGACCGGGTCGTGCCTGCGGGCCAGCGCCGCGCCCCAGGCAGGGTCCTGCGCATCGATCCGGGCCACGTCGGCGAGGTGCCGGATGACGCGGGTGCGCGGCTCGGGCTCCGGCGACGTCCCGACCAGGATCAGCGTCCGGAGGCGCTCCGGCCGGCGGATCGCGAAGAGCAGCGCGGTCGCGGCCCCCATCGAGAAGCCGAGCAGGTGGAACGTCCCCAGGTCGCAGGCGTCCGCGAAGGCGTCCAGGTCCACCACCAGGTCGCCGTAGCGCAGGCCGGGTGCCGGGTCCCAGCGCGTGCCTGCATGGCCGCGCGCGTCGGGCAGGTAACAGCGGAACGAGCGGGCGAAGCGCGGGAGCTGGGCAGCGAAGTCCTCGCGCCCCGTCGAGGATGCGCCGTGCAGCAGCACGAGCGGCGGTCCGCTGCCCTCGGCGTGGAACGCGACCGTGAGGGCATTGGCCGTGACGTGCGTCGTCACCAGTCCCGCGTCCTCCGCGATTGGCCGCTGTCCATGGGATGAGTCTACGCGGGGGCAACGGAGCGTCGAGCGCCGGAGGCGCCGCACTGCTGCGTAGAGAGACCGTTCTCTGCCGCGCGGACCCGCACGGTAGAATGCCGCGCATGTCAACGCCCGCCCGCTGGTCCGCTGCCGCCGGGCTCGTCCTTGCCGTCGACGGGGCGCGCCGGCCGGAGATCACCCAGCTCCCGGCCGGGCTGCCGGACGTCGAGACGCTCTTCGCGTTCATGCGCGACGCGGAGCTCCGCTTCGAGACGCTCCGCCTGCGCCTGGAGGAGCGGACGTGGGTCGCGACGGGCGAGACGCTGCGACTCCACGAGCTGTTGCTGCGGCATCCGGGCCGCGCGCGCGTGACGACCATCCGCCCGGAGGACGGCACGCCGAGGAACCACGACGTCTGGCTCTCGGACGGCGACGTCATCCGGACCTACCACGCGGGACATCGCCTGGGATCCACCAGGCCAGCCCGGACGCGCGTGGCGGGGCTGGATGGCGGCGACCTCCCCGGCCCCTCGCGGGCGTATCACCCACGGACCAGCCTGCCGGCCAACTCGCTCGTGGACACGTTCGTGCACCCCGCGGGCCTGTGCCAGAACGTCCTCGCGACCGGTGCCTGCCGGGTCGTGGGATCGGAGCTCGTCGCCGGCCGCGAGGCGGTCGTCGTCGAGTCGCTCCATCCCCGGACGATCGAGATGGCGGGCGACCGTCCCGATTATCGCCTGTCGCTCGCCGTCGATCGCGAGACCGGGCTCGTGGCCCGACTCGAGGAGCGTTACGGCACGGTCATCAGCCGCCTCGTCACCGCGACGGAGCTCGCACCCGATGCCTCGATCCCCGACGGCGCGTTCTCGGTCAGCATCCCCTCCGACGCGTCGCAGATCTACTGAGCCGCCCGTCGGCGCCGGACAGGGCGAGCCGCGGACGACGGGTCAGGAACTGGGTAATCATCAGGAACTGGGTAGATCACGACCCGGCGCGCGCCTTCACCCCGCCGAAGCGCCTCGAACGCGGAGGGCACATCGGGCAGCCCGATCCGCTTCTCGATGAGCCGCTCGAGCGGGAGCGAACCCTGGACCGCATACCCGGCAATCTCCGGGAAGATCTCCGCCGGGACGGCCGACCCGTAGCTGCTCGCGAGGATCCGCGCGCCGGACTCGACGAACGCGTACACGTCGAACCCCGCCCGGGCTCCCTGCGGCGGCATCCCCACGAGGACCGTCGTGCCGCCGGGCCGCACCGCCGCCAGGGCCGTCTCGACCCCGGCGACGGTCCCGGACGTCTCGAACGCATGGTCGACCCCTGTCATCGCACCGGCGGCGTCGTGGGAGGAACCGGCGACGTGGGGGTTCCCGGCCAGCAGCGCGCGCACGGCCGTGGCCGTGGCGGCCGGGCCGGCCGCTGCGACGACGACGTCGCTCGCGCCCAGCTCCAGGGCCCTGTCGAGCTTCGCGGCGATTCGGTCGATCGCCACGATCCGGCTGGCGCCGGCGAGTCGCGCGCCGAGCACAGCCGCCAGCCCCACGCCGCCGAGGCCGATCACGGCGACCGTCTGGCCGGGCTCCACGCGCGCGGTCCGGGTCACCGCCCCGATGCCGGTCGTGATCGCACAGCCGATCAGGGCCGCGATGGCCGGGTCCGTCCGCGGGTCCACCGGGATGGCAGCGTCGGCGGCGACCACCTGCACCGAGCCCAGCGTCCCGATCCCGGAGTACGCGCCCAGGGCGGCTCCGTCCGGGCGGCGGATCCGGACGTCGCCGGGCGCGCGCCGGTGGCCGGACCCGGCGGGGGTGAGGCACAGCCAGCCCTCGCCGCGCCCGCATGAGGCGCATCGGCCGCACGGCGCGGTCCACGCCAGGACCACGAGGTCCCCGATTCGCGGGCGGCGATCCGCACCCGGGGACTCTATGCCCGCGTCCGTTCCGGCCGCTCTCTCCGGCCCGACGGATTCCACCCATCCCGCCCCCTCGTGGCCCATGACGGTCGGGACCGGCCGCCTCCAGTCGCCGTCGAGGACGTGCAGGTCGGAGTGGCAGACACCCGAGGCGGCCATCCGGACGCGCACCTCGCCGGGGCCCGGCGGGTCGACGCGGTACGGCACGATCTCCATCTCGCCGGGGCCGAGGAACACGACGCCCACCGCGTCGAGGACGCCGGGGGACTCCGGCGTGGGCGAACGGACGGTCCGGCGGCCCTCGACGGCGCCCTGGCGCTCGCCGTCGATCTCGCGCGGGGCGGTCATCGCCCGGGACGGTCCAGGTCCGGGCGGACCCGGCGGATCCAGTCGCGGAGCGCCCATTCGCTCGTCCGGAACGCGATCTCGGGCCAGGGGATGGCGTCCGGGCGGAACGGCCGGACCTCGAGCGCCTCAGGAGTCTCGGCGACGGCGCCGCCCACGATGCGAGCCTCGAACGCGATGACGACGATGGCCGCCTCTGGCCGCGTGTACAGGCCCACGATGCGCCCCGGCTCGACGAGCAGGCCGGTCTCCTCCAGCGTCTCGCGGACGGCGCCCGCCTCGACCGTCTCGTCGACCTCCATGAAGCCGCCCGGCTGGGCCCACAGGCCCCGGCCGGGCTCGGTCCCGCGGCGCAGGAGCATGACCTCGCCCGCGTCGGTGACCGGCAGGCAGGTCACCACGAGGCGCGGGTTGACGTACGCCACGAAGCCGCAGGCGGCGCACGCCAGGCGCTCGCGGTCCTCGCCGGGAACCATCCCGAGGCGCAGCGCGGCACCGCACCGCGAGCAGTTGTTGAGCGTGGCCGCGAGCCAGGCCGGGACGCCGCGACCGGCGCCCACGTCGACGCCCGGCGGCACGAGGCTCGCCTCGTCGATGGAGCGGAGGTCGGAGAGGCCCACCGGGTTCGGCGGCTTGCGCGTCCCGTGGCTCATGCGGCAACCACCAGCCACGCGGCCGTCACGAGGAGCGCGTACAGGATCACGCCGACGACGACCCAGGCGAGCCGGAAGCGGCCTCGATTGACGTCGACGGGCATCCAGGCCCACGCGGAACGCCAGATCCGGACGATGGCGTCCGCGTTCGCGACCGCGAGCAGGGGAGCCGCCACGAGGACGCACACCTTGATGAGGGGGCTGCTCAGCGCGGCGCCCATCTCGAGCGCGGTGATCGCCACGGTCCCGAGGACGAGCGCAGGTGCCGACAGCAGGACGTAGTGCTTCTGGAGCGGCGTGGGCCGCACCTCCGGGACGCTCCGCGGAGTCGCCCCGCCGGGCGAGGACGGCCGGGGGGCCGACGGAGGCTGGCGGTCCAGGATCGGCATGCCGGTCTCG
>CAVTHS010000010.1:0-365803 GCA_963734535.1 uncultured Chloroflexia bacterium | reverse complement strand
CGTGCGCCTCACCAGCCCTTCTGGTCTTCAGGCTGGTGGACGAAGGACGGGATGTCGAAGTCGCCGCCTGATGACGCCGCCGACGAGGGACGCGGCGCGCGCTCCGGCGGCCGTTCGCGACGCGCCTCCGGGCGCCGTGGCTGCTCGTCGGACGCGGCGCGACGCGCGGGCCGCGCCGCCTCGCCGAACCCCGTGGCCACGACGGTGATCGACATCCTGCCCTCCAGGCGCTCGTCGACGACGGCGCCGAAGATGATGTTGGCGTCGTCGTCCGCGGCCTGGGCATGATGACGCCGGCGGCCTCGTTGACCTCGAAGAGCGTGAGGTCCCTCGCCACCGGTGATGTTGAGCAGGAGGCCGCGAGCGCCCTGGATGGTGGCCTCCAGCAACGGTGAGCGGAGTCGCCAGGTCGGCGGCCATCTGGGAGCGGTTCTCGCCGGCGGCGACGCCGATGCCGAGGAGCGCCGTGCCGGCGTCCTTGACGATGGTGCGGACGTCGGCGAAATCCAGGTTGATGAGGCCAGGGACGGTGATGAGGTCGGTGATGCCCTGCACGCCCTGCCGCAGCACGTCGTCGGCGTGCTGGAAGGCCTCGACCACGCTGGTCGCTGCGCTCGACGACGTCCAGCAGGCGGTCGTTGGGGATGGCGATGACCGTGTCGGCCACGTCGCGCAGGAGCGTCGATGCCGTCCTGCGCCTGACGCTGCCGGCGATGGCCCTCGAAGTTGAAGGGCCGGGTGACGATGGCGATCGTCACCGCGCCGAGCTCGCGCGCCACCTCGGCGACGACGGGCGCGCCGCCCGTGCCGGTGCCGCCGCCCTCGCCGGCCGTGACGAACACCAGGTCGGCGCCGCGCAAGCGCCGACCTTCATCTGGTCGCGGCTGAGGCTCCATGGCCGCGCGGCCGACCTCGGGGTCGGCGCCGCCGCCGAGCCCGTGCGTGAGCTCCTGGCCGATGTGGATCTTCACGTCGGCGTCGCACACGTCCAACTGCTGGACGTCGGTGTTGACGGCGATGAACTCGACGCCCTTCACACCGGTGTCGACCATGCGGTTCACGGCATTGGTGCCGGCTCCGCCGATGCCCACCACCTTGATGGTGGTCACGTACGGCCTGCCCTTGACGACGTGCCTCTAGGACGGCTCGGGCGGGATGCCGCCCGCATCCGTGCGGCGGAAGAGCTCGCTCAGTCCATCCTTCATGCTAGGACGATCTGCCATTCAGCACCTCCCGCGCCAGCGCGCGGTACGATCCTGCGCCTCTCCCCTTCGGACTCGTACTTCAGGACCGACGCGCCGATGACGGGCGCCTCAGCGAATTTGATCGTCTTGCGCACCACCGTGTCAAAGACCAGCGGGCCGAAGTTCTCACGCAGCACTTCGATGGACTCCTTGCCGTGGCTGGTACGGGCGTCGAACAGGGTCGGCAGGATGCCCATGATGCGCACGTCCGGGTTGAGGTTCTCGCGGATCCGCGCATCTCCGAGCGTCTCCTCGAGTTGCAGGAGGCCGCGCAGCGAGAGGTACTCGCACTGGACCGGCACGATCACGCCCTCGGACGCGGTGAGGGCGTTGATGGTGAGCAGGCCCAGCGATGGGGGTGTGTCGATGAGGATGTAGTCGTAGCGGTCGGCGACATGGTCGATGGCGCGCTGCAGGGCGCGCTCCCGGCCGATCATGGTGGAGAGCGCCATCTCGGCGCCCGCCAGGTCGATGGTCGAGGCCGCCACGTCCAGTTCGCGCTGGTAGATGACCTCCTCGATGGGCGTACGGTGCACGAGCACGTCGTACATGCTCTTGTCCAGGCCCTCGGTGTCGATGCCCTGGCTCATCGTGAGGTTGCCCTGCGGATCCATGTCGACGGCGAGCACTCGCAACCCGTGCTCGCACAGAGCAGCGCCCAGGTTGACGGTGGACGTTGTCTTGGCTACGCCGCCCTTCTGATTGGCGAAGGCGATGACATGCGCCATTGCGCGATACCCCTGTGTCGACTCCACGTCAGAACGCTGTTCGTGCCGCAGGATGAAATCCCTGCACGCCACGAGCCCCGCAGAGACTCGCAGGGCTCGTGGCGTGCAGCCTCACGGCGATGGGCGCTCAGGCCTTCGGCGGCTCTGGGGCCTCTGGTTCCTCCGGGGCGGTCTCGTCCTCGACCTCGGCCTCCTCGGCCTCCTCGTAGACCTCGTCCTCGCCCTCGGTCCGCGTCGGCCTCCTCGTCGTCCTCGTCGGCCTCGGTTCTCGATGTACTCGTCCTCTTCCTCTTCCTCCACCGCGGTGATCTGCGAGATGGCGCGCTTGAGGTAGCGCACGCGGGTGCGTTTCGCGATCTCGACCTCGACCCAGTCATCGCCGATGCGCGTGACGGTGCCGAACATGCCGCCGATGGTCACGACCTCGTCGCCCTTCTTGAGCATCCGCACCATGTCCGAGTGCGCCTGCTTCTGCCGGCGCTGGGGCCGGATCGCGAGGAAGTAGAAGATCCCGAAGAAGACCAGGATCCAGATGATGATGGCCGCGCCTCCGCCCATGCGGCTCAACCTCCTGCGGACACTCGTTCCGCGACGTCGTTGGCAAATTCGGCGAAACGCCCGGCGCCTATGGCAGCGCGGGCGTCCTCCGTCAATCTTATCAGAACGCGCAGGTTGTGCTGACTCAGCAGTTGTGCCCCAAGCATCTCCTTCTGTAGCACCAGGTGGCGGAGGTATGAGCGGGTGAACGTACGACAGGCGTAGCAGTCACACGACTCGTCGAGCGGGCCCATGTCGTCGACGAAACGGGCGTTGCGCAGGTTCAGCCTGCCGCGTGAGGTGATGGCGCTGCCGGTGCGCGCCATGCGCGTGGGCAGCACGCAGTCGAAGACGTCCACCCCGCGCCTGATCACCTCGAGCATGCCGAGCGGGTCGCCGATGCCCATGAAGTAGCGCAGGCGCCCGTCCGGGAGCACCGCGTCCATGAGCGAGACGGTGGCGAGCATCTCATCGCCGCGCTCGCCCACGGACAGGCCGCCGATGGCGTAGGCGTCGAAGCCGACGTCCATGATGTCGGCGGCGGAGCGGCGGCGCAGCGCCTCGTCGACCCCGCCCTGCACGATCCCGACGAGCAGCTGGTCGCGGCGGCCGTGGGCCTGCTTGCAGGCCGCCGCCCAGCGCGATGTGCGCTCCACGGCGGCCTCGAGCTCCTGCCGCGGCAGGGTGCCCGGGGCGCACTGGTCGAAAGCCATAATGATGTCGGCGCCCAGGCTTCCTGCACCTCGATCGCCAACTCGGGTGTGAAGACATGGCGCGAGCCGTCGTACACAGAGGCGAACTCGACCCCGTCGTCGCGCACCACCCGGGTGCCGGCCAAGCTGAAGACCTGGAAGCCGCCCGAGTCGGTGAGGATGGGGCCGTCCCAGCGCATGAACCCGTGAAGGCCCCCATGTTCGGCGATGACGGTCTACCCCGGGCCGGAAGTAGAGATGGTACGTGTTGGCGAGCACGATCCGCGCGCCGAGCTCCTCCAGCTCACGCGGACCCACGGCCTTGACGGTGGCCTTCGTGCCGACCGGCATGAAACAGGGCGTCTCGACCTCTCCGTGAGGCGTCTGGAGACGCCCCACCCGGGCGCGTCCGTCACGGCCCTCGACCCGAAACGCGAAGCCTTCGGCGGCGATGGAAGCGTCCGGCGTCACAGCGCCAGCATCGCGTCACCGAGACTGTAGAAGCGGTAACGTTCGCGCACGGCGTGCGCTACACCCGCCGCGTCTCGGCGACGCCGCAGAAGGCCATCACGAGCGCCAGCAGGCTGGTGCGCGGCAGGTGGAAGTTGGTGATCAGCCCGCCGACCATGCGCATCTCGAAGCCGGGCCTGATGAACAGCGAAGTATCGCCGCGCAGGACGCTCCCGGCGGCATACGGATCGGCGCCTGCGTCCGCCACAGGCGCCGGGGCGACGCGCCCCAAGTGCTCGAGCGTGCGCATCGAGGTGGTGCCGACGGCGATCACGCGCCGGCCTTGGGCGCGCGCCGCCAGCAGGCGCGCCCACACGCCGGCGTCGACCTCGTAGGCCTCTCTGTGCAGACGACCGCTGCCGAACGCCTCGGGTCGCAGCGGTTCGAACGTCCCCAGCCCGACGTGCAGCGTCACCGTCTCGAGCGCCACGCCGGCGTCGCGCAACTCCGCGTCCAGAGCCGGCGTGAAGTGCAGGCCGGCCGTGGGCGCCGCCGCCCGAACCCACCACGCGAGCGTAGCTGGTCTGGTACCTCTCGGCGTCCTCCAGCGGCGCGTGGATGTACGGCGGCAGCGGCGTCTCGCCGGCCGCCCAGAAGCTCGAGCACCGGCGCGGCAGCGAGGCTCGCGAGCGCACCGGCCGTCGCCCAGTGGCCTCTCGCAGCGCAACGACCACTCGACGGGGCTCTCGCAGGACAGCACCTCACCGGGGCGAGGCCGGCCCCGCAGCAGCGCCTCCCAGGTCTCGCCTTCGCCGCCCCGGCCTGCCCGGTCGCAGAAACAGCGCTTCGATGCGCCCCCCGGTGGCGCGCCGAAAGAAGCAGCGCGCCGGGAACACGCGCGTGTCGTTGCGCACCAGCACGTCGCCCGGGCAGAGCAGGGCGGGCAGATCGCGGAACGTGCCGTCGCTCGACCGCCCCGGCCGGCGCGATGGAAGAGCAACCAGGCGCGACGCGTCGCGGGCAGCGAGCCGCTGCTGCGCGACCAGCTCCGGCGGCAGGTCATAGTCCAGATCGTCAAGCGTCGAGCTCGTCGTCTCCCGGACCATCCCGCGCGCCGCGAGCGGCGCTGCTCGACACCCCTTCCACTCGCCCGCCGCGCACCCGCAGTATGGTTGGCGATAGAGGAACAGGCGCCGGCTCTCCGCGTAGCTGTCGCGGAACTGGTCCCGCAGATCGAGAAAGAGAAAGGTGACGCCGTGCCGCCGTGCCGCCGCCTCGCCGGCGGCCGCGATGAGGTCGTGCCGCTGGTAAGGGCTGACCGTGAGCGACGTGGCGAAGCGCTCGACGCCGAGCCGAGCGGCGGCGGCTCCCGCCGCGTCGAGCCGCAGGCCCAGACAGATGCGGCAGCGCTCCTCTGCCGGCACGGTGCCGAGTTCCCCGGCCCAGACCTGCCAAGCGTCCTCCTGCGCCGACTCGGCAACGATGAGTTCAAGGTCTGCTGCCTCGCTGAAGCGGCGCCGTACTTCTCCAGCCGGCGCTCCAGTTCCACGGCCGGCTGGATGTTGGGGTTGCCGAACCACGCGAGCGGCTCGAGGCCGCGGGCACGCCACGCGGGCACGGCGACGGTCGCGCAGGGGCCGCAGCAGGTATGCAGGAGCAGATCGTTCACGGGATGAGTATAGCCGCGCGGGAGGTGCCCTCAGGTCGTGGAGAAGAGCGTGCCCGCCGCGGCCGGCGGAGTCAGCCCGCAGTGCAGGTAACCCGAACGTGTCAGCACGCGGCCGCGCGGCGTGCGCATGAGGAAGCCCTGCATGATCAGGTACGGCTCGTAGACGTCCATGAGCGTGTCTGATTCCTCGCCCAGCGCCACGGCCAGCGTGTCGAGGCCGACGGGCCCTCCATCGAACTTCTGGGCGATCGTGCAGAGGATGTCGCGATCGAGCTTGTCGAGCCCCTCGGCGTCGACCTGGAAGAGGGCCAGCGCGGCGAGACAGATGGCGTGATCGACAGCGCCTTCGTGACGCACCTCGGCGTAGTCACGCACGCGCCGCAGGGCAGCCCGGTTGGCGACACGCGGCGTGCCGCGTGAGCGACCGGCGATCTCGAGGGCCGAGTCGTCGTCGATGCGCACCCGCAGGATGCCGGCGGAGCGCCGGATGATGCGGGCGAGCTCCTCGACGTCGTAGTACTCCAGCCGCTGCCAAACACCGAACCGGTCGCGCAGCGGCGTCGTGAGGAGCCCGGTGCGGGTCGTCGCGCCGATCAAGGTGAAGGGTTGCACCGGCATGCGGATGCTGCGCGCGGCAGGACCCTCGCCGATCATAATATCGATCTCGTAGTCCTCCATCGCCGGGTAGAGGACCTCCTCGACGGCGGCGTTGAGACGATGGATCTCGTCGACGAACAGCACGTCGCCCTCCTGCAGATTGGTGAGCAGGCCGGCGACGTCGACCTTACGGTCCAGCGCCGGCCCGGAGGTGGTGTGCATGCCGACCCCGAGCTCCGTGGCGATGATGCTCGCCAGCGTGGTCTTGCCGAGGCCGGGAGGCCCGGCGAGAAGCACGTGGTCGAGGGTGTCGCCGCGGTTCCTGGCTGCCTGGACGAAGATCTCGAGCTGCTCCTTGGCGGCCGACTGGCCCACGAAGTCGGCGAAGTGGCGCGGCCGCAGCGAGAGTTCAACGTCGTGTTCGTCAGCGAGCTCAGTGGGGTCGCCGATGCGCGACGCGCGGGGCTTCACGACGCGCTCCGCTCACGGTTGAGCGCGAAACGCAGCAGCTCCTCGACGGGCGCGCCCTCGGGCGCGCCACGCAGAGCGTCTTCAGCTTCGCGCAGGCTGAGCCCGAAGTTCTGGAGCGCCGACCGCGCCTCCAGGAACGGATCCGTCGGCGCCGGCAGCGCGACGCCGTCCTCACCGATGGCGACCGCCGGCAACTGCCCTACCTTATCCTTGAGCTCGATGACCAGCCGCTGCGCGATGCGCTTGCCGATGCCTGGGATGCTCTCGAACTTCTTGACGTCATCGCGAGCGATGGCGAGTCGCAGCTCATCGACGGGATACCCCGAGAGCACGGCCAGAGCCACTTTGGGGCCCACCCCGCTGACCGTGATCAGCCACAGGAAGAAGGTGCGCTCCTGGGCGTCGCGGAATGCGAAGAGCTGCAGCGCTTCGGCGCGCACCAAGAGGTAGGTGACCAAGCTGACCTCCTGACCGAGCCTGCCGGCGAGAGCGCCCAGAGTACGCGCGGAGGCCAGCACCTCGAGGCCGAGGCCGCCGACCTCGATGACGGCGCGCTCGCCGTCCACGAGCCGGAGCCTCCCGTGCACCGAGGCGATCACGGCGTGGACCTCGCTCGGGACGCGCCGCCGGCGACGACCATGGCGCACTGGTGCGAGTGCGTGATGGCGACGGCGAGGGCGTCGGCGGCGTGGTCTGGCCGAGGGATGCGCGGCAGCCCGAGGATGACCTTGGTCATCCCTGCACCTGGATCTTGCTCGCCCGCCCGTAGCCCGTGACCGCGCGCTTGACCTGCAGCGGCGAGTACTCGCACGGCGCCACCGGGAGATCTGAGGCGGCGAGGTAGAGGACGCCCTTGGCCTGGCCCACCGCCAACGCGGTCTTGACGTTGACATTGACGAAGAGCTCCTCCAGTACGACGACGTCCGGCTGGAAGCGGCGGATGAGAAGGCAGGCCTCGTCGTAGATCTGGCGCAGCCGTACGTGCGTGTCGTCCTTGGCCGAGGTGACGATGCAGCCGTGGCCGAGCGAAGCGAGGCGATTGCCGCGGCGCTCGACGACTCCCCAGCCGGTGTTGGCCGTGCCTGGATCGAAGCCGAGGACGATCAACGACTCCTTCTCCGCGCTGCGCTCCTGCTCCGGGCTAGGCCCCACGGCCGATGGCAAGCGCTAGCCGGCGAGACGCTCGAGCACGTCCTCGGGGATATCGAAGTTCGAGTAGACCTCCTGGACGTCGTCGCTCTCCTCGAGCGCGTCGACGATCTTCAGGGTCTTGCGAGCGTCGTTCTCCTCGAGTTTGACGGT
Organism: uncultured Chloroflexia bacterium; assembly: GCA_963734535.1. GTDB lineage: Bacteria > Chloroflexota > Limnocylindria > Limnocylindrales > CSP1-4 > CTSoil-043. The sequence goes on along the minus strand of CAVTHS010000010.1, from coordinate 358,113 downwards.
GGTCTTGGGGATCATCGTGAGTTCCGCCTCCTCACACTCAATCCCGGCCGCAACGAGCGCGTCGCGCACGGCGCCGAAGTCGGCCGGCTGCGTGAGGATCTCGAAGTGCTCGCCGTCGGGCACGACATCGTCGGCGCCGGCCTCGATGGCGGCGGCCATGATGTCGTCTTCCTCGTACTTCGCGGCGTCGACGAGGATGGAGCCACGACGTTCGAACACCCAGGCCACGGCACCCGACTGCGCGAGCTGGCCGCCGTGCTTGTTGAAGATGTTGCGCACCTCGGCGGCCGAGCGATTCTTGTTGTCGGTCAGCACGTCCACGATAATGGCCACTCCGGCCGGACCGTACCCCTCGTACAGGATGCTCTCGTACGAGGTGCCGTCCCGGCCCTCCGCCACCGCGCTGGATCGCGCGTTCGATGTTCTCCTTGGGCATCGAGTAGCTCTTCGCCTTCTCGACGGCGTTGGCCAGCGTGACGTTCATGGCGATGTCGGCACCGCCCTCACGCGCAGCGACGGTGATGGCGCGGGAGAGCTTCGAGAACAGCTTGCCGCGCTTGGCGTCTGTCTTGCCCTTCTTGTGCTTGATGGTCGCCCACTTGGAGTGCCCGGACATGAGGACACCACCTCCCTTCTCAGCAGTTGGCGCACGCCGTCACGACAGCGCGGCTCGATCCGATCGATGGCGCCGCGGCGTCCGCTGCCCCGACAACGGGGCAGTCGGCGCCGCGGATGGTGTGCAGGAACAACTCGTGCAGGCGCGCGTCGTCAGTGAGTTCCGGATGGAAAGCGACGACGAGCACGCGACCCTCACGTGCCGCCACGACTTGGCCCTCCCAAGTGGCGAGGACCTCGACCCCTTCCCCGACGCGCTCGATCCACGGAGCGCGGATGAACACGGCGTGCATCGGGCCACCTGACAGCCGCGCCACCGGGACGTCGGCCTCGAAGCTGTGTACCTGGCGTCCGAACGCGTTGCGGCGCGCCGTGACGTCGATGAGACCCAGTGTGGGCGGCGCGCCCTCGACCGTGCCACGCGCGGCCATGATGAGGCCCGCGCACGTACCATAGACGGCGCCGCCGGCAGCATGGAAGGCGCGCAGCGGCCCGAACAGGTCATTGGCGACGATGAGCTTGCTCATCGTCGTACTCTCACCGCCCGGGATGACGAGGCCATCGAGACCGGCAAGATCGCCCGGGCGCCGCACCTCAAGCGTGCGAGCGCCGAGACCCTCGAACATCACGCGATGCTCGCGGAAGTCGCCCTGCAGCGCCAACACGCCCAGCGTCAGACCGGCGCCCGGGCCCGCCGCGACGCGCATAAGGTCTGGGGAGAGTATCCAGTCCAGCCGACCTCTGGCGTTGTTAAGGCTCACTGGCTCCCCGTCGCTCACCAGCCGCGGTGTTGGATCTTGAATTCCTCGGGCATGCGCGCGGCGTCGATGCCCGGCATCGCCTCGCCGAGACCCACCGAGACTTCGGCGAGAACGCCCAGGCGTCGCGGTAGTTGGTGGTCGCCTTGACGATGGCCAGCGCCCGTCGTTGCGGATCGGAGCTCTTGAAGATGCCGGAACCGACGAACACACCTTCGGCGCCGAGTTGCATCATGAGAGCGGCATCGGCGGGAGTGGCGATGCCGCCGGCGCTGAAGTTCACAACGGGCAGGCGCCCATGCTCGGCGACCCAGCGCACCAACTCGTACGGGGCCGGCAGTTCCTTGGCGGCGACGAAGAGTTCGTCTCCGTCGAGGGTCTGCAGACGGCGTATCTCGCCCATGATGGTGCGCATATGACGTACGGCCTCGACGACGTCGCCGGTACCAGCCTCGCCCTTGGTGCGGATCATGGCGGCGCCCTCGCTAATGCGACGCAGCGCCTCACCGAGGTTTATGGCCCCGCAGACGAACGGCACCTTGAACTTCCACTTGTTGATGTGGTTGGCCTGGTCTGCCGGCGTGAGGACCTCGCTCTCGTCGATGTAGTCGACCTCGAGGGACTCGAGGATCTGCGCCTCGACGAAATGACCGATGCGCGCCTTCGCCATCACCGGGATGGAGACACACTCCTGGATCTCGCGGATCTTCGTGGGATCGGCCATGCGGGCCACGCCACCCTGGGCGCGGATGTCGCTGGGCACACGCTCCAGCGCCATCACGGCGCAAGCGCCCGCGTCCTCGGCGATCTTCGCCTGCTCAGCGTTGGTGACGTCCATGATGACGCCGCCTTTGAGCATGTCGGCAAGACCGCTCTTCACACGCATAGTGCCGCTGTCTGACACGAGGACCTCCGTTGATCTTCTGGACTCGATCTTACTGCCGTCTCAGCCCTTCTGCGCCTCTTCCCTGTCGAGCTTGGCCTGCTCGACGATCTTCTGCGCGAGGTGTGCCGGGACTTCTTCGTACCGCAGGATCTCCATGTGATAGTCGCCGCGCCCGCCGGTCATCGAGGTGAGATCGGGAGCGTAGCTCAGCATCTCGGCGAGAGGCACTTCGGCGGAGACCACGTCGGCGTGGCCACGCGGCGTCATGCCAAGTACCCTGCCACGTCGCGAGTTGAGATCGCCGATGATGTCGCCGACTGCCTCTTCGGGGACGGTCACCTCGACGTTCATGATGGGCTCGAGCAGCGTGGGCTGCGCCTTTTCGGCGGCCGCCTTGAAGCCGATCGAGCCGGCGATCTTGAAGGCCATCTCCGATGAGTCCACGGGGTGATGCGAGCCGTCGTAGAGGATGACGCGCACGTCGACCACCGGGTAGCCTGCCAGGAAACCTTCATGCGTGGCTTCCATGACACCCTTCTCGACGGCGGGGATGAAGTTGCGCGGGATCACGCCGCCGACGATCTTGTCGACGAACTCGACGCCTCCTCCGCGCAGCATCGGCTGCACCTCGATCCAGGTGTCGCCGAACTGGCCGCGGCCGCCGGTCTGCTTCTTGTGCCGGCCCTGGGACTTGGCGCTCGTCTTGACCGTTTCGCGATACGGCACCCGCGGCGGGTGCAGATGGACTTCGACGCCGAAGCGGCGCTTGAGGCGCTCGCAGATGACCTCGACGTGCAGCTGACTCATGCCGGAGACGATGGTCTCACCGGTCTGCACGTCGCGGTGCTCCTCCATCATCAGGTCTTCTTCGGACATGCGGCGCAGCGCTTGGATGACCTTGTCCTCGTCACCCTTGTTCTTGGCCTCGATGGCGAAGCTCATAAGCGGTGACGGGAAGTCGATGGCCGGGAAGGTGAGGCGCGCGCCCTCCGCGGCGAGCGTGTCGCCGGTGACGACATCCTTGAGCTTGGCCACCGCGCCGATGTCGCCGGCGCAGAGGCCGTCGGTCGGCTTCGTCTCCTTGCCCTGGTTCTTGAGCAGTTGACCGATGCGCTCCTTGTGGCCGTCGCGTCCGACGACGATGTTGGCGTCGCTCTTGATGGCGCCCTGGAAGACGCGGAAGACGTTGATCGGGACTCGGTGGTGGAGGACCGCTGATCGCGGGTCGCGGATTCTGGCTGTTGCCTCGAGGCCGTCCATCTCCGGCATCTGCACGTCCATCAGCACGAGGTCGTATGGGATCGTCTCCAGCGCCCGGATCGCCTCGGCACCGTCGGCGACGGCGTCCGCTCGCAGCCCCAGTTTCCTGAGGATGCCGAGTGCGACCTGCTGGTTGGTGACGTTGTCCTCGGCAAGGAGGATGCGAATCGCGCCGCGGCGCATCTCGCGGACCGCGTGACGGGTGACGATGTGCCGCGCGCCACGGCTGACAGGCACGCCGGCCAGCACCGCGGACAGGCTGTCGAAGAGGTCCGACTGTCGCGCGGGCTTCATCAGGTACGCGGAGAAGCCGATCTCCTCCATCTGCCGCGCGTCACCCCGCTGGCCCAGCGAGGTCAACAACACCAGGCGGGTGTCCCTCAGCGTCTCGTCCGCCTTGATCGCCCGGGCGACGCCCGCCCCGTCCATGTCCGGCATCTGCATGTCCAGGATCGCCGCCACGAATCGGTCCCCCGCGTCCCGCGCCTGCGCCAGCGCCAGGAGCGCCGAGGGGCCGTCCGACGACTCCTCCGGTCGCGCGTCCCAGGCGCGCAGCTGGGCAGACAGTACCTCGCGGTTGGTCGCGTTGTCGTCCACGACGAGGATGTGGGCACCGAGCAGCTCCGCCGCCGGGACCGTCGGGCGATCCGACTCGGATTGCTTTTCGAGGCGCACCGTGAACCAGAACTCCGAGCCGCGCCCTTCCTCGCTGCTGAGACCGATCTCGCCACCCATCAGCTCGACCAGCCGCTTGGAGATGGCAAGCCCGAGGCCGGTGCCGCCATACCGGCGGGTGGTAGACGCGTCCGCCTGGGTGAACTTCTCGAACATGAGCGCCTGCTTCTCGGGCGCGATGCCGATGCCCGTGTCCTTGACCGAGAAGCGCACGACGACGTCCGCCTCGGTCTCGGCCACGAGACTCGCGCGGACCGAGATCTCCCCCTGGTGGGTGAACTTGAGAGCGTTGCCGGCCAGGTTGAGGAGGACCTGGCGCAGCCGTCCCGGATCACCGGCGAGGTGTGCCGGCACGTCGGGTGCCGCGGCACAGATGAACTCGAGCCCCTTCTCGTGCGCGCGCAGGGCCGGCAATGCGGCGAAGTCGTCGAGAAGCGCGCGCAGGTCGAAGTCGAGCATCTCCAGCTCGACGCTCCCGGCCTCGATCTTGGAGAAGTCGAGGATGTCGTTGAGGAGGTCCAGCAGCGACTCACCGCTCGCTCGCACGACCTCCGCATAGTGCCGCTGGTCCTCGTTGAGCTCCGTGTCGAGCAGGAGCCCGATCATGCCGATGACCCCGTTCATGGGCGTCCTGATCTCGTGACTCATGTTGGCCAGGAACTCGCTCTTGGCCTCGTTCGCAAGCTCGGCCCGCAGGGTCATCTCGGTGGCTTGCGCGATCGCCGCCTCGAGGCGGCGGTTCGTCTCGGCGATCTCTGCCGCGGTGCGCTTGCGCGAGGTGATGTCCCTGGAGATGCCGAAGGTGCCCACGACGTTCCCGTCGGATCCCACCAGCGGCAGCTTCGTGCTCGAGGCCCATGCTTCCCGGCCATCGGGCCAGGTCTCCCGTTCCTCTCGATCCACGAGGGGCATGCCGGACCGCATGACCTCACGCTCGTCATCGAGCGCCAATCGCGCCTGCTCTTCCGTGAAGAAGTCGACGTCGGTCCTGCCGATCGCCTCCGCGGGGTCGCGCAGCCCGAGGGAGCGGGCCATCGCCTTGCTGATCCTCGTGAAGCGGCTTTCGGCGTCCTTGAAATAGATGTGGTCCGGCGTGTTGTCCATCAGTGCGTCGAGCAGGGCGCGTTGCTCCACGAGCACCTGCTCCGCCTGCTTCTGCCGGGTGACATCGCGGACCGAGAGGACGTAGCCGTCGCCGATCCTGGCAGCGCGCAGGTCCAGCACCTGGTCGAGCGGGCCGCCCTCCGCATCGACGTCGAGGTACCGGAAGGCGTCGGACTCGAACGGGACGCCCGTCTCGACCACGCGGACGTAGGCGTCGAAGAGCCCGTTCGTCCGATGGGCAGGGAACAGCTCGAGCAGCGAGCGGCCAGCCTGGAGGCTGCCCGCCGTCCCGCTGATCATCCCGATCGCGGAGTTGGAGTAGTCGATCGCGAAGTCGACGATGCGCCCGTCGCCGTCTCGCACGGCCGACTGGATGGTGACGCCCGCGAGCATCGTGTCGAGCGCCGTCCGCATGCGCCGCTCCGAGGACTCGAGGGCCGCCTGGGTCCGCTTCGAGGCAGTGATGTCGGTCATCGACGACACCACTGCGTAGGGACTCGACTCGCCAGGATGGACGAGGGGCCGCGCGTTGACCGAGATCCAGGCCAGCGTGTCGTCGGGCCGGTGCACGCCCATGACCACGCCCGCGCACGGCTCCCCCGTGGCCAGCGTGACCATCGCCGGGTACGCCTCGCCCGGGAACGGCGATCCGTCCTCGTGAATCGCGCGCCACATCGGGTCGAACGGCGTCCGGCCGATCATCTGGTCCTTCGTGAGGCCCAGGATCGCCTCGGCGGCCGCATTGGAGGCATAGATCGCGCCGTCAGGTGCCTGCAGCACGATCCCCTCGGCCAGCGCGTCCACGACCGACCGGTATCGACCCTCGGCCTCGAGAAGCTCCCGTTGCGCCTGCTTGCGTCCCGTGATGTCGCGGGAGATCCCGAAGGTGCCGACGACGTTCCCCGCGTGATCGGTGCGGGCGAGCTTGGTCGTTGACACCCACGTCTCGTGGCCGTCTGGCCACGTCTCCCGTTCCTCGAGATCCACGACGGGCACGCTCGTCCGCATGATCTCCTGCTCATCCTCGAATGCAGACCGCGCGTGTTCTTCCGTGAAGAAGTCGAAATCGGACGTGCCAACCGCCTTCGACGGATCGCCCAGGCCGAACGACGTCGCCAACGCCCTGCTGATCATCGTGAAGCGGCTGTCCGCGTCCTTGAAGTAGACATGGTCCGGGGTCGTGTTCATGAGCGCCTCGAGGACCGCCGGTCCCTCGGTCCGCACCAGCTCCACCTGCCTGCGCTCCGTGATGTCGAAGAGCACGCCGTCGATCCAGGTCGCGGCGATGCTCCCGCCACCCCCGGGATGGCCGCGATCGGCGATCCATCGCGTGGACCCGTCCGCGTGACGGACGCGGTACTCGAGCGCATATGAATGGCCGGCGTTGACCGCAGCGGCCACGGCCTCCGCGAACGCGGGCACGTCCTCGGGCGCCGGCAGGAGCGCGTCCGGCATCGCCCCGGCGGTGACCAGGTCCGTCGCCCGGTACCCGGCGATCGACTCGACCGCGTGGCTCAGGTAGGCGAAGCGCCAGGGCGGCCGTGCCTGACGCCGGTAGACCACGCCGGGGATGCCCTCGACGAGCGCCCGAAGCCCGGCCTCACCGGTCGGCTGGGTCGCTGCGTCTGGATCGTCGGCCATCTGTGCTCACCCACGTGGCATCCGGGAAGGGTTCGCTTCTCGCGATCGCCCGCGTCGCGCGGCAAGCCGAGGCGATCACGCGCTGCCACGGCACTCTATGCCGGGGCGCGGCAACCGTCATGACGTGTGGTCACGCCATGACGCGTCGTCACGATTCTGGATCGCGCGTCCGGGCGGCCGGATAGGATAGGGGCCGCTTCGCGACGACGTCCCAGCCCGCTTCCGGAGCACTCGTGCAGCTGAACCCCCTCGTCGTGTCGTACGTCGCCTCCGCTGCCGTGGCCGTCGCGGTCGCGATCGTCGCATGGCGTCGGCGCCACCTGGCGGGCGCCCGCGAGCTCGCGCTTCTCATGCTCGCCGTGGGCTGGTGGCTGATCGCAAACGCGCTCGAGGCGTCAGCGCTCGACCGGTCGACGAAGATCGCCTGGTCGGTCGTGGCGTACCCGGGAATCGAGAGTGCGCCCGTCCTCTACCTGCTGTTCGTGCTCGCCTGGACCCGCCAGGACGGATGGCTGACGGGCGCTCGGACCGCGCTGCTGCTGCTCGTACCGGCAATCTCCGTCGGCATGGCCGCCACGAACGAGTGGCACCACCTGCTCTGGTCGTCCGTCACGCTCATCGACGCGTGGGGTGTCACAGCGGTATACCAGCACGGTCCGTGGTTCTGGGCGGGGGCCGCCTACGCGTACGCGCTCATCGGGATGGGGCTGCTCGCGCTGGTCGCGGGCATCTACCGATACCCACCGGTGTATTCGGCGCGGATGCGGATCGTCATCGTCGGGTCGCTCGCGCCCGTCGCTGGAAGCGTCCTCGTACGTCGCGGGGCTGGGAGGCATCCGTGCACGCGGACCTGAGCTCGATCGCGTTCGCGATCTCGGGGCTCATCGGCGCATGGGCGGTCCTCCGATCCCGCTTGCTCGATGTCGTGCCGGTCGCCTGGCCGATGCTCGTCGATTCATTTGCGGACTCGGTGCTCGTGCTGGATCCCGAGCGGCGGATCGCGGCCGTCAACGCCTCGGCGATCAAGCTGCTCGGGATCGGGGCCGATTCGTTGGGGCATGGCGCTCGCCGACGTGCTCCACCGTTACCCGGACCTCGTCGCGGTCTGCCAGGAGTCGGGCCAACGGGAGGCCGAGATCCCGATGAGCCCCGGGCAACCCGGGCGGACCGAGCATGCCCCGTCGGCGCTCGCATCGGAGGGCGAGCGATGGTTCGACGTCCGCGTGAGCGCGATCGCCGACGAGAGGCGGCGCGATGCGGGCTCGCTCGTTGTCCTGCGCGAGGTCACCGAGCGACACCAGATGGTCGAGACCATCCGAACGCTTTCTCTCACCGACGGGCTCACGGGTTTGTTGAACAGGCGCGGCTTCTCGACGCTCGCCGAGCAGCAGCTGCGCACGTCGATCCGGACGCGGAACCGGCTCTGGCTCCTCTTCGCAGACCTCGACGGCCTCAAGGAGATCAACGACCGCCTGGGCCACGAGGCCGGGGATCGGGCGCTTCGGGAGACCGCCGACCTGCTGAGAAACGGGACGTTTCGGGCGGCCGACCTGGTCGCACGATTCGGCGGCGACGAGTTCGCGATCCTCGCGACAGAGGTCTCGCCAACCGACGGAGACAGGCTCCTGACGCGTGTCGAGGACGCCCTGGCGCGGGCGAACGAGATGCCGGGCCGCGCGTTTGCGCTGTCGCTGAGCGTCGGGGCCGCGATGTTCGACCCGGAGCGCCCGCGCACGCTCGACGAGCTGATCGGCGAGGCAGATCGACACATGTACGAGGCGAAGCACACCCAGCGGCTCGGCGGGCAGGATGGCGTGGATCGAGGCGACGTGGATGCCCGAACCTTCACGGCGGCGCATGCACACGGCGGAGGGGACGCGACAGGATGAGGAAGGATGCGCGGCGGGCCACCGCGGAGCGAGCGGCCGCGTTGCCACATCTCACCCGTTTCGTGGGAGGCGGGCTCGAGCCGCGCCGCGACTATGACGCGATCGATTTCGTCGACCGCGACTTCACGGGCCAGGACGCCAGCGATGCCAGGTTCCTGGAGTGCCGCCTGCAGCGGTGCTGCCTCGACGGCCTCTCGATGCAGCGCGCTCGCGTCGTGGAATCGCTGCTCGCCGAGGTCCACGGGGCGAGCGTCGACCTCTCCGATACCGCCTGGCGCGATTCCGGCATAGCCGGGAGCCGTCTTGGCGCAGTGACGCTGAGCGGTGCGACGTGGGCCGGCATTCGCGTGCGCCGCAGCAAGCTCGGCTTCGTGAACCTCTCGGGCGCGCGGCTCGAGGACGTGGTCTTCGAGGACTGCGAGATCGGCACCCTGGACGTCCGATCCGCCCAGCTGCGCTCGGTCGGCCTCGTCGACTGCACGGTCGACGAGCTCAACGTCGCGGGAGCCACGCTCTCGAAGGTCGACCTGTCGGGTGCCAGGCTGCGGTCGCTGATCGGCGTCGAGAGCCTGCGCGGCGCGATCGTGAGCCGGGCGCAGCTCCACGATCTTGCTCCGCTCCTCGCGGCGGAGCTCGGCCTCGAGATCCTCGACGATGAGCCCGACAAACGCGTGGATCCGCGCGGATCGACGAGATCCGCCCATCCATGAGCCCGGTGATCCTGGGAGCCGGCACGCCCTTCCTCCAGGCGCTCGAGAACCGCGTCGGGCTGCGGCTCCTCGAGACCCGGACGCTCGGCTCCGGCGTGAACTACCCCCGGTACGAGGTCGTCCGCCCGGCCGGCTGAACGGCGAGGCCCTGCCGACGCGCCACCCACGCATCGACCACGGCGGGCAGCTCGGCGTCGAAGCGTCGGATCTCCTCGGCCGAGACCGGCGCGTCGGCGATCGGCGCGCGGCTCGGCCGGCTCGGAGAGGAAGACCGCATCGCGCAGCTCCCGCCCCGGATCGAGCCGGGCCAGCGTGACCTGCCTGCCACGCCACGTGTCGAGGTTGAGGGCATGCCCGGCATGGAAGAGCGTCGGGACGTCAACCGGCGTGTGCCCGAAGACCACCCTGCCCAGGCCGGCCTTCCGGTAAGGCGCCCAGGCCCCGGCATCGGGGAAGCGATCCGGCGAGGCGAAGAACCCGTCGCGAATCCACAACCGGTCGGCGCTCCGCTCGAACCGGTCCAGCTCCTGGTTCGGCACCGGACCGCCGTGCACCAGCAGCACGTCTCCCCAGCGCGCGTACGGTGCGAACGTCCAGAGCGTCGGTCGGAGGTCGGGCGCACGCTCGTCCACGCGAGCCGCGATCTCGGCGGGCGAGCGGCCCTCCCACTCGTCCGGGCGCAGTCCGGCGGACAGGAGCGTCGCGCCCCCGCCGAATGCCATCAGCGCGCGGAAGATCTCCGGCTGGCCATCGAGCCCGCCGAGGACCTGCGCCTCGTGGTTGCCACCGAGGATCGCGACCAGCCCGCCCGCGGCCCCCGCCTGTGCGCGGAGCGAGGCAAGGCGCCGGACCAGCCGCAACGAGTCGGGGCCCCGGTCCACGACGTCCCCGGTCACCACGAGGGCCGTCGCGGGAGGCGCGACCCAGCGGTCCGCGCCATCGGACAGGCCGGCTGCGCGGAGCAGCCGATCGACCGCGCGCAGCTGGCCGTGGACGTCGCTGGCGGCCCAGACGGTGAACTCGTCCGGGATCCTGATCGGCGCGATGCGGGACGTGATCAGGGCCCCCTGTTCGTCCCCGTGGCCCGGAGCGGTCACGGAGCCGTATCGAGGGTGGCGACCGCCTGGGCGAAGAGCCCGCCCATCGCGCGAGCCGTCGTCGGGAACGCGTGGATCGTATCGGCGAGGACCTCGAGGGTGGTCCGCGTCCTGATGGCAAGCACTGCCTCGTGGATCACCTCGGACGCAGCTGGGCCCGCGATGAAGGCGCCGAGGAGCGTCCGCGTCGCGCGATCCACGACGATCGTCACGTGGCCGCTGGCCTCGGCGACGTAACCCTTCGCCGTCGTCGCGAGGTCGGTCACCTCCTCGAACGCGTCATACCCGGCCGCGAGCGCCTCCTCGAGAGACCGGCCGACGCCGGCGACCTCGGGATCCGTGTAGACCGCGTTCGGGATGGCCCGGTAGTCCGGGAGGACGTCGTCGCCGAGGGCGATCCGCACCGCCATCTCGCCCTGGTAGTGCGCGAGGTGCGTGTGCATCTCGGGGCCGGCCGGGTCGCCCGCCACGAAGACGCTCGGAGCGATCCGGAGGTCCGGTCCCACCGTGAGCGCGCCGCCGGATACGTCGATGCCGAGCGTCTCGAGGCCGAGGCCCGCGAGCGGCAGCGTCCGCCCGACCGCCAGGAGGACCTCGTGGCCCTCGACGGTGGTGCCGTCGGCGAGATCGATCACGTGCGCGCCCGATGCCGCGGCCCGCGCCCGCACCCGGATGGCACGAACGCCGGTCCGGATCTCCACGCCGTCTGCGCGAAGGGTCGCCTCGAGCGCCGCCGAGTTGCGCGGATGGCCCTTCGGGTTGATGCGCGGCTGCGACGCGACGAGGGCGGTCGGCACGCCATAGCGGGCGAACACCTGTGCCAGCTCCACGCCGGTCGGACCGCCGCCCAGGATCACCAGGCTCGCGGGCAGCGTCGCGTGTGCTGGTCGCCTCGCGGTTGGTCCAGGGCCTGATCGCGTCGAGGCCGTCGATGGCCGGGACCCTGGATTGCGACCCGACCGCGACCACGATGTTGCGGGCCCGCAGCTCGTGCTCCGCGCCGTCATGCGTGACGACGACGCGGCCCGCGCCGGCGATTCGGGCGGCTCCGCGGATCGTGACCGCGCCCGCTCCCGCGAGCCCGGACACGTGGCCGGCGTCGCTCGGGAAGTCGGTCCCCTCGCGGCTGATCATGTAGTCGCGGCGGGCGGAGGCCCGTGGCCAGTCGTAGTCCCCGCCGCCCGCGTGGACCGCCGCCGCGTGCAGCAGGGTCTTGGACGGCATGCACGCCCAGAAGGGGCACGACCCACCGAACAGCTCCCGGTCGGCCACGGCGACCGTCGCGCCGCGGGCACGCGCCAGGTAGGTGGCGGCCTCGCCGGCCGGACCGGCTCCGATGACCACGAAGTCGAACTGCTCGTCCATGAAGATGGGCGGCCTCCCGTGCGCCCCGGGCCGTGGCTCCTGCCGCGACCGCGGCCGACGACCGTCCGGGGCCGGCTCGTCCCGGGCAGCCTACCCGGTGCCGGCCACGGGCACTTCTCCGCCCACCGGCCCCGGCCCTCGACGGGGAGGCCGAGGCGTTCGGCTCGATCCGCGCGTCGAGCAGGGCGCCGGTTCGGCGTCAGCGTCGCGCGCGAGACCTGCGCGCCTTCGCCGGCCGTGTCGTGAGCGTGACGGCGGCCGGCCACGGCCCGGGCCCCCGGCCATCCTGGGGTCGGCCCAGGAGATAGCCCTGTCCGTACGGGATCGCGAGCGAACGGAGGACCTCGAGCTCTTTGCCGGTCTCGATTCCTTCGGCGACGAGGCGGATCTTGCGCTTTACCGCGAAGTACGCCATTCCGGCAAGCAGCGCCTGGCGGGCGGGGTCGGCGTCGATCCCGCGGATGAGCCCGATGTCGAGCTTCACGAGGTTGGGCGAGAGCTCGAGGATGTGGCGGAAGCTGGCGTAGCCCGCCCCTGCATCGTCCACCGCGAGACGGACGGTCGGCCCCAATGTCGTCAGCTCCGCTCGCAACGCCGGGTAGTCCGCGATCGCCACGTGCTCCGTGATCTCGAGGACGAGCGGTCGCTCGATGCCGCCGAGGAGTGATCGGAGCTCGCCCGAGAAGATGAGCCGAGGCGAGGCATTGAGGCTCAAATACGCGGCCGGCGGCAGGACACTGGCCGCGGCCGCGATCGCCGCCCGGAGCGTTGCGAGCTCCAGCTCGATACCGAGCCCGGCTCTCGCCGCCGCGGTGAACCGGGTATCCGGTGGCACGCCATCCGCGAAGCGGCTCAGCGCCTCGTACCCGACGACGGCGCCCGTGCGGAGGTCGACGATCGGCTGGAAGAATGGCGTGAAGGCGGACGCGTCGAGGATCTCTTGGATCTGGGTCCGCTGATCACCCGCGCGTCGTCGATCCTCGAGCTTCGGACCCAACAACGCCCCGAGGATCGAGGCAAATGCGGCCAATGCCGGCATGTGCTCGACAAGGGCCGACGCTGTCGCGGTGTCGTGGCTCGCGATGCCGACGACGCCGATCACGCCCCTCGCGCTGCGCAAGGGGCCGTACGCGGCCGCGCGAAGCCCGGTGGCCGTGATGGCATCCGCCCACAGCCCACTTTCCGGACCCGGCCGCCATTCCTCGTACCACAGGCCGCCGGACGCCCGCTCGCGCAGGTATGCCACGCGGCTCGCCGCGACTGGCGTACCCGCGACGAAGGTGGTCGTAAGCTGTCCGACCACTGCGAGCACGCTGCCCTCCACCTCGTCGAGCGCGACCGCCATGGTGGAATCGACGCCGGGAAGCCCGTTGATGACCGCACACGCCTCGGTCGCGATCTCCTCGGCCGACGCCTCCGGGTCGATCCGCGCGAGGGCTGTCTCGATCGTCTCGCGCTCCCGGGCATCCCGCGCGAGGGCACCCTCGAGCTGCCGCTCGTGCGTGACGTCCCGGTCGGCCTGGACGTACCCCGTCAACTGATCCTCGGCATCGCAAATCGCCGAGATGACCAATTCCACTTCGATCGGGCTGCCGTCCTTGCGCCGGTTGACGATCGTGCCCGTCCAGGTCCGCCCCGTGCGCACCGCGGCCCAGATGGCCGAGAAGAACGCGGGCTCATGCTGGCCACTGTCGAGGATGCCCGCGTACCGGCCGACGATCTCGGACCGCTCGTACCCGTAGGCCCGGCTGAAGGCGGGGTTGACGTAGGTGATGATGCCCGAGAGGTCGTTCATCCAGATCGCGTCGGCAGTCTGCTCGACGGCCGACGCGAGTCTCGTCCGCTCCGCGTCGGCGGCCAGACGCTCGCCGATATCCCGGATGTTGCGCTGCAGGCGCCCATCGGGCAGCTGGGAGAAGGTCACCTCCGCCGACAGGCTCGATCCGTCACTGCGCCTGTAGCGTCGCTGCACGACGAGCCCGGTCCCGGCCGCGGTCTCGGCCAGTCGAACGTCCATGTCGTCGGGGCTCAGCGGGTCGTCGTCGGCGCTCAGGCTCGGCGAGTACATCGACAGGAGCTCGTCGCGCGTGTAGCCCAGCATCCGGCAGATGGCCGGATTCGCCACGACGTAGCGGCGGGTTTGGTCGGAGACGAGGATGCCGTCCGCCGACTGCTCGACGAGCGCCCGGTACCGCTCCTCGCTCTCGCGCTCGGCCTGCTCGGCAGCGACCCGCACGCCGCGCAGGTGCGCCCGGACCCGCGCGACCAGCTCGTCGAGCCGGATCGGCTTCGTCAGGTAGTCGTCCGCGCCGACGCCGAGACTCGCGGCGAGCGAGTACTCGTCGCCCTTGCCCGTCAGCACCATGATCGGGAGGGTTGCCGTGTCGGGCTGCTCGCGGAGCGCGAGGATCGACATCGGTGCCCGATAGGCCGGGCATGCGCATGTCGAGGATGACGAGGCCGATGGCCTCGGCCGCGATGAGCCGCAGCGCAGCCTCGCCGCTCGCCGCCTCGCGCGTCTCGAACCCTTCGCGTCGGAGCTGTGTCGCGACGAGCTCGCGCGCGGCGGCATCGTCGTCGACGATCAGAACCGGGGCGTCTGGCGCCGTCGTCTCCACGTTCACGAGCTCCCATTCGTGATCGGCCCGCGGCCCCGAGTCCCGCTGGCCCGTCGCACCGCCTGGGCCTGCTGGACCGCGAGGACGAGCTGGCCGGACGTCACGGGTTTGGGCACGAACGTCGCGCCTCGCGTCGTGACGCGCTCCAGGTCGAGGGTCTCGGCGGTGTAGCCGGAAAGCATCACGACGCCGACGTCCGGATACTGATCCATCACGAGCCCGGCGAGCTCGATGCCGGACATGTGCGCCATGATGACGTCGGTGACGAGCACGTCGATCGGGCTCCTCGAGCCGCGCCAGCCGCGCGATGGCGTCGGCGCCCTCGGCGACCGCGATCACGTGATAGCCGGCCCGGACGAGCATCTGCGTGGTCATGTCGCGAACCACCGGCTCGTCCTCGACGACGAGGACCGTGCCGGTTCCGAGGGCGGGGGGACGGGGACGCGGCGGGCTCCTCCGTCGATCCCGGGGCGTCGACGCGCGGGAAGTAGAGCTTGAACGTCGACCCCAGGCCGGGCTCGGAGTAGACCCAGACGTGGCCGCCCGCCTGGTGGACGATTCCGTAGGCGGTGGCGAGCCCGAGGCCGGTCCCCTTGCCGATCTGCTTCGTCGTGAAGAAGGGCTCGAAGATGCGCTCCCGCATCGTGCGATCCATCCCGATCCCGGTGTCGCTGACGACGAGCAGGACGTACGGCGCCGGGCTTCGCATCGAAATGCTCGGTCGCATACTTGCGCGTCGACCATCTGCCGTCCCGGTCTCGATCGTCACCGTTCCGCCGTCCGGCATCGCGTCGCGGGCGTTGACGACGAGATTGACGAGGATCTGGTCGAGCTGGCCCGCGTCCGCGCGGATGTGACCGGCGTCGTCGCCCGAGCTTGACGACGAGCCGCATGTTCTCGCCGATCAGCTTCCGCACCATCGGCTCGATGCCATCGATGGCCGCGTTGAGGTCGAGCACCGTCGGGCTGATGACCTGCTGGCGGCTGAAGGCAAGGAGCTGGGCCGTGAGCGTGGCAGCCCGTTCTCCCGCTTCCCGGATGGCCCGGACGTTGCGAAGCGTCTCGTCGAGATCGAGCGTGGCGCGATGCTCCGGCGCCAGGTCCTGGTCGAGCATCTCGGCATGCCCGTTGATGACGAAGAGCATGTTGTTGAAGTCGTGGGCGATCCCGCCGGCCAGCCTCCCGATCGACTCGAGCTTCTGGGCCTGGAGGAGCTGGCCCTCGGCCTCCTTGCGCACGCTGATGTTGCGGATGGCCGCCGTGACGAGGATCCCCTCGGCGCTCTCGAGGGGGCTCAGCATGATCTCGATCGGGAACTCGCTGCCGTCCTTGCGCCGCCCGGAGAGCTCGATGCCGGTGCCGATCTGCTGGGCCAGGGCCTCGGCCGCGGAGCGCAGGTCGTCGGCGATCAGCCGTTCGGCGAAGCCCACCGGGATGATGTTCGTGACCGGCTGGCCGACCAGCTCGTCGCGGCGGTAGCCGAACTGCTTCTCCGCCTGCACGTTGAGCAGGACGATCTCGCCGTCCTTGTCCACGACCACCATGGCGTCAGGGGCCGCCTCCAGCAGCCCCCGGAACCGTGCTCCGGACGCGTCTCGGATCGCGACCGCGGGTCGCCTCACCACATCCCACCCAGGGCGTTCACGCGTCCCTTCGGCCGGGCGCGGCCCATTCGGCCGGTCCCACGCCATGCAGACGACCTCGGCGGGTCGCCATGAAGCCCAATCTGCGCGTGAGAGCGAACCCTGTCATGACGCCGCGTAATGGGCCGAGCGGCCGCCCGACGACCGGCGCTATCAGTCGAGGATCGGCGCGGCTCGCACGATGGCCCGCAGGACGCGGAACCCGTCCTGGTAGGTCCCGGCCGCATGCGCCGTCGCCCGTGCGAGCTGCTGGAGGCGGAGGAGCGATCCCAGCGCCGCCGGCCCACCGGACGCCAATGCCCGCGTGTCGCCGCGCTCACCACGGTGATGGCCGACGGGTACCCCCAGACCTCGGTCGTGTGGTGCGACTTCGATGGCACCTTCGTCCGGGTCAACACGATGCGCGGCTTCGCGAAGGAGCGGAACATGCGGCGCGAGCCGAAGCTGACGCTGCTCTGCCACGGCCCGCGCCAGCCGCTCCGCTATCTCGAGATCCGCGGCACCGTGGTCGAGATGACCGAGGAGGGCGCGCTCGAGCACCTCGAGGGCCTGGCCTCGAAATATGCCGGACGGCCCGTGCGCTACTTCGGGGAGTGCATCCCGGCGGAGTTCGCGGGCGCGAGACGCCGGTGCTCTGCAGGATCCAGCCCATGCAGGTCGTCGCGCTCGATGCGACGGCAGGGGGAGGGGCGCGATGACCGCGGTCGCGGCGACCGAGACGCTCCCCATATCCCGGTCTCGCACCTCGACCTTCTCACCCGCCCGATCTGCGGGGTGCTCACGACGATGCTCCCCGGCGGCCAGCCGCAGTCGAGCCTGGTCTGGGTCGACCACGACGGCGAGTGCGCCCGGGTCAACACCACCCTGCAACGCCGGAAGGGGCGCAACGTGCTCGCCGATCCGAAGGTCAGCCTCCTCATCGTCGACCCGGACGACACCTCGCGATTCGTCCAGATCCGCGGCGACGCCGAGCTTGTCACGGACGGCGCGGTCGAACATCTCGACGCGCCCCCAAGGGCCCCGGACCCGCTCAGCGCAGGCTCACCGCCGAGTAGATCGACCCGAGGAACCGGCTCGGGACCGACGCCAGCAGCCGGGTCTCGCGGAAGCCTGCTTCCGTTGCCAGCTTCGCCCAGGACCGGAACGTGAGCGGGAAGGGGACCCACTGGTTGCCGTGGTCAGTGTCGTATTCGACGAGAACGAGGCGACCCGCCGGGCGCAGGTAGCCCCGGGCGAGACCGAGGACGCCAAGCTTGTCCCGCACGAAATGGAGCGAGTTCGCCATGACGATCCCGTCGAGCGGCGGCAGATTCAGCGGCATCGTGAAGTCGGCCACGACAGGCGTGACGCCGATGCTCGGGAACGCCTCACGGAGCGCCCGCACCTGGACCCCGACGGCGCGACCGTCCCGATCGACCGAGTGGATTGAGCCGATCGGTCCGAGGAGGTCCGCGAGGGCAAGGGTGAACGCCCCCTCACCGGACCCGAGGTCAGCCCAGGTTGTCCCACCTCCATGGACGCCATCACGGAGCAACCTGACGTGGTCGGCATGGTCCATGGCGACCAGTCTGGCGCAGGCGCGACGCGGCCGCCGCACGTGAGAGAAGCAGGGCCGGCCTGACCCTGTGGCCGGGCCAGGCCACGCACTCGCCACAGCGGGACAATCCGGCTGCAGAACCGGGTCATCCGTCACTGGCGGGACATGGGCGCTCCGGCCAGCATCGCGTCATGCCGACCACCAGCCCGGATCTCGCCGTCGACGTCCACGGCCTGCAAAAGCGCTACGGCAACAAGCGGGCAGTTGACGGGCTCGACCTGTCGGTCCAGCGAGGCGAGATCTTCGCCGTTCTCGGCCCGAATGGGGCCGGCAAGACCACGACCGTCGAGATCCTCGAGGGGTTCCGGAGGCGGGACGGGGGCTCGGTGAGCGTGCTGGGAGTCGACCCTGCGCATGCCGACCGCGCCTGGCGCTCGCGGATCGGGATCGTCTTGCAGTCGGCCAACGATCAGGCCGAGGCAACCGTCGGGGAGCTGGTGCATCACTTCGCCCGCTACTACCCGGACGCACGCGACGCTGACGAGGTGATCGACGCGGTCGGCCTGACCGAGAAGGTTCAGACCCGTACCCGCCAGCTCTCCGGGGGCCAGCGTCGGCGCCTCGATGTGGCGCTTGGCATCATCGGCCGTCCCGAGCTGCTCTTCCTCGACGAGCCGACGACCGGGTTCGATCCGGAAGCCCGCCGATCATTCTGGGACCTGCTGACCGGATTGCGCGATGGCGGCACCACGATTCTACTCACGACCCACTACCTCGACGAAGCCGAGCACCTGGCCGACCGAGTTGCCGTCGTGCGTGACGGCCGGGTCCTGGCGCTGAACACACCCGCCGACCTCGGTGGCCGGGTGGATCGGCGTGCCATCGTGCGCTGGACCGAACCGGCGCTCGACGGCGAGCCCGTCCGCCATCGCGAGGAGCGAACCGACACGCCCAACGGGTTCGTCCGCGAGCTCAGGACGCAGCTCGGTCTTGGCGAGGAGGATGAGGTTCCGGGACTCGAGGTCCTGCGGCCGAGTCTCGAGGATGTCTACCTCTCGATGATCGACGCGCCGGCGGCCCCTGCTCCGCAGGACGCGCGTGAGCTGGCGAGGACCCTCCGTTGAGCGCCACGGGCGCACCGCTCCGGCGCTCGCGGACGCTCCCCTCCGCGGTGGACCTGGGTGTCGCGCGGGTCACGCTCGAGCTGCGCTTGTTCTTCCGTGAGCGCCGGGCCGTGGTCGTCACCTTCGCCTACCCGGTGATCATGCTGGGGATCTTCGCGACTGTCATGGGCCAGGATGGTGCCAGCGTGGGGCCCGCGCCCGGCTTCTCCTTCGCGCAGTGGTTCCTGCCCGGCATGATCGCGACCGGCGTGGTCCTCCTGAGCTTCGAGAACATCGTGAACACGATCGCCATCGAGCGGGACGAGGGCGGACTCAAGCGCCTGCGCGGCACACCGATGCCGGCAGCGTCCTACTTCCTCGGCAAGATCGGGCTGGCGCTCGTGACCTGCCTTGCGCAGAGCCTGATCCTCCTCGCCGTCGCCACGACGCTGTTCGGCGTGTCGCTGCCGTCCACCGCATCGGCGTGGGGGACCTTCGCATGGGTCTTCGTGCTCGCGACGGCGACCGGCTGCGTATGCGGGATCGGGTTCTCGTCCGTGCCCCGTTCAGGGCGCGCGTCAAGCTCGATCGTGAACCCCATCGTCCTCATCCTCCAGTTCATCTCCGGGGTCTTCTTCGAGTACGACAAGCTGCCCGCCTGGATGCAGCAGATCGCCTCGGTGTTCCCGCTCAAGTGGATCGCCCAGGGCATGCGCTCGGTCTTCCTCCCATCCAGTGCCGAGACCATGGAAGTGGGTGGTTCCTGGGAGCACGGCGCGATCGCGGCCGTCCTGGTCGCATGGCTCGTCATCGGGCTCGTGATCGGCTTGCGGACATTCCGGTGGACGCGTCACGACGACGGCTGACACCCCGACTTCCTGAGGGGTCCGGGCAGGTCCGCAACTACTGAAGTCGTCCAGCTCTCTCCCGAGCTGCGCGTCGTGGCCGTGACCTGACCGCTGGCGATGCCCGACCGGGCCGCGCGGCGAAGGTCGGCCCGTGTGATGAAGCCCGTGCCGTCGTGACAGAAGTCGTACCTCGCCGTGCCCCGGGCGAAGCATGGTTGACAGGCGTCACCCATTCGACACCCCGATGGTCGCCCCGACCACCGTGGCGGCGCCTCGAGATCGACGCGCTGGCTGTCCGCGCCTCGATAACCCTTCTCTCGGTCGAACGCCCACGATGTCCGCAGAGACACGGACGCCGAATGGAGGGCGAGACGATGTTCCCGATGACACCCGAAGACACGTTCCGGCAGGTCAAGCGGTACCAGGACGAGCAGCGGGCACAGATGGCCCGCGAGCGGATGGCGAGGGTTGCCTCGCCGGAGCGCTCCACCGAACCGTCCGGCGCGCGACGCGTCGGGAGCCCCGCCCCGCAGAGCCCCTGGGCCGCGGTGAGGCAGCTTCTCCATCTCCGCATCGGCACCCGCAGGATCGCCGGGCACCGGGCCCGCTGAACCTGAAGCATGCCCCGCGGCCTGCCACGGCTGGGCAGGCTGTGATCCTCCCCAGGATCCGTGATCCTCGGTTCATCACCGTGCGTCGCGGCGGGAGCCTCGGGGACGACGATCATCACCTGCTCGCGATGTGGGCGGCCGACTGCGCCCAGCACGTGCTCCATCACTTCGAGCAGGCGCGGCCCCAGGACGACCGTCCCCGACGCGCGATCGAGCTCGGGCGTGCCTGGGCGCGGGGTGAGATCACCTGGGCGGAGGCCCGCACGGCGGCTGGCCATGCAAACGCGGCGGCCAGCGGCCTGGTTGGAGCCGCCCGCCACGCCGCGTACGCTGCCGGCCAGGCCGCGGCGGTGGGCCATGTGGCGGCTCACGAGCTCGGTGCCGCCGCCTACGCGATCCGGGCGGCGCGGGCGGCTGCGCTTGACGATGAGCGCGTGGAGGCCGGCCGCCTGGAGTGCCTCTGGCAGCGCGCCCGGCTCCCCCACGAGATTCGGGACCTGGTGCTCGACGACCAGCGGCTGCGCAACGAGCTGTGCTGGTTCGTCTTCGATTGCTGAGGGATCTCGTCCGCTTGCGGTCGCCATGCCGAAGGGAACATCGCGAGGTCGGGCCGGGCACTGCCCGCCGCCTCGCCATGCCGGGTGTCGCGCCACCCGGATCAGTGTCCGGCGGTGTCCCGGAGCCGCTCGAGGCCGTCGAGGATGAGATCCAGCCCGAACTCGAAGTCGACCATGGCGCCGCCATGAGTCGTCGCCGCCATCTCGGCCATCGCGAGGAGGTTCGGATACTCGCCCGCGGGAAGACCCCGGGCGAAGGTCGCCGCCATCGCCGGAGCGTTCTCGGTCTCGAACGGCCAGGCCATCTCCTGGAGCACGAAGCCGTAGGTGTGGCTGTCCAGCGCCATGATCGCGCGAACAACCACCGGCAGCGCGAATCCCTCGGCGGAGAGGATGCCGATCATGGCGTCCAGGTAGCGCAGCCTCGCTGGACCGGTGGAGAGCCGGGACTCGATGAGGCTGCTGGCCCACGGGTGGAGCAGAAGGGCCTGGTGGGCCGAGATCGCACTCCTGCGGACGGCCATCTTCCAGTCGACGGCCCGGGACGGCACCTCGAAGTCGCCCACGACGAGATCGGCGATGCCGTCGAGGATGTCGTCCTTGTTGGCCACGTGCTTGTAGAGGGACATCGCCTCGACCCGCAGCACCTGGCCGAGCTTGCGCATCGAGACGGAACCGAGGCCGCCCTCGTCCGCCAGCCGGATGGCCGCCCGGAGGACGCGGTCCCGGCTGAGCGGTCTCCGGCGAGCCGCGGTTCGAGCGGACGGCGTCAGCGGCTTCGTCATCCGAATCCCACCTCTTGACAGGCTTACGGCGTAGTCATAGCATACGCCGTAGGCTTACAGTGTAGCCGCGACGGATTGAGGAAGCAACCGATGTTGATGCAAATGGCGACCTTCGCGGGCGCCCTCGCCATGGGACTCCTGGTGATCGCGGTCGTGTTCGTGCTGGGGATGAGGGCGAAGTCCTCGCTCGTTCTCAGCCCCCTCATCCGGCTCCAGCGCGCGATCATAAACCCGAAGCAGATGCGATCGGCGGGCACGCCCGGAGCCTACGCGTCCGTGATCCGACATCGCGGCCGGACCTCGGGTCGAGCGTACGAAACGCCCGTCGGGGTCGTGGCCGCCGACGACGGATTCCTGATCGCGCTCGTGTACGGGTCACGCACGAACTGGCTCCAGAACGTGCTGGCGAGCGGGTCCGCCACCATCGTGCACGAGGGGCGGGTCTACGGGGTCGACCGGCCCGAACTGGTCCCGATGCACGCGGTTGCGGCCCGGTTCACGGGCGGCGACCAGCAGGGCTTCCGTCTGCTCCGCGTCGACCAGGCGCTCCGGGTCCGTCGGGTCGACGCGGAGCGGGCCGGAGAGCGGATCGCCGATCCGGCCTGGGGCGAGGGCGCCACGGGACCCGCGGTCGACGCGACCGGGTCGATGGGGGCGCAGCACATCTGATCCACCGTGGTCCGGGAGACACGACCCGAAGATCGCGATGTCGTCCTCCAGGTGCTGCCCAACACGCCGGTCGGCGACTCGATCAGGCGCCCGAATCGACCCGGGCGAGGGTCCTCTCGGCGACGGCCGCGAGGGCCCCGACAAAAGGAGGCGCGACGTTCAGGGACTCAATGCGGTCGAACTCCAGGCCCGCGGCCTCGGCCTGCTCGCGGGCCCCGATCGCCACGTCGTAGAGGATCTCAAGGTGGTCCGCCAGGAATTGGATGGGGGCCACGAGGACGCGCCGGTGTCCCTCGGCCGCCAGCAGCGGCATGAGGTCAGCAAAGTCGGGCGACATCCACTCGCCGGGCTCGTGGCCCGCGCTCTGCCAGCAGAACCGCCAACGGTCGGCGGCAAGACCTGCAGCGTCCGCGATTGCGCCCGCGGTCGCGGCCAGCTGCCCGAGATAGTCGGGCTCCTGCTCCGCCACGCGACGCGGGAGGCTGTGCGCAGTAAGAAGGACCGGGATGGTCTTGCGCGCGGCGGCAGGGACGCGGTTGAGCGCTTCGGTGACGCGCTCTGCGAGCGCGCCGACGAAGCCGGGCTCGAGGTGCCACGCCCCGGCCACGCGCACGCACGGCGCGCCAGTGCCGAGGCTCGCCACCGCCGCATCGATGGCACGCCCATACCCGCCCATCAGGAGGGGGCTGTACTGCGGAGACATGACGATCGCTGCGACGTCGGCGACCCCGAGCGCAGCGAGCGTCGCAAGTGCCGTCTCGATCGACGGGTCGGAGAAGCGCATTGCGGCCCGCACGATCGCCCGCCCTCCCAGGGCAGCCTCGAGGGCCGCGGCCTGGCGCTCGGTGATCTCGACGAGGGGCGACCCGCCGATCACCTCGTAGCGCCGCCGGAACTCCGTGACGAGATCCGGGTCGGCGGGACGGCCCCCGCGCACCGCGGCAAGGTACCGCGGGACGTCGTCCAGGTCTCTCGGCGACCCGTACGTCATGAGGAGAACGCCAAAGCTCATGCGCGCTGACTCCGTTCGTGCACGTGCGCCGCGAGGGCGCCGAGAAGGCCGGGATCCGTCTCGGGGGCAACCCCGTGGCCCAGGTTGAAGATGTGACCGCGATCGCCAGCCGCCGCCAGGATCGCGTCGGCCCCGCTCCGGACGGCTTCCCAGCCGGCCAGCAGGCGGGCCGAGTCCAGGTTTCCCTGGACCGCGCGGTTGGACCCGAGAACCGTGCGCGCGTGTGCCAGCGACTGGCGGTGGTCGATGCCGATCACGTCGCCACCGGCTGCGGCCATCTCGGGCAGGAGCGACCCAGCATGGATGGCGAAATGGATGGTCGGCGTCTCGGAGGGGACGGCATCGAGGACGCGCCGGGTGCGGGGCGCGACGACGGCCGCATAGGTCGCGGGGTCCAGCTGCCCGGCATGCGTGTCGAACAGCTGCACGAGGTCCGCCCCCGCGCGTGACTGCGCCGCGAGGTAGGCACCCGTGACGTCCGCGAGCAGGTCAAGCAGACTGCCGAAGGCGACCGGGTCGGCGTGCATGAAGGCCCGGGTCTTCACGTAGTCGCGGGAGGCGCCGCCCTCGACGAGATAGGCGGCCAGCGTGAAGGGTCCGCCCGCCAGGCCGACCACCGCCCGCGAGCCACCCATCGCCCGGCGGACATGGCGGATCGCCTGGAGGACGAAGCCGGCGTCCGCCTCTGGGTCGATGCGCCGGAGGCGGGACACGTCGGCTGCGGACCGGACGGGATTGGCGATCACCGGGCCGTCGGTCGTCAGCTCGAACTCCACGCCCATCGGGCCCAGCGGGAGGAGCACGTCCGCGAACATCACGGCCGCGTCCGTCCCGAATGTCTCGGCGGCGGCCAAGGTGGCTTCCGCGCACAGCTCTGGTGTGCGCGCTATCTCCAGCACGGACCAACGTTCGCGCATCCGTCGGTACGCCGGCACCACGGAGCCCGCCTGGCGCATGAACCAGACTGGCGTTCGGTCGACAGGCTCGCCGCGGGCGGCAGCGAGCATCCTCGTGCGGCCCGTCATGGCCTGGACGAGAATCGGGCGTCTGCCTCGGGCACGGTGGCGGCGACGGCCGCGTGCTCGTGCACGAGGTCGACCAGCCGACGGAGGTCGTCGGGGTCGGTCGCGGGCAGCACGCCATGCCCAAGGTTGAAGACATGCCCCGGCCGTCCCGCAGCCGCCTCGAGGATCAGCCGTGCCTGGGCGGCCGTCACGTCGAATGGCCCGAGGAGCGCCGACGGGTCGAGGTTCCCCTGGATCGCTCGTCCCGGGATCCGTGCCCACGCCGCGCCAAGCTCGACTCGCCAGTCGAGGCCAATCACGTCGCCGCCGGCCGCCGCCAGGCGTTCGAGCAGACCGGAAGCCCCGCCACCAAAGTGGATCGATGGGACACCGAGCCCGGCGAGGCCGGCGAACAGGCGGAGAACGTGCGGGGCGACGTGCTCGTCGTATTCGGCGGGCGCGAGCGACCCGATCCAGGAGTCGAACAGCTGCACGACGTGCGCCCCGGCCGCGACCTGCGCGGCGAGGTACGCGACCGTCATGTCGACGATCCGGGCGAGGAGCGCGTCGAACGTCGCCGGCTCCGCCCGCATCAGTGTCTTGAGACGAAGCGGGTCACGCGCGGACCGGCCCTCGACCAGGTACGACGCCAGCGTGAAGGGCGCCCCGGCGAAGCCGATCACCGGGACGCCCGCCTCCCGGGACGCGATCGAGATCGCCTCGAGCATGGGCCCGACGGAAGCGCGGGCGTCGAACGCCCGGAGCGCGTCGACCTGCGCCATCGAGCGGACTGGATCCGCGATCACCGGGCCGACGCCGTCGTGGATGTCGAGCGCCACGCCCATCCCCGGGAGTGGCGACGTGATGTCCGCGAAGATGATCGCGGCATCCACGCCCAGCCGCCGCACCGGCTGCAGGGTCACCTCGGCGCACAGCGCGGCATCCCGCGTGATCTCGAGCAGGCTGGCCCGCTCGCGGATGGCCCGGTACTCGGGGAGGCTGCGTCCGGCCTGGCGCATGAACCAGACCGGGGTCGCATCGACCGGCTCCCGCCGGCAGGCCTGGAGGAATTGGGCGCTCATGTCGCCAGCGCCCGGCCGGCCGCCTCGATCGTGCGCTTCACATCCGCCTCGGTGTGGGCGGTCGACACGAACCACGCCTCCTGCTGGGACGGCGGGAGCAGGATTCCCTCCTCGCGCATCGCCCGGAAGAACCGCGCGTATGCCTCGCCGTCGCACTCGGCGACCTCGTCGAAGTCCCGCGGCGCCCACGGGCGGAAGAACAGCGTCAGGAGCGAGCCCACGCGGGCCACGCTCGCCGCCCGGGCGGTCAGGTGCACCGCGTCCGAGAGGCCTGCCTCGAGCAGCGCACCCAGCGACTCGAGCCGTGCGTACGCCTCGCCGGTCAGGGCGTCCAGGGCCGCGATCCCGGCTGCCATCGCGACCGGGTGTCCGGAGAGGGTCCCGGCCTGGTAGACGGGCCCGGCAGGCGCGACGAGGTCGATGAGGTCCGCCCGGCCGCCATACGCGCCGACGGGCATCCCGCCCCCGATGACCTTGCCGAGCGTCGTCAGGTCCGGCCTCACCCCTGTCCAGGCCTGGGCACCGCCGCGTGCGACGCGGAACCCAGTGATGACCTCGTCGAAGACAAGAAGCGCGCCATACCGGGTCGCCAGCTCCCGCAGGCCGTCGAGGAACCCCGTGACCGGCGGTACGACGCCCATGTTCGCCGCGACCGGCTCGACGATGACCGCCGCGATCCCGTGCGGTTCGGCCTCGAACGCGTCGCGCACGCTCTCGAGGTCGTTGTAGCGGGCGAGGCGAGTCGTGCCGGCGACGGCTCGGGGCACGCCGCCGCTGGCGGGCATCGCAAGGGTCGCAAGCCCGGATCCCGCCTTCGCCAGGAGGGCGTCCGCGTGGCCGTGGTAGCCGCCCTCGAACTTGAGCACCAGGTCGCGACCTGTCGCCGCCCGAGCGACGCGAAGCACGCTCATCACCGCCTCGGTCCCGGAGCTCACGAACCGCAGCCGCTCCACGGACGGCATCGCCTCGCGGATACGCTGTCCGAGCTCCACCTCGAGCGGCCCCGTCGCGCCGAAGGGACCCCCGTTGACAGCCTCGTCGTGGATCGCCTGGACCACCGCCGGGTGACCGTGGCCGAGGGGGAGCGGTCCGAACGCCGCGACGTAGTCGAGGTACGCGGTCCCGTCCGCGTCCCACACAGTGGCGCCCGCGCCACGCACCAGGATCGGCGGAGCGCCGCCGACAGCGCGATATGCGCGGACGGGGCTGTTGACCCCGCCGGGAAAGAGGTCCGCGGCGCGCGCGCGAAGGTCGTCCGAAATCGGGCCGAGCTCCGTCAACGGTCCTCCCCGGCGCCAGGCCCGGCCAGGACGGGCGCCTCGACCCGGCCCGAGGTGGCGGAGGGAGCCGCACCCGTCCCTCGCGTCGCCGGCACCCCGTTCTCGGCTGCGCCGAGCATCGCCAGGATCTCGCCGATCGGGCGGTGGATGGCGGCGAGGATCGGCGTGTCGCGGACCGTCGATCGGCGACCTTCGGTGCTGCGGAGGTTGTGGACGAGCGACGAGAACGCCGGCAGATCATCGGTCTCGTAGGCCACCAGGAAGTCCTGGTCGTCGAGGCCGAACGAGTAGGCCAGCAGCTGGCGAACCTGCGGGTAGTCGTGCCCTACCTTCATGTGCTCGTTCATCGAGCCCTGGCGGACCTCCTTCGCAGTGAGGTACCAGTCGGTCGACTTGGTGAACGGATAGACGATCAGGTAGCGGGACCGGTCGCCGTCGAACAGGGACTGCTCCTGGCTGCTCGGCCTGGCCACGTACTGCGAGCCACGGATCAGCCCGACGAAGCTCTGCCGGACGGACAGCCAGCCACCAATCCCGGTCCGAAGCGCCCGCGCTGCCGCCACCTCAAGCACGTCCAACGAAGGGCCGAGCCGCCAGACGAGCAGGTCGACGCCCGTCTTGAGCCCGATCATGGAATACGTCTCCGTCCGCACGCGTTCGTCGGTCGCGACCGCCTCCGCAAATGCGGCGGCCGTCTCGCGCCGCTCATCCGCCGGGAGGCGACGCCACGCCGGGTCGAGGCCGAGGGCCAGCGCATGAACGTACGAATCAGGCATCGGGATCCTCCAGCCACCGGGCCGCGTCGGCCGCGAGGTACGTGATCAGCAGGTCGGCGCCCCCGCGGGCAAGCGCGGTCAGCAGCTCCAGGCCCACGCGCCGGCGGTCGAGCCAGCCACGTTCGGCCGCGGCCTCCAGCATCGCCAGCTCTCCCGAGACCTGGTACGCCGCCAGCGGGACATCGAAGCGCTCACGGGCGCGGGCCAGCAGGTCGAGCGAGGTGATGGCGGGCTTCACCATGAGCATGTCGGCGCCCTCGGCGACGTCCGTGGCCATCTCGCGAAGTGCCTCGCGACCATTCGCCGGGTCCATCTGGTGGGAGCGGCGGTCGCCGAACGCGGGCATCGAACCGGCGGCATGACGGAACGGGCCGTAGAGGCCCGACGCGTGCTTCGAGGCATAGGCGAGGATCGCCGTATCGACCAGGCCGGCATGGTCGAGGCCGGCCCGGATCGCCGCAACCTGGCCGTCCAGCATCGCGGACGGGGCGACGATGTCGGCGCCCGCGCGCGCGTACGTGACGGCGGCATCAGAGAGGCGAGGGAGCGACGCGTCGTTCGCGATCCGCTCGCCGTCGAGCACCCCGCAGTGGCCGTGAGTCGTGTACTCGCAGAGGCAGACGTCGGCGATGAGCACGAGCGGGAGCGTCGCCTCGCGAAGCGCCCGCAGAGCGCGTGCAACCGGCCCTTCCGGATCGGCGGCGGCGATGCCATTCGGGTCCTTGACCGCCGGGATCCCGAACAGGAGCACGCCGCCGACCCCGAGCGTGGCCAGCTCGCGAGCCGTCGCCACGGTCGCCGGGACGTCGAGCCGTTGCTGACCGCGAAGGCTCTCGATCGGAGAGGTGCCCGGCACGTCGTGAACGAACAGCGGCGCGACGAGTCGGGCGGGCACCAGGCGCGTCTCGCGCACGAGCGAGCGCATCGCCGGGGTTGTGCGGAGGCGCCGGAGGCGGTGGCTGACGGGGAGATCCGAGGCGGCAGATCGCGCGCCTGGGCTGGGGTCGATGATCGAAGTCACGGTTACGACCTTTCGCGATCGCGGAGGGGAGCGGGGATGGTCGCGAGGACGGCCTCGACGAGACCGGAGACGGTCGGCGCCGCGGCCTCGGCGGCCACCTCCATGCCGAGGCCGCGGAGGACGCGGCTCGTCGACGGGCCGATGGAGACGAGGGCTGTCCGGCCCAGCGCGGCCGCGGCGGCATCTCCGGCGAGGGCGACGAGCCCCCGGACGGCCGATCCCGAGGCAAAGACGATGGCGGCCAGGTCCGGCTGCGAGAGCGCGCGGCGCAGCGACAGGAGGTTCGCAGGCGGACCCTCGATCGTCCGGTATGCGACGACGTCGTAGACCGTGGCTCCGCGGCGGCGGAGCACCGTTGTCAGGTCCGCGGAGGCGAGATCCGAGCGGGGCAGCACGAGCTGGATCCCGCTCAGATCCCGCCCCGGCTCGATGGCGTGGCCCAGGGCTGCGCCGCCCGAGTCCGCGGCCTCGACCTCCACGCGAACGCCTGCACCGGCGAGCGTGGACGTCGTCGCCGAACCCACACTTGCCCACCGCAGGTCTGCGGGACTTCTGCCCGCGTCCCGGAGCGCGTCGAGCGCGGCACGCGCGCCCGCCCGGCTCGTGACCCCCACCCAGCCGCCGTCCGGCAGGCACGCGAGGGCCTCGAGCAGGTCCGTTCCCCCGACCGCGACCGTGGCAACGGTCGGGACCGCCAGGCAGTGGAGGCCGGCGGCTCGGAGGGCCGTGACCAGCGCGTCCCGATCTCCTTCAGGTCGTGTCGACAGGACCGTGGGGGTCATGATCCGCCTCGATAGCCGGCGGCGAGGAACGCGGAGGCGGTCTCCTCGGCCAGCCGCAGCGCATCGGTCCGGGGAGCGTCCCGCTCCACGATGAGCCTGCCCCTCCCATCCTCGGCCACGAAACCGGCTGTCAGCCGGATCTGCTCGGCGACGATCTCAGCGGTCGCGCCGAGCGGCGCCCGGCACCCACCGCCCGCAGCCGCGAGCGTCGCCCGCTCGCACACGACGGCGGCTCGCACCGCCGTGTCGTCGATCTCACCGACGCGCGCGGCGACGTCGTCGCCACCATTCCGCACCTGGACCGCGAGCGCGCCTTGGCCCGGGGCCGGGGGCATCACACGGGCGTCGAGAACGACATCGATGCGATCCGCCAGGCCAAGGCGTCGGAGCCCGGCGGCAGCAAGGATCAGGGCGTCGACGTCGCCGGCATCGAGCCGGCGAAGTCGCGTGTCGACGTTCCCATGAAGGGGGACGACTCGCAGGTCAGGGCGCTCGGCCCGAAGGAACCCGGCTCGACGGGGGCTGTCGGTGCCCACGACGGCACCCTCGGGCAGCGAGGCGAGGCTGAGCCCCCCGGCGCGCGTCACGAGGACGTCGCGCGACTCTTCGCGGACCGGATACGCGGCGATGGGCAGCGCCGTGTCAAGCGGGACGTCCTTGGCCGAATGGGTCGCAAGGTCGATCCGCCCCTCGAGGAGCGCCCGCTCCAGCGCGCCGACGAACGCTCCCTCGCCCCACGCGGTGTCCACGGCACGCACATCGCCCGCGGTGACGATCGTCACGATCTCGACGCGGGAGCCACGGCTCACCAGCATCTCGGCGACGATTCCCGCCTGTGTTCGCGCAAGCGTGGATCCGCGCGTTCCCAACCGGAGCGTGATCACACGTCGAACAGGATTCGGACCGCCTCGTTGGCTTGGCCCGAGGCGTCCGTGCCGAGCCGGGACAGCGGGGCGTGGAGCAAGTCCGCGGCGACCTGCGCGGCCAGTCGTCGCACGATCGCCTGCCCGCGATCGTCGAGGCCCGGGAGCCGGCGCAGCGCGGCTTCTGCCCGCAGCTCGGCGTGCCGTCGACCCTGGTCGCGAAGCCGTCGCGCGGCTGTCGCCGACGGTCGCGAGGCGACCCAGCGCAGGAATGCGGCTTCGGCGGCGACGACCTCCGCCTCGGCCCGCGCGACGAAGACGGAGGAGATGTGCCGAGCGTCGCGACCGAGCGTGAACAGCCCGTCGATGTCGATGGTCGTCGATGTCTCGCGGATCGTGGCGGGCACGGCGGGGGGCGCGGACAGGTCCACGATCGGCGGCAGCGGCGTCGTCAACGTGCCGAGCTGGAGCCACGGCCCGCCGAGGGCAACGACGATTCCATCGACCTCGGGGGCCAGTCGCGCCGCGGCGTCGAGGCCGATCGCCGAAAGGCCCCCGGCCAATTGCCGTGGCGTGCGGGTCGCGACGGTGACATCGGAGCCGCGGCGCCGCGCCGCGATCGCCGCCGCCGTCCCCATGCCTCCCGCCCCGACGACGAGGATCCGGGCGTGCGGCCAGCCGCCGATCCGTGGCGCAAGCCAGGTGAGCGCCGTCGAGGCCAGGCCGCGCTCCCGTGGTCGCGCCGTGCGCCGGACGCGTCTCCCGAGGCCCAGGGCGCATTGCGCAAGGCGGTGGAGCACGGGGTCGGTCGACCCCGGCTCGAGCTCGTCCGCGGCTCGGCGCAGCTGCGAGAGGATCTGGTCCTCGCCGACGACCGCGCTCTCGAGCCCGGCGGCGACGCGCAGCAGGTGGCGCACAGCGGCCACGCCGTCGAGGACGCGGGCACCCCTGGCTGGCAGCTCGCGAGCCAGCGCGCGGGGCGTCCCGGCGCCGTAGTACTCCACCCGGTGACATGTCTCGAGGAGGAGGCCGCCGTCAAGGCCGGCCGCACGCAGCGCAGCCGCGAGACGGTCACGGCCGCGGAATCCATCACTGCCGCATCGGCCGTGATCGCGCGGATGCCGGCCATGGTCGACTGGCGACCGGGGCCTGCGCGAGGCGCGACGACGCGTGCCGAGCTCATTCTGCAGACAGGGCCTGGGACCTGGCGCGGGAGACATCGCGCTCCCCGGTGGCCAGCGAATGGCCAGTCACGAGCGCAACGAGGAGTGAGTCGGTGGCCGCCTCGGCATGGGAGAGGAGATCGGTCGCCTCTCGCGTGTCGAGCCCGCGGCGGCGGGCCACTGCCGCCAGGGCCTCGGTGAATGGCGCGCGGAATCGCAGGAAGCTCTCGACGGCCTCGGTCATCGACCATCCCAGTTCCGCGACCTCGCGCCCGTAGGCTGCCGCCAGCCGCTTCGCATCCTGCAGGCGGACGTTCGCCGCCGCCGCATCCGGCGCGTCCAGGTACACGAGCAGGACGGCGACCAGCGCGCGACCGCGGTCCCGGAAGATGATCCGGCGCTCGGGAGACAGCCCGTCGATCCAGGAGGCGTGCGCCGGGTCTCCGGCTCCATGCAGGCCCCGGTAGGCCCGAGCGATGCGCTCGGGCGAGGCGCCCAGACGCGCCAGCGTCGGCCGGCGGGCGCGATCCACGGGAAGCAGCGCCGTGATGGCCGTCCGGGAGAACCGGCGATGGCCACCTGGTGTGGTGAAGACCGGGATCCTGCCGTCGTCGGCCCACCGGCGCAGCGTCGGGGGCGCGATCCCGAGCATCGCGCTCGCTTCGCCAAGGCCGATCCAGCGGGCCCCGCTCTTCCCTTCGGTGTTCATCGAATTCTACTGAAACCTGCCCATATGCGAACAATCATACGAGTCTCCCGGGTAAGCGTTGCGAAAGCACCTCCGGTCAGGCGTGCGTTGCGCTGGCCGGATCACGACCGTGTCCGGCAGGCTCCAGAACGGTGACCGTCACCCGCGCCTCATCGCCAGGCTCCGAGGACAGCCATGCTCACACTTCTCGCGTTCGTCTAGGTCGCCAGCAAGCCGAGCGTGGCGACCCGCTGGACCGCCTCGGCGCGCGTCCGGCAGTCGAGCTTCGTGAGCGCGCTGCCGACGTGCATCTCGACGGTGCGCCGGCTGATGAACAGCGCCTCACCGATCTCCCGGCTCGTGAGGCCGTGCCCGACGTGCCGGATCACCTCGAGCTCCCGCCGGGTCAGGCCCCGGTCGGCCAGCCGACGCGCCTCCCGGCTGCCGAGCCGGCGCTCGACCGGCTCGCCGAGGGCAGCCAGGTCCGCCGCGATCATGACGCCGAGCGGGGTGGCACCCAGGCGGCGTGCCGTGCGGGCGGCCGCAACCAGCGCCCCGACCCCGTCGTCCCGGCGGCCGACGCGGACCAGGGCGACGCCGGCGCGCCGTCCGATCTCCGCGCGCTCGAGCGGCAGGTCACGGACGGAGATGGCGTCGAGCGCGCTGGCGAAGTGCGCGCCGCGGCGTCCGCGTCGCCCTCGAGCGAGGCGGCCTCGCCGAGCGTCGTCGCCAGCGCCGCGATGGCCTCGGGCTGCGCGGTCTGGGCGGCGATCCGCGCGAGCGCGTCGGCGCACGCACGGACCCCCGCCGCGTCGCTCTGCTCGGCGAACACGGTCGCGGCCCAGCGGAGGGCCGGCACGACGTAGTGCCGCTCCTCGGTGCGCTCCCAGCGCGCAAGGAGCCGGCGGCACCGTTCGACCGCGCCGGCCTCGTCGCCATCGAGGCGATCGCAGAGGGCAAGGCCCCAGCTCGAGATGAGCTCCATGGCCGCAAGCTCGATCCGGCGGGCGGCATGCAGGGACGCCTCGAGGTGCGGCCGCGCCCGGCCGGCGCTGCCGCGGAGCGCGGCCACGATCCCGAGGATCCCCTCCGCGACGGCGCGCGCGTGCTGCGCCGCATCCGCCGAGGCGATCACCTCCCGCGAGGTCCGCTCGGCCCCCGACCAGTCGCCAGTCTGCCACAGCACCACCGACATGCAGGCCAGGCAGAGCTGGGCCGTCGAGCTCGATGGACCGCGTCCGGCAGTAGTCGGCGCCTTCGAGGTATGCCGCCCTGCGCCGGGTCGTAGCTGCCCGCGTGCTCCAGGGAGTCGGCGAGGCGCTGGAACAGCTCGGCCGCCGCCGTCGTGTGCCCGCCGTCGAGCGCGAGCGACAGGCCCTGGCGAACGAGCGGGAGACCCTCGTCGGCCCTGTCCCATCCGGGCGAGGACGTTCCCCTCGAGCCCGATCGCCCGCGCCTCGAGGTCCGCCCGACCTGCCTCGCGCGCCTCCGTGCGGGCGAGGTCCAGGAGCCCGAGCGCCGCCGTGAAGTCCGCCGCCGACCGGAGATGGGCCGCGGCGGCCAGCCGTTCCGTCGCCGCCTCCGCCGGACGCCCCGCCGCCTCGAACCCCGTGACGGCCGCAAGTCGGGCCTCGATCGCCCGCGCCCAGCGGCCCTGGACCTCGAGCACCCGAGCGCGACGCCGCTGGTCCTCCCCGGCGAGATCGGGCCGTCCGTCCGCCTCCGCGACGCGGCGGCCGTCTCCCATGTCCTCGCCGCCTCGCCGAGGCCCCCGGACAGCTCGAGGCACGACGGCGAGGCGCTCGAGGACGTCGAGCGGCGAATCGAGCGTGCCCCGGTCCTCGTCGAGCGCCCGCCGGTAGGCGCTCGCGGCATCCCGGTACGCGTGGACGCGGCGTGACGCCTCGGCTGCGGAGAGGAGCCAGGCGACGGCCTCGTGTGTCTCGCCCGCGCGGAGCCAGTGCTCGGCCACGACGAGCGGCTCCGCGCCGCGGGCCGCGAGGATCTCGGCGATCCGGCGATGCTGGGTCCGTCGCTCTGCCGAGGGCAGATCGTCGAGCAGGACCTCGCGCACGAGCCCGTGCCGGAACGCGACGCTGCCCTCTCCGTGGGCGACGAGGATCCCGCGCTCGACCCCGGCGCGCCTCCAGGCGTCGTCCCCGCCAGCCAGCTCGTCGACGATCGTCGCGTCCACCTCGTCGCCGAGGAGCGCGGCCGTCGCCAGCGCCTCCCGCTCGGCGGCCGGCATGCCGTCGGCGCGGATGAGGATGCTGTCGCGCAGCGTCTCCGGGATGGGCAGGTCGTCGCGGACGAGCGTCGCGACGCCGTCGGCGATCACGATCGCCTCGTCGGCGAGGAGCGCCGCGGACAGCTCCTCCACGAACAGCGGCAGGCCCTGGCTCCGGTCGAAGAGCCGTTGGGCCAGGAGGTCGTCCGGTCGGGCGCCGAGGGTCCGGGCCGCGAGCGCGGCGGTCGACGCGGCGTCGAGCGGGCCGAGGGCGATCTCGTGCAGTCGGCCGTCCCGCCGCAGCTCGACGCGCAGGCGCCGGACCGGGCTCGAGCGCGGCATCTCGTCGGTCCGGTAGATCCCGACGACCAGCAGCGGCTCCCGTGCCGCCGACCGGGCGAGGCTGGGCAACGCGTCGATCGTCGCGTGGTCGGCGCGCTGCAGGTCGTCGAGAACGACCGCCAGCGGCTCGATCCGGGCGAGCTCGACGACGAGCCGGCACACGGCGTCGCGAGTCGCGTTCGGGTCGCCGTCGGTGGCCGGCCCCGCCGTCACCGCATCGGTCGCGCGCGGGCCACCCGAGGGTGCGAGCTCGCCGAACAGCGAGCGGATGGCGTCCCGGGCCGCGCCGCTGACGCCGGACGTCGCGAAGCAGCTCGGCGGCGATCGCCGGCCAGCGGGGATGGGACCGGATCGCCGCGACGAGCGGGTCGAACGGGGCGGAGCCGGAGGCCCGGGCGGCCCCGCGCAGGACGATCGGCAGGCGGCCCTCCAGCGTCCGCTCGACGAGGGCTGTCTTGCCGATCCCGGCGTCTCCGGCGACGAGGACCAGGCCGCCGCGCCGCCGCCTCGCAGCGGAGGCGGCGGCGCGAAGCTCCCTGGCCTCGTGCTCGCGACCGATCAGCCCGACGGTTCGCATCAGGCTCAGAAGGTAAGCGAAGCAGCGCCCGATGCAAGAAGCTCCACGACCTGGGCGGCCGTCACGATCGTGGCCCCCTCCACGAGGTCATCCTGCGTGATGGCCCGCGGCTTGGTGCACGCGCCGCACGCCCAGATCCGGCCACCGGCGGCGACGAACTGCGCCATCACGTCGCGGAGGGCCGGCATGCCGGGGTGCGCGACGACGTCGGCGCGTCCTCGCACCCCGAGCCAGGCGCCCTCGATCGTGAGCAGCACGATCGCGTCCTGGTCGGCGGTCGCGGCCACGTTGCCGGTGATGAACGCCAGGGTCGCCCGCTCCGGATCCTCCGGCCCGTGCGTTGCGTTGACGATGATCGTGGCCATCAGTCGGTCCCTTTCCTGGTGGTCGGTAGCCGCGTCCCGCGGCGATCGACGAATGCTGGAAGCGGCGGACAGACCCGGGTCCGGCCTCGGCCGCGACGAGCTCATTGCCGGTGAGCCTCGTCCAGGACCGCAGGCCCTCCTCCGCCTCGGGGTCGTCGGTGACGATCTCCAGGACGGCGCCGACGTCGAGCCCGCGGACCGTGGCGGAGATCGTCGGGGTCAAGGTCGCGCACGACAGGCCCGTTGCGTCGAGGCGGGCGGCCGGCGTGAACGCCGGCGCCTCGGCGTGGCGGTCATCCCCGGCGAGGCGTCCGCGCGGTGGCGTCCGACCGCGCTGCCGGGTCCGCGGCGAGCGGCCGGAAGCCGGAGCAGACGAGGGCGAGGTCGCGGATCGACGCGCCATCGACGGTCGCTGCGACGTGCTGCTCGACGATGCGCCGCTCGCCGTCCTCGGTCAGCTCGAGCCGGTATCCGAGCGCCAGCCGGTCGCCGACAAGCTCGACCGTCGAGCCGAGCAGCTCCCGGGGTCCGTCCCGCCGAACCAGTCCTCGATGAGCGCGCGGGCGCCGGCGGCCGTCGAGGCTTCCTGGTATTCGTCGGGGATGATCGCGCGGAACCGCACGTCAGGCGCGAGCAGCGTTTCGAGCCGATCGAAGTCCCCGGCGACGATGGCGTCGACGAACGTCCGACCGAGTCCCGTGGCAACGGCGTCGACGGCCGACGGCGGCGGGACTGGTCCTGTGGAGGGTGCGAGGTCGAGCATGTCCTGACTCCTGCGGTGCGCTCCGATGCCCGGACGGTAGGGCGGCCGGGGCGAGGCGAACCACCGCAGGACTACGGGGTTTTCGCTCCGCAGGACGACGCGTAGCGCCGGGCTCTGGCTCGGAGAGCCTCAGCGCCCCTCGGACAGCACCGGCAACCCGGCGGCCGCCCACGCCTCGAATCCGCCGATCACATCACCGACGCTCGCGAACCCGAGGTCGACCAGCGTCGCAGCGGCGATGCTGGACGAGTAGCCGTGGGCGCACATGAGAATCGACCGGGCGCGCGAGGTCGGACAGCGCCGGGTCGTCGTAGCCCGAGCTCGGGTCGAGGCGCCAGAACAGGACCGAGAGCGGGACGTGAACGGAGCCGGGGATCACCCCCGTCTTCCGGCGGTCCTCGGCGCAGCGCGTGTCGATCAGGAGCGCGCCGTCGGCCATCGCTCGATGGGCGGCTTCGGGTTCGAGCCGCTTGATCCGATCCCGCGCGGCGGCGAGCACGTTGTCGATCGTCTGGCGCTCGCTCATCACCCCTCCTCGATGGTGCTCACGACCGTCGCATCGTGACGGCGAACAGTCGCCGCGGCAACTCCCCCCTCGGGTTCGGCAACCTCGAACAACCCCCTGTCGGCAGGACACGGGCATGTCAGGGTCCAGCGGACACATCGAGGATGCCACCACCCGCACTCCGCGGTACTCCCCAGGGGTATTGACAACCCCTTGACAAGCGAGTCATCGACGCGCACAATCTCGACAGAGAAGGGCGTGTCAAGGCTTGACACGCCGTTTCGGTGTCCGGCTGTCGGCGCTCGCGGGCGAGGCGAGCAGCACAGACGAGCTCAGCCGGCACGGCAGAAGGGCGAGGAGGCAGGTTGGCCGTCGGGGTCGCTGCGGAAGTCAAGAGCAAGCTCACGGTCGTCGACGTGGTCGGCGAGACCGTGCAGCTGAAGAAGGCCGGCACCACGCTCAAGGGTCTCTGCCCGTTCCACGGCGAGAAGACGCCCAGCTTCATCGTGACGCCTGCCCGCGAGACGTGGCACTGCTTCGGCTGCGGCGAGGGCGGCGACATCTTCTCGTTCGTCATGCGCCGCGACGGGATCGCCTTCCCCGAGGCGCTCCGCCGGCTCGCGCAGCGCGCCGGGGTGGAGATCGACGAGCGGACCTCCCGCGAGGATGCCCACCGCAAGCGCCTCCACGAGGTCCTCGACACCTCGTTCGCCTTCTACCACGCGGTCCTGATGAACAGCGAGACGGGCGCCGCGGCGCTCGCCTACCTGCGCGGCCGCGGCTTCACCGACGAGTCGATCGAGCGCGCCCAGCTTGGCTTCGCGCCGCCGGACTGGGACGCCCTGGTCCGCACGTTGGAGCGCAAGCGCCAGATCGGCGCGGCCGAGCTGACCGAGGTTGGCCTCGCGATGCCGCGCCGGAGCGGGCGGGGCGTCTACGACCGCTTCCGGGGCCGGGTCCTCTTCCCGATCCGCGACGCGACGGGCAATGCCACGGGCATCGGCGGTCGCATCCTGCCGGCGCCGCCGCCGACGGCCGGGACCGCTGGGGACGCCGGTAACCAGCCCGCGGCCGGCGAGCCTGCCCGCGCCGCCCAGCCCGCCCCGGATCCCGACGGCCCGAAGTACCTCAACTCCCCGGCGACGCCGGTCTTCGACAAGAGCCGCACGCTCTACCCGCTGGACCGCGCCAAGGCGGCCATCCGGAAGTCGGGGATCGCGGTGATCGTGGAGGGATACACGGACGCGCTCATGGCTCACCAGGCCGGTTTCGACAACGTGGTCGCCAGCCTGGGCACCGCGCTCACGCCGGGCCAGGTGGCCCTGCTGACCCGCTACGCCGCGAAGAAGATCGTGCTTGCCTACGACGTTGATCCGGCGGGGGAGCGTGCCGGGACCCTGGGAGTGACCGCCCTGGAGCAGCTGACGCGCCAGCTCGCGGCGGCCGACGCGGGCGTGGAGCTCGACGAGGTCCGGGTTGCCCGGCTGCCGGACGGCAAGGATCCCGACGAGGTGATCCGTGACGCGCCCGACACGTGGCGCGAGGCGATCCGCACGGCCGCGCCGATCGTGGAGTACCTGATCGAGTTCCATGCCCGATCGGCCGACCTGCGCACCACCGGCGGTCGGGCGCGTTTCATCGACGCGATCCTTCCCACGCTTCGAACGGTCCGGAACCCGGTCCTCCGCGACGGCTACCTCCAGCAGCTCCGCCAGGTGTCGGGCGTGGAGGAGCGCGTGCTCCTCGAGTCGCTGCACCGCGCGCCCGAGGCCGCTCGCGGCGGATCGGCCGGGGCCGGCGAGGGCCGGATCTCGGCGGCATCGGTGCTCGCCTCGCCCGACGCATTCGATCCGAAGGCCGTCCTCCGGGCCATCGACCCGGTGGAGCGCGACCTGCTCCGCTTTCTCCTCTCGGTCCCCGAGACGCAGGGGGCCACGGCCGAACGGCTTGCCCCGGCCGACCTGCCGAGCCAGCCGGCCCGCGAGCTCTGGACCGCGATGCTCGCGCTCCGGGAGGATCCGCCCTACACGACCGAGCGTGTCTTCGCCCGCCTCGCGGCGGATCCGGAGACGCAGGCGCTCCTCGTCGCGCTCCTCGAGCGGCGCGACGCGGGCACGGATGCCGGCACCACGGATCTCCGCGTCGCGTCACAGGGGATCGAGCAGTGCCTGCTCCGCCTGGAGCTCGACAGGCTGGAGGAGCGAACCCGCTGGACCCGCGTGGAGCTCGGCGAGGCCGAGCGGGCGAACGACCGACCGACCATCGAGCGCCTCATGACCGACGAACAACACCACAACGAGACCCGTAGATCGCTGCAGCGGCGGATGGAGCAGGCAAGCCTGCTCAACCGCCCGGCCGCAGCCCGCGCCGCAGGAGGACGATCGTGACCCAGGATCCCATGGACCGCCAGCTGGTGGAGGCGGTGCTTGCCGCCAGCCCGCGCCGACGCCGCGCCGCCGCCGCCGAGGTGAAGGCCGTCAATGCCGCGAGCAAGGCGGCCGGCGCGGTCGCCGTCATCGTGCCCGAAGCGGACGAGGACGACGACCTGGACCTCGGCGCGGAGCCGGGCCTCCCGGAGCTGGTCGTGGCCGACGACGACCTTGCCGGCGGGAACGGGGATGCGTCCTCGGAGCTTGCCGGCGGACGCGCCCGTGCCGGAGGTGCCCGCGAAGCTCGACCCGAAGGTGCTCGAGGAGCCCACCGCGGAGGAGCTCGAGGCGCTCTCGGCCGACATGATCGGGATCGACGACCCGGTCCGCATGTACCTCAAGGAGATCGGAAAGGTGGCCCTCCTGACCGCCGAGGAGGAGATCGTCCTGGCCAAGGCGATCGAGCTCGGCGAATGGATGGTCGAGGCCCCCGCGAAGGCGATCGTCAGCCTCCACGAGTGGACGCTCCACGACACCGAGCGCAAGACCCGGACCGCGAAGCCGCAGCACCGCCTGCCGCTCGGCGACGAGGCGCACCTGATGGTGCGCGTGGCGCTCGCCGACGAGGGCGCCGCGGACCTCCTTGTGCCGCACCCGGACTTCCACCTGGTCAAGGCCGGCCGCGACGTCGCGTCGGAGGGCACCAAGGAGCGCCTCAAGGAGGCGCGCCGTCACCTGGGCGAGTACGCCGAGAAGCTGGACGCGGATTCGTTCGTCACCCTGCTCGACTGGGCCTACCTGGCGGTCCACAACGGGGACCTCGACTCGCGCGACAACGTGGGCCTGCGGGCGATCTACGACTGGACCCGCGACGAGGTTGCCTTCCCGGCGCTCGAGCGCTGGGTCATGGGCGGCCACGATGCCGACCTGCTCAAGCGCATGGGCTACGACCCGGAGGTCCCGCTCAACACGAAGCTCGCCCACCGCAAGGGCGAGATCGTGCGGATCGGCCGCGACGCGCGCGAGCAGCTGACGTCGGCGAACCTGCGCCTGGTCGTGTCCATCGCGAAGAAGTACATCGGCCGCGGGATGAGCTTCCTGGACCTGATCCAGGAGGGGAACATCGGCCTGATCCGGGCGGTCGAGAAGTTCGACTACGAGAAGGGCTTCAAGTTCTCCACGTACGCCACGTGGTGGATCCGGCAGGCGATCACCCGTGCCATCGCCGACCAGGCCCGCACCATCCGGATCCCGGTCCACATGGTGGAGACGATCAACCGGCTCATCCGCGTCTCGCGGCAGCTGCTCCAGGAGCTGGGCCGCGAGCCGACGGTCGAGGAGATCGCCGAGGCGATGTCCAAGGGCCAGGAGGTCGTGGTCACCCCGGAGAAGGTCCGCGAGATCATCAAGGTCAGCCAGGAGCCGGTCTCGCTGGAGACCCCGATCGGCGAGGAGGAGGACTCCCATCTCGGCGACTTCATCGAGGATCGCGGGTGCGCTGGCCCCGGCCGAGGCTGCGTCGCACCAGCTCCTCAAGGAGCAGGTGGAGGCGGTGCTCGATTCGCTGACCGGCCGCGAGCGTCGGGTCCTGCAGCTCCGCTTCGGCCTGGAGGATGGGCGCGCCCGCACCCTCGAGGAGGTCGGCAAGGAGTTCAACGTCACCCGCGAGCGGATTCGCCAGATCGAGGCGAAGGCACTCCGCAAGCTGCGCCACCCGTCCCGCTCGCGCAAGCTCAAGGACTACCTGGAATAGGGGAGCAGGCGGAGATGGCGGACGGCGCGGGGCCGAACGCCGGAGACGCGGGTGCCGCGGGAGGCGCCGCCGCCCCGGACGGCGCGGGGCCGATCGCCGGGGACGCGGCTGCCGCGGGCGCCGGGACCGGTCCGCCGGTCCAGCACCCGGCCGGGCTTCTCTATGGCCGGGGCCACGTCGTCGTCCACGGGAACCCGCCGTTCCGCGAGCTCTTCGGCGCGGGGATCGTCGGGCTGCCGGCGGCCGAGGCGCTCCTCGACCTGCCCCGAACCGCCTTCGCGCTGATGGATCTCGCCTATCGCGAGGGCCGGCCCCTCGCGGGCCGCATCACGCTGCGCGGGTCGTCGTGGCGGCTCACGATCGCCCCGCGGCGCGACATCGGCGACGGCGAGGTCTACGGGATCGCGGTGCACCTGGTCCCCGTGGAGTAAAGGCGCCGAGGCCGAGACTGCCTGCCGTTTCGCTGGACCACTCGTCGATTCGGTGCAGCCGGCGCATGGATTCGACCGAGCGCTGCGGCAGATGCACGCTCCGACCGACAGGACCGGCACCGGGGCGTCTGTCGGGGGCCGGACGGCGCGGTTTCGGCCCCGACGGAGGTGGAATCGGGCAGATCCTTTCGCCACGCGCAGGATCCTGACGCCCTCGCCTGACCTGGGGCTACGTGACGAGCAGGATGATGCATTTGCCGCAAGGCGATCGCGGCCGCAAGGCACCGCGGCCGCAAGGCACCGCGGCCGCAAGGCACCGCGGCCGCAAGGCACCGCGGCCGCAGGGCACCTACGGCCG
The DNA here is from genome assembly GCA_963734535.1 of uncultured Chloroflexia bacterium. GTDB lineage: Bacteria > Chloroflexota > Limnocylindria > Limnocylindrales > CSP1-4 > CTSoil-043. Next base: position 316,381 of record CAVTHS010000010.1, on the reverse strand, counting down.
CAAGGCGCCCGGCGCCATTGGCCGTGCACCGGGGCCTGGCACCACGATCAGGGCATCTCACAGCAGGACGATCGCGTTTCCGCCCGGACTGACTCCGGCCGCGAGGAGCTCCACCGCGCGGCGCCCCGGGACAGGGAATCGCTCCACGAGCTCGTCCCCATGAGCACGCAGGAGCTCGCGGTTGTGGCGCGTGTCGGACAGCAGCAGGATCAGCGCGTCGACTCCGCCGTCCCGCAGCTTGAGTGCCAGGCGTCGCTGGAGCGCCTGGAGATCACCCGGTCGCGTCTCGGCCTCGACTCCGACCCGCCAGCCCCGGCCATCGACGTATCCGTCCCATGCCCGGAGGTCGCCGGGGATCGGGAACGGTACCTCCAGGCGCCAGCGGAGCGAGCCGTGCAGGCGAGCTCGGAACCGGCCGAGCACGGCCGCGTGGGCGCGGTCGCGGATGGGCTCCCCGGCAGGGTAGGCGCGCGCGGACAGCTCGAGCCCGACCGCCGCGAGGAGACGGCAGAGCACGACGATCGAGACTCCGGGCGATTGGCCGCGCTCGATTCGGCACACCTGGGTCCCGCCCAACCCAACGGCACGCCCGACCTCGACCTGGCTGAGACAGCGATCGATGCGCGCGCGCCGCAGCTCCGTGGTCAGCTCGCCCACGAGTCGTCGTGCCCGATCGGCGCCCAACGATGCGGCGCTGCTTCGCGTTCCCACGAAGGCCATGATGACGATGGCGCCTCATCGACCAGTTACGCGACCAGGTTCGCCGGGGTCGGCACGGCGCCAGAAGGTCCGCTGCCGCGACAGGTCCCCGGCCCCGACACGTCCCGGTCCCGGGTCCTGCCCTTCCACCCGGTGGGATAATGAAATCCGGCATTGGCCATCGGTACGGCTGGATGCAGCCGGCAGCGTGAAGCGGGGTCACCCCGCCCGCGTGCCCTGTGGCCGGGCGCTACACCTCCGCCCGGCCTTCTCTGTTGAGGGCCCAAGCGCGGCGCTCGGCGCACTCCCGTCTCGGACCAGAGCCCGGTTCGAACTCGCTGACTTCGCCGACCACGCCACGCCTTCCGAACCGCGAAGGCGTGCGAGGAGATGGCGGATGGACGCGATCGGGACGAGCCCTGGTCGATGGCCGACCGGCGCAACCGGGGCACGGCAGGCGAAGGCCGCCCGGCTGCCCCGCATCGTCGTCCTGTCGACCTATGTCCCGCGCCAGTGCGGGATCGCGACATTCGCGCGTGACCTGGTGGAGGGACTCCGCTCAAGCGCCGGTCCCCACGCTCCCATCAGCGTTGCGGCCCTGGATCCGGCGGTCGACGCGCCTGTCTACCCGCCCGAGGTCCGATACCGGCTGCGGGCCGACGATCGGGGCGCGTATCGCCGCCTGGCGATGGACCTGGTCGCCGATGGCGCAGAGGTCCTCTGCCTGCAGCACGAGTTCGGGCTGTTCGGCGGTCCCAATGGGCGCCACGTCCTGGACCTCGTCGATCGTCTGTCCATCCCGCTCGTGACCACCCTTCATACGATTCTCGCCCGGCCCACCGCAGGCCAGGCCCGGATCGTCCGCGATCTCGCCGCTCGCTCGGCGACGCTCGTCACGATCAGCGAACGCGGGCGCTCCGTCCTGGTGGAGCGGTATGGCGCCGACGGCGATCGGGTTGCGGTGGTCCCGCACGGCGTCCCGGACTTCAGTGGCGTCGAACGATCCCGCGTGCGCGCAGAGCTCGGGCTCGATGGCGCCAAGGTCATCCTGACCTTCGGGCTGCTCGGCCCGTCGAAGAACATCGAGCTCATCCTGGATGCCGTGCACCGGATCGTGGACCAGGTGCCTGACGCAACGGTCGCCGTCGTCGGCGCCACGCACCCCGAGGTCCGGCGCCAGTCCGGCGAACGCTACCGCGATGATCTCCGCGAGCTCGCCTGCGAGCTCGGGCTCGCCAACCGGGTGCGCTTCGTGGACCGATACCTGGGCGACCCGGAGCTTGCGGCCTGGCTCGTGGCCGCCGACGTGTTCGTGACCCCGTACCGGGACGCGCAGCAGATGTCGTCCGGCACGCTCGCCTACGCGCTCGCGGCTGGAGCCGCCGTCATATCGACCCCATACGCACACGCGTGCGAGCTGCTTCGGGACGGCCGCGGCGTGCTGGTCCCATTCGAGGACCCCGCTGCGCTGTCCAGCGCGCTCGCGTCCATCCTGACCGACGACGAGGTGCGCGAAACGCTTCGCCGGCGGGGCCGCGAACTTGGGCGCTCCATGCTGTGGCCGAATGTGGCGCTCGAGTACACCCGGTTGTTCGCGCGGGCCGTGGACGAGGCCGCGACCGTTGAGCACCCGTGGCCGGACCCGTCTGCCGGGTCCCGGGCCGCCCCGACGGCGGCGCACGCCGGGCACCCGGCGCACCGCATGGCTGCGACTCGGGCGCAGACGCCGGTTGACCTGCCACTGGCGCGCCGGCACCTCGACGAGCTCCGGACCGCGATCGGGATCCACCAGTTCGCCAACGGCCGGTTGCCGGATCCGCGGGACGGGTCCTGCACGGACGACGTGGCTCGCATGCTCCGCGTGGACCTTCGGCACGGGGAGGTCGACCCCGGGGCGTCGGTGGCTGTAGCGATCCGTCACGACCTCGCGGTCCTGGATGCGGCCTTCAACCCGGCTCGTGGTCGATTCCGGAACTTTCGGGCCCAGGACGGGACCTGGCTCGACGAGGTCGGTTCCGAGGACGCGCACGGACGGGCCATCCACGCGCTGGGAGAGGCCGTGGCCCGGTGCCCCGACCGGTCGATGACCGTCGCCGCGCGTGGGCTCCTCGCCGCGGCGCTCCCGGCCGCGCGCGCCCTGGTTTGGGCCCGCCCTCGCGCCTACGCGATCCTGGGTTGCGCCGCGGCCCTCGCCGACCCCGACTCCGCGGCGATGGCGGCCGAACACCTGGAACCGCTCGCGTTCTTGCTCGAGACCTCGATCCGGCGCGCCGCATGGGCCGACCCGGGCTGGCCGTGGCCGGAGGAGCGCTGTACCTATGACAACGGAGCCCTGCCGGAGGCGCTCATCGCGGCCGGGACGGCGCTCGGCCGTCCGGCGACCGTCGACCTCGGTCTCGAGGTCCTGACCTGGCTTGTCGAGGCCGAGACGACAACCGGCGGTTGGATTCGGCCGATCGGCAACCTCGGGTGGTGGTCGCGCGGGTCGCGGACCGCCGCGTGGGATCAGCAGCCGATCGAGCCCGCTTCGATCGTCTCCGCGGCCGCGCTCGCGTGGGATGCGACCCGGGACGACCACTGGGCGGTCACTGCCGAACGAGCGCTGGGCTGGTTCCTGGGCGCCAACGACCTCGGGATCTGGCTGGCCGACCCGGGCACGGGCGGCTGTCGGGATGGCCTGGCGCCAAGCGGGGCGAACCCGAACCAGGGAGCCGAGTCAACGCTGGCCTGGCTCCTCTCGGTCGAGCGGGTGCGCGAGCTCCGTCAGCGCCGTTCGGCCACCCGCCGGTGCTCGGGCCGCGGGCAGGATCGGACATATGCAACGAGGTCCGCGAGGGTCGCCGTTGCGAGCGCGATCGCTGAGTCGGCCGCGCCGTAGTAGACCCGGACCTCATCCGTGATCGGGTCGTGGATCCAGCCGCAAGGGAAGACGACGCCTCCGACGTCGCCGGTCTGCTCATAGGAGTCCTGCGGCCCGAACACCCACTCGTCCGTTCGGTGGAGGACATGGCGCGGATCCTCGAGGTCGAGGAGCGCGAGGCCCGCCCGATAGAGCGAGCCGCTCGCCGTTGAGCGGACACCGTGGTAGAGCATCAGCCATCCCTCGGGCGTCTCCAGGGGTGGCGGTCCCAGCCCGATCTTTCCGGCGTCCCACCAGGCGCCTTCGCGCGCGGGCAAGAGGAGCGTGTGGTCGCCCCAGTGGCGCAGGTCGGGCGAGAATGCAAGCCAGACGTGGGCGGGGCCGGCGAGCGGCGTCGGGCGATGGATGAGGGCCCAGCGGCCATCGATCCTGCGCGGGAAGAGCGCGGCGTCCTTGTCCTCGGGCGGCATCGCCGGGCCGAGACGGTGGAAATGCCGGAAGTCGCGTGTCACAGCGAGCGACACCAGCGGCCCACGCCGGCTGAATGCGGTGTACGCGATGGCCCACTCGTCTCGCTCGGGCAGCCAGGTGATGCGGGGATCCTCGATTCCCCAGACCTCCTCCGGGTGATGATCGGGATCCGGCATCAGCGTGGGCTCGGGGTCGATGCGCCAGCCGGTTCGGCCGTCGTCGCTGCGCGCGACGGTCAGGTGCGAGATGCCCCGGAGGTCCTCGACGCGCATGAGAAGGAGGCTCTCGCCGTCGATCCCGGCCGCCGCGGCGTTGAAGACGGTGTTCGCCCGGTAGGGCATGTCGGCGGCGCTCAGGATCGGGTTCCCCGCATACCGCGTGAAGAGTCCGGGCGTGCGCATCGCGCCGGTAGTCTATCGCCGCGCGTACGCCGAATGGTCGCGAATCAGGGACTGCGGTCGTCGGGGGCAGGCGCCGCTCTCGACCGATCCCGGCGCTGTCCTCGACCCGGAGACCGGCCCCACCGTCGCACGACGGTCGCCGACCCTGAGTCGGAGGCCGTGGGTCCGTCAGCCCGTGCCGCCCGGCGCCAGATTCGGGACCGGCGGCTGACCTGGCTCGGCGCCGACCGCGATGGGCATGCCCGAGCGGGTCCAGTCGCTGTAGGACCCAGGATAGAGGAGCGGATCGGGGAGCCCGGCTTCGCGCATCGCGAGGGCGAGCTGGCACGCGTTCACGCCGCTGCCGCACGAGACGACGACCGGCCCGCGGACGGCACCTTCGGGCCCGGTGCCGTTCACGGTCGCCGAGACACCACCCACGCTCCGGGCGGTCCTGTCGGGTCCGCTCCGATCCGCCGCCCTGGCGACCGCGAACCGCGCTGCGAGTGCGTCCGGCGCGAGGAACCGCCCGTCTCCGCGCAGGAGCTCGGACGTCGGCAGGCTCACGGCGGTCGGAATGTGACCGGGGATCCCGTCGATCGGCTCGATCTCGCCCCGGTAGCGCTCCGGAGCCCGGGCGTCCAGGAGCCGCACGTCGCGCAACCGGGCAGCCAGCGTCGGGCGATCGATCGTCCCCGGCCAGGGAACACCGGGGCCGGGCGTCGCCACCATTTCGGCCGCGGCGTGGGTCGGGACGTCCGCGGTCAGCGGCAACCCGGCGTCACGCCAGGCGCCGAGCCCGCCGTCGAGGACGGCGACGCGCGCATGCCCGAGCGCGTCGAGCATCCACCAGAGGCGCGCCGCCACGGTCCCGCCGGCGTCGTCGTATGCCACCACGCGATGACCCCGCCCGATCCCGAGCGCCGCCATGGCTGCAGCGAATGTGGCCGGGTCGGGGAGGGGATGGCGACCCGGCCCTTCGGGCGCGGTCAGCACCGTCTCGAGATCGACGAACACCGCGCCCGGCAGGTGCGCGCTCGAGTATGCGGTGCGCCCGCCACCCGGAGCCGCCAGCGACCAGCGCACGTCGGCGATCCGGAGGCCGGGATCGCCGAGCGACGCAGCGAGGTCCGCCACGGACATCAGGCTCATCCCCGGAGTATCGCATCCGGCGGGTGGCGCTCGGCGCTGGCCGGACCGGCGGATCCGTGCACGAGGGTCCGCGTGGCCGGACGCCCCGGGCCGGCGCCCTCGACGCCCGGATCCCATGCTATTCTTCCGGCCGGCGCGGCCCCGGCCGCCCGATGCGCGCCCGGCCCGTACCGCGGCGGGCGCCTCCGCTCCGGCGTAGCTCAGTGGTAGAGCGGGCGACTGTTAATCGCTTGGTCGTAGGTTCGAATCCTACCGCCGGAGCCACTCACTCAGTACGGTCGACCGGCTGTACCGCCGATCTCGTTTCCCTCTGTCCGCCACGCGGCAGCGGCCTCCCCTGGCCTGTCGTCGACGTCGATCCGGTCGAACTGGTTGCGCACCCAGGCGACCCGGGCGGCTTCATCCGCACGTTCGGTCAGGTTCTGGGGAGGCAAGGACCGCGCCACCCGCGCCCGGAGCAACGTCAAGGATTGAGGTCCGTTGACGACCAGGCGATCGCGCCCTTGTCGTCCTTGAGCTTGACTTCGAACTTGTAGGCGTGGCCGTTCTGGCCCTTGCCCTGGCACTCGATGGTCGAGCCGACGCTCACCGCCGCACCACCGTTGCAGGTGATCTCGGTAACCACGTTCTTGGTCTGCGCCTCGAACTCGGACTTGACCAACGAGGCGACCTTTGCGGCCTCGAGGCTCCCTCCACCACAGCCGGCAACCAGCCCGGTCACCACGAGCATCCCGGCTGCGACCTGGATCCTGCGGTTCGGCAGCATGCGTGAAGCCCTCCAGGCGGTGCGGCAGCCAACGTCGAACCGGCGCTGGCGATTCGCCGCCTCATCACGCTATGCGTCCGGATCGACGCCCGATACTGCGATTCGGCCCTGGCCCTGTGCCCAATGGCACCGAGACCCGGCCCGACGCGAACGGGATCAGCCCGAGAGGACGGTTCAAGCGGTATTCCGTTCCTGCGCCTCGGCGGACACACTCGCCGGATGCCGGTGAGCGCAGTGGCTGGCGCCTTCGGCATTCCTCTACCGCGGCCCGTGGCCATGACCACGGATGATCGCCCAAGGGTGAGCGTCGTCCGACCGGCTCGTGTCCTACGCGATCAGGAGACGGACGCCGACGAACGTGCCGATCACGATGATCGCGAGGCGCAGCGCGCTCGCGGGAAGGCGCCGGCCCACGAGCGCGCCGACCTGGCCCCCGGCGATCGCGCCGATCGCGAGGAGGATGGCCGGGGACCATGCCACCGGGGCAACCGCGACGAACAGGATGGCCGCGACGCCGTTGATCAGCACGGCGAGGACGTTCTTCAGGCCGTTGAGCCGCTGGAGGGCATCGGGCAGGAAGGTCGCCAGCAGGGCCATCATGATCACCCCCTGGCCGGCCCCGAAGTAACCCCCATAGACACCGGTCAGGAAGATCGTGATGACGAGCGGCACGGTGTGCTCCGCACCCTCGACCCGCCGGTCGCCCATGGCCCGCGACAGTCGCGGCTGGATCGCGATGAGGACCACTGAGCCGAGGATGAGGATCGGCACGATCCGCTCGAACGCCGACTCCGGGAGGGCGAGCAGCAGCAGCCCGCCGGTCAGGCCGCCGGCGGTCGCCGCGATCCCGAGGCGGATGGCCCTGCCGCGCTGGCCGGTCAGCTCGCGGCGATAGCCGATCGCACCGCTCAGCGAGCCTGCCACGAGCCCCACGGTGTTCGAGACGTTCGCCACGACCGGCGAATACCCGAAGGCGAGGAGCGTCGGGAACGTGATCAGCGAGCCCGACCCGACGACGGTGTTGATCGTGCCCGCCGCGAGGCCGGCGGCCAGGATCGCGATCGCCTCGAACGGGCTCATCGGCGGGCGGCGATGGTCATGCGTCCGGCGCGGCGCCGTGTCGGGCTCACCGGCCCAGTCTGAAGCCTCGGCCGGTGGCGGGCAGGGCGCGCCGCCGAGGCGCGCCCGCTCGCGACCCGCGTCAGAGGCGGCGGAGGCTGATCCGCAGCGGCAGGGCCGGGCCGATTGCGCGGTGCACGATCGTCCAGCGGATCGGGCCGGTGAAACAGTGCTGGAGGGCGCGGCAGAGCCCGCCGGAGAGATCCCAGTTGCGGCCGGTCACGTACGGCCCGCGGTCGACGACCGGGGCGATCACGGTGTGGCCGCGATAGCTGAACGCAACGAGCGTTCCGCAGGGGAGCGTCCTGTTGGCGACGCCGACCAGCGTGCGTGTGTACATGACCCCGCACGCCGTTCCGTTGGGCCAGGGTGAGCGGCCGAGCTGCGGGAGGCAGTCCTTGACGCGGTTCAGCACGCAGTAGAAGCCGGGTCCGTAGAACGAGACGCTCGACACCTTCCACGTGCCGAGCGCGACGAAGGCCGGCAGGCTGTACGGCTGGCCCTTCACCGCGAAGGCGGCGACGGCGCCCGGCGGCGGGGTCAGGGTCGGGGTCGGCCGCAGCACCGCGGCGGCCACGGTCGGTCCGGGCGACACGGCCGCGGTCGGGTCGACCGAGCCCGACGGAGACGGATCGCCCGGCTGGCCCGGGCTCGCGGACGGCGATGGGCTCACGCCCGGCGCAGGGCTCACGCCTGGCGCAGGCGACGCGCTCGGCACCGCCGACGCGCCCGGCATCACGGACGGCGAGGGTGACGGAGATGCGCCCGGCGCGGGCGACGCGCTCGGTGCCGGGGAGGGGGACGGGTTGGACGCTGCGACCGCCGCGATCGACGGCACACCTGCGCTCGCCAGCACGAGGGCCGCGAGGATCGAGATGGCCAGCGATTCGATGCGACCGACGCGTTTCGGAATCGTGCGTTGGAAATGGACGAGCAATGGGTAGCTCCCTTCGGGGATCCGCGGATTCGCTGTCCCGGGGAATGTGCCGACCTCGCGAGGCGAGGCGGGGGAACCCGGTCGGAACCGGGCAGGCCAGGGGCGCCGCACTCGTGTTCGGGGCGACGCCCGGCGACCGGGCAGCGAGCGGTTCAGTTCGACTCCACGTGTTCCCGCGGGCACTGCGGGAATTGCTCCTGCATCGGGTCGGCGCCGGCCACTTCGGGAACGGCACTGGCCCATGCAGGCGTCCCCGTGGGGCGGGGACACGACATTGGCTAGCTCACGCCCGCGAAGCCCGGCACGCACGTTGCGACCGGTCGGACGCCCGTCATGGGGCGACGCGGCGCGAGATCGAGCGTGTCCGCCTGTCGGCAGGCACGTCCGGGGGCGGAGTGTAGCCGCGCATGCGAAATGACGCTCGTGGCGTCCCGGCGGACGGTCCTCACGAGCACGAACGGACACGCTACCCTGTGCGCGGAGGTGGATCGCATGGCACATCAGGGACGCGCCAAGGTTCAGCCCGTCGGGCCGCTGGCGACGGCCGAGCTGGAGCAGATCGACGCCTACTGGCGGGCCGCCAACTATCTCTCGGTCGGCCAGATCTACCTGCTCGACAACCCGCTGCTCCGCGAGCCACTCGCACCCCAGCACTGCAAGCCGCGCCTGCTGGGCCACTGGGGCACGACGCCGGGTCTCAATTTCGTCTACGCCCACATGAACCGGGTGATCCGGAGCTGGGACCTCGACGCCATCTACGTCATCGGGCCGGGCCATGGCGGACCCGCGATCGTGGCGAACGCATACCTCGAGGGAACGTACACGGAGGTCTACCCGAGCATCACCCGGGACGCCGACGGCCTGCGCCAGCTCTTCCGGCAGTTCTCGTTCCCCGGTGGGATCCCCAGCCACGTCGCGCCGGAGACGCCGGGCTCGATCCACGAGGGCGGCGAGCTGGGCTATGCGCTCTCGCACGCATACGGTGCCGCGTTCGACAACCCGGACCTGATCGTCTGCTGCGTGGTCGGCGACGGCGAGGCGGAGACAGGGCCGCTGGCCACCAGCTGGCACTCGAACAAGTTCCTCGACCCCGTCCGCGACGGCGCGGTCCTCCCGATCCTCCACCTCAACGGCTACAAGATCGCCAACCCCACGGTCCTGGCCCGGATCCCGGAGGACGAGCTGCGGGCCCTCATGGAGGGCTACGGGCATCACCCGTACTTCGTGAGCGGGGACGACCCCGTGCTGATGCACCAGCAGATGGCGGCCGCCATGGACGCCGTGGTCACCGAGATCCACGACATCCAGCGCGCGGCCCGCGACGGCGGCGTCACCGAGCGCCCGCGCTGGCCCATGATCGTGCTGCGAAGCCCGAAGGGCTGGACGGGCCCGAAGGAGGTCGACGGCCTGCCCTCGGAGGGCTCCTGGCGTGCGCACCAGGTCCCGTTCGGGGAGGTGCGGACGAATCCCGAGCATCTCGCGCTCCTCGAGGGCTGGCTCCGGAGCTACCGGCCGGAGGAGCTCTTCGACGCCGATGGCGCACTCGTCCCGGAGCTGGCCGAGCTGCCGCCGCGAAGCTACCGGCGGATGAGCGCCAACCCGCACGCGAACGGCGGGCTGCTGCTGCGCGACCTCGCGCTGCCCGACTTCCGCGACTACGCGGTGGAGGTGAGCGCGCCGGGCGCCACGAACGCCGAGGCGACGCGCGTGCTCGGGACGTTCCTCCGCGACGTCATCGACCGGAACCGCGACACGTTCCGGATCTTCGGTCCCGACGAGACGTCGTCGAACCGGCTCGGAGCCGTCTTCGAGGTGACGGACCGCCAGTTCGACGGGGAGCTCCTGCCCTCGGACGACCACCAGGCCGCCGAGGGCCGCGTGATGGAGGTCCTCTCCGAGCACCAGTGCGAGGGCTGGCTCGAAGGCTACCTCCTGACCGGCCGCCACGGCCTCTTCAACTGCTACGAAGCCTTCATCCACATCATCGATTCGATGTTCAACCAGCATGCCAAGTGGCTGAAGGTGACCAACGGCATCCCGTGGCGGCGACCGATCGCGTCGCTCAACTACGTCCTGAGCTCGCTGGTCTGGCGCCAGGACCACAATGGCTTCAGCCACCAGGACCCGGGCTTCATCGACCACGTGGTCAACAAGAAGTCCGAGGTCATCCGGGTCTATCTGCCGCCCGACGCGAACACGCTCCTGTCGGTGGCCGACCACTGCCTGCGCAGCCGCCAGTACGTCAACGTCATCGTCGCCGGCAAGCAGCCGGCCCCGAACTGGCTCTCGATGGACCAGGCCGTGCTCCATTGCACGCGCGGCATCGGCATCTGGGACTGGGCCAGCAACGACCAGGGCGGCGAGCCCGACGTGGTCATGGCCTGTTGCGGCGACACGCCGACGCTCGAGACGCTCGCCGCGGTCGACATGATCCGCCAGCACCTCCCGGACTTGAAGGTTCGGGTCGTCAACGTCGTGGACCTGATGCGGCTGCAGCCTGCCACCGAGCACCCGCACGGGATGTCGGAGACCGAGTTCGACTCGCTCTTCACCCGTGACAAGCCGGTTGTCTTCGCCTACCACGGGTACCCGTGGCTGATCCACCGCCTGACCTATCGCCGGACGAACCACGTCAACATCCACGTTCGCGGCTACAAGGAGGAGGGCACCACCACCACGCCGTTCGACATGGTCATGCTCAACGACCTCGACCGGTTCCACCTCGTGATGGACGTGATCGACCGCGTGCCGGGCCTGGGGCCGCGGGCGGCGCACGTTCGCCAGCTGATGGTGGACCGGCGCCTGCGGGCACGGGCGTACACGCGCCTGGAAGGCGAGGACGCGCCCGAGATCCGGACCTGGGCCTGGCCACACTGAGGCGGTGAGCTGAGATGCGGATCCTCGTCGTCAACGCCGGGTCGAGCAGCCTGAAGCTCCGCGTCCTTGACCCGGACGACCAGGTCACGGGGGCGGAGGACCTGCCCGCCCCGCGCGGGCAGGCGGACATCGTCGCCGTCGCGCGAGCCATCGAGGGATTCGGGGCGGTGGACGCCGTCGGCCACCGGATCGTCCACGGCGGGACCCTGTATGCGCGGCCGGTCCGGATCGACGGCGAGGTGGTCGAGCGGCTCCGGACGCTGACCGATCTCGCCCCGCTCCACCAGCCGAAATCGCTCGCCGCGCTCGAGGCGGTGACGGCGACCCTCCCGGACGTACCGGCGGTCGCCTGCTTCGACACGGCCTTCCATGCCGGGATGCCTGCCGCGGCCTCGACGTACGCGATCCCGCACGAGTGGAGGAAGCGCTGGGACCTTCGCAAGTACGGCTTCCACGGCCTGTCGCACGCGTACGCGTCGCGGCGGGCAGCCGAGCTCATCGGAGATACCGGGGACGCCGGCCTCCGGATCGTGACCTGCCACCTCGGCGCCGGGGCATCGCTCGCCGCGGTGCGCGACGGACGCTCCCTGGACACCACGATGGGCTTCACGCCGCTCGACGGGCTCGTCATGGCCACCCGGTCGGGCAGCATCGATCCGGGCCTGGTCCTCTGGCTGGCGGAGCACGTCCGGATGCCGCCCGCGGAGCTCGCAGCGACGCTCGAGCATCGATCGGGGCTCCTGGGCCTGGCGGGCACGGCCGACATGCGCGCGATCCTCGCTGCAGCCGCCGCCGGCGAGCCGGACGCCGTGCTCGCGCTCGACGTCTACCACCACCGGTTGCGGGCAGCCGTGGCTGCGATGGCGGCCGCGCTCGGCGGCCTCGACGCCCTCGTCTTCACCGGCGGGGTGGGGGAGAACGCTCCGGCCGTGCGGGAACGCGCCGCGGGCGACCTCGCCTTCCTCGGCGTCGCGGTCGACGAGGCGCGCAACAGGGCCGCCGGCGAGGATCGAGAGATCGGCGCGCCCGGCGCTGCGGTCCGCACGTTCGTGGTTGCCGCTCGCGAGGACCTCGAGATCGCCCACGAGGTCCGGGAGGTGCTGGGGGTCAGCGCGCCGCCCGGCTCCTGAACACGGTCTCCGCGAATTCGAGGATCGCGGCGTTGAAGGCGTCTGGCTTCTCGCTGTTCACCAGGTGCCCGGCGCCCTCGATGACGCGCAGGCGGCCGTCGAAGCAGGCGGCCAGGAAGTCGCGCTCGCCGCGCCGGAAGAGCGGGTCGTCGGCGCCGTTCACGAGGAGGGCCGGGCCCGGGTACCCGGCGAGCCGGGGCAGGAACGAGGTCCGCAGCGCGGTGACCACCGCGCGATACCCGCCCTTGAAGAGCCAGCCGTTCGTCGCACGGGGCGCCGGACCGCGCAGCGGCCCGTCGGGATGCACGGGTGCGCCGCGCCCGAGGTATCGCTCCCCGACCCGGTCCACGAGGTAGACGCCCACCGCACGCGGCGCGCGGCGCGCCACCGTCCGCGGCTCCGTGCTGGAGTTGCAGAGGACCAGCCCCGCCACCATCTCGGGGTGGACGGCGGCGAGCTCCATCGCGACGTAGCCGCCCAGCGACTGGCCGATCACGACGGCTCGACCGCCGTTGCGAGCGATCACCGAGCGCACGATCGTGACCGCCCTCGCCATCCGGAAGGTCATGTCGGCGAGTGCGCCGTGTCCCGGCAGGTCCACCGTCACGACGCGAAAGCGGTCTGACAGGCCGGCGACCTGCGGGTCCCACATCGCGCGGGTCACGCGAGTTCCATGGAGGAAGACGAGGGTCGGCGCGTCCACGGGCCCCACAACCTCGTATGAGACCGAGACATCGAACGGCTCTCCCGCCACCATCGTCGCGGCCGGCTCGGCCACGGCGGCAGGCGGCCCTCCGCCGCCTGGGGCGGTCGTCACCATCGCTCCCTCCACGTCAGCGCCGCTCCCGGTCGGCGCCGCGTGTCAGCCAGTCTACCGGGCCGTGCCCTCCCCGTTCGGGTCTGCGGCGGCCGAGCCAGCGTCGCCACGGCCCGGTGCGGCGTCGTCCCCGCCCGGACCGGCGAGCGGGTGCAGCTCCACCGACGGGCGTTCGTCGGCTGCCGGCTCTGCATCGAAGAACGCCCGCGGCAGCCAGCCCAGCAGCCCCGCCAGGACCACGGCCGGGACCTGCCCGATCGTCGTGTTGTAGCGGTAGACCTGGTCGTTGTAGAGCTCGCGCCGGTCCGCGATCTGCTGCTCGAGCCGCTCGATCTCCGCCTGCAGCCGGAGCACGTTCTCCTGCGACCGAACCTGCGGGTAATTCTCGACGACCGCGAAGAGCGAGCGGACGGCCCGACTGGTCGCTGCGGAGACCGCGCCCTGCTCGCTGATCGGCGCCTGCGGGGAGTACCGCGCGCGCTGCCTGGCGACCTCGCCGAGGACAGCCTGCTCGAACGCCATCACGTCCCGGACGGCAGCGACCAGTTCCGCGAGCTGGTCGTGGCGCTGCTTGAGGGCGACCTCGACGTTTCCCCACGCTTTGTCGATGCGCGTGCGCAGGGCGACCACGCTGTTGTATGTGATCACGAGCAGGAAGGCGACCACGAGCGCCACGAGGAGGACCGCGAAGAGCGCGGCTCCGGCGAGTGGGCTCACCCGAACGTCCCCTGGAGGGCCAGCGCGAGCACGAGCGCGGCGACGATCGCGAGCAGCGCCCCACCGAGCCCCAGGGTGAGCGCTCCCTGGTCGCGCGCCACGGCCTCGCCCGGGCTGCCGAACCGGACGAGGAGCGGACGATCGGGCATGACCGCCATGACGAGCTCGCCGGCGGGGATGTCGAAGACGGCCGCCGCGGCGGCCTCGGTGCCGGCCGGCGCGAGCGGCATCGGACGTGCCTCGGGATCCAGGTCCGGGGCGCGCGTCGGCCGGCCGACCCCGAAGCCGGGGATTGCGGCGTTCCCCCACGCTTCCTCCGGTGAGTTCGCCAGGATTCCCGCTGCGCGGGCCTCGGCAAGGCTTCGCGCCACCTCCGGGTCATCGAGCGCACGAGTGGGATCATCGCGGTCCGCGGTCGCCGGATCCTCGATGTCGCCGAATGGGACCGCGCTTCCGACGATCGTCACGATGTCACCCGGCGCCAGCCGCCGCTCCTCGTAGTGGCGCCGCGCGCCAAGGCCGGCGTTGCCGAGAACGGTCGCGCCGCCCAGGATGCCCGGCGGCTCATCGTCCGCCGGCCTCCCATCGGGGCGACGGACCGTAAGGAGCGCCGCGATCGCGGCGTCGCGGTCGAACGTGGCGGCAGTCATCCCGGAGCCATAGTTCCGGTCAAGGCCCGGCGGGTCGTCACCGGCCCAGTCCGTCTGCTCATCGAAGCAGGTGGGCGCGTCCCAGCGCGCGCCACGAGGGAAGACGCGCAGCGTGCCCGATCCGTCGCGCAGCAGGAAGCCGACGGCGCGCTCATCGTCCAGCGCGGTGGTCCGCTCGCGGCCTCGATCCTCCACGATCCTGGCGTGGTAGTAGACGCACGGAACGCTCTGGAGCGCTGACACGAGCGTCACGGGACCCGGAGCGATCGTCCCGACCAGGCGGACCTCGCCCGCTGCCAGCGACTCGATCCTGCTCGTGCTCGTCCCGCGCACGGCCTCGCCGGCCCGGAACGCCGCCAATCCGCGGACGAGCAGGAACAGCCCGCCGATGACGCCGGCGCCGGCTGCCGCGATGACAAGCGTCGGCGCGCCGGTCACCCGGAGCGGGGTCGGAACGCTGCGATCAGGACCACAACCCCAAACGCGATGAGGACGACCGGCCATACGACCGACCAGTCGATGTCGAAGGTGTTCCGCAGGAGAAAGAACGCTCCGAGGGCCACCAGGAAGATGCCGCCGATGATCGCCGGGACCGGGTCGTTGCGGCGCTCGGCGCGGCGGGCGGCCCGCTCGGCACGCCGTGTCGCACGTGCCGCGCCGCGCTGCTCGCGCCAGGTCTGGTTGTCCCAGCCACCGGAGTAGCCGGGCGGGATCCAGCCAGGAACCGCGGCCGGGTCCGCTGACGTGGGAGCGGCGGGTTGCGGGCCGGCCGCACCCGGGGAATCCCCGGCCGCCGAAGCGGCCTGCGCATCGGGCCCCATCGGTGCGGCGGGTCCCCCGGTGCCCGGCCACGTGGGGCCTGCGGGCTGCGGGACGACGGGCCGCACGCCGGTCCAGGCCGGCTCTTCGGGGATCACGACGACCATGATCACGTAGAGGATGAGCAGTGGGAAGATCCCGGTCACCAGGGCCAGGATCGCGTAGCCGATCCGGACGAGCGCCGGGTCGAGGTCGAGTCGATCAGCGAGGCCCGCGCAGACGCCGCCGAGGACGCGGTCGTCGACGGAGCGGTACATGCGGTCGTTCACCGGCATCCCTCCGAAGGATTGAGCGTGAAGCTGGCGGCCGCGCCCTCCAGGGCGAGGTCCACGACGTGCGTCGCGGAGCCGATCCCGGGCGACTCCCACGTCGTGCCGGACTTGACGAGCCCGGCGGCGGCGAAGTTGTCGCCCGTCAGCGTGGAGGTGCTCCGCAATCGGAGCCCCGTGCCAGGATCGGCGCACAGCGCAACGGACGCGGCGTTGGCCTGGACCTGGCCGGTGAGGTCGGATCCGGCCGGCAGCCCGATCTTGAGATCGCCGGCGTTGACCTGCACCTCCAGGCGACCGACGGTCGCATCGTGCAGGAGAAGTCGCGAGTTGCCGATCGCATTGCCCTGGGCAGCGAGCGTATCGACGCGGATGCCCGCGAGATCGAGGGTCACCTCGCCCGCGTTGAGGTTGACGTCGAGCGAATAGGAGAGTGTCGGTCCCCAGCGTGACGTTCCAGCGAGAGCGGCGGCCGCTGTCGAACGGGATGGTCACGTTCCGGTTGGTCGAGCGTACGGCGAGCCGATTCGCTCGCCTGCTCCAGCGTCGGTCGCCCGCTGGCCTGCCCGTTGACCGTGACGGCCCAGGCGGCGCCGGGAGCCGGCCCGACCGCCATGCTGGCGCAGGTCGCGTTGAGCTCGACGCTGACCGTCCCGGCCCCGAACGTGCCGTGCTCGTCGAGGACGGCGGGGTCCGTCGAGGAGGCCGCGGTGCCGCAGCCGAGCGCGCCGAGGCTGAGGCCGCCGGCGAGCAGCGAGCCGAACATCGTGCCGAAGGTCGCCGCGACCAGGAGCCCTCCCAGGAAGTGGAACGGCGTGCGCCGAAGGATGAGCCCGATCCCGATCCCGATCAGGATCAGCGGCCAGAGCTCCCATGCCCGGGAGATGGTCTCGTGGGCGATCCAGCCCTGGCTGACGGCCAGGGGAATCGCGCCGAGGATGAGCAGGAAGATTCCCAGGTTGGCGAGACGACGATCGATCGACATGCCAGAACGACCCTCCGTAGGCACCCGAGGGTATCGTGGCGCCGCGGAGGTTGTGAACGGCCGAACGGCCCTCCCGGCCAGGGCCTCGTGATAGCCTTCGATGGGTCCGCGCGGCACGCGCGCTCGAGCAGCGGAGGTCCGGCCACGATGCGGCTCAGCGAGTGGGGTGCCGTGGCGCCGATCCCCGCGGCGGCAGGTCCGAAGGTTCTCGCCGTGGCCGAGGCGACGCTCGTCACGCTCGGGGCAACGCCGGATCCCGACTGCTGGGTGGCCTGGGGCGAGGACCCCGGCGTGCGCTGGGTGCTGCTCGCCGCGACCCCCGCCGGCCTGGTCACGGTCCACGTGCGCGTGATCGTGCCCCAGGAGGGCCCCCGGGCGGCGGGGAAGCTCGTCCGGTGGACACGGGTCCAGCTTGGTGACGTCCAGGTGGAGGTCCAGGGGGCGCATCGGATCATCAGCGCGACCGTGGAGGGCGTCGTCCTGCGGGGGGTCGACGCGGATGCCGACGCGGTCGGCGCGTTCCTCCAGGGCATCTTCGCGGCCATCGACGGGCGTCCATCGCCCGTTGGCGGCGCGCCATCGCGGCCCGTGACCACGGAGGCATGACCAGGGGCGCCGCGCCGGTCCCGGTCCGCCGGCCCGGTCGGGTGCCGTACTGGTTCACGACGATCGGCATCCGCGTGCTGGTTCGTGCCTACCTCCGTATCCGCGTCGAGGGCCCGCCGCTGCCGCCCGGCCCGGCGATCCTCTGCTTCAATCACCAGAGCTGGGCGGACCCGTTCGTGCGTGGTGTCGGCGTTGCCGGCACGCCCGGACCTCTGGTTCTTCGGCCCGAGGGAGGCCGACATGTCCGCCGGCTTCCGCAACCGGCTGATCACCTGGTCCGGTCGTGGCATCCCGTTCAATCCCGAGCGCACGAACCTGCTCGAGGCGACCCGCCGCGTGGAGGCGGTCCTCGCGAGCGGAGCGCACCTTGCGATCGCGCCCGAGGGCCGCATTCACGCAGGCGAGCGGGCGCTCCTGCCGGTCAACGAGGGCGTGGCGTTCTTCGCGCTCCGGTCGGGCGTCACCGTCATCCCGGTCGGCCTGACGGGAACGGGCTGGCTGCGCCTGGGCAAGACGATCCGGGTCCGGGTGGGGGAGCCGATCCTCCCGGCCGGCCGGCCGACGCGCGAGGCGGTCGACACCCTGACGGGGCAGATCCGGACCGCGATGCTCGACCTCGTCGCCGACGGGCGGGACGAGGAGCCGCCCGGGCGCCTGGGCCGCTGGATGACCGAGCTCTTCAACGACTGGCCCGAGGATCGCCGACCGCCGCCGCCCGGGGTCGCGGGCGAGGCGGAGAAATAGACCAGGCGTTCTGTTCAGGTTGCCCGTGAGCGAGACAACGGCCCCGTCTGCGATACTCGGCCCGACCAGCGCACGGCGACAGGAGGCAGGCCAGACGTGGGAGCGACGGGACTCGCGGCAAACCGGGACGAGTACCGCGCCCGGCTGTCCGAGCAGCCGGATCCGCAGATCGACGCGTGGGCGGCCGAGGCGATGCGGGACATCTCGATCCGTCGAGGCGTCCTTTCCGTGCTCCACGACTACCGCGCCGCGACCGGCACCGATGACACGGCGATCGCGAAGGTCTTCGCCGCCGGCGGCGGCCCGCCGGCCGTGGTCGGGCGTGACGGCCAGGGACGGCTCCTGGTCCCGGCGATCACGCTCCACTGCCTCGTGGCAGGCACGCGTGCGGCGCTCCCCGAGCCCCGGGAGAAGCTCATCCAGTACCTCGTCGAGAACTTCGAGGAGCTCGTCTACCTCTAGGCAGGCGTGAACCGCGTCCTGACCGGCCTCGCGCGGCTGGTTCATCCGTTCCCGTCGGCGCTGGACGCCGCGGTCACGCTGGCCCTGGCCCTGCTCGCCGGTGCCCTGGTCGGCCGGGCCGTGCTCCTCGGGGCGTCAATGCTGCTGATCCAGCTCTCGATCGGCACGTTCAACGACCTTCTCGACGCGCCGGCGGACGCGATCGCCGGCCGATCCAAGCCCCTCGTCGACGGCCGGGTCACCGCGCGAATCGCGCTCGGAGTCGGGGTCGTCTGCGGGCTGGCGGGGCTGGTCCTCGCCGGGTTCGCCGGACCGGCGACCGCGCTCGTGGCCTGCGCCGGCTACGGCATCGGGCTCGCGTACGACCTGCGCCTCAAGGCATCGCCCTGGTCGTGGCTGCCGTATGCCGCGGGAATCCCCCTTCTCCCGGTCTTCGCCTGGGTTGGCGCGACGGGGGACCTGCCCGAACCCATCCTGGTGCTCGCCGGGCTCGGCGTGCTCGGCGGCACGTCGCTGGCGATCGCGAACTCGCTGGCCGACGCGGAGCGGGACGCCGCGAGCCGCACGCGCACCGTGGCGACATCCCTCGGCCGTGACCGGGCGATCCGGCTCGGCGCGCTGCTTGGCCTCGCCGTCGGGGCCGTCGCGACCACGTCCGCGATCGCGCTCGCCGGGTGGATCCCCGGCACCTGGGTGACCGCTCTTGGCGCGGCGACGCTGGTGGCCGGCCTCGCCCTGGGGCTCGCCGGCCGGCTCCAGCGAGCGTGGGAGGTCCAGGCGATCGGGCTCGCGATCCTCGCGGCGGGCTGGGTGGCGTCGCTCGCTGCCGTGGGCCTTCTCTGACCGTGGGACGAACGTCCCGGCGCCCGGATCGCCGGAAGTCCGGGCCAGGCCCCTAACGGAAGCCTGCGCCGGATCGTTTCCGTAGATGCGCGGCAAACGGTCGCACCACACCGGAGATCATGGACCTATGCATCGAACCAAGAGCATCCTTGCCGCTGTTGCCGCTGTCGCCCTGTCCGCCACCGCGGTATTCGCCGCCGCGAGCGCGCCACCCCAGGCAGCCGCGGACGGGCTGGCCACGGCAAGGGCTGCGTCGGGCAAGACCGTCCCGGTCCGCGCAGGGCGCCCGGACGCGACCAGCGGCACGAAGACGCCCGAGGCCAACGAGACGCCCGAGGCCAACGAGACGCCCGAGGCCAACGAGACGCCCGAGGCAACGAAGTCATCCAAGGCGACCGAGTCGCCCAGGACCGCCCAGTCGCCCAGGACCGCCGAGTCGCCCGACGTGGACGCGACGACGGGAACAGGCGCCCCGCACCCTGACAATCACGGCAAGATGGTCTCCGAGGCCGCCCACGCCACGACTCCGGCCGGGTTTGCCAATCACGGCGCGTACGTCAGCTCGATTGCCAAGCTGAACCACGGCCACGGCAAGCCGGCGGCGACGAAGCCGGTCACCGTGCACGCGCCAACGCCCACGCCGACCCGGACGCCGACCCCCACGACTCGCTGACGCAACAATCGCCGGCGGTCAGTCGCCCGACCGTCGACGAATGCACGAAGCCGGCGCACGAGCGCCGGCTTCTTCGCGCCGCAGGTCGGGGAGGGACCCACGCCCCTCGCCTCAGGACGTCATTCGCGGTCGCGCGTGCCCGGGCCGCGGACCACGGTGATCACGTTCTCGAGGGTGAGCTTCGAGATCGTGAGGTACTTGGCCAGGTTCTGCCGATCGTTCGGCGAGACCGACGACGTGAACTCCTGGCTGCGGAGGACCGCGATGAGCCCGGCCAGGGCGTCATGGAACTGGTTCTTCGCGACGACGAGTGCGTCATCGCCGGTGGGGGCGGCCGGTGCCGCCGCCTCGGGGATGCTTGCGCCTTCGGGGCCGGCGTCGTCGGGTCCATCGTCAACCATCGCAGCCCGAGCCGGCCGTCCCTCGATCTTCTCGCGCAACTTGACCAGCGACAGCTCGCCCCGGGCGACCTGGCCGGCCAGTCGCTTGCGCTTCTTCGGGTCGTCGATCTTCATCAGCTCGTAGGCGTGCGAGAGGGTGTCTTTGCGCAGAGACACCAGGTCGCGGACCTCCTGCGGGGCGTCGGCCAGTCGAAGCCGGTTCTCCAGGTAGCCCTTGTCCTTGCCGAGCTTCTGAGCAAGCTTCCGGACGCTGTAGCCGTGGTCCTTGATCATCCGGTCGTACATCGAGGCTTCCTCGAGCGGCGAGAGGTCCTCGCGCTGCAGGTTCTCGATGATCGCGATCTCGAGGGCGACGTCATCGTCGAGGTCCTCGACGAGCGCGGGGATCGCAACGAGCCCGGCGATCCTGGCGGCACGCCAGCGCCGCTCGCCGGCAACGAGCTGGAACAGGTTCGGACCGCGCGGCCGGACCAGGACCGGCTGGAGGACGCCGTGCTCGCGAATCGATGCGGCCAGCTCTTCGAGCGC
The DNA here is from genome assembly GCA_963734535.1 of uncultured Chloroflexia bacterium. Lineage (GTDB taxonomy): Bacteria > Chloroflexota > Limnocylindria > Limnocylindrales > CSP1-4 > CTSoil-043. Next base: position 295,476 of record CAVTHS010000010.1, on the reverse strand, counting down.
GGATTCCTCGAATACCAGGCGCGGGTTCTCGGGGTTGGCCTCGATCCGGTCGAGCGGCACATTGCGGACGCCGCTCGTCCTCCCGCCCTCGGCGGAGAGAAGACTGACGATGGATGGCGAAAGCTCGCGTTCCTCGGAGAGGCGACGCGCCGCGAACGCGCGGAAGTCAGGCTTGGCCAAGTTCGATGACCTCCTTCGCGAGCTCTCGGAATGCCCGCGCTGCCTCGGAGCTGCCCGCGTAGGCGGTGATCGGTCGACCGGTCAAGGGGGCCTCGCCCAGCTTCACGGTGTTCCGGATGATCGCGTTGAAGACGTGATGCTCGCCGAGCTCGCGCAGCTCGTCGAGCATCTCGCGCCCCAGGATCGTGCGTCCGTCGTAGAAAGTCGGGAGCAGGCCGAGGATTCGGAGGTCCCGGTTCAGCTTGGTCCGGATCGTGGTGATGACTTTGACCAGGGCATTCAGGCCCTTCAACGCGTAGTACTGCGTCTGCACCGGGATGATCACGCTGTTCGCTGCGACGAGGCCGTTGATCGTGAGCAGGCCCAGGGTCGGCGGGCAGTCGATCAGGATGTAGTCGTAGATCGAGCGGACCCCGTCGTCCAGCGCTTCGCGAAGCGCGTACTCGCGCCCGATCGCAGAGAAGAGCTCGACCTCGGTCGACGCGAGCTCGAGCGTCGAGGGAACGACGTCGATTCGCTCCGTCTGGCTTTCGAGGATGATGCTCCCAAGATCCGCAGCGCCGTCGTCGAGGATGTGGGCGATCGAGCGCTCGACCAGGCCAAGGTTGATCCCGAGGCCGACGGTCAGGTTCGCCTGTGGGTCCATGTCGACGGCAAGGACGCGATGGCCAAGCTCTGCGAGGGCTCCCGCGAGGTTGATCGCGGTTGTCGTCTTGCCGACGCCGCCCTTCTGGTTCGCGATCGCGATGACCTGTGCCACCAGGGAATCACCTCTGCGTGTCATCGAGGGGGCGGGCCTCCTGGCTCGCCGCGGGTTCTAGATGCTACCCCACCACCGCCAGTCCGCGAACGGGCGTTGTCCACACTTCGGGGGAGATGTTCACGATTGTGTGGATAACACCAGTGCGCCAGTCTCCGGATTGCGATCCGCTGCGTATGATGGCGCCCCAGCGCTGACGGCCCGAGACCGGAGCGCCGCCAGGAGGTCGATGTGCCAACGAGCGACGAACGACTCGAGAAGCTCCGACAAATGCGAACCGAGGCGCATCTTGGCGGGGGCCCGGTCCGAATCGAGCGGCAGCACACCTTCGGGAAGCTGACTGCCAGGGAGCGCCTGGATCTGCTGCTCGACCCGGGGTCATTCGTCGAGCTCGACACCTTCGTAACGCATCGGGCGACGGAGTTCGGACTGGACAGCCAGCACATTCTCGGCGACGGCGTGGTGACGGGGCATGGCACCGTCGGGGGGCGGCTCGTCTTCGTCTTCAGCCAGGACTTCACGGTCTTCGGCGGCTCGCTCTCGGAGGCGTACGCCGAGAAGATCTGCAAGATCATGGATCTCGCGATGAAGGTTGGCGCGCCCGTCGTCGGCCTCAACGACTCGGGTGGCGCGCGAATCCAGGAAGGCGTCGCCTCGCTGGGCGGATATGCCGAGATCTTCCTGCGCAACGTCCTTGCCTCGGGCGTCGTGCCGCAGATCAGCGTGATCATGGGGCCGTGCGCGGGCGGCGCCGTCTACTCCCCGGCGATGACCGACTTCACGATCATGGTCGAAGGCACGAGCTACATGTTCGTGACCGGGCCCAATGTCGTGAAGACCGTGACGCACGAGGAGGTCGACTCGGAGTACCTCGGGGGCGCGACGACGCACACGACGATCTCCGGGGTGGCTCACCTGGCGGCGCCGGACGAGGCGACCGCCATGGACCACGTCCGACGTCTCCTCGCGCACCTTCCGCAGAACAACCTGGGGGAGCCCCCGAGGCTCGCTTCCTCGGATCCCGTGGATCGGCGCGACCGGGAGCTGGATCACGTCGTGCCGGACGACTCGCAGAAGCCGTACGACATGCTCGACGTCGTTCGACGCGTGATCGACGATGGGGACTTCCTCGAGATCCAGCCGGGATGGGCGCCGAACATCCTGATCGGTTTTGCGCGCCTCGGTGGACGAAGCGTTGGGATCGTGGCGCAGCAGCCCGCCATCCTCGCGGGCGCGCTCGACATCGACGCCTCGATCAAGGCCGCGCGGTTCGTCCGGACCTGCGACTGCTTCAATGTCCCGATCGTCACCTTCGTCGACGTGCCGGGGTTCCTGCCGGGGGTGGGGCAGGAGCACGGCGGCATCATCAAACACGGCGCCAAGCTGCTCTATGCCTACTGCGAAGCGACGGTCCCGAAGGTGACCGTGATAACGCGCAAGGCCTACGGGGGCGCGTACGACGTCATGAGCAGCAAGCACATTCGCGGCGACATGAACTTCGCGTGGCCCACGGCGGAGATCGCGGTGATGGGCGCGGCCGGGGCAGTCAACATCATCTTCAAGGACGAGATCGCCACCTCCGGGGATCCGGCTGCCGAGCAACGGCGGCTCGTGGCCGAGTACGAGGCAGGCTTCAACAACCCATATGTCGCAGCGGCTCGCGGGTACATCGACGACGTCATCGTCCCGTCGGAGACGCGTCCGCGATTGATCGGTGCCCTCGAGATGCTCGCCGACAAGCGGGACACGAACCCTCGCAAGAAGCACGGCAACATCCCGCTGTGAGCGGCGGGGGAGGGATGGGCCCGGCGGGGCGCCCGCGCATTCGGGAGCGACGGCGCGTCCGGCGGTGTCAACGCGTCCCCGGGAGCCGGCCGGCCTCCAACTGGCCCGTTCGCGGGCAACAGCCTGTCTTTGTGCAAAGACGATCCGGCCCATCGCGTGCCGGTCACTCCGGCCCCTCGCGCACCGGTCTTCCCGGGGAACGGGGTCGGGGGCGACACGGCCCGAAGCAGCGGCGTCCGTGAAGGACGCTGCTGCAGCCCCGCCCTTTCGGCGGATTCTTGTCGCGAACCGGGGCGAGATCGCGCTCCGGATCGTTCGGGCGGCTCACGAGATGGGGATGGAGGCAGTCGCCGTCTACTCCGATGCGGACGCGTCGGCCGCGCACGTGCGCGCGGCGGACCTCGCGATCCGGCTTGGGCCCGCGTCGCCCGCCGAGAGCTACCTGCGCATCGATGCCATCGTCGCCGCCGCGGTCGCGTCCGGGGCCGAGGCCGTCCATCCCGGCTATGGCTTCCTGTCCGAGCGCGCCGCCTTCGCAGTGGCCGTGGAGCAGGCCGGGCTCGTCTTCGTCGGGCCGCCGCCTTCCGTGATCGCCGCGCTCGGCGACAAGCTCGCGGCGCGGCGGATCGCGCGCCTGGCCGACGTCCCACACGTGCCTGGAACGCTCGAGGCAGTTGCGGTCGACAGGCCAGACCAGCTGGAGGCGGTCATCGCGGCCGCGGTTGGCGTCGGATTCCCCCTCCTCGTCAAGGCCGCGGCTGGTGGCGGTGGACGGGGAATCCGTCGCGTCGTCTCGCCGGATGAGCTGCCCGCCGCGCTGATCGCCGGCTCGCGCGAGGCAGCCGCGTCGTTCGGCGACGGAGCCGTCTACCTGGAGCGCGAGATCATGCCGGCGCGACACATCGAGGTCCAGCTCCTCGGCGACGCGACGGGCCAGGTCATCGCGCTGGGCGAGCGAGACTGCTCGACCCAGCGACGGCACCAGAAGCTGATCGAGGAGGCGCCCGCGCCCGGGCTGGTGGAAACGGATCGGCGCCGGCTCCACGCGATGGCGGTGCGGCTCGGCGCCGCGGCCGGGCTCCAGAACGCGGCGACGGTGGAGTTCCTGTGCGACCGCGACGGGTCGTTCTGGTTCCTCGAGGTGAACACGCGGCTCCAGGTGGAGCACCCGGTGACCGAGCTGGTGTCGGGGCTCGACCTCGTGGCCGAGCAGTTCCGGCTGGCCGCCGGGGCACCGCTCTCGCCGCGCGTTCTCGCGGCTGCCGACCGAGCGGCGCGTCCGACGAGCCATGCGATCGAGGTCCGGATATCGGCGGAGGATCCAGCGCGCGTCTTTGCGCCGGCACCGGGACGGATCACGCGGTGGGTGATGCCGGCTGGCCCGGGGATTCGGGTCGACACGGCCGTCGAGGCAGGCGAACGGATTCCCCCGGAGTACGACCCGCTGATCTGCAAGCTGATCGTGCATGCTGCCGATCGCGCCACGGCCCTGGCTCGGCTCCGTCGCGCGCTCGACGAGGCCGAGATCGGGGGCATCCAGTCGTCGCTCCCATTTCACCGGGCGATGCTCGCGGAGCCCGGCTTCATCGACACGTCGGCGCTCGCCACGACGTGGGTCGAAGCACACTGGGACGGCCCGGCCTCGCGGGCACGGGCCGTCCGGGTTGCGCTGCTCGCCGCGGGCCTCGCGGAGCTTGGCGGCGCGGGGTCGGGCGGCTCAGGCCCACTCGACGGTTCGGGCGCACCCGTCGCGCCGGCCGCAGGCTCGCTCGTGGGGCCGGGCACGGCGCGGCAGGGTTCGGATGGCGCGGTCGCCGTCGACGGTGACCCGCGCTGGCGTTCCGCCGGCCGAGCGCAAGCTGTGGACCGGTGGCCGCGATGAGCCACGATCGCCGCATCGCCCGCAGGTTGCCATGAGCCACGATCGTCGCCATGTGGCCCCGACCACGATCGCCGGCCCGACGCCAGATGTGGGCGGTCCCCAGGTGCCGGACGGCGACATCGACGCGCGAGCCGTCCGCGTCGGAGTCGCGGCGTCCGCCCGGCTCGAAGGCGACCCTGCGATCACCCTGGCGCCGCCTCCCGATGCGTCCACGCTCCTGCCGCAGGACGGCGACCGGGGTCCAGCGCTCCCGGTCGTCGATGGCGTCGCAGCCCCGGTCCGCCTCGAGCGGTTCGACGAGGTCCGGGCCCGGCTCGTCGAATCCGCCGCATCCCACCCTGCCGGCCCTGACGTCCGGACCGACCTCCAGCTCGGCCCGGTCCGCGTCGACGCCGGCCACGGCACGCGGCTTCGCGAGGTGGTCGTGGATGGCTGGCGGATCGAGGTCGAGGTTGAGTTCGAGCGCCGGGCCGTGCTCCGGGCGCGGGCGCGACGCGGCGCCGGCGTCGCCTCACACGGCGGCCCCGTCGAGGTTCGCGCGATCATCCCGGGTCAGGTGGTGGCCGTGTCAGTGGTCGTGGGCGACAGCGTGGAGGCCGGCCAGCAGATCCTCGTGGTGGAGGCGATGAAGATGCAGAACGAGCTCCGCGCACCGCGAGAGGGCACCGTCGAGCGCGTCGGGGTTGCCGTTGGCGATACGATCGAGGTCGGCGACCTTCTCGTCGTCATCCACTGAGCGGAGCATCCATGGCCACCGACGCCGCCGCGACACCCCCGCCCCGGCCCGATCCCGGTCGTGATACCTGGCGCGCCACGGCGCGAGCAAAGGCGATCGCCACGACCCCGGAGCGCCGTGAGCGGTTCGCGACATCGTCCGGGATCGAGATCGCCGATCTCTACACGCCGGCGGACGTCGCCGGCCTGGACGAGGCGCGCGACCTGGGGCGCCCCGGGGAGTACCCGTTCACGCGGGGCGTCCAGCCGACCATGTACCGGGGTCGCTTCTGGACCATGCGCCAGTACGCGGGATTCGCGACCGCAGCCGAGACGAACGAGCGCTTCCGCTACCTCCTGGCGCAGGGCCAGACAGGCCTGTCGGTCGCGTTCGACCTGCCGACGCAGATGGGCTACGACAGCGACGCCCACGAGGCGGAGGGGGAGGTCGGTCGCGTCGGCGTGCCGGTCTGCTCGCTTGCCGACATGGAATCGCTCTTCGCCGGGATCCCGCTCGGCGACGTCAGCACCTCGATGACGATCAACGCGACCGCCGGGATCCTCCTGGCGCTGTACGTGGCGGCGGCCGAGAACCAGGGCGTTCCCCGGGCGCGGGTCGCGGGCACGACCCAGAACGACATCCTCAAGGAGTACATCGCTCGCGGCACCTACATCTTCCCGCCGCGCCCCTCGATGCGCCTCGTGACCGACATCTTCGAGTTCTCGGCCCGCGAGCTGCCCCGCTGGAACACGATCAGCATCTCCGGCTACCACATGCGCGAAGCCGGGGCGACGGCCGCCCAGGAGCTGGCCTTCACGATGGCCGACGCGATCGCCTACGTCGACGCGGCGGTCGCCCGCGGTCTGGACGTCGACGCGTTCGCGGGCCGGCTCAGCTTCTTCTTCGCGGCGTGGAGCGAGCTCTTCGAGGAGGTAGCCAAGTTCCGCGCAGCGCGGCGCATGTGGGCACGTCTCATGCACGATCGATTCGGCGCTCGCGACCCGCGGTCCATGATGTGCCGCTTCCACGTCCAGACGGCGGGGAGCTCGCTGACGGCCCAGTCGATCGACAACAACGTGGTGCGGACGACGGTCCAGGCGCTCGCCGCGGTCATGGGCGGGGCCCAGAGCCTGCACACGAACTCGCGTGATGAGGCCCTTGCCCTGCCGACCGAGGAGGCCGCCCGGCTGGCGCTGCGGACGCAGCAGATCCTGGCGTACGAAGCAGGCGTCACGGAGACGCCCGACCCGCTGGCGGGCAGCTACTACGTGGAGACTCTCACCGATCAGCTGGAGGCGGCGGCACGGGAGCTCCTCGACGAGATCGAGGCGCTGGGCGGGACGCTCGCGGCGATCGAAGGCGGCTTTCAGCAGCGCCAGATCCAGGAATCGTCCTACCAGGTCCAGCGCGCGATCGAGGACGGGGGCCAGGTGGTCGTCGGCGTCAATCGCTTCCAGGACGAGGGCCACCGGACGCCGCCGCTCCAGCGGATCGACCCCGACGGCGAACGTCGCCAGGTGGTGGAGCTGCGACGCGTCCGCGCCGAACGGGATCCCGCCGCGTGGAACGCCGCGCTTCGGCGGGTGGCGGAGTGCGCTCGCGGCGACGAGAACCTGATGCCCGCGCTGATCGAGGCGGTCCGCGCCTACGCCACGGTCGGGGAGATCTCGGATCGACTTCGCGCCGCCTGGGGCGAGCATCGCGAGCTGGTGACCGTGTGACTCCGCCGTTCGAGACGGGCGCCGGGAATCCCCGCGGAGCCCCGATACCGGAGCCGTTCGCCGGCCTGCCGTCCGGCATTGCCGACGTTGGTCGCGTCCACCACGTTGCCGTCGTCGTGCGGGAGGTGACGGCCGCCCTTCGCTTCTATCGCGACACCCTGGGGCTCGCCCCGGCCCGGTCGTCCCGATCCCTCTCGACCGCGTCAACATCGCGTTCCTGCCCGTGGGCGAAGTCAAGATCGAGCTCGTCGAGCCGACGGACGCGACGACCGGCGTAGCGCGCTTCCTGGAGACCCGCGGCGAGGGCTTTCACCACGTCTGCTTCGAGGTCGCCGACATCGCGGCGACGCTCGGCAGGCTCGCTTCCGATGGCGTGCAGCTGATCGATGCATCGCCCCGGCCGGGTGCCGAGGGGCCGGTCGCATTCCTGCACCCGAAGAGCTGCCACGGGGTGCTCGTCGAGCTGATCGAGGCGCCGGGCGGCCCGGCGTGGGCCGGGCTCTATCCGGATGGATTCCGAGCCCCAGGCGAGCTCGGGACGTCGCGCTGACGCTCAGCTGACCTCGCCGGCCTGCAGGTCCTAGCCCCGATGCCCCGCCGCTCTCAGGAGCGCGGGCAGCTCGGTTGGGGATCCGGCGACCCGGATTCCCGCGGCCTCGAGGGCCGTGACCTTGTCGGCGGCCGTGCCGCGGCCGCCGGAGATGATCGCGCCGGCGTGGCCCATGCGCTTGCCTTCGGGCGCGGTCCGGCCCGCGATGAAGGCCGCCATCGGCACATCTCGAAGGTGCTCCGCGGCCCAGGCGGCCGCCTCCTCTTCGGCCGCCCCGCCGATCTCGCCGATCAGAACGATCGCCTCGGTCTCCGGATCTGCCGCGAAGAGCTGGAGGATGTCGAGGAACGTCGTCCCGATGATCGGGTCGCCGCCGATCCCGACGCAGGTCGATTGCCCGATCCCCGCGTCCGTCATTGCCTGGACCGCCTCGTAGGTGAGCGTGCCCGACCGCGAGACCACGCCCACGCGCCCCTCGTGGTGGATGGACCCCGGGATGATCCCGACCTTCGCCCGGCCTGGCGACGTGGCGCCCGGGCAGTTGGGGCCGATCAGCCGCGCGCCGGCAGCCCGGACGACCTCCACGACCGGAAGCATGTCGAGGGCCGGTATCCCTTCGGTGATGCAGAAGATGGTCGTGATTCCCGCTCCGACGGCCTCGAGAATGGCGTCCGGGGCCCCAGATGCAGGGACGAAGATGCACGAGGTGTTGGCGCCCGTCTGGCGCGACCGCCTCCGCCACCGTGTCGAACACGGGGACCCGGTTGTCGAGCGCCGAGAGGCCTCCCTTGCCCGGCGTCATGCCCGCCACGATGTTGGTGCCGTACTCGAGCATCTGGCGCGAGTGGAACTCGCCCTCGCGACCGGTGATGCCCTGGACCACGAGCCGCGTCTCGCGGCCGATCAGGATGCTCATGCCATGCCTCCCGTCGCCTGCCGGGCCGCGGCGACCGCTTTCGCGGCCGCCTCGTCGAGCGTCGCGGCGGTCTCGAACGCGGCCTCGCGCAGGAGGCGCGCCGCCTCCTCCGCGTTCGTGCCCACGATCCGGACGACCATCGGCACCTCGCGCTCCTGGCGCGCCCGGGCGTCGATCAGGCCGCGGGCGACCTCGTCGCCGCGCGTGATCCCGCCGAAGATGTTGACGAGGATCGCGCGCACCTTCGGGTCGGCAAGGATCAGCCGCATGGCCGCCGAGACGCGGTCGGCCTTCGCGCCGCCGCCGATGTCGAGGAAGTTCGCCGGAGCGCCGCCCGCACGGTTCACCAGATCCATCGTCGTCATCGCCAGGCCGGCCCCGTTGACCATGCAGCCGATCGAGCCGTCGAGGTGGATGAAGCTGATGTCGTAGTGCCGTGCCTCGGCGTCGGCGGGGTCCTCCTCGTCGAGGTCGCGCAGCTTCTCCAGGTCGGGATGACGGGGAAGGGCCGAGTCGTCCAGGGTCACCTTCGCGTCGAGGCACGCCAGGCGCTCCACGTGGCCCTCCGGCCCGCTCTCCCGGATGATCGCGAGGGGGTTCACCTCGACCAGGTCCGCGTCGTACGCACGCATCGTGCTCACGATTCCGCGCGCGATCTTGACGAAGTCGCGCAGGTGCGGTCCTGCGAGGCCCACGGCGAAGGCGAGCTCGCGAGCCTGCCAGTCGAGCAGCCCGAGGAGCGGGTGGGCGGCGACGCGGTGGATCGCTTCCGGTGTGGCCTTCGCAACCTCCTCGATCTCCACGCCGCCCTCGGCCGAGGCCATCAGGACGATCCGGCGCGATGCGCGATCGAGAATCGCGCCGAGGTAGAACTCCTTGACGATCACGGCCGCCGGGCCGACCAGCACCTTGCGAACCGGGATCCCCTTGATCTCCATGCCGAGGATCCGCGCGGCCACCTCTTCCGCTTCGGCCGGCGATCCGGCCAGCTTCACGCCGCCGGCCTTCCCGCGACCGCCGACGAGGACCTGCGCCTTGATCACGACCCGGCCCGCACCGGCGGCGAGGAACCGCTCGGCGGCGGCCCGCGCATCCGCCGCAGTCCGGGCGACGGCCCAAGGCGGGACGGGCAGGCCCTGCGCGGCGAGCAGCGACTTCGCGTCGGCTTCCTGGATCTTCACGGCAGCTCCTGCGATCTCGACGGGCGTGGGCGCGGGTGTGAAAGGACCGAGTGTGGGGACCGATGGTAGCGCGGCACCCGGGCTCGCGGGCCTGATTGCCCACGCGGGGCCCGGGTGCCCACGCGGGACTTGGGTGCCCACGCGGGCCCGGGTGCCCACGCGGGCCTGGGTGCCCACGTCCGTCCCGAATAGCAGCGGGGCGACTGGTACGCACCGAATCTCGCCCGATCCCGGCGTCGATGGCCCCGGCGAAGCTCGCTGGGAGCGCGGCCGGCTGCCCAACCTCGGGCGTCGAGCGCGTCGGCCGGACTTACCAGCACCCAGGGTGCTATCTCGGCCTTCTCGGGACCCGCCGCTGCCTTACCAGCACCCTGCCTGCTGTCCGGGCATGCCGCCGACCTTGCGTCGGCCGTGCCAGCACCCCGGGTGCTGCTTTCCGACCCGCGTCTGCCTTGCCAGCACCCCGGGTGCTTCGCGGGGTTGCCGAGGGGGGAGTGCGCGCCACCTGCTCATGCAACGCGGCCGGCGCCAACCGGACCCCGTACAATGCGTGGGGTCCACCCGGACGAGCCCGGCCATTGCGCGTCGGTTGCGTCCCCCGGCCGGTCACGGAGGCGAGTCTTCCGGTGCGATACCTGCAGTACCGAGGCGGCGAGGGAATGCTCGCGTGGGCATTCCACCGGATCTCCGGCGTCGCGATCTGGGCGTTCGTGCTGCTCCACGTCCTCGACATCTGGCTGGTGGGCGCGAACCGGGGTCTCTACGACGAGGTCCTGAAGCTCTATGCGAGCCCGGTCGGGCGGGTGGGGGAGACCCTCCTGGGCGCGGCTCTCCTCTACCACGCGCTCAACGGCCTGCGGATCATCGTGATGGACTTTTGGCCCGCCACGACCGTCTTCCACAAGCAGCTCTGGTATGCGAGCTGGGTGGTGTTCGTGATCGTCGGCCTGCCGGGGGCCTACATCATCCTTCGCCCGATCTGGGCAGGGGCATCGTGATGGCCCTCTACACCCGGGCCGGTCGGGCGCGCCCACAGCGAAGCGGGTTCGAGCTCGGCGTCTGGTACCTCATGCGCCTGTCGGGACTCGCCCTGTTCGTCCTCGCGCTCGGCCACTTCTCGATCACGCACTTCATCTTCGACCCGGCCACCCAGACCGCCCAGTGGATCGTGGACGACCGCTGGGGGAGCGTCCTGTGGCGGACCGTCGACTGGCTGATGCTCACCATGGTGGTCCTCCACAGCTTCATGGGCGTGCGGACCGTGGTGCAGGACTACACGTCGGGCGGAGCGCGGACCGCGCTGACGATGCTGCTCTACGTGACCGGCATCGCGCTCTTCCTGATGGGGACGATGGCGGTCATGACCCTCCCGTTCCCGGTCAAGTAGGAAGGTCCCGGATGCGAATCGACCACGACGCGCTCGTCGTCGGCGCCGGCGGGGCCGGCCTGTGGGCCGCGCTCGAGCTTGCCCGGGCCGGCATCTCGACGGGCGTGCTCACGAAGCTCTACCCGACCCGCTCCCACACCGGCGCAGCGCAGGGCGGCGTGTGCGCGGCCCTGGGGAACCAGGAGGAGGACCACTGGGAGTGGCACATGTTCGACACCGTGAAGGGCGGTGACTACCTCGTCGACCAGGACGCTGCAGAGGTCCTTGCCCACGAGGCCATCGAGACGGTGATCGAGCTCGAGCACATGGGCCTGCCGTTCAACCGGACGCCCGACGGGAAGATCGACCAGCGCCGGTTCGGCGGCCATACCCGGAACTTCGGGGAGGCCCCGGTCAAGCGGGCCTGCTTCGCGGCCGACCGGACCGGCCACATGATCCTCCAGACCCTCTACCAGAACTGCATCAAGGCCGGCGTGCGTTTCTACGACGAGTACCACGTCGTGGACCTGCTCTTCGAGGGCGGGGAGGGCGGCGACGGCGGCCGCGCCGCCGGCGTGGTGGCCTACCGCATCGCCGACGGGGAGCTCCACACGTTCGGGGCGAAGGCCGTCCTGCTCGCCACGGGTGGCAACGGCCGGATGTTCTCGATCACCTCGAACGCGCACTCGCTGACCGGCGACGGGATGGCCCTCGTCTACCGCCACGGCATCCCGCTGGAGGACATGGAGTTCTACCAGTTCCATCCCACCGGGATCTACGGGATCGGGATCCTCCTCTCGGAGGCCGCGCGCGGCGAGGGCGGCACGCTCCTCAACTCGGAAGGCGAGCGCTTCATGGCCCGGTACGCACCCAAGGCGATGGAGCTGGCCCCTCGCGACATGGTGAGCCGGGCGATCTACCTCGAGATCCGCGACGGGCGGGGGATCGGCCCGAAGAAGGACTACGTCTACCTCGACGTGCGCCACCTGGGCCGCGCGGTCATCGAGGAGAAGCTTCCCGACATCACGGAGTTCGCCCGGGTCTACCTCGGCGTGGAACCGCTCACGGAGCCGGTTCCCATCCAGCCCACCGCCCACTATGCGATGGGGGGCATCCCGACGGACCTCCGGACGCGGGTCGTGCGCGACGAGAGGAACACGCCCGTCGAGGGGCTCTTCGCGGCGGGGGAGGCGGCCTGCGTCTCGGTCCATGGCGCGAACCGGCTGGGCACCAACTCGCTCGTCGACCTCCTCGTCTTCGGGCGGCGGGCCGGCCGCGAGATGACCGCCTACTGCCGGGCCGCAACCCTGCCGACGATCGCGCCGGCCGTCGAGGAGCCCGTCCGGGCCGAGCTCGAGGCGCTCCGAACGCGCCCGGACGGCGAGAGCCCGTCGGCCCTCAAGGACGACCTGGCCACGCTCATGATGGACAACGTGGGCGTCTTCCGTACGGCCCCCATGATGGCGGCCGCGGTCGCCGGGGTCGCCCAGATCAAGGAGCGCTACACGCGCGTCCGCGTCCGCGACACCGGCCGGGTCTTCAACACCGACCTCCTCGAGGCGCGCGAGCTGGGCTACCTGATCGATTGCGCGGAGGCCATGGCGACGTCCGCGATCTCGCGAAAGGAGAGCCGGGGCGCCCACTCGCGCGACGATTACCCGGAGCGCGACGACGTCAACTTCCTCGCCCACACGCTCGCGTACCGCGGCGAGGCCGGGCCCTCGCTCCGATACAAGCCGGTGACGATCACCCGGTTCGAGCCCAAGCCGCGCGTCTATTGAGCCCGGGAGCCGCGTGATGCAGGTCGACCTTCGCATCCTCCGGTTCGACCCCGAGCGCGACGCCGCGCCGCACTGGGAGTCCTACCGCGTCGACGCCGAGCCGATGGATCGCGTCCTCAACCTGCTGATCTCGGTCAAGGCGGACCAGGACGGCACGCTCACCTTCCGGCGTTCGTGCGCGCACGGCATCTGCGGCTCCGACGCGATGCTCATCAACGGGCGGAACCGGCTTGCCTGCAAGATCCGGGTCGACCAGCTCGGCCGCAAGATCACGGTCGCGCCGCTGACCGGCCTCCCGGTGATGAAGGACCTCGTCGTCGACATGGACGGGTTCCTCGCGAAGTACCGAAGCGTGATGCCGTTCCTCATCGCCGACACGCCGCCGCCCGAGCGCGAGCGTCGCCAGAGCCCCGCCGACCGCGCGCGCTACGACGACACCACCAAGTGCATCCTGTGCGCCGCCTGCACGACGGCGTGCCCGTCCTTCTGGGCGCAACCGTCGTACGTTGGCCCGGCCGCGATCGTGAACGCCCACCGGTTCATCTTCGACACCCGCGACGACGCCGGCGACGAGCGGCTGGAGATCCTCGCCGACAAGGACGGCGTCTGGCGCTGCCGGACCATCTTCAACTGCGTCGACGCGTGCCCGCGCGGCATCAACATCACTCGCGCGATCCTCGAGGTCTCGCGAGCGGTGGTGGAGCGCACGGTCTGAGCGGAGCCGCGGCCGGCGGCGTCCGCCGGCTGATCATCCGGACCGACGGCGCGGCGCGGGGGAACCCGGGCCCGGCGTCCGCGGGGGCGGCCCTGATCGACGCGGATCGACCCGGTGCGGAGCGACCCGGCGCGGCCCCCCTTGCCACGATCTCCGAGGCGCTGGGACACCAGACCAACAACGTGGCCGAATGGACGGCCGTGGTCCGTGCGCTCGACCTGGCCGCCGAGCTCGGGGCGGAGGAGGTTCTCCTCCTGCTCGACTCGAAGCTCGTGGTGGAGCAGATCCAGGGGCGCTGGCGCGTCAAGGATGCGAAGCTGGCCCCGCTCCACGACGAGGCGATCGCCGGCCTGCGCCGCTTCCGGCGCTGGAGCGCGCGGCACGTCCCGCGCAGCGAGAACTCGACCGCGGATGCGCTGGCGAACGAGGCGCTCGACCGCGTGGCGGCCGGCGGGCCGGCCCTCGTCGTCCGGCGACCGACGTCAGGATCGGGCGGTCCGGCGTTCTCGGTAACCCAGATGGACATGAAGCTCGGCACCGGCGGCCCGGGCGGTGGAGCAATCGCCCCGGTCGCGCTCGAGGCCGGCTTCGACCCCGGAGACGCTGGCCCCGACCCTGGCCGTCTCGTGGTCCGCATCCTGGGCAGCGGCACCAGCCAGGGGATCCCGCGGATCGCCTGCGAGTGCCCGGTGTGCACGTCTGCCGACCCGCGCGATCGGCGCTACCGGGCATCGGCCCTGCTCTCCTTCGGGGAGATGCGGGTCCTCGTGGACTGCGGTCCCGACATCAAGTGGCAGGCGATCGCGGCGGGCATGCGACGCCTCGACGCCGTGCTGCTGACCCACGATCACCAGGACGCGATCGGTGGGTTGGACGAGCTGCGCCGCTTCAATGAGCTGCGCGGTGGGTACCTGCCGGTCCACGCGCCGCCGGAGGACCTGGCCGTCATCGTCTCCCGGTACGCCTATGCATTCCGTCCCGGGCAGGGCGCCTTCTTCGGAATCCCGCAGCTCCGCCCGGTCGCGCTGGACGGGCCGTTCCTGGTCGGCGGGCGGCGCTTCATCCCGGTCCCGGTGATCCACGTCGACCGGGCGATCACCGGGTATCGGACCGGCGGGTTCGCGTACTGCTCGGACGTGCAGCGGATCGAGCCGGAAGGGATGGCGCTCCTTCGGGACCTCGACGTCCTGGTGATCTCGGCCCTGCGCGACAAGCCGCACCCGACGCACCAGACCGTCGGCGAGGCGCTCGAGGTCATCGCCGCGCTTCGACCGCGGCGTGCCTACCTCACCCACCTGGACCACGAGCTCGGCCACGCTGCGCTCGCCACGCGCCTGCCCGCTGGTGTCGAGGTCGCGTGGGACGGCCTGGAGATCGAGGTGCCGTGACGGCCGGCGTGCCGTGATGTCCGGCACGCCGTGCTGGCGGCGGCCGTGTTCCAAAACGGCCGTGACGCCGCTCGCACATCCGCCCGACTGAGCCCCGCCCTCACGCCGGGGGTAGACTGCGTCGGCCAGCGAGGCGGCTGGACGGTCGCGCGCCGGCGGGGAACTGCCGGCGTGAGGAACGTCCGGGCTCCCAGGCGCAGGGTAGCGGGTAACGCCCGTCCGCCGTGAGGCGAGGACAAGCGCCACAGAGACGAGTCCGTCGCCGGGCAACCGGCGACGGGGTGAAACGCGGCAAGCTCTACCCGGAGCAAGGCCAAGTAGGAGGGCGTGTCCCGGTTCGCCGGGGCAGCGGCGCGCCGCCGTGGGCCCTCGGGTCGGCCGCACGAGCCGCCGGGCAACCGGCGGCCTCAGATGGATGACCGTCGCCGGGCCCCCGGGTCCGGCACAGAACCCGGCGTATAGGCCGCCTCGCTGGCGCCCTCATCGTCAGGCGGGAGCGGCGTCGGTCGCCACCCGACGGAAACGGCGTCAGTCTTCGTCGGCCCGGAAGATGTGCGACCCCGTGCACGCGTTGCAGATCGGCGTGGCTGCGTGGAGATCGCCCAGGGGGAGCGGAAGCGTCCGGTCCGGGTAGAGGCAGTCCACGTCGTACCCGCGTCCGATCGCCCCGTCCACGGCGATCAGCCGACGGAACGTGCAGCGGCGGATCCGCACGGCGGCCAGCTGCTGGGGGCGCATCGCGGGGTCGCCCCCGCGGCGGCGCAAAGCCGGGATCTGCGGTGCGGGGCATCGCGGTCATGGTGTGGGTGAGGCCCTCGGCTGCGGCACGAGCTGGTTCGGCGGCGGAGCCTACACCTCGCCGGGAGCCGACCGCAAGAGGCCACTCGTACTGCCACCTTCGGCGCCCCCGGAAGCGGAATCGGCGTTGACTCGGGTTTCGCGGGGTGTATGATGCCCACCAAGTCCCACGGAGTGGGGACAAGTGGTAAATCCCGGCGACGGAGGGGGGCCCCTGGCCCGCCGCCGGAGCACCGGGCGAAGTACCGGCGATTGCACGGGCATGGGGCCCACGGACGCCGGTCTCCGAGAGAGGGGCCCGGACGGGTTGTTCACCGGCGAGTACCGGCACACGGTGGACGCGAAGGGACGGCTTGCCGTGCCTTCGAAGTTCCGGGCACAGCTCGCGGGCGGCGCGTTCGTCTCGCGCTGGCTGGACCTCTGCCTGGCGATCTGGCCCCGCGATGGATGGGAGCGCCTGGCCGGCAAGGTCGCCGCGCTGCCGACCGTCGAGAACCCGGGGGCGCGCGCCTTCAGCCGGTTCGTCTTCGCCAGTGCGGTCGAGATCGAGTTCGACGCGCAGGGTCGCTTCGTGCTGCCGGCCTACCTCCGCGAGGCTGCCGGGCTGAACGGCGAGGCGGCGGTCGTCGGGTCGCTTGACCACGCGGAAATCTGGGCACCCGGCCGGTGGGACGACTACCGGCAGGCGCTCGAGGCGCCGGACGCGCTCGCACAGCATCTCGCTGGGCTGGGCATCTAGCGCCGCACTACATGCGCTTCCAGGATCCGCTCGGGATCCGTTCGTCGGCGGTGAGGTAGACATGGAGCTTGGGCACCTGCCGGTGCTCGCGGAGGAGGTCATCACGATGCTCGCCCCGCGCCCCGGCAGTCTTCATGTCGACGGAACCGTCGGTGGCGGTGGGCACACCGAGCGGATCCTGGAGGCCGCCAGCCCGGACGGCCGCGTCCTCGGGCTCGACGCCGACCCCGCCGCGATCGCGCGGACAGGGGAACGGCTCGCCCGCTTCGGCGATCGGCTCGTCCTCCGGCAGGCGAACTTCCGGGATCTCGCGAGCGTCGCGCCGGCGGCCGGGTTCGGGGCGGTCGATGGAATCCTGCTTGACCTCGGCCTGAGCTCCTTCCAGCTCGGCGACGCCGATCGCGGGTTCAGCTTCCGCGCCGAGGGCCCGCTCGACATGCGCTTCGACCCCGACGCCGGGCGGCCGGCCGCGGCGCTCCTCGCCGAGCTGGACGAGACAGAGCTCGGCGACCTGTTCCGGCGCTACGGCGAGGAGCCCCATGCACGGCGGATCGCGCGCGCCATCGTCGCGGCTCGCGAGGGGGCCCCGGTCGCGACCGCCGAGACGTTCGCCTCGCTCGTCGAGCGGGTGGTCCCGCGGCGGCCGGGCCGGGCCGGGCGGATCCACCCCGCCACGCGCGTCTTCCAGGCGCTCCGGATCGCCGTCAACGGCGAGCTCGACGCTCTCGAGGCGGCCCTCGACGCGGCCGTCGGGCTGCTTCGCCCGGGCGGTCGGCTGGTCGTCCTGGCCTACCACTCGCTCGAGGACCGCCTGGTCAAGCGCTTCGTCGCGGCCGAGCGTCGCGGCTGCACCTGTCCACCCAGCTTCCCCGTCTGTGTCTGCGGCCGGGCCCCCCGTCTCCGCCCCGTCGGCCACCAGCCGGCGGTGCCCTCGGAGGCGGAGGTCGCCGCGAACCCCCGCGCCCGGAGCGCCCGGCTCCGGACCGCGGAACGGCTCGCCGCATGAGCCGTCCCGGCATCACGGTGGAGGAGGGCTCGCACCGATGAGCAAGCGTCACCAGACCCAGCGGCGGAGGTCGTATGGCCGCCGGGAGCACGAGATCCGCGAGCGTCGCGACCGCGCCTGGTCCGCGCTCGACGAGGTGCGTGAGCTCGGCGAGGAATTGTTTGCGGGGATGGACGTTGCCGTCCGAGAGCTGGGGCTGCCGGCCTACGGCAGTGCCTATCTCGGGGTGGAGTGATGGCGGGCTACGCCGGCGCGCGACCGCGTTCCGGTGTCCTGGCGCCGCGCCGCCGGGAGGACACGCCCGCCACGAGGCGCGGCACGATCCGCTCCGACCGCGCCGTCGACCTTCCGCGACGCGGTCTGCGGGGAGCCTCGGCGGTCCGGTCGCGCCGTCGCCAGGGCCGGGTCGGGCTCCTGATCGTCGGCATCGTCGTGGTCTTCCTGCTCGGGCTCTACTCGCTCACCCAGACCATCAGCGTCTCGGCCACCGAGTTCGACGTCGACCGCCTGGTCGCGGCGCGCCAGGAGCTCGAGGCGAACGAACGCGACATGATCGCGGACCTGTCGCGCCTCGGGCGCGAACCGGCCATCCGGAAGCTCGCCCTCGACGCGGGTCTCGGGCAGCTTGTCGACCCGCTCGTCGTCCCTGCGCGATAGCCGGCAACGGTGACCGCCCGATCGCCTGAACGAACGAGGTTGCGCACCTGATGCTCGGCCGGACCGACAGCCGCCCGCGAAGCCTGCTCGTCCTGGTGCTCATGGCCGTCTTCGGCGTCGCCTGCATCGGGCGGCTCGGCTACTGGCAGTTCGTGCGCCACGACGAGCTGGTGGCGCGCGCCCGGGACCAGGTGACGGCGCGCATCGAGGTCCCGCCCGTGCGCGGGACGATCTACGACCGGAGCGGGACGGTCGTGCTCGCCACGTCCGTGGAGCGTGACCTCCTGGCCGCCTTCCCTGCGCAGATGACCGGCCCGACCGACGCCGACACCGCCGCGTTGCGCGAGCGCGTGGCATCGGGCCTCACCGCGATCCTCGGCCTGGCACGCGGCGACGCCGATGCGCTTCGGGCGAAGCTCGCCGGGGGCAACGCCTACGTCGTCCTGGCCCATGGCCTGACGCCGGCCCAGTCGAGCGCCATCAAGGCCGGCCTTGCCGACGGCTCGCTCGTCCAGCTCCGCCTGGAGCCGGAGCCGGTCCGTGTCTACCCCCTCGCGGGTGGCGCGACCGGCACGACCCTGGCGGCACAGCTGCTGGGGTTCGTCAACCGCGACGGGACCGGCCAGTACGGGATCGAGGGCCGCTGGCAGGATCTGCTGGCAGGCAACCCGCAGGTCCTCCTCGCCCAGCGGGATGGGTCGGGCCGGCCGATCCTCGAGAACGCACAGACGCTGCAGCCCGGCTCGCCGGGGACGTCGGTCACGCTGACCATCGACGCGAGCCTCCAGCTCAAGCTGGAGCAGGAGGTCTACGCGGCCTGGGTCGCGGATCATGCGAAGAGCGTCTCGGGCGTCGTCATGGACCCGAAGTCGGGCGAGATCCTGGCCTCGGCGACGTACCCCAGCTACGACGGGAACGACTACGGCGCGATCGCGGCCAGGGACCCGTCCCGCTTCATCGACCCGATCGTCTCGAGCGTCTATGAGCCGGGATCGGTCTTCAAGCTGCTGACCGCCACCGCGGCGCTCCAGGCGGGGGTCGTCACGCGGACCACCAGGCTGAGCGACCAGGCGGTCCTCCGGCTCGACGGGGGGCGGGCCATGGTGCAGAACGCCGACCGGGGCAGCAAGGGCACGCTTTCGTTCCAGGATGCCGTTGCGTGGTCCCGCAACGTGGTCATGTCGAAGGTCGCGCTCAAGCTCGGCACCACCACCCGGCAGGCCGCCACCGTCCTCCACGACGCGTGGACCCGCCTCGGGTTCGGCGCGCTCACCGGGATCGACGTGGCTGGGGAGGTGCCCGGCCTCGTCCGCGACCCTGCAGTCCAGCCGTGGCAGCAGATCGACCTCGCGAACGGCTCCTTCGGCCAGGGAGTCGCGGTCACGCTGCTGCAGCTGGCGACCGCCTACAGCGCGATGGTGAACGGCGGGACGCTGCCGACCCCCCACGTCGTGAAGGAGACC
Source organism: uncultured Chloroflexia bacterium (assembly GCA_963734535.1). Lineage (GTDB taxonomy): Bacteria > Chloroflexota > Limnocylindria > Limnocylindrales > CSP1-4 > CTSoil-043. Next base: position 275,873 of record CAVTHS010000010.1, on the reverse strand, counting down.
GGCGACACGCCCACGACCTCGGCCGACCGGGGCCGGGTCATGACCCCCGCGCTCTCGGCCGACCTCACCGCGATCATGGAACGGGTCGTGAACGTCGTCCCGTTCTACCGGGCCCGGACGCTCATCCCCGGCTACCTGGTCGGCGGCAAGACCGGCACCGCCCAGATCTGGGACTCGAAGACCGGCAGCTTCCGGACCGACGTCTACAACTTCTCGTTCGTCGGGTTCGTGGGCCGCACCGCGCCCGAGCTGGTCGTGGCCGTCCGTATCACCGAGGGCAGGCCGATCGTGAACGTGTCCGGAAACATGGAGAATGCCGTCGAGTCGTTCGAGCTCTTCCGACGGATTGCGACCGACGCGATGACGACGCTCGACCTCCCGCCGATCCGCCCTGCTCCGTCCCCGTCGGCGCCCGCCGCGTCGGCGCGCCCGTGAGCGCGCCCTGTGCGACACTCCCCGGCGTGAGCACCGTGCCGGCGCCCGGCGGGGGCGGCGACCCGACCCAGCCGGCTGCCGCTCCCGCGATGCGTGCCGCCGATCTCGTCGCTGCGACCGGCGGGAGCGCTGCTTCGCGATGCCGGGCGACCGATCCGGGGCGGCGCCGTGGACTCGCGCGTGGTCGAGCCCGGCAACCTCTTCGTGGCCCTGCCGGGCGAGCGGACCGACGGCCATCGCTTCCTCGCCGCCGCGGTGGCCGCCGGGGCCACCGCCGTGCTGGTGAGCCGCCCGGTCGACGATGGCGCCCTCCGGACGATGGAAGACGCGTCCATCGTCCGCGTGCCCGACACGCTCCGTCGGCCTCCAGGCGATCGCGGCCGCCTGGCGGGCCCGGTTCGACCCGCTCGTGGTCGGGATCACCGGCAGCCTCGCCAAGACCTCGACGAAGGACGCGACCGCAGCCGTCCTCGCTGCCGCGCTTCCGACCCTGAAGAGCGAGGGCAACGCGAACAACGAGGTCGGGCTGCCGTTGACGCTCCTGCGCCTGGGGCCCGTCCACCGGGCCGCCGTCCTCGAGATGGGGATGTACGTCGGGGGCGAGATCGCGACGCTCGCCCGTCTCGCGCGGCCGGAGATCGGCGTCGTCACCTCGATCGCGCCGGTCCACCAGGAGCGGGCCGGCAGCCTGGAGGCGATCGAGCGGGCGAAGGCGGAGCTGGTGGAGGCGCTGCCCGAGGACGGTACGGCGGTCCTCAACGCGGACGACCAGCGGGTGCGCCTCTTCGGGTCGCGCACGCGCGCATCCGTGATCCGCTATGGCTTCGCGGCGGACGCGGACGTGACCGCCGACCGGGTCGTCGCGCGCGGTCCCCGCGGCATGACCTTCGACCTGGTGGCGCGAGCACCGCGCAGGACGCGGTTCGGGGTCGAGATCGCGGCGCTGGGCCGCCACAGTGTCCAGAACTCCCTCGCCGCCGCTGCAGTGGGGCTGCTCGCCGGCATCCCCGACGAGGCGATCGCGGCCGGCCTGGCGACGGCCTGGGGGTCGGCCTCCTCCCACCGGGGCGCGATCGTGGAGGCACCCGGCATCACGATCCTCGACGACACCTACAACGCCTCGCCCCCAGCGGTCCTCGCGGCGCTCGAGGTGCTCGCCTCACTGCCGGGCCGGCCGGTCGCGGTGCTCGGCGAGATGCTCGAGCTGGGCGACGCGCACGCCGAGAGCCATCGCGTGGTCGGCGAGGCCGCGGGCCGCGGCGTGACCGAGCTCGTCGTGGTGGGAGACGGCGCGCGTGGCATCGCGGACGGCGCCGTCGCAGCCGGGCTCGCGGTTTCGCACGTCCACCGGGTCTCCGACCGGGCGGCCGCGATCGAGATCCTCCGGGCGATCCTCCGGCCCGGGGACGCGGTGCTCGTCAAGGCGTCGCGCGGGGCCGCCCTCGAGTCGATCGTGGACGCCCTCCGAACCGGGATCCCGGCGTGACCGTCGAGCTGATCCAGGCGATCCTGCTCGCGTTCGCCATCGTCGTGATCCTGATGCCGGCGTACATCAGGCTCATGCGCTGGGCCGGGTTCGCAAAGCAGATCCGGATGGACGGGCCGGAGAGCCACCAGGTCAAGGGCGGGACGCCCACGGCCGGGGGGACCCTCCTGATCATGGTCGTAGGGGCGCTCGCGCTCGTCTTCAACCTCGTCGACGCCTCCACCTTCGCCCCGCTGGCGGCGCTCGGCCTGGTCGGCGCGCTTGGATTCGCGGACGACTGGCTCAACGCGCGGACGGGCGACGGGATCCGGGCGCGCCAGAAGCTCCTGTGGCAGACGGCGGTCGCGGTCTTCGCGGCGTGGCAGATCCAGCGCACGTACGACATCGTGGCCGTGGGCGTCCCGTTCGTGGGGGCGGTGTCGATCGCGCCGTGGCTCTACATCGCGTTCGCGGCCTTCGCGATCGTGTCCATGAGCAACGGCGTCAACCTCACCGACGGGCTCGACGGCCTGGCCGGCGGGACCCTGATCTTCGCCTTCGTCTCGTTCCTGATCATCGCCCTGCTGAACAACCCCGCCCAGCCGAACCTCGCGATCCTGTGCTCGCTGCTGATCGGGGCGCTGCTGGGCTTCCTGTGGTTCAACGTCCACCCGGCGCAGATCTTCATGGGCGACTCGGGCTCGATGAGCCTGGGAGCCACGCTTGCCGTCGTCTCCCTGATCACCGGGCAGATCCTGATCCTCCCGCTCATCGGGGTCATCTTCGTGGTCGAGGTCTTGAGCGACGTCATCCAGATTGGCTTCTTCAAGATGAGCCACGGCCGGCGCTTCTTTCGGATGGCCCCGCTGCACCACCACTTCGAGCTCGGCGGTTGGCCGGAGACGAAGATCACCCTCCGCTTCTGGATTGTCGCTGCGCTGGCCGGCCTGCTCGGCGTAACCCTCTTCCTGGCCACGCTCCAGCGGCTGGTCTGACGATGCCGACCCCGTTCGACCTCGACGCGCTGACCCTCGAAGGGGTTCGCGCCGGCGCGCTTGCCGGGGTACCGGTGACCGTGCTGGGGCTGGCGCGGACCGGGGTCGGGCTGGCGCGCTTCCTCGCCGGCGCCGGGGCCGCGGTCACCGTGTACGACGGCAAGCCCGAAGGCGCGCTCGGCGACCGGCTCGCGGAGCTCGACGGCACGGCGATCAGGCTCCTGGTCGGGCCCGACGTCGACCCGGCGTCGGCCTGGGAGGACGCTGCGCTCGTGGCGTTCTCGCCGTCGATCACGCCCGGGTTCCCGACCACGGAGCCCCGCCTCCGGGCTGCGCTCGACAGCCTGGCGGCACGCCTCGCGGGCGGCGACCCGGGCGCACCCGCCATGGTCTCGGAGCCGGATCTGACGCTTCGCCTCTGCCCGGCGCCCACGATCGGGGTCACCGGGACGAAGGGCAAGACCACCACCGCGTCGCTCATCGCCCACCTCCTCGCGGCGGATGCGTCGCATCCGGTCGTGCTCGGCGGGAACATCGGCGTGCCGCTGATCGACCGCGTGACCGAGCTCACCCCGGAGCACCGGGTCGTGCTCGAGCTCTCCGAGCTGCAGCTGCCCAGCCTGACGCGGGGCACGACCGTGGCTGTCTACACGAATGTCACCGCCGATCACCTGGATCGCCACGGGTCGCTGGCGGCCTATCGGGCGGTGAAGCGGCGCCTGGCGGAGCTCGTCGATCCGGACGGAGCGCTCGTCCTCAACCTCGACGACCCGGTCGTCGGCGGCTACGCGGGCCTGGGAACGGCTCCGGCGGTCTGCTACCGGCTCGAACACCCGATCGGCGGCGGGGTCGGGATCGTCGACGGCTGGGTGGTCACCGCGGCCGTGGAGCGGCTGCCGATCATCGGCGGCGGCCCGGCCTGGACGGGGCCGGCGGGTCGGATCATGCCGATCGGGGAGTTCTCGTTGCCCGGTCGGCACAATCTCGCGAACCTCCTGGCTGGCGTGGCCGTCGGACTCCTCTTCGGCCTCGCGCCGGACGCCATCCGCGCTGCGGCGGCGACGTTCGAAGGCGTCGAGCATCGCCTCGAGCCGGTGGGCCTGGTGGACGGGGTCCGCTTCGTCAACGATTCGCAGGGAACCCAGCCCGACGCCGTGGCCGCGGCGCTGCGCAGCTTCGATGCGCCGCTCATCCTCATCGCCGGTGGGCGCGACAAGGGCGTTGACCTGCGGGCCCTCGCCCCGGTGGTCGCCGAGCGTGCCGCCGCCGCCGTCCTCATCGGGGAGTCGGGGCCGACGCTCGCGGGGCTCTTCCGGGAGGCCGGGTGTCCGCGCGTCGAGGAGGCCGGGACGCTCGAGGTTGCCGTCCCGCGCGCCGACGCCCTCGCCCGCGAGCTCCTGGCCGGCGCCGCGCCGGGCAGCGTGGCGACGGTGCTCCTCAGCCCGGCCGCGGCCAGCTTCGACCAGTTCCCCGACTACGCTGCGCGCGGTCGCGCCTTCAAGGTCGCGGTCGCTCGGGTGGCCGCGGCCGCCGCTTCGGCCGACGCCGCGCCGCGACGAGCGCGGACCGGGGCCGCTGACGATGGCCGTCGACGTGCGCGAGCGCCACGCACCGGACGCGATCGTGCTCGCCATCGTCGTGGCACTGACCGGCCTCGGCATCCTCATGGTCTACTCGAGCTCGGCGATGGCCGGCTACGCGGACGGGGACGGCACGCTCGCCACGGTCGGCCCGCAGTCGGTCTGGGCTGCCGTCGGGATGGTTGGCATGCTCATCGCGATGCGCTCGGACTACCGCTGGCTCCGGCTCCTCTCGATGCCGGCCCTCCTGGGCGCGGGCATCCTGCTGGCCCTCGTCCTCTTCTCGCCGTGGCGCGTCGAGGTCAGCGGCTCCACGCAGTGGCTCAAGCTCCCCGGCATTCCCGTCATCCAGCCCGGAGAGTTCGCCAAGCTCGCCCTCGTCGTCTACATCGCCCACTGGATGGCGCGCCGGGGCACCGAGATCGGCTCGATCCGGGGTGGCTTGATCCCCTTCGTCGCGATCGTCGCGCCGTTCCTGATCCTGATCTTCAAGTCGCCCGACCTCGGGTCCACGGCCGTGCTCGGGATCACGGTCGTGGTGATGCTCTTCGTCGCGGGCGGGAACCTGATGGGAATCGTGGCCCTCGGCGGCGCCGCGGCGCTGGCCGCCTCCATGGCCCTCAAGGATTACCAGCTCGAGCGGCTGCAGGCGTTCCAGAACCCGTTCGACCATGCCCTCACGACGGGCTTCCACAGCGTCCAGGGGCTCCTGGCGCTCGGGCTGGGTGGGCTCTTCGGCGCGGGCCTCGGAGACCGCGCCGCCGCGGGCGGGATCGTCCTCCCGAATGCCCACAACGACTACATCTTCGCCGTGGTCGGCCAGGAGTTCGGCTTCGTGGGCGCGTCCCTCGTGGTGATCGCGTTCATGCTGCTTGCCTGGCGCGGAATGCGCATCTCGCTTGCGGCACCCGACACCTTCGGGGCGCTGCTCGCGGCAGGCATCACGGCCTACCTCTGCGTCCAGGCATTCGTGAACATCGGCGTGGTCGTGACGCTGCTCCCCGTGACGGGGATCACGCTGCCGTTCGTCTCTGCCGGGGGGTCGTCGCTCATCGTGAGCCTGGCGGCCGTCGGCATCCTGCTCTCGATCTCCCGCGAGACTGCGGCACACGGAGGATGGGTGGATGCGAGTGGTGATCGTGGCAGGCGGCACGGGCGGGCACATCTACCCGGCCCTGGCCGTCGCACGCTCGCTCCGCGCCCTGCCGGCCGCGTCTGACCTGGCCTGGATCGGCGGGTACCGCGGCCTGGAGGCGGGGATCGTCCCGGAATTGGGGATTCCCTTCTCGCGGCTCGCCCTGCGCTCGCTGCGGAGCGCCGGCCGGGACGTCCACCTCGTCCTCGATCCGCTCCGCCTCGCGGCCTCCTTCCCGCAGGCCGTGTGGCGGCTGGTACGCGCCCGGCCCGACGCGATCGTGACGAGCGGCGGCTACGTGGCAATCCCGGTCCTCGCCGCGGCCCGCCTCCTGCGAATCCCGGTCGTCCTGTGGGAGGGCAACGTGGTGCCGGGCCGGAGCGTCCGCGCGACGGCACGCCTGGCGGACGCGGTCGCCGTGAGCTTCGAGGCGACCTGCGCCGCCCTGGCCGCGGAACGCTGCTACGTGACGGGCACGCCGATCCGCGACCCGCGCACGATCGATCGCGAAGCGGCCCGCGAGCGGCTGGGGATCCCCGCGGGGCCGCGCCTGCTCCTGGTCTTCGGCGGGTCCCAGGCCGTCCGGCGGTTCAACGAGGCGGTCAGCGGTGCGCTCGGACGCCTCGTCGAGCGCTGCTGGGTCCTCCACGTCACCGGGGAGGCTGGTTACGCGGAGATGCAGGCTGCCCGAGACGCGCTGCCGCCCGGCCGCCGCGACCGGTACCGCCCGTATCCCTTCCTGGCCGAGGAGATGACCGCGGCGCTGGCGGCAGCGGACCTCGTGGTCGGTCGCGCGGGGTCCTCGACCCTCGCCGAGGCTGCCGCGTTCGGCCTGCCGATGGTCTGCGTGCCCTACCCCCACGCGGCCGGCCACCAGCGCGCGAATGCCGAGGCGTACGCGGCGACCGGTGCCGCGCGTGTCGTCGACGACGCGGACTTCGATGCCGATGCGCTCGTCGCCGCGGCCCACCTGCTCGACGACCCGGCCGGCCACCTCGCCATGAGCGCCGCCGCCCGGGCAGCGGCGCGGCCGGGTGCCGCGGACGCGGTCGCCCGGCTCGTGCTCGCCGCTGCCACGCGCGCCGCCTACCCGTCGGTCGCCGAGATCGCGCGCCTCGCCGCGGTGGGCGCGAGTCCAGGCGGGCTCGCCGACACAGGCCCGGGTCGTGCGGCCGACCCCCGGGAGCGCGATCGATGAGCATGCCGTTCGACGCGATCCGGGCCGGGACGGAGATCCAGCGGCGCCTGGGGATCAAGACCTCGCGGGACGAGCCGCTGGCGCGGTTCACCACGATGCGCGTCGGCGGCCCCGCGGACCTGTACGCGGCTCCGGTCAACCCGTTCGAGCTGCGCGGCCTCGTCCGCCTGGCCCGTGGACGGGAGGTGCCGTACACGATCCTGGGCCGGGGCAGCAACGTGGTGATCGCCGATGCCGGCGTGCGGGGGCTGCTGGTCCACGTCCGGGCGCAGGGCTACGAGATCGCGGACGGCCGCCTGGTCGCCGACGCGGGGCTGCCGATGGCGAAGGCGGCGACCGTCACGGCCGATGCGGGCCTCTCGGGGCTCGAGTTCGGGCTCGCGATCCCGGGCAACGTGGGGGGCGCCGTGTGGGCGAACGCCGGAGCCCACGACTCCGACGTGGCCGCGATCCTGGAGTCGGCGCTCATCCTGGGGGCGGACGGCTCCCAGGCCAGCCTGCCGGCCGCGGAGCTCGGGCTGGCCTACCGCGAGAGCCGCTTCAAGCACGCGCGGGCGGACGGGCCCACCGAGGTCATCGTCGCGGCGACCTTCCGCCTCGCCCCCGACGACCCGGCCGCGATCCGCGGCCGCCTCGACGAGATCCGGCGCTGGCGCCAGGCCCACCAGCCGCTCGGGATCCCGAGCGCGGGGAGCGTCTTCCGCAACCCCGCCGAGGGTGCATCGGCTGGCGCGCTCGTCGACGGCTGCGGCCTCAAGGGCCGCCGGATCGGCGGTGCCGTGGTGTCGGAGAAGCACGCCAACTGGATCGTCAACGATCGTGGCGCCTCGGCCGCGGACGTCCGGTCGCTCGGCGAGCTCGTGCAGGCGACGGTGGCGCGAGAGACCGGCGTCGAGCTCGCCTTCGAGATCCAGTTCATGGGTGACTGGTCGGCGTGGACAGGATCCCCGGCGTGAGCGCGCCGGTGGCCCCGGCCAGGCCCGTCGCGGTGGTGTTCGGTGGGCCTTCGGCCGAGCACGACGTCTCGGTCGTCTCCGGCACGGCGATCGCGGAGGCACTGGCCGGGGTGGGTCACGCGGTGAGCCAGTTCCTCGTCGATCTCGACGCCGGCTGGTGGCTGCTGCCGGCCGGCCACCGGCGAGATGGCCGCCCCGCCGCCGAATACGACGATCCCGGCTCGCTCGGAGCGGCCGGTCCGTTCGCGCCGGGCGAGGCGACCGCCGGGATCGCCGCCGCCGTGCCGCAGCCGGTCGTCTTCGTGGCCCTCCACGGGCCGTTCGGGGAGGACGGCACGATCCAGGCGATCCTCGAGGCGGCCGGGCTCGCCTACACGGGGGCCGGGATCGCCGCCTCGGCGGTCGGGATGGACAAGCCGTTCTTCAAGCGGATCGCGCGCGACGCCGGGCTCCCGATCCTGCCCTGGGTCGAGGTGACCGCGGCCCGCTGGGCGGCCGAGCGGGCGGGGGTTCGCGCTGACCTCGCTGCGCTCGCGGCCGGCGCCCCGGACGGGCGCCTGATCGGCAAGCCGGCCTCGCTCGGTTCGTCCGTCGGGATGGCGATCGCCCACGGCCCGGACGAGCGGGACGGGATCGTGGAGCTCGCGCTTCGCTACGACACCCGGGCGATCGTGGAGCCGGGCCTCGACCGGCCGCGCGAGCTGGAGCTGGGGATACTGGGCAACAACCCCGCGACCCTGCGCGTCTTCGGCCCGGGCGAGGTGATCCCGGACCGGGAGTTCTACGACTACGCGGCCAAGTACCTCGCGAGCGGGTCGCGGACGCTCGCGGCGGCGAACGTCTCGACGGCCCTGGCGGCCGACGTGCGCCGGGTCGGCAGCGCGGCGTACGCGCTCATCGGTGGCGCCGGCTTCGCACGGGTCGACTTCCTCCTCGAGCGGGGCACCGGCGCGCTCTACCTGAACGAGATCAACACGATCCCTGGGTTCACCCCGATCAGCCTCTTCCCGATGATGGCTGCGGCCGGCGGGCTCCCGTTCGCCGAGCTCTGCGGCCGGATCGTCGGGCTGGCGATCGAGCGGCGTGACGCGGCACCCGCCCGACGGCTGTCCGCGGCGGACCTGCCGCGGTGACCCGTCTCCCTCCCCGCCCCTCGGGCGGCGCCCGCCGTCGCCCGAGCCAGCGACGCGCATCCTCGCGCCTGTCGCCGCGCCGCGCGCTTGCCGCCCTCGTGATGGTCGTCGCGGGGGCGGCCACCTGGGGCGTGGCGGCGTCGCCGGCCTTCGCCATCCGGACGACCGACGTGTCGGGGATGGTGGTGACGACCGCCGCCGACGTGAACGCCGTGCTCGCGCTGGGCAGCCCTGCCCCGAATGCATTCACGCTCGCGACGGACGGGCTGCGCTCGAGCCTGGAGGCGATCCCGTCGGTCGCCGGCGCGGACGTCTCGGTGACTCTGCCCGGGACGCTGCAGGTCCGCATCGTCGAACGCACGCCGATCCTCGCCTGGCACACGGGCGCCTCGCTCCTGCTCGTGGATCGTGACGGGATGGTGATCGCCGACGCCGGAGCCGCCGACGCGTCGCCCGCGGCCCGCGCGATCGCGGCCGGGCTGCCGACGGTCGACGACCGGCGTGCTCCGGCCGCCGAGGGCGGCGCCGTGGTGAGCGAGATGCAGCCGCTCCTCGCGGTCGGCGGGCGGCTGGGCCCGATCGAGCTCGACGTCGCGACCCGCCTGCTCTCGCTGCGTCCGGCCGACGTCGGGTCCGGGTCGGGCGCGCTCGGCGTCCGCCTGGACGATGAGGACGGGTGGACGCTGCACCCGGCCGTCGATCGACCCTGGACGGCGGTCTTCGGCTTCTACTCGGCGACGCTCCGCCCGGCGGACATGGTCCCGGAACAGGCACGCCTGCTGCGCAGCCTGCTTGCCGGCCGCGAGGCGCAGCTCCTCCGCATCGTTCTCGCCGACGGGACGCACGGGACGTACACGACGAAGTGACCGGCGTGACGGGATGGTTTGGCGCCCTGCCTCCCGGTCGGGTAGCCTTGCGCAAACGACGTACGTGGAGGGAGAACCGGCCCGTGCTCCTGCCGCTGGCGGGTCTGCTCGTCGGTGTCCTTCTCGGCCTCGTGCTGAACGTCAACGTCGGGTTCGAGCTGGCTCGGTATTCGGCCGTCGCGATCCTCGCGGCGCTCGACTCCGTCCTGGGGGCCGTGCGGGCCGAGCTGGAAGGGACGTACAACAACCGGATCTTCGTCAGCGGGTTCGTGGTGAACGCGGTCGTCGCGGTCCTCCTCACGTTCGTGGGGGATCGCCTCGGGCTCGACCTCTACCTGGTCGCGCTCATCACCTTCGGGCTGCGGATCTTCCAGAACGTCGCGCTCATCCGCCGGCATTTCCTGTAGGCCGGCCCACACCACAGGGAGAGGGACGGAACGAGTGGAACGCGAGGCGGTCCTCGTCGGGATCGACGTCGGGACGACCAAGGTCGTGGCCCTGATCGGCGAGGTCGGGCGCGACGGCGGTGTCACGATCATCGGGAAGGGCACGGTGCCGGCGTCGGGGCTCCGCAAGGGCGTCGTCGTCAACATCGACCAGACCGTCCATTCGATCACCGCCGCGGTGGAGAAGGCGGAGCGCCATTCCGGCTGGAAGATCGACCGCGCCTTCGTGAGCGTCGGCGGCCAGCACGTCGACGGCCTGAACTCGCCCGGCCAGGTGGCCGTCGCGGGCGCGCGCCGCGAGGTGACCCAGGAGGACGTCAACCGCTCGATCGAGGTCGCCCGGGCCGTCTCGATCCCGTCCACCCGCGAGGTCCTCCACGTCGTGCCGCGCGGCTACACGGTCGACGGCCAGGAGGGCGTGATGAACCCGCTCGGGATGAGCGCGGTTCGCCTCGAGGTCGAGACGCACATCGTCACAGCCTCGGCGACGGCCGTCCAGAACCTGACCAAGTGCGTCACCGCCGCCGGGGTCAAGATCGACGAGCTGGTCGCGGGCGGGCTCGCCTCGGCGGAAGCGGTCCTGTCCCCGACGGAGCGGGACCTCGGGGTTGCCGTTGCCGACATCGGCGCGGGGACGACCGAGCTGACCCTGTTCGCCGACGGCTCGCCGTTCCACACGGCGGTTCTCCCGGTCGGCGGCGCGAACGTCACGAACGACATCGCGATCGGCCTCAAGACCAGCCTCCAGGTGGCGGAGTCGCTCAAGATCGACCACGGGACCTGCGACGTGTCGGGCCTCGACCCCGACGAGGTGATCAGCGTGACCGTCCTGGGCGACGAGGCAGGACGCACCGTCGAGCGGATGGAGGTCTGCCGCATCATCGAGGCACGCATGCGCGAGACCTACGAGATGCTTCGGACCGAGATCCTGGCCGCAGCTCCGGGGCTCCTGCCGGCCGGGCTCGTCCTCACCGGCGGCGGAGCACAGCTCGGCGGGGCGGCCGTCCTGGGCCGCGAGATCCTCGAGATGCCCGTGCGGGTCGCCGCCGCCACGGAGGTCGGCGGGTTGGTGGACGGGATCCTCGAGCCGCAGTACAGCACGGCCATCGGGCTCCTCCTGTGGGGCGCTCGCCATCTCGGCGCCGCGGACCTCACGACCTACGAGTCGGCGCCTGCGGGCGGCCTCGCTGGGCGAATCAGGGCGGCCCTGCGGAGCGTCTTCCCGTAGGAGTCGGGGCCGGCGGGGCACAGTCGCCGGCCGGTCCTCTGCGTCCGCGGATGGCCCGTTCGGCGGGCAGGACCGGGACCATCGGTGTCATCGAGCACCGGCGGAGGCGACGCGCGGGGTTCCCAATCGAGGATCGGGCGCTATACTCCCCGGGCAGTCCACGTTCCTGCGCGCCGTGCCCGCTCGCAGGACCGGACACCTTGCGTGCACCCGAGACGTCTTGATCACGGGACGGCCGAAGAGCCGCTCACCACCCCGGAGGGACAGCGATGCCGCTGCGGTCGGATTCCGAGAACTTCGCCCTGATCCGTGTCGTCGGAGTCGGCGGCGGGGGCAGCAATGCCGTCAACCGGATGATCCGGGCCGAGATGATGGGCGTCGAGTTCATCGGCATCAACACCGATGCCCAGGCCCTGCTGCAGTCCGATGCCCCGCACAAGATCCGCATCGGCGACAAGATCACCCGCGGGCTCGGTGCCGGCGGCGACGCCGCGATCGGGCAGCGGGCGGCCGAGGAGGATGTCGAGAAGATCACGGAGGCCCTCCGCGATTCCGACATGGTCTTCATCACCGCCGGCCTGGGCGGCGGCACCGGCTCGGGCGGCGCGCCGGTGATCGCCGAGATCGCCAAGGACCTCGGCGCGCTGACGATCGGCGTCGTGACCAAGCCGTTCTCGTTCGAGGGCAACAAGCGCAAGCTCATCGCCGAGAAGGCCGCCGAGCAGCTCAAGGCGAAGGTCGACACGCTCATCACGATCCCGAACGACCGCCTGCGCGACGTCGTCGCCAAGAACACCTCGATCCTCGACGCGTTCCGCGTCGTCGACGACGTGCTCCGCCAGGGCGTCCAGGGAATCAGCGACATCATCACGGTGCCGGGTCTGATCAACCTCGACTTCGCGGACGTGAAGGCGATCATGCACGACGCGGGCTCCGCCCTGATGGGCATCGGTCGCGCATCCGGCGAGAGCCGAGCGGTCGAGGCCGCCAAGCAGGCGATCGCGAGCCCCCTCCTCGAGGTCAACATCACCGGCGCGCAGGGCATCCTGTTCAACATCTCCGGCTCGTCCAACCTCACCCTCTTCGAGGTGACGGAGGCGGCCGAGGAGATCCGCGCCGCGGCGGACCCCGAGGCGAACATCATCTTCGGCGCGAGCTTCGACGAGCGCCTGGGCGAGGACGTCGTGATCACCGTGATCGCCACGGGGTTCGACGGCTCGCGCCGGCGCGAGCCCGTGCGCCGCGAGGCCGCCGAGCGACCCTACGAGGTGTCGAGAGCCGTCCGCCCCGAGCGCGACTACCTGGGCGAGCTCGAGCGCCAGCGCAACGCGGTGGAAGCCGAGCCGCGGCCGGTCGAGCGCCCGGGCATGGACCGCGGCGAGGCCGCCTCGGTGCGCGTGGAGCGGACCGTGGCGGAGACGGCGCCTGCGTCCAACGTGCGCCGGACGTACGACGCGGACGACCTGGAGATCCCGAGCTTCCTTCGGCGCTCGAAGTAGCGCGGCCCGGTGCCCGATCCGTCGGGCGCCGCCGTTCCCGCGGGTGCCGCCGGCGTCGCGCGCACCGCGGACGCCGGGAGCCCGCCCGACCCGTCGACAGTCGCGGACCTCGTCGCGGCGCGGGCCCGCGTCCTCACCGCGATCGACGCAGCCTGCGCGCGCTCCGGGCGTGACCCTTCCGGCGTGACGCTCGTGGCGGTCAGCAAGACCGTCGGCGCCTCGCGACTGCGCGCCGCCGTGGGCGCGGGCCTCGTCACGCTCGGCGAGAACCGGGTCCAGGAGGCGGAGGGAAAGATCCCGGCGATCCCCGGGGCGCGGTGGCACCTGGTCGGCCCGCTCCAGGCCAACAAGGCACGCCGGGCGGTCGCGCTCTTCGACGTGATCGAGAGCGTCGACACGCTCGCCCTGGCGCTACGGCTCGACCGGCTTGCGGGCGAGCTCCGGCCCGGCCGGCCCCTGCCGGTCCTCGTCGAGGTGAACGTGGACGCCGATCCCGCCAAGGCCGGCTTCGATCCCGCGGACCTGGTGGGCGCGCTGCCGGCGCTCGCACGACTTCCGAACCTCGAGCTCCGGGGCCTGATGACGGTTGGCCGGCTCGCCACAACCGCCGACCATGCGCGCTCCACGTTCCGCGCCCTGCGCACGCTCGCCGCCGAGCTGCGGGCAGACAATCCGGTCCTCGGCCCGGAGCTCTCGATGGGGATGAGCAATGACTACGCGGTTGCCGTGGAGGAGGGTGCCACGATCGTCCGTGTCGGGCGTGCCCTCTTCGGGGAACGGGCGCAACGCGACGCCCGGGCCCCGACGACGGTGGCCACTGCCGGAGATACGTGAAGCGACTCCCGGGGCCTCCGGCCCGCGCGTAGACTCCGTGGATGGGGTTCTTCCTGCGCAACTTCGTCCAGCTGCTCATGCTGGTGCTGTGGGCGCTGGTGCTGGCCCGCGTCGTCGTGTCGTGGGTGGATCCCCAGGGCCGCAATCCGATCGCGCGCCAGGTGGTCGCGCTGACCGAGCCGCTCCTTTCGCCGATCCGTCGACTGCTGCCCTCCACCGGCGCGCTCGACCTGTCGCCGCTCATCCTGATGCTCGTCCTGAGCGCGCTCCTCGGGGTCGTCGGCCGCTGAGCGGGACGGGGGAGTCCGAGGTCCGTTTCGAGGTGCGGCTCACCGCGCGTGGCGGCGCCGACCGGGTCGACGGGGTGGGGGAGGACGGAGCCCTCCGTGTCCGTGTGGCCGCGCCACCCGTCGATTCGGCGGCGAACGAGGCGCTCTGCCGGCTGCTCGCGCGCGAGCTCGAGGTCGCCCGGGGCGGCATCCGGATCGTGACTGGCGCGACCGCTCGCCGGAAGGTCGTGGCGGTTGCCGGGATCGAGGCGCCGGTGGTCAGATCGCGATGGCCGGGGCTGGCCGTATAATCCGCGCCACGGGCGATTAGCTCAGCCGGTCAGAGCGCACGGTTCACATCCGTGAGGTCACTGGTTCGAACCCAGTATCGCCCACCAGAGTCACCTCGACGGAGGCCGGGAGCCCGAGCACGATGGCTCGCCTCTCCTTCATCTGCGGCGAACGGCGCGAGGTTGGCGCCCTCGACGCGTTCCCGAGCGCCGCAGCGTCAGGCCGGACGCCGACGAGTCCGGGAACCGAGGGATGAGATGGCCGACGAGCGACATCCTGCGCGAGCAGCTCCTCGCGCTCGTCGACGGGCACGGTGCCCACATGCCGCTCGACGCCGCCGTCGCGGACTTCCCGGACGACGCCATCAACCGGCTTCCGCCCAACGTCCCGTACACGCCCTGGCACCTGCTGGAGCACGTCCGGATCGCCCAGCGCGACATCCTCGACTACATCCGCGACCGCGCCTACCTCGCGCCGGGCTGGCCGGAGGAGTACTGGCCGGCGCGCGATGCCACCGCGACGCCGGAGCAGTTCGCGCTGACGGTCGAGGGCTTCAGGTCCGACCGGCGCCGCGCTCCGCGCGCTCGTGGCCGATCCGTCAACCGATCTGCTGGCAACGATCCCGAACACCCCGGGGCACACGATCCTTCGCGAGGTGCGCATCGTCGGCGACCACAACGCCTACCACATCGGCGAGTTCGCGATCCTCCGCCAGGTCATGGGAACCTGGCCGCGCGGCCGGGAGGAGTAGGCCGCCGCCTCGCTGCTCGATCAGTGCGCCGACGGGGGTCGTGCGGTCAGAGCGAGTTGGCGAAGCTGTCGCCGCCGAGGAGCTTGAGGACGGTCGTCCGGATCTCGGGACAGGCGGCCGCGCTCAGGGTGTCCATCGCGGCCGCGTCCGGAAGGACACGGGATGCATCTGCGGCGATCCAGTCTGCGTAGTCGAGGGCCAGCTGTGCGACGGCCCCGCCGGTCGAGCCGGCCTTCTGGAGGCCGGGGACCTCCGACGACAGGAAGGTGCACAGGGCAGCCCCATTCGCTGCGCCGGCCGCTGACGTCCCGGGGGAGGCGTTCTCGGGGCTGGCCGGGGCAGCCGTCGACGCGGACGCAGGCGCGCTGGCGGACAGGGATGGGCTGGCGGCCTGCGGCGCGGCAGTGGCACCGCCGCCACAGGCTGCGGTCAGCAGGCTCACGGCGAGCACGAATGCCCGAGCTGGACGATTCAAGAGGTTCCCCCCGGTTGCGTGGCAGATGAGTCCGGGGATCGTAGCGTGAACGGCCCGAGGGCGCCGGTCAGGCACCTGGGCGGGTCCAGGCTTCGAGCGGGACCCACGACGTTGACATGGCGGCAGCGTGGTCACCGGGAGGAGCCGTCCGGTCGTGAGCGGGCGCGGCCCTGGCGAGCCTCTCGCTGGACACGGTCTGGGCCCTGTTATCGTGCCGTCATGGTCGACTCGGCCGCGTCGCCCGTCACGGACCTTGTTGGCCGCTGGCCGGCGCCGATGCGTTCGCCGGCTGCGCCGATGCGCCTGCCTTCGGGCCTCCGGTCGGTCCCGACCGCGGTGGGCGGTCTCGTGGGATTGGAGGCGGACCATGGGTGAGCTCTGGCCCCTCGGCCTGCGCGGTGGCTTGCACCGGTTGACCCGGGGCCTCATCGCCTACGGGATCATCGGGCTCGTCGTCACCGCGATCGGTTTCGGAGCGCTGGTCTGGGCGAACGACCGGGTCGGTCACCTCCGAAGCGATACCGAGGCGACCCTCGCCCGGCTTGCGTCCACCACGGCGGTCGCCGGGCTCGTGCTCCACGGCGCCTCCACGACCGCGACGTCATTCAGCGCGACCGTCGATCAGTCCGCGCAGGCGATCTCGGCCGCGGCCGCGACGGCCACCGAGGTCCGCTCGGACCTGTCCGCCCTCGAGGCGCAGCTCCGATCGGTCAGCATCCTCGGGGCAACACCGCTCTCCTCGCCCGCGGACGCGGTCGGCCGTATCGCCGCGAGCATGGAGGGCCTCGATGGGAGACTCTCCCTCATCGCCGCGAGCGGAAGGGGCAACCGGGACGCGCTGGCCGGCAACGCCGCGGCGCTCGGCGACCTGGCCGACAGCACCCAGGCGCTCGCGGCGCGCCTTGGGTCGGGCGTCGGCGAGGACACGTTCGGCGAGATCCAGCTTGTCATCGCCGTCACGCTGCTTGCGTTCGCGGCCCTGTCGTTCGTGCCGGCGGCCGGGTCGCTCGTGATGGGCGCCTGGCTTCGACGGACGCTGCGTCGCACATCCGGGCCTCACGAAGCCTGAACTCGCCGACCGGCGCGCCCGACGACGGCCGGAACCCGGACCTGACCTCAGGGGCGCAGACCCTCGCTGGCGAGCTCGGCCCGGGCGAGCCGGTCGTGCCGGCCGCCGGCCCAGTCGCCCAGGGGATCCGGCGTGTACTCGAGCAGTGTCGCGTAGTCGAGCCGCGCAAATGCGCGCATCGCAAGGGCGCGCTCGACCTCGGCGCCGGCGACCGATGGCGCGGTCCGGATGACACGGTGGGCAGCCCGGACTCGCTGGAGCCGGTTCCAGCGCCATGGAAGGTAGCGGGTCAACCACGGCATGAGCGTCACGACGGCGAGCATCAGGGCGAGTGTCACGGCGACCACGAAGATGAACTGCTCCAGCTGCGTTCCGAAGTCGGAAAGCGGCTGGCCGGCGCCTGCAAATGCGTTCCGCACGATCTCGCGGGCCTGCGACCCGACGAGCGGAACGCCGGCCAGCGAGTCGCCCAGGTCGCGCCCGCTCTGGGCCATCGTCTCGCCGCCGGCACGAATGGTGCGGCCGGCCTCGGTGTATCCCGCGAGGAACTGGAACAGGCGCCAGACGATGTTCCCCCAGAACACGACCCACACCAGCGTTGCGAGGTCCGCCACCTGCTCCTTCACGCGTGCAACCCGCAGCTCGCTCCAGATCTTGATCACGGAGGGCCCTCCCGCATCCGCTCTTTCGTCCAACGCTGGTTCGTCGGTGCAGTGTGCGCGGGCCTGCGACCGAGCATGGCGTTCCGGCGCTCAGCCAGAGCCGGCAGACCACGCCGCCGACCGTGCCCGAAGCATCCGGGCTGGACACCGACCGCGCCGGTGGGCTAGCGTTCGCCGGACTGGAACGCGGCTGCAGGCGTCCCTCGCTCCCGTCGGGGGAGCGAAGGAGCGACGCCCGGCCAGCAGGGGCCAAGGAGTGAGATGACGCAGGGCAGCGAGTCCGTCATCCGCGTCGCCGACCTGAAGAAGCACTACGGGGACGTCAGGGCCGTCGACGGAGTCACCTTCGAGGTCGCGCGGGGCGAGGTCTTTGGGATGCTGGGCCCGAACGGGGCCGGCAAGACGACCACCATCGAGGTGCTCGAAGGCCTGCGTCCGCCGGACTCCGGCACGGTCGAAGTCCTGGGCCTTGACGTTCTCCGGCACCCCCAGTCGATCAAGCAGCGAATCGGGGTGCAGCTGCAGAGCGTGTCGCTCTACCCGCGGCTCAGCGTGACCGAGCTCCTCGACCTCTTCGGGAGCTTCTTCAACCATCACGTGCCGACGAAGCAGCTGATTGACGCGATCGATCTCGGGGAACGGGCCGACGCCTGGGCGATGAACCTCTCCGGCGGCCAGCAGCAGCGCCTGTCGATCGCCCTGGCGCTCGTCAACGATCCCGACCTGGTCTTCCTCGACGAGCCGACCACCGGCCTGGACCCCCAGGCGCGGCGCTCCCTCTGGGACCTGATTAAGGGGCTCCAGGCGAAGGGCACGTCGGTGATGCTGACCACCCACTACATGGAAGAAGCCACCGAGCTGTGCGACCGGGTGGCGATCATGGATCACGGCCGAATCCTGGAGATGGGCGCCGTGTCCGAGCTGATCGGACGGCGCTTCAGGGAGCGGGCGGTCTTCTTCGACTCGAACCCGAAGCTCCCGATGGAGCTGCTGGCGCGTCTCGGCGGCGTGTCGCGGGCGGCCCAGGAGGAGGGCCAGTCGGTCCTCTATTCGAACGACGTTCCGGCGACGGTCGGTGCTCTCCTGGCCACGGCCGACGATCTGAGCGTCGAGCCTCGGAACCTCGGGATCCGCCAGGCCACGCTCGAAGATGTCTTCCTCGACCTGACGGGTCGAGCGCTGCGCGACTAGGAGGCCGACGATGGGAACCCTGCTCGGCCTCACGGTCGCCAACGTCAAGAGTCTCGCGCGCGACCGGGCGGCCCTGTTCTGGACCATCTTCTTTCCGATCATGTTCGTCTTCCTCTTCGGATGGATCTTCGGAGGGAGCGGCGGGTCGAAGATCTCGGTGGGCTTCGTCGACCAGGACGGGACCCAGGCCTCGGGCGGTCTCCGGCAGGCACTCGCCGGCGTGAGCCTCCTCAGCCTCAAGGACGGCACGCTCGATGCCGAGAAGGCGGCGATGCAGCACGGCGACGTGTCCGCGGTCATCGTGGTCCCGAAGGGCCTCCAGGACGCGTTCGCGCAGGCCAGGACCGGCAACGCGGCGTCGATCGCCGTCCAGGTCTACGGGGATCCGTCGCAGAACCAGACCACGCAGGTCGTCCAGGGGGCCGTCGCCCAGGTCGCGAACGCCTTCAACCTCGCGGCGGTTGGCGGCTCGGCGATCCTGACCGTGAGCCAGCTGACGCTGCAGTCGACGAGCATCAGCTCGGTGGCCTACCTCGTCCCCAGCATCCTCGCGATGGCGCTCATGCAGCTCGGCATCTTCGCCGCGATTCCGCTGGTCCAGCAGCGCGAGAAGGGCATTCTCAAGCGGATCGGGGCGACGCCCCTCGCCCGCTGGAAGCTGGTCGGGAGCAACGTGCTGCTCCGATTGATGGTGGCGATCGTGGATGCCGTCCTGATCATCGGGATCGGGTTCGCGGTCTTCAACGTCCAGGTCGTCGGTAACCTGCTGGAGGTCGGTGCGATCGTCCTCCTCGGCTCCGCCTCCTTCCTCGCCATCGGCTTCGCGCTGGCCTCGTTCCTCAAGACCGAGGAGCAGGCACAGGGCGTTGTCCAGGTCGTGCAGCTCCCGATGATGTTCCTGTCGGGGATCTTCTTCTCCTTCGAGTTCCTTCCCGGGTTCCTGCAGACGGTCGCCCGGTTCCTGCCGCTGACCTACCTGGGGGACGCCCTGCGCCAGGTGATGGTCAACGGGACGCAGGTGGCGCCGCTCGGGGCGGATCTCGCGATCCTTGCCGGCTGGCTGGTGGTCTGCCTGGGGATCGCCGCCCGGTCGTTCCGCTGGGAGTAGCCGCACCTGCGGAGCCGAGCGGCCGGCTGGAGGCGGACCGGCCGGCGGATCCCGGTCTCCGTGCTCGAACCCATGGAGCACCGGATGGCTCCACTCGAAAGGCTCCAGGAGGGTCGCATGGATATCGTCGAGTTCCGGCGCCTGACCGCCCGCGTCGTCGCGACGCGAAACGCGGAATCGCGCGCCTTCCTCCAGGCGTTCGACCTCGCACCGGGCGCCCTCTCGGGATGGTCCGAGCGGACGTGCGCGAAGTGGGGGGCATGGAGCCGCGACAACGACGCGCTGCGCGGCGCGGCTGCCGAGCTGGAGGCGTTCCTCTGCGAGCAGGCCCCGAAGGTCACGAAGCCCGGCGCATGACCTGAACAGGCGCCGGCGTGCCGGACGAGCACACGTCCTTGACGGGTGGCGCGACCCACCCCACCCTACGGCGATGCCTGGCCACGTCCCGAAGAACCTTGGAAACCCCGATGAGTCAGTGCGCCTCCCTGGCGTCGAGGAGGACCTGGTCTACATCGGCGAGGAGGTGGTCGCCAGGGTCGTTCAGTACCCGGGCTGGCGCTGGTCGAACGATATGCGCGCAATCGCCGGCGGACAGTCGTGTGAGAGCCATCACGTCGGCGTGACTCTGTCCGGCCGCCAGGGCGTGGAGCTCCGCGATGGCACGGTGCTCGAGTTCGGGCCTGACGATGCGTACGACATCCCACCCGGCCACGACGGCTACACCATCGGCGACGAGCCGGCCGTCATGATCGAATGGTCGGGCGCTCGAACGTGGGCCGGACGCGACCGCCGCTTCCTCGATCGGGCGCTCGCCACCCTGCTGGTGGTGGACATCGTCGAGTCGACGACGATCGTGGCGCGGATCGGCGACGGCGCGTGGCGCGAGCTCCTCGGACGGCACGTCGAGCAGTCTCGTGCCACGCTCGAACGGTTTCGGGGAATCGAGGTCGATCGCGCCGGGGACGGCCTGCTCGCCAGCTTCGACGGACCCGCCCGGGCGATCCGGTGCGCCCTGGCGATGATGCAGACCGCACGCGCGGAAGGACTCGCAGTTCGGGCCGCGGTCCACGTCGGAGAAGTCGAGGTCGTCGGCGAGCAGATCCGCGGCCTGGCCGTTCACGAGGCGGCTCGGATCGCCGCGGCGGCCAACCCAGGCGAGATCCTCGTCTCCCAAACCACGAGGGAACTGGCCTCGGGCGCCGGTCTTCTCTTCGCGGACCGCGGGCTCCACCCTCTCAAGGGGATCCCCGGGCCACGTCGCCTGTTCGCTCTCTCGGAGGGACCGGTTGGCTGGCTCGATGACGGAGACCAGGGCGGGCCCCGGCCCGCCAGCCAAGCCTAGGCGCGCGCGCATGCCGCCACCCGGGCCGACCGGTCGTCTCGCCTTCCGCGAGATGACCGAACACGACCTCGATGCGATGGGAGACCTGCTTGGCGACCCCGAGGTCATGGCGTTCTACTCGCATCCGAGGGACCGCGCCGAGGCGCTCGCGTGGATCGCCTGGAACCAGCGGCTCTACCGCGAACGCGGATTCGGACTGTGGCTGGTGGAGCTGCGCCAGACCGGCGCCTTCGTTGGCGACTGCGGCCTGACGCCACAGGACGTGGACGGCACCGTCGAGATCGAGGTTGGCTACCACGTACGCCGTGCGCTCCAGGGTCGCGGCCTCGCGACAGAGGCCGCCGCGGCAGCGCGCGAACACGCGCGCGAGGTGCTCGGGCTGGCGCGGCTCGTCGCGATCATCCACCCGGCCAATGTCGCCTCCCAGCGCGTGGCCGAGAAGACCGGTCTCACGTTCGAGAAGGAGTTCGAGCGTCACGGCACCCGGAGGCGCCTCTACGCCTGTAACCTCGAACCTGGCGTCTGACCGCGGGTTGTGGAGGCCGACCCCGCATCACGGGCCGCTCGCGGCTGGTCATGGCAACGTCACAATTCGGGCGTACCCTGCATCCATGGCAAACGAGAAGACGACCACCTCGACGCCCTCCGCCAGGTCGGACGCCGACTGGCGCGAGGTCCTCACGCCGGAGCAGTACCGCGTCCTCCGCCAGAAGGGGACCGAGCGCGCCTTCACCGGGAGCCTGTGGGACGAGCACCGGCCGGGTGCCTATCGATGCGCCGGCTGCGGCACCGAGCTCTTCCGATCCCAGGCGAAGTTCGACTCCGGCACCGGCTGGCCGAGCTTCTTCGCGCCTGCCGACCCGGCCGCCGTGGCCACCCGGACGGATCGCGCGCTGTTCATGACCCGCACCGAGGCAGTCTGCGCGACCTGCGGCGGTCACCTTGGGCACGTCTTCGACGACGGCCCGAACCCCACGGGCGTGCGCTACTGCATCAACTCGGCGGCGCTCGAGCTCGACCCGGAGCAGTGACCGGCCGCCTGGAGGGGGTCGCCCCGCAGGGAGCAGACATGTCGGACCCGGCGGCGCGCGAGATCCTTGTTGCCGGTTCCCGGGCGCTGGCTCATGCCGGGACGGCCGAGAGCCTCCAGGTGCTGCTCGCCGCGATCGCCGAGCACCTCGCGGTCGAATCGGCCGCGATCCTCGTCCCGATCGGGGGGCGGGATGGTCTCGAGATCGTCGCCTCGTTCGGGCTCCAGGACGCAGCCATGGCAGGGCTCGCGGCGGCCGTCGGCACCCCCGGACATCCGATCGCACGGACCTTTGCGATGCCCGTGGCATCGTTCGACGTCCTTCCGACGGGGCCAGGCGGTCCCGCGCTCCGCACGCACATCCCGCTGGTCGTCACACGCGGCGGTTCGGAGATCGTGCTCGGCGTCCTGGCCCTCGCCCACGAGCACCCGATCGACCCGGCGACGCGACCGATCCTGCAGGCGGGCGCCGACCTGTCGGCTGTCGCGATCGAGCGCGACAGGACGGACTGATCGACGGGGTCACCGGTCACGGGGGAGCTGATGGCGCCACGAGACGCGGGGCGCTTCGGACCTCGACAGGCTTCGAGGGGCTGACCCGGCGGCAGCCTCGCGCTGGCTCTGCACCCGCCCAGGCCCGGGCGGGATCCCGCCGTCGCGTAGCATCGACGGGTGCCCGATGACCCGACACCCGCCCTCAGCTCCGAAACGCCGCCGATCCTGGAGCTCGCCAGTGTGGGGGTCCGGCGTGGCGCCGCCTGGCTCCTCGCGGGCGCGTCGCTCCGCGTCCTGCCCGGGGAGCGCTGGGTCGTGGTCGGCCCGAACGGCGCCGGCAAGACCACCCTGCTTGCCATCGCTGCGACGACCCTCTTCCCGACGGTCGGGCGGGTCCGCGTGCTCGGCGCGCAGCTGGGCGGCGTCGACGCACGGACGCTCCGGCCGCGGATCGGCCTGGTCAGCGCGGCCCTCGCCGAGCGCTTCGATGCCCGGCTCCGGGCTCGCGAAGTCGTGGTCACCGCGCGCACGGGCGCCCTGGCGCCCTGGTGGGACGCGTACGCGGCGCGCGACGAGCAGCGGTCGCTCGCCCTCCTGCGCCGGTTCGGGGTCGGCGAGCTTGCCGAACGATCCTTCGGCACGCTCTCGACGGGCGAGCGCCAGCGCGTGCTCCTGGCACGGACGCTGATGCCCGACCCGGATCTCGTGCTCGCGGACGAACCGGCGGCCGGGTTGGACCTCCGGGCGCGCGAGGAGCTCGTGGATGCGCTCGCGCAGCTCGCAGCAGGTGTCCGCCCGCTCGGCATCATCCTCGTGACGCATCACCTCGAGGAGATTCCCGCGGGATTCGGGCACGCGCTGGTGCTCGCCGGAGGACATGTCCTCGCGGCAGGCCGGATCGACGAGGTGCTCGTCGACGCGACCCTCTCCCGGGCGTACGGGATCCCCCTCCACGTCGACGGCCGCGACGGGCGCTGGACGGCGCGCCGGGCCTGACGACGGCCTCGGCCCTCTGGCGGCCTCCCGGACGCGCGGCTGGGCGGGCTCGACTGAGGCAAGCCGGGCGGGTCAGGCGGCGCCGGACTCCCGGGCGATCCGGCGCAGCACGGCGGGAAGGATCCCGCCCTGGCGGTAGTACTCGACCTCGATCGGGCCATCGAGGCGGCACTCGACCTGGAAGCGCGTCTCGCGGCCGCCGTCCACGTCGTCAGCGGTTGCCACGATGGTCAGCCGTGCGCGCGGCGCCAGGCCCTGGCCCAGGCCGACGATCGTGTACCGCTCGCGCCCGGTGAGGCCGAGGCTCGCGGCGCTGTCGCCCGCCCGGAACTGCAGCGGGAGGACACCCATCCCCACCAGGTTCGAACGATGGATCCGCTCGTAGCTCTCCGCGATGACCGCCCGGATCCCGAGCAGGCTGGTCCCCTTGGCGGCCCAGTCGCGGGACGAGCCGGACCCGTACTCGCGGCCGGCGAGCACGATGGTCGGGACGCCCTCCGCCTGGTAGGTCATGGCGGCGTCGTAGATGAAGGTCTCCGATCCGGTCGGGAAGCGCAGCGTGTACGGACCTTCCTTGCCGTCCACGAGCCGGTTGCGGAGCCGGATGTTGCCGAAGGTGCCGCGCATCATCACCTCGTGGTGGCCGCGGCGGGACCCGTACGAGTTGAAGTCGAGCGGCGCCACGCCGTGCTGCTGGAGCCAGGCGCCGGCCGGGGACCACGCGGCGATCGAGCCGGCGGGCGAGATGTGGTCGGTGGTCACGGAGTCGCCGAGCCAGGCGAGCACCCGCGCCCGCTCGATGTCGCGGATCGGTTCCGGCGTCAGGGTCATCCCGGCGAAGAAGGGAGGGTTCGCCACATAGGTCGAGTCCTCGGCCCAGTCGTACCGGTCGCCGTCCGGGATCGGCAGCGCCCGCCAGCGCGCATCGCCCTCGAAGACCGAGGCGTAGGCGGATCGGAACAGCTCGCCGTCGACGGCATCCGCGATCGCGGCCCGGATCTCGTCCGGGGATGGCCAGATGTCCGCCAGGAACACCGGGGCGCCATCGTCCGCGAGGCCCAGCGGCTCGCTCGAGAGGTCGATGTCGATCCGGCCGGCGAGCGCATAGGCCACCACGAGCGGCGGCGACGCCAGGTAGCTGGCCCGCGCGAGTGGGTGGATCCGGCCCTCGAAGTTGCGGTTCCCCGACAGGACGGCGACCGCCGTGAGCCCTTGGTCCTCGATCTGGCCCGCGATCGCCTGGTCGAGGGGCCCCGAGTTGCCGATGCACGTCGTGCAGCCGTACCCGGCCAGCGCGAAGCCGAGCGCGGCCAGCGGCGCCGACAGCCCGGCTCGGTCGAGGTACGCCGTGACGGCACGCGAGCCCGGGGCAAGCGACGTCTTGACGGTCGGACCGACGCGGAGACCCCGCGCGACCGCATTCGCCGCGAGCAGCCCGGCGCCGACCATCACCGTGGGGTTCGAGGTGTTCGTGCAGGAGGTGATGGCCGCGATCACGACCGAGCCGTCGCGAATCTCACCCGGCAGGGCCGCGGGCGCGCCGGCTCCCGGCAGTCGCCCCGGGAAGGCGGCCTCGAAGCTCGCCCGGGTCTGCGGCACGGGCACGCGGTCCTGGGGCCGCTTCGGCCCGGCGAGGCTCGGCTCCACCGTCGCGAGGTCAAGCTCCACGACGGCGTCGAAATGGGGCCCGGCGCCGGGAAGCCGCCAGAGGCCCTGTGCCTTCGCGTAGCGCTCGACGAGCGCGACGAGGTCGGCGCTCCGGCCGGTCAGGCGCAGGTACGCGAGCGTCTCGTCGTCGACCGGGAAGATCGTTGCCGTGGCCCCGAACTCCGGGCTCATGTTGCTGATCGTCGCCCGGTCGGCGAGCGAGAGGCCGGCAAGGCCGTCACCCGCGAACTCCACGAACAACCCGACCACCCCAAGCGCCCGCAGCCGCTCCGTGACGGTGAGGACGAGGTCCGTGGCGGTTGCGCCGCTCGGGAGCGCACCGTGCAGCCGGACGCCCACGATTCGGGGCATCGGCTGGTAGAGGGGTTGGCCCAACAGGACCGCCTCGGCCTCGATGCCGCCGACGCCGTAGCCCAGGACGCCGAGCGCGTTGATCATCGTGGTGTGGGAGTCGGTCCCGACGAGCGTGTCCGGGTAGGCGAGCGACCGGCCATCGACGTCCGCGACCGTCACGACGGAGGCCAGGAACTCGAGGTTGACCTGGTGGACGATGCCCGTCCCCGGCGGCACGACGCGGAGCCCGGTGAAGGCGCGTTGCGCCCAGCGGAGGAGCTGGTAGCGCTCACCGTTCCGCTCGTACTCGCGGGTCACGTTGAAGGCGAACGAGTCGGCCGTCCCGGAGCGGTCGACCTGGACCGAGTGGTCGATCACGAGGTCGGCTGGGACGAGGGGGTTGACGCGACCCGGGTCGCCGCCGAGGGCGGCCATCGCATCGCGCATCGCGGCGAGGTCCACCACCGCCGGCACGCCCGTGAAGTCCTGGAGGATCACGCGCGCCGGCAGGAAGGGGATCTCGGCGTCGCCCCCGGCGCCCGGCCGCCAGCTCGCGAGGAGCCGGAGGTCGGCCTCGGTGACGACGCCGCGACCTGCGTGGCGCAGGAGGTTCTCGAGCAGGATCTTGAGCGTGACGGGGGCCAGGCCCAGGTCGAGCTCGCCCGCCAGGACGGCGAGGGGCACGTAGTCGGGGAGGCCCGGGCCGAGGCTGGCTCGGGCGCCGATCGGGTCGCTGGTCGGCACGGGGTTCCTCGTTCGTGGCTCGGGCGGCGCCGGTGCCGCGTGGGGCGCTACGCTGTCGCCGCAAAGAGTACCCCCGCTCGGCCCGACCCCGCGTCGACGCCCAGGGGGAGCGAGGAGCCCGCGTGCGAGCCTGGAGCGACGCCATCCCGCCTCCGCCGGGCGATGCCGCGACCCTCGACGAGCTGCGGCGTGCGGCCGCAGCCCACGGACAGGGCGCCGATGCGGACGCGCCGGACGTGTCAGCCGACGGTGCGCCCGGAGTCGATGCGGCCGAGCGAGACCCATCGTCGGCCGATCCGTCGCTGCCTCCGGGGGCGCACCGGCACGGCGACACGGTGCACCTCGAGCCGCACGCACATCCCCACGTCGCACCGCCGGCCGATGGGCGCCCCGTGATCGGGATCGTGGGAGGCGGCATGGTCGGGCTGACCCTTGCGGCCGCCCTGGTCGCGGCCGGGTGGCAGGTTGGGGCCGTCGCGAGCCGCGACCCGGCGCGACGGGAGCGCCTCCGCTGGTCGGCTCCCGGCGCCCGGGCATTCGCGGAGCCTGCCGGGATCCTCGACGAGTGCCACCTCGCGATCATCGCCGTGCCCGACGACGCGATCGCAGACGTCGCCGCTCGCATGCACCTCTACTCCGGCCAGGCGCTGGTTCACACGAGCGGCCTCCACGGGGCCGAGATCCTGGCTGCCGCCCGCGCCGCCGGCACGTCGGGCGGATCGTTCCATCCGCTCGTCGCCTTCGCCGACGTGGATCGTGCCCTCGCCGCCCTGCCGTGGGGCGACCGTGGCAATCGAGGGCGATGAGGACCTGCTCGACGTCCTCGCGGAGATGGCAGAGTCGATAGGGGCGCTGCCTGTGCGGCTCCTGCCTGGTTCGAAGCCCGCGTACCACGCTGCCGCCGTGCTCGCCGCGGGCGGCCTCGTCGCGCTGCTCGACGTGATCGCGGAAGTCGCCGAGCGAGCCGGCCTCGACGAGGCCGGCTCGCTCGCGGTCTACGGGCCGCTCGCGGCGCAGGCGCTCGGCAACGCCCGGGCGCTGGGAATCTCCCCGGCGCTCACCGGGCCTGCTGTCCGCGGGGACGCCGGGACGGTCGCCGCCCACCTCGCCGCGCTCGAGAGTGGTTCGCCGGGGGCGCTCGACGCATACCGCGCGCTGGTCAGCCGCCAGGTGACGATGGCCGAAGAGCGGCGCGGCCTCGCGCCGGAAACCGCGGCCGAGCTGCGTGCCGAACTTGCAGATCGCCGCTGAGGCGCTACGATCTGCACATGCAGCGAAGTTTTGCCGCGAGGTTCGCGGTTCGCCCGGCCGCCCGGTTCCCGACGCCTCCGCCCCGGCTTCGGGAGCGCCGCCTCGGCCTCCATCGCCACGTCGGCTTCCATGCTTCGACCGATCGCCCGACCATCGTCCGCCGGACGGACCTCGGGCCGGTCGTCCTCCTGCGCGCCGACTGGCGCGCGGTGACGCCCGTGCGATCGCGCGGCGCAGCTGGCATCGCGGGCCCGCTGGTGGCAGTCCGGTGGGCAAAGCCCGAAGTCCGGAGCCCCGGTCGTCGCGTGCGAGCCGCGTCGGCGCCGTGGCGCGGCTGAGGCGCGCGACCGCCACATCGGCGGGCGGGATCGTCGTCCGCCTCATCGCCGGGGTACCGCACCTCGTGGCCGGTCGTCGTCATCGCGAACGTGACGGGGGATCGTGGACCCTCCCGAAGGGGACCCCCAACCCACTCGAGACGCTCGAGGAGACGGCGCTTCGCGAGGTCGCGGAGGAGACCGGCCTGGAGGTACGCATCGTGGCCCCGATCGACCGCATCGAGTACGTGTTCGTGCAGGGGGGCGCGAGGATCCACAAGACGGTCCACTACTGGCTGATGGAGCCGGTCGGCGGTGACCTCACACGCCACGACCACGAGTTCGACGAGGTGCGCTGGGTTGCGCTTGCCGACGCGCCCGGCCTGCTGACGTTCGAGACGGAGCGCGCCCTCGTGGAACGAGCGGCCGGCATGATCGCCCCGGCCGGCATGATCGCCCCAACGGGCGCGATCGCCCCGGCCGGTGAGGCGCGGCCATGACCGAGATGCCGCGGCGAGCCGACGGATCGCGGGCGACGCCGCTCCTGTCCCGTCACGAGGCGCTCGGCGGGCGAATGATCGACTTCGGCGGCTGGCGCATGCCCGTCCAGTACACCTCCATCCTCGAGGAGCATCGAGCGGTCCGCCAGCGGGCCGGCATCTTCGACCTGTCCCACATGGGTGAGCTCTTCGTCGAGGGACCGGAGGCTGGCGCCGCGCTTGCCGGGGCGCTCGTGACCGACCCGCCCTCGCTCGAGGTGGGCCGTGCCCACTACTCCATGATCTGTGCCCCCGACGGCGGGGTCATCGACGACCTGATCGTCTACCGGCTGGCCCTGGACCGGTTCCTCGTCGTGGCCAACGCCTCCAACGCCCCGGTCGTCTCCGACGCGCTTGCCGAACGCCTGGATGGGAAGCGGGCAATCCTCGACGATCGCTCGCTGGCGACTGCCCTCGTGGCCGTCCAGGGACCCGCGGCGCGGGGCATCCTCGGGCCGCTCACCGACGTGGACCTTTCGACGCTCCACTACTACGCGATCGCGGAGGGAAACGTGGCCGGGATCCCGGCCCTCGTCGCCCGCACCGGCTACACGGGCGAGGACGGCTTCGAGGTCTTCGTGGACGGCGCGTCCGCGGGCGAGCTGTGGGACATCCTCGTGGGGGCCGGCGCTCCTGCCGGCATGCTGCCGGTCGGGCTTGGCGCCCGGGACACGCTTCGGCTCGAAGCGGGAATGCCCCTCTACGGCAACGAGCTGGACCGCGCCACCACGCCGTTCGAGGCCGGCCTTGGTCGTGTCGTGAAGCTCGCCAAGGCTGGCGATTTCGTGGGCCGCGACGCCCTGGCCCGGGCCGCAGAAGCAGGCCCGCGGCGGCTGCTGGTGGGTCTCGTGGTGCGCGGGCGCGGGATCGGGCGCCATGGGTACCCGGTCTGGGCGGGGGACCGACGCACGGGCGCGG
Organism: uncultured Chloroflexia bacterium; assembly: GCA_963734535.1. GTDB lineage: Bacteria > Chloroflexota > Limnocylindria > Limnocylindrales > CSP1-4 > CTSoil-043. Next base: position 246,654 of record CAVTHS010000010.1, on the reverse strand, counting down.
TCACCTCGGGGACGCAGTCGCCGACCCTGGGGGTGCCGATCGCGATGGCCTACGTCGCCCCGGGCGATGCCGCGGTGGGTACGATGCTCGAAGTGGAGGTTCGCGACACGCGGGCCGTCTCCGAGGTCGTCCCGCTCCCGTTCTACTCCAGGGCCCGATGACCCGACCTCCCGCCACTCGTGGCGGTGGGCGACGCGACGTTCGTGCGGCAGCGACCGCTTGAGCACGGAGGTTTCCGGCCGATGATCCCGTCCGATCTGCATTACACGAAAGAGCACGAGTGGGTCCGCGTGGAGGGCGACGTCGCGACGGTCGGGATCACGCAGCATGCCGCCGACCAGCTCGGCGACATCGTCTTCGTGGAGCTTCCGGAGCCCGGCAAGCGGTTGGAGCAGTTCGCGACCTTCGGCGTCGTGGAGTCCGTGAAGGCGGTCAGCGATCTCTTCGCGCCGGTTGCCGGCGAGGTCCTGGAGGGCAATGCGGGGCTCGCGACAACGCCGGAGGTGGTCAACAGCGACCCGTACGGCGCCGGCTGGATGCTGCGCGTCCGCCTCTCGGACCCGGCCCAGGTGGGTCAGCTGCTCGACCCGGCCGCCTACGAGGCGCTGACCGCGGAGGGCTGACCCGATGGTGTACGGACCGCACACGCCGGACGACCGGTCGCGGATGCTCGCCGCACTCGGGATCGGCTCCGTGGATGACCTCTTCGAGGTCATCCCGCCGTCGGTCCGCGCCCGGCCGATGCACCTTCCGCCGGGGCTGACCGAGCTCGACCTCATGGCGCGGCTGCGCACCTTCGCCGGCCACAACCGGGTCGACCTCGCGAGCTTCCTGGGCGCGGGCGTCTACCGCCACCACCTTCCACCCGTGGTCGACCAGATCCTCCTGCGCGGCGAGTACTACACCGCCTACACGCCGTACCAGCCGGAGATCAGCCAGGGAACCCTGCAGACGATCTACGAGTACCAGTCGCTCCTCGCCGAGCTGACGGGCCTCGACGTCGTATCCGCTTCGCACTACGACGGCGCGACCGCCACCGCGGAGGCCGCGCTGATGACCTGCCGCGCCACCCGCCGGGAGCGGGTCCTCGTCTCGCGCGGGGTCCATCCGCAGTCCCGCCAGACCCTGGAGACCTATTTCGCCGGGGCGAACCTCACCTTCGACGAGGTGCCGCTCGTCGCCGACGGGCCGTCGGCAGGCACCACCGACCTCGCCGCCCTCGACCGCCTCCTCGCGGATTCCGAGCGCCCGATCGGGGGCGTCATCGCGGCCCAGCCCAACGTGCTGGGGCTGCTCGAGCCGATGGCGGAGATCGGCCGGCTGGCCCACGCCGCGGGCGCGCTCTTCGTTGCCGTCGTCGAGCCGGTCTCGCTTGCCGTGCTCGCGCCGCCGTCGGCCTACGAGGCGGATATCGCGGCCGGAGAGGGCCAGCCGCTGGGCATCCCACCCCAGTACGGCGGCCCGTACCTCGGGATCCTCGCCTGCCGGGATTCCCTCATCCGCCAGATACCGGGTCGCCTGATCGGCATGACGAGCGACGCCGACGGCCGGCGCGCGTACGTCATGACCATGCGTGCCCGCGAGCAGGACATCCGCCGCGAGAAGGCGGCCAGCAACATCTGCACGAACCAGGCGCTCTGCGCGCTCGCTGCGGCCGTGTACGTCGCCGCGCTGGGGCCCGGCGGGCTCCGGGACGTCGCCGCGACGGGCGCAGCCCGCGCCGCCGATCTGGCCGCCGCGCTCGACGATGCCGGGGCTCCGCGCCTGCATCCGGGTCCCTACCTCAACGAGTTCGCGATTCGCGTGCCCGACGCGGTCGCCGTCCACCGCCGATTGCTCCATCGCGGAATCCTTGCCGGGATCCCGCTCGCGGAGCTGGAGCCGGGCGACGCGTCGCTCGCCGAGGGGCTCCTCGTCTGCGCCACCGAGACCACGACCGCGGAGGAGATCGAGCTGTTCGCCTGGGCGCTTCGAGACGAGCTGGGCTCCCGATCCGGCGTCCCCGCCGGGTCGATCGGGGAGGGGATTCGATGAGCGTCACCGGAGCGAAGCTCCAGCCCACGCTCTTCGAGCTGTCGGGCTCCGGCCGGGCCGCGGGCCGCCGGATTCCCGCGCCGCCCGCCGACGCGCTCGCCCGACTCCCGGCGGACTCGCTCCGGGTCGTACCGGCGGCGCTCCCGGAGGTGGACGAGCAGTCCCTCGTGCGTCACTACGTCAACCTCTCGCAGCTCAACTGGGGCGTGGACACCGGCTTCTACCCGCTCGGGTCGTGCACGATGAAGTACAACCCGAAGGTCAATGAATGGGCTGCCCGGCTGCCCGGTTTCGCGGGGCTCCATCCGCTGGCGCCCGACGAGACCGCCCAGGGAACGCTGGAGCTGCTGTGGGAGCTGGAGCGCGACCTCGCGGAGATCAGCGGCATGGACGCGGTGACGCTCCAGCCGGCGGCCGGGGCGCAGGGTGAGCTGACAGGGATCCTCCTCGTGCGGGCGTATCACCGGGCGCGCGGCGACCTGGAGCGGACCGAGGTTCTCATCCCTGATTCTGCCCACGGCACGAACCCCGCCACCGCGTCGATGGCGGGGTTCCGGACCGTCAACATCGTCTCGGCGCCGGACGGCGGCGTGGATCTCGAGGCCTTCCGGGCAGCCCTCGGTCCGCGCACCGCCGCCATCATGATCACGAACCCGTCGACGCTCGGCCTGTTCGAGCGCCACATCGTCGAGCTGCTCGAGATGGTGCATGCAGCCGGCGCGCTCGCCTACATGGACGGCGCCAACCTCAACGCGATCCTCGGGCGCTTCCGGCCCGGGGAGGCGGGCTTCGACGTCATGCACTTCAACGTCCACAAGACGTTCGCGACGCCCCACGGCGGCGGCGGCCCGGGGGCCGGTCCGGTCGGTGTCCTGGCGCCGCTCGTCCCGTTCCTGCCGGCGCCGCTGGTCCTGCGGGAGCCGGACGGGACTTTCCGGCTGGAGCGCCCCGGGGAGCGTCCGGCCAGCATCGGCCGGATGCGCGCTCACGTCGGCAACGTCGGCATCCTCGTGCGTGCGTGGGCGTACATCCGGGCACACGGGGCGGACGGCCTGCGCGAGGTCAGCGACGACGCCGTCCTCGCGGCCAACTATCTCCGTGGCCGGCTCGAGGCAGACGGCGCGTGGGAGGTTCCCTTCGCGGGTCCGTGCGCCCACGAGTTCATCGCGTCCGGCGCGGCCCTCAAGCGCGCGACCGGCGTTCGCACCCTCGACGTGGCCAAGCGGCTCATCGACAAGGGCTACCACCCGCCCACGATCTACTTTCCGCACACGGTGGACGAGGCGATGCTCATCGAGCCGACCGAGACCGAGCGGCTCGAGACGCTCGATGCGTTCGCGGACGCGCTGCTCGAGATCGCGCGGGAGGCACACGCGACCCCGGAGCTCGTGACGTCGGCTCCGCACTCGGCGCCGGTCCGGCGGCTGGACGAGGCAACTGCCGCCCGCCAGCCGAACCTGCGCTGGCGTGCGGGGAATCCTGCCGAGCCGTCGTCCGCGGGCTGAGTCATCCCCCAACGCGTGAACCTGCCGTGGCTCCCGGACGTAAGAGAGCATGACGGGAGCGTCGGCGACGAACGCGATGATCCCGGGCTAGCGCGTGTGTCAATGACCACCGATCAACCGGACGGCGCGGGCCGCGAGCTCGACCCCTCGGAGGCGGTCCTGCTGCGGAGGATCCGCGACGACGACCTCGATGCGTTCGGGACATTCTTCGAGCGCTACCGGGGGCCGATCTTCGCGACGGCCTATGCGCTCCTGGGCGAACGCCAGGCAGCCGAAGAGGTCCTCCAGGACACGTTCGCCAAGGCCTACGAGTGGCGCCGGCGTCTGCATCCGGACGCCAGCCCGCTGCCCTGGCTCCACCGCGTGGCCCTCAACTTCTGCTACACGCGGCTGACCCGGCGGCGCCTGCCGTGGGAGCCCATCACGGAGGCGATGGCCCACTTCCTGTTCGATCACACCGCCGAGCCCGCGGACCGGGCCGAGCTCGCGGAGCTGCGCGAGATCGTGCGCGACGGGATCGCCGCACTGCCGGCCAAGCACCAGGCCGTCATCGTGCTCTTCTACCTGCGCAGCCGTTCCATCACCGAGACCGCCGACATCCTGGGCATCCCCGTGGGGACCGTGAAGTCGCGGCTCCATTTCGGGCTTCGCTCGCTGCGCGGGCGCCTCGAGGAGGACCGCCGCTTCGGTGGCGCGTACCCGACGCCGGAGGCCGGCGTGGCCATCAAGGCAGATATCGAGCCATGAGGCTGCCCTGGGAGCGGCCCTGTGCCGCGCATCGTGACGCGCTTGTCGAGTTCGCTGCCTGCCGGACGGCCGGGCCTGCCGTGCTGCGCGCCCTCGACCACCTCGAACGCTGCCGCCGCTGCGAAGACGAGCTGGCGACGACCACGCTGGTCCTCCACGCCCTCCGGTGTCTTCACGCGGAGGCGCTTCGGGCCGAGCCCGCGGCGGACGGCTGGTCCCGGCTGCGGGACCGCCTGGCGATCAGGCGCCGGGGACCCTCGTTCCTGCTGTCGGGGATGCCGGGGATGCTCCTCGCCGTCGGCCTGTGCGGGGCGCTTGCGGGGCCGGCGCTCGTGAATGTGCCCGCCAGCGTCTACGACGAGGGGGCTCCGGGCCTGTCCAGGGCATCGCCCGCCATCGTCTTCGAGCGGGCGAGCGACCGTCGCCCCGATTCCCCGACTCCCATCTCCGCCACCCCCGCCACACCCGCGATCGACGGGATGAGCCGCCCGGACGACCTCGCACGCGCGATCGTCGGGCTGCACGCTGTGCCGCCCGAACGGCCCGGCGTCGATGCTTCGGAGAGTGGCCCCCAGGCAGCGCCGATCGGCGCGGACAGGAGGTGACCCGGCCAGTGATGCGATGAGACCGCCGGGCGCGTCGGCGGGTTCCTTGACCGTCGCGAACGGCCGCACCTTATAATGCGCGAACGTTTACGGGCGTTCGGCCGGCTGCGCCCAGCGTGCGCCGGCTCGGACTCTCGCTCGAGGAGGAGCGGGCCACACGGCGAACGCCGTGCAGACCCAGTGACAGGAGGAAGCAACTTGACGAACCTGAGACTTCGCGGTCTCGCGCTGCTCGGGGCACTCACGATCGTCGCGTCTGCGTGCGGCGGCTCGGCCACCCCCGCCCCCAGCGCGGCCGCCAGCGCGGCCGCGAGCGCTGCCGCCAGTGGCGCCGCCAGCGCAGCGCCGAGCGCTGCCGCCAGCACCGGGCCAACCGGCGACTTCAAGTTCGGGATGGACGCGGAGCCGACGTATCTGTCGCTCGCGTACACCGACCTCCCGACGAGCTACCTCAACGCGATGATCTACACGGGCCTGTACCGGGTCAACAACAAGCTCGCCGTCCTCCCCGACATGGCGACCGCGCTGCCTGTCGTGAGCGCCGACGGCCTGACCTGGACGGTCACGATCAAGCCGGGGATCAAGTGGCAGAACGGCGACGACTTCACCTCGGCTGACGTGAAGTTCACCTTCGATCTCGCTGGATCGAAGAACTGCACGTTCATCCCGGCGTTCTGCTCGGATATCCAGACGAACGTCGCGTCTGTCTCGGCACCGGATCCGGCGACGGTCGTCTTCGTCCTGAAGTCGAAGTTCGCGCCGTTCCTGGTGACGGACCTCCCGACGATCATCATGCCCCAGAAGGCCGTGATGGCCTCCTTCGCGACCTTCCAGGCGGCTGCGGGCAAGACCGATGCGACCAAGGTCGCAGCGCTCGATGACAAGATCTCCGCGGCCACCACGGACGCCAAGTGCGACGGCTCCGCTACGCAGCCCACGACGTGCGACTTCGCGTCGTACGTCGCGGAGATCGAGCCGATCCTCCAGGCCGGTGGCGTCCCGCTCGGCGCAGGCCAGCTGAACAAGGCCATCTACCTGAAGGCCGACGGCTCGCCCGACGCCACCGCCTACGGCCAGGCGCTCGCCAGCGCCCTCGCCGACCTGAACAAGGCCCTCAAGTCCAGCCAGAACGACCAGGTCGCGGCGGCCTTCCGGCTCCTCGACTTCCAGCAGCACCCGGTCGGCACCGGCCCCTACATGTTCGACAACTACCAGGCCGGCCAGTCGGTCTCGCTGAAGGCCAACCCGACCTACTACGCAGGCTCGGTCGGCTCGGCGAACTTCTTCGCCCCGATCATCAAGGACGCGTCGTCGCAGTCTGCCGCCCTCCAGAAGGGCGACATCAACTGGCAGTACGACATCATCTCCGACGCCCTCGCGACGCTCAAGGCAGACCCGAACCTGCAGATCGCCAGCTACGCCGACTTCGGCTACTACTTCATCGCCTTCAACCTGCGGCCGGGCAAGCTCTACAGCGACGCGAATCTCCGCCAGGCGTTCACGATGTGCATCGACCATGACGCGACCGTGAACAAGGCCACCGACGGCAACGGCGTCCCGGTCTACGCCAACGTCCCGCCCGCTTCGTGGGCATTCGACCCGAACGTGCCGAAGTACACCCTGGACGTCGCAGGCGCCAAGACCCTGATCGAGAAGTCCGGCTGGACCCTCGGTTCCGACGGCATCTACGCCAAGGCGGGCAAGAAGCTCTCCACGACGCTGTACGTCCGGAGCGGCAAGCCCCAGCGCGTCTCCTTCGCCCAGCTCGCCGCGGACCAGCTCAAGGCGTGCGGCATCGAGATCAAGGTAGCGCCGGCCGACTTCTCGACCGTGCTCCTGCCGCTGCTCTCCTACCCGAACAACTTCGACACGTACCTGGGCGGCTGGTCCACGGCCCTCGACCCGGATGACTCGTCGATCTTCGGATGCGACCAGGTCGTCACCAAGGAGCGCCCCGACTCCAACAACTTCGTGGGGTGGTGCAACAAGACCGCCGACGGGCTCCTGACGCAGGGCCGCCAGGAGACCGACCAGGCCAAGCGCACGACCATCTACTCGCAGTTCCAGGCGATCATCCACAACGAAGTGCCGTACTACTTCCTGTGGGCGGACAAGCGGAACTCCGGGATGAGCAAGTCGCTCGTGTCGGGCACGAACACCGTCGTGAACGACGCCACGGTCGACCTCGCCAGCCCGCTGTATTACTGGAACAACGACACCTGGAGCTTCAAGGCGCAGTAGGCGCGACGTCGCGCGTTACCGCCCGAAATCGACGTCCGGGGTGAGCCCACGGGCTCACCCCGGACGCAATTGTTTGGCGCCGAGATGCCCCGCTCGGGGATGACGCGGCAGATTCCGAGGCATCGATCGCATGGCGACCTACATCGTCCGACGCCTGATCCAGGCCATCCCGATCGTCATCGGGATCAGCGTCATCTCATTCCTCATCGTCCACCTGACCCCGGGCTCGCCGATCGACAAGTTCCGCGCGCCCCGGGTGAGCCCCGAGACGATCAACAACCTGATCCGGCTGTACGGGCTCGACGAATCGATCCCGGTCCAGTTCGGCAAGTGGTTCAGCAAGTTCTGGTTGTTCCCGTTCGACAACACGGCCTGGGGCTACTCGTTCACGGACGGGCTGCCGGTCCGCGACAAGATCTTCGCCCGGATCCCGTCCACGCTGTGGCTCACCGGGATGTCCCTGCTCGTGACCGTCATCGTCGCGATCCCGATCGGGGTACTGCAGGCAGTCCGGCAGTACAGCTGGTGGGACAAGATCATCACGACGTTCTCGACGATCGGCTACGCGATGCCGACCTTCTGGCTCGGCCTCATGCTCAAGCAGACCTTCTCCGTCCAGCTCAACCTGTTTCCCCTGTTCGGACAGAACAGCTTCGGCAAGACGGGTGACCTGCTGGACCTGCTCTGGCACCTGGCGTTGCCGGTGACCACGCTGGCGGTCATCCAGGTCGCCGGCTGGAGCCGCTACATGCGGGCATCGATGCTCGAGGTCCTGCGCCAGGACTACATCCGGACGGCGCGCTCCAAGGGCCTCGCCGACCGCCGGGTCATCTTCAAGCATGCCCTCCGCAATGCCATGATCCCGATCGTCACGCTGCTCGGCCTCACGGTACCCGCGCTCCTGTCAGGCGCCGCCATCACCGAGACGGTCTTCTCGTGGCCCGGGCTGGGCTTCCTCGGCGTGCAGGCCGTCACCGAGCGCGACTACCCCGTCGTGCTGGCCACGGTCATGATCGGCGGGGTCATGGTCATCCTCGGCAACCTGTTGGCCGACGTCGCGTATGCGGTCGTCGACCCCCGCATCACGTACTGAGCGGAGGAAGGACCGGCATGGCACGATCGGAGGGACTCCCCGTCCCGGGCGCGCCCCTGGCGAGGCCGGCGACCGAGATCGACGAGGTCGACCTGGTCCCGGTTCGCACCTACTGGCAGCTGGTGCGCAGGCGCTTCCTGCAGCACCGGATGGCGGCCATCGCACTCGTGCTGATGGTGGTCCTGATCGTCTCGTCGATCGCCTTCCCGCTGATCGGCGGCGACGCGTGGTTCAAGACGAGCCTGACGCACGGGCCGAAGGATCCCTCCTCGCTGACGGCGCCGCTCGGCTACGACAACCTGGGAATCAACATCTTCTTCCGGCTCATGCGGGGCCTCCAGACGTCGCTCACGATCGGGTTCTTCGCCGTTCTCATCATCGCCGGCCTGGGGACGACGATCGGATCGATCGCGGGCTACGTCGGCGGGTGGGTCGACAACCTCCTGATGCGCGTCGTCGACATCGTCCTGTCGCTGCCGACCTTCTTCCTGGTCCTCATGTTCGTGGCGTTCATGGGCTCCGGCAACGTCTTCGTCATCATCTTCGCGATCGGCCTGACTGGCTGGACCACCGCAGCACGCCTCGTCCGCGCCGAGTTCCTGCGCCTCCGCGAGTCGGACTTCGTCCAGGCGGCCAAGGCGCTCGGGGCGAGCGACCGCCGGATCGTCATCCGGCACATGATCCCGAGCGCGCTCGCGCCGGTCGTGGTGGCGTCGACGCTGGGGATCGCCGACTCGGTCGTCACCGAGGCCGCCCTGTCCTTCCTCGGCTTCGGCCTGCGGCCTCCCGAGGCCAGCCTGGGCAACATGCTGACGAACGCCCAGGACTACTTCTACCGGCAGCCGCTCTGGATCTGGTACCCGGGCATCACCCTGATCCTCCTGGTCCTCGCCGCGAGCTTCCTCGGCGATGGCCTCCGGGACGCCCTCGACCCGCGGCAGCGGATCGAGGCCTGACGCGATGGTCAGGCAGGACGACGAGCGCACGCTCCTCCAGATCAGGGACCTGCAGACGCACTTCGCGACGGCCGACGGCCTCGTGAAGGCCGTCGATGGGGTGAGCTTCAGCATTCGCAACGGGGCAACGCTCGGCGTGGTCGGCGAATCCGGCTGCGGCAAGAGCGTGACCGCGCTGTCGGTCATGCGCCTCATCGAGCGGCCCGGCCGCATCGTGGGCGGCACCATCACGTTCGGGGGGAAGAACCTGATCGACATCCCGGACGACGAGATGCGGGAGATCCGCGGGAACCAGATCTCCATGATCTTCCAGGAGCCCATGACCTCGCTGAACCCGGTCTACACGTGCGGCAACCAGATCGCCGAGGCGGTCTCCATCCACGGTGGGATGAGCGGGGGCGAGGCGCGCAAGCGGGCGATCGAGATGCTGTCCCAGGTGGGGATCCCGGATCCTGCGCGCAGGGCCGAGGAGTATCCGCACCAGCTCTCCGGCGGCATGCGCCAGCGCGTCATGATCGCGATGGCCCTCTCCACCAACCCGGAGCTCCTGATCGCCGATGAGCCCACGACGGCGCTCGACGTCACCATCCAGGCCCAGATCCTGGAGCTCATGAAGGCGCTGCGCGAGCGGAACCGGATGTCGATCATGCTGATCACCCATGACCTGGGCGTGATCGCCGAGATGGCCGACGACGTGGTGGTGATGTATGCCGGCAAGGTCGTCGAGCAGTCCGACGTGAACACCGTCTACGAGCATCCGCACCACCCGTACACCCGCGGCCTGCTCGCGTCGATTCCGCGGCTGGGCGAGAAGCGCAACCGCCTCGAGGTCATCAAGGGCGTCGTCCCCAACCCGCTCAACCTCCCCGCGGGGTGCCTCTTCCAGCGTCGCTGCCCGAACGCGATGCCAATCTGCAGTGTCGCGCCGCCCTTCCAGGAGGTCGCTCCCGGGCACCTGTCGCGGTGCTGGCTCACGCCGGCGGGCGATCCGCCGTCTGTCGGCGAAGCTCCCAGCGAGCAGGTCGCCCTCGACGCGGCCGCCGCCCTGAGCGCCGAGTGATGAGCATGAGCCCCGAGCAGACCCGGAATCCCGCGCTCGAGACCCAGCCGGGTTCCGCCGCCGTCCCGGCCGGCGAGGAGCAGCCGCTCCTCGTCGTCGACAATCTCTACAAGCACTTCGAGATCCGCGGCGGGCCGCTCGGCGTCGCCCGCATCGGCGCGGTCCGGGCGGTCGACGGCGTCAGCTTCACCGTCCGGAATGGCGAGACGCTGGGCCTCGTCGGCGAATCCGGCTGCGGAAAGACGACGCTGGGCAAGGTCATCCTCCGTCTTCTTCCGCCGACATCCGGGCGGGTCATCGTGCACGGCAAGACGATCTTCGACCTGCCGACCGCCGCCGAACGGAAGGCGGGACGCAAGCCGATCGCGCTGAGCGGCCAGGCGATGAAGGCGGTTCGCCGCGACCTCCAGGTGGTCTTCCAGGACCCGTACGCCAGCCTCAATCCCCGCATGTCGGTGGGCGAGATCGTCGGGGAGGGCCCGCTCGTCCACGGCATGTCGAACAAGGAGCAGCGCGAGGAGCTGGTCCGTGAGCTGCTCGCGAAGGTGGGGCTCAACCAGAGCCACATCCACCGCTACCCGCACGAGTTCTCGGGCGGCCAGCGGCAGCGGATCGGGATCGCGCGAGCGCTCGCGCTCAACCCGGAGTTCGTGGTCCTCGACGAACCCGTCTCTGCGCTGGATGTCTCGATCCAGAGCCAGGTCCTGAACCTCCTCGACGACCTCCAGCAGGAGCTGGGCCTGACCTACCTGTTCATCGCCCACAACCTGGCCGTCGTCGAGCACATCAGCGACCGGGTGGGGGTGATGTACCTTGGAGCGCTCGCGGAGCTGGCCCCCGTGGAGGAGATCTACGCGCATCCGGGCCACCCCTACACCGTCGCGCTCCTGTCGGCGATCCCGGACCCGGACCCTCGCCACCGCAAGAAGCGGATCATCCTGAAGGGCGACATCCCGTCACCGGCCAACCCGCCGTCGGGCTGCCGGTTCCATACACGATGCTGGCTGCGCGAGCGACTGGGGAACCCCGAGCGCTGCGTGGCGGAGACGCCGGAGCTGCGCGACCTCGCACCCGGGCACGCGGTCGCCTGCCACTTCGCGGAGGACGTCTCCGCCGAGAACATCGCCATGGCGGCCCGGTCCTCGTCCATCTGATCGAGATCCGGCCGCGGCACCCGTCGATGGGCGCGGGCGAACCGGGGGCGGCCCGGCCGCGGTCAGGCGGGCGCGATTCCCCGTCCCTGGCTCGCGGCGGCTCCCTGGAAATGGCACGCGACCTGGTGCTGGTTCCCGTCGTCGAGGAGCGTCGGGTCGGTCGTGGCGCAGATCTCGGGGTTGCCGAGATCGCGACGGAGCGGGCAGCGCGGGTGGAACCGGCAGCCCGACGGCGGATTGACCGGCGAAGGCACGTCCCCGGTCAGGATCACCCGGCTGCGGCGGAGCTCCGGATCGGGGATCGGGATCGCCGAGAGCAGGGCCCGCGTGTACGGGTGCTCAGCCGCGCGGAAGATCCGCTCGCGGTCGGTGACCTCGACGATCCGCCCGAGATACATCACGGCGACCCGGTCGCTGATGTGCTCCACGACGCTCATGTTGTGGGCGATGAAGACGTACGTCAGTCTCAGCTCACGCTGCAGCGTCTTGAGCAGGTTCAGGACCTGCGCCTGGATGGAGACGTCGAGGGCCGAGACCGGCTCGTCGCAGACGACGAGATCGGGCTCGAGGACGAGCGCGCGGGCGATCCCGATCCGCTGCCGCTGGCCGCCCGAGAACTCGTGCGGATACCTGCGGGCGTGGTACGGCTGGAGGCCGACCATGTCCATGATCCGGTTCATCTTGGCGGCGCGCTCCCGCGGCGTCCCGAGGCGGTGGATCCGGAGCCCCTCGCCGATGCTCTCACCGATCGGCGTGCGCGGGTCGAGCGACGCGAACGGATCCTGGAAGATGATCTGGATTCGCCGCCGGTATGGCTTGAGCGCGGCCCCCGAGATCCGGGTGATGTCGGTCCCGTCGAACAGGATCTGGCCGGCGGTCGGCTCGATGAGGCGCAGGAGGAGCCGCCCGACGGTGGTCTTGCCGCAGCCCGACTCGCCGACCAGGCCGAGCGTCTCGCCGCGCCGGACCTGGAACGTGACGCCGTCGACGGCCTGCACCGAGGCGACCGTCCGCGAGAGCACCCCGCCCTTGATCGGGAAGTGCTTCACGAGATCACGGACATCGACGAGCGTCTCGTGGGCGGCCGGGCCGGCGCCCGGTGCCGGGGCCGCCGTGGAATCCGCCCCGGGCGGCGTCGGCAGCCCGGTCATCGGGCGGTCCCGGCCGAGATCAGCCGGCCGTCCACGTCGTGGTCGAGCCAGCACCGCGTGTCGTGGTCCGCGTCGACGGGGAGCAGCGCCGGGTGGCGCTCCGTGCAGATCTGGAGGCTGGCCTCGATCCTGGCAACGCACCGCGGGGCGAACCGGCAGACCGGCGGGAGGTCGATCAGGTTCGGCACGTTGCCCGGGATGACGGTCAGCGAATCGCGGACCTCGCCCATCACCGGGACCGAGGCGATGAGCCCGCGCGTGTACGGGTGGCGCGGGTTCCGGAAGAGCGAGACCACGTCCGTCTGCTCAACGATCTCGCCTGCATACATGACCGCGACCCGGTCGCACATCTCGGCCACGACGCCGAGGTCGTGGGTGATCAGGATGATCGCCGTGCCCGTCTCCTCGCGAAGGTGGCGCATGAGGTCGAGGATCTGGGCCTGGATCGTGACGTCCAGGGCAGTGGTCGGCTCGTCCGCGATCAGCAGGTCCGGCTCGCAGGCGAGCGCCATGGCGATCATGACGCGCTGCGCCATCCCTCCGGACAGCTCGTGCGGGAAGGCCTTGAGGCGGCGCTCGGGATCCGGGATGCCCACCATCCTGAGCAGCTCGAGTGCCCGTCCCCGGGCCGCCTTCTGCTTCATGTTGCGGTGGATCTCGAGCACCTCGGCGATCTGCCGGCCGACGTCCCAGACCGGGTTGAGCGACGAGGTGGGCTGCTGGAAGATCATGGCGATCTGCTCGCCGCGGATCTTGCGCATGGTGTCGGCATCGACCTTGAGGAGGTCGTTCCCGTCGAAGAGCACCTCGCCGGCCTCGATTCGGCCAGGCTTGGCGATCAGCCGAAGCACGGAGAGTGAGGTCACGCTCTTCCCGCAGCCCGATTCGCCGACCAGCCCCAGGACCTCGCCGCGGTCAACGTGGAAGTCGATCCCGTCGACGGCCTTGATCACGCCGTCCCGCGTGTAGAACGAGGTCCGGAGGCCCTTGACCTCGAGGAGCGGGCGGCCGCTGCGCGGGCGGCTCACGCGCCGCACGCTCGCGGGCGACAGCTCCTCGATCATGGCGCCATCGCCCATCGCGGTCTTCTCGAGCGGGAAGGTCATCGGTTCAGCCGCGGGTCGAGCGCGTCGCGAAGCCCGTCGCCGAGCAGGTTGAACGAGAGGCAGGTGATGATGATCGCGATGCCCGGGACCAGGACCAGGTGGGGCGCCGAGAAGATCGCGTTCCTCTCGTCGCCGATCATCGAACCCCACTCGGCGAGCGGCGGCTGGGCGCCCAGGCCGAGGAACGAGAGCGCAGCGACGTCGATGATCGCCCCGGCGATCCCGAGCGTTCCCTGGACGATGAGCGGGGTCAGCGCGTTCGGGATGATGCGTCGGCGGAGGATTCCACCGGACGATTCGCCGAGCGCCCGCGAGGCCGCGATGAAGTCCTGGCCGCGGATCGAGAGGACGGACGCACGCATCACCCGCGCGTAGACCGGAATGGCCACGATCCCGATCGCCAGCTGGGCGTTGATGAGGCCGGGGCCCAGGACGGTGACGATCGCGATGGCGAGGAGGAGGCTCGGGAACGCGAGGAGCACGTCCATCAAGCGCATGAGGAAGTTGTCCCAGCGAGACCCGAAGAAGCCTGCAACCGACCCGATGATCGTGCCGAGGATGATCGCGAACCCGACCGTCAGGAACCCGATCTCGAGGTCGACCCGCGTGCCGAAGACGACGCGGCTGAATACGTCGCGCGCATTTCCATCGAGGCCCATGAGGTGCTCGGGCTGGCTGACGGGACAGCCCAGAAGGTGGATGCATGGGGCCAGGCGTGGAACGGCGGAATCCTCGACGCCGAGCAGCACCTGGGTGGGATCGAACGGGGCGATGACCCCGGCGAAGATCGCGACGAGCACGAGGAGCGCAAGCACGGTCAGGCCGACGATCGCCGAGCGCTGTCGCAGGATGTTGCGCAGGGTGTCTCGGAGCAGGCTGACCGGCTTCTGGTTCGCCAATGGGTCGGCGATCTGCGCGTTGAACGGTTCGACCTGCATCGTCATCGGCCGGAGCTCACGTCAGTCGGATCCGCGGATCCAGGAGCGCGTACGAGATGTCCACGACCAGGTTCACGACGATGTAGATGATCGCGACGATGATCACCACGCCCTGGATGATGATGTAGTCCCGGCCCTGGATCGCCTCCGTGATCGTCCGGCCGATCCCCGCCAGGTTGAAGATCGTCTCCGTGAGGACGGCGCCGGACAGGAGCCCGCCGAGCGAGAGCCCGATCACGGTCACGACGGGCAGGAGCGCGTTGCGCATCCCGTGCCTGGCGACGACATCCCGTTCCCGGACCCCTTTGGCCCGCGCCGTCCGGATGTAGTCGAGGCCCAGGACGTCGAGCAGGCTGGAACGGGTCATCCGGGCGATGATCGCCATCGGGATCGTGCCGAGGGCGACGGCGGGAAGGATCATGTGCCGCAGCGTGTCGACGAGCAGGCTCCCGTTCAGGGTCAGGACCGCGTTCAGGGTGTTGATGTTCGAGACGAAGTCGAGCACCACCCGGGGCGGTCCGCCGAGGGCGGTGAGTCCCCAGGCCTTCGCGAGGGGGACGACGTCCACGCCCGGCGTCAGGCGCCCCGACGGCGGCAGCGCGAGAGGCGTCCCCTTGAGAACCACCGCGAAGAGGTAGGCGAAGATCAGGCCCAGGACGAAGACCGGGATCGAGACGCCGAGGTTTGCGACGACCATGGTGGCGACGTCGATCGGCGAGTTGCGGCGGACCGCCGAGAGTCGGCCGAGGAGGATCCCGAAGATCGCGGCAAAGATCAGCGCATAGACGGTCAGCTCCAGCGTGACGGGGAGCCGTTCCACGAGGATCTGGGAGACCGGTCGCCCGAACCTGATCGAATCACCGAGGTCACCCGTGGCGACGTTCCCGATGTACGTCAGGAATTGGATCGGGATCGGCTGGTCCAGGCCGTAGCGCACGTTGAACGCGTTGCAGATCGCGTCCGTCGCCCGCTCGCCGAGCGCGGCCCGGCACGGGTCGCCCGGGATGATGCGGGCGAGGATGAAGACGAGGATGACGACCCCCAGGAGCACCGGGATGCTCATGAGGAGGCGTCGGATGATGAAGCGCGTCACAGGGTGTTCACGTGCCCCTGGCTTCGGGGATGGATGCGACCGAGGGGCGCCGTGATGGGCGCCCCTCGGTCGGTTGCCGGGTCGGGATTGGCTACTGGGCGGGTGGGTTCAGGAAGCCACCGAAGAGGCCGGCCCAGTACGAGAAGTCGCTGGTCCGTCCCTTGTGGAGCGGATTGGCGGCATCCCACTGGACGGCGAAGCTCAGGACCACGTCGTTCGCATCGAAGGTGGAGCCATCGGCGAACTTGACGTTCTCCTGGAGGTCGCACGTCCAGGTCATGAGGTCGGCACTCGGCGTGCACTGCTTCGCGAGCGCAGGCTCGACGGCCGTGCCGGCAACCTTGTAACCGTAGAGGCCCTGGGTGATCTGCTCGCAGACGCGGAGCGACTCGCCGTCGCTCTCATCGGCGCAGTAGAGCCCACCGGGCTCGGCATTCTGGGAGAACACGAGCTGGGAGCGGTCGCCCGGCTTCATGACGGCGAAGACCTCGCTCGTCAGCGGGGAGCTGTGCGCGCCCTCGACGTCAGCCCGGAACGCCGTGGCCGAACCGCCGTGCGCGATCGGGACCATCGGAACGTGCTGCTTGATGATGTTGTTGACCGTCACGTAGTCGGGCTGCCGGGCTGCATCGGAGGCACCCTGGGCGGCCTTCTTGATGGCGGCGACGAGGTCGGGGAAGAGGGGCCCGAAGGCCTTGGTGCCGCCGGCGAAGTGATAGTCGACGAAGTCCGTCTGGTCGGGATAGTCGACGCCCCAGCCCAGGAGGAAGAGGCCGTCGAGCTTGCCCGCGTCGGAGTTGTCGATGTAGGTCGTCGACTCCTGGACGTCGATCGTCGCGGTGATGTTGAGGTTCTTCTTGAGCTGGGACTGGATCTCCTGCGCGATGATCTTCGGCTGCGGCAGGTACCCGCGGACCGCGTCACGCAGCTGGACCTTGGTGGTGAAGCCATTCGGGAAGCCGGCTTCAGCGAGCAGCTTCTTGGCGGCAACCGGGTCGAACGTATACCAGGGATCGCCGACGCACCCGTTCGGGATCGCGCACGGCGTGAAGTAGTCGGCGACCGTCGAGCCGCCCGGGTAGAAGTTCTTGACGATCTGGGCGCGGTCGATCCCCATGGCGATGGCCTGGCGGACCTTCTCGTTGTCCCACGGCTTGTCGGCGACGTTCATGCCGAGGTAGAGGGTGTTGAGGCCCTCGCGCGGGTAGAGCTTGAGCGTCGGATCGGCCGAGACCGTCGCGAAGTCGGTGGTACCGACGTTGTCGATCCCGTCCACGTTGCCGGACTGGAGCTCGACGAGCCGCTGGGCTGCCTCGGCGCTCCACTTGACCA
Source organism: uncultured Chloroflexia bacterium (assembly GCA_963734535.1). Taxonomy (GTDB): domain Bacteria; phylum Chloroflexota; class Limnocylindria; order Limnocylindrales; family CSP1-4; genus CTSoil-043. Next base: position 229,639 of record CAVTHS010000010.1, on the reverse strand, counting down.
CGACGGTCGGGGACATGGGCGGCGTGCCGGTCCAGTTGGGATTGGCAACGAGCGTGATGTGGTCGCCCTTCACCCACTCCTTGAGCATGTACGGCCCGGTGCCGTTCGGCTGCTGGACGATCGAGCCGTCCGGCACGTGCGCGGCGAGGTAGGCCGTGTCATTGATCGCGAACGAGCTGAACGCGACCTTCGAGAGGAACGCGACATCCGGCACGCAGAGGTCGAACTCGACCGTCTTCGCGTCGAGGGCCTTGATGGCCTTGATCTCGCCGTTGTAGGCCTTGCCGTCGAACGTCTTGGCCGTGCAGTCGACGGTGCCCGTGCTCGGATACACCATCGGCGTGAATGCCTCGGCGCTCGGGGCGGCGGACGGCGCCACGGACGCGGCCGTGGATGCGGCGGCGGATGCGGCCGCAGACGCGGCCGGGGATGGCGTTGCCGCGCCGCCACAGGCGGCGACGAGGATCCCGGCCGCCGCCAGCAGCGCGAGCAGCGGCGATCGCCTCGGGGTTCGGGACATGCTCCCTCCTTCTCCTCCTCAGTGCGGCCCGTCGGCCGTCGAATCCATGACGGCACGGGCGCAGAAACCCTGGGCTCGGGCGAGCCGCCGCGAGCCGAGATCGCCGAAGCCTAGCACCGGCAGGCCGCGATCCGCCAGTTCATCGCGCGGCCGGGCCGGCCGGCCCGCCTGACTGCACCGGGACCGGGGCGCCGGGTGCTCCCGCGCACCTTTGCCGCCACCCGCCGGCGGTAGACTCGGGACGTGCAGTCGCTTCGAATCGCCCTCGCCCAGCTCGCGCCGGAGCTCGGTCTCCTCGACGCGAATCTCGCCCGTCACCGCGAGCTGCTCATCGAGGCGCGCGCCGCCGGGGCCGGGCTCGTCGTCTTCCCCGAGCTGGGCCTGACGGGCTACCACCTGCAGGACCTTGCAGCGGAGGTCGCGATGGCGGTCGACGATCCGCGCCTCATGGCGCTCGCCTCGGAGACGGCCGGATGCTCCGCGGTCGTGAGCTTCGTCGAGGAGTCGACCGACCACCGGCTCTTCATCGCCGCCGCGCTCCTCGAGGATGGCGCCGTCCGCCACGTCCAGCGCAAGCTGTACCTGCCGACCTACGGGCTCTTCGACGAGCGGCGCTTCTTCGCGGCGGGCGATGCGCTGCGAGCGTCGCCGTCGCGCCTCGGGGTCGGCATCGGGCTCGCGATCTGCGAGGACTTCTGGCACCTCGGGGTGCCCGTGCTCCTTGCGCTCGACGGCGCCCAGGTCCTGGTCAACGTGGCGTCGTCGCCTGGCCGTGATGTCGCGGCCGTGAACGCCGGCGGCCTCGGGACCGCGGTCTCCTGGCGAACGCTCCTGCGCACCTACGCCCAGCTCACGACGAGCGTCGTCGTCTTCTGCAACCGGGTCGGGGTGGACGAGTCGGTCTCGTTCTGGGGCGGCTCGATGGTCCTGGGTCCGACCGGGGACGTGATCGTCGAAGCGCCGCTCTACGAGGAGGCGCTCGTCCTCGCCGACGTCGAGCTGGCCGGCATCCGACGCGAGCGGATCGGCCTGCCGCTCCTGCGCGACGAGCGGCCGGAGCTGCTCGTGCGCGAGCTCGGCCGAATCGTCGCCGAACGGGCCGGCCTCGCCGAGGACGGCACCACCGCCCCAGCCGCGCGATGAGGGTCGAAGCCTGATGGCACCGGCCCAGCCGGGTGACCCGATGCCCCCGCTGTTCGAGCTCCCCGCGGAGCTCGCGATCGATACCGGCGTCGCGCGTCGCGTGATCACGGCCTTCGTCCGTGCGCAGCTCCGGCAGGCGGGCTTCGAGCGGGCGGTCGTCGGGCTCTCGGGCGGAATCGACTCGGCGCTCGTCGCGTTTCTCGTCGCCGAGGCGATCGGGGCGGACCGGCTGCTGTGCGTGCTGCTCCCGTACCGGGCGTCCTCGCCCGCGTCGCGGGGCGACGCCGAGGAGGTCGTCCGGAGGCTCGGCTGTGCCAGCGAGCTCATCGAGATCACGCCGCTCGTGGATGGGTACTTCGGGCACGACGGAGTACCGGGCACGGGCGGACCGGATGCCCTCGAGGCCTCGCCTCTCCGGCGGGGGAACGCGATGGCGCGGGCGAGGATGCTCGTGCTGTACGACCGGTCGGTCACGTGGCGGGGCCTGGTCGTCGGGACCGGCAACAAGACGGAGACGCTGATCGGCTACACGACGCTGTTCGGCGACAGCGCATGCGCGTTCAACCCGATCGGGGACCTCTACAAGAGCCAGGTGCGACAGCTCTCCGTCGCGATCGGGGTTCCCGACGCGATCATCCGCAAGGCGCCCTCGGCGGATCTGTGGCCCGGCCAGACGGACGAGGCCGAGGCGGGCTTCAGCTACCCGTTGCTCGATCGGCTGCTCTACTGGATGATCGACAAGCGCCGGAACGACGAGGAGCTCGCGACGATGGGGTTCGAGCCGGCCCTCGTCGATCGGATCGGGCGGATGGTCGCGACATCCGAGTTCAAGCGCCAGGTCCCACCCGTCGCGAAGCTGGGGCCCCGGACGCCGGGCGTCGACTACCTCTACCCGCGCCGCAGGCCCGGCTCGGCGCGGCAGTGAGCCCGGACGCGGACCGGCCGGGACGCGCGGGACGTCGCGCCACCGGCCAGGAGGTCGAGGCCGCCGTGGGCGCAGGTGTTCCCGGGGGCGGGCGGGGCATGCTCTATGTTGTCGCGACGCCGATCGGCAACCTCGGCGACGTGACCCTGCGATCGCTCGAGGTCCTCCGGGCGGTGCCGCTCGTCGCAGCGGAGGACACCCGCATCACGCGCCGCCTCTTCGCTCGCCACGGGATCACCACCCACCTCGTGCCGCACCACGCCCGCAACGAGGAGGCGACGATCCCCGGGCTCCTGGCGCACCTGCAGGCGGGGCGCGACCTTGCGCTCGTCACCGACGCGGGCACGCCGCTCGTCTCGGACCCGGGCGCCGGCCTCGTCGCGGCCTGGGCGGCCGACGGCGGCCGCGTCATCCCGATCCCGGGGGCGTCGGCCGTCCTTGCCGGGTTGGTGGCATCGGGGATCGCGGGGCCGCGCTGGAGCTTCGAGGGCTTCCTCCCGCGACGCGGGCGCGAACGGCGCGAGCGGCTCGACCGGCTGGCCGCGGACGAGCGCACTGCCGTGCTCTTCGAGGCTCCCGGCCGTCTCGCGGCGACCCTGACCGATCTGGCTGCCACCTGCGGCGCCGATCGACCGGCAGCGGTCTGTCGCGAGCTCACCAAGCTCCACGAGGAGACCCTGCGGGGCAGCCTCGGCTCCCTGTCCGAGACTGCCGCGGCTGGCCGGATCGATGGGCGCGGCGAGATCGTCATCGTGATCGGCCAGCGGCCGGCCGAGCGGCCGCGACCGGTTGGCTCGGGGCAGCCGGCGGGCACCATCGCCACGGAGGGAATCCCGGAGGAGGTCAGGGCAGCAAGAGTCGAGGTGACCCGCCTCGTGGCCGGCGGCCTCGCCCGGGGCGAGGCGGCGCGCCGGGTGGCCGCCGCGACAGGGCTGCCGCGACGGCGCCTGTACGACGCGCCGGACGCCGGATCCGTCGAATAGGGACCCGGATCGCTCCGGGGCTGCACGGCCCGCGGGGTGCGACGATGACTGCCCGCTGTGCGCAGCCGAGCCGGTCCCCGTGATGCACGTCCGACAGCAATGGACCTCCCAGCACCACCACGGTAGAAGAAGTCTCTCCTACGCCTGCCGTGCCGCCATCCTTTTGGTTGGCCCATCGCCCTTTCTGCGGTCACGCCGGTGGTCAGCCGTTTGATCGTGAAGACCTGGCCGTCGCCACCATACCATACCCGATTCCGCCACGACGCACGCGACGCCGACAGTCGATGCCGATGCTAGGCCAGTGGTCCTCGGCTCTTGAGGATGACTCCGACGCCGATCCCGGCGAGTGTCGCGAGGGCAGTGACGCCAACGAGGGCCAGCAGGAAGAGCTCCCAGCCCCCGGCGCTCAGGAGTTCCATGAGGACTCACCTTACTGAGGCTGTCAAGAAATGGAGGCTATTCAGCGGCTGCTCATCCGTCCGACAGTCCCGGATGGATCCTGCGGCCGGCACGGCCGACCGTGGCAGCGCGTGTCTCCCGCGAGTGGCAACGCGACGGGCGCCGGAGGGGAGGACGGCGCCCGTCGCGGCCGGAGCGTGCTCGGTCAGGCGACGAGGACGGCCGCCTCGGGCTCAGGATCGCCGGGTGCGACGCTCGGCTCCGCGTCGTCGTCCTCGTCGTCGTCGGCCTGGCCGGCCGGCTGGACGCCGAGCCCGTTCGCCTGGACGGCGAGCGCGTCCGCCGCGTAGTCCTTCTTCCGCCGGCCGGAGAGCATCTCCACGGCGTTCGCCACGATCTCGGTCTTCCAATGATGCGTGCCGCGATCGTCATCCCACTGCCGGGTCTGGATGCGGCCCTCGAGGGCGACGGTCATGCCCTTGCCGAGGTAGCTGGCACAGATGTCGGCGAGCCGGTCCCACGTGACCACGGAGTGGAACTCTGCCTTCTCCTTGCCGTTGCCGACGTACTCGTTCGTCGCGACGGAGAACGTCGTGACGTTCTTGCCGCTCGCGAGCACGCGCAGCTCAGGGTCGCGCGTGAGACGTCCGGTGAGCAGAACCTTGTTCATCGATCCGATCCCTCCTGGCCGGCCGATTCCGCGGTCCGGCCCTGCGTTCGCGCGGCGGGCGACTCGACGGGCGGGCGGCGGGTCCGGATGGACGATCGGTCGGGCCCGCCGTGACGCGCATCCTCGCAGGCGCCGATCACCCGGAGCGCACCCGGCGCTGCACGCTCCCTTATCGGCCCGGGGACGCGGCGCGCGGCTCAACCCGGGGGACGCCACTCCCCGGACGGCACGGGCCTGGGTCCGTCCTGTCAGCTCGCGGCGTGGATCGGATGGCCGGCCCGGCGTGCGGATGGCGTCGGCGCCATGATCCCTCGGACGATCGCGAGGTCCGCGACCGGCCGCTCCGCCGAGTAGAGATCGCAGAATACCGTGACCACGTCGGGATCGAACTGTGTTCCCGCGTGGCGCTGGATCTCGCGGATCGCCTGCGCGTGGGACATCGCGCGCTTGTACGGGCGGTCCGCGGTCATCGCGTCGTAGGCATCCGCGAGGGCCACGATCCGCGCCCCGAGGGGGATCTCGAGCCCACGCAGCCCGTAGGGATAGCCGTGCCCACCGAATCGCTCGTGATGGTGGAGCACGATCGGCACCGCGTCACGGAGCACGGACGCCTGTTCCAGGATCACCTGGCCGATGCGCGGGTGCTGGACGACGGATTGCCATTCCACGGCGGTGAGGGCGGACGGCTTCTCGAGGATCTCCTCGGGAAGCGCCAGCTTGCCGACGTCGTGGAGCAGGGCTGCGAGGCGGACGCGGTCGACCTCCGCGTCGGGCAGACCCAGGCGGCGGGCCATCCCGACCGACAGCGTGGCGATCAGCGCCGAGGCGTGCCCCCGATGGTTCGGATAGGGGGTGAGGGTCGTGATGAGGGCCTGCTCGGCAGCCAGGCGCGCGAGCTGCGCGACGTCGGACGCACGCGCCCTGCCGTCGCTGGAGATCGGCGCGCGGGGGATGCGGGCATCGTCGTTGGGCTCCGAGAACACGTAGACCTGGTTGCGCCCGAGCGACTTCGCCGAGTACATCGCGGCGTCCGCGTCCCGGACGAGCTCGTCGATGTGGAGGTTGCCCCCCACTCCGCCGGCGACCCCGATCGACACGGTCACGTCCACGGTCAGGTCATCGTCGATCCTGAAGTGCGTGCCCCCGACGAGGAGGCGCAGCTTCTCGGAGAGCGAGGCGGCATCCTCCACGTCGGTCTCGGGGAGGATGAGCATGAACTCCTCGCCACCATACCGGCCGAGCATGTCGGTGGCGCGGAGGTTCGTCCGCAGCACGTCGGCCACGCCCCGGAGGACGAGGTCGCCCGCGTGGTGGCCGTGGGAGTCGTTGACCACCTTGAAGAGGTCGATGTCGACGAAGCCAACGGAGAGCGGCCTGTTGTAGCGCGCCCCCCGCTCGACCTCCCCGAAGAGCATGCCGAGGAGGGCCGGGCGATTGGCGATCCCGGTCAGGCGGTCGACGGTTGCCGCATCATGCGTCGTCGCGAGGGTTGCGCCGAGCTGGGCGACGGCACGCCCCAGCCTGCCGTCGAGGCCGCTGTTCTGCGCCGGCACGAGGGTCGTGAGCTCGCCCGCCGCGAGGCGTTCCGCTGCGTTCACGACCGGGATCACGTGCGCCCGGATCCAGATGCTCGCGATCGCCGCGGTGACGCTGGCGCCGAGGACGGCCGCAGCCACGAGGACAACCGCCGCGGGGCCAGCCGTCAGGAAGGGACCCCCGGGGCTCAGAAGGAGCGCAAGGGCCAGGAAGGCAATTGGAGCCAGCAACCCCAACCCGCTGAGGGCGCGTATCACCCTGCTACCGTAGCCCTCGGGACAGGCCGAATCGCCCGTACCGAAGGTACTCCGCCGGGCGCCGGAAGTCCCGGTCGCGGCCGCCGGCCCAGGCACCCGCCAAGAGGCCACAGGCCGGGCGAGGCACGTGCGGAGGCACCGGCGGAAGCCGCGCGCCGCCGGACCCGGGGACCCAAACGGACGCTGCGGGCGAGAGGACCCTGGGTGCCCCGGACGCCGGCTGGTATACTCCCCGGGTCCCGACGCCGTGGGCCGTCCGGCCCCCCCGAAGGAGCGAGCGATTGTCCGAGGCTGGCATCTCGGTCACCCCATGATCCGAGTGGCTTCGTGCCCTGCCGGGCACCGCGCCTGCGGTGCCGTCCGGGCGGGAGGGGCTACCCGGCAGGTCCCCGGCGCGCGCGCCGAGGGCCTTTTTTGTTGCCCGAAGGCCGGTTCCGCGGGGGAGCAGCCATGCCGGCCACGGTGATCGTCGGCCTCCAGTGGGGCGACGAGGGGAAGGGCAAGGCAACCGACTTCCTGTCCGGGCAGGTCAGCTGGGTCGTCCGCTACCAGGGCGGCGACAACGCGGGCCACACGATCGTGCTGGGCTCGGAGGTCTTCAAGCTCCACCTCGTGCCGAGTGGCGTGCTCTACCCCCACATCGTGCCGCTGATCGGCCCGGGGGTCGTCGTCAACCCGGCCACCCTGATCGGCGAGCTCGACGCCCTCACGGCGCGGGGCGTGGATACGAGCCGCGTCCGCGTCTCGCACGCCTGCCACGTGATCATGCCCTACCACGTTGCGGAGGACCGAGCCTCCGAGGCGCGCCTCGGCCGCGACGGGATCGGCACGACGAATCGTGGAATCGGTCCGGCATACGCGGACCGGGCCTCCCGGGTCGGGCTCCGGATGGAGGACCTCCTCGACGAGCCCGCGCTCCGGCGCAAGCTCGAGCGCCTCGTCCCCGACAAGAACGCCTGGCTTGCCCAGCTCGGTGAGAAGGGCCGCCCGTTCGCCGTCGAGGCGCTGGTCGAGGCCGGCCTCAGCTGGGGCGTGCGCCTCCGCGGGCAGATCGCGGACACGACGACGCTCGTGCAGGACGCGCTCCGGGCCGGCGACCACGTGCTCCTCGAGGGCGCGCAGGGAACGCTGCTCGACCTCGACCATGGGTCCTACCCGTTCGTGACGTCGTCAAACCCGGTCGCCGGGGGCGCCTGCACTGGCGGGGGCGTCGGCCCGCTCCAGGTCTCGGCGGTGATCGGCATCATGAAGGCCTACACGACGCGGGTGGGCGCCGGCCCGTACCCGACCGAGCTCCTCGACGCCGTCGGCGAGGGGATCGCCATGCGGGGCCACGAGTTCGGGACGACAACCGGCCGGCGCCGGCGCGTCGGGTGGTTCGACGCGGTCCCGCTCCGGTACGCGGTCGATGTCAACAGCGTCAGCAGCATCATCCTCAACAAGCTGGACATCCTCTCCGGAATCGACGAGATCCGTCTCTGCGTCGCCTACGACATCGACGGCCGGCGCGTCGAGCGCTGGCCCGCCTCGGCCGAGGAGGTGGCCCGCGCGGTGCCGGTCTACGAGACGTTCGCGGGCTGGCACGAGGAGATCCACGCGGCCCGCACACCCGATGACCTCCCGCCGAACGCACGGGCCTATGTCGCAGCGCTCGCCGCGCTGGCCGGCGTCCCGATCACGCTCGTCTCCGTCGGGCCCGAGCGGACCCAGACGGTGATGCTCGACGACCGCCCGCTCGCGGCCGGCCGGGCCTGATGGGCCCCGCGCGCACGCCACGCCGGATCCTGCTGGTCGGCGGGGGCGGCCGCGAGCATGCGCTTGCCGTCCAGCTCGCCGGGGAGCCCGGGGTCGAGTCGATCGTCGCGTTCCCCGGCAGCGACGGGATCGCGAGCGTTTCCGGCGTATCGATCGTAGCCGGTGATCCGCTCGATCCTGCCGCCGTGGTGACAGCCGCCATCACGGCGCGCGTGGACCTCGCGGTGGTCGGCCCCGAGGCGCCGCTTGCCGCAGGCGTGGCAGATGCGCTCGTGGCTGCCGGGATCCCGACGTTCGGCCCGACCGCGGCTGCGGCCCGGATCGAGAGCTCGAAGGCCTTCTGTCACGCGGTGGCGGACGCTGCCGGGGTGCGGATGGCGCAGGCCGGCGCATTCGCCGCGCTCGGCCCCGCGGTGGCCTTCGCGGCCGCCCTCGATGCCGCCGGGCGCGGGATCGTGGTCAAGGCGGACGGCCTCGCCGCGGGCAAGGGCGTCACCGTCTGCGACACGCTCGACGAGGCAACGGCGGCCCTCGACGCGATCCTCCTCGACGCCGGCCGGGAGGCGCCAGGGGTCCCGCGCGTCGTGGTGGAGGAGCGCCTTCGCGGGCCGGAAGCGAGCGTCATCGTGCTGGCGGACGAGACGGCGGCCCTTGCCCTGCCCGCCGCCCGCGATCACAAGCGGCTCGCGGACGGCGACACGGGGCCGAACACCGGCGGGATGGGGGCGTACAGCCCGCTCCCGGATCTGCCCGATGCGGACGTGGCCGGAATCGTGGAGTCGTTCCACGTCCCGATCCTCGCCGAGCTCGCCCGACTCGGCGCGCCCTTCCGGGGCGCCCTCTACGCGGGGCTGATCATGACGGCGGACGGCCCGGCGCTGCTCGAGTGCAACGCGCGGTTCGGCGACCCGGAATCCCAGGTGATCCTGCCGCGCTGCGCGGCACCGCTCGCGCCGCTCCTGCTTGCGGCCGCGGAGGGTCGCCTGGCATCGGCCGCCGCGGAGGCCGGCCTCGCGGGCCGGCTCCTCCCGTCGACGCCGGAGGCGGCCGTCGGAATCGTGGTCGCGGCCGCCGGGTACCCCGCTGCACCCCGGTCGGGCGATATGATCTCGGGGCTCGCGGAGGCGAGCGCCCGCGGCGGGCGTGTCTTCCACGCGGGGACGGCCTGCGATGCCGATGGGACTTGGCGAGTGACGGGAGGGCGCGTGCTCACGGTGGTGGGCCTGGGCTCGGACCTCACGTCGGCGCGGGCCGCCGCGGAGCGCGCCGTGGACGCGATCCACTTCGACGGGCTCCAGCGCCGCCACGACATCGCAGCCGCGGCGCCGACCCGGCGCGCGACCGTGCCCGTCACGACGGGGACGGCCCGGTGATCCGCCGCTACACCCGCGCCGAGATGGGCGCGGTGTGGTCCGAGGAGGCGCGCTTCGCGGCCATGCTCCGCGTGGAGCTGGCCGTGGCAAGGGCCCAGGTCGCCCGCGGCACGGTGCCGGCCGAGGCGAACGCGGCCATCGAGCGGCGGGCCCGCGTGGACGTCGATCGGATCGCCGAGATCGAGCGGACCACCGACCACGACGTCATCGCCTTCGTGAGCCAGGTCGCGGAATCGGTCGGCCCGGAAGGCCGCTACCTCCACCTCGGCCTCACGAGCAGCGACGTCGTGGACACCGGGCTGGCGCTCCAGCTCCGTGCCGCAGGCGCGCTCCTGCTGGGTGGCGCCGACCGGCTCCTCGCCGCACTCGTCGCCCGCGCCCGGGCCGAGGCCGGCACCGTGATGATGGGCAGGACCCACTCCGTCCATGCCGAGCCCACGACCCTGGGGCTCAAGCTGGCCGGCTGGGCCTTCGAGCTCGATCGCGATCGTGCGCGCCTCGCGCGTGCCTTCGACGACATCGCGACGGGCAAGATCTCTGGACCGGTCGGGACGTACAGCCTGCTCGCCCCGGACCTCGAGGCCGAGGTCCTCGCCGATCTCGGGCTTGCCGCCGACCCCGTGAGCACCCAGATCGTCCAGCGTGACCGCCACGCCGCGGTCATGGCCGCCATCGCGATCGCCGGCGGATCTCTCGAACGATTCGCCACCGAGGTCCGGAATCTCCAGCACACCGAGATCGGCGAGCTGATGGAGCCGTTCCGGGCCGGGCAGAAGGGCAGCTCGGCGATGCCGCACAAGCGCAACCCGATCCTGTGCGAGCGGATCGCAGGACTGGCGCGGCTCCTGCGCGGCTACGCGGGCGCCGCGTTCGAGAACCAGCCGCTCTGGCACGAGCGCGACATCAGCCACAGCAGCGCCGAGCGGGTGCTCCTTCCGGACGCAACGATCCTCCTCGACTACATGCTGGCGAAGATGACGGGGCTGGTGGAGGGCCTCGTCGTGCGGCCGGAGCGCATGCGCGAGAACATCGAGCGCGGGCTCGGCCTTCACGCGTCGTCACGCGTCCTGGTCGCGCTGGTCGAGGAGGGCGGCCTCTCGCGCGAGGAGGCATACGCGATCATCCAGCGGAACGCCCTCCGGGCCGCCGACGAGCGACGCCCGCTGCGAGACCTCCTGGCAACAGACGCGAGCGTGGCGCCGCGCCTGACCCTGGCGAGCCTTGACGCCTGTTTCGACGACACCGGCTTCCTGGTCCACGTGCCGACGATCATCGCGCGCCTCGACGCCATCGACCCGGGGATCGTGCGTTGACGGCGACCGGGACCTCCACCGCTGCGGCATTCATCCGCGCGGGCAAGGTCCGCGACCTGTACGCCGTGGATGCGGACCGCCTGCTCCTCGTCGCCTCCGACCGGCTCTCCGCCTACGACGTGGTCCTGCCGACCCAGATTCCCGACAAGGGGAAGGTGCTGACCGGTCTGTCGCGGTTCTGGTTCGCGGAAACGGCCCGGATCGTGCCGAACCACCTCCTCGCCACCGAGCCCGGGTCGCTCCCGCCGCGGTGGGCCGGGCGGGCCGCCGAGCTGCGCGGCCGAATGCTGCTCTGTCGGCGCCTCGACATGCTCCCGGTCGAGATAGTCGTCCGAGGCTATCTCGCTGGCGGGGGCTGGAAGGACTACGCGGCGACGGGCGCGGTCTCCGGGATCCGGCTTGAACCCGGCCTGCGGGAGGGCGACCGGCTGCCGGCGCCCATCTTCACGCCCTCCACGAAGGCGGAGTCCGGCCACGACGAGCCGATCTCGTTCGACACCCTGGTCGATCTCCTGGCAGCGCCGGGGCGCGATGCCGGCGAGCTCGCCGAGCGGGTTCGCGCCGTCGCGCTGCGCCTCTACGCGCACGCGGCCGCAGCCTGCGCGCGGGCGGGGATCCTCCTCGCGGACACGAAGCTCGAGATGGGCCTGGCGGGTGACGGGACGCTCGTCCTCGCGGACGAGGTCCTCACCCCGGACTCGTCGCGCTTCTGGGACGCGGCCGCGTACGCGCCCGGCGGTCCGCAGGCCTCGTTCGACAAGCAGTATGTCCGCGACTGGCTGGACCGGTCGGCGTGGGACAGGACGGACCCGGGCCCGGCGCTCCCGGACGGCGTGGTATCCGGGACCCGCGCGCGCTACATCGAGGCGTTCGAACGGATCACCGGGGCGACCTTTGCCCGCTATCTCGAGGAGGACGTCATCGCCCCATGAGTGCCGAGGTCGTCGCCGCCCGCTTCCGATTCGCGGTCAACGTGCTCCCCAAGGACGGGATTCTCGACCCGCAGGGTCGCGCCGTGGAGCGGAGCCTGCCGCACCTTGGGCTGGCGGGGATCGGGGAGGTCCGCGTCGGCCGCCGCGTGGAGCTCGCCGTCGACGCGCCGGACGCCGCCGCCGCCCGCGTCGTCGTCGACGAGCTCGCCCGGGAGCTTCTCTGCAACCCCCTGATCGAGCAGTACGCGATCGAGGCGCTCGGCGCCATCTCGGCGGCGCGTTCCGGGCCGGGCGGGTGAGCGTCCGGGTCGGTGTCGTCGTCTTTCCTGGCTCGAACTGCGACGCGGACACGGCGTGGGCGCTCGCAACGGCGGGCGCCGAGCCCGTCCAGCTGTGGCACGAGAGCGCCGACCTCCAGGGCGTGGACGCAGTCGTCCTGCCCGGCGGCTTCGCATATGGCGACTACCTCCGCGCCGGCGCCATCGCCCGCTTCAGCCCGGTGATGCGGGCCGTGGCCGGCTACGCCGCGGCCGGCGGCCTCGTGCTCGGCATCTGCAACGGCTTCCAGGTCCTGGCCGAGGCAGGTCTCCTCCCGGGCGCGCTGCTGCGCAACCGATCGCTTCGCTTCGTCTGTCGCGACATCACCATCCGCGCCGAGCGGGTGGACACCGCCTTCACCCACCGGGTGCGGGGTGGCGGCGTGCTCCGCATGCCGGTTGCCCACGGCGAGGGCTGCTACTACGCCGACGCGGCCACGCTCGATGGGCTCGAGCGGGACGGCCGAATCCTCTTCCGCTACGTGGACGACGCAGGGACCCCGGCTCCGGCCGGGGACCGGGCGAACCCGAACGGGTCGCTCCGGGCGATCGCCGGCGTCATCAACGCCGCCGGAAACGTGGCCGGCCTCATGCCGCACCCCGAACGTGCCGCCGACGCGCTGCTGGGCTCGGAGGACGGGATGCTGGTCCTGCGATCGCTCGTCGAATCGGCGGGCGAGCGCGCCGGCACCAGCCCGCACGCGGTGGCCGGGTGAGCGCGGATCTCGCTCCGGTCGTTTCCGCGGCGCCGCTCCACCGCGCGCTGGGCCTGACCGACGGGGAGCTCGTCGAGATCGAGCGAAGGCTCGGCCGCCGTCCCAATGACCTCGAGCTCGCGATGTTCAGCGTCATGTGGAGCGAGCACTGCTCCTACAAGAGCAGCAGGCCCCTCCTGCGGACGCTGCCGACCGGCGGCGCCGACGTGGTCGCCGGTCCCGGTGAGAACGCCGGCGTCATGCGGATCGGGGACGGCTGGGCGGTTGCCTTCAAGATCGAGTCGCACAACCACCCGTCGGCGGTCGAGCCGTACCAGGGCGCGGCCACCGGGGTCGGCGGCATCCTGCGCGACATCTTCGCGATGGGCGCCCGACCGATCGCTGTCCTCGACGCGCTCCGGTTCGGCGATCCGGCAGACGCCCGGACGCGGCACCTCGTCAATGGGGTCGTTCGGGGCGTCGGCGGCTACGGCAACTGCGTTGGCGTCCCGACGGTGGGCGGCGAGCTGGTCTTCGACCCGTCCTACCAGGGCAACCCGCTCGTGAACGTGATGGCCATCGGGCTGGTGCGCGAGGACGCGATCGTGCGCGCGGCCGCGCCGGGCCCCGGGAACCTCGTGATCCTGTATGGGTCGGCGACCGGACGCGACGGCATCGGCGGCGCGTCGATCCTCGCCTCGGCGACGTTCGGCGCCCAGGGTCCCTCGAAGCGGCCGGCGGTCCAGGTCGGCGACCCGTTCGCGGAGAAGCTGCTCATCGAGGCGACCCTGGAGATCCTCGCGGCGGGCCTCGCCGAGGGCCTCTCCGACCTCGGTGCGGCCGGCATCACCTGCGGCGTCTCGGAGACCGCGGACCGCGCGGGGACCGGCATCCGGGTGGACCTGGACGCGATTCCGCGCCGGGAGCCGGGCATGGCGCCGTTCGAGGTCATGATCAGCGAGTCGCAGGAGCGGATGGTCGTCATCGCGCGGCCGGAACGGCTGCCGCAGATCGCGTCGATCTGCGAACGGTGGGGGATCCCGTGCATGGTGATCGGCCGGGTCACCGACGACGGGGACATCGCCGTGGTCGAGGGCGGCCTCGCACCCGATGGATTGCCGAATCCGGGGGCCCGCGAGCTGGCGCGGATCCCGGCCCGGGCGCTCGCGTCCGAGGCGATCGTGTTCGACCGGCTCGCCGCACCGCCTCCGCGCCGGCGGGCGGCCCCGGCGCCGGGAATCGCGGAGACTGCCGCCGACATGCTGCCGGAAGGCGGCACCGACCCGGGCGCCGTCCTGCTCGGGCTCCTCGGCAGCCCGAACCTTGCCTCGCGGGCGTGGGTCGCCGAGCAGTACGACCGGCACGTCGGCACGAACACGGTCGGCGCGGCAGGGCACGGGGCGGCCGTCCTCCGCGTCAAGGGAACCCGGCGAGCGCTGGTGGCGACCACCGACGGAAACGAGGCGGTCAGCGCGCTCGACCCGTACCTGGGCGCCGCGCTCTCCGTCGCCGAGGCGGCCCGGAACGTCTCGGTCACGGGCGCCCGGCCGCTCGGCATCACGAACTGCCTGAACTTCGGCGACCCGACGCGGCCCGAGTCGTTCTGGCAGCTCCGGGAGGCGGTCCGCGGCATGGGCGACGCTTGCCGGGCGCTGGGCCTCCCGGTGACGGGCGGCAACGTGTCGCTCTACAACGAGGCGCCAGGGTCGGCGATCGCGCCGACGCCCGAGATCGGCGTCGTGGGCCTCCTGGATGACGTGGCGATGCTCGTGGCGCCGGCGTTCGCGGCGGACGGCGACGTCGCCCTTCTCGCGGGCGCGGGAGGGCCGGGGCTGGGCGGGAGCGCCTACGCGGCGGTCGCGGGGCTGGCTGCCGAGGATGACCTGCCGGGCCTCGATCTCGCTGCCGAGGCCGCCGTCCAGGCCCTGGTCCGCGACGCGATCGCGGCGCGCAACGTCACGGCGGCCCAGGACGTCAGCGCGGGCGGGCTCGCGGTCGCGCTCGCGGAGATGGCGATCTGGGGTGGCCGGGGTGGCCGGTTCCGGGTCCCCGTGCCCAGCGCGCCGGCCGTCGCGCTGTTCGGCGAGAGCCCGGCGCGCATCGTCCTGACCGTGCGGCCGGAGGACCTCGCCGCGGTCCGCGCGCTGGCGGGCCGGCACGGCGTCCCGCTCGCCGAGCTCGGGATCGTGGGCGGGCCGCGCCTGGTCATCGAGATGTTCGGGGAGGGCGCGACCGGCGCGGCCGAAGGCCGCGGCTCGAGTGTCGCCGACGCGCTGGAGGTGACGCTCGCGGATCTCCGCCACGCGTGGGATCACGGGCTGCCGCGCGCCCTCGGCGAGGAGGCCTGACTCGATGTGCGGCGTCTTCGGCGTCGTCGCCCCCGGCCAGGAGGCCGCCCGGATCGCCGCGCTCGGCATCTTCGCGCTGCAGCACCGCGGCCAGGAGTCCGCCGGGGTCGCGGTCTCCGACGGCGATCAGCTCATGCTCTACAAGGACCTCGGGCTCGTCGCGCAGGTGCTCGACGACCGCCGCCTGCCCAGCCTTCGCGGGGAGCTCGCGATCGCGCATTGCCGGTACTCGACGACCGGCTCCACGGTCTGGGAGAACGCGCAGCCGACGCTCCGCCTGGGGCCCAGGCGCGCGCTCGCGATCGGGCACAACGGGAACCTCGTCAACACGCGCGAGCTGCTCGCGACGCTCGCCGGCGGCCGGGCGCGCCTCCCCGCAAGCACCGACACGGAGCTGCTCACCGCACTCCTGGCCGACGAGCCGGCCGCGGACACCGTGGACGCGCTCCGCCGCGTCCTGCCGGCGACCAGGGGCGCCTACAGCCTGGTCATCCTCGACGAGCGGCGCGTCATCGGCGTCCGCGACCCGCACGGGTTCCGGCCGCTGGTCCTCGGCCGGCTCCCGGCCACGGAGCTGCGCGCCCTCGGCCGCCGCGACGATGGCGACGATGAGGCCGGCTGGGTCCTGAGCTCGGAGACGACCGGCCTCGACGTCGTCGGCGCCGCGTACGTCCGCGACGTCGAGCCGGGTGAGATCGTCATCCTCGAGGCGGGAAAGGCGCCCGCGTCGGTCCGGTTCGCTCCGGCGACCCCGGCTCTCTGCGTCTTCGAGCTGATCTACTTCGCCCGCCCGGACTCCTACATGGAGGGCGTCAACCTCTACGAGGCGCGCCGCCAGATGGGAATCCAGCTGGCCGGCGAGCAGCCGGTGCCAGCCGACCTCGTGATGCCGGTCCCGGACACCGGCGCGCCGGCGGCGGTGGGCTACGCGGAGGCGTCCGGCCTGCCATACCGCGAGGGGATGATCCGCAACCGGTACGCCGGCCGCACGTTCATCCAGCCCTCCCAGTCGATGCGCCAGCGGGGCGTCACCGTGAAGCTCTCGCCGCTTCGCGAGATCGTCCGCGGCCAGCGCCTCGTGGTCGTGGACGACTCGATCGTCCGCGGGACGACGACGCGCTCGATCGTCGAGCTGCTCCGCCGCGCGGGGGCGGCGGAGATCCACGTCCGGATCAGCGCGCCGCCGATCTTCCACCCCTGCTTCTATGGGATCGACACCCAGGTCGAGACCGAGCTGATCGCGGCGACGCATTCCGTGGACGAGATTCGCGACTTCATCGGGGCCGACTCGCTGGGCTACCTCTCGATCCGCGGCGTCCTCGCGGCGCTCGACCTGCCGTACGATCGGTTCTGCTTCGCCTGCTTCGACGGCAGGTATCCCGAGCCCGTGCCGTACGACGCGGCAAGCCGCAAGTTCGTCCTGGAGGAACGCGTCGGTGCCCGTGGCTGATGGGGGCGGCGGCGTGCCTTCCGGAATGCGGGCCCCTGCCCGCCGCGAGGCGTACCGGGCGGCCGGCGTCGACGTGGACGCGGGCGAGCGTGCCGTGACCCTGATGCGCACGGCCGTCGCCTCCACTCGACGGCCGGAGGTGGTCGGCGGCCTGGGCGGCTTCGCCGGCGCCATCGAGATCCCCGCCGGCTATCGTCGCCCCCTCCTCGTGGCGTCCACGGACGGGGTCGGGACGAAGACGGCCCTGGCGCGGGCGGGCGGCGGGCTCGGCGGCCTGGGGATCGACCTCGTCGCGATGTGCGCCGACGACGTGGTCTGCACCGGCGCGGAGCCGCTCTTCCTGCTCGACTACGTGGCGGTCGGCCGGCTGGTCCCCGAGGAGATCGCCGAGGTCGTCGCGGGGGTCGCGGCGGGCTGCAGGGCGGCCGGCTGCGCGCTGCTCGGTGGCGAGACGGCCGAGCACCCAGGGGCCATGGCGTCGACCGACCTGGACCTCGCCGCCACGTGCGTGGGCGTCGTCGAGCGCGACGAGGCCATCGACGGGTCGGCCGTGCGGGCCGGCGACCTGCTCGTCGGGCTCGAGGCTTCCGGGCTGCACAGCAACGGCTTCTCGCTCGTCCGACGGCTCGTGGCCGAGGCCGGCCTGGACCTGGACGGGCCGTACGCGGACCTCCTCGCGGCCCGGTCCGCCGGCGCAGCGCCCGAGGCGGTGCACGCGAACGCGTCGTTGCGGGACGTCCTGCTGACCCCGACGCGGATCTACGCGCGGGCCGTCCTCGCCATCCGGGAAGCGGTCCGGGCGACCGGTGCCGACGTCCACGGCATCGCCCACGTGACCGGCGGCGGGCTTGCGGGGGCGGTGCCGCGGATCGTGCCCGACGGGCTCGCCGCGCGGCTCCATTCGACGGCGTGGCCAATGCCCTCGGTCATGCGCCTCCTCGGCGGGATCGGCGCCCTCGACGACGCGGAGATCCGGGCGACGTTCAACGGTGGCCTCGGGATGGTGCTCGCGATGCCGCCGGACGGGGTTCGCGCGGCGATTCCCGCCGCGATCCGGTTGGGCATCGGCGCGTGCGTCGCCGGGGAGATCGTCGCGGCGGCTGACGTCGGCGGGGCCCGCTACGTGGAGGTGGCACGGTGAGCGATCGGATCGCGATTGGCGTCTCCGGCAGCGGCAGCAACCTGCGAGCCCTCCAGGGCCGGATCGCGCGAGGCGCCCTCCCGGCCCGGATCGTGCTCGTCTTCTCCGACCGGCCCTGCCCGGCGCTCGAGTGGGCGGCAGACGCGGGCCTCGACACGGCCCTGGTTCCGGGCCTGGCCGCCCGCGAGCCGGCCGAGCGGGAAGCGGCTGACCGCACGCTCGCCGGGACGCTTCGTGCCCTGGGCACCGACGCGGTCGTCCTGGCGGGCTTCATGCGTCTCGTGGGCCCAGTGCTCCTGGAGGCGTTCGCCGGACGCATCCTCAACGTCCACCCGTCGCTCCTGCCGAGCTTCCCGGGCGCGCACGCGGTCCGTGATGCCCTGGCGGCCGGCGCGGCGGTCACCGGCGTGACCGTGCACCTGGTCGACGCGTCGCTCGACGGAGGCCCGATCGTGCTTGCGGAGGCGGTCGACGTCCGGCCCGGCGACGACGAGGCGGCGCTTCTCGAGCGGCTCCACGCGGTGGAGCACCGGGTCCTCCCCCGAGCAGTGGCGCTCCTCCTCGGTGGTGCGCTCGACGTGGACGGGCGGCGCGTCACGATCGACGCCGCCCGAGCCGAGGCGGCCCTTCCGCCCTCGCGGCGGGCCCTCCTGTCGGTCTCGGACAAGGCGGGGCTGGTGGACCTCGCCCGGGGACTCGTGCGCCGCGGCTTCGAGCTGGTCAGCACGGGCGGGACGGCGCGGGCTCTCCGCGCGGCGGGCATGCCGGTCACGGACGTCGGCGCGGTCACCGGCTTCCCGGAGATGCTCGACGGGCGGGTGAAGACCCTCCACCCGCGGGTCCACGCGGCGATCCTCGCCGATGCTCGGAACCCCGACCATCGCCGGCAGCTCGCGGCCGCGGCGATCGAGCCGTTCGAGCTCGTCGTCGTCAACCTGTATCCGTTCGGCCAGGCCGCCGAGCGCGCGGCCCGCCACGACCTGGACCTCGACGGCCTCGTCGAGGAGATCGACATCGGCGGCCCGTCCATGGTTCGGGCGGCGGCCAAGAACGCGCGGAACGTGGCGATCGTGACCTCGCCCGCGCGCTACCCCGCGATCCTCGAGGCGCTCGACGTACCCGGGGGCATCCCGGCCGGCCTGCGGGCCGCGCTCGCGGTCGAGGCGTTCCGGCACACGGCCGCGTACGACGCGCGGATCGCCGACGTCCTGCCATGCGAGCTGGACCGGGCGGGGATCGCGATGCCGGACGAGCCAGGCCTCCCGCGGAGCGTCGACCCGTTTCCCGAGGCGCTCGTCATCGGCCTCGAGAAGGTCGAGACGCTCCGCTACGGCGAGAACCCGCACCAGCCCGCGGCGCGCTACCGGCGGCCCGGTGGGACCGACGCGGACGGCCCGTTCGCCACCGGCGAGGCGCCGCTGCAGGGCAAGCCGCTCAGCTACAACAACATCCTCGACGCGTCGGCAGCCGCGGCGCTCGGGCGGGCGCTCCGGGGACCCGCCTGCGTCATCGTCAAGCACATGAACCCGTGCGGAGCGGCGGAGCGGGGGAGCCTCGCCGCGGCCTGGGATGACGCGCTCGCGGCCGACCCGGTGAGCGCGTTCGGGGGCGTCGTCGCAGTGACCCGCGAGATGGACGGCACCGTCGCCGAGCAGCTCGCGAGCATCTTCCTGGAGATCGTCGTCGCGCCCGGCTTCGACGCCGATGCCCGCGCCGTCCTGGCGCGGCGGCCCAACCTGCGCCTTGTCGTCGACCGGCGGCTGGGAGTCGCGGGAGATCCGCCCTGGCCCGAGCGCCGCGGGTCCTTCCGGACGGCCGGGGGCGCAGTCCTCGTCACCGCGGCGGACACGATCCCCGACGACCCGGGCGGCTGGGCCTGCGTGACGCGCCGTATTCCGACGGACGCCGAACGGGCGGACCTCGACCTCGCCTGGCGCCTGGCCCGGGGCGTCACGAGCAACGCCATCGTCCTCGTGCGCGACGGGATGCTGATCGGCCTCGGATCGGGCCAGACGAGCCGGGTGGACGCGGCCCGCCAGGCCGTCGAGAAGGCCCGCTCGATCCTCGGGCCGGAACGAGTGGCGGGCGCCGCCGTCGCCTCGGATGCCTTCTTCCCGTTTCCCGACGCGGTCGAGGCCTGCCTGGCGGCGGGCGTCACCGCCTTCGTCCAGCCGGGTGGCTCGCTCCGGGACGCCGAGGTGACCGCGGTCGCGGACGCATCCGGGGCGGCCATGCTCGTCACGGGGACGCGCCACTTCCGTCACTGAGGCCAGGAGCGGGTCGTCGCCGCTGCGCGCGGCCCGCCGCTGCGCCGGCCTGCCCTGCGCGGGGCCCGCACCGGCCCTGCTACGATCCCCCGGCCATGCCCGAACTTCGCGACCGCTTCTCGATCACGACCTCGATCGCGTATGCGAACAACCGGCCAGGTCTGCACACGCTCTACGAGGTGATCGGGGCGGACGCCCTGGCGCGCTGGTATCGCATGTGCGGCGTCCCGACCCGCTTCCAGACCGGGACCGACGAGCACAGCGTCAACATCGCCATGCGGGCCGCCGAGGAAGGACGCTCGCCGCGCGACTTCGTCGACGCACAGGTCGCTCTCTTTCAGGCGGCCGAGGACGCCCTCCTCATCAGCCCGGACCGGTTCATCCGGACCACGGATGCGGACCATGTTCGGGCCACCCAGGAGATGGTCCGCCGCGCGCATGCGAACGGCGACATCTACGTTGGCACCTACGAGGGCTGGTACTGCCCGAACGAGGGATTCAGGAACGCGACCGACGTCACGGAGACGGCCGCCGGCACGATCTGCCCGAACCACCCCGACGTGCCGCTCCAGTGGCTCACCGAGCGCAACTGGTTCTTCCGGCTCTCGGCCTACCAGGAGCGCCTCGAGCGCTGGTTCGAGGACAATCCCGACCTCGTCCAACCCGACCACCGACGCAACGAGATGCTGGGATTCATCCGGGGTGGCCTCGAGGACTTCTCGATCAGCCGGCCCGATTCGGGGTGGGGGATCCCGTTCCCGCTCCTTCCCGACGGGAGCAGCGCGCAGCGCGCGGACGGCTCCTGGGACCCGGCCGGTGGCACGATCTACGTCTGGTACGACGCGCTCATCAACTACATCACCGGGGCGGGGTTCCCGGATGATCCCGTGGCGTTCGCGCGCTGGTGGCCCGCCGACCTCCACGTCATCGGCAAGGATATCGCCCGCTTCCACACGATCTTCTGGCCGGCCATGCTCTGGTCCGCGGGGCTCGAGGCGCCCCGCAGGGTGTGGGTCCACGGCTGGCTGCTGGCCCAGGGTGAGCGGATGAGCAAGAGCCGGGGCAACTTCCTCGACCCGATCGACTTCGTAGCCGCGTTCGGGAGCGACGGGGCGCGCTATGTCGCGCTCCGCGAGGCCGGCTTCGACCGCGACAGCGACGTCTCGTGGGACGCCTTCACGCGCCGGTACAACGCGGACCTCGCCAATGACTTCGGGAACCTCGTCAACCGGACCGTGTCCATGGCGGGGCGCTACCTCGGCGGGGAACGGCCCGCGCCGCGCGATGCGGCGGACAGCCCGCTCGGGGCCGCCTGGCCCGCGGTCCGCGACCTGTTCGTGGCGAAGCTGGAGGGATGCCTCCTCCACGAGGCGCTCGCCGCGCTCTGGGAGTTCGTCGGAGCGGGCAACCGGTTCGTCGAGGCGGAGCAGCCGTGGGTCATCGCGCGGGCGGTGAAGGCCGGCGAGGAAGGCAGCTCCGAGCGCATGCGGGGGGTCCTGGGCGACCTCGTCGAGGCGTGCCGGCTCGTGGCGCTTGCCGTGGCCCCCGTGATGCCAGGCCTGGCGCCCCGGGTCATGCACCAGCTCGGCCACGCCTTCGCCTACGCCGCGGACGGGAACGGCGGCCCGGCCATCCTCGACGAGCTCCGCTGGGGGGCCCGCGCCGGAGAGGCCGGCACGCTGACGGCCGCCGTGCCCCTCTTCCCGCGCCTGGAGACAGAATCCGCGGAGGTCGCGGGCGCCGAGCCCGGCTGACCGTGCGCCTCGTCGACAGCCACTGCCACCTGAACGCCGAGCAGTTCGCGAGTGATGCTGCCGAGGTCATCGGGGCGGCCCAGGCCGCCGGCGTCGAGCGGATCCTCGTCCCGGGCTGGGACGAGGCGTCGTCGATCGCCGCGCTGGCGCTCATCGACCACTTTCCCGGCCTCGCAGGCGTCGCGGTCGGGGTTCATCCACACGCCGCCGCGGAGACGGATCTGGCCGCGTGGGCTCGGGTCGTGGCCCTTGCGGGGGATCCGCGCGTCGTGGCCATCGGAGAGACGGGGCTCGACTTCGACCGGATGTTCTCGCCTGCCGCGGCCCAGCTCGAGAACCTGCGGCGGGGCCTCGTGCTGGCGCTCGCGACCGGGAAGCCGGCCATCCTCCATTGCCGGTCGAAAGCCGGCGAGCGCGATGCCCAGGATGCGCTCGTGACCGAGCTCGAGGCGGCCGGGCTTGGGACGCCCGCCGCGCACGCGACGTTCGGAGACCGTCCGCCCGCGATCCTGCACTCCGTCTCGGGCCCGGTCGACTACGTGGCGGCCGCGCTGGCGCTCGGGTGCGCGGTCAGCGTCTCGGGCCTCGCGTTCAGGCGCGGCGAGGAGGCCACCGCCGAGAGCGTTCGGCTCGTGCCGCCGGATCGCATCCTCGTCGAGACCGACGCGCCGTACCTCTCGCCGCCCGGCGCCCCACGCCGACGCAACGAGCCCGAATGGGTGCGCGTGACCGCGCGCTGGGTCGCTGAGCGACGCGGCGAGGATCCTGACGAGCTGGGGGAGCAGCTCGTGGCGAACCACGATCGCATCTTCGGGCGTGCGACCGGCTGAGCGGGGACCCTCAGCCGAGGCGCCGCCAGCGGAGCGTCATCGAAGCGATCAGCGGCCGGCCCGGCTCGACGAGCGTGAAGTCGCCGGTGTTCAGCCCGTTCGGGGGTCCCGTCTGCGGCTCCACGCAGACGCCGTCCGCGTGCTCGGTAAAGACGACCCAGTAGGGGGCGTCGCTCTCGATCGTGATCTCGAACGCGCCCGGCCAGCGCACCACCGGCGCGGAGGTGACGCCGACGAGACAATCATCCAGCGCTCCCGGTGGAACGGGCACAACCTCGCCGGTCGGGAGGTAGTCGTCGCCGCGGCGGAGCATCCCGCCGGCGTGAATCTGGACCTCCACCGGGTCGCCTGTCGCGCCGCCGGGACCCCGGAGGACGCGAGGGAACCATGGATGCCAGCCCACGATGGCGGGGAAGGGCCGCTCGTCCGCGTGGACCTCGAGCGTGGCGGCCAGGGTCTCGTTCCCCAGGGTCACCCGATGCACCGCCCGGCCGCCGAACGGCCACGCGGCCCCGAGCGACGCCTCGAGGATGGCCGTCGCGTCGCCGACCGGCACGCCGATCCGCCAGGCGGTCCCGACCAGGGTCCCGTGGATCGCATGGGGTGGCAGCAGGTCCGTCGGCAGCGCGTGGGCCGTCCCATCCCAGCGCAGGAGACCGTCCCGGAGCCGGCCGGCCCAGGGAACCATCGGGTAGGCGCCCCACGTGAGCGGCCCATCGCCGCGGGTCACCAGGAGATCGACGCCGTCGACGCGGAGCGCCGCGATCCGGCCCCCTGCGCCCGGGTCCAGGACGGCCTCGGCCCGACCGGCGCGGAGTGTCACGAGCGGGGCGGAGGGGGCCATCGCTGGAAGCGTAGCGCGTCTTCGGGGCCGCTGCGCCGCCTCGGCGCCGCGTCGCGCTTGACACGATCGAGCGCCTCCGTTACATTCTTGGCACTCTCACAGCGAGAGTGCCAGCAATGGCGCAGCCACCGTCGCGACCCACCAACCTGCGGTCGCGATCGCTGAAATCGCTGCCGGGAGCCGCGCGGAGATCCGCGCATCGGACCATCGAGGGGGCCCGCCGGCATGCCCGGCGGAGGCGCCACCCGCAGTGCACAGGAGGGTCACCCGTTGGCCACCGCATCCGAGACGACGAAGCTCCGACCGCTCGGGGATCGGGTCGTCATCAAGCCATCGCCGCGCGAAGAGGTCACCAAGAGCGGGATCGTCCTGCCTGACACCGCCAAGGAGAAGCCCCAGGAAGGGTCGGCTCTCGCGGTCGGGCCTGGCCGGATCCTGGAGGACGGGTCGCGCGAGAAGATGGATGTCGCCGTCGGCGACAAGATCCTCTACGCGAAGTACGCCGGCACCGAGTTCAAGGTGAACGGCGAAGACCTGCTCATCGTGAGCCAGAAAGACATTCTCGCGATCGTCGAGGACTGACGGGCACCGCCCGTCACGACGCAACCTTCGCCCCTCATTCCCAGGAGGAATCCGAATCCGTGGCTAAGCAGGTCGTTTTCGACGATACCGCGCGTCGCTCTCTCAAGCGCGGCATTGACAAGCTCGCCGACGCAGTCAAGGTGACCATCGGCCCGAAGGGCCGCAACGTCGTCCTCGACAAGAAGTTCGGCTCACCCACCATCACCAATGACGGCGTGACGATCGCGCGTGACATCGAGCTCGAAGATCCCTTCGAGAACATGGGCGCGCAGCTCCTCAAGGAGGTCGCCACCAAGACCGACGACGTCGCCGGCGACGGTACGACCACCGCGGTCGTCCTCGGCCAGGCGCTCGTCAGCGAGGGCCTCCGCAACGTCACCGCCGGGGCCAACCCGATGGTCCTCAAGCACGGCATCGAGCGCGCCGTCGAGGTCATCGTGGCCGAGATCAAGTCCGCCTCGCGGCCGGTCGACTCACGCGAGCAGATCGCGGCCGTGGCGGCCATCTCCGCCGCGGACCCCGAGGTTGGCGAGATCATCGCCGAGGTGATGGACAAGGTCGGCAAGGACGGCGTCATCACCGTGGAAGAGGGCCAGTCGCTGGGCCTCGAGAAGGAATACACGGAGGGGATGCAGTTCGACCGCGGCTACATCTCCGCCTACTTCGTCACGAACCCCGACCGCATGGAGGCGGTGCTCGAAAGCGCCCGCATCCTCATCACCGACAAGAAGATCTCGGCCGTCGCAGACATCCTGCCGTCGCTCGAGAAGGCCGTGGCGGTCGGCAAGCCGCTCCTGATCATCGCCGAGGACGTCGACGGCGAGGCCCTCGCCACGCTCGTGGTGAACAAGCTCCGCGGCACGATCCAGGTCCTGGGCGTCAAGGCCCCGGGCTTCGGTGACCGCCGCAAGGAGATGCTCCGCGACATCGCGATCCTGACCGGCGGGACCGTGATCTCCGAGGAGATCGGCCGCAAGCTCGACTCCGTCCAGGTCGAGGACCTCGGCGAGGCTCGCCGCATCGTCTCCACCAAGGACGACACGACGATCGTCGACGGGGCCGGCAGCCAGCCCGACATCAAGGCGCGGATGAGCCAGATCAAGGCGCAGATCGAGGAGACCACCTCGGACTACGACAAGGAGAAGCTCCAGGAGCGCCTCGCCAAGCTCGCCGGCGGCGTTGCCGTCATCAAGGTGGGCGCGGCGACCGAGGTCGAGCTCAAGGAGAAGAAGCACCGGATCGAGGACGCCCTGTCCACGACCCGTGCGGCCGTCGAGGAAGGCATCGTTGCGGGCGGCGGAACCACGCTGCTCCAGGCGATCCCGGCACTCGACGCCCTCAAGCTCGAGGGTGACGAGCAGGTCGGCGTGGACATCGTCCGGCGCGCCCTCGAGGCACCGGCAAAGCAGATCGCCGACAACGCCGGCGAGCGCGGCGAGGTCGTGATCGAGCGGGTCAAGAACCTGCCCAAGGGGCAGGGCTTCGATGCGCTGAAGGGCGAGTACGGGGACATGTTCGATCGCGGCATCGTCGATGCCGCAAAGGTGACGCGCTCCGCGCTCCAGAACGCAGCCTCCATCGCGGCGATGGTCCTCACGACGGAGACGCTCGTGACGGACCTTCCCGAGAAGAAGGACGGCGGCAACGGCGCCGGCCACGGCCACGGCGGCGGCGGCGGAGACATGGACTTCTAGAACCGTTCGCTTCGCTGGCGTCAGTGCCAGCGGGTAGCACGCGCAGCGTGCCGGGAGCCGGTCATCCATCCGTGGATGCCCGGCTCTCGTGCGCCCGGGCCACGACGACGCGTGCCGCTGCGGTCGCGGACGTCGGGTGCTCACGGGAGGAGTGCTCGCCTGCCGCCTTACATCGCCCGAACGTGCCACGGGGACGCCCTTACGGACGCGCTGGATGGTGACACATGACGGTCTCCGATCCCGCCGATCGAACGGGCTCGGGCCGTCAGCCATGCACCCAGTCGCAAGGAGACCAGGCCCATGAGGCTCATCGCTCGAGGCACGCTCGCATCCATCGTCGTGGGTGGCCTGCTCGCCATCGGATCGGTTGCGCCGACGTACGCTGTTCAAGCGCCCTCCACGCTGGTGTCGGAGGCCAACGCGGCCATCGGCGCCCGGCCGTGCCGCCCGGAAGCAATCGCCGCCCGTGACAACGGCGTGGGCAGTCTCCGTTCGCTCGGTGACTGCGAGATCGATCGGCGACTCGACACGATCACGAAGCTCCAGGCCCGGGTCGCCGGAGCCGCAGCCCTGGCCGCCGCCGACCGCGCCGCGCTCCAGTCGCAGCTCGCCGCCGACGCCAGCGGGCTCGCGGGCCTGCGGACGCAGATCGATCACGAGACGAACGTCAGCGCGCTCCGCGCGGACCTCAGGAAGATCGTCACGGATTTCCGGGTCTACCTGCTCATGGCCCCGAAGGCTGCCCACGTGCTCGCGGCCGACAACGAGCTCGCGGCAGTCGCTCGGCTGGGCACGCTGACCACGAGGCTCCAGGCGCGGATCGATGCCGCCCATGCGGCCGGGAAAGACATCACCCAGGCGCAGTCCGACCTCGATGCGATGAACGCAAAAGCTGCCCAGGTCTCCCCGCTGGTGCAGGGAGTCCCCGCAGCGGTTCTCCCCCTGACGCCGGCCCAGTACAACGGCGGGACGGCCGCGCCCATCCTGGCGAGCGCGCGGACCAGCCTCCAGGCCGGCCGTGGGCTGCTTGCGGGAGCCAGGGCCGATGCCCGGGCATGCGTCGCCGCGCTCAAGGCGCTCCGATGACCTGCGCGTAACCCTCGCTGAAGACGCCCCCGGAGCAATCCGGGGGCGTCGGTGCGTGTAGGCCCGGGTCTCATGGCCGCCTGTCCGGCTCGGCGCTCGCGGGGTGTCCGGGCGTCGAGCGCGCGGGGTCAGGAATGGGCCATTCCGCACTGGCGGACCCGCTGCACGCCCCGGCACGCTCGCGTGGCTGGAGGTCAGATGCCAATCACCGCTTCCGCTGGCGACAGCCATCGGTCCGGCCCCGCGGCGATCACGCCCGGCGCCGGCCGCTGGAATCGCACGTCCGCCGACGGGTGTGCGCGGCTCCACGCGGCCGCGTGCTCGATCCTCGAGCGGACCGGCGTCCGGGTCGACCACCCGGAGGCGCGCCGTCTCCTCGCGGCGGCCGGCGCCAGCGTCGACGAGACGGATCGCGTCCGGATCCCCGCCCGGCTGGTCGGCGAGGCACTCGCGGTCGCGCCGAAGGCGCTCACGCTCCACGACCGGTCCGGTCGCCCCGCGATCGAATGGGGGGGCGAGACGGCCTGGTTCGGACCCGGGTCGGATTGCCCATCCATCGTCGATGCGCGAACGGGCGACCGGCGTCTGGCGACGCTCGACGACGTTCGCGCGGGCATCGCCCTGGTCGACGCGCTCCCGAACATGGCGTTCGCGATGTCGATGTTCCTTCCGTCGGACGTGGACGGGGTACTCGCCGATCGTCACCAGGCAGTCGCGATGCTGACGGGCACGACAAAGCCGCTCATCGTCGTCACCTACGAGATGTCCGGCCTGCGCGACGTGCTCGCGATGGCCGAAGCGGTCGCGGGCGGCGCCGGTGAGCTGGCGGCACGGCCGTCGGTGGCCTGGTACATCAACGTGACGCGCGGCCTGCTCCTCGACGCGGACGCGGTCGACCGGCTCCTGTTCCTCGCCGGGCGCGGCCTGCCGGCGCTCTGGATCCCCGTCACCTCGGGCGGGACGACGGGACCCGTGACGCTCGCCGGGACGCTCGCGGTCAATCACGCGGGCGTGCTCGCCGGTCTCGTCATCGCCCAGCTGGTTCGCGAGGGCGCTCCGGTCGTCGTGCCAGGCTTCGGCGGCGACGCGCTGGACCTTCGGACCACGGTCGACCCGTACGTTGGCCCCGATCCGAAGGGCGCCGCCGAGGCGCTCGCGCACCACCTGGGGCTCCCGATGTTCAGCCTCGGCGGGGGCGCGGATTCGAAGATCGTCGACGGCCAGGCCGCCGCGGAGGCTGCCGCCGCGATCCTCCTCGACGCGCTCGCCGCGGGCCAGGTCACCCACGACAGCGGGTACCTGGAGTCGGGTCTGGCCGGGTCGCTCGCACAGCTCGCGATCTGCGATGAGCTGGTCGGCTGGACGCGGGCGGCCACCGCGCCGCTCGATCTCTCCGACGACGCGCTGGCGCTCGACCTCGTGGACGAGCTCGGGCCCGGCGGGTCGTTCCTGGAGGCCGACCACACGCTTGCCCACTACCGCACGCGGTGGTATCCCACCCTGCTCGATCGCCGGTCGCGCGGCGCCTGGGCCGCCGCAGGCGGGAACGCGCTGGGCACCCGGGCGGCCGACCGCGTGGATGCGATCCTCGCTGGCCGGTCCATCCCGCCACCGCTCCCCGAGGCGGCCTCGGCGGAGCTCCGCGAGATCGTGGCCCGGGCCGAAGCACGGGCCGGCCTCTGACCCCCGCCTCACGATCGGTCGGGCCGCGCACCTCAACGGGTCGCGGCGGGTGGTGCGGAGGAGCCGCGCGACGCGGCGAGAGGTAGTGCGATGGACGAGACGAGCTTCACGGCCCTGCGACAGGCCGTCACGGATGGCGAGCCGGCCAAGGCGGAGGCGGCCGCGCGGGAGGCGCTCGCAGCGGGGATCCCACCCCTCCGGCTCATCGATGAGGCCGCCATGCCGGCCCTGCGCGAGGTCGGCGAGGGGTTCTCCAACGGCGACCTGTTCCTGCCCGACCTGATGCTCGCCGCGCGGGCGATGCAGGCCGCGATGCGGGTGATCGAGCCCGCGCTCACCGCGGGTGGCGAGCAGCGCGCGACCGCCGGCCGCGTCGTGCTCGGGACGGTAGCAGGCGACATCCACGAGATCGGCAAGAATCTCGTGGCGACCCTCCTCTCGGCGAACGGCTTCGAGGTCCACGACCTGGGCGTCGACGTCTCCCCGGCGGCGTTCGTCGCCAAGGCCGCCGAGGTACAAGCGGACCTGGTCGGCGTCTCGGCGCTCCTCACCACGACCATGACCGGGCAGCGCGCCGTGGTCGAGGCGCTCGTCGCGGCCGGCCTTCGGCCGGGCATCAAGGTGATGGTGGGCGGCGCTCCCGTGACGCGCGCGTGGGCGGAGGAGATCGGCGCGGACGCCTACGCGGAAGATGCCATCGCCGCCGTCGACACCGCACGCCGACTCGTCGGCGCGGCGGCATGAGGGCGGCCGACGTGACGCCCGCGACCCTCTCCGTCCAGCCGGCGTCGACACCGGCGCGTCGACCGCTTGCAGCGCTCGTCGATCCCGCGATCCGGCTCGAGGTGCTCGACGCCGCCGGGCTCGATCGAATCCACGCGGCCACTCTCGAGCTGATCGAGACGGTCGGCGTCCGCTTCCCGTCGGCCCGTGCGCAGGCGATCTGGTCGGCCCACGGTGCGCACGTCGACCCGGGAACCGGGATCGTGCGCGTCCCGGCCGACGTGATCAATTCCGCCCTGCGCCACGCTCCGGCCACCTTCGCGCTGGCTGGCCGCGACCCGGACCGCGACCTGCCCCTGGATGGCCACCATGTCTGGGCGGCCACGGACGGCTGCGGCGTGGAGGTCGCGGACCCGACCACCGGGGAGCGGCGACGCTCCACGCTCGACGACATCTCGGCGATCTGCCGGGTCGCCGAGGAGCTGCCCGACGTGGGCTTCATCTGGATGCCGGTCTCGGCCCAGGACGTCCCGCCCGAGACACGCGCGCTCCGGGAGCTCGCGGCCGCGCTCGGCATCACGTCGAAGCACGTCCAGACCGAATCGGTGATGCACCCGCGCGAGGCCGCCGTCGCGGTCGAGATGGCGCTGGCGCTTGCCGGCGGCGATGCCGCGCTCCGCGCGCGGCCGCCCCTGTCGCTGACGTTCTGCACGATCAGCCCGCTCGCCCACGAAGCCGGAGCGCTCGATGCCGCGCTTGTCGCGGCGGAGGCCGGGATCCCCACCGGCTTCATGACCATGGCGTCATGTGCGCACACCGGTCCGGCGACACTCGCCGGGACCCTGGCGGTCGGGAACGCAGAGGTGCTCTCGGCGCTCGCCCTCGTCCAGCTGGCCTTCCCCGGCGCGCCTGTCTACTACGCCGCGGCGCAGACCGCGATGGACCTGCGGACGGGTGCCTACACGGGGGGCGGCCCCGAGGACGTCCTGTTCGGACTGGCCTCGGGGGAGCTGGCCGAGCGATATCACGTGCCGCTCTCGATGGGTGCCTTCGCGACCGGCGCGCACGTCCCGGACTGGCGGGCCGGCCTGGAGAATGGCCTCGCGGCGCTCGCCGCGTGCGTCGGCCGCGCGGACATGCTCCTCGGCATGGGACTGCTCGCCGGCAGCCGGATCTGGTCCTACGAGCAGCTCCTGCTCGACGCGGAGATCCTCGGCCTTGTCCGTGGCATCTGCCGCGGCATCCCCGTCGACGACGAGTCGCTGGCGCTCGACGTGATCCGCGGGGTCGGCCCGGGTGGCGACTTCCTCGCCGAGCCGCACACGCGGCGGCACATGCGTGAGCGTTGGAGCCCCGCGCTCATCGACCGGCGGCCGCCGTCGCCGGACGGCACACCCAGGGTCGACGCACTGAAGCACGCGCACGAGCGCGCCCTCGAGCTGCTCGCGACCGCGCCGGGGGCCCCGCTCGATCCGGTGCTCGCCGCGGAGCTCGTGCGGATCGCGGAGACGGCCGCGGAGCCAGGCCTGTGACCGGCCGCGGAGCCGAACCGGTGACCCGGCGCGCCGGCCGCCGTCCGACGCTCGACCTCCTCGACGGCGCGGACATCGAGCGCATCCTCGACGAGGCGCTCGAGGTCCTCCGTGACCCGGGCGTCCGGGTCGCGGACGCGGAGGCACGGGCGCTGCTCGAGGGCGCTGGCGCGACCGTCCACGAGGGCGTTGCCCGCATCCCCGAGCGCGCCGTCCGGGCTGCGCTCGCCACCGTCCCGCGCTCCTTCACGCTCCATGGCCGCGACGGCTCGGCGGCGGTCCGCTACGGCGTCGGCGAGGTGGCCTTCGATCCGGGCTCGTGCGGCGTTGCCGTGCTCGACCCGGAGACGGGGGAGCACCGGCCCTCGACGGCGGTGGACCTGGTCCGGCTGGTGGCCGTGGCCGAGCGCCTGCCCGCCTATGCCGCCCAGTCCACGGCCGTCGTCTGCTCGGACGTCCCCGCGGAGCTCGGCGACCGCTACCGGCTCCTTCTCGTGCTGCTCGGGTCCGACAAGCCCGTCGTGACCGGCGCCTTCACGGCTGATGGCCTGGGGCCGATGCTGGACCTGCTCGCAGTCGACGCGGGCGGCCCGGACGCGCTCCGGGCGCGGCCTCGCGCCGTCTTCGATGTCTGCCCCTCCCCGCCGCTCGACTGGACCGCGTTCGCGTCGCGGTGCCTGATCGGGCTCGCGCGGGCCGGCGTCCCGGCCCAGATGGTCTCGATGCCGCTTGCCGGCGGCGCGGGCCCGGTGGCACTGGCCGGCTCCGTCGTCCAGCACGCCGCGGAATGCCTTGCCGGCATCGTGATCCACCAGGCGGCGGCGCCCGGCGCCCCGATCGTGTGGGGTGGGGCGCCGGCGATTCTGGACATGCGGATCGGCGCGACGCCGATGGGCGCGATCGAGACGGCGATGCTCGACGCGGGGAACGCGGCAGTCGGGCGGTCGCTCGGCCTGCCGACGCACGGCTATCTGGGCGCCACCGATGCCAAGATCGTCGATGCCCAGGCCGGCATGGAGAGCGCCACCACGGCGCTCGTCGGTGCGCTCGCGGGGATCGACCTGGTGTCGGGCGCCGGGATGCTCGACTCGCTGCGCTGCCAAAGCGCCGAGAAGCTCGTGATCGACGCGGAGGCGATCTCGAACGCGCTTCGCCTCGTCCGCGGGATCGCGATCCCCGAGGGATCGCTCGGGCGCGACGCGATCCGCGAGGCGGGCTTCGCAGGACGATTCCTGGAGCTGCCGGAGACACGCCGGCGATTCCGCGAGGAGCAGCACCTGCCCTCGTCGGTCGTGGACCGCGGCTCGCTCCGGGCGTGGCTGGAAGGCGGCGGCGGCGACACGTTCGCCCGGGCCCGGTCGCGCGTCGACGCGCTCCTCGCCGGGAGCGTGCCGTCGTCCCTCGACCCCGCCTGCGCGGACGAGCTGGTGGGCCGGGTCGGCGCCGCGCTGCGGGCCGTCGGCTTCGGGGATCTGCCCGGCGTGGTCGCGGATCGAGCGGAGCGGGCGCTCGCGGGCGGGTGATCGGCCCCTGCCCGTGGGTCGCTCGTGGGCGGCCGGCATCCGCGCCGACGGCCTCCGCTGCGTGCCCGCGGCCGGCGACCTCGGGTCGCCGGCCGTGCCGCCGGCCCCGACTGACGACGGCGGTTGACGAGCGTGGCCCCGTCGCGCCACGCTGACGGCGGAAGGCCCCGCGCCCTGGAGCGTGGCGCGGCACGCCGTGCCGATCCGGGAGGCAGCATGTCCTGTCGAGGCCTCACGCGGGCGCCGCGGGCGCTGTTGGCGGCGGTCGTCCTGCTCGGTCTCGTCGCCGCTGCGTGCGGCGGCCCGGCGGCGCCCGCGCTCCGCGACCCGAAGCAGATCCTGGAGGCGGGGATCTCTGGCCTCCAGGCGGCGAAGACGTTCCACGTCGACGGGACGGCGACCGGCAAGCTGGTCCTGAGCCTCGGGGGGTCGACGGGGACGGGATCGGGGGCGCCGATCGCGCTCGACGGATCCACGATCACCGGGGACGGTGATCTTGTCGGGAAGCGGGCATCCCTGTCGCTCGCCGTCCCCGCGCTCTTCAATGTGACGGCAGACGTTGTCGCCATCGACGGGGTCGTCTACCTCAGGGTTCCGCTCATCGGGTCGGGCGGCTGGACCCGGCAGGCGGGCGCGGATTCGATCTTCGGCCTGCTCGCCGACCCGGCGGTGGTCCTGGCCCAGCTCGGGACGTTCCTCGCGCGGCCCGGCGTGGCGCCCAGGACGCTCTCGAACGAGCGTTGCGACGACGCGGACTGCTATACCGTCGCGTTCACGATTCCTGCGGCCCAGGTCACCGGCGGGAATTCGTCGGCAGGGCTGCCGGGCGGGCTCGTCCTGGGCGACGTCGCGGTCACGGCGCTGGTACGAACCGACACGCCGCGCCTGGTGAAGCTGAGCTTCGACGTGCCGCTCGGTACGGGCGGAACGGTCAACGTGGCACTCTCGCTCTCCAGGATCGGCGATCCCGTGACGATCACCCCGCCGCCCGGCGCGTAGCGGACGGGGAGGCCGCAGCTCCGGACGGCCGAACCACCCGGCGGGCCGGCCCGGCCTTCGTGAACGCGGCGGGCGCAGTCGATGGCCGGTGCAGGCTCCCGCCGTACAATCGAGACGTGGAATCCCCGCCCCCGTGGCTCGCCGACGAGCCGCCCCTGCCCGACGCGCCCGTGCCCGATGGGGAGCCCCCGTTCGCGGCTGCGGGGCCGGATCCGCGCGCCCCCGAGCGCGACCGCGGCCTTGCAACGGGCGTCGCTTCGCGCGAGGAGCTCGCCGTGGCGATCACCGGGCGGCTGAACCCCGAGCAGGCGCGCGCGGTCACCACGACCGACGGGCCGCTGCTCATCCTCGCGGGCGCAGGAAGTGGCAAGACGCGCGTCGTCGCCCACCGGGTGGCCTACCTGGTCGGCGTCCTCGGCGTGGCGCCGTGGCGGATCCTCGCCGTCACGTTCACGAACAAGGCGGCCGCAGAGATGCGCGAGCGGATCGTCGCGCTCATCGGCCCGGAGGACGGCCGGAAGGTCGAGATGGGCACGTTCCACGCGGTCTGTGCGCGAATGCTGCGCCGGGACGGCGCGGCCCTCGGCCTCGATCCACGCTTCGTCATCTATGACACGGACGACCAGCTGACGCTCATGAAGCAGGTCTTCCGCGACTTCGACATCCCCCTGCAGGGCGGACCGATACGACCGCGCGGCGTGCTCGAGTCGCTGTCCCGGGCGAAGAACGACCTCGAGGGGCCCGACGCCCTCGTCGAGGGCGCGACGACGCACTACCAGGAGGAGCTGGCGAAGCTCGCCGTTGCATATGAGCGGCGCCTCCGCGAGGCCGGCGCGCTCGACTTCGACGACCTGCTGGGCTGGACGGTCCGGCTCCTGGAGACCCAGCCGGACGTGCTGGCGCGCTACCAGGCGCGCTGGCGCTACCTCCACGTCGACGAGTACCAGGACACGAACCGAGCCCAGTACCGCATCGTCCGGGCGCTCGCCGCCGCGCACCACAACCTGTGCGTGGTCGGCGACGACGACCAGTCGATCTACGCCTGGCGCGGGGCCGACCTCCGCAACATCCTCGACTTCGAGCGTGACGAGCCAGGCGCGACCGTGGTGAAGCTCGAGCGCAACTACCGGAGCACGCAGCTGATCCTCGAGGCGGCCCATGCCGTCGTCGCCAACAACATGGATCGCAAGGAGAAGAAGCTCTGGACGGAGAAGGCCGGGGGTCGCCCGATCCAGCGCTTCGAGGCCTACGACGAGGAAGAGGAGGCGGAATGGATCGCCCGCCAGGTCGAGGCGCTCCTGGGCGGCCGGATGGCGTCGCTGACGCGTCGGGCCGACGATGACGATGCCTTTCGGCCGAAGGACGTGGCGGTCCTCTATCGGACCAACGCCCAGTCCCGGGCGATCGAGGAAGCGTTCCTGCGTTACGGGATCCGCTACCAGCTCATCGGCGGAACGCGCTTCTACCAGCGCCGCGAGGTCAAGGATGCCCTGGGCTACCTCCGGATCCTGCGCAGCGACCGGGACCGCGTCAGCTTCGAGCGGGTCATCAACGTCCCGCCACGCGGCCTGGGCGACAAGTCGCTCGAGGTGCTCCGGATCGCGGCCGACGAGCCCGACGCAACCTACTGGAGCGCCCTGGAGCGCGCGGCCGCAGATGGGCTCCTCGTCCTGACCAGCCGCGCCCGGAGCGCGGTCGCGGATTTCGTGACGCTCGTCCGGCGGCTGCGGACCCGGGTCGGGTTGCTGCCCCTGCCGGAGCTTCTCGACGACGTCCTCGAGGCGTCCGGGTACCGCGCGATGCTCGCCGACGGGACCGAGGAGAACGAGGAGCGCTGGCGCAACCTGCTCGAGCTTCGGTCCGTGACGACCCGCTACGACGACCTCTCACCGGACGACGCCCTGGACCGGCTGCTCGAGGAGACGGCCCTCGTGGCGGACCAGGACAGCTACGAGGGCGATGCCGACGCGGTCACGCTCATCACGCTGCATGCTGCCAAGGGGCTCGAGTTCGGCGCGGTCTTCATCGGCGGCCTGGAGGAGGGGATCTTCCCGCACGCCCGGGCGCTGACCGCCGAGCGCGAACGCGATGACCCGCACGAGCTGGAGGAGGAGCGCAGGCTGGCCTACGTCGGGATCACGCGGGCGAAGGAACGGCTCTTCCTCTCGCATGCCTCGCGGCGGGCCACGTGGGGTCCGGCAGGCGGTCCGGCCGTGCCGTCGCGCTTCCTCTACGAGATCCCCGCGGACCTGATGGAAGGGCCGCGCCTGCTGCCAGGTGCCGCCGATCCATACGACCTCGATCTCGCGTTCGGGGCTCGCCGCTCGTCGCGTCTCGGTGCCCGCGCCGGTGGAGCGTGGCGGGAGGGGAGCGGCCGGCCCGGCGCCCCGGCCCGCGGGGAGGGCTTCCGTCCGTCACGCGATCTCGCGGCACGTCGCGACGCGTTCGCGGCAGGGGCGCCGTCGGGATCGCTCACACCCTCCGCCCGGACCTTCCGTGATCTCCGGCGCGACGATTCCGAGCCCCCGGATCACCCGGACGCCGCGTTCGCCGACGACGACCTGCCGGTCCGCCAGCTCCCCGGTCGGCAGGCCGCGGCCCTCCCGGTCCGTGCTGCCGCGGCGCCCCGCGTCAGGGTCCCGGGTCAGCGGCTCTTCCGCGACGGCGACCGCGTGCTCCACGGCCGGTTCGGCGACGGCGTGGTGGTCACGAGCAAGCTCACCCGCGACGACGAGGAGGTCACGGTTGCCTTCCGGGCCGGCGGCGTGAAGACGCTCCTGGCGAGCATCGCCAACCTCGAGATCGCCGGCTGAGCGACCCGACGATCACGCGCAGCCGCCCGCTCGCGGATGGCGACGGACGGCGACCCGTTCGTACGGGCGATGGCAGTCAGCCAGCCCCGGGAGTATCACCAGGGCCGCCCTGACCCAGGAGCGGGAGGTGCTCGGCCCAGTGCCGATCCGTGTCGCTGCGGATGATCTCCACGAGCGGCTCGCCCCCGGTCCATGCGAATCGGGCCGGATCGAAGAGGTCAACCTCGCCGGCGGCCTCGATCGCGCCGAGGAGGTCCGCCCACGCAGCCGCCTCGCCGGACCGGACGTCTGCGGCCGAGCGGTCCCTGCTCTCCCGGAAGACCTGCTCGTTCTGGGCGTCGAGGTCGAAGGGCTCGTCGGTCGAGTAGGGGTCGCGGCCGCCGCGGAGGGCGGCGATGATGTCGGCGGAGTGCCGCTCCCACCACTCGATGTGCGCCACCACGTCGCGCCGGGTCCACTCGCCCTGGGCGGGGAGCGCCAGCTCGTCGTCCGAGAGCGCGTCGATCGAGGACGCGAGCCGGTCGTGGCCGGTCCGCAGCATCGCGACGAGCTCCTGCTTGTCCATCCCGCGGATCATGCCCCGCCGCCCGGCCAAGTTCAACCTCGTCCCGGCGGGCGGCGCTAGACTCGGGCTCGCGATGACCACGTCCGACCTGCCCGTCGATCCCGCCCTCGTGGCCGCCGTGTCGGCCCTCACCGCGGACGCCGCCCGCACCCGGCACGCCCTGATCGCCGCGGAGATCCGCGCCGCGAATCACGCCTACTACGTCGACGACAACCCGACGCTCGCCGATGCGGACTACGACGCGCTCTTCCGCGAGCTCGTCGCGCTCGAGGCGGCCTTCCCGGCGCTCACGACCCCAGACTCGCCGACGCAGCGGGTGGGGACCGGCGCGACCCCGGACGAGAGCAGCCCGTTCGCCGAGGTCCGGCACGAGCGCCCGATGCTGAGCCTCGGGAACGCGTTCGGCGAGGACGAGCTGCGCGCCTTCGACGCGCGCGTCCGTCGCGGGCTCGGCCTTGCGCCCGCGCCGGAGCCGGTGCCGGAGCTCCGCTATGTCGCCGAGCTCAAGATCGACGGCCTCGCGATCAGCCTCCGCTACCGGGACGGACGGCTCATCCGCGGGGCGACGCGCGGCGACGGCACCACCGGCGAGGATGTCACGGCGAACCTGCGGACGATCCTCGCGATCCCGGATCCCCTCGCCGAGCCCGCGACGCTCGAGGCGCGCGGCGAGGTCTTCATGCCGAAGGCCGAGTTCGCCCGGATCAATGCCGAGCGGGAGGAGGCCGGGCTGGCCCTCTACGCGAACCCGCGCAACAGCGGGGCCGGGTCGCTTCGCCAGCTCGATCCGGCCGTGACCGCCGGCCGCCGGCTCAGCTTCTGGGCCTACCAGCTCCACGAGGAGCCACGGCCGGGAGCGATGCCGGCGGGCGACCAGTCCGGGGCGCTCGATCGTCTCGAGGCGCTCGGCCTCCCGGTGAACCCGCACCGCCGGGCCGGTCTCGACATCGAGGGCGTGATCGCCTTCCTCGAGGACTGGCGCGAACGGCGCCACGGGCTGGAGTACGAGACCGACGGCGTCGTCGTGAAGGTGGATCGCTTCGACCAGCAGGGACGCCTCGGGATGGTCGCGCGGGCGCCCCGCTGGGCGATCGCCTACAAGTTCCCGCCCGAGCAGGTCGAGACGATCCTGGAGGAGATCGTCCCGTACGTCGGCCGGACCGGGACGCTCACGCCCGTGGCCCACCTGCGACCGGCGAAGGTGGCCGGCTCGACCGTCGCCCGCGCGACGCTCCACAACCTCGACGAGGTTCGCCGCAAGGACCTCCGCATGGGCGACCACGTGATCCTCCAGAAGGCGGGCGACGTGATCCCCGAGGTCGTGCGGGCCCTCCCCGAGCGGCGCACCGGTGCCGAGCGGATCTTCGAGATGCCCGCCCGCTGCCCGGTATGCGCGACGCCGATCGTCCGCGACGAGGGCGCGGTCCGTCACTACTGCCCGAACCCGGGCTGCCCGGCGCGCGTCGCCCAGGAGTACGCCCACTTCGCCGGTCGCGGCGGGATGGACATCGAGGGCGCCGGCTGGGCGGTGCTCGAGCAGCTGCTCCAGCGCGGCATGGTCCGCTCCCGCGGCGACTTCTTCCGGCTCGGCGTCGCCGACCTGGAATCGCTCGACCGGTTCGCGCGGAAGAGCGCCGAGAACCTCGCGGCGTCCATCCAGCGAGCGAGGCGCCGCCCGCTGGCCCGGATCCTGAACGCGCTCGGCATCCCGCAGGTCGGCGAGCAGACCGCGATCGACATCGCGGCATGGCTGGCCGGCCGGGTTCCGCCCGGCACCGACGAGCCGATGGGCGGGCCGGACGGCTGGACGGCCCGGGTCGCGGCGGAGCTCCGCCGCATCGCCTCGGCCGAGCCGGCCTCGTTCGAGGAGGTGCCCGGCGTCGGGGCAACGGTCGCCTCGAGCATGGGCCGCTTCTTCGCGGACGCGGCGACCGCCGGGATCCTCGACGACCTCGTGGCGGCCGGGGTGGAGGCGGAGCGGCCCGCGCCCCGCCGGACGGCCGGCGGCGGGCCCGCGGGCAGCCTCGCGGGAAAGACGCTCGTCGTGACCGGCACGCTCCCCGGCTTCAGCCGGGCAGAGGCGGAGGAGGCGATCCGCGCCGCAGGCGGCAAGTCGGCCGGCTCCGTGTCCCGCAGGACGGACTATCTCGTGGCCGGCGAGAATGCCGGATCCAAGCTCCAGAAGGCGCAGGAGCTCGGCGTCCCGGTCCTCGACGAGGCCGGATTCCGGCAGGTCCTGGCAGGGGAGGAGGCATCGACGTGACAGAGCCCACGGATCCGGCGGGGCGACGGGGCGGGGAGGAGCTGGCCGACCCGCGGGCCTACCAGCGCCGCCTCGTGAGCCTGGTCGGCGACGACGATCCGGCCGCAGTCCAGGGCGCGACGGGTGCGGCGTGGCGCGCGCTCGTCGCCGAGGCCGGGCCCGACCTTCGGACGCGACCGTCGCGCGACGAGTGGTCGGTGCTCGAGTGCCTCGGCCACGCGGTGGACGGCGAGCTCGTGATGAGCGGCCGGTATCGCTGGGCCCTCGCCGAGGACGACCCGGAGATCGTGGGCTACGACCAGGATCGGTGGGTCGCGGCGCTCGACCACGGCCGGGCCGAGCCGGAGGACCTGCTCCGCCTCTTCGATGCCCTGCGCGCCTCGAACCTCGCGCTCTGGACGGCGAGCGCGCCAGGCGAGCGGGAACGCACCGTGCGCCACCGCGAGCGCGGACCCGAGTCCCTCGGCCTGATGTTCACGATGATCGCGGGCCACGACCGATTCCATCTCGCCCAGGCGCGCCGGGCGCTCACCGCGGTCCGCGCTGGCTGACGCTGCCCGTCCGTTATCATCGGCCGCATGGCAACGCTTTCGCGCGCGGACGTCGAGCACGTGGCGCACCTGGCGCGGCTGGGCCTCGTCGAGGACGAGCTCGCGCGGCTCGAGGTCCAGCTGAACCACATCCTGGAGCAGTACGCGGTGCTGGCCCGCCTCGACACGGACGCCATCCCGCCGACGGCCCAGACGATCGAGCTGGAGAACATCCTCCGCGAGGATGTGTCGCGGCCCTCGCTCTCGCAGGCCGAGGCGCTCGCCAACGCCCCGAGACGGGACGGCAGCTACGTCGTGGTGCCGGCCATCCTCGGCGGGGACTGAGCCTCGCATGACGGATCCCGGCCTGACGCGCCTGACGGCGGCCGCCATGAGCGACCGGCTGCGTGCCGGCGACCTCTCGTCCCGTGAGCTCGTGGAGGCGCACCTGGCCCTCGCCGAGCGTGAGAATCCCGCCCTCAACGCATGGCTCGTCATCGACGCGGCCGGCGCACGGGCCGCGGCCGACGACGCGGACGCCCGGCTGGCGGTGGCCCGCGCGGAGGGAGCCGCCGCGCTGACCGTGCTGCATCCGCTGTGCGGCGTGCCGGTCGGCCTCAAGGACCTCGTCTCGGTTCGCGGCGGCCAGTGCACGGCCGGCTCGAAGATCCTGGCAGGGTACATCGCCCCGTACGACGCCCACGTCACCGAGCGGCTGCGCGACGCGGGTGCGGTGATCCTGGGCAAGCTCAACATGGACGAGTTCGCGATGGGCTCGTCGACGGAGCACTCCGCCTACGGGCCGGTCGCCAACCCCTGGGACCTGGGTCGCGTTCCCGGGGGCAGCTCCGGCGGGTCCGCGGCGAGCGTTGCCGCCGGGCACGTGCCCCTGAGCCTGGGCACGGACACGGGCGGCTCCATCCGCCAGCCCGCGTCCATGACGGGAATCGTGGGGCTCAAGCCGACCTATGGGCGGGTCAGCCGCTACGGGATCGTCGCCTTCGCCTCCTCGCTCGACCAGATCGGGCCGTTCGGGCGCGACGCCCGCGACGCGGCCATGCTGCTCCACGCGGTGGCGGGCCGCGACGAGCGCGACTCGACCTCCGCGCCGCGCCCGGTCCCGGACGAGCTGCTCCACCTCGCGGCGGGCGACGACGAGGCGGCCGGCCATCTTCGCGGCCTTCGCCTGGGCCTTCCGCGGGAGTACTTCGTGGCGGGCATGGAGCCCGGTGTCGAGGCGCGGATCCGGGAGGCGGTGGCCGCCCTCGCAGCTGCGGGCGCCGAGATCGTGGACGTCAGCCTCCCCCACACGGAGTACGGGCTGGCGACCTACTACATCGTCGCGCCGGCAGAGGCGTCCGCGAACCTCGCGCGCTACGACGGGATCCGCTTCGGCCGCGCCGTCCGCGACGGGGACGTGCTGGCCAACTACCTCGCGACCCGCGGATCCGGCTTCGGCGCCGAGGTGAAGCGCCGGATCATGCTCGGCACGTACGCGCTCTCGGCCGGCTACTACGACGCGTTCTACCTGAAGGCGCAGAAGGTCCGGACGCTCATCAAGGCCGACTTCGACGCCGCCTTCGGGGCCGGGATCGATGCCCTTGTTGCCCCGACCAGCCCGTCGGTTGCCTGGCCGCTGGGGGCAAAGATGGAGGATCCGGTGGCGATGTACCTCTCCGATGCCTGCACGCTGCCGGTCAACATGGCCGGTCTGCCCGGCATGAGCATCCCGGCCGGGCTCTCCGACGGGCTTCCCGTCGGGCTCCAGCTGATCGGTCCGGCGTGGAGCGAGCTGGCGCTCCTGCGCCTCGCGCGCGCCTACGAGGCGATCACCGCCGACGCGCCGTGGCGGGGCCGGGAGCCTGCGGGCCTTGCCGCCCTCCGGGAGCCCGTGGAGGCGGTCCGATGACACCGACCGAGCTGCGCCGTCCGCTCGCGGAGCGTGCCCTCTCGGCGCGCGTCCGCGCCGTGCCGCCCTCGGGCATCCGTCGCTTCTTCGACATCGCGGCGACGATGGAGGACGTGATCAGCCTCGGGGTGGGGGAGCCGGACTTCGCGACACCCGTCCAGGTCATCGAGGCCGGGATCGCGTCGCTCCGCGCCGAGCGGACGCACTACACCTCGAACTACGGGACGCTCGAGCTGCGCGTCGCGATCTCCGACCACCTGGCTCGCCGCTACGGTGTCCGCTACGACCCGACGTCGGAGATCCTGGTGACCGTGGGGGCGTCCGAGGCGGTCGACCTCGCGCTCCGGGCCACGATCGATCCAGGCGACGAGGTGATCCTCCACGAGCCGTCGTACGTCGCGTACGTGCCGGCGGTCGTCTTCGCGGGCGGCGTCGTGCGCCACGTCGCCACCCGCTTCGAGGACGACTTCGCGCTCGATCCCGCCGCCGTGGAGGCCGCGATCACGCCGGCGACGAAGGCTCTCTTCCTCGGGTACCCCTGCAACCCGACCGGCGCCGTCCTCCCGGTGGCCGTCCAGGACGAGCTGGCGGCAATCGCGGTCCGCCACGACCTGCTCGTCTACTCCGACGAGATCTACGACCGCCTCGCCTACGGCGACTACCGGCACCGGGCGATGAGCGCCCTGCCGGGCATGCGCGAGCGGACCATCCTGATGGGCGGCTTCTCGAAGGCCTACGCGATGACCGGCTGGCGGGTCGGGTATGCGTGCGCGCCCGCCGGGATCCTCGAGGGGATCGTCAAGGTCCACCAGTACGGGATCATGTCCGCCCCGACCACCGCCCAGGATGCGGCGCTGGTCGCGATCACGACCGCCGACGGCGACGTCGAGACGATGCGCGCGGAATACGACCGCCGCCGCCGGCTCCTCGTCGACGGGCTCAACGGGCTGGGCCTCGAGACGTTCGAGCCGCGCGGCGCCTTCTACGCGTTCCCGCGCATCACCTCGACCGGGCTGGACGACGAGAGCTTCGTCGAGCGACTCATCGCCGAGGAGCACGTGGCGGCGGTCCCGGGGAGCGCCTTCGGCCCGTCCGGCGCGGGCCATGTCAGGATGTGCTACGCGACCAGCTACGAGAAGCTCGAGGAGGCGCTGGCGCGGATCGGCCGGTTCGTCGCTCGCCGGGCAGCGACCTCCACGGATGGGTAGCGCGCTCGCTGCCTAGCCGGAGCGCGAACCCGGCGTGCCGGATGGACGAGGCGGGGCGGGCGCGGCGATCTCTCTCTTGGCTCGGTACATCGCCACGTCGGCGGCCTTGAGCAGCTCCTCCGCGTCGCGGCCATCGTCCGGATAGAGGCCGATTCCGATGCTGACCGTGACCGTCGCGTCGCCGCCCGGCAACGCGAATGGCGCGCCCACGGCCGAGCAGATTCTGTCGGCGAGCGCGATCGCATCAGCGCCCGCCCGGAGCGACTCGAGCAGGATCACGAACTCGTCGCCGCCGATGCGGGCGACCGTGTCGGCGGCTCGAAGGCTCTGGGTAAGCCTCTCTGCAACCCCGCGGAGCACCAGGTCGCCCACGTCATGCCCCCGAGAATCGTTGATCCGCTTGAAGCCGTCGAGGTCGATGAAGAGGATCGCGAAGCTCGTCTCGTACCGCGCGGCCCGCACCAGGAGCTGGTTCAGGCGGTCGAACATGAGATAGCGATTCGGCAGCCCGGTCAACGTGTCGTGCGTGGCGAGGTGCTCGAGGGTGATCTCGGCCCGCTTGAGCTCGTTGATCTCCCGCGTGATGCCGAGAAGCCCCACGACATTGCCCGCCGCGTCGTGCAGCGGCGTCTTGGTGGTCAGCGTCCAGTTGACCTGCCCGCTCTCGAGCCGGCGGCTTTCCGTCAGGCCGATGATCGGCTCGTCCGTTTCCATGATCCTCGAGTCGTCGACCATGGTGATCTCGCCGAACTCCCGGCCGAACAGCTCGATATCGGTCCTGCCGATGAGCTCCGCCGGATCGGCGCGTCCGAGGTCCAGCGCCATCTTCCGGTTCACGCGCACGAGCCGGCACTGGCGATCCTTGAAATAGATGCTGTCGACCATCGTCTCCATCAGGGAGCGAAACAGGAATCCGTCGTCCAGGGAGACGTCCGGTGACACCGTTGGCACCTTCTGAAGCGGAAAGGTCTCACGTGAGGCTGCGGCCGTTATCGATCGCGTGGCCGGCAGCGCTCCAGATGCGCGCATAGTGGACCTTCGCAGGGCGCCCGGCGTGGCCTGCGCGCAGACGGCCCTGCGGGCGGAGTCGCGTGAGCGCGCACCCGCCGCGCGCTCAGCGCAGGGCGACGTCGACCCTGACGAGGCTCGTGCCGGGCGCCGGCAGTGGGACGACGGATCCCTCGATGGGCCGGCCGTCCACGAGCAGCGACACGGCGTTTCCGGGGCCATCTCGCCGCGTGCGGATCTCGTAGCTCACGCCGCGGAACGCGCGGTGCGCCTCGAAGCCGGGCCAGGATGCCGGGATCGCGGGGGCGATCATCAGGCCCTCGAAGGTCGGCCGGATCCCCAGGACCCACTGGGTGGCTGCGACGAACGCCCAGGCGGCCGTCCCCGTGAGCCACGCGTTGCGGGCCATGCCGAACTGCGGATGGGCCGGCCCGCAGATGTTCTGGGAGTAGACGTAGGGCTCTGCCCGGTACCGGTCCACGCCGGCCTGGGCCAGGGGCAGGATCCGCCGGTGGTGGCGAACGGCGTCATCGCCACGGCCGAGCATGGCTGCGG
Source organism: uncultured Chloroflexia bacterium (assembly GCA_963734535.1). GTDB lineage: Bacteria > Chloroflexota > Limnocylindria > Limnocylindrales > CSP1-4 > CTSoil-043. The sequence continues at coordinate 185,514 of CAVTHS010000010.1, read as the reverse complement.
CGATGACGAGCCATGCATTGGCGTGGCAGAAGATGCCGCCGTTCTCCTTGGCGCCCGGCGGGTAGGTGGCCGTGCCCCGGACGCGCTCGTCGCCGCCGTCGTATGGGGGCCACAGGAGCGCGGTCCCGAACGGCGTCGCGAGGAGCTCGTCCGCGGATGCCAGTGCCCGTTCCGCACGGTCGCGCGGAGCGACCTCGCCGATGACGGACCAGGTCTGCGGGATCAGGTTGATGCGATGGCGCTCCTCGGCCGAGACCCCGATGGGGATGCCGTCGTCGTCGAACGCCCGGGCGTACCACGCCCCGTCCCAGGCGACCGCGTTGACGATCCGGGCCATCTCGGCATGAAGGTCTCCGAGGTGGGCGGCCTCCGTGGGCCGGCCCGCGTGCCCGCACACGTCCGCGAGGTCCAGGACGGTGCGGCAGAAGAGCATCGCGCTCCAGGTGCTCTCGGCCTTGCCGGACCCATGGTCGATGTTGAGCGTGTCGTCCCAATCGGCGAAGCCCGCCCGGGGGAGGCCGTGGGGGCCGCGGTTCGCCAGGGTGAACTCGATCGCCCGGTGCATGTGCGTCCAGATCGTCGCTTCGTCGCCGTCGGCCCACGCGACCCGGTCATCGAGATAGGCGAGATCGCCGGTCTCGCGCAGGTACGCGCACGTCGCGAGGACCAGCCAGAGGTGGTCGTCGGAGAACCACTGGGGCCAGGCGGGGAACTCCGCGGCGAGCCCCGGGCCGCCCTCGCCGGTGAGCGGGAATACCTGGTGCCAGGTGTGACCGTCGCGGAACTGGAGCGCCCACGTGCGCGTGAGCGTCGTGCGGGCCTGCGCCGGCAGGCTGTGCATCGTCCCGAGCGTGTCCTGGGCGGAGTCCCGGGTTCCCATGCCGCGGCCCAGCCCCGTCTCGTAGCCGGAGACGAAGCGCGACCAGTTGAGCGTCGTCCGGCACTGGACCTGGTTCCAGGCGTTGAGCATCTCGGTGATCTCGAGGTCGGGCGTGACAACCGTGAAGCGTCCCAGGTACGCGCTCCAGTCGGCGCGCAGGTCGTCGAAGGCCCGGTCAACCTCCGATCCATCGGCGTAGCGCGCGACCACGGCTGCGATCTGTTCGGGGTGATCGGTGATGCCGAGGACGTAGACGAGGCGCCGTTCCTCGCCCGGCCCGAGGTCGAGGTCGTGGGACAGCGAGCCGATCGAGTTGCCGCGCGGCGAACCGGCGTTCGTCGGCTCGCCCGTCTCGACGACGATCGGCGCCGCGAGATCGCGGCAGCGGCCCACGAAGTCGTCCCGATCGCCGGTCCAGCCCACGGGCGGCTGGCTGGCCCCGAGGAACGTGGTCGTCGCGCGGAATCGCGTGGACGCGAGGACGGCGTTTCCCTCGCGCCGGCTCGACATGATGTGCTGCGACCAGTCCAGGTTCTGCTGATCGCTGGGGCTGTCGAAGTAGCCGAACTCGGCGTACGAGAACGTGCGGATTCGGCGGGCCTGCCGGCCCGTGTTCCGGATCCGCACGACCCACAGCTCGCACGGGCAGGCCGCGTGGCCGGCGCCCGGTGGGACGAAGTACAGGAGCTGGCTCTCGATCCCGTCGAACGAGCTCCGGATCCGCGTGTAGCCGGGCCCGTGCCGGCACTCGTAGTCCTCCACGTCTGCCTTGACGGGTTGCCAGGTGGGGCTCCAGAACCGCCCGGTCGCCTGGTCCCGCAGGTAGACGTAGCGTCCCGGCTGGTCGGCCGGGATGGCGTTGTAGCGGTAGCGGGTGGCGCGGCGCTCGCGAGGATCGCGGTCGAACGAGAAGCCGCCCGCGGTGTTCGAGATGATCCCGCCGTAACCGCCCTGCCCCAGGTAGTTGATCCAGGGCGTCGGCGTGTCGGGCCGGCGGATCACGTATTCGTGGGTCGTGGCGTCGAGGTGCCCGTACGGGGAGACCGCCGGCGGCTCCGCGACCGATCTCACGGGGTCGCCTCGACGACATCCTCCACGGGCGCGTCGACGAAGGCCTCCACCTCGATCACGGCCCCGGTCGAGGACGGCAGCGGGACCAGGTTGCCCTCCATCGTCCGACCGTCGACGCGGAGCCGGCTCACGCGGCCGGACGTGCCCGGCCGCTTCCGGACGGCGATCCGGTATGTCGCTCCCCGGAAGCGTCGTGTGGCCGTGAAGTCGCCCCACGCCACGGGCACGCACGGATCGATGCGCAGGCCGTCGTGCTCGGGCCGGATGCCCAGGATCCACTGGCTGATCGCGACGAAGTTCCAGGCCGCGGTCCCCGTCAGCCAGGTGTTCTTCGCCTCGCCGGGAGTCGCCGCGTCCCCTCCCGCGATCATCTGGGCGTAGACGTAGGGCTCGCCACGGTGCGTCTCCGAGAGGTCCTCCCGCGCCGACGGGTTGATCCGGAGGTAGTAGTCCAGGGCCGCATCGCCGTTCCCGACCCGGGTCTCGCCGATCATCACCCAGGGGTTCGTGTGGCAGAAGACGCCTGCGTTCTCCTTGTATCCACCCGGGTAGGTGGAGATCTCGCCCAGGTGCAGGTGATACCGGGTGAAGGCGGGCTGGAGCAGCACGATCCCATGCGGGGTCGCCAGCCGCTCGCGGACGGAATCGAGCGCGGTCCGTGCCCGCCCATCGTCGATCCCGATGCCGGCCAGGACGCACATGCCCTGGGGCTCGATGAAGATCTGGCCCTCGTCGTTCTCCGCGGACCCGACGGGCCGGCCCAGGAAGTCGTAGGCGCGCCGGAACCAGGCGCCGTCCCAGCCGTGCTGATCGACCGCCCGGCGCATCTCCGAGGCAACGGCACGGGAACGGGCGGCCTCGGCGGCATCGCCGCGGAGCGCGGCGATCGCGGCGAGCTCGCCAGCGGCCACCACGAACAGGGCCGCGATGAAGACCGATTCGGCGACCCCTCCGCTTCGGTTCTCGGTGGTCTGGAAGGATTCGCCGGGCGTCTCCGAGAAGCAGTTCAGGTTGAGGCAGTCGTTCCAGTCGGCGCGGCCGATGAGCGGCAGGCCGTGCGGGCCGAGGCGGTCGAGCGTGTACTGGATCGACCGCTGGAGATGCTCGTAGAGCGGGCGCTCGGTTCCCGGCTCGTTGTCGAACGGCAGCGCCTCGTCGAGGATCGACGCATCGCCGGTCTCCTTGAGGTATGCCGCGACGGAGAGCACGAGCCACGCGGGGTCATCGTTGAACCCGGACCCGATGTCGTTGTTGCCGCGCTTGGTGAGCGGCTGGTACTGGTGGTACGCCCCACCGGTCGGCAGCTGCGTCGAGGCGACGTCGAGGAGCCGCTCGCGCGCCCGGGCGGGCACGAGGTGGACGAAGCCCAGCAGGTCCTGGCTCGTGTCGCGAAACCCCATTCCACGGCCGATGCCCGACTCGAACAGCGACGCGGAGCGGGACATGTTGAACGTGACCATGCACTGGTACGGGTTCCAGATGTTGAGCATCCGGTCCACGTGCTCGTTGCCGGTCTCCGCCCGGCAGATCCCGAGGAGGTCGGTCCACCGCGATCGGAGCGCCTCGAACGCGTCGCCGACCACGTCGGGTTGGAGGTACCGGGTGATCGTCGGCCGGACGCGCCGCTTGTCGATCGTCTGCGACCCGGGAGGATCGAACTTGGCGTCCGCGGGGTTCTCCGCGTAGCCCAGGAGGAAGACGATCTCCCTGGTCTCTCCCGGGTGCAGCTCGAGACGGACGTGGTGCGAGCCCGATGGCTGCCACCCGTGGGCGATCGAGTTGGAGGCGAATCCCCGCTCGACGGCAATCGGACGGTCCCAGCTCCGGTACGGCCCGAGGAATGCGTCCCGCTGCGTGTCGAAGCCGGCCAGCGGCTCGGAGCAGGCGAAGAACGCGAAGTGGTTGCGCCGTTCGCGGTACTCGGTCTTGTGGTAGATGACGCCGTCCTCGACCTCCACCTCGCCCACCGAGTAGTTGCGCTGGAAGTTGGTGGCGTCGTCCTGGGCATCCCAGAGGCAGAACTCGACGGAGCTGAACAGGGAAAGCGTCGCCGGAACGGGCCGCTCGTTCGTGACCCGAACCCGCCAGACCTCGAGGGTCTCCCCCGCGGGAACGAAGTAGAGCGTCTCCGCCCGGATTCCCAGGAAGCGCGACGAGATGACGGAGTAGCCCAGGCCGTGACGGCAGGTGTAGTCCTCGAGGTCTCGCTGGGTCGGCTGCCAGCTGGGGCTCCAATAGTCGCCGGAGGCGTCGTCGCGGAGGTAGACGTACCGGCCGCCGAGGTCGAGCGGGGCGTTGTTGTAGCGGTAGCGAGTCAGCCGCCGGAGCCGGGCATCGCGGTAGAAGGAGTACCCGCCGGCGGTGTTCGAGATGATCCCGAAGTAGTCCTCGCTGCCGAGGTAGTTGATCCACGGCAGCGGTGTGTCCGGGCGCGTGATGACGTACTCGCGCCTGGCGTCGTCGAAATGGCCGTAGCGCATGGGTGACCTCTACCGCGGGGTGCCGGTCAGGACCGCGACCGAACGAAATCGATGACCCCGGAGAGGGATCCGTGGGCCATGCATACCACCGTGTCGGCGCCTCCATAGTAGATCGTCAGCCGGTCCGCCGGCTGGTCCACGAGCGCGGCGCAGGGGAACGCGACGTTGGGGACATCGCCCACCTGCTCGTACGAGACCTGGGGGGACAGGAGGTAGTCCCGGCTGCGCGCGATCACCTTCCACGGCTCGTCGAGGTCGAGCAGCGCCGCGCCCATCGAGTAGACATACCCGTTGCAGGACGTCAGCACGCCGTGGTAGATGAGGAGCCAGCCCTCCGGCGTCTCGATCGGCGTCGGCCCCGCGCCGATCTTGGTGGACTCCCACGTCCACCCGATGGGCGCCATGACATGGCGATGGCGGCCCCAGTGGACCAGGTCGGGGCTCTCCGAGAAGAAGATGTCACCGAACGGGGTGTGCCCGTTGTCGCTGGGTCGGCTGAGCATGGCGTAGGCGCCGCCGATGCGACGCGGGAACAGGACCCCGTTGCGGTTGAACGGCAGGAAGGCGTTGTCGAGCTGGTGGAACGACTCGAAGTCGTGCGTGTACCCCACGCCGATCGTGGGGCCGTGGTAGCCATTGCACCACGTGACGTAGTAGCGGTCCTCCAGCCAGGTCACGCGCGGGTCGTAGGCGTGCTCGAACCTGGTCTGGATCTCGGGCACCCGGGCGTCCGCCGCCGCGAACTCGATCGGCTGGGGCGAGATCCGCCAGGTCACGCCATCCGCGCTCCGGCCCGCGTGGATGTTCATGGCCCGCGTGGTGTCGTCGACCCGGAAGACGCCGGCATACCCGCCCTCGTACGGGACCACGGCCGAGTTGAAGATGCTGTTCGATCGCGGCAGATGATCGCGGCCGATGATCGGGTTCCGCGACGAACGCCAGATCACGCCTGTCGAGCCCGCGGGCCTGTCCTCCCAGGGAAACGGAGCCGCACGCGGCGAGGTCGGGGGGCTGGGCGCCGGCTCCTGGGTCGTCATCGGGAGTCCCTCTTCGCGTGGCGGGGATGGTGGTGGATCGCTGGCAGCAGTTCTCAGTCGCGTCCGCTGGCGTCCGGCGTGCCGGTGTCGAGTGGGAGCCGACCGGAGCGAGCCACCGCGCCCATGAACCGGCCACTGTCGCGGACGCGCCGCTCCAGCGTCGCGTAATCGACATGAACGATCCCGAACCGCGGGCCATAGCCCTGGGCCCATTCGAAGTTGTCGAGCAGGGACCAGACGAAATAGCCGCGCACCGGGACGCCCGCCGCGATGGCCTCGAGCGCCGCGTCGAGATGGCGGCTGAGGAATGCGACACGCTCGGGGTCACGCGCCGGGTTCGCCGCGTCCAGCGCATAGGCCGCGCCATTCTCGGTGATGTAGAGCGGCAGTGAACCCGTTCTCGACCTCGCGAACTCCAGGATCTCCACGAGGCCGGCCGGGTAGACCTCCCAGCCCATCGCGGTCCGCTCGGTCGGCTCGATCCTGGCGACCGGGGGCAGTCCCGGCGCGCGGACCACGTTCCTGCTGTAGTAGTTGACGCCGAGGAAATCGATCGGCGCGGCGATCAGCGCCATGTCGCCATCACGGACGCCATCGACACCGTTCCGACCGGCCCACGATGGGACTGCGGGGTACGCCCGTCCAACGAGCGGGTCGAGGAACCAGCGATTGAGCCAGTCATGCTCCGCCGCGGCCGCTTCCACGTCGAGTGGGTGCGAAGACGCCGGATGCTGCGGCCCCAGGTTCAGCACGATCCCGGCCGGGATCGCGGGCGCGGCGGCGCGGATCGCCTGCATGCCCAGGCCATGCCCAAGCAGCAGGTTGTGGGCCGCACCGAGCGCCGCCGCGGGATCGCGCCGCCCCGGGGCGTGCGCTCCGACGCGGTAGCCGTGATCGGCGACAACCCATGGCTCGTTCAGGGTGGCGATGCTGCGGACCCGGTCGCCGAGCCGCTCGGCAACGACCCCGGCATAGTCGGCGAACGCGTCGGCCGTCGCGCGAACGGGCCATCCGCCGGCATCCTCGAGCGCCTGCGGCAGGTCCCAGTGGTAGAGCGTCAGGAACGGCGCGATGTCGTGGGCCAGCAGCTCGTCGACGAGCCGTTCGTAGAAGTCGAGCCCCGGCTCGTTCACGGCGCCGGTCCCGTCCGGGATCACCCGCGACCACGACACCGAGAAGCGATAGGCCGTGAGGCCGAGCCCGGCGATGAGGGCCACGTCGTCGCGATAGCGGTGGTAGTGGTCACACGCCACGTCACCGGTGTCACCGTCGAGGACGCGGCCCGGTGTGTGCGAGAAGCGGTCCCAGATCGACTCGCCGCGGCCGTCCTCGTGGACGGCTCCCTCGATCTGGTACGAGGCCGTCGCTGCACCCCACGTGAAGTCCCCTGGGAAGGATCGAGATTCCACGCCTGCTCCTCCGGATTGGAAGCGCGTACATGTCAAATTGGTGACGCGATGGGATCGCATCGCCGGGAATGGTACAGCATTGACTTGACATTGCGGTTGCGGGTCGGTACTTTTTGGAAGCGCTTCCAATCCTACCGAGGGCTGGCAACCGGGTGGCACCGAACATCGACGAGCTCGCGCGACTGAGCGGGGTGTCGCGGGCGACCGTCTCGCGCGTGATCAATGGCGGCTCGGTCTCCGACAAGACCCGACGCCGCGTCGAGCACATGCTCGCGGAGACGGGGTACCGGCCCAACCTCGCCGCCCGGTCGCTCGCGTCGGGGCGCTCCGGGGTCGTCGGCGTGGTGATGCACATCGATCCGCACCTGCTCTTCCGGGACGCGTACTTCGGGCAGCTGCTCCAGGGGATGAGCGACGAGTTCGTCGACCTGGCGGCCGGGATGATGCTGTGGCTGGGGAACCGCACGAAGGAGGAGACGCTCGACAACATCCTGTCCATGGGCCTCGTGGACGGGGTCATCGTGACCGCCCACTACCGCGAGGACCCCCTCGTCGACGGCCTGCTCGCATCGGACCTTCCGACGGTCCTCGTGGGGCACCGTCGCCACGATCGCACCGCAAGCTACGTCGACGTCGACCATGTGCACGCCGCGGACAGCGTGACGTCGCACCTGATCCAGATCGGCCGCACGCGCATCGGGCACATCACCGGGATGCGGGGCACGGTCGCGGCCGAGGATCGCATCACCGGCTATCAACGCGCGATGGAGCGGGCGGGGCTGTCGACAGACGGCCTCATGGTGGATGGCGACTTCAACTCGCCCTCCGGCGCCTCCGGGGCCGAGGTGCTCCTCGAGCGCCGCTGCGACGCGATCTTCTGCGCCAACGACGCAACAGCGATGGGCGCCCTCGAGACGATCCGCACCCAGGGCCTCGGCGTACCCGACGACATCGCCCTAGCCGGCTTCGACGACCTCGATTTTGCCGCCCGCCTCGACCCGCCGCTCACGACCGTCCGCCAGGGCGTTCGTGAACAGGGTGCCGAGGCGGCGCGCACGCTTTTCCAGCTCATGGCGGACAGCGATGGCACGCCGCGCCGCGTGATCCTGCCGACGGAGCTGGTCATCCGCCAGTCGACGGTGGGAGGTGTGACGCGCCCCTGAGACGTTCGATCGCTCCCATCGCTGGTGGGAGCACATCGCGAGGATCACGGAGGAGTTCACGAATGGCACAGAGGCATCGAATCGTTGCCCTGCTCGCGGTCCTGAGCCTGGTGGCGACGGCCTGCTCGAGCGGAGCCACCACGGCGCCGTCCGTCGCGCCGTCGGCTGCCGCATCCGCGGCCGCATCCGCGGCGTCCCCGTCTGCGCCCGCGTCTCCGTCCGCGGCGCCCTCGGAAGCCGCGGTCGTCGACTACCCGCGCGCCGAGACGCTCTACACGAGCGGCAAGCAGTACGGCGCCCCGTCCACCTGGAACCCGCTCGATCCGAACGCGGCGATGGGGACCGTGGGCCTCCAGTACGAGACCCTGTTCCTGTACGACCCGCAGAAGGACGAGTTCAAGCCATGGCTCGCCGAGAGCGCGTCGTGGACCGATCCGACCACCTATACGATCAAGGTCCGCCAGGGCGTCAACTGGTCGGATGGCCAGCCGCTCACGGCGGATGACGTGGCATTTACGATCGGCCTCGCCAAGATCAAGGCCATCGGCTCCAACCTGTGGACCTACGTCACGGACGCGACGGCGACAGACGCCTCGACGGTCGTGGTCAAGTTCTCCAATCCGGCCTACCAGGAATGGGCGACCTGGACCTACAACAGCCCCATCCTCCCGAAGCACGTCTGGTCGTCTCTGGCAAACGAGGACATCCTCAAGACCACGAACGAGAACGGCGTCGGGACGGGCCCCTACATGTACAAGACCCATGCGGATGACCGAATGGTCTGGGTCAAGAACGACAACTGGTGGGCCAAGACGGCCCTCAACCTGGACGTCAAGCCCAAGTACATCGTCGACATCGTCAACGGCGCCAACAGCGTCGCGCTCGGCATGGTGCTCCAGGGCGGCCTCGACCTGAGCAACAACTTCCTGCCGGGCATCGGCGAGCTCGTCAATCGCGGCTACGTGAAGACCTACTATCCGGCGGCGCCGTACATGCTGTCGGCCAACACGGCCTGGCTCGTCACGAACGACAAGAAGACGCCCACCAGCGACCCGGCGTTCCGCAAGGCGATCGCGACGGCGATCAACGTCCCCCAGATCGTCAGCAACGCCTATGCCAACATCGTGGCCCCCGCCAACCCGACCGGCCTCCTCCCCTCGTGGGACAAGTACGTCGACAAGGCCGTCGTGGCCGACCTCGGCACGAAGTTCGACCTCGCCAAGGCCAAGACGATGCTGGCTGCGGCCGGCTACAAGGCGGGCGCTGATGGCTTCGTCACCAACAAGGATGGCTCGCCGATCAAGCTCACCATCTCGGTGCCGACCGGCTGGTCGGACTGGGAGGCGGCGCGCGACATCATCATCACGAGCCTGAAGGCCGCCGGGATCAACGTCGAGTCCAAGCCTCTCGACTACAACGGCCTCGTCGCGGCGCGGAATGCCGGCGACTTCGACCTCGTCATCAACAACGAGGTCCAGATCAGCAACACGCCGTGGACCTACTACGACTACATCTTCCACATGCCCCTGATGACGGGTGCAGGCAAGAACCGGAACTACGGCGGTTACGAGAACGCTGACGCCTGGGCCCTCGTCCAGCAGCTTGACAAGACGCCGGTCACCGACATCGCGGCGATGCAGGCGATCACCTCGAAGCTCCAGAAGATCCAGCTTACGGATCTTCCGGTCATCCCCATGTGGTACAACGGCATGTGGTCCCAGGTCAGCAACGCGGTCTGGACCAACTGGCCGTCAAGCGCCGACGGCAGCAACCACTGGCTCCCGTCGACATGGAATGGTTACTGGCAGCTTGGCGCCGTCCTGATGCTCACCGAGCTCAAGCCGGTTCCGCCCGCCCAGTAGACGTCCGTCGAGAACCGTCCCTCCCCCCGCGCTGCGGGGGGAGGGACGTCCACGCCCGGCCCGTCGGCGGGCGCCCAGGGGACACCCATTGCGACGCTACTTCGGGCGCAAGCTCCTCATCTACGCGGCCACGTTCTTCATCGCGGCCACGATCGACTGGCTGATCCCGCGCTTCATGCCCGGGGACCCGGTCCAGAGCCTGGTGAGCCGGACCGGGTTCGGGCTCAGCCCCGAGGGATCGCAGGCGCTCGTCACGTACTACAACAACCTGTTCGGGCTGAACCGCCCGATCTGGGAGCAATACTTCAACTTCTGGGTGTCTTTGCTCCACGGGGATCTCGGCCGCAGCGTCTACCTGACCGGCCGGCCCGTGACGAGCGTGATCCTCAGCGCCGTCCCGTACACCCTGGCCCTGCTCATCCCGGCCGTCCTGTTGAGCTGGTGGGTAGGGAACACGATCGGGGCGCGGGCCGCCCGCCGGAAGTGGCTCGACAACACGGTCCTGCCGGTCGGCTACGTGCTGACCGCGACGCCGTACATGTGGCTCGCCATCGTCCTTGCGTGGGTGCTTGGCTTCATCTTCAACATCTTCCCGATCTCCGGCGGGTACAGCTACTCGCTGGAGCCCGCCCTGACCTGGAAGTTCATCGGGAGCCTCTTCTCGCACTGGGTCCTGCCCTTCGCCTCGCTCTTCCTGGTCGGGCTCGGCGGCTGGGCCATCGGGATGCGCAACATGATCATCTATGAGCTCGAGGCCGACTACTCTCGCTACCTCGAGGCGCTCGGTGCGCCGAGCCGGCTCGTGCGCAAGTACGCGTTCCGCAACGCGATGCTGCCGCAGATCACCGGGCTGGCATTGAGCCTGGGCGTGGTCGTTGCCGGCGCGCTCGTGACGGAGATCGTGTTCTCCTACCCGGGGCTGGGCAAGCTGCTGCTGGCCTCGATCCAGAACCAGGACTTCTTCCTGCTCCAGGGCATCTTCCTCTTCATCATCGTCGGCGTGCTCGTCGCCAACTTCATCGTGGACATCGCCTACGTGGTCGTGGACCCGCGGGTGCGGGTCGCCATGAGCGGAGAAGAAGCATGACGACCCGCGTCCCCGCGGCGGGCGCGCCGGCCCCGGACGTCGTGCAGGGCCCCCAGGGCGTGCCGACGGTTCCCGGCGCGGTCCCGGTGGGTGGGCGCCCCGCTCCACGACCGATGAGCCGCCGCGGCGAGATCCTCTATTTCGCGCTGCGAACGAAGAAGGTGATCATCGGCCTGGCGATCATCGCGTTCTTCGTCATCCTCGCCGTGATCGGCCCGATCATCCGGCCGGGCGATCCGGATGCGCTCATCGGACCCCTGGGCGCCTCGCCGTCCGCCGACTGGTGGTTCGGGACCACCTCATTCGGGCAGGACATCTTCGCCCAGTTCGTCTACAGCCTCGGCTCCACGTTCCTCGTCGGCGCGCTCGGCGGGGGGCTCGCGGCGATCATCGGGATGACGGTCGGGTTCGTGGCCGGATACCGGGGTGGCTGGGTCGACGAGGTCCTGAACATGATCACGAACGTCGTCCTCGTGATCCCGACCCTCGCCCTTCTCCTCGTCGCGGCGGCCTACCTGTCGGCCCGCGGCGTGGTCGTGGAAGCGCTCTTCATCGGCCTCACGTCGTGGCCGTGGGCCGCCCGGGCCATTCGCGCACAGACGTTCTCCCTGCGGTCACGGGAGTTCGTGAGCCTCGCCCGCATGAGCGGCGTCCGCGGCATGCGGATCGTCTTCGGCGAGATCGCGCCGAACATGAGCTCGTACCTGTTCCTGACCTTCATCCTGCTCTTCGGGGGAGCGATCCTGATCGCCGCCACGCTGGACTTCATCGGGCTGGGTCCGACGACCGGGTCGTCCCTCGGGCTGATGATGTACGACGCGGTCGCCTGGAGCGCCCTCCAGCTCGGCCTGTGGTGGTGGTTCATCCCCCCCGGCGTGGCGATCACCGCCATCGTCGGCGCGCTGTACATCACCAACGTGGGCCTCGACGAGGTCTTCAACCCCAAGCTGAGGAACACGTGAGCCTCCAGGTAACGGACCTCCGCGTCTACTACCGGACGCTCGCCGGCGACGTCCAGGCCCTCGACGGGGTCACCTTCGGCATCGCGGACGGCGAGATCATGGGCCTCGCGGGCGAGTCCGGCTGCGGTAAGTCGACCCTCGGCAACAGCCTCATCCGGATGGAGGGGCGGATGCGTCACGTGGGCGGGACGGTCACGCTCGACGGGGTCCCACTCCCGATCGACGACCAGGCCGAGATGAACCACTTCCGGTTCGCCGAGGTCTCGCTCATCCCGCAGTACGCCATGAGCGCCCTGAACCCGACACGCAAGATCGGGAAGATGGTGGGGGAGCTCCTGGCAACCCGGGGCGTGCGCCTCCGCGACGCCCGCGAGGAGCTCGAGCGTCGGCTTGTCCTCGTGGGGCTCAGCCCAGACGTCCTGGAGCGATACCCGATCGAGCTGTCCGGCGGGATGAAGCAGCGGATGGTGATGGTGCTCTCGACGCTCCTGGACCCGTCGCTGCTGATCGCCGACGAGATCACGTCGGCCCTCGACGTGTCGAGCCAGCGCGCAGTCGCCCAGACGCTCGTCGAGTTCCGCGACCGGGGCTTCGTCAAGAGCATGATCGTGGTCACGCACGACGTCTCGATCCTCTATCAGATCTCGAACACGCTGGCGATCATGTACGCCGGCAAGCTGGCCGAGAAGGCCCCGACCGACGAGATCATGTCGAGTCCACGCCATCCCTACACGCGCCTGCTGATCTCGTCGCTCCCGGAGATCGGCGTGCGCTTCGAGGAGCAGCGCCTGACGGGCATCCCCGGGACGCCGCCGCCGCTGCTGAACCCCCCGACCGGCTGCCGGTTCCGGGATCGCTGTCCCATCGCCATCGCGAGGTGCGCGGAGGAGGAGCCCCCCTTCGTGGAGCTCGAGCCCGGCCACTCGGTGGCCTGCTGGATGGCCTCCTGATGCTGACGCTCGAGCGGGTCTCCAAGACCTACAAGGTTGGCCTCTTCGGCGGGACCGACCTCCCGGCTGTCCGCGACGTGAGCTTCTCGCTCCAGCCCGGCGAGGTGATCTCGCTGATCGGCGAGAGCGGGAGCGGCAAGTCCACGATCGGCAAGATGATCCTGCGGCTGCTGTCCGTGAACGGCGGCACGATCACCCACGATGGGACCGACATCGCGACGCTCCGCGGGCCCGGGCTGCGCTCGTACTACCAGACCGTCCAGGGTGTCTTCCAGGACCCGTTCAGCTCGTTCAACCCGATCTTCAAGGCGGACCACGTCTTCGGCCTGATCCGGGGCGTCTACTTCGGATCGGCGTCGACCGCCGACTGGCAGCGCCGCCTCGAGGACGCGCTGGAGGCGGTCACCCTCGATCCCGCCCAGGTTCTCCACAAGTACCCGCACCAGCTGAGTGGCGGGCAGCTGCAGCGCCTTCTCATCGCGCGGGCCTTGCTGCTCGACACGCGATACCTCGTGGCCGACGAGATCATCAGCATGCTCGACGCGTCGACCCGGATCGACGTGCTGAACCTGCTCGGCGATCTCAAGGCCCGTGGCCTCGGGATCCTGTTCATCACCCACGACCTCTCGCTCGGCAACTACATCAGCGAACGAACCGTGATCCTGCGTCGGGGACGGATCGTCGAGATGGGGGCCACGGCGGCCGTCTTCGGGCACCCGATCCACCCGTACACCCGGATGCTCATCGCGTCGGTCCCCCGGCTCCACGAGAAGTGGGGACAGATCGATGCCGGCGTCCGGGCCGGATCGGGCTGGGCGCCGGGGCCGACCGAGCCGTGCCGTTACCACGGGGCGCTGCCCGACGGGGCGACCGGTGGGAGTCTCGCCGGCCCCGCGGGGTCTGGTCTTGCCGAGCTCGAGGCGGGCCACTTCGCGGGCTGCGTTGCGCCCAGGGCCGACGGCACCTGCGGGGGGCGCCCGTCGGTCACGGCCTGAGCATCGGCCGTCGCGGGGCCGCCCGGGTCGCCGTGAGCGGCCACGGGGCCGCCCGGAGCGGCGGAGGGACGGGCCCTATGCGACACTGCGTGGCATGCTCGCCGTGACCCTGACACCCCCCAGCCGGCGTGACGGCGACGTCCGCATGACGGCGACGTCCGCATGACCGGCGCCGCGACGCTCCCGGGCGCGGCCGACGCCACCCGTTGGGAGGCAGTCATCGGGATCGAGGTGCACTGCCAGGTCCGGACCGCGAGCAAGATGTTCTGCGCCTGCGCGGTCCCGCACCCGGACGCCGCCCCGAACACGCACACGTGCCCGGTCTGCCTGGGCCTGCCAGGCACGCTTCCCACCCTCAACCGGCGGGCCGTGGAGCACGTGCTGGCAACCGGGGCCGCGATCGGGGCAGCCGCGCCTGCCACCACGCGCTGGGACCGCAAGAACTACTTCTACCCGGACCTCCCGAAGGGGTACCAGATCAGCCAGTACGACCTTCCGCTGGCTGCCGACGGCTCGCTCACGTTCCTGACCTCCGAGGGTCCGATCACGATCCGGATCCGGCGCGCGCACCTGGAGGAGGACACGGCAAAGCTGGTCCACGCGGCAGGCCCCGACGGGAGCCGCGTGAGCCTCGTGGACTTCAACCGCTCCAGCGTGCCGCTGATGGAGATCGTCACCGAGCCCGACGTGCGGAGCGCCGAGCAGGCGCGCCGGTACGCGGAGGAGCTCCGGCTCCTGCTCCGCGCGATCGACGTCTCCGACGCGGAGATGGAGAACGGCCAGATGCGGGTGGAGGCGAACGTCTCGCTGCGCCTCCGCGGCACGGAACCGTTCGGGATCCGGACCGAGGTCAAGAACATGAACTCGTTCCGCGCGGTGGAGCGCGCGGTCGCCCACGAGATCGAGCGCCAGGCTGCTGCCCTCGACGCCGGCGAGACGCTCCGCCAGGAGACGCGTGGCTGGGACGACGCGAAGGGCGCCACCTACGTGATGCGGGTGAAGGAGGACTCGGACGACTACCGTTACTTCCCGGAGCCCGACCTGCCGCCGCTCCAGCTGGACCGCGAATGGCTCGCCGAGATCCGGGCCGGGCTCCCGGAGCTGCCCGCGGCCAGGCGGGCCCGCTATCGCGACGAGCTTGGCCTCTCGCCGTACGACGCGGCCGTCATCGTCGCGGACGAGACGATGAGCGCAGCCTTCGAGGCCCTGCGCGCGGCCGGCCCGGACCTCCCCGCCAAGGAGCTCGCGAACTTCGTGAGCGGCGACTACGGCCGGGTGGCCAAGGAGAGCCCGGAACGGACCGCGGGCGGCCTCGTCGGCCGTGCCGACGCGGCGTCGCTCGTGCACGTCCTGCGCGAGGTCCACGCCGGCCACCTCTCACGTCCGAACGCCAAGGAGGTCGTGGCGCTGCACCTGGAATCCGGCCGGCCCGCGGCGGAGCTGATCGCCGAGCGTGGCTTCGCCCAGATCTCCGACTCCGGAGCGCTCGCCGCGATCCTCGACGGCGTGCTCGCTGCGAATCCGACGGCCGTCGCCGACTACCGCGCCGGGAAGGCCCAGGCGGCGGGCTTCCTCGTCGGCCAGGTGATGAAGGCGACCCGGGGCCAGGCGAATGCGGCTCTCGTCCAGGCCGCGCTCCGGGCGCGGCTCGAGGGCGGGGGAGGGGAGCCGGCATGAGCCCGCTCGGCCTCGTCCTTGTTGTCGCCGGGGTCGCGCTCGTCGCAATCGGCCTGTGGCGAGCGCGCAGGCCGTGGGGGCGCTACCAGGCGCTCCGAGCGCAGGAAGCTAATGCGGAGCGCTACCGCGCCTGGCGGGGCGGTCCCGGCCGCGCGGTCGGCGACACGACGGGCGCCGACGTCATGAAGTCGATCCTGCGCTCGCGCGTGCGCGAGGCGCTCGTGGTCGCTGGCGCGGGCGTGGTGCTGGCCGTGGCCGGGCTCGTCATCCGGTAGCGACCGGCTCGCATCCTCGACAAGGCGCGCACGAGCACGTCTCAGCGCAGCAGCCGGTGTCGCTCCACCGAGATGCAGCGGTCCATGACGACGTCGACGCCGCCGTCGCGGGCGATCGCCGCGGCTTCCCAGCTGACGATGCCCAGCTGGAGCCAGAGGACGAGAGCACTCGCCGCGACCGCCTCGCGGGCGTGCGCCGGGCAGTCCTGGGCACGGCGGAAGACGTCGACGATCTCGAATGGACCCGTAGCGGCCACCGCGGCGGCGAGGTCCGGGTACGCGGGCCGGTCCAGGACCATCGCGAAGCGGGGAGTGACCGGGACCGCGTCGTAGCCGGCCCGGAGGAGCGCCGCGAAGACCTCGCGCGACGGCCGGCCCGGCCGGTCCGACGCCCCGATCACCGCGACCCGGCGGGCCGTCCGGAGGAGCTCCCGGATCGCCCCGTCGTCGAGGAGCGACACGTCGCCGCGTCCCTCCTGGAGGTCCAGGATGGCGGCGAGGCGCGATCGCTCCGCGGCGTCCATGTGAGGATCATGGCACGGGCGCGTCCGCCCGGCTGCGAGCGCACCGCGGCCCGAGAGGCACGCGACGAACCACCATCGGACGCCATACTTGCGCCACCCACGCCCGAGCTGGAGGCCCACTGCGTGTCCATGACTCCCCGCGACCGTGTCCGGATGGCCCTCGATCACACCGAGCCGGACCGTGTGCCCATCGTCGTCGGGGTCAGCAACGCCACCGGCATCAAGGCGCGGCCATATCGCGGCATCGCGGATCTCCTCGGGCTCGATCCCGGCGATCGTTACCTCTACGACTGGCCTGAGCTGGGCACGGTCCACCCGTCGGAGGCCATCCTGGAGCGACTCGGGACGGACGTACGGCCCGTCCTGGACGCGATCCCGTTCGCGACCCGGCGCCATAACCGGGAACGGCCGCCGCACGCGCCCTGCATTGACGACTGGGGCAGCGGCCAGGTAGAGGTCGACGAAGGCCATTGGTTCCCCGGCATCCATCCGCTGAGCGAGGCGGAGACCCTCGACGCGATCGAGGCCTACCCGTGGCCCGACATGGACGACCCATCGCGCGTCGCGCACGTGCGCGCGGAGGCGGCCCGGCTGGCGGCGGACAACCGGTACGCGATCATGGCGACGCCCTGGCTGCTCTTCCCGCTGGAACGTGCGTTCGCCATGCAGGGCATGGAGACGTTCCTCGCGAACATGGCGCTCAACCCGGAGCTCGCGGAGGCGCTCCTGCGCCGCATTGCGGGTCTCTGCACGCGGCTCATGGGCCACTTCCTGCGCGAGCTCGGCGACGACGTCGACATCGTCAAGATCGGCGACGACCTCGGGACCGAGGAATTGCTCCTCATGTCGCCCGCGATGTACCGCCGGATCCTGAAGCCGATCCACGCCGAGTACATCGCGTTCATCCATGCCCGCACGAAGGCGCGGGTGTTCTTCCACACCGACGGCGATGTGTCCGACCTGGTGGACGACCTCGTCGAGATCGGGGTCGACGTCCTGAACCCGATCCAGACCTCGTCGGGACGGATGGCCGACATTGCCACGCTCAAGCGCCGCCATGGCGATCACCTGAGCTTCTGCGGCGCGGTCGACACGAAGCGCGTCCTGCCCTACGGCACCACGTCGGACGTCCGGCAGGAGGTGCGACGGGTGATCGGCACGCTGGCACCAGGTGGTGGGTACCTCCTCGCCGCAGTCCACACGATCATGGACGAGGTCCCCGCGGAGAACGTCCTCGCGATGGTGGACGCTGCCATGGAGGATGGCCGCTACCCGCTCGGGGGCTGACGTCAGCCGAGACGCACCGGAAGCGCCTGGAGGCCGCGCAGGACGAAGCGCGGCTTCCAGGCCGGCTCGGCGACGAGCTCCAGCGTCGGCATCCGCTCGAGGATCGCCCGGAACAGGATCGCCAGCTCCAGGCGTGCCAGCGGCGCCCCCAGGCAATAGTGGATTCCGGCCCCGAAGGCGAGGTGTGGGTTCGGGCTGCGTTCGAGGACCAGGCCGTCGGGATCCGTGAACGCGGCCGGGTCGCGGTTCGCCGACGCGAAGAGCAGCGCAAGCTCCTGCCCGCGCGGGATCGTGACCCCGTCGAGCTCGATCTCCTCGAGGACCCAGCGCTCGAACATCGGCGCGGGCGTGTCGTACCGAAGGAGCTCCTCCACCGCGGTCGGCACGAGCCCGGGGTCCGACCGCAGCGCCGCAAGTGCGTCGGGATGGCGGAAGAGCGTCCACCATGCGTTTGCGGCCCCGTTCACGGAGGCCTCGTGACCGGCGTTGAGGAGCAGGATGGCGGTCGCGATCAGCTCGTCCTCCGAGAGCCGGTCGCCGGCCTCGCCGACCTGGACGAGCTGGCTCAGGAGATCGTCCCCGGGCGACCGGCGCCGCTCCCGGACGACGCCGCGCAGGTAGTCGGAGAACTCCACGGTGGCCCGGACCGCCCGCCGCTCGTCGTCCTCGCTGCGGGCCAGCTCGAACATGAGGGTCATGTCCGCCGACCACGGGCGCAGCAACGGCCGATCGGCAGCCGCGATCCCGAGCAGCTCGGCGATGACGGCCACCGGGAGCGGCTCGATGACGTCGGCGAGGAGGTCGAACTCCCCGCGCCCGCGGGCGGCACCCACGAGTCCGTCCACCAGCTCGGTCACGCGCGGTCGGAGACGCTCGACGGTGCGCGGCGTGAACGCGGCCGAGACCAGGCGACGGAGCCGGGTGTGGTCGGGCGGCTCCATGTCGATGAGCTGGACCCGGAGGCTGTCGTGGAAGGGTGCCTGCCAGCCGGGGGGCGGCGTGCGCCCGAACTCCTCGTGCGTCGCGACATGCACGTAGGAGCGGCCAAGTCGCCGGTCGCGCAGCAGCGCATTGATGTCAGCGAAACGCGAGACCAGCCATTGGTCGGTCGTCGGATCATGGATCACCGGATGATCCGCGCGAAGCCGGGCGAAGACGGGATAGGGATCCGCGATGAAGGCCGGGCTGCCCGGCTCGTAGCCGAGCTCTGCCGGAGCGACGGGGACGCTCACGGGTCTTGGACCTCCTGGGAATGGTTTGGCACGCCGGGTATCGGGCGCGGGACTGCCGGGGCGGAGACTACGTCGCGGATTCCCGCTCGTACGGCTGGCCGTCGGCGGCCGGTGGCACGCTCCGGCCGACCACGCCGGCAAGCACGACCATCGTCAGGATGTAGGGGAGGGCATCGAACACCTGGGCCGGCATGGCGCTCAGGACGTTCCCCAGGTCGCCGGACGGAGGGGCGATCTTGATCAGCTGGCTCAGCTGGAGGAAGAACGCGAAGAGGAGCGAGGATCCAAGGGCCCCGATCGGGGTCCAGCGTCCCATGATCATCGCGGCGAGCGCGATGAAGCCGCGTCCGTTCGTCATCCCGATCTGGAACGAGTTCGTCGCCTCGATCGAGAGGAACGCGCCGGCCAGCCCCGCGAAGACGCCGCCGAGCAGCACGTTCTTGTAGCGCAGCCGGACCACGTCGATGCCGACCGTCTCGGCAGCCCGCGGGTGCTCGCCGACCGCGCGAGTCCGGAGGCCCCAGCGCGAGCGGAAGAGCCAGATCTGCGTGCCGATGATCAGGACGAGCGCTGTCAGCGCGATCGGACCCTGGTTGAGGAACATCGAGAAGATCCACCCCACCCCGGGCAGATCGACGAGCGCCTGGGGAGGCTCGAATCGCGCGAACGCGCCGGCGCCCGCCGGTGACGATTTCGTGATGATCTGGTCGAGGTATCCGGTCATGCCGAACGCGGCGATGTTGATGATGGTGCCGCTGATGATCTGGTCCGCCCGGAGCGAGATCGAAAGCCAGGCGTGGAGGCCGGAGATCAGGACGGCCACCAGGATCGCGGCGATGAGGCAGAGGAGCAGCGGGAACGTGAACCCGAAGATGTCGCCCGGCTGGGGGTTCCCGAACATCGGGTTGACCGCGACCCCCGTGACCCACGCCGCGAAGGCGGCCGCGAGCATGGTGCCCTCGATGCCGATGTTGACGATGCCCGATCGCTCGCAGACGACACCGCACAGCGCGGCGAGGGCCAGTGGCGTCGCCTGGGTCAGGATGCCGGCGGCATTTGGCGGGATCAGCTCGACGAGGTAGCCGAACAGCTGGAAGACGATCCCGAGGATCGGGATGGACGCAAGGCCGTGGAGGAGGGGCGAGATATCCATCAGACGACCGCTCCGCCGCCCATCGGCGTGACCGGCTCCTGCAGGCCCTTGGCCCTGTTCGACAACCCGAACACGCGCCTGATGACGGGCGTGGCCACCAGGAGCAGCAGGATCGTCGCCTGCAGCACGTCGACCAGCTCCGCCGGGATCTGCGCCTTGACCTGCATCAGCCCCGCCCCTGCGCGCATGGCCCCGAAGATCAGCGCCGAGAAGATGATCCCCAGCGGGTTCGAGCGTGCGAGGAGCGCCACCGCGATGGAGTCGAAGCCGACGGTCGTCCCGAAGCTCGAGGTCATCGCGTGGTTGACGCCCAGGAGCACGGACGTGCCGGCGAGGCCGGCCAGCGCGCCGCTGAACGTCATCGTCGCGATGATGATGAGGCGGGGTCGCATGCCCGCGTACCGCGAGGCGTCCGGGTTGGCGCCCACCGAGCGGACCTCGAAGCCCCACGTGGTCCGGTTGAGCAGCCACCACACGAAGAGCGCCGCGAGTAGCGCGATCAGGATGCCGATGTGCCCGTTGCGGCCGAGGAAGACCGGGAAGGCGGCATTCTTGACGTCGAACGTCATTGCCTGGGGCGAGCGCGGCACCTTCAGCGGCCCGCTGACGAGCGCCGCCAGGGTGGCCACGGCGATGTAGTTCATCATGATCGTGGAGACGACCTCGTGGGCGCCCGAGACCGCCTTGAGGAAGCCCGGGATGAAGCCCCAGAACGCGCCGGCGAGGATTCCGGCGATCGTGGCGGCCGGGATCGCGAGGATGGGGGACCACGTGGAGACCCAGACACCGACGATGACCGAGCCGAGGGCGCCGATCAGGAACTGGCCCTGGGCGCCGATGTTGAAGAGTCCGGCCTTGAAACCGAAGCCGACCGCGAGGCCGCCGAGGAGCAGCGGTGTCGTGTTGACGAGCGTGGAGACGACCGCGTCGTAGCTCCCGGTCGCGCCCTCCACGAGCGCGGCGTACGCCGTCACCCAGAGCCAGGGGTCGAACGGCTTCCCGGGCACGAGGAGCTCCGAGAACAGGACCACGATCGCGCCGAGCGCGAGCGATCCGACGATGACCACCAGCGGGACGGCGATCGCGTTCCAGATCCGCCGCCACGTGATCGGGGAGCGGTCGCCCTTCGTGGGCGCCGCCGGCGCCGGGGCGGCCGCCGGCGGCGTGGTGCCGCTCATCGCACGGTCTCCACGATCTGGGGCTGGGATCCGCCCCGGTCGGTGCCGCCCGTCGCCATCAGGAGTCCCACCTCGTTCTTGTCGGCGGTGCGGCCATCGAGGATGGCCACGATCCGGCCGGCAAACATGACGCCGATCCGGTCCGACATCTCCAGCACCTCGTCCAGCTCGGCGGAGACCAGCAGGACCGCGGTCCCGGCATCGCGCTTCGCGATCACCTGGCGATGGATGAACTCGATGCTGCCGACGTCGAGGCCACGAGTCGGCTGGTCCAGGACCAGCAGCTTCAGGTCCCGGTCGAACTCGCGCGCCACCACCGCCTTCTGCTGGTTGCCGCCGGAGAGCGTGCCGGCCGTGACCGTCGCCGATGGCGTGCGGATATCGAAGCGCTCGATCGCCGAGACGGCGTCCCGGTGGATCGCGTCCCCGTTGCGCAGAATGCCCCGCGCATACGGGTGCCGGTAGTAGCTCGTGAGGACCAGGTTGTCGGCGAGCGAGAACGGCGTGATCAGGCCGAAGCGGTGTCGGTCGGCCGGCACGTATGCGACGGCGGCCTCGTTCATGTCCCGCGGCGAGTGGCCGGTCACGTCGGAGCCGGCCAGGGTGACCATGCCGGCCGTCGGATGTCGGAGGCCGATGATCGCCTCGACGAGCTCGTCCTGGCCGTTGCCGGCCACGCCGGCGATACCCAGGATCTCGCCGGCACGCACCTCCAGGTCGACCCCTCGGACGGCAAGGTGGCCGCGGTCGTCCTTTGCCTGGAGCCCGGTCACGCGTAGCACTGCCTCGCCCGGATGGGACGTGCCGCGGTCCACCGTGAGCTGGACCTCGCGGCCGACCATGAGCTCGGCGAGGTCATCCTCGTTTGTCTCGGCCGGCCGCCGCTGCCCGACGACGCGACCGCGGCGGATCACCGTGATCCGGTCGGCGATCTCGAGGACCTCGTAGAGCTTGTGGCTGATGAAGACGATGCTGTGCCCGTCGGCGGCCAGCCGTCGCAGGACGGCGAAGATCTCCTCGGTCTCCTGGGGCGTCAGGACCGCGGTCGGTTCGTCGAGGACGAGGATGCGGGCATTCCGGTACAGCGCCTTGAGGATCTCCACGCGCTGCTGCCACCCGACGGACAGCGATCCGACCTTCGCCTCCGGGTCAATCTCGAAGCCGAACCGCCGGCCGAGCTCGACGATCCGCGTGTGCGACTCGCGCCGGTCGAGGAAGACACGGTTCGCCATCGTCTCCTCGCCGAGGAGGATGTTCTCGGCGACCGTGAGCACCGGGACGAGCATGAAGTGCTGGTGGACCATGTTGATGCCGCGCGAGATGGCATCCGACGGTCCGGCGATCGTGACCGGCTTCCCGTCGAGCACGATCTCGCCCTCGTCCGGTCTCGCGAGGCCGTAGAGGACGTTCATGAGGGTCGTCTTGCCGGCGCCGTTCTCGCCGAGGAGGGCATGGATCTCGCCGGGGCGGACCTCGAGATCGATCCCATCGTTCGCCACCACGCCCGGGTAGCGCTTCGTGATGCCGCGCATTTCGAGCGCCGGCGCGAGCACGGCTGCTGGCTGGTCCGTCATCGGCTGGGTCTCCGCGAGAAGGCGACCGGGCGGGGCGGGATTCGAACAGGCCGGCCGTGCCGGCCGGCCTGTTCCTGGTGCGACGGAGGGAGGAGCGTTACTTCGCGACGCCGCAACCCGTGTCGGGGCAGGTCTTGAGGGTGCCGGCCTTCATCGCCGCGAGGGCGGTGTCGAGCGCGGTCTTCACCTCGGGCCCGAACAGCTTGGCCTGGTCATGGAAGTCCGAGACGCCGATGCCGTCATTGGCGGCGTTGTAGAGGACGTCGCCCGGCTGGAAGCTGCCGGCCGCGGCGGCCTGGATGGCTGCCGAGACGGAGACGACGAGCTTCTTCTCGGCGCTCGTGATGACGCATGCGTTGGCGGGCGCCCCGAGCGAGACCCACTGGTCGACGTCGACGCCGATGCCGTAGATGTTGGCGGCGCAGGCGGCCTCGATGACGCCGTTGCCGGTCTTGCCGGCGACCTGGAAGAGAACGTCCGGCTTGTTGGTCTTGATAAACGTCTGAGCGAACGCCTTGCCGCCCGCCGGATCGTTGAAGGCGGCCGCGGAGAAGTCGTTGGTGACGTACGCGGTCTTGACCTTGATGTCGGCCTTGACGGACTTGGCGCCGAGCTCGTAACCCTGGATGTAGCGCACGCACGGGGCGCAGAGGGTCGTGCCGCCGATGGCGCCGATGGAGTTGGTCTTCGAGGCATAGGCCGCGACGATGCCCGCGAGGTAGCCGGCCTGATCCTCGGCGTAGTAGATGGACTCATAGTTCGGGAGCAGGGTCTTGGCATCGCCCTTGCACTCGAACTTGTCGTCCGGGGCGCCATCCGGCGTGACACAGATCGGCGACTGGTCGACGCCGATGAACTTGATGGTCGGGTTCGCCTTGGCGGCCTTGACGGTGTCGGCGGTCAGGTTGAAGCCGACCGTGACGACGATGTCGTACTTCTGGTCGACGAACGACTGGATGTCGGCCGCGTACTCAGACTGGTCCTTCGGGACGATGGACGCCGGGGTGGCGGCGCCGATCGCGGCCGCACCCTCGGAGGCGCCCTTGTAGGTGTACTCGTTGTAGTTCTTGTCGTTGAGCGTCCCGATGTCGGTGACGACACCGATCTTGAGCGAGGCGCCGGTCGAGGCCGCCGGGGACGGGCTGGCCGCGACGGACGGGGCGACCGACGGCGCGACGGACGGGGCGACCGATGGCGCGACGGATGGTGCCACCGACGGGGCGGGCGTGGGGGTGGCTGAGCCGCTGCACGCCGAGGCGACGATCGCGAGCGTCGCGGCGAGCAACCCGAGCCTGGTGGTGCGTGTGAACATGAACTCCTCCTTGCGCGGACTGGGCCTCGAGCGAGGTCCGGTGGGCGCGCTCACCCGTTTCGACCGGGCAGACTGCTGTGACGCATCGTACCGAGCGCCCGGTGGGCGGGCAAGACGCGCGGGGCGCGACGTCTGCTGCCTTGAAGGATAGGGTGGTGATCCGTCGCCTGCGCGGCCAACGCGCGCACCGACCGGCTGACCGCGCGCCCTCCGACGTGCCGCCACGTCCCGTCATGCTCGACCGCGACCGGACCACGACGACGCCCTGGATGGAGATCCTCCTCGCGCTCGCGCCCCCGGAGGTGCGGGTGCCTGGCATGACAACTGCGGCCGGCAACGAAGGCGTCGAGGGCACCTATCCCGCCGGGGTGAGCCGAACCGGGTACTCCCGGACGTCGATGGGCGAGCCGTCCTTCGGCGACGGGTCGAAGACCCGCAGCGTGCCCCACTGCGTCGCGTCGACGCGATACGGGACCGTGACATCGAACGTGCCCCAACAGCCGGTCCCGCAGGACGCGCTGACCGCCGCCTCGGCGAGCACCCGCCGGCTGCCATCGAGGACCTGGAGCTGGAACTGCGCCTCGAAGACGTTCGCCAGGCCGGTGACCCGTCCGGGGGACGGGAAGATCCCGCCCCAGGTCGGCTGGTCGACGAAGATCGGCGGCAGGCCATAGGTGCTGTCGGCGCGGCCGAGCCCGGAGCCCACGATCACGCCCTCGCCGCCGATGCTCTCCACCGGCTTCCCGTCGAGCCGCAGCCGGACGGCGTCGACCGTCGGGAACTGGGTTGCCGTGTAGACGAGCTGGGCGAGCCGGCCCAGCATGGAGGCGCTTCCTCCGCCGGACTCGAACGTGCCGGTCAGGTCGATCGTGGCGACGCTCCCATCGATGGTGATCCCCAGGAGCTGCGAACCTGCCGGGATCATCGTGAGGAGACCCGCCTCGTCCCGCGCCGGGCCGGCGAGCAGCTCGCGGACCGCAGCGGTGGCGACGGCGCGCGTGGACGGCACGGCCCGCGTGACCGGGACGAGGTGGGCGTCGCCACCGGCTGGATCCGGCTGGAACAGGTAGATCCGAACGGTCGTGGTCGCCGGCGGGGAGCCGGACGGAGCTGGCGTCGGCACCCCCGACGCGCCCGGTCCTGACGCGGCCGGGGAGGATGCGGCGGGCGACGGCGCAGGCGAGGCGGTCGGTGCGGCCGTCGGCGGCGTGGGGACAGGTCCGGCCACGCCGACCGAGCCGCTGCAGGCGGCGAAGAGCAGGCCGAGCCCGGCGATCAGGGCAGCGACGCGATGCGACGTCAGGCGGGAAGGGATGAGCCTGGATCGGGCGGTCATGGGCGTGGGCTCCGTGGGGGTTCCGTCGGGGCTCCACGATCGCGACGGTCCGTGACGGGTTCGTCGCCAGCGGGCAACGATTCGGTCACAGGAAGCCGGAGCTCGAAGCGGAGGCCGCCGCCCGGCTCGTGGGTCGCACCAAGCGACCCGCCAAGGAGCTCGGCGTGCGCGCGGGCGATCGCGAGCCCGAGCCCGGTCCCGCCCGGTCGCGCGGGGTCGGCCTTCGCGAAACGTTCGAAGAGCTGCTCCAGGTCCGCGCCTGGGACGCCCGCTCCCGGTCCACGATCGACGACCGTGACCCGCACCGAGTCCGGATCACGGGTGAGCGACACGCTCACCGGCGCGTTCGGCGCGTGGACCCGGGCGTTGTCGAGCACGTTGCCCACGATCCGGTCAATGCGTCGGGGGTCGGTCTCGATCACGATGGGCTCGTCGGGGATCGCGAGCGTCGCCCCGGGCAGGCGGGCCGCCACGAGCGCATCGAGCCGGGGTCCAAGGTCCACCAGCTCCGTCTCGAGCTGCTCGGCGCTCGCGTCGAAGCGGGACACCTCCAGGAGGTCCTCGACCAACGAGCGCAACCGCGCGACGTCGGCCACCAGGAGCTCAGCTGCCCGCCGAGCATCCGGTGGAAGCGCTTCCAGCGCGCCGCGGATGAGCGAGGCCTCGGCGACGACCCCGGTCAGCGGTGTCCGAAGCTCGTGGGCGACGTCCGCGACGAAGCGTCGATTCCTGGCCTCGGCGGCGCGGAGCTGGGCGATCGTCGTCTCCAGCGTCGCGGCCATCCGGTTGAACTCGGCGGCCCACGCAGCGAACTCGTCGTCCGATGTCGCCACCACCCGCGCGTCGAGCCGCCCGTCCGCGATCCGGCCGGCGGCCCGGCTCGCGGCGACGATCGGGCGCAGGATCCCCCGGGCGACGGTCCGCGCGGTGGCAAGCGCCGCCCCGACCAGGACGAGGGAGCCGACCAGCAAGGCGATGCGCAGCTGCGCGATGGCGCCGTCGATGTCGTTCGCGTCGTGGATGAAGTAGAACGCGGGCTCGCCGGCTGCCGGCCGGCCCGCCAGGACGAGAGAGGCGCGTCCGGCCACCGATGCCCATGCGTACCCGATCTGGCCCCGGTCGAGAATTGGGCGAAGCTCCGACGGGAAGCCTGCGAGCGCCCCGATCAGGTCGAACGAGGAGACGACCGGGTCCGCGTCGCCGAAGTCGACGATCGTCTCGACATCCCCTCGCAGCCGGAAGGTCTCGAGCAGGCCGGACGCCGTGAGGGACGCCCGATCGACGCCGCCCGGCAGCGCCGTCGGGATCAGGACCCCGAGATCGTAGTCAGCCTGGCGAAGCGAGCTCGCCCGGAGCTGATCACGCAGCGACGCCTCGACGAACGCGACGGCGCCGACGCCAAGGACGATCGCGGTCACCGCGACGAGTGTCACGATCGCGACCGCGATGCGCGCGCGGATGCCCGGCGCCCGGCGTCGGCCGGCCCGGGGAAGCGCAGGCGCGCCGGGTTCGACGACGTCCTCAGCGGCTGCCACGTCAGGCGCCCGCCCGGTAGCCGACACCCCGGATCGTCACGATGAGGGTCGGCGAGGCCGGCTCGCGCTCCACCTTCGCCCGGAGCCGCCCGACCGCAACGTCGACCAGGCGCGAGTCACCCAGGAAGTCGTAGCCCCAGACTCGCTCGAGGAGGATCTCGCGCGTGAAGACCTGGCCCGGCCGCCGCGCCAGCTCGGCGAGCACGTCGAACTCGGTCCGCGTGAGCGGGATCGGCGTGCCGTCCCGGGTCACCATCCGGGCCGCGACGTCGATTGCGAGCGGGCCCAGCCGGAGGCGATCCGCGTCGGAGGGCCCGCCGCGTCCCCGGCGTAGGGCGGCTCGGACGCGCGCAACGAGCTCCGGCAGCTCGAATGGCTTGCGGACGTAGTCGTCGGCCCCAGCCTCCAGGCCGACGACGACGTCGAGCGTGTCACCGCGTGCGGTGAGCATCACGATCGGGACCATCGATTCGCGGCGGATCTCGCGGGCGACCTCGAGGCCGTCGAGGCCGGGGAGCATCACGTCGAGCAGGACGAGGTCGGGCGCCTCGGCCCGGAATCGCGCCAGGCCGTCGCGGCCGTCGGCGGCGGTGATGACACCGAAGCCAGCCCCGCGGAGGCCGATCTCCGTGATCTCCCGGATCGACGGGTCGTCCTCCACCACCAGGATTCGCGCATCCACGATCAGCCGCCGTCGTGCAGCTCGTCCAGGCGGGCGTCGGAGATCCCGAGGTGGTGTGCCAGCTCGTGACGGAGCGTTTCCTCGACGCCGTGGACCAGCTCGGCCGGCCCGCGCCAGCGCCGTTCCAGGGGTCCGCGGTAGAGGGTGATCACGCTGGGGATCGGGACGTTGTCGGCGCCGAAGGCCGTCCTCGGAACGCCGCGGTAGAGCCCGTACAGGCCGGGCGCCCCGACGAGCGCGAGCTCCTCTGGGGTCGCCTCGTCCGCGACCACGATCGCGACGGTCGCGAGCTGAGCCCGATACTCGTCGGGAAGCCGCGCGATCGCGGCTTCGAGCGCCTCGTCGAAGGCGTCGGACCCGGGGTCTTCGTCCGCCGTCGATCCGTCCCGAAGGTCATCCACGAGCCAAGAGTAACGTGCCGGCCGACGCGATCAGGGGCGGTCATGACCTGCGCGGTCCGCGCTCCGGGCCGCCACGCCAGCTCGTTTCCGCCGGCCCGCGGGCCGCGGTCGGGGCGGCGGCGATCCACCGCACGGCGCCGCCGGGCTACCATTGACCTCCCGTGACGACCCTCGCCCCGAACGATTTCACGCACCTCCACGTTCACTCGGAGTTCTCGCTCCTCGACGGGCTCGGCCGGATCGGCGACCTCGTGGACGAGGCGGAGCGGCTGGGGTTCGACTCCCTCGCGCTCACCGATCACGGCGCGCTCTACGGCTCGGTCGCCTTCTACCAGGCCGCCCGCGCGAAGGGGATCAAGCCCATCATCGGCGTCGAGACGTACGTCGCGCGCCGGTCGATGCGCGACAAGGAGGGGAAGGCAGACGCCCAGCCCTTCCACCTCTCGCTCCTCGCGACGAACCTCGCCGGCTACCGCAACCTGTGCCGGCTCGTGACCGACGCACACCTGGAGGGGTACTACTACAAGCCGCGCATCGACCGCGAGCACCTGGCCCGATACAGCGAGGGGTTGATCGGGATGTCCGCGTGCCTCGGCGGCGAGATCCCGAAGGCGCTCGAGGTGGACGACTGGGAGCTCGCGCGGCATCTGGCCGGCACCTATGGGGACATCTTCGGAAAGGACCGCTTCTACCTCGAGCTGATGGACCACGGCCTGCCGGAGCAGGCCGCCATGAACCCGAAGCTCCGCCGCCTGGCGCAGGAGACGGGACTGCCCCTCGTGGTGACGAACGACCTCCACTACGTGCACAAGGCACAGGCGGAGGCACACGACGTCCTCCTCTGCGTGGGGACGGGCAGCAACCTGGACACACCCGGGCGCCTGCGCTTCGAGACCCCCGAGTTCTACCTCAAGTCAACGGCCGAGATGTTCGCCCTCTTCCCGGACCAGGTGGAGGCCTTCCGCAACACGCGCCGCGTCGCCGAGATGGTCGATCTCGAGCTGCCCCTGGGCCAGCTGCGGATCCCGCACTTCCCGGTCCCGGCCGGGGAGACGCCCGAGAGCTGGCTTCGCAAGGAGTGCGAGGGCGGCCTGGCCCGCCGCTACGAGAGCGTCACCCCGGAGCTGCAGGCGCGCCTGGCGTACGAGCTGGGGATCATCGTCTCCATGGGCTACGCAGGCTACTTCCTGATCGTCGCCGATTTCGTTCGGTTCGCCCGGGAGCAGCGGATCCAGACGACCTGCCGGGGGAGCGCGCCGGGCTCGATCGTGACGTACACCCTCGGGATCACGCCCGTTGACCCGATTCACTACGGGCTCCCCTTCGAGCGCTTCCTCAACCCGGATCGGGTGACGATGCCGGACATCGACGTCGACTTCGAGGACGGTCGCCGGGAGGAGGTGATCAACTACGTCACCCAGAAGTACGGCCCGGATCACGTCGCCCAGATCATCACGTTCGGCACGATGCTGGCGCGGGCGGCGATCCGGGACGTGGGCCGCGTCCTCGGGCACGGCTACGGGGACGTGGACCGGATCGCCAAGGCGGTCCCCAACCAGCTCGGCATTCGGCTCGACGAGGCGCTCACGCTGAGCCCGCAGCTCCACGAGATGTACGTGGCCGAGCCGCCCGTCCGCAGGATCATCGACTTCGCGAAGCAGCTGGAGGGCGTCGCCCGGAACGCGTCGACCCACGCCGCCGGCGTCGTGATCAGCCGCGAGCCGCTGACGGAGCTGATGCCGCTCCAGAAGGCCACCAACTCGGACGCCACGATGACCCAGTGCGAGATGCACGGGGTGGAGGCGCTGGGGCTCCTCAAGTTCGACTTCCTGGGCCTCTCGAACCTGACGATCCTGCGCCAGGCCGTGGACCTGGTCCGCCAGCACCGCGGCGTGGAGATCGACCTCGATGACATCCCGCTCGACGACGCGACGACCTTCGCGCTGCTCGCGTCCGGCGAGACGACCGGGGTCTTCCAGCTGGAGTCGCCGGGAATGCGGCGCTACGTCCGGGAGCTCCGACCGACCTCGGTCTTCGACCTTGCGGCCATGGTCGCGCTCTATCGGCCCGGCCCGATGGACAACATCCCGCACTACATCGCACGAAAGCACGGACGCGAGCCGGTCACATACCTCCATCCGCTGCTGGAGCCCTACCTGAACCGGACGTTCGGGATCTTCGTCTACCAGGAGGACATCATGTCCGCCGCGGTCGGCCTTGCCGGCTTCACCGGCCCGGAGGCGGACACGCTTGGCTACGCGATCCGGAAGAAGAAGTCGGCCGTCCTGCATTCGCTCAAAGGCAAGTTCGTCACCCAGGCCGCCGAGCGCGGCGTTCGTCCCGACACGATCGACGCGGTCTTCAAGGCGTTCGAGCCGTTCGAGCGCTACGGCTTCAACAAGGCCCACGCGACGTGCTACGGGTTGGTCGCCTACCAGACGGCCTACCTCAAGGCGAACTACACCGTCGAGTACATGGCGAGCGTGCTGACCGCCTTTCGCGACAACGGGGAGAAGGTCTCGGCGGCCGTCGCCGAATGCCGCCGGATGGGGATCGCCGTGCTCCCACCGGACGTCCACGCCAGCCACCTCGAGTTCACGGTGGAGGGCCCGTCCATCCGGTTCGGGCTGCTCGCCGTCAAGAACGTCGGGCAGGGCGCCATCGAGTCGATCATCGCCGCGCGCGAGGCGGATGGCCCGTTCCGATCCTTCGCGGACTTCTGCGACCGCATCGACCTTCGGCTGGTGAACAAGCGGGTGCTCGAGTGCCTCGCCAAGGTCGGTGCGCTCAGCGCCTTCGGCCACCCGGGCCGGCTTCTCGACGCGCTCGACGACACGCTGGCCACGGCGCAGGCGGACCAGCGGGAGCGCGCGTCGGGCCAGATCAGCTTCTTCGACCTCGCCGCGGATCCCGCTGCCCTCGAGCGGCCGCTTCCCGCGTCGCCGGAGGTGCCCACCCGGGAGCGGCTCCGCTGGGAGAAGGAGCTGCTGGGCCTCTACCTGTCGGACCATCCGCTCGGCGAGGTCGCGGAGCGGATCGGGCATTTCGTCACCGCCTATTCGGGAGACCTGAAGGACGAGTCCCTCGACGGGCAGCGAGTCGTGGTCGGCGGCGTCGTGACGGGGAGGCGGACGGTGGTCACGAAGGCCAAGGCGACCATGGCGGTCGTGACGATCGAGGACCTGCAGGGCGCCATCGAGGTCGTCGTCTTTCCGAGGCTCCACGAGCAGACGGCAGGAACGTGGCAGGAGGGCGTCATCCTCCTCGTCGCGGGTCGAATTGACCATCGGGGCGAGGAGGTCTCGCTGCTCGCGGACGCGGCCTGGGAGTGGGACGCAGCCGTGGCACGCGGCGAAGCGTCGTTCGCGGCAGAGGTCGCGGCCGGTGACCGGGGGTCGCGGGGGCGGGGGCGCGGCGGAGCCGCCCGGCCGCCCGGTTCGAACGGCAATGGCTCGGGGAACGGCCGCGGACCTGCCGGCGGAAACGGGCACGCGCCGTTGGCAACCGCCGAGGACCCGGGGCCAGCGGCGGTTCGCGCCGCGAGCCTCCCGCCGGAGCCCATTCCGGGATCGTCCGAGCCGGCCGACCTCGCGGCCGCCGCACCCGACTACGAGGCGCCCGAGCTGCCCGAAGAGGCGCGCGAACGCGCGGTTGCATCCGCGGCGGAGCCCACGCTGCCGGTCGAGGCAGGGCCGGCCGGCCGCCTCCACGTGCGGTTCGGCGACGGGATCGCGCCCGAGGTCCTCCAGGCGGCGATGGCGACCGTGCGCGATCTCCTGCGCTCGCGTCCCGGCGCCACGCGCGTCACGGTTCACCTGCCGCAGGGCCGCGGACGCGCCGACCTGCCGATGGAGCTGCGGGCCGGGGTCGCCTATGACGTGGATCTCGTCACGGACGTGAGTCGGCAGCTGCGCCCGGAGATCTGCACGCTCGAGCTCGAGCTCGAAGTCGACAGCGACGCCCTGCGCGCCTCGGCCTGACGCGAGCTTCGGCCGGCGTCGGCCGGGTCAGCCGACGGTTGGGTCAGCCGACGGTCGGGTCAGCCGCCCGCGGGGTCCCGGTCGGCAGGCGTGCCGGCACGGGCTGCGCGCATCGCCTGGACCACCGACAGGCGGTCGCCGAACTCGCTCCTGAGCGCGCTGAGCGCGGCTGCGTCGACGTCGAGCTCGCTCGCGATCTGGTTCAGCGTCGCACTCTCCGCCGACGAGATCGAGAGGTCCGCCGCCGCCGCCAGGAAGCATGCGCGCAGCAGCCGGAGGCGCTGCTCCGGGTCGGAGATGCGCTTGAACTCGCGCGTGACCAGGTAGTCCTCCGTCGAGCCGAACAAGCGCGCCTGCTGCTTCGCGGCCTCGACGACGAGGACCGCCTCGGCCTCGCCGATCCCGCTCTCCTCGACGAGCGTCCGCTCCATGAACGCGGTCTCCTCGGGGCTCATCACGAGGTCGGAGTTCGCGACGCGGGCCAGCACGTACGACGCGGCCGCGAGGTAGCGTGCCCGCTCCGGCGGCAGGGCCTCGAGCTGGGAGACGATCCGGCGGACGGTCGCGGTGTCGGGGGCGGAGGCGTCGGCCGACGCATGCGCGCCGCCCCCGGGCCGATGCCGTGACGACGTCCGCGTCGTCCGTAACGTCCGACGCCGGCGCCCCACTCGCGCCGGGCTCCGCTGCGTCCCCGAAGAGGCGGCGGAAGATGCTCATCGAGACCTCCTCCGCGATGGCCCGAACCTCGCCATCGCGGGCGGAAGCGTACACCGGCGCCGCCCACTGGCCGCCCTGTGAGGTCTGGGCGCCGAGGGCGGCAATCACGGGCGCCCGTGTCGACCGGTGCCGAGATGGATCGGCCGCCGACGTCGAACGGCGCGGACGCGCATCGGCCACCGACGCCCTCGGAGCGCTCCGTCCGGCGAAGGGGCAAATGAATACGCCTCTACAGCCCTGGGGGGAAGGGCGGCAGAGGCGCTGACGCAAGGATCGCCGGTCATGGGCGTCGGCGAAGAGGGCCGATAGTCCCGCGATTGGGGGGCCAGTCGGCAGGCTCTTCGCCGACGGCGTCGCGAAGCCGGACCCGGCGGTCGGTGACGGACGCTCCGGCTACCCGTCGAGCGGGATGAAGACCGTCCGGAGGTCGCCGTCCTTCGGCGCATAGATCAGGAGGATCGCGGTCTGATCGGCGACGGCCTGGATGGCGAGCTTGTCGATGAGCGCCGCGTTGTCGCAGGTGGGGATGGATGGGTCGTCCTTGGCGTAGGCATGGATCGAACCGGTGTAGGAGCCGGGATCGAGCTGGTAGGTTCCCGCGCTGCCGGGACCGGCCCCGGTCAGGGAGTTCGCGTCGTCATTGATCCCCTTCGTGCAGCCCGTCCCCGCGCTGAAGAACCACGTCGCGCTGTCGGGCTTCGCGATCACGTTCTCGACTCCGGTCGTGTCGACGATCAGGAGCGTCTTCCCGGGCGCAGGGGTCGACTGACCCAGCGTCCCGCCGCTCGCTGTCTGGAAGAACGCCTGGATCGACCCGAACCGGCGCCCCGAGTCCTGCGTGGAGTCGCCCGTGGCGACGATGAAGGTGATGACCTCGCCCCCCTTCAACGTCTCGGTCTGCGAGACCAGCTCGTTGCCGTTCCCCTTCGTGCCGCCCCAGTACATCGAGAGGAACATGTCTCCGGCATCGTCCGAGACCGTCGGATCGAAGTACTCGCTCACGGTCCCGTAGGGGACCGACAGCAACGGGGAGTCGCCATCGCCCGCCCACGGCGCGGCGTAGACGTCGATGGGGCCCGGGTCGCCGTTGAGGGGGGCATACGCGTTGACGATCCGGACCTTTGCACCACTCGGCCGGCTACCGGCCGGCGGCCCGCCGCCGGCGCTTGGCACGCCCGTCGCGGCGCTCGAGGCTGGGCTGCCCGCAGCGCCGTCGCTGGACGCGGCCCCGGACGGTGTGGACCCACCCGACGAGCATCCGGCGACGAGGATGCAGGCGGCGATCAGGGACGTGGTGCGACGCATGACGGAAGTACCCCCCGGACGGTGATTGCGTGGACGCGCCGTCCAGGCGAACCGGTTCGGCGTACGCCAGCGTGGTGCCGGAGGCGGGATTTGAACCCGCACGAAGTTGCCCTCAACGGTGTTTGAGACCGTCGCGTCTGCCAGTTCCGCCACTCCGGCGCGGCCGCCATGGTAGCGCGCGGCGCGGCGCTCGATCCGGGGGCCCGATCGAGGCGGGCGCGCCGTCAGGAGCCGGCGCGCCCGCGCAGCACCCGATTGGCGACGAGGAGCCCGAGGCCCGCAACCAGGAGGGCAAGCGACAGCAGCAGCGGCAGCGTGCGGTCCGGCTGGACGAGGCCTGACGACGCCGGCTCCGCACTCCGGCCTGCCTGTGATGCGACGGGGGGTGCCGCCTTCGTCGTGGAGTCGCGTGGCGCGCCGGCGTCCGTCGAGAAGTCCGACGATCCCGTGGCTGCGCTCGCGGCTGCGGCAGGGCCCGTGACCGTCCCGGCGTCCGGGATGGGCGTCGGTGCCGGACCGGCGACGGTGGCAGGGCTCGGCGCGGGAAGGGCGGCAAGGCCGGGAGTGGTGCCGGGCGTGCCCGGCGCCGGGCTTACCGCCGGCGCCGCGGAGGCGGCAGGCCCGATCGGGGCGGTCCCGTTGGCTCGAGCTGCGGCGCTCGCAGCAGCACTCGGCGCAGCGTTCGACGCCGCGATCGGCAGGGCGCTTCCACCCACGGCTCCGCCCGCGCCCTCGGCGCCGCCGGGAGCGACCATCGGGGCGCCGGTGGTCGAGAGCGAGGTGGCGGCACCCCCGAAGAAGCCGGGAGTCGTTGTCAGGAGCAGCCCGGCGACCCCGAGCGCAGCCAGTCCGCCGGCCAGCGGGCGAACCGTGGACCGCGGCGCCGCGAGCCACCGGACCAGGGTCCTCCACGTCGAGGGGCGCAGGCGCGCGGCATCCGCCTCCGTCAGTCGGAAGTCGCGGGTTCGGGGCGTCACGACGAGCGCGGCCGTCGCCGCGCGGAGGACGGCGAGGTCCTCGAGGAGGGACGCGCAACCGGCACACGTGGCCGCCAGGGTTGCCGCGTCGTCGCGCTCGCGATCCGCCAGGTCGCCCGCGTCGAGCGCCACGATCAGCGCAGCGTGTTCGGCTGCCGCCGCGGCGGGGGAGTGGTCGGGACCGGGGTGCATGGCTCGGTGACGCCCTCAGCTGCGGAAGAGTTCCATCCGGTCGGCCAGCAGCCCACGGAGCGCAAGCCGGCCGCGATGGATCCGCGATTTCACGGTGCCGAGGCTCACGCCGGTCATCGCGGCGATCTCGGCGTAGTCGTAGCCTTCCACGTCGAAGAGGACGATTGCGGCGCGCTGGTCGGGGGCGATCGCGCCCATCGCCGCGACGAGGACGCGCTGCCGTTCGCCGGTCGCGGCGATCGCCTCGGGGTCGGCGTCAGGCCCGGCCGGCGGCTGCCAGCTCTCGTCGTCGAGCTCGGGATAGGGCGTCACGGGCCGGCGCTTCTTCGCCCGCTGGAGGTCCATCGCGGCGTTGATCGCGATTCGCGTCAACCAGCCGCGGAACGACGGTCCGTGGTAGGCGCGCAGGTTCCGGTAGGCCGAGAAGAAGGCCTCCTGGACCGCGTCGCTCGCCTGGTCGGGATCGGGGACCATCCGCGCGACGAGCGCGTGGCAGAGATCCTGGTACGCCTCGACGAGCTGGTTGAAGGCCCCGAGGTCGCCCTCCAGCGCACGCTCGACCAGGATCTGGTCCCGTCGGGCCGTCGCTTCGTCCGGGCCGGCTGCCCGGGTGACGTCCCCGGGCGAGCGCTGGCGAGGATCGTCCAACTGGGCGCGGCTCCTTCCGGCGCGGACGCCGGGAAACGTCGGGGCGGCGAGGCGGCGCGAGTCTAGCACGGCTCATCGGACGCCCGAAGGGTGCCGCCGGTTCCGGCGTTGGGAGCGCCGCCCATCCCGCGCGATCGACGACGTCACGAAGCCGTTCTGCCCGCGCGAGCTCGTCGCGCGCGTCCGGGGCGATTCTCCGGTGCATCGGGCTTGCGACGCTGCAGGCCGACGCAGTCGCGGGCGAGCGCGGCGGTCCTGGCTTCGTCATCGACGGCGAGGGTGGTCTTCATCCGGATCCAGGGACTCCGCGTCGGCGCTTCCGTCCACGAGGGCCGGGGCCGGGAGTGTGGTCGGCCGGGAAACGGCCGACCGGGACGGAGCATACGCCCCGCCCTGCGGGCCGTCGTCGCGCACCTCGGAGTCAGACCCGGCTGGCGTGCCCGGGGGACGCGGCCCGCCCGACCCGGTCGACGGACAGGACGATGCGCCCGCGATCTGCGCCGACGGTGCACGCATTGCGGATGGTGTGCGAGGCGCGTCGCGCTCGGGGCACACGTCTCGATCCCACCCGTCCCGGACCGGTACACTCGACCGAGGCGCCCCGCGTCGCCGCAGGCGCATCCGGCGGGCCGCGCCGACGGGAGGATGCCGACGTCCATGGAACGCCTGATGCTGCTCGACGGCAACGGGCTCATCTATCGCGGCTACTTCGCGCTCATCAACGTCCCGCTCTCGACGTCGAAGGGCGAGCTGGTGAACGCGGTCTTCGGCTTCTCGAACATCGTCCTGCGCGGCTTCCAGGACGTGCGGCCGGACTACGTCGCGATCGCCTTCGACCTGCCGGCCCCGACCTTCCGGCACGAGCTGTCCGCGGCCTACAAGGCGACCCGGCGGCCGATGCCGGACGACCTGCGCGCGCAGTTCCCGAAGGTCCGCGAGGTGGTCGCGGCGCTTCGGCTGCCGGTCTACGAGCTGGCGGGCTTCGAGGCGGACGACGTCATCGGCACGCTCACGCGCGAGGCCGAGGGCCGCGACCTCGAGACGACGATCGTCACCGGCGACCTGGACATGCTCCAGCTCGTGACGGACCGGACCCGGCTGATGACCACCCGGATGGGCGTCGACGCGACCGTCATGTACGACCCCGCCCGGATCGAGGAGCGCTACGGCCTGGCGCCGGCCCAGATGATCGACTTCAAGGCGCTCAAGGGCGACTCCACCGACAACATTCCCGGCGTGCCCGGCGTGGGGGACAAGACCGCGGCGAAGCTCATCAGCCAGTTCGGGGACCTCGACGCGCTCTTCGCGCGCCTCGACGAGGTCGCGCCGGAGAAGCTGCGCGAGAAGCTGCGCGAGCACCACGAACAGGTCCTCGCCAGCCGGGAGCTCGTGACGATCCACCGGGACCTGCCGGTGGCGCTCGACCTCGACGCGGCCCGCTTCGGCGACTACGACCGCGAAGAGGTCGTCCGGCTCTTCCGGGAGTACGAGTTCCGCACGCTCATCGACCGGCTGCCGCCGCTCCGTGGCGAGGCCGCTGCTCGAGCCGACGCGGCCGCGGCGGAACGACCCCGACCCGTTCGGCGATCCCGGGCCCGGCGAACGGGCTCCCGGCGCCGGCCCAGGTCGGGAACGGGTCCGGCGACCCGGTGACTGCGGCCCGCCCGGCCTTCGGCAGCCGCGGGGCCGCCCGGACCGCGACGGATCCCGTCCCGCGGGCGGCGACGGCCTGCAGCTCGTCCTCGACTTCGACTCGCTGGGCCAGATCGGCGCGGCCGCGCCGGGAGGCCCGCCGCGAATCCGGCCCGTTGCCCGCGGGCGATCTCCGGGCGGCGCTCGCGGCGCTGATCGCCGAGCCGGACCGGGTGGAGGCCGTCACGGTCGACGGCATCCCGGGGCTGGCCGGGTGGCTCGCGGAGCGCTCGGCTGTCGGCGTCGCCGTGATCCTCGACGACCCGCGGCCGCGGCAGGGGCACGCGCTGGCGCTCGCCATCGCGGGCGAAGACGGCCGGGTCCTCGTCGCGGACGGCCCGGAGGCATCCGACGCGCTCCGCCGGGCGCTCGAGGCGGCCGAGATCCCGCTCGTGGCGCACGAGTCGAAGCCGCTCCTCGTGGCCCGGCTGGCGCGAGGACCCCGGCGCGGTGCCCACGCCCGTCGCGTTCGACACGCAGATCGCCGCGTATCTCCTCAACGCGTCGCTGCGGAGCCAGGCGATCGCCGATGTCGTCGCCGAGCGGCTCGACCTCGTGCTGCCGCCCGCCGCGGCGGGCCTCGCCCCGCCGGCCCGGGCCGGCCTGGAGGCCCTCGCCGCGCTCGCCGTCCGGGAGCCCCTCGCCGCCGCGCTCGCGGAGGGAGCGCTGGACCGGCTCTTCGCCGAGCTCGAGCTGCCGCTGATCCCGATCCTCGCCCGGATGGAGGCGACGGGCGTGGCGATCGACCTCGCCGCGCTGAGCCTCCTCGACGTGGAGTTCGCGGGCGAGCTGGCGCGCCTGGAGGCCGAGGTCTTCGTCGACGTGGGCCACGAGTTCACCCTCGGGAGCCCGAAGCAGCTGGAGCAGGTCCTCTTCTACGAGCTCAACCTGCCCAAGGGGAAGCGCACAAAGACCGGCTTCTCCACGGACGCGTCGGTCCTCGAGGAGCTGCGGGCGGCCCACCCGGCGGTCGGGAAGCTCCTGGACTGGCGCCTCTACTCGAAGCTCCGGAGCACGTACATCGCCGCGCTCCCGGGCTGCTCGCGGACGACGGCCGGCTGCACACGACCTTCCACCAGGCGGTGGCCGCGACGGGGCGGCTCTCCTCGTCGGACCCGAACCTGCAGAACATCCCGATCCGGACGCCGCTCGGGCGCCGGATTCGCCGGGCGATCGTGGCCGGCGCCCCGGACGTGACGCTCGTGGCGGCCGACTACAGCCAGATCGAGCTGCGGATCCTGGCCCACGTGTCTGGCGACGCGCACCTCCGCGAGGCGTTCCTGGCCGGCGCGGACATCCATCGCGACACGGCTGCCCTCGTGCTCCACAAGGAGCCCGGCGACGTCACGCCGGACGAGCGCTCGATGGCCAAGATGGTCAACTTCGGGATCGCGTACGGCATGAGCGACTTCGGGCTTTCCAGCCGAGCCAACATCCCGCGCGCGGAGGCGAAGGCCTTCATCGACCGCTACTTCGCGACGTACTCGGGGATCAGCTACTACATGCTCCACATCAAGGAGACCGCGCGCCAGCAGGGCTACGTCACGACGCTCCTGGGCCGGAGACGGGAGATCCCGGAGCTCCGTGCGACGAACCCGTCGCTGCGCGGAGCGGGGGAGCGGATGGCCATCAACATGCCGATCCAGGGGACCGCCGCCGACATCATGAAGATCGCCATGATCCGGGTGGACCGAAGGCTCCGGGCCGAGGGCTTCCGGTCGCGGCTCCTGCTCCAGGTCCACGACGAGCTGCTGCTGGAGGTGCCCCGCGACGAGGTCGCGCGCCTGGTCCCGGTCGTTCGCGAGACGATGGAGGGCGCCCTTGCGCTCGACGTCCCGCTCACCGTCGACGTCAAGACCGGCGACGACTGGGAGTCGATGACGGTCGTCCCGCGCGGCGCCGGCGCCTGACCCGTCGATGCCGGAGCTGAACGTGGCGCGCCCGAATCGCTTCCTCGCCGCCGACCCCGACGAGCTCGCGCCGCTCCCGGAGAACGCCGGTGCGCTCGCCGTGGGGATGATCGCCGGCTGGCTCGGGGCCATGGCCGATGCCTGAGCTTCCGGAGGTCGAGACGGTCGCCCGCGACCTGCGCGGGCTCGTCGTCGGCGCGACGATCGTGGGAGCTGCCGGCGACTGGCCGCGGCTGGTCGGCTCGCATGCGTCCATCGCCGCGTTCGCGGACGCGGTCGCGGGCCGGCGAATCGAGGCCGTCGGACGGCGCGCGAAGCTGGTCGTGGTGGAGCTGTCGGGCCGCGCCGCGCTCACGATCCACCTCAAGATGACCGGCCAGCTCTTCGTGGTCTCGTCCGGCACGCCCGCCGACCGACACGTCCACCTCGCGCTTGCGCTCGACGACGGCCGCGAGCTCCGGTTCCGCGACATCCGCAAGTTCGGCCGGGTGGGGCTCTGGCCCCGGGATCCGCTGAGCGGCGCGGTCCTCGACGCCGAGGACGGCGGCGAGCTGTTCGCGGGCCACGGGCCCGAGCCGCTCGACGACGCCTTCACGCTGCGGGCGTTCCGGGCGCGGCTGCGAGGCCGCCACGCGCGGCTCAAGCCGCTCCTCCTCGACCAGGCGTTCATCGCCGGCATCGGCAACATCTACGCCGACGAGGCGCTCTGGCGCGCCCGCCTCCACCCCCTGCGCCGGGCGGCGTCCCTTCGCCCGCCCGACGAGGCGCGCCTCTACCGCGAGGTCCGTGCCGTGCTCACGGAGGCGATCGAGCGACGCGGCTCGTCGATCGACGACTACACGGCGCCCGACGGCGACGGCGCGATGCAGGAGCATCTGCAGGTCTACCAGCGGGCCGGGGAGCCGTGCCTCCGCTGCGGCCGGCCGATCAGGCGCATCGTGGTGGGGCAGCGCGCCACGCACTTCTGCTCCTGGTGCCAGCGACTCCCAGCGCGCGGATCGACCCGGGACGGCAGCGATCCTCGCGTCGCGGACGCGTCCCCCGCCGGCGCGGGCGCAGGTGGGTGGAGCTCGCGGCCGAGGGCTCGCTGGGATTGACCCCCGACGAGGCGGAGCGAGCCGCCACGCAGGCCCGGGCGGCACGGACGCGCCAGGCCGCCGCGACGCGCCGCGCCCAGGCCCGTGCCGGCACCCGGACGGGCTGACCGTGTCGCTCGTCCGTCTCTCCGGTGTCGTGCGCGAGGTGGGGACCTTCGTGATCCTCGACCGGATCGATGCCGCCATCGCGGTCGGCG
Organism: uncultured Chloroflexia bacterium; assembly: GCA_963734535.1. Lineage (GTDB taxonomy): Bacteria > Chloroflexota > Limnocylindria > Limnocylindrales > CSP1-4 > CTSoil-043. The sequence continues at coordinate 144,737 of CAVTHS010000010.1, read as the reverse complement.
AGCGCGTCGGGATCGTCGGCCCGAACGGCGCGGGCAAGACCACGCTCCTCCGGATCATCGCGGGGATCGACGAGCCAGACGCGGGCGAGGTCCAGCGGCGCCGCAACCTCCGCGTCGGGCTGCTCGCCCAGGAGGCGCATTTCGACGAGGCGTTCGCGTCGGCGCCGGACCTCCGGACCGCGGTCCGCCGTGGGGCGAGCGGCGTCGAGGCGATCGAGGCCGAGATGCGGGCGCTCGAGGAGGCGAGCGGCGCGGCGTCCGCCCGATACGAGGAGCTGACGAGCCAGTTCGCGGCCCTCGACGGCTGGACGCTCGACCAGCGCGTCGAGGAGGCGCTCTCGGGGCTGGGCTTCAGCGAGGCCGAGTGCGCGCGCTCGCCAGAGGAGCTCTCGGGCGGGCAGCAGACGCGTGCCGCGCTCGCCCGCCTTCTCGTGGCGGATCCCGACCTCCTGCTCCTCGACGAGCCGACGAACCACCTCGACCTCGGCGCGATCGAATGGCTCGAGGAGGCGGTCCGGCGCCGGCAGGGGGCCCTGCTGGTGGCGTCCCACGACCGTGCCTTCCTCGACGCCACGGTGACCCGCGTCTGGGAGCTGCGGGACCGACGCCTGACCGCGTTTCGCGGCGACTACGCGTCCTACGCCCGGCAGCGCGAGGCTCGTGACGCGCGGATGCGCAGGGACGCCGAGACGCGGGATGCCGAGATCTCCCGCGAGCAGGCGCTGGTCCAGACGTACCGGAGCCAGCGCAAGCACGGGAAGATGCATGAGCACGAGGCAAGGCTCGCTCGGCTCGATCGGATCGACATCGCGAAGACCGGTCCGTCGCTTCGCCTGGACCGTGCCCTCGGGATGGCTGCACCGCGCTCCGCCGAGGTGGTGCTTCGCGCCGATGACCTCGTGGTCGGCCACCCGGGCGGCCCGGAGGTGGCGCGAGGCGTCCGGCTGGAGGCGTCGCGTGGCGAGCGGATCGGGATCGTCGGCCCGAACGGCGCCGGGAAGACGACGCTCCTCCGCACGATCGCGGGCGACCTGCCCCTGCGTGACGGCACGCTCTCGTTCGGCTCGAACGTGGGGTTCGGGTACCTCGCCCAGGTCCGCGAGAACCCGATCCCAGGCGAGACGGTGCTCGACGCGCTCCTGTCCGAGATCCCCATGACGGCCGGCGAGGCGCGGGGCTACCTCGCACGCTTCCTGTTCCGCGGTGACGACGCGTTCAAGGAGGTCCGCAGCCTCTCCGGCGGCGAGCGTTCACGCCTGGAGCTGGCTCTCCTCGGGATCATGCCGGCGAACCTCCTGCTCCTCGACGAGCCCACGAATCACCTCGACATTCCGGCCCGCGAGGCCCTGGAGGCGTTCCTTCGCGAGACCACGGCGACGATCCTCCTGGTCAGCCACGACCGCCGGCTCCTCGAGACGGTCTGCGACCGCCTGTGGGTGGTCGACGACGCGCGGATCGTCCCGTTCGAGGCCGGCTACCGATCGTGGCGCGCGGCCGCGGCGGATGGCTGGCGGGCAGGGGATGCATACCTGCGCGAGCAGGAGCGTTTCCATGGACGCGGCACGGGCGGCGGCACGGCCCCCGCGTTGCGGACGAGCGGCCGGGCCGCGGCGACAGCGGGGACGGCGGGCAGCCGGGGGGCTGCGACCTCACCTGGGTCCCCGTCGACCCCGCCGTCGCAGGCCCGCGCTCCCCGGCAGCCGAAGCTTTCGAAGGATGCCTTCCGCCGCCAGAAGGCGGTCATCGAGGACGACCTCGGACGCCTCGGCCTGCGCAAGAGCCACCTGGAGCTCGCCCTCATGAACCCGACGACCTCCGCCAACTTCGTGGAGCTGCGGCGGGTGACTTCCGAGCTCGCCGACGTGGACCAGGCGCTGGCGGCGGCCGAGGAGGCGTGGCTGCTCCTCGAGGAACGGGCCCCGTGAGCCGGGACGCGCCCCCGCCGGCGAGCACCCCGGGCGGGGCAGGAGGAAACGCGCCGGCGCCGGCGAGCCGCACGGACGGGGCGATGTCCTCGGCGCGGCGGCGCGCCGTCCGGATCGGCATCACGGGCCCGATCGGCTGCGGCAAGTCGACCGTGGCGAGGTGGCTGGCTGCGCGCGGGGCCGTCGCGATCGACGCCGACGCCGAGGCCCGGGCCGTCGTCGAGCCCGGCGAGCCCGCCCTCGCGCTCGTGCTGGCACGCTTCGGCGACGGCGTCCGGACGTCCGACGGGAGCCTGGATCGCGCGGCGCTCGGGCGGATCGTCTTCGCAGATCCCGGCGCCCTGCGCGACCTCGAGGCGATCGTCCACCCCGCGGTCCGGCCGCGGATCCTGGCAGCGATCGCGGCCGCGGATCAGGCGGGGGCACCGGCGGTCGTCATCGAGGCGATCAAGCTCATCGAGGGCGGGCTCGCCAGGCTCTGCGACGAGGTCTGGCTGGTCACCTGCACGGCGGACGAGCAGCGGGCTCGCCTGGCCGGCCGCGGCGTCGACCCGGAGGACGCGGCGCGCCGGATCGCGACCCAGGGGGAGGTCGCGGCGCGCCTGGGGCGAGACGCAACGCGGATTATCGACGCGGGCGGGGATCGTGCGGCTGCTGAAGCTCGCGTTGCGGAGGCCTACGCGGCCGTCCGTTCCGCCCCGGGCGTCGTGCCAGGCCGGTCGCGCGAACGAGATGGCCGCTAGTGCGACCCGGATCCCGGGTGTCGGCCGGGACTACGGGGCGGGGCTCGCGGATACTGCCGGGGTTGCGCTCGGGCTCGGGGAAGGGAAGAGGGTGGGGGCGGGAGCCCTGCCCGGCCCATACCACTCCGGCAGTGGGAGCCCGTACCGAGCGACGATCTTCGTGGTCGTGGTGCCAAGCGTCGAGGTGTCGACCGCGCGCAGGTCCTGCTGGGGACGCAGGGCAAGACTGAAGGCGGCGGCACCACTCGCCTGCAGGTGCGAGATCTCCTCGGCAACGGCGATCGAGGCGCGAAGGACGTAGGACGTTGCCGTCTTGGCGAGGACGAGCATGTCCTGGTAGACGATCTTCGTCGACTTGTCGGTGAGGTACTTCCCGGCCGCAAGGACGTCCGGGGGAATGGTGATCGTCGAGGTCACGAAGACGTCGACCGAGGCCCCGGGCTGGAGAAGGCCGCCGACCGCGCGATCGTCAGGCACCGTGATCGAGACCGCCCGCCAGGCGGGGGAATCCGGGCTCACCGTCTCGCCCGGCGCAAGGATCGAGAAACCTGTCGCCTGCGACTGGCCCGCGAGCATGTTCGCGTACACGGGCTGGCCTTTGAAGATCGACATGCCGGCGACGAGCCCGATGAGCTTCGACCCGTCCGCGTAGACGCCCTGGGCGGTCGTCTCGTTCAACGGCAGCTGGCGGATCTCGAGGTCCGCGGCATCGATCACCTTCCGTCCGGGGATGTCCCTCGCGGCGACCACGACGGGGGAGGTCTGGACGCCCGCCTGGCCGGCCTGCTGCTGGGCCTGGTTGACGACGAAGAAGGCGCCACCGCCGGCGACGAGGGCCAACAGGAGCCCGATGGCGACGATCCACTTGCCTCGCCGCGACGTGTCCTGGTACTCGATTTCCATGCTATGGGCGGCCTCCGAGCGCGATGCGGCCGTCCTGAGAAGGCGCGACCGCCGCGACTGAGGACAATGGTCGCGGGCACGAGGCTCCGGCTCCATCCGCCCGAAGTACCTCGGCAGTCATCCGATCGGCGTCGGGAGGCGACCCCGCGCGAGTCCGGAGCGCGCGCGGGCCGTCCTCAGGGCAGGACGAGGTGGACCGGATTCCCGCGAATGGAGACCTGCCACGTCGTCGTGTCGGATGTGGCCGATGAGTAGGTGTAGCGGATCTTCCACCAGCCCCCGAGGACGCCGGGGGTGGTTTCCGTCGCAGGAAGAGGAGCCGCATACGTCTTCGGGAGCGGCACCGTGATCGTGACCCACGAGTTGTTGTACTGGGTGGTGCCGTTGATCGTCGTCTTGAGGCTTGTCGTCGTGCCGCTCTTCGAGCCTCCCGCGTTGGAGTCGGCGGTGTAGTTGAAGGAGATAGGGACGTAGTCGGACGCCGTCGGCTGGAGGATCTCGATGCTCGAGTTGCCCTGGGCATCTCCGGGGTCGAAGAGCTGGATCACCATCGTCTTGCCGGCATGGACGGCCTCGATCCGGCCCAGGTAGAAGCCTGCCTGGCCGTTGGGGACGTTGGCATAGATCACCATCTTGCCGAGCCCGTAGACGCGCGCCTGGTGCGTGGGATCGGTCGAGACGGCCCGGAGGCCCCACATGTTCTCGGCACTCACGCCGATCTGATCGTTGCTGTTCAGGGGGTTGGTCGTCGTGACCTGGAGCCGATACGCGCCGGGCGAGGTCAGGCTGGCGAGCGTCCACCACCGGTTGTGGTACGGGTCGCTCTGGCAGTCAGGCATCGACGCATAGCCCGAGATTCCCGTGTCCCGGATGTCGGGCGGGCCGGGGTTCTTGTCCGCCTGGCGTTCGTTCTCGAAGAGCGTCCCGCTCGAGGCGACCTGCACGTCGTCCGTGTAGTCGAGCGGCGTCGCGGCGGGGTCGGACCAGAGCATGTAGTAGGTCGACATACCCGTCGTGGGCCCGGCGATCCAGTGATCGCCCGTCCCCTTGTTGGCGTTCACTGCGCAGAACGTCGGATCGTAGAGGTCGACGTTCGTGGCACCCGCACCTACCGGCACGTCGATCGTGTACTGGTAGCCCCGGTAGTCGTACTGGTTGTTCAGGGTCGGGCTCGGGTTGTAGTACGTGCCATAGGGGTCGCCGTAGCCGCGGTTCGATCCCTGGCTCATGGCCGCCGCCCAGAAGTTGCCGGAGTTGTCGCCGTAGGAGCTGAGCGGGCTGCCCATCGGCACCGGGAGCGTGTACTCGGCGGTGGCGGTGCGCGAGATGGTGACCGTGTTGATTCCGAGAAGGCGCATGAAGAAGGTCCCGTAGGAGCGGGTGATCGTCACGTCGAGGCGACGGTTCGACTCGATGTTGATCGCGGGGCTGACGGTCGCCCCCGCCGCTGCGGAGAAGCCATTCCGCTGGGCCTCCGCGGTTGCCTTGGCCGACGCCGTCGGAAAGTCGCCCGGCATCGACGGCACGCCGGCCATGGCGGCCGCTTCGGCCGCCTGCTGGACGTGCAGGGAGTTGCTCCAGATGTTGCCGACGTCGATCACCATGGCGAGGATGGCGAACAGGGCGCCGAGCGCGAACACGAAGATGACGAGCACCTGGCCGCGCGCCCGCCGACGATCCTGGTCGGCGGTGCTGGAAGGGACCGTGATGCTGGCGATGAGGCCGGGGCGAGGCGCGCTCATGGCGCCGGTTCCAGCCGGGTAACGGCCTTGTCCGTCATGGGGATCGTCGTGTAGGGCGGATTGCCGTTGATGAAGAGCCCGAGGAGGGTGCCGAGTGGGGTCTGCGGCCGGAAGTCGTAGACGACGCGCACACCGATCGAGTCGCCAGCGGCACCCTGCACGAGGCCGGGAGGCACGCGGCTCGTCGCCGGCCAGCCTGCGGTGCCGACCGGGTTGCCGGCGCGGTCGAACGTGTCGATCTTGCCCGCGATCGGCTGGCCCGACGTGTCCGCCTGGAAGATCTCGATCGACCTGATGTTCTCGATGAGGATCGGGTCGGTCAGGCCACGTTGAACGGCAGCCAGGATCGCCGGATCGACCCCCGACGGCTGCGACCCGCCATTGCCCAGGCTGGCACCGACGCGCGCGCCTTCTCGGACCGCGTACGACATCGCGTTGCGGTGGTCGAAGACGATCCCGAACTCGAGCATCCCCATGAGGATGATCAGGAAGAGCGGCAGGATGAGCGCGAACTCGACCATCGCCTGGCCCCGGCCGCCGCGCCGCTGTCGCCGTGTCACTGCTTCGGCTCCATGCGCAGCGTGGCTCCGTCGGCCAGGTCCCAGGTGCGACCGAAGGCGACCGGCGTCATCCCGACGTACTGGTAGCCGACACGGACCCCGATCACGTCGAGCCCTTCGACCAGCGCATCACGCCGCCCGACCTGCGGATAACCCTCCGGCCCGATCAGGGTATAGGGCTGCGTGCCGGTGCCGGGACAGTCCAGGGTGCCTGAGCGGACATAGTGGTTGACGACTCCCGGGACGATGTCGCCCGCCGCATCCGACTGGAAGATGTCCACGAACTCCACCCGCTGGTGGTTGATCGGCGGCGTCAGCGCGTGCTCCACGGCGTTCAGGATCGAGCAGTCGGCACCGTCGACCCCGCCGGCCTGGGCGGCCGCGCTGACGCCCTGGCGAGCGGCGTACTGGACGGTGAGCAGGTTGTTGTACAGGAACCCGAACTCGATGACCCCCATGAGCAGCGCCACGAAGATCGGGATGACGAGGGCGAACTCCACCAGGCCCTGGCCTCCGTCGGCGGAACCGCCGTTCCGCGTCGCGGCCCGGATGCCGTGGCGCAGCGTTCGCATCAACTCTCCAGACGGATTCGGCGCGTGGGAACCCGCCCGATGGACGGCCCGCTGCGAGTATCCGCTCGGGCCCGAGATCATCAAACCGCCGATTGGTCCCCTGGACCGTGCGCGTTAGTACTCTCCCGGCCCCGAGCTCCCCGAGGCCGCAGCCCGGGAGCAGCGTGAGGCCGTCGAGCGATCGAACGGCTGTGCTAAAGCCGAGGACTCGTGTATGGTTTCGGAATGCCGGAGTTCGAGCTCGTCGCGCCGTTTCAGCCGACCGGGGACCAGCCGCAGGCGATCGAGAAGCTCGCGGACGGCCTGTCGCACGGGCTGCGCCACCAGACCCTGCTTGGAGCCACCGGAAGCGGCAAGACGTTCACGATCGCGAGCGTGATCGCCCAGCACAAGCGGCCGACGCTCGTGCTTGCCCACAACAAGACCCTGGCCGCGCAGCTCTACAGCGAGTTCCGCGACTTCTTCCCGAACAACGCGGTCGAGTACTTCGTGAGCTACTTCGACTACTACCAGCCCGAGGCGTACCTGCCGCGTTCGGACACGTACATCGAGAAAGACTCGAGCCGGAACGAGGAGATCGACAAGCTTCGCCACGCCGCGACGAAGGCGTTGTTCGAGCGCAGGGACGTGATCATCGTCGCGTCGGTCAGCTGCATCTACGGCCTGGGAGCGCCGGTCGACTACGGCGCGACCGTCCTGCGCCTGCGGACGGGCGGCCAGTACCGGCGCGACGCCGTCCTGCGCCACCTCGTGGACCTCCAGTACCAGCGCAACGACCAGGCCCTCCAGCGCTCCCGTTTCCGCGTCCGCGGGGACACCCTGGAGCTCATCCCGTCGTCCGAGGACCGCCTCATGCGGCTCGAGTTCTTCGGGGACGAGATCGAGCGGATCACGGAGCTGGACCCGCTGACCGGCGAGCTGATCGCCGAGCGCGCCGAGCTCAACGTGTATCCCGCGACCCACTACGTGACGCCGGCCGACAAGCTCCAGCATGCGATGGGGACGATCGCCGCGGAGCTCGAGGAGCGACTCGCCGGTCTCGAAGCCGAGGGTCGTGCGCTCGAGGCCGCGCGGCTTCGCCAGCGCACGACATTCGACCTCGAGATGATGCGCGAGCTTGGCTACTGCACCGGCATCGAGAATTACTCGCGCCACCTCTCGGCGCGCGAGCCGGGAAGCCGGCCCTGGACGCTGCTCGACTACTTTCCCCCGGACTGGCTGCTCGTCGTCGACGAATCTCACATGTCGATCCCGCAGTCCGTCGGCATGTACAAGAACGATCGGACGCGCAAGGAGATCCTCGTCGACTTCGGCTTCCGTCTGCCGTCGGCGCTCGACAACCGGCCCCTCACCTTCGAGGAGCTGGAGGCGACCGTTCGCCAGGCGATCTACGTCTCGGCGACTCCAGGCCCGTATGAGCTGGAGAAGAGCCAGCGGGTGGTGGAGCAGCTGATCAGGCCCACCGGCATCGTCGACCCGGGGATCACCGTCCGCCCGAGCGAGGGCCAGATCGACGACCTCCTTGAACGGATCCGGGAGCGCGTCGAGCGCGGCGAGCGGGCGATCGTGACCACGCTCACCAAGCGTCTCGCGGAGGACCTGACTGATTACCTGCGCGAGCTCGGGATCAAGGTCCAGTACCTCCACAGCGAGGTCGACACGCTCGACCGGATCCAGATCCTGCGCGACCTGCGGCTGGGCGTCCACGACGTGATCGTCGGGATCAACCTGCTCCGCGAAGGGATCGACCTCCCGGAGGTCACGCTCGTGGCAATCCTCGACGCCGACAAGGAGGGCTTCCTGCGAAGCGCCTGGTCGCTGATCCAGATGATCGGCCGGGCCGCCCGCAACACCGGCGGCGAGGTCGTGATGTACGCGGACCGCGTCACCGAGTCGATGCGCGCCGCGATCGAGGAGACGGACCGGCGGCGCGCCGTGCAGCAGCGCTACAACCTCGAGCACGGCATCACGCCGATCACGATCGTCCGCGAGATCCACGACCTCAACGACCGGCTCCGGGTCGCGGCCGAGTCGAGCGGCGAGTACGAGGCCGGCGGCCGCGGGCACGACCTCGAGGGCAGGACGCGTCGCCAGGTCGAGGAGCTCGTGGGACGCCTGGAGGCCGAGATGCGGAATGCCGCCAAGAACCTCGAGTTCGAGCGGGCCGCGACGATCCGGGACCAGGTCCAGGAGATCCGTCTGCGCGTCCTCACCGAGGACGCCTCGATCAGCGTTGGGCGGGCAGCGGAGCGGGCCGGCACAGAGCCGGCGGCATCATCCGGGCGCGCGGGATCGTCGGGGTCAGGTGCCTCCACGCCGGGGAGCCGGGCGGGCCGGTCGGGCCGCCCCGGATCGCGTCGCGGCTCCGGCCGCCCGGAGACCGCGGGGGACGACCGCGGCCTCGAGGTGACGGCCGTCCGCGTCGTCGAGGCCGGCGAGGAGCCCGGCACGGAGGAGGGCACGGCGTCGGATTGGCTGCCCGGCCTGCGCGACGAGCACGACGACACGGACGACGGCGGGTGGCAGGCTCGCTGGCTGGATCGCCCCACCTGGGATCACACGGTGACGCCGAACGTCCGGAAGCGATCCGGCCGCCGGTCGCCGCGGCGCTGACGACCCATGCGCTACGCGATCGATGTTGCGCCGCTCGGCGAGCTGGCAGATCCGCGAGCGATCCTCCGGCTGGCCGTGGCGGCCGAGGCGGCGGGCTGGGACGGCCTGAGCACGTGGGACAGCCTCGGCGTCTCGATGGACGCGGAGGCGGCGGACCCGTTCGTCGTGCTGGCCGCGGTCGCCGCGGCCACGGAGCGGCTCCGGCTCATCACGTCGGTCATCGTCCTGCCCCGCCGCCGGCCGCAGCTGGTGGCGCAGGCCGCGGGAACGCTGGATCGCCTCAGCGGCGGGCGGCTCGTGCTGGGCATCGGCGCCGGAGCCGATCCGGGAGACTTCGCTGCGTTCGGCGAGCCGTTCGAGGCCCCCCAGCGCATCCGGAGGATGGACGAGGCCGCGGATGTCGTCGATGCGCTCCTGCGTGGGCGCCGCCTCGCATGGACGGCTGGCGATGACGGCGGGAAGGACGTCGCCGTCGGACCCCGACCCGTGCAGCAGCCTCGCCCGCCGATCTGGCTCGGCGGGATGCGCCCGGGCGCAATTCGCCGAGCCGCGCGGTGGGACGGTTGGATCGCAATCGCGGTCTCGGAGGACGGATCAACCATGGAGCTGCATCCGGACGCCTTCGGCGCGATGGTGGAGCGGCTGCGCCGGGAGCGAGCCGCGCTCGGTCGCGCGGATGATCCGGTGGACGTCGCGCTCTTCGCGTTCTCGGAACCGCGGGAGGTCGACCTGGTCGCGAGGTACGAGGACGCCGGCGCCACGTGGTGGCTTGAGAGCCTGTCGCCGCTCCGCGGCTCGTTCGAGCAGCTCCTCGGGCGCGTGCAGGCCGGCCCGCCCCGCCGGACCTGATGCGGCCCAGGAGCTGAAGCGGGCGCAGGATGGGCAGGAGCCGCGCCGAGTCGCGGCGAATCGAATAGAACACCTGTGCGGTAGCTGCCGAACCGGGTACACTGCACCGGCAATGCCGTCCGACCAGCTCGTCGTTCGCGGTGCCCGCGAGCACAACCTGAAGAACATCACGGTCAGCATCCCGCGGGACCGGCTGATCGTCGTCACCGGCCTCTCCGGGTCCGGCAAGAGCAGCCTTGCCTTCGACACCATCTACGCCGAGGGCCAGCGCCGCTACGTCGAGAGCCTCTCGGCCTACGCCCGCCAGTTCCTGGGCCAGATGGAGAAGCCGGACGTCGATCAGATCGACGGCCTCTCCCCGGCGATCTCCATCGACCAGAAAGGCGCCAGCCGGAACCCGCGTTCCACCGTCGGCACCGTGACCGAGATCTACGACCACCTGCGGCTCCTGTTCGCCCGGATCGGACACCCGCATTGCCCGGTCTGCGGCCGCGAGATCGAGCGGCAGTCCGTCCAGCAGATGGTCGACCAGGTCTACGCGCTGCCGGAGGGGAGCCGGCTCCTGGTGCTGGGTCCGCTCATCAAGGATCGCAAGACCGAGGGAGACCGCGTCTTCGAGGCCGCGCGCAAGCAGGGCTTCGTCCGTGTCCGCGTGGACGGCGAGCAGCTGGACCTCGCCGAGGTCAGGAGCCTGGACAAGTACAAGCGCCACACGATCGAGGTCGTCGTGGACCGCTTCGTCGTGCGCCGCCCCGAAACCCCCGGCGAGGCGCCGCCGGACGCCGCGCGACTTGCCGATTCGATCGAGACCGCCCTCCGGCTGGGCGAGGGCGTGGTGGTGATCGCTCCGGCGTCACGGGACGGCGAGGCGCCCGGCTTCGAGGAGCATCGCTACAGCGAGCGGTACTCCTGCCCGTATGACGGCACCACGATCGACGAGCTGGAGCCGCGCTCGTTCTCGTTCAACTCGCCGCACGGAGCGTGCCCCACGTGCACCGGGATCGGGACGCAGCTCGTGATCGATCCGGAGCTCGTGATCCCGGACCGTGACCGGAGCGTCGCGGATGGGGCGCTCGTGCCGTGGTCCAGGATGCCGACCGACGCGTCCTGGCGAATGAAGATTCTCGAGGCGATCTTCCAAGCGCACGGCTGGGACATCCGGCTGCCCGTCCGCGAGCTCCCGCCCGAGGCGGTCCACCACATCCTCAACTCGGCCAAGGAGGAGAAGGTGGTCATCGCGTACCGGCACGAGCGCGGCGAGAACACCTACACCGCCACGTTCGAGGGCCTGATCACGAACCTCGAGCGGCGCTTCCGGGAGACAGATTCGGAGTACATCAAGACCGAGCTGGAGCGGTACATGGTCGCCCGGCCGTGCCCGACCTGTCGCGGCAAGCGGCTCCGCCCCGAGGCACTCGGCGTCACGATCCAGGGTCGGAGCATCTGGGAGATATCGACGCTGACCGTGACGGACTCGCTGGCCTGGGTCGCGGCGCTTCCCGAGCGGATCACGGACCGGGAGCGGGCGATCGCCCGGATGGTCCTCAAGGAGATCGGGGCACGTCTCGGATTCCTCGCCGATGTCGGCCTCGACTACCTCACGATCGACCGCACCTCCAGCACGCTGTCCGGCGGCGAGGCCCAGCGGATCCGGCTCGCGACGCAGATCGGCAGCTCGCTCGTCGGCGTGCTCTACATCCTCGACGAGCCGTCGATCGGACTCCACCAGCGTGACAACGCGAAGCTGATCGCGACGCTTACCCGCCTGCGCGACCTGGGCAACACGGTGCTCGTCGTGGAGCACGACGAGGAAACGATCCGGACGGCCGATTGGGTGGTCGACATCGGCCCCGGGGCGGGGGAGCACGGCGGCGAGGTGATCGCGTCCGGTCCGCTGGAAGCGCTCCTGGGGGAGCCGCGCTCGATCACGGGGGCGTTCCTGCGCGGTGAGCGGGCGGTGCCCATCCCCGCGGTCCGGCGCCCGGGCTCCGGGACGTCGATCGTGGTGACGGGCGCCCGGGAGCACAACCTGCGCGGGATCGACGTTGCGTTCCCGCTTGGGCGGTTCGTCGCCGTCACCGGCGTCTCGGGCTCGGGCAAGAGCACCCTCGTGACCGAGATCCTCTATCGGGCCCTCGCCCGCGAGCTCAATGGGAGCCGCGAGGCGCCCGGCGCGCATGATGGCCTCGAGGGGGCGCACCTCGTCGACAAGATCATCGAGATCGACCAGAGCCCGATCGGGCGAACGCCGCGCTCCAACCCGGCCACCTATACCGGCCTGTTCACGCCGATCCGCGAGCTCTTCGCGGGCGTGCCGGAGTCGCGGGTGCGCGGCTACGGGCCGGGGCGCTTCAGCTTCAACGTCAAGGGCGGGCGCTGCGAGAACTGCAAGGGCGACGGCATCCTGAAGATCGAGATGCAGTTCCTGCCGGACGTCTACGTCCCGTGCGAGATCTGCAAGGGCAAGCGCTACAACCGCGAGGCGCTCGAGATCCACTACAAGGGCCACTCGATCGCGGACGTCCTGGAGATGACGATCGCCGAGGGATCCGAGCTGTTCAGCGCCGTCCCGAAGATCGCCGCGAAGCTCCGCACACTCGTCGAGGTGGGGCTGGGCTACGTCCACCTCGGACAGCCCGCCACGACGCTTTCCGGTGGCGAGGCGCAGCGCGTCAAGCTCGCATCCGAGCTCAGCCGTCGCGCAACCGGCAAGACGCTCTACGTCCTCGACGAGCCCACCACCGGCCTCCACTTCGCCGACGTCGAGAAGCTGCTCCAGGTGCTCCACCGGCTCGTCGACGCGGGCAACACGGTGCTCGTGATCGAGCACAATCTCGACGTCATCAAGACGGCGGACTGGGTGATCGACCTCGGGCCGGAGGGTGGCACCAGGGGAGGGCTCGTGATCGCGGAGGGTACGCCCGAGGCGATCGCCAGGATCCCGGGTTCCGCCACGGGCGAGTACCTGGCCCGCGTGCTCCGGGGCGAGCCGCTCGTGCCGCTCTCCGACGTGACGTTCGCCGACGAGCTGGGGCGCGGAGCCGCGGCGCCGGGGCGCGGGTCGCGGCCCGCGAGGTCGGCAGCGCGTCCGGCGAAGCGGGCGGTGGCCGCCGTCGCACCAGCCGACTGACGGCCCGCCGGCATCGGTCCGCTGTCGATGGGGCCGCCGGTGGAGCCGTCCGGACCGGCGGCCTGATCGCCGCGGACGTACCATCCGGGCATGCCCGAGATCGAATTCGCCTTCCTTGCCGACTCTGCCGATGCACGCCCCGGCGAGAAGTTCCACGTGCTCGGCGGCGGTGTGACCAGGCTGGGAGCGCAGTCGTTCCCGTTCCGGCACCCGCACCTGGCGCTCGTCGTCGGGCTGCTGGTCACCTCGCCCGAGCTCGACACGGAACACGACGTCCGCTTCGTGCTGCTGGCTCCCGACGGGTCCGAGATCGCCGGGGCGAACGGCCTGATCGCCGCCCATGGGCCGCGGGACGGGCGCGACACGGTCGTCACGTTCGCGATCGACCTGTGGAACCTCGGGTTCAACGCACCCGGCGACCATTCGCTGCGTGTCCTCGTCAACGGCTCCGAGCGGAAGCGGATCTCGCTGGTCGTCGAGCGGATCGCCGAGCCGACCGGGCTGAACTGACCGGCGCGGTGTCGGCCCAGCCACCCCGCCCCGGACGGCACGAGCTCCCGGCGATCGACGAGGCGGCGCTCGCGGCCGCGCGCCACGCGGACCGCCTCGTGGACGCGGCGCGGGCAGCGGAATCGGCGGGCTCACCGGGCGCGGCGCGGTGGGCCGCTTTCCTCGGACCGTTGCCCGATCGCCTGCGGGACGCCCCCGCCGGCGAGCTCCGTTCCGTGGCGCGGCGGGCGCGCGCCGCGTATGGACCGAAGGATTCTGTCGCGGAGGTCCTTCCGGCCGATCTCGTTCTCGCGTTCCGGGACGCGATCGACGACCTGGCTCGCGTCCTCCTCCGTCACGAGGCGGCAGGACCCCGCGACTGACGCGGGCTCGCTTCCCGCCGGACGCTCGGCGACCCGGGCGTATGCTTCCGCCGACCGTCCGGGCTCCGCCGGTGGGTCGGCTTCGAGGTCCGCGTGAACAATCGAGCCCGTTGGCTCCTCGTCCTCGTGCCCGCGCTCGTCGTGGGCGCCATCGAGATCGTCAGCGACAAGCTCCTCGACGAGGCGTTCGCCTTCCCGGTCGACACGCTCGTCGTGGTGGCCGTCACGCTGGTGCTCGGCGGGATCTTCGGCGCGCTCGCATTCGGCAGGATCGACACGCTCACCGGCACCCTCCGCCGCCGCAACCAGGAGCTCGAAGCCCGCGAGACGTCCGCCCGCGCCCTGCACCGCGTGAGCGTCGCGCTCGCCTCCCTGACCGATGTCGAGCGCGTGCTCGATGCCATCGTGACCCACACCCGCGAGCTTCTCGGGGTGGACGCCGTCGTGCTCCTCCTGGCCGGTCCCGACGGACGCCTCGCCCGTCGCGCGGCGAGCGCCATCCCCGGTGCGCTGGTCGCGACGCTCCCCGCCCCCGGCGCGGATCCCGCCGATGCGCCCGAGGTGACCGCCGCGGACCAGATCCTCCGCTTCGTCGTGCCGGCTTCCGCGGTCGCTCGCGTGGCGGCCCCCCTCCAGCGCGGCGGGACGACGATCGGGCTGCTCGCCGTCGGCGCGGCGGAGGCTCGCAGCTTCGACGCGGATGCCGTCGAGACGCTGTCGTCGCTGGCCAACCAGGCCACGATCGCCCTGGAGAACGCCCGGCTGGAGGCGCGGCTGCGGGAGCTTGCGGTCGTCGGTGAGCGGGAGCGGATCGCGCGCGAGCTCCATGACGGGCTTTCGCAGGTGCTCGGCTACGTCAACACGAAGTCGCAGGCCGTCGACGGATTCCTTGCCGTGGGCCGCGTCGACGAAGCGCGCGCCCAGCTCGGCGAGCTCTCGGCGGCGGCGCGATCCGTCTACGTCGACGTCCGCGAGACGATCCTCGGCCTGCGCAGCCCGATCGGGCCGGCGTCCGGGCTGGTGGCCGCGATCCGGGTGCACGCCGCGGGTGTTGCGGAGTCGGCGAAGCTCGCCATACGCGTCCACGCGGCCCCGGAGGTCGAGGCAGCGCGGCTCGAGCCGGACGTCGAGACGCAGGCATTCCGGATCGTCGCGGAGGCGCTCACCAACGTGCGCAAGCACGCGGGCGCGCGACGCGTCACCATCGACATTCGCTCCGAGGCGGATCACCTGATCGTCGTGATCCGCGACGACGGCCGCGGCTTCACGGCCGGCGCGGCCGGGGACGGCCGCCCACACTACGGACTCCGTTCCATGACCGAACGGGCCGCCGGTATCGGCGGGATCCTCGACCTTGAGAATTCCCCGGATGGCGGCGCGGTCGTGCGGCTCGCGGCACCGTTTCGCCCGATCGTCGAGGCCCCCGGGGTGTTGCCGCCAGAGCCAGGGCCGACGGTGGCGCGCCTGCCCGCCCAGGAGGCGACGCCGGGGGCGGCGGCGCGCGCGGCCCCCGAGCCCGCCCTGGCCGCGGCCGTCGACCTCACGCCCGAGCAGGCGCCCGAGGTGGCACGCGAATCGTCCGGGCCGACGTCCGGGCCGGCGCCGATCACGGCCTGATGCGCGTCCTGCTGGCCGACGACCACGCGCTCTTCCGCGACGGAGTCGCCTCGCTCCTCGCCGCGTGGGGCCACGAGGTCGTCGGTTTCGCCGCGGACGGCGATGAGGCGGTGGAGCTCGCCGGGCAGCTCGCTCCCGACCTCGTCCTGATGGATGTCCGGATGCCGGGCGGCGGAGGCATCGACGCCACGGTTCGCCTCGCCGCGAACCACCCGGAGATTCCGATCGTGATGCTCACCGCGAGCGAGGACGAGGATGACCTCTTCACCGCGATCAAGGCCGGCGCCCGCGGCTACCTCCTCAAGGACCTCGAGGCCCCCCAGCTTCGGGCGATGCTCGAGGCGGTCGAGCGTGGCGAGGTGGCCATCTCGCCGGTGACCGCGGCGCGGATCCTCACCGAGGTCGCCCGCCCGACCACCCGGACCGCGGGAGCCGGGAGTGGGGGAGTCGCGCCGGAGCCCGATCGCCTGACCGAGCGCGAGGTCGAGGTGCTCCGGCTTGTTGTCGCCGGGCTGCGGAACAAGGAGATCGCCGCGGAGCTGGGGATCTCCGAGAACACCACCAAGTTCCACCTCCGCAACATCCTGGAGAAGCTCCACGCGGGCAGCCGCACCGAGGTCGCCGCCCGTGCGGTTCGTGAGGGCCTCGTCCCCGACCGATGAGCTGATCCGCGGGCGGCTGACCGGCCCCCGCGCGAGCGGAGCCTGGCCGGCGGGCCCCCGCGCGACCGGACCCTGGCCGGCGGGCGCGCGCCGGGGCCCCGGGGACCTGCAACGCGCCGACGTCGTCCGGGTCCGGGGTGCCAGATGGCCTGCCCCAAGGCGGGCCGAATGGCCCCCGCATCCCACCCGGTCGGATGGGTGCTCCTCCCGCTCGACCGAACGTGGCGCTCCCGCCGGCCCAGCCGCATGCTCAACCGGCGGGATCCGCAGGGAGGCATGCCATGGGCTATCGCATCGACATCGATCACGGGAATTGCATCAACTGCGGCGTCTGCATGGACGTCTGCCCGGTCGAAGCGCTCGACATGAGCCGCCCGGCCGCGGCGGGCATCGAGGCTGGCAGCGAGGGCGGCAGGCCGCTCCCGTGGATGATGGAGCACCCCGTCCAGGTCGGCGAGTGCATCGGCTGCTCGATCTGCATCCGGGAGTGTCCGCCGAACGTCATGACGCTGGCCGTGATGAAGGAGCCGACGCCGCTCGTCGCCCGCCAGGGCCCCATCGAGCGGCCGGCCGCCGACGAAGGCGGCTGGGTGCCGCTCTCCGCGGTCACTCGCGAAGCGCTCAAGCCCGTTCACGATTCGCCGTTCGGCGACCTCTTCACCTGGCGGACCCGCTCGCGGCCGGAGCCGTGGCAGGTGTGGCAGTCGATGGTCACCGAAGGCCCCGCATCGCCCATCGCGCCGTGCCAGGAGGCGTGTCCGGCCGGCACCGACGCGGGCCGCTACGTCGGGCTCGTGGCGGCCGGACGGTACGACGACGCCTACGCGGTGGCCGCGGAGGTGAACCCGTTCCCGTCCGTCTGCGGCTGGATCTGCACGGCGCCGTGCGAGTCGGCATGCCGGCGCGGGACGCTGGATGAGCCCATCTCGATCAGGACCATCAAGCGCTTCGCGGTCGAGCACGGGAAGCTCCCGGCCGTCGCCAGGCCCGCGACAATGCGGGCGGAGCGCGTCGCGATCGTCGGCGGTGGCCCCGCCGGCATGTCCGCCGCGTACTACCTCGCTCGCCTCGGGTACTCGGTGTCGGTCATGGAGGCCATGCCGGTGCCGGGCGGGATGATGGCGATCGGGATCCCTGAGTACCGTCTTCCCAGGACCGTCCTCCGCGAGGAGATCGAGCGGATCGTGGGGCTCGGCGTCGAGCTCCGCCTTGACACCGCGATGGGCCGCGACTTCACGCTCGGCGACCTCGAGCGCGAGGGCTTCAAGGCTGTCTTCCTGGCGACCGGCGCCTCGAAGAGCCGGCGGCTCGGAGTCCCGGGCGACGACGCGCGCGGGGTGATCCCGGCGACACGCTTCCTCAAGGAGGTCAACCTCGGCGAGAATCCGCGCCTGTCGGGCCCGGTCATCGTGGTCGGCGGCGGCAGCACGGCCATGGACGCCGCTCGCTCCGCGTGGCGCTCCGGCGCCGACTCCGTGAGCATCGTCTACCGGCGCGGCCGGGGTGACATGCCGGCCCAGGAAGAGGAGGTGGAAGCGGCCGAACGCGAGGGGATCACGATCCTTGCCGGGCTTGCCCCGACCGAGGTTGTCGGGCGCGAGGGAGCCGTCATGGCGCTTCGCGTCCAGGAGCAGCGGCCGACGGGCCAGGTCGAGCGCGGCCGCCCCGTCTACGCCGCGGTCCCCGGCGCGATCCGGGAGGTCCCGGCCAGCACGATCCTCGTCGCGATCGGCGAGGAGCCCGATCCGTCCATCCTCCCCGAGGGAGCCGGCATCGAGGTCAGCGGCTGGGCCGGCATCGTGGCCGACCCCCGCACGCTCGCCACCGGCCGTGCCGGGATCTTCGCCGGCGGCGACGTCGTCTCCGGGCCCAAGACGATCATCGACGCGGTCGCAGCCGGACGGCGCGCAGCGGCTTCGATTCACGAGTACCTGGCCGGCTCCCCGGACGGCGAGGCCGAGATCATGGCCGCGGTCCGCTATCCCACCAGGCCCGAGCGCTCGCTGTCGCTCGACCTCGCGCCCCGGCCGCGCGCGCACCCGCCGCTCCCGGTGGTCCAGCTCGGAACGTTCGCCGCAACGCAGGCCGGCTTCGCCGAGGACGTCGCCCGCTCGGAGGCGTCCCGCTGCTTCCGTTGCGACGCCGTCTACGGCTGCCCAAGCGTCTCGGTCCTGACCGGCCGCGGGCCCCACGAGGCCATCCACCCGGTCCCAACCCCGTCGTTCGCGCCCGCGACGACGCAGTCGATCGCAGGAGGTGATCTCCAATGACGCCCGACCAGGTATCGGGTCTGTTCAGTGCCGGCGAGGCGTTCGTCGAGGGCACCATCGGTGCCGCCCTCGTCGTCCTGTGGCTGCTGGTGCTGGCATTGCACCTCGGACGACCGTACATGGCCACCGCGACCAGCAAGTTCACGCTCCGCCTGGGTGCCGACCTGTGGTGGATCATCTACGTCGCGATCCGCGACATCTTCACGGTCCAGGTCTTCCTGGGCAGCTTCATCTTCTTCTACCCGGACGTGGTGACAGCCCAGACCCTCCCCGTCACCGGCGGCATCGCGGCCGTCTGCGCCTTCGCGGTGCTCCTGATCAAGCTCATGACCAAGGGCGACGGGGACCGGCGCGGCTACCAGTGGCAGATCGCGCTCCTGGCCGTCGGCGCCACGCTCTACATCGGGCCGTACCTCATCGGCGTGCAGGGCACCCAGCTGACGGGCGCGCACCTGCCCGGGATCGTCAAGCTCCTGGTCTCGTCGTCGAACCCTGACCTCGCGCTCCCGCTTTGCTACATCTCGGCCGCCTTGGTCGGGATCCTCGGGATCGTGGCAGCCGTCTACAACCTGCGCCAGACGAACGTGCGGAAGCCCGCCGCGGCGGCAGTCCCGGAGTCGAACCGATGAACGCACCCCTCAACGCCGACCAGCTCGCGACGACCCTGACCTCCGGCGGGGCCGGGTGGATGGTGCTGTCCGTGGCCGCCGTCCTGCCGATCCTCTGGTCGTTCACCCTGATCCTGCATTTCTCCCGCCCATACATCATCCGCTTCCTGCGGCGCCTGACCCTCCGCTTCGGTGGCGACGTCTGGTGGTTGTCCTACGTGCTGTTCCGCGACGGCTTGCTGGTCGTCACCCTCGGGCTCAGCATGATCTTCCTGATGCCGAACCTCTACCTCACCGGCGACGGCCTCCCCATCACCGCCCCGCTGGCCGTCGTCGTGCTCTTCTGGACGCTGGCCGTCAAGCTCCTCCGCGACGCGGACGACGATCCGGCGGCCTTCCGCCTCGAGAGCGTCCTGCTCGTGATCGCCTCGATCCTCTACATCGTCCCCCAGGTCTACGGCATGGAGGCGCAGGACCAAGCCAACCTGGGCAACCTGCCGAGCCTTCTCGTCAGCACGTCGAACATGGCAGTGGCCCGCCCGCTGTTCTGGGTCAGCCTGGGCCTCTTCGCCCTGACGGGCGTCGGGATCTTCGCCTGGTACATCGGCAAGGCCATGCGCGCGGCGGCCGTGTCGGATGCCGGGGAGACTCCATAGCCCATCCGGCCGATCGAAGACCGCAGCCTGCGGGAGGCGGCGCCGGCGAGGCGCCGCCTCCCTTAGCGTGTCTTCCCTCCGATGACCACTTCCCCGAACGCCTCCTCCAGGAACCGCGACGGCGAGCCCGGCTCGTAGACGAGGGTGAGCGTCCGGCGCGCCCGCGTCCACGCCACGTAGGCGAGGCGACGCTCCTCCTCCAGCGCCCGGGTTGGATCGCCGCCCTCGGCAAGCGAGCGCGGGCTCGGGAAGCGCCCCTCGGACATCCCGATCACTGCCACGTGGTCGAACTCGAGCCCCTTCGTCGCGTGGGCCGTGGCGAGCGTCAGGAGCGGGTCCGCGGCGCGGAGCGCGGCCAGACGGGAGCGCGCGGCCGCAATCGCCGCCCCGAGCGCAGCCAGCGAGGGGTAGGCCGCGGCCCAGGCGAGGAGGGCCGCGAGCAGGTCAGCGATCGGCGGGACGTCCGACCCGGATTCATCGAGGTCCGCGGCATCGGTCGGCGGACGGCCGGCCGCGTCACCGTCGAGGCGCTCGGGAGCCCGCGGCTCGATGCCGGCCGAGTCACGGTCGGCGCGACGCACGCTCGGACAGTCGAGAGCGTCCGGTTCCCCGACGAGCGCCACCCGTCCTGGCCCGATCGTGGCAGTGGCCACAGCGCCGAGCCGGAGGAGAGGCGGCATCGTGCCCGGCGCGTTCGCCGCCTCTTCGAGGATTCCGTCCAGCCGCGGGTCCTCGAGGAGCAGGGTCACGCCGTCGGCCCGGAACGGGATCCCGCGGGCCAGGGCCAGGGCCGCGGCCGGCAGCAGCTCGCGCCGCGTCCGGGCCAGGATCGCCCGGGAGCCGCCGTCGACCGGCCAGCCGTCCAGGGCGCGAGCGGCAATGAGCATCTCAGCCGCCGGGTCGCGCGCCGTCGCAGCCGGGGCGAGGACCAGCCGACCCGGCGCCCCGGGACGGGGCCGGACGTGCTTCTCGAACCGCTCGGCGTTGTGCTCCACGAGCCGGACCGCGGCCGTGACGACGGGGGCGGGGCAGCGGTAGTTGACCTCGAGGTCCACCCGCCGCAGACCCGGCAGCGCCCCGGCCAGCCCCAGCACTCTCCTGACGTCGGCCAGTCTCCAGCCGTAGATCGACTGGTCGTCGTCGCCGACGAGGAAGATCCGGTTCCCCGGTGCGGCGAGAAGGAGGGCCAGCCGGAGCTGGCTCGCGTCCACGTCCTGGGCCTCGTCGACGAGCAGGTGGACGCACCGCGACCGCCACCGCGCCAGCAGCGCCGGATCCCCGTCGAGACGTCGGAGTGCGAGCGCGACGAGGTCGTCGAAGTCGATCGCGCCGGCCTCCGCGAGGGCGGCCTCGTATGCGAGGAACGCCCGGGCGACCGGTCCGGGTGCCGGGTCGCGACCGACGTCCGCAGCCGTGACCGCAAGGTCAAGCTTGAGCCGCGAGAACGCGCCGTCGAGCGCGCGCCGCGCGGCCGCGTCCAGGTCCGGGCAGGCACGGCGAAGGATGGAATCTCGTCCGCGGAGCTCGGGGCGGACGCCGGCGTCGCGAAGGATCTCGAGGCCGAGCGCGTGGAACGTGCGCACGCGCGTTGCGCCGGCCGCCACCCCGAGCGGCGCGAGCGCCGGGTCGAGACGGGCCCGCAGCTCCTCCGCCGCGCGCGTGTTGAAGGTGATTGCGGCGATGGTCGCCGGGTCGGCGCCGGCCGCGCCGACCAGCCAGGCGACGCGAGCCACCAGCGTCGTGGTCTTCCCGCTGCCGGCCGGCGCCACGCACAGGACCGGGCCCGGCGGCGCCGTCGCGGCGTCCCGCTGGTCGCGTGCGAGGCGGTCGAGGCGTTCCGCGACGGAAGAGGGAATCGCGGCGCATGCCGCAGTGTGGCCGTGGCGGCTGCACTGGCCCTCACCCCGGGTGCCAATGAGTCGCGGCGTCCGCGATTGCCGCACGGGGCTGCCAGGCGGGTCGACCGGTACGGATGGGGGAGTGCCCCGGCGCACCGACTGACCCCAAACGGGTGATCGACCTGGAAGACCGGGCGCGCGAGGCTGCCCACGTCGCCGAGTCGAGCTCATGGCCGGGCTGGCTTCGGACACCATCGGCGGGATGCGCGCGTAACACCGGCGCGTCCCGCCGACCACTTTCCGGCACTGCCTTCTGCCGCGTGTCACCTTGCAGAGTGCGGGATGGCCCTGTGCGACGGGTTGCGGTTCGGTACCGTTGTGGCCAGCAATCGTGCAGCGCGGTCCCCCAGCTGCCGTCAGCGGCGCCGGACCCTCGCGTCCTCGCTCTGCACCAACGGTACGACGCACCCCTGTGCGTCGCCCTGGAGCCGGAGGTGCCCCCGTGCGGAGTCGTCGTTTCCGCCTTGCCGCCCCGTTCATGGCGGTCGCAATGCTCGTGTCCCTGCTGCCCGCCGCCGCCAGCGCGGCCCCGCCGGCGACCGCGGTCACGTTCACGATCCTCCACACGAACGACTTCCACGGCCAGCTCGAAGCGTCGGGCAGCAACCCCGGGATCGCGCGCGTGGCCAAGGTCGTCAATGACGTTCGGACGGCCGTCGGCGCGGCGAACACGCTGCTTGTCGACGCCGGCGACGAGATGCAGGGTTCCCTGCTCTCGAATCTCCAGCAGGGCAAGCCCACGATCGCAGCATTCAACGCGATGGGCTACGACGTGGCGACCTTCGGGAACCACGAGTTCGATTGGGGCCAGACGGTCCTCGGCCAGCGCGTGACCCAATCGACGTTCCCGCACGTGTCGGCCAACATCGTCGTCAAGAACACCGCGGACTGCGCGACCGCGGGCTGGGGCAAGCCGGCCTTCGTGTCGGCGCCCTACGTGATCAAGGAGGTCGGGACGGCTCCGAACACGGTGAAGGTCGCCTTCATCGGGGTGACGACCCAGGAGACGCCGACCATTACGATCGCCTCATCGACCGCGGGCACTTGCTTCAAGGACCCGGTCGACTCGATCCTGCACTACTACGACGCGATGAAGTCGGCGGGCGCCGACGCGATCGTGGTGCTGAGCCATCTCGGATACGCCGACGGCGGATACGGATACGGCATCCCGGTCTACGGAGACCAGACCCTCGCCGCGAAGCTGAACACCGCCGGCAAGCCGGTCAACCTCATCATCGGCGGCCATAGCCACTCGAACCTGACCGCCGCGACGATGGTGGGCTCGACCGCCGTCGTGCAGGCGTACTACAACGGCCGCACGGTCGGCCGCGCGGACGTCACCGTCAGCCCCGCCGGGGCGATCTCGGTGGCCTGGTCGAGGACGACGGGCTTCACGACCGGTGACAAGGATCCGACGGTCGACACGCTGGTCAGCGGCTTCGCCTCCGATGCCGCGTACCAGGCGCTGATCAACAAGCCGATCGGTTACAGCGCCGTCGACCTGCCCCGCCTGGGCGGCGCCGTCGACAACATGATGGGCACGTTCGTCGACGACGCCATCTACAACTACCTCAACACGGATGCCACGGCCGCGAACGACGTGGACGTGTTCCTGAACAACGCGGGCGGCATCCGGACCGACTGGTGCTACAGCGGCACGGCGTGGACGAACTCGGGCTGCGCCGACGGCACCCACGCGCCGGCGCTGTTGACCTACGGGAACATGTTCACGATCCTGCCCTTCGGCAACGCGACCGTGGTCGGGGAGATGACCGGGGCGCAGATCCTGGAGGTGCTCAACCAGGCGCCCCTCGTGTCGAACGGGGTCATTCAGCCGGCCGGGCTCAAGTTCTCGTACTACGCGTACCGGGACAAGAACCCGGGCCCGCAGCCCTACGCCTGGGGCGCCTTCGACTCCTGCATCGTCAACAAGACGACCAAGGCCTGCGACCCGATCGATCTCAAGAAGACGTACAAGGTCGGCACGAACGAGTTCCTGGCCCCGGCTGGCGGCGACGGCTACGGCGGCTTCAAGTACATGACGCACGTTACGTACTGGGGCGACATGCTGAATGCGGTTGACGCGTACGTTGCGGCGAAGTACGGCACCCCCGCTACGGCGTACAAGGGGCCGAGCGGCAACGGGAAGCTCGATGGCCGGATCGTCCGTGATGGATCCGACACGCCCGACAGCGGCTCGATCCTCCCGATCACGATCCTCCACAACAACGACTCCCACGGCAACCTCGCCAAGGGCGCCTTTGTCGGGATGACCCAGCTGGCGACGCTCATCAAGCAGGAGCGCCTGCACAATCCGACCCGGACGATCCTCCTGGACGGGGGTGACCAGATCCAGGGCGACGCGATGATGTACTACTTCAAGTCATCGTTCAGCGGAAAGGCGAGCGACGGGACGACGCTTCCGGCCGCGCTCACGACCAATCCCATGATCGCCGTCATGAACGCGCTGAAGTACACCGCGATGACCCTTGGCAACCATGAGTTCAACTTCGGGAGCCCCATCTTCAAGGGCGTTCTGGGCCAGGCGGCCTTCCCGATCCTCGGCGCCAACGTTGCCGACTCGGGCGACGTATGGACTCGCCGCCGCGAACGGCGGCGCCGGCGTGAAGCCCTACCTGGAGACGACGCTGGGCGGAATCAAGGTCGCGATCCTCGGGATCACGAACCACCGCGTCCCGAACTACGAGCTGCCGAGCAACATCCCGGGGCTGACGTTCTCGAACCCGATCACCACCGGCAAGGCCATCGCTCCGACGCTCAAGGCCAAGGATGACGTGGTCATCGCCCTGACCCACATCGGATTCACAACGAACCCGAAGAGCGTCGAGGTCGACAACAACGTCGACACGAACTTCGCCGCCGACGTCCCCGGCGTCGACGCGATCATCGGGAGCCACAGCCACACCAACCCGGCGAACCCGGAAGCTCCCTACAAGTTCCTGCCCACGATCGTCGCCGGCCCGGGCAACACGCCGGTGATCATCAACCAGGCATACCGGTACAACAACACGCTCGGCGAGGTTGTCCTGGGCGTGCGCGAGAAGAAGGGCGGCGGCTACGAGGTCGTCAGCCGGGCCGGGCAGTACCTCAGCGTCACGATGACGACGCCCGAGGACCCGGAGATCAAGGCGATCGTCGATCCCTACGCCACGCAGCTGAACGCATACAACGACACCGTCCTCGGGAAGACAACGGCCCCGATCGACGCGCTCCAGGCATTCACGACCGAGACGAACGCCGCGAACCTGCAGGCGGACGCCGCGGTCTTCGAGCTGGCCAAGCACGACATCTCGGTCGACGTCCACATCTCCGGCGCGATGACCAACAAGGCCGTGGCGCCGGCCGCGACGACCGACGCGCCGGTCACCCTCAAGGTGTCCGACATGTTCTCGCTCATGCCCTACGAGAACTCGCTCGTGGTCCTGAGCATGAACGGCCCGCAGCTCAAGAAGGTCCTCGAGCGTGGCTACCGCAACTACTACTACTACAAGAACGTGCCCGGCTACGGCGGGTACTCCTACTACACCACCTGCATGCTCGACACGAACTCGGTCGGCAAGATCACATACAACGATGTCTCGCCGGCGGCGTACGACCCGACCAGGAGCTACGTCGCCTCGCTGACGATCAACGGGAAGGCCGTCAACTTCACGGACGCCTCGACCTTCTACAGGGTCTCGACCGTGAACTACCTCGCGGCCGGCTCGTGCAACTTCAGTGACAACGGCGTGAGCCTCTGGCCGCTCAACAAGATCCTCAACGACACGCAGTACTACGTGCGGGACGCGGTCATCGACTACGTCACCGCGAAGGGCACGGTGTCGCCGGCGATCGAGGGGCGCCTCGTCTTCAAGCCCGTCGCGGGATCCGCCTCCACGGCCACGGCGACCGCGGCCGGCGCGACCAAGGTCGGGCCATTCAGTTCCACCACCAAGGTGGTGACGCGGGGCAAGTACGTCACCTGGCGCTTCGCGGGGGGCTCGAGCCAGGCTGGCAGCACTGTTCAGATCTGGGTCGCCACCAGGAAGACCAACGGCACATGGGGCGCGTTCACACGGCTCACGAGCCGCGTGGCGGACGCCTCGGGGAACGTCTACTTCTGGTGGCGGTCCTCCACGTCGAAGCTCATCTCCGTTCGCGCCCGCTTCGGCGGGGATCCGACGCCCGGCGTGAGCTGGTCGCCGGCTCGCCAGGCGCGATGGCGGTAAGTTCGTCGTGATGACGGCGCGGACCCACTGAGGATCGCGCCGGACAGGCAGGAGGCCGGGACGGTTCGCCGCCCCGGCCTTCCTGTGTGTCGAGCAGTCGGTCTCTCGGACCTGCCGGCCCACGGGTGCCGGTGGCAACGCTGCACCCGGCGATCTGACCCAGCTGCGCGCGCTCGCCGCCGGCCTTCGTGCCACCGCCGATTCCGCGCCCGCGTCGTACGATCGGGGCGTGACTCCCGACCTCACCGCGACCCTCGAGAACCTGCCCGCGCGCCCCGGTGTCTACCTGATGCGCGACGGTCGCGGGACCGTGCTGTATGTCGGCAAGGCGCAGAGCCTGCGGAGCCGCGTCCGGAGCTACTGGCAGAGGCAGAGCCCGTACGGGGAGGCGCACCGGATCCGGAGCGTCATCGACCGCGTCGCCGACGTGGAGTACACGCTGACCGACTCGGTGGCCGAGGCATTGCTCCTCGAGGCGAACCTGATCAAGCGCTTCAAGCCGCGCTTCAACGTTCGCCTGAAGGACGACAAGAGCTACCCGTACATCAAGATCAGCCTGGGGGA
Source organism: uncultured Chloroflexia bacterium (assembly GCA_963734535.1). Classification (GTDB taxonomy): domain Bacteria; phylum Chloroflexota; class Limnocylindria; order Limnocylindrales; family CSP1-4; genus CTSoil-043. The sequence goes on along the minus strand of CAVTHS010000010.1, from coordinate 118,324 downwards.
GGACTTCCCGCGGATCGAGCGGACGCGGAAGCTGGTCGAGGACGGCAGCCGCTACTTCGGGCCGTACGCGTCGGCCAGCAGCGTCGACGAATCGATGAACCTGATCCGGCGGCTCTTCCCGTTCCGGACCTGCACGCTCGACATCCGGGAGGGGAAGCGGACCCTCCAGCGCCCGTGCCTGCTGTACCACATCAAGCGTTGCCAGGGACCCTGCATCGAGGCGATCTCGCGCGAGGCATACCGGGCCGACATCGCGCAGGTCGAGCTCTTCCTCGAGGGCCGCCAGGAGACGGTGGCACGGGGCCTGCGCCGCGAGATGGAGGCGGCTTCCGAGCGGACCGACTACGAGCGGGCCGCCGCCCTGCGCGACAAGGTGCGCTCGATCGAACGGACGATGGAGGACCAGAAGATGGCCGCCTTCGCCCGGACCGAGCAGGACGTCCTGGGCCTGGCCCGCGCGGGCGGGCAGGCCGCGGTCCAGCTCTTCGTCGTCCGGCACGGGAGCCTGATCGGGCGGGACGTCTTCCTTCTCGAGGCCGACCCCAGCGCGGGCGACGACGAGGTTCTCGCCGGGTTCGTCGGGCAGTACTACGCCCGGGCGTCGTCGGTCCCGCCGGCCCTGCTCGTGCCCACCCTCCCGGCCGACGCGGCGGACCTCGAGGCATTCCTCGCCGCGCGGCGCGGGCGCCGCGTCCGGCTGCTCGTGCCGCAGCGAGGCGAGAAGCGGCGGCTGATGGAGCTGGCTGGCCGGAACGCCGCCGAGACGCTGGCCCGCGAGCAGGCGCGCTGGCTCGCGGACGACGGCAAGACGCTGGTCGCGCTCGAGGAGCTGGCCGGCGCGCTCGGCCTGGCGGCGCTGCCGATGCGCATCGAGTGCTACGACATCAGCACATTCCAGGGCAGCCACACGGTCGGCAGCATGGTCGTCTTCGAGGACGGCAAGCCGCGCACCGGCGAGTACCGGCGATTCCGGATTCGCGACGTGCCCGGCCAGGACGACTTCGCGAGCCATGCGGAGATGCTGCGGCGCCGCCTCCACCGGGCGAAGGCCGGCGAGGAGGGGAGCGCCGAGGAGCTGCGCTGGACGCTGCCGGACCTCATCGTCGTGGACGGCGGGAAGGGTCAGCTGAGCGCGGACGTCGAGGTTCTCGCCGCGCTCGGGGTCGGGGAGATCCCGATCGTGGGCCTCGCCAAGGAGCGCGAGGAGCTCTTCCTCCCTGGCCGCCCGGACCCGGTGGTCCTGCCGCCCACGTCTCCCGCGCTCTATCTCGTCCAGCGGCTCCGTGATGAGGCGCACCGGTTCGCGATCACCTACCACCGGGACCTGCGCCGGAAGGCGGCTGTCAAGTCCGCCTTCGACGACCTGCCGGGCGTCGGTCCGGCCCGCAAGCGTGCGCTGCTGCGCACGTTCGGTTCCGCGAAGCGGGTCCGGGAGGCGCCAGTGGAGCAGATCGCCGCCATCCCGGGGATCAGCCGGGCGCTCGCCGAGCGGATCAAGGCCGGTCTCGCCGAGTGACTCGTCGGGGACCGCCCGACGGGCCCCGTGAAAGCCTGATAGCATCCCCGCCGATGCGTCGAACAACCCCAATCATCATCTTCGTCATCGCTGTCCTCTTCCTCATCGTCGATTTCTGGCCCCGGCTGACCATCCCGAACATCGGCGATCCCAACGGCGGATCGCGAACCGTGGAGACCAAGCTCGGCCTCGACCTCGTCGGCGGCCTGCAGGTCGAGTACCGCCTGCTTCCCGTGGGCGACAGGCAGCCGGATGCCGGCGCGCTCTCGACCACGAAGACGATCATCGAGAACCGCGTCAACTCGACCGGCGTGGCGGAGCCCGTGGTCCAGACGCAGGGCGCCGACCGCGTCATCGTCGAGCTGCCGAACGCGAAGAACCCGGACGAGATCCGGGCGCTGCTCGTCCAGACCGGCAAGCTCGACTTCATCCCGCTTCCGCCCGCCGAGTACGGGACCCAGAGCGCGCCGGGCACCTACCAGGCCGTCGACGGTCAGCCCCTTCCGACCACCGAGACACCACTCTTCGGCGGCGAGCAGATCGACCAGGCATTCCCGTCCACCGACCAGACCGGCCTGCGCGCGGTCGGGTTCCGGCTGAAGTCGCACGGCGCCCAGCTCTTCGGCGACTACACGAGCAAGCACGTCGGCGAGTTCTTCGCCATCGTCCTCGACGGCAAGGTGGTCTCGGCGCCGGTCATCCAGAGCGCGATCACCGGCGGCCAGGGGATCATCACGGGCGGCAGCTGCCGGCGGCTTCTCCGGCCTAGGAGATGAACTCGCTGATCACCGTCCTCAACTACGGATCGCTGCCGTTCCCGCTCAAGGAGGAGTCGAGCACCGAGATCGGCGCGACGCTCGCCGGCTTCTCGCTCGACCGGATCCTGCTGGCCGGCACTGATCGCGATCCTCCTCGTCTTCCTGTTCATGCTCGATCTACTACCGCCTGCCGGGCCTGATGGCGTGCATCGCGCTGATCTACTACGCGCTGCTGGTGCTGGCGATCTTCCGGCTCATCCCGGTCACCCTGACGCTGGCCGGCATCGCCGGCTTCGTCCTCTCGATCGGCATGGCGGTCGACGCCAACATCCTGATCTTCGAGCGGATGAAGGAGGAGCTGCGCTCCGGCAAGACGCTCAACTCCGCGATGGAGGCCGGCTTCAACCGGGCCTGGAACTCCATCCTCGACTCGAACGTGTCGACCCTGATCACGGCGACGATCCTCTACCTCTTCGGGTCGGCCACGATCCGCGGCTTCGCGCTCGTCCTGATCATCGGCGTGCTCTGCTCGATGTTCACCGCGATCACGGTGACCCGGACGATCCTGCGCTGGGTGGTGCGCAACGAGTGGGCCCGGGTGCCGCGCCTGTACGGCCTGCGCGAAGAGGAGTTCATGGCCCGCACGCTGGTTCCCGGCCGCCGCGGGGAGGCGCGCGCCGCGTGCTTGACATCATCGGGAAGCGACGCTGGTTCTTCCTCTTCTCCGGCATCATCCTCGTCCCCGGCCTCTTCTTCATCCTCCTCGGCCCGATCACGGGCGGGAAGGCCGGCCTCCAGTTCTCGATCGACTACACCGGCGGCACGAAGTGGGAGATCCAGCTTCAAGGACTCGAACGTCACCCCGACGCAGGTCCAGCGACGTGCTGGCGTCGCCCGGGCTTCGAATCGCAGGTCCAGACGTCCTCGGACGGCTACCTGCTGATCCGGACCGTCCCGCTCGGCCTGATCGAGGGCCCCGCGACGACGCCCGCCCGAGCGCCTCGCCGGCCGCCTCGGGCAGCGTCGAGCCGTCGGCCTCCGCTGGCGTCGGCCGAGCCCGGCCGCCTCCGGTCTCACCGGCGGCCTCTCCCTCGCCGGCGGCATCGGCGTCCGCGGCGCGCGTCGGCCAGCCCGCGCGTCGTCGTCCCCGGGAGCATCCGCAAGCGCGGCCGCTCCGCCTCGGCAGGTGCCGCGCTCCGCCTCGCCGGCCGCGTCGCCCGAGCCCGAGCCCCTCCCCGTCGCCGACGCCGATCCCCGGCGGCGTGACCCGGTCGGGCGAGGTCGGCACGCTCGTGACGGCCCTCGAGGCGGCCGCTCGGGCCGATCGACTCGCAGCGCAGCCTCACGACCGTCGGGCCCGATCATCGGCGCGGAGCTGACGCAGCAGGCGATCCTGCTGGTGCTCATCGGCTCGCTCGGCATCCTGGCCTGGATGACGTTCCGCTTCCGCGACTTCCGCTTCGGGATGACCGCGCTCGTGGCGCTGGTCCACGACGTGATCGTGGTGGTCGGGATCTTCGCCATCCTCGGCACCTTCTTCAAGGTCGAGGTCGACGGGCTCTTCGTCACGGCGATGCTGACGATCATCGGCTTCTCGGTCCACGACACGATCGTGGTGTACGACCGGATCCGCGAGAACCGGGCCCGCCACGCCGGCGAGAACTTCTCGGCGATCGTCAACCACTCCATCCTCCAGACGCTGGCCCGCTCGATCAACACGAGCCTGACCGTGGTCTTCACGCTCACCGCGCTGCTGCTGTTCTCGGGCTCGTCGATCCAGACCTTCATCCTTGCGCTCCTGATCGGGATCACGTCCGGGACGTACTCGTCGATCTTCAACGCCGCCCCGCTCCTCACCGTCTGGGAAGAGTGGGAGGCGCGCCGCCGCGCCGCTGCCAGCGGCCGACCGGTCCGTCGCGCGACGACGTGACCCGGCTGGGCGGCGTCGTCCCGCCGGCCCGGCCAGCCAGCCGGCGCAAATGCCCGCATAAGGCACCCGCGCCATCCTGTGCCCCGTGATCGAGCCGCGGTTCACCTGGGTCTACCCCGGTCGCGCGCCTCTCGATGAGGCGTACGTGGCGGCCATCCGTGGCCACGGAGGATCGGCGCGCCTGGCCCGGGTGATGGCCGCGCGCGGGATCGGCCCGGACGAGGTCGACCGCTTCTTCGGGCCGGCGATGGATTCGCTGCACGACCCGGCGTGCCTGCCGGACGCCGACGTCGCCGTCGAGCGCATCGCGCGCGCGCGGGCCGCGGGGCAGAGCATTCTGGTCGTCGGTGACTTCGACGCGGACGGCCTGACCGGGCTCGCGATCATGGTCCGGGCGCTCCGGCGCCTCGGCATGGATCCGGCGCCACACGTCCCCAGCCGCCTGGACGACGGCCACGGGCTCTCGCTGCGGGCGGTCGAGCTGGCGCGCGCGGCCGGGCGCCGGCTGATCATCACCGTCGACATGGGCAGCTCGAGCGGCGCGGAGATCGCGGCCGCGGGCGACGCCGGGATCGACGTCATCGTCACCGATCACCACCGGTACCCCCCGAGCGGCCGCCGGCACTCGCGGTCGTCAACCCGCATCGTCCCGACTCCGGGTACCCGGACGCGCGGCTGACGGGTGCGGGCGTCGCCCTCAAGGTCGCCGCGCTGCTGCTGGATCGCCTGGCCGGGATCCCCGTCGCGGAAACGACCGCGGACCTCGCCGACCTTGCCATGATCGGGACGGTGGCGGACGTTGCACCCGTGCTCGGGGAGAACCGCGGGATCGCGCGGCTCGGCCTCGAACGGATCCGCCGCGAGCCACGGCCCGGGATTGTCGCGCTGCTCGCCGCGGCGGGCGTTGTGGCCACCGAGGTCACGCTCGAGACGGTCGGCTTCGCGCTCGCGCCACGCCTCAACGCGGCCGGCCGCGTCGGCGATGCCGACGATGCAGCCGCGCTCCTGCTGACCGACGACGCGGCCGTCGCCGCGGTCCATGCCGCCGGCTGGACGCCGCGAACCTGGTCCGCCGGGACGTGTCGCGCGCATCTGTCGACGAGGCACGCGCCGTGCTGGAGGCCGGCGGCGGGGCGAACGGCCGGGCGATCCTCGTGCGCGGCACATGGCCGGTCGGAATCATCGGCCTTGTCGCGGGACGGCTCGCAGAGGATGCCGGGCTGCCCGCGTTGGTCGCGACGCAGGTGGCGGAGCACCTCCGCGCCTCCTGCCGGGCGCCAGCCGGGTACGATCTCGCGGCCGCGCTCCAGGCCTGCTCGGACCTCCTCCTGCGCCACGGCGGCCACAGGGGTGCCGCCGGCTTCGAGATGGAGGCACGCAACTGGGACGCGTTCTCGGAGCGCGTGCGCGGTCTGCTCGCTGCCGCCCGCCCGCCGAGCGCCGGCCCCAGCTGATCCTCGACCTCGCGCTGCCGGCCGATCCGTCGACTACGCGCTCCTGCGCGACCTCGCCGCGCTCGCCCCAACTGGTCCCGGCAATCCGGACCCGGTCGTCGGCGTCCACGGACTCACCGTCACGCGGATTCGGGCCGCGACGGGTGGCCACGCCCAGCTGACGTTGCGCCGCGAGATCGACGTGCTCGACGGGATCGCGTTCGGTCGGGGCGACCTGGTCGACACCGTGCACGAGGGCGATCGCGTCGACGTCGCGGCCCGGCTGATGAGCCGACGGTTCGGTGGCTTCGAATCCCTCCAGCTCGGCATCATCGACGTCGCGCCCGAGCGGCTCGCGGGGCGGGGGCCGCTGCTCCCTCCCGGCCGTCGTGCACGCCTGACCGATGACCCGTCCCCGCAGGAACCCCGGTCCGCACGACGGACCGGCCGCGACCCATACGGGATCGGGAACCTCGCTCCGTTCGTCGCGCCGCTCCTCTCGACGCTGGGCCTCCTGGTGGTGGCGCTCGTGACCGTGTTCGCGCTGACCGGCCGCGTGCCGTTCCTCGGGAGTCCGACCGCGAACGGCGGGGGCGGCAACGTGCCGCCCGGCCGTACCCCGTCGCCGAGCGCGCCGCCGGACGTCAACCCCGCCATCCAGATCCAGGGCTCCCTCGTCTACGTGAAGGCCGGCAACCTCTGGATCCAGACCGGCAACACCGCGCGCCAGCTCACCACCACGGGTCGCGACTCGCAGCCGACCTGGTCGCCCGACGGGACCTGGGTCTACTTCATCGAGACGCGCGAGACGAGGGGCACTTCCCGGCGGAGGGCGTCCTCAAGCACTACGACCTCAAGTACCCGGTCCTGACCCGGATCCATCCGGACGGGACGGGCCGCGAGGCCCTCCTGTCGGGCCTCTACAAGACCGGACCCGCCAATGCCTACACGTGGTTCTGGTTCATCCTCGACCCGGCCGTCTCGCCCGACGGCAGCCGCCTCGCCGTCGTGTCGGACGGGCCCGACCCGACCTCGAGCGACGTCGTGCTCCAGTTCATCGATATCCAGACGAAGCGGCTGACGAACGCCCGAGTGCCGGAGAACGCGCCCCTCGGCCATCAGGATCCGGCCTGGCGCCCCGACGGTACTTCGCTCCTGTACGTGATGAACGGGCGCAACGGGAGCGCGGGGGCGCCGGCGATCTGGCAGTACAACCTGGCCACGAAGAAGACGTCGCCGTTCACGTCGGCCGGATACACGACGCCCGCCTGGTCGCCCGACGGTCGCTACGTCGCCGCGGTCCGGACGACGTCCCTCGGCACCGACGTCGTGATCCTCGACTCGAAGGGTGCCGAGATCGCGCGGGTGACCACCGACGGCCGGTCGTCTGCGCCCGCCTGGTCGCCGGATGGAACCCAGCTCGCCTTCCTCCGGCTCTCGGGGGTGACCGTGGACGTCCAGCTCGCGACGCTCCAGCGAACAGGGACCGGTGCCGTCACGGTCGTCAAGACCGATCCGCTCACCACGTTCAGCGGGCTCGACGGCAACAGTCGTCCCGCCTGGTGGGGACCCGCCCCGATCCCGGCAGCCTCGCCGTCGCCCGGGCCGAGCACGACGCCGTCCCCATCGTGACGGCACCCTATCTCGCCGCCCTGGCAGCCAGGACGGCGACCGTCGGCAGCGTGCTCTGCGTCGGCATCGATCCGCTGCCGACCGCGATCCCGGATGGATTCCCGGGCGGTCTGCCGGGGGTCGAGCAATTCGCCCGCCTGATCGTCGAGGCCACCGCGCCCTTCGCCGCGGCCATGAAGCCGAACCTCGCCTTCTTCGAGGCGTTCGGCAGCCAGGGCTTGGCCGCCCTCGAACGCGTGCGTGGGGCGATCCCGGCCGGCATCCCGGTCATTGCCGATGCCAAGCGCGGCGACGTGGAGACGACGGTCGCGCGCCAGGCGATCTCTCTGTTCGACGGACTCGGCGTTGACGCCGTCACGGCCAACCCCTACCTCGGGCTGGGAGCGCTGGCGCCGCTCCTCTCGCGGGCGGACCGGTTCACCTACGTCCTGTGCCGGACATCCAATCCGGCCGCGGGCGAGCTCCAGGATCTCGTGGTCGCCCCTGATCCGGAGCGGGGGTTCCCGGCCGAGCCCCTGCACCGGCGGGTTGCCCGGCTGGTGGCCGCGGCCGATCTGGGCGAGCGCGCCGGGCTGGTCGTGGGCGCGACGGCACCCGCGGAGCTGGCCGGCATCCGCGCCATCGTGCCCGGCCTGGCCTTCCTCGTTCCCGGCGTGGGCGCCCAGGGCGGCGAAGCCGCCGACGTACTCGACCACGCCACCGCGACCGCCGGGCCCGCGGGCGAGCGGCCGGGCGGTGGGCTGCTCGTCAACGTGTCGCGGGGCATTGCGCTCGCCGCGCTGGGAGCGCCGGTCGCCGGGTCGCCGGCCGATCCGGGCGAGCGTCTCGCGGAGAGCGCCCGTGCGTGGGCGGCCCGACTGCCTGTGCTACGCTGAAACGGCCGCGAGTCGCGCTTCGCTTCCAAAGGGGCGCTGCGGTCCGGATCCGCTAGCCAGAGGTTCGCCGCGATGCCGAACATCGGCCCCGTCGAGCTGGTCATCATCCTCGTGATCGCGCTCCTCGTCATCGGCCCGGGCAAGCTCCCCGACGTGGGCGCCGCGCTCGGCAAGAGCATTCGCGAGTTTCGCAAGGCGGCCACCGACGTCCAGGAGTCGGTCAAGCTCGACGCCCCGGCCACGCCGACGCCTGCGGCCCCTGCCCCGGTGTCCCCCGTGGTTCCTGCCGCGGTCGTCCCTGCCCCGGCTGCGCAGGCTCCTGCCCCCGGCTGCGCAGGAGGCGGTCGCCGCGACGGTCGCCCCCGATCCCGCCGCGCCGGCCGCCGACGCGGCGACCGAGGCGAGCGTCTAGCGCTCGTCGACTCGAACGCTCGCATGGCTGACGCCGATCTCGTGCGCGACGGCGTCGGGGGCCTCGCCCCGCCCGTCCCGTCCGGCCCGCCGCCGGCGGCCGCCGCCGGCGACGAGGCGAGCGTCATGTCGCTCGTCGACCACCTCTCCGAGCTGCGCCGACGGATCGCGATCTCGCTGCTGGCGGTCGGGATCGGCTCGGTGGTCGGCTTCTCCTTCGCGCCCCAGCTCATCACGTTCCTCAAGGCGCCGCTCAACCTGGCCAAGCCGCTCGTCTACACCGGGCCTGGGCGACGCCTTCTTCATCAACCTCAAGCTCGCGATCGTGTCGGGATCGTGCTCGCGATGCCCGTCCTCGTCTGGCAGCTGTGGCGCGTTCATCTCGCCCGGGCCTGACCCGCGAGGAGCGCCGGATGGCCCGCCCCTGGGCGCCGCTCGCGCATCGTCTTCTTCGTGATCGGCGTCACCGTCGCCTACGTGATCCTGCCCTTCGCCTCCACATTCCTGCTGAGCTTCTCGTCGGCCGACCTTCAGCCGCTGATCACAGCAAGCGAGTACTTCGGCTTCGTGACGACCCTCTTCCTCGTGTTCGGCCTCGTCATGGAGTACCCGATCGTGCTCGTCCTGCTCGTCCAAGGTCGGGATCATCACCAGCGCCCGCCTGCGCAGCTCGCGCCGGGTCGTGATCCTCGCCATCGCGGTCATCAGCGCCGTCGTCGACGCCTGGCGGCGATCCCGATCAGCCCGATCGTGCTCGGGCGTCACCATGTACCTGCTCTACGAGTTCTCGATCGTCCTGATCCGCGTCGGTGGCCGCTGAGGGCGGCGTAGACTCCGCGCATGGGCAAGATGCCGCCGCCGGTGACGCCGTTCCGGCCGCGGGACGCCGACGAGTCGGCCGCGCCGCGGCGAGCCCGGACAGCACGTCGTCGTCCTGTCGGGGCTGTCCGGCGCCGGCAAGACCGCGGCCACGAAGCTCTTCGAGGACCTCGGCTACGCCTGCGTCGACAACCTGCCGGGCGAGCTGCTCCCGGGGCTGGCGGACCTCATCGCGAGCGAGCCCGCCCGCTTCGACCGGGTCGCGATCGTGCTGGACGTGCGGGCGGGCGACGCGTCCGTGGCGTTCGCGGCGATGCGCGGGGCGCTCGAGGGCCGCGGCATCCGGCCGCAGGTCTTCTTCCTCGAGGCGCGCGACGAGGCCCTCATCCGCCGCTACTCCGAGACGCCGCCACCGCCACCCGCTCGCGGGGCCCGGCGGCATCGCCACGTCGATCGCGCAGGAGCGCCGCCTGCTCGCCTCGGTCCGGGCCGAGGCCGACGTGGTCCTCGACACGTCCGACCTCTCGCTGCGCGAGCTCAAGGAGCGCATCTTCAGCCAGCTCTGGCAGGTCGTGGACCCCGACCAGCTCGCAATCCAGCTGATCAGCTTCGGCTACAAGTTCGGCGTGCCGCTCGAGTGCGACCTCGTCTTCGACGTCCGCTTCCTCCAGAACCCGTACTACGTGCCCGAGCTTCGTCGTCTCTCCGGCCTGACGGACGAGCGTCCGGGCGTACGTCCTCGACCAGCCGCTGGCACGCCGGTTCCTGGCCGCGGTCGAGGAGCTCCTGGACCTGACCCTGCCGGCCTATCTCGCCGAGGGCAAGACGCGGCTCACGATCGGGATCGGGTGCACCGGCGGATTCCACCGCTCGATCGCGCTGGCCGAGGAGATCGGCGCCTGGCTCGAGGCGCGGGGCCACGGCCCGGTCAGCGTCTTCCATCGCGAGCTCGAGCGCGGGTGAGGCGCGCATGAACCTTCGCCGCTGGCTCCGGCCGGGGATCGGGGTCAAGCGCTGGCTGGGCGTCGCGTTCGTGGGCCTGACCGCGCTCGCGCTCGCCGGCGCGCTGGCGCTCCGCCAGCTCTACCGCGACGTCGAGGTCGGGGGCCCGCTGCAGGCGACCGTCTCGCTCGTCACGCTCCAGTTCCTCCCGTACTGGATCCGTGCCGCGCGTGCTCCTCGGCCTCGGCATCTTCCTGTTCGCCTACGGGTCGTACCGAGTCGTGCGAGCCCTCCTCGGCCCGTTCACCGAGAGCGGCGAGGAGCCGCTCGTGGACCTCGTCTATCGGCGCCGCCTCCTGGCCCGCGGCCCGCGGGTCGTTGCCATCGGGGGCGGGACCGGCCTCTCCACGCTCCTGCGCGGCCTCAAGGAGCGCTCAGCGAACATCACGGCCATCGTCTCGGTCGCCGACGACGGGGGCTCCAGCGGCCGCCTGCGCGAGCAGCTGGGGATCGCCGCAGTCGGGGACATCCGCAACTGCCTGGCGGCGCTCGCGGAGACCGAGCCGGCGATGGCCAGGCTGCTCCAGTACCGCTTCACCCAGGACGAGGGGAACCTCGCCGGCCACGCCGTGGGCAACCTCCTGATCGCGGCGATGAACGCGATCGACGGTGGGCGACTTCGAGGAGGCGATCCGGCACATGAACCGGGTCCTGGCGGTCCGCGGCCGGGTCGTGCCCGCCTCCGGGACGCCCCTCGTGCTCCACGCCCGCCTCCGCGACGGAACCCTGATCGAGGGCCAGTCGCGGATCGCGCGGACGCGAGCCATCGAGTCCGTCTGGCTGGACGCCGGCCGATGTCCGCGCCTCGCGAGACGCCCTCGCCGCGATCGCCGAGGCGGACCTCGTGGTCGTCGGCCCGGGCAGCCTCTACACCTCCGTCCTGCCGCCGCTCCTCGTCCCGGAGATCCGCGCCGCGCTCGCGACGACGCCGGCCCTGCGCGTCTTCGCCTGCAACGTCGCCACCCAGGCGGGCGAGACGGAGGGCTACGACCTCTGCCGACCACGTCGAGGCGCTCGTGGCCCACCTCGGGCCGGTCGCGGTGGACATCGTGCTCGCGAACAACCACCTCGCCGAGAGCGTCGCCGGACCTGGAGCTCGGCGTCCCCGTGAAGCTCCGCTGGCCGCCGGTCGGCGCAGCGCGGCGCCCGCGGCTCGTCCTCGACGACCTGGTCGATCCCGCGAACCCGCACCATCACGATCCCGAGCTGCTCGCCGCGTCGCTGCTCCGGATCCTCCAGCGCGAGGGCGTCCCGGGACGGCGTCTCGGGGTTGCGCGGTCCGCCTGACCTGACGTGGCCGGCGGCGACCGCGACCTCGTTGCCGCTCTGCGAGCCGAGCTGGCCGCCGTCGAGCCGGCGCGCGCCTGCGACCGGGCCGCCGAGGCTGCCGGGCTCGGGCACGGCCGTCGTCCGGGGCGATCGGCCGGCCCTCGCCCGCCTCATGGTCCGGCTGCTGCGCGAGGACGACGCGCACGGGGTCCGCGGGGCGGCCGCCCGCGTGTTCGACTGGGATGGCGCCGCGGACCATTGTCGGGCCGCCTACCTGCGCGGCCGATTCCTGGTCCGGGGCTCGCTGTCCGTCACCGCGGGCCGCTACCACCTGGAGTTCGTCGTGCCGACCGACGAGGCGCCCGTCCTCGCCGCGCGTCTCGCCGCGTGTGGGCCTCCCGGCGGGAGTCCGCGTGCGGCGAGGGCGCGGGGTCGTGACATGGAAGGGCGGCGAGACGATCGGCACCTTCCTGCGCTGGATCGGGGCCGGGCCCGTCGTCCTCGAGCTCGAGTCCCGGCAGGTCTCGCGGGCCGTGCGGGGCGACCTCAACCGCCTGCTCAACGCCGAGTCGGCGAACCTCGATCGGATCGCGGCGGCGGCCGCCCGCCAGCTCGCCGCGATCGCCGTCGCTCGACGCCGACGGTCGGCTGGCCGACCAGCCGGATGCCGTTCGGGCGGTCGCCGCGCGCCGCCGCGCGATCCCCGAAGCATCGCTGGTCGAGCTCGCCGACGAGCTGGGACGTGCCGCGCGGCCGCGTCCAGCGCGCGCTGGACCGGATCGAGGCGCTCGCCCTCCACCCCGCCGACGGGCCGTCGGATCCCCCGGGCGGGGCCGAATGGCACGCCGTCGGGCGACGCCCGGCCCCGCCGCGCGCGGGCCGCCCGGTGTCATGATGGCGGCATGCGAGACGTGATCGTTGCCGCCAACTGGAAGATGAACACCACCCCCGCGGATGCCGGCGAGCTGGCCCGCACCATCGCGTCGCGGATCGCGGAGCCGGGCGTGGTCCGGGTCATCTGCCCGCCATTCATGTGCCTCGCGGCCGTGCGCGACGCCGTGGTCGGGGAGGGGATCGCCGTCGGCGCCCAGAACATCCACCACGAGCTTGCCGGGGCCTACACGGGCGAGGTGAGCGCACCCATGCTCGCGGGCCTGGCCACCTGGGTGATCCTCGGCCACTCCGAGCGGCGCCGCGACTTCGCGGAGTCCGATGCCCTGATCGGGCGCAAGCTCGGCCGCGCGGTCGAGGCGGGGCTGCGGCCGATCCTGTGCGTCGGCGAGCAGCTCGCCGAGCGCGAGGCCGGCCACGCCCAGGAGGTCGTCGCGGGCCAGCTGACCGGCGCCCTCGTCGGTCACGACCCCGAGACGCTCCTCGCCGCCGGCATCGTCATCGCCTACGAGCCGGTCTGGGCGATCGGCACCGGCCGAACCGCCTCCGGTGCGGATGCCTCCGCCATGGCGGACGCGATCCGGGCCACGCTCGCGGTCAGCGGCTGGGGCCCGCGGGCCGACGCCGTCCCGATCCTCTACGGCGGGTCGTGCACCAGCGCGAGCATCGGCGAGTTCCTGGCCGAGCCCGGCATCGACGGGGCACTGGTCGGGGGCGCGTCGCTCAAGCCCGACGAGATGGCCGGCATGGTCGCCCGGGCCGCGCTCACCGCCGCGGCACGCCGCGCCGTTTCCTGACCTGCTGCGACCAGGAGCCGTCCCATGCCCACCCTCGTCCTTCTGCGCCACGGCGAGAGCACCTGGAACAAGGAGAACCGGTTCACCGGGTGGACCGACGTCGACCTCTCGGAGACCGGCCTCGTCGAGGCGCACGAGGCGGGCCGGCTCCTGCGCGAGGAGTCGTTCCGGTTCGACGTCGCCCACACGTCCGTCCTGAAGCGGGCGATCCGGACGCTCTGGATCGCCCTCGACGAGCTCGACCAGATGTGGTGCCCGGTCCGCAACAGCTGGCGCCTCAACGAGCGCCACTACGGGGCCTTGCAGGGCCTCAACAAGGCCGAGATGGCCGTCCAGTTCGGCGATGCACAGGTGAAGCTCTGGCGGCGGAGCTACGACGTCCCGCCCCCGGCGCTGACCGACGACGACGAGCGATTCCCCGGCCGGGACCCGCGCTACGCCGACATGGCCGACGCCGACATTCCGCGCGCGGAGTCGCTCAAGGACACCGTCGCCCGGTTCCTGCCCTACTGGGAGTCGTCGATCGCGCCCGACCTGCGGGCAGGAAAGCGGGTCCTCGTGGCTGCCCACGGCAACAGCATCCGGGCGCTCGTGAAGTACCTCGACGGGATCTCCGACGACGAGATCGTGGGCCTCAACATCCCGACCGGCGTGCCGCTCGTGTACGACCTCGACGACTGCGCTCCGGCCGCTCGGCTCGCGCTACCTCGGCGATGCGTCGCGGGTGGCCGCGGCGATGGCCGCCGTCGCGGCACAGGGGACCGCGAAGCCGGCCGGCTGACCGCGGCGCACACCTCGCGGCCGACCGCCAAGGAGCACGAGACCGCGGGCGAAGCGCCGCCTGTGCTACGATCGCCCGCGCCCCGCCCGCTGGAGGATCTTCCCAGAGTGAACACGTTCCTGGCCATCGGCCAGATCATCGTCAGCATCGGCCTGATCGCCTCCGTGCTGCTCCAGGCGCGCGGGACCGGGCTGTCCGGGGCCTTCGGCGGTGACTCCGCGGTGTACCGGAGCCGGCGCGGCGTCGAGCGACGCCTGTGGCAGTTCACGATCATCCTGGCGATCCTCTTCGCCGTCTTCTCGCTGGCGAGCTACGTCTTCGCCCCGACCGCGGTCGTCTAGCCGCCGCGCTCCGGCCGCTCTCGCGTGAGCCGTCGCGACGCGGCGGTCGTCCTCGTCCTCGTCGTCGTCCTCGCGGTGCTCGGCGGGGCCATCGCCGCCCCCGCCTTCACGCCGGTCGCCGCGCCGCTGGCGACGCCGACCCCGCCGCCGATCCCGATCCACCGGGAGGCCGTGGTCGGCCTGCCCAGCTCGGTCAACCCCGTGACGGCACGGACCCAGGCCGACCGTGACCTGGTCGCGCTCCTCTTCCGCGGGCTGGTGCGCCCCGGCCAGGACGGACGGCCGATCGCCGATCTTGCCGCCGGCTGGACGGTCGAGGCGAAGGGCGCGCGATGGACGTTCCGGCTCCGGCCGGACGCCTCCTGGCAGGACGGTGTCCCGGTGACGAGCGACGACGTGGTCTACACCGTGCACGTGCTCCAGGACCCGGCCTACACCGGGCCGCTGTCCGCCGGCTGGCAGGGTGTCACGGCGACCGCGCTCGATCCGACCACGGTTCGCTTCGATCTCTCCGTCCCGCTCGGTGGGTTCCTGCAGGCGGCCGCACAGCCGCTCCTGCCGGCCCACCTGCTCGCGAACACGCCCGTCGCCGAGCTTGCCGACGCACCGTTCTCGTCGCGCCCGGTCGGCAACGGGCCGTTCGCGCTGACCGACCTCACACCGGAGGCCGCGACCCTGGTGCCCGTCCTGGCGCCCTTCGACCGGGGTTCGGGACCGCTCGCGACGGTCGATTCGGGGACGCTCCCGCCGGGGCGTCCGCTGCTGGCCGGACTCGAGCTGCGCTTCTACGCCGGACCCGACGACGCGATCGCGGCATATCGGGCCGGAGAGGTGGACGCGGTATCGGGCCTTCCGGCGCTCGCCGCGTCAGGCCTCGCCGGAGAACCGGCGACACGCCGGATCGACTATCCGGGCACGACCCTGACCGGCGTCTTCCTCAACCTGCGGCCGGGGGCCGGTCCGTTCGCCGACGCGCGGGTCCGGACCGCGCTCCTCGCGGCGGTCGATCGTGGCCGCCTGGTCACCGACCTGCTGGGCGGGTCCGGGCCAGCTCGCCAGCACGCCGATCCCGCCTTCGTCGTGGGCGTACGACCCGAAGGCGGCTCCGGTCGTCGCGTTCGACCGGAAGGCGGCGGCTGCCGGCCTCAAGGCGGCCGGCTGGACGAAGACCGCCGCCGGATGGCTGCCTCCGCGGGCGAAGAAGACACTGACGATCCAGCTGCTCACGGCCGGCGCCTCCGTCAACCCCGTCGCCGCCGGCGCCGCCACGCGGATCGCAGCGGCATGGACGTCGCTCGGGATCCCCACGACGGTCGCGCCGCTGGCGGCCGGCGCCCTCGTGGAGCGCCTCCGGTCCGGTGACTTCGTGGCCGCGGTTGCCGACGTCAACGTGGGGCTGGACCCGGACCCATATCCGCTGCTCGCGAGCGCCCAGGTCCAGGCCGGGGGTTCGAACGTCTCGGGCTTCCAGGATCCTGCCCTCGACGCCGCGCTCGTCGCGGCCCGGGCGCCCGGGACCGACGCTGCGCGGGGCGCGGCCTACGCGCGCCTCCAGACGCTCCTGGGAACGCTCGAGCCGGTCCTGCCGCTCTTCTTCCGTGACACCGTCTTCGTCGTGTCGGACCGGCTCGTCGGCCCGCGGCCCGCACCCGTCGCCGATCCGAGTGGCCGCTTCTGGGACGTGATAGCATGGTCGTCCTTCGGGCGGTGACCCTCGCCGCCTGATCGGCAGCGTGCCGAGGTGGCGGAATCGGTAGACGCGCTAGCTTCAGGAGCTAGTGTCCGCAAGGGCGTATGGGTTCAAATCCCTTCCTCGGTACCAACTCGATCGGGAAGCGAACAGTGCGCCGCACTCGAGCCCAGGTGGCGGAATTGGTATACGCGTACGTTTGAGGGGCGTATGAGGCAACTCATCCGGGTTCAAGTCCCGGCCTGGGCACCACGCACCTGCACCTGATCGAGGCGGCTCCGTCCGGAGCCGCCTCTCGCATGTCCCGGCAGGACGGCCGATCGCGGGCGGTTAGCTCAGCTGGTTAGAGCGCCTCGCTTACACCGAGGAAGTCGGGGGTTCGAAACCCTCACCGCCCACCATCGCGTAATCGTCCCGGGACCGTGCGTTCCCTCCCGTACACTGGTGGCAGCGGCCGTCGAGCCGCGCCGAGCGAACTGCGGAGGCCCCGATGGAAGTTGTCGTCATCCTGCTGGTCATCATCGCCGTCGTGGCCCTGGCCGGGGTCCTGATCTACAACGGCCTCGTCGCCCGCCGCAACCGGGTCGACGAAGCGGTCGGGCAGATCGAGGTCCAGCTCAAGCGGCGTCACGACCTCGTGCCGAACCTCGTCTCGGCGGTCAAGGGCTACATGGACTTCGAGCAGGATGTCCTCACACGCGTGACCGATGCCCGCGCGAACGCCGTCGCGGCCGGCGCGAGCGGCCAGATCACGGCCCAGCAGGCCCAGGCGGAGAACACCCTCACCGGCGCCCTCCGCTCGCTCTTCGCGGTCGTCGAGAACTATCCGCAGCTCAAGGCCAACGAGAACGTCCTGAGCCTGCAGGAGCAGCTGACCACGACCGAGAACCAGATCAGCTTCTCCCGCCAGCACTACAACGCGACCGTCAACGACTACAACACGACGCTCCAGACGATCCCCGCGGTCCTCATTGCCGGACCCATGGGCTTCACGAAGCGGGAGTTCTTCGCGGCCGAGCCCGAGGCCCAGGACGTTCCCGTCGTCAGCCTGCGCTGAGCGGCGGGCACCAGGTCCTTCCCATGGCCGGCACCTTCTACAGCCAGATCGCGGCGAACCGGCGCAACTCCTTCTTCCTGATGCTCATCCTCGTCGCGCTGCTGTCGGTCCTCGGCTTCGCGATCGGCTACGGCACGACCGGCCAGGCGGGCGCGGGGCTCGGCTGGCTGGGCATCTTCGGCGTGATCGCCATCGTCTCGTCGGTGGCGAGCTACTACACCGGCGACAAGGTCGTCCTTGGCGTCTCGAAGGCGCGACCCGTCACGGCGGCGCAGCAGCCCCAGCTGATCAACGTCGTCACCGAGATGGCGCTGGCCGCCGCCATCCCGATGCCGGCCGTCTACCTGATCGACGATACGGCACCCAATGCCTTCGCGACGGGCCGCGATCCCCGGCATGCCTCCATCGCGATCACCACGGGCCTCCTGCAGAAGCTCGACCGCGAGGAGCTCCAGGGCGTGATCGGCCACGAGCTCTCGCACGTCCGCAACTACGACATCCGCTACTCGCTCCTGGTCGGGGTCATGGTCGGGACGGTCGCCCTCCTGGCCGACTTCTTCCTGCGTTTCACGTTCTGGGGTGGCTTCGGGGGCGGACGCCGCTCGTCCAGCGACCGGAACGGCGGCGGCGGCGGTCTCCAGGTGATCGTCTTCGTGCTTGCCATCGTGCTGGCCATCCTCGCCCCGTTCTTCGCGCGGCTGGTCCAGCTGGCGGTCAGCCGGCAGCGCGAGTACCTGGCCGACGCGTCCTCGGTCGAGCTCACCCGGAACCCGCAGGGCCTCGAACGGGCCCTCGCCGCGATCTCGGAGGACAAGGAGGTGCTGGAGGTCGCCAACCGCGCCACCCAGCACCTCTACTTCACGAACCCGATCAAGAAGTTCGAGAATCGCTCGAAGGGGCTCTTCTCGACGCACCCGCCGATCGTCGACCGGATCAACCGGCTCCGCGCCCTCAACGGCGAGGCGCCGCTCCCGTCGGCGGCCCAGACGGAGCTCGCCGGGCTCGACTGATCGCCCTCGGGGGCCGGCCCGCCTTGCCGACGAGGGGCCGCCCGTGGTACCTTCTCGGACGCCGACGGGCGCGGACGTCCGGCGGGGCCTGCGGGCCGAGATAGCTCAGCTGGTAGAGCACGCGACTGAAAATCGCGGTGTCGGCAGTTCAAGTCTGCCTCTCGGCACCACCACCCCGGACGCGGTCATCGAGCGGAAGTGGCTCAGTTGGTAGAGCATCACCTTGCCAAGGTGAGGGTCGCGGGTTCGAGTCCCGTCTTCCGCTCCAATCATTCTTGAATACTGCGGCCCTTGATCCGCTGGCCCTTCGTCTAGCGGTAGGACAGCGGACTTTGGATCCGTGAACCGAGGTTCGAATCCTCGAGGGCCAGCCAGCACCGCCGGTTCCCCCACCGGTGCTCCAGGGGCGACGTACCCAAGTGGTTAAGGGGGAGGTCTGCAAAACCTCTATGCGTGGGTCCGAATCCCACCGTCGCCTCCACGTCTTCTGGCACGGAACGCCCGCCTCCCCGGCGGGCGTTACAATTCGGGACTCGACGCCGAGGTGGCGGAACCGGCAGACGCGGCCGACTTAAAATCGGCTGCCCGCAAGGGCGTGGGAGTTCAAATCTCCCCCTCGGTACCACGCGCAGAGCACCCCGCGCGACGATCGCGTCCTGCCGGCGAACGTCCGAGCCGAAGGAGTACAGTCTCACCTTCTCGTCGTTCGTCCGCCACACGCGAGAAACGAGACGAGCGCCGGCCGAGGCGCACATGTCGATACGGTCGATTCGCAAGGTTCTCGCGGTGGCGTGGGATACGACCGCCGACCGCTGCACGGTGAGGACTGCGACCCCGGGATCGATCCCGCAGGGCACGGTGGCCGCCCACGCAGGGCCGGTGTTCGCCAACGTGTCGAGCAGCAGGGTCGTCCTCGTGACTCCGAACGGCGCGACGGCAAGCGGCCACTGTTCCCTGGGCCCAACCGGCCTCGGGACGTGCACCTTCTCCCGGGGGACCGGGTGGCTGGCCGGGTTCCATGCCAGCCTCAAGGTCACGACCTCCCCCGACGGCGTGCTCAAGTGGGATGGGACCTACTACTTCGAGCCTGCCGTCTGAGGCGAGATCGGGGGCCGTCGTCATCCAGGGGAACTCCAACGTGCGCCGGACACGCCCGCGCGAGGCGCGCCCCGCGGCCGATCAGTACCCGGTGAAGTTGCTGAGCGCACCGATCCAGCCCACCGCCCCCATCCAGAGAAGGACCCGCGGGTGGCCGCGGAGGCGCCACGCGAGGAACCCGACGACTGTCGCTCCGGCGAGCTTGACCGGCAGGACGAGTCCGCCGAGGTGGGCCATGAGCGGATTCAGCTCGACGCCATGATGGGCGAGCGTGAAGGTGAGCCCGTCCGCGACCTGGCTCATGACAAGAAGCCCGACCAGGTACATCGATCCCCCCAAAGCACGGCTGACGCGGCGACTGGCGAGGTCCAGCGGCTCCAGCGGCCCGGGTCGCGGGAAGTCAGACGTGTCCGACTCCCAGCCCAGCACCCCGCGAGAATAGCCACGAGAACGCCCGTCACCGCACGACGTTCCCCTGGATGGGCCGTCAGCGCGGACCAGCCCTCACGCTGCGGGGGCCGGACGTCGAACGGCTCGACGCTCGCGCCGGACGGGCAACCGTCGCCGCGAGCGAGCCAGCCGGTGGACGCCGGCGATGGCGGCCGCGAGGGCCGGAACGAACGTTACGGGAGGGCCGCCAGGATGCCCTCGGTCAGGGATGCGTCGCCGATCGCGAGGATGTAGAAGACGACGTCGCCCTTGACATAGAGGGTGAACCCAAATCCGCCTGCGCCCGCCTGCTGCACCTGCTTGCCGCCGACCGTGGTCGCTGGAGCCCGCTGTCGCCCGATGCCCGCCAGCACCTCCGCGAGCTTCGTCCCGTCGACGCCCTTCACCTGGAAGGCCATGACGAAGGTGCCGGCCTTCGACGTGTCCGTCGGGGTCGCCATGGCGAGGGAGACGTCGGCCAGGGTCTTCCCGTTGGCCTGCAGGAACGTGCCAAGCTCGCCGGAGTCGACGGGGATCGTGGCCGGCAGCGTGCCGCCGCCGAAGCTGGTCTTCGCGAAGGCAACGCCACCGACGGTAGACGGGAGCATCGACTCGAGCTCCGTGGCGGTTCCCGGGGCGAGGGAGACGTCGGGGACCGATCCGTTGTCAGTCGAGCGCGGGTTCCTGCGAGGCGGCGGCCTCGGACGCCGCCGCGGACGCTGGAGCCTCCGAGGCCTGGGCGCGAGGCCGCGGGTGTCGGCGTGGCGGCGGTGCCGCCGCATGCGGCGGCGAGCAGGGCAACGGCGAGCGAGAAGGCGAGCGCCCGGCGATCGATTGTCATGACTTCCTCCCATTTCCAGCGTGCCGCTCAAGCGGGGCGCACACCCGCCATCATGGCATCCGCCGCGAGCCCCGTGGCGGACCTCGCGGCGGCGCACCGGCGACTCCGGACCGAACGGGCAGGGTCAGCGGCACGATCGGGCGTGCCTCCGGGTGCGACACTCAGGGGCGAGCGAACAGGGGAGCGCCCGCCGGGCCCCCGGACCACGCGGAGCAGGGGAGAGCACGACGATGCCGCCGGTGGTCGTGAACGCAGCCATGCTGTCCTGCACGATGGGCCTGGGCCCGCCGATGCCGCTGACCGCCATTCCCAGGGGAACTCCCGTGACGGCTGGCGGACAGCCGGTCGCGACCATCGCCGATGCGATCCCGATGGCGAACATCCCGACATTCGGCATGTGCAACTCACCCGCGAACCCCGCGGTCATCGCCGCCACGGCTGCCGCACTCGGCGTGCATACGCCGATGCCCTGCCTGCCGGTTCCCATCGGGGCCTGGGCGCCCGGATCCAGCGTGGTGATGCTCGGCGGCGTCCCGGTGCTGACCGCGCCGTCCACGTGCCAGTGCTCGTGGGCGGGGACGATATCGATCGGGATGTCCGGCCAGACGGCGGTCAACGCGAACCGTTGATCATGGGCTGCCTCGCCCACGCGGCGGTCACGCGCGCCGGCGGAACGCTCCAAGGCGGCCACGGTGCTCGTCGCGACTCGGCGCGGCGTCATCCGGTCTGCCGATCGCGATGGCGGCCAGCCTCGCGAGCGCGCGTGCCGGGGACGAAGTCGGCGCGCTGCGGACGATCGGGATGCCCTCGTTGATGGCCTTGAGGTAGAGCCCGGGGTCGTACGGAACCTCGGCCTCGATCTTCGTCCCGATCGCCGCCTCGATCTGCTTCATCGAGAGCATCTCGCGCGCGAAGAGGTGATTGAGGACGAAGGTGGCCGCCGCCGCTGCCGAGCCCACCTCGGTGAGGTACTCGAGCAGGGAGTGGAGCGCCTTCAGCGCGCCGATCTCCGGCACGATCGGGACCAGGACCGCCTCGGCCCGCTCCAGGACCGCGAGTGATCGCTCGTCGAGCTCCGAGCCCGCGTCGATCACGACCGTGCCGTATGTGGTCCGGGCGGTCGAGAGCGACAGGTTCACGTGCTCGGGAGTGATGGCACGCCCGGATTCCGGGGTGCCCGGCGCAGCCAGAACCTCCAGCCCGGAATCGTGCTTGATCGCGTAGGTCCGCAGCAGGTCCGGCTCGCGCATGGACTGGTCGTCGCGGGCGAGGTCGGCGACCGTCAGCTGGGGCTTCAGGTTGAGATGCGTCGCGACCTGGCCGAACTGGAGGTCGAAGTCGACGAGGAGGACGCGGCCAGGCGCCTGGACGGCGAGGGAGGTCGCGACGCTCACCGCGATCATCGTGGTCCCGACACCTCCCTTCGGGCTGAAGCAGGCGATGATGCTTCGGCGGGCGGGGCCCTCGTCGTCCGCGTGGACGAGCGGCGCCAGGTCGCGCGAGCGCTGGAAGCGGACCAGGAGCGCCTCGACGCGAGCCTCGAGCTCGCGCGGGTCGAACGGCTTCACCACGACGTCGTCGGCGCCGGCCTCGAGGTAGCGGACCCGCTCCTCGACGTCGGTCGACTGGCTCACGCAGAGGACGGGGATCGCGGAGAGCGCGGCCGTCCCGCGGATCTCCCGGCAGATGTCGACGCCGGTGCGGGGCCCGAGGCCGACGTCGAGGATGACGATCGCGAAGTCAGCGGCCCGCCGCACGGCATCGTCCGGGTCGGCAGTGACGGCCACCTGGTAGCCCACCCCGGTCAGCGGACCTTCGACAGCGGCGATGGCGGCCTCGTTCGTCTCGAGGACAAGGATGGTGCTCGACGGCACGCTTGCAGGATCCTTCGTGGGAGATGAGGACGCCCCGAAGGATACATGAGGCGCGCGGAGTCCAGTCACGCTCGTGGTAGACTCCGCGAGCCCTTTCTGCTCCGCCTGGCGGCCCGGGTTCCGGGGGCCACGAGCGGGGCATACCCCACAGGAAGGAGTCGAACGGCCATGCGCCGCTACGAACTCATGCTCGTGATCCGGCCCGACGCGCCGGACGACCGCGTCCAGGCGCTCCTGGAGAAGGTCACCCGGCAGATCGCCGGGGCCGGCGGACAGATCGTCAAGGCGGCACCCTGGGGCCGTCGCCGACTCGCGTACCAGATCGACCGGTACCGCGAGGCGTCGTACCACATCATCCACTTCGATGCCCCTGCAGACTCCATCGCCGACCTCGAGCGGACCCTCCTGATCACCGAGGACGTGATCCGGCACCTCGTGATCCGCGTCGATCGACCGCTCAAGGCCGTCCGCGGCAAGGGCGACGACATCGGGGACCTCGTTCCCGAACCTGATGTCGAGGACGACGAGGAGCCCACCGGCGAGCAGATCGACGAGTCCGAGAGCGAAGCCGCTCCGGCCGCGGTCGACTGACCCAGGTCCCAGGAGGGCGTTCCGGTGTCCCTGAACAAGGTGATGATCATCGGGAATCTCGGGCGGGATCCCGAGATGCGGTACACGCCGGGCGGGCAGGCCGTGACGCAGTTCACGGTCGCCGTCAACCGCAACTACAAGGGCCAGGATGGCGCCTGGCAGGAGGAGACGGAGTGGTTCCGCGTGGTTGCCTGGGCGCAGCTCGCCGAACGCTCCGCCGAGCACCTTCGCAAGGGCATGAAGGTCTACATCGAGGGCCGTCTCCAGACCCGGCAGTGGGAAGACCAGCAGGGCCAGAAGCGGTACACGACCGAGCTCATCGCCAACCAGGTGACCAACCTCGACCGGCGGCCGCGTGAGGAAGGTGCCGATGCCCCGCCGTTCCCGGGCGAGCCCAGGCCGGCCGGCGCGACCGTCTCGCCGATCCGGCGGCCCGACCCGGCCGCGGCGGACGACGCCCCCTCCGACATCGACGATCTTCCGTTCTGACAATCGCATCGGGCATGCGCCGTACCGGTGCCGCCCGCGACCACAGGAGCTGACAGCATGCCTCCCGCAGCCCGCAAGAAGCGCGATGACTACTACCGCGACCGACGCCGCCGAAAGGTCTGCGCGTTCTGCGCCGACAAGACGGTCCAGATCGACTACAAGGAGGTCAGCCGCCTCCGCCGCTACCTTTCCGAGCGCGCCAAGATCGAGCCGCGCCGGAAGACGGGCACGTGCGCCGCGCACCAGCGCGAGCTCTCGGTGGCGCTCAAGCGGGCCCGGCTGGTGGCCCTGCTGCCGTACGCGCCCCAGCACCTTCGCCCCTGACCATGCCGCGATGACGGAGACGCGGACGGTCGCCGGAGGGTGACCGTCCTGCTACTCCTCGCGGGCGGCGGATTCGGGGCAGGGGTCTTCGGGTCCCTGCTTGGGCTGGGTGGCGGAATCCTCATCGTCCCGCTGCTGACCTTCGGCTTCGGGCTGGAATTCCGCGCGGCGGTCGGGGTGAGCCTCGTCTGCGTGATCGTGACGAGCAGCGCCGCCGCCGGCGTCTACCTGGAGCGCCACCTCGCCAACCTGCGCCTCGGGATGCTCCTGGAGGTGTTCACCGCCTCGGGGGCGCTCATCGGCGGCCTCGTCGCCTTCCTCCTCCCGGATCGGGTGCTCGCCGGCCTGTTCGCACTCCTGCTCGTCTACACTGCCGTCACGATGCTGCGACGACGCGCGAACACCGCGAGCGCCGCCGGTCCCTCCATCGAGAACCCGGACGATGCTGCCGGCGCGGCGCAGGCGCCCGCCTCCTTCCGGGCCGCCCTGGCCGGGCCGGGGTACCGTCCGATCCGGCTGGGGGTGGGGGTCGGGGGGAGCATCTTCGCCGGGGTCGTCTCGGCGCTGCTCGGCGTCGGCGGCGGCATCGTCAAGGTGCCGCTCATGCACCTCGTCATGCGCGTTCCCCTCAAGGTCGCGACCGCCACCAGCAACCTGATGATCGGGGTGACCGCTTCGGCATCCGCGATCGTCTACCTGATGCGCGACGGGATCAATCCGCTGGTCGCCGGGCCGACCGCGGTCGGCGTCTTCGCGGGCGCGATGGTCGGCTCGCGGGTGGCCCAGCGGATCGACGTTCGTCTCCTGCGTCTCCTCTTCGTGGCGGTGCTTGCCCTGACGGCCGTCCAGATGACCCTGCGGGCCATCGGATGACGGCCCCGTGACCGCGTCGGGCGCGAGCAGCGCCGGCACCGCCGCGTCGCGCCCCGCCCCCGTGGACCGGTCGATCGCGCGAATCCTCCGGGTGGGCACGCTGCTGAGCATCGGGCTCCTCGCGGTCGGCGTGGCCCTGCTCGCGATCGCGGGCGGATCTCCCCTCGAGCGGACCCTGCCGGGCCTCGATCCGGCGCGAATCCCCGCCGACATCCTCGCCCTCCGCCCGGAGGGGTTCCTGTGGCTGGGTCTCCTGGCGATGCTGGCCACCCCGCTCCTGCGGGTCGCCGCCGCGGTCGTCGGCTTCCTTGGCGCGGGCGAGCGGCGGATGGCGGGCCTCGGGGCCGCCGTGCTCGATCGTCATCGCGCTCGCCGTGGTCGTCGCGCAGCGGCCGGCGGCGTAGCCCATGGATCTCGTCATCCTCGTCATCGCGCTTGTCGTGATCCTCCTCGGGGCGGAGCTCTTCACCAACGGCATCGAGTGGTTCGGTCGCAAGCTGGATCTCGCGGAGGGCGCCGTCGGGTCCGTCCTCGCGGCCGTCGGGACGGCCCTGCCCGAGACGATGATCCCGTTCGTCGCGATCATCTTCGGCGGCGGGAGCGCGGCAGCCGAAGTCGGCGTCGGGGCGGTGCTCGGTGCGCCGTTCATGCTCGCCACGCTGGCCATGTTCGTGACGGGGATCGCGATCCTCGTGTTCCGCCGCCGGCGGCGCCAGGGGGTCGAGGTGGTGGTCGACCAGAAGGTCCTCCTGCACGACCTGCGCTGGTTCGGCCTGGGATATGGGCTGGCGATCGGCGCCGCCTTCCTGCCGCCCGGCTTCGAGCTCGCCAAGGTCGGGGTCGCCGTCGTCCTGATCGCGCTCTACGGCTGGTACGTGCGGGGCCACCTCCAGGCCGAGGCCGGCGAGCACGACGAGGACCTGGCGCCCCTTCGGCTCCGGCACCTCGATCGCGGGCGCGGCCACCACACGGTGCCACGGCTTCGGGTGGTGGGCGTCCAGGTGCTGCTGTCGCTTGGCTGCATCGTGGTCGGCGCCGTCTTCTTCGTGGGTGCCGTGCAGGAGCTCGCGGCCTCGCTCGGCGTCGGCTCGGCGCTCCTCGCGCTCGTCATCGCTCCCATCGCGACCGAGCTTCCGGAGAAGTTCAACAGCGTGATCTGGGTCCGGCAGGGGAAGGACACGCTCGCGCTCGGCAACATCACCGGGGCGATGGTCTTCCAGAGCGCGATCCCGACCTCGGTCGCCCTCCTCTTCGCCCCGGCCGCCTGGACGATCGGGGCCGAGTCGCAGCTCAGCTTCCTGTCGGCGGGGATCGCGATCCTTTCGATCCTGGTGATCTTCGTGCCGCTCCGCTTCCGGGGCCTCCTCACGGGTCGGGGCCTCGCCGCCGGCGGCATCTTCTACGTCGGCTACCTCCTGCTCGTGATCCGGGCGCTCGCCGAATCCGCCGCCTGATCCCGGCGATCGTCCGTCCCAGCCGGCGCCGACGGGACGGACGGTATACTCGGGATCGTCCGCGAGCCCGCCGGGTCACCGCCGGACCACGCTCCAGGAGCCCGATCGGATGATCACCGAGAAGCCCGCCGCCCTGGCGGCGCCCGCCCAGAGGGCAGCCGGCGAGCCGGCCGACCTCGCCACCCGCGTCTGCCTGTTCGAGGGCCGCTACGTCCCGCTCGCCGAGGCGAACGTCAGCATCATGACCCACGCGTTCATGTACGGGACGGCCGTGTTCGAGGGGATCCGGGCCTATTGGAACGCCGACCAGGGGCAGCTCTACGCGCTCAAGGTCCGGGAGCACATGGAGCGGATCCGCAACTCCTGCAGGATCATGCTCATGGACGACGTGCCGTCGGTCGAGCAGCTGACGTCGGAGGTCGTGGAAGTCCTGCGGCGGAACGCGTTCCGCGAGGACGCGTACATCCGGCCGTCGTTCTACAAGAGCACGCAGGCGATCGGGGTCAGGCTCCATGGCCTCGAGCACCGCTACTACATCCTGGCGCTCCCGTTCGGCGACTACGTCGACACGAACGTCGGCGTCCGAATCGGGACCGTCTCCTGGCGGCGGACGTCCGACCCGGCGATTCCGTCGCGGGCGAAGATCGTCGGCTCGTACGTGAACCCGGCCTTCAGCAAGAGCGAGGCGATGCTCAACGGCTTCGACGAGGCGCTGGTCCTCTCCGACGACGGCCACGTCTCCGAAGGCTCCGCGGAGAACATCTTCGTCGTGCGCGACGGCATCCTCGTCACGCCGCCGGTCTCCGACGACATCCTGGAGGGCATCACCCGGGCCGGGATCATGGAGATCTGCGCGGACCTCGGGCTCCGCGTCGTGGAACGCTCGATCGACCGGTCCGAGGTCTACGTGGCGGACGAGGCGTTCTTCTGCGGAACCGGCGCCCAGATCAGCCCGATCATCGAGGTCGACCACCGAAAGGTGGGTTCGGGCGGCGTGGGTCCGATCACGGCGCGGGTCAAGGATCGCTACTTCGAGATCGTGCGCGGCAACGTTCCGGCCTACCGGCATTGGGTCACGCCCATCTATCCGGGCTGAGCGGTCGCGCCCCGACGGGCGCACGGGCCTGACGCGGCAGGCAACCTATCGCGCCGGCGGGCGCGATCCGGGTCAGGGGATGGCGGGCGCCTCGAGCGTCGGCGTCCGGGTTCCCGTCGTGACGATGACGTCGACCTTGACCGCGGGGTCGGTCACCGGCACCACCGCGACGCCGAAGACGTCCTTGAGCAGGGCCAGCGTCAGCGGCATCTTCGCCCCGGCACCGTTGTAGACCCGGACGATCGTGGCGGCCGGGACGCTTCCCGCCGGGGGCCGCTGGTTGGGCGCGGATGCCGCCACGCCCCGGAAGTCGAGGTAGCCCGCCACGGCGGCTGCCGTCCCGTTCGTGCCCGTCCCGTTGAGGACCCAGACGCGGGCGCCTTCCTGGGCGACCGACTGCCGCTGGGCCTCCACGCGCGGGTCGAAGTCGAAGGCGCTGCCCACGGCGGCCCGGATGCGCGGGACGTTCGGGCTCAGCGTGTAGATGCCGCCGGGGTACCCCTCGATCCCGTAGTACGGCGGCGAGAAGACGAACGACCGGATGTTGCCGATGTCGATCCGGCTGGCGAGGTCGATGAGCTGCGGGAGCTTGGCGATCGGGAAGTCGGTCTTGACGGCCCGCGAGGTGCTCTGGACGAGATCGGGCAGGCGCTGGATCAGGGTGGCGAAGTCGGCCTGCTGGCGCAGGGACAGGAGGACGCGCTGCTGCCGCGAGGCACGGTCGAAATCGCTCGAGCCGTGGCGGGAGCGAGCGTAGATCAGCGCCTGGGTGCCGGTCATATGCTGGACGCCGGTCTGGATATAGACCCGGAGCGTGCCCTTGTCCCCGGGGTAGTAGTCGTCGACGACCGGCACCTGGACGTTCACGGTGACGCCGCCGAGCGCGTCCACGACCGTCCTGAAGCCGCTGAAGTCGACCTCGACGAAATAGCTGATGGGGATCCCATACAGGTACCCGAGCGTGTCCTTCAGCGCCTCATATCCGCCCCCGGGGAACAGGTCGGGGCGTGCCCGGGCCTGCAGGAAGAGCGAGTTGATCTTGAGGTTGTACGTCGCACCGAAGGTCGAGCGGGCCGGGATCGGCGGCAGGGGGACACCCACCGTGTCACGCGGGAGGCTGAACATCGCGACCTGGTGAGAGGCCGGGTCGATGCTCGCCACGATCAGGGTGTCCGTGTTCCAGGTCCCCTCGGCGGGCCGCTTGTCGGTCCCGATGAGGAGCACGTTGAGGCGGCCGGTCCCGTTCCACGGGACGAGGGACGGCGCCGCGCTCGCCCCGACCGATGGGGCGGGCACGGACGGTTCCGGGCTCGCCGTGGCACCGGCGGCTCCCGTCGCGCCCGGTGCCGGCGAAACGCCGGGCCCCGCACCCGTGTCGGTCGGATTGAAGATGTTCTGGACCGCGGTCAGTGCCTGGAGGTCGTAGTACGCCACGGCGGCGTGGGCGCCGCCCATCACCAGGATCACCGCGAGCAGGCCGGCGAGCGAGATCGGGGCAAGGCTCGCGCGGGCAGGCCCGAGGCGGCCGGCCCCGCCGTCCGACACGCGGTTCAGGTAGCGGACGACCCGGTAGGCGTCGACCGCGGCGACGATCCGGTACCCGTACGCGACGACGTTCCCGACGAGGATCGCGATGAGGACCGGCGGCTGCAGGGCAACGCCGAGGACCTCGATGTTGTAGCTGATCAGCGCGCCGGCGAGGAGGGCAAGGAGCAGGAACGGGGCCGCCGCGAACGCTACCGCCCGGTACCACGCACGGGCATAGGCGTGGCCGAGCCCCGGGAAGATGAGGCTCAGGAATGCCGCGGTGAACGCGGACCGTGCTCGCGGGCGTGCCCGCGGCCGTGCTTCCTGCTGCTGCTGCATCGCGGGTAGGATACGGGGAACCTCCGTGGGGCGTGTCCGAGGCCCTGTGAAGGCCGACCGGGCCGGCACGTGACGCTCGTGCTCCCCCGGCCCAGAGACCCGCTTCCGAGGCCCGATGTTCGCACCCGTCGCCAGCAAGCCCGACCTCGTTGCCCAGGAGCACGAGATCCTCGCCCTCTGGCGCGAGCGCCGGACGTTCGCCCGTCTGCGCGCCCAGAACGCCGGCGGGCCGCGCTGGAGCTTCCTCGACGGGCCGATCACGGCCAACAACCCGATGGGCGTGCACCACGCCTGGGGTCGCACCTACAAGGATGTCTTCCAGCGGTTCCACGCCATGCGCGGCGAGGACCAGCGCTGGCAGAACGGCTTCGACTGCCAGGGCCTGTGGGTAGAGGTCAACGTGGAGCGCGACCTCGGTTTCACCTCGAAGCGTGATATCGAGGAGCACGGGATCGCGGAGTTCGTGCGTCTCTGCAAGCAGCGCGTGCTCACCTTCGCGGCGCGCCAGACGGAGCAGTCGATCCGGCTTGGCTACTGGATGGACTGGAACGATCCGGACGAGCTGCGCCGGCTGCGCGACCTGCTGGGCGCGGATCCCGCGCAGGAGGCGACCCTCAGCGGACCGCAGGGACCCGTCACCGACCGTGTCGAGATGCTCGTCGGCCGGCTCGGGATGCCGGAGCTCGGCGGGTCGTACTTCACGTTCAGCAACGAGAACAACGACCTGATCTGGGGATTTCTCGCGGAGTGCCACCGGCGCGGCTGGCTCTACAAGGGCCACGACACGATGCCATGGTGCGCGCGCTGCGGAACCGGGATCAGCCAGCACGAGAT
Source organism: uncultured Chloroflexia bacterium (assembly GCA_963734535.1). GTDB lineage: Bacteria > Chloroflexota > Limnocylindria > Limnocylindrales > CSP1-4 > CTSoil-043. Next base: position 88,343 of record CAVTHS010000010.1, on the reverse strand, counting down.
GACCGAGGGGTACGCCGACCGCACGGACCCGGGGCTGACTGTCCGCCTGCCCCTGCTGGACCGGCCGGGCGAGGCGCTCCTGGCCTGGACCACGACGCCCTGGACCCTTACCTCCAACGTGGCCGCCGCGGTCGGCCCCGAGCTTCGCTACGTGAAGGTGCGCCAGGGCGAGAGCCTCCTCTGGCTGGGACGGGGGACGCTGCGCCAGGCGCTCGTCGGGCCGTTCGAGATCGTGGAGGAGCGGCCGGGCTCCGACCTCGTGGGCTGGCGCTATCGGGGGCCGTTCGACGACCTCCCGGCCGTCCGTGCCGCCTTCGCGGGTCGCCGCCCGGACGACGGCCCGTACGAGCACCGGGTGATCCCGTGGGACGAGGTCGGCGAGGACGAGGGAACGGGGATCGTCCACATCGCGCCCGGGTGCGGCGCCGAGGACTTCGCCCTCGGGAAAGCGCTCGGCCTGCCGATGCTCGCCCCGCTGGACGAGGGCGGGATCTTCATCGAGGGCTTCGGGTTCCTGGCCGGGCGCGACGTCCGCGACAGCGTCGAACCGGTCGTGGAGCACCTCAGGCATCACGGGCTGTTCTACCGGCTCGAGCCGATCGTCCACCGCTACCCCCACTGCTGGCGCTGCGGCACGCCGCTCGTCTTCCGCCTCGTGGACGAGTGGTTCGTGAGCATGGGCCCGGTCTACGACGTGCCGCGCGACCAGCTCTCGAAGGAGCAGGTGGACGCGAGCCTGCGCTACCAGATCATGGACGTGGTGGACCGGATCCGGTGGCTGCCGTCCTTCGGGTACGAAAGGGAGCTCGACTGGCTGCTCAACATGCACGACTGGATGATCAGCAAGAAGCGCTACTGGGGGCTGGCCCTCCCGATCTACGACTGCGCGGCCTGCGGGACCTTCGACGTCGTGGGCGGCCGGGAGGAGCTGCGCACGCGGGCCGTGGACGGCTGGGACCAGCTCGAGGGGCACACGTCCCACCGCCCCTACGTGGACGCGGTCCGGATTGCCTGTCCGACCTGCGGGGCGCCCGTGTCGAGGATCCTCGACGTGGGGAACCCCTGGCTCGACGCCGGGATCGTGCCGTTCTCCACGCTCCACTACCGCGAGGACCCGGCCTTCTGGCAGGACTGGTTTCCGGCGGACTTCGTGACCGAGAGCTTCCCGGGCCAGTTCCGGAACTGGTTCTACTCGATGCTCGCGATGAGCACGGTCCTGCGCCGCGAGGCCCCTTTCACCACGATCTTCGGCTACGCGACGCTCTTCGGCGAGGATGGTCGCCCCATGCACAAGAGCTGGGGCAACGCCATCGAGTTCGACGAGGCGGCCGAGCGGATGGGCGTCGACGTGATGCGCTGGATGTACGCCAAGGCCCGTCCCGACGACAACATCCTCTTCGGCTGGCACGCGGCCGACGAGGCGCGCCGCGAGCTGCTCGTCCTCTGGAACGTGTACGCGTTCCTCGTCACGTACGCGCGGCTGGCGGGCTGGTCGCCGGGTGCCGACGAGGCCACTGCCCCCGACCCGGTGCGCGTGGCCGGCCGGCCGCCGCTCGACCGCTGGATCCTCTCGCGCCTCGCCGGCGTCGCGGAACGAGTCGAGGATCGCCTTGCCAACTACGACCCGGACGCCGCCGCGAGCACCATCTCGGGCTTCATCGACGATCTCTCGACCTGGTACCTCCGCCGGAACCGGAAGCGCTTCTCGCGCTCGGAGGACCTGGCCGACCGCGATGCGGCGTTCGCGACGCTGCACGCGACGCTCGGCGGGCTGGTGCGGGTGATGGCGCCGCTCCTCCCGTTCCTGACCGAGGCGATTCACCAGAACCTCGTCGTGGCGGCTGGCCTGGACGCGCCCGAGAGCGTCCACCTCACCCGCTGGCCCGCAGCGGAGCTCGCTCCGCTGCGGGACGCGGCCCTCGAGGCCGCGACCGCCCACGCTCAGCGCGCGGTCGAGCTGGCTCGCACGCTCCGCTCGCAGGCCGGGCTGAAGACGCGCCAGCCGCTCGCGCGGCTGTGGATCGCGCTCCCCGGCACCGCGCACCCGGACCTCGATGCGCTCCTCGAGGTCATTGGCGACGAGGTCAATGTCAAGGAGGTCATCCGGATCGGGGACGAGTCGGAGCTCGTGGAGCGGCGCGTCAAGCCGCTCCTGCCGCGGATCGGCAGGAAGCTGGGCGCTGCGATCCCGGCCGTCATGGCCGCCGCGCGCGAGGGCGCCTTCGAGGTCCGCCCCGACGGCAGCGTTGCCCTCGCGGGCGTCGTTCTGGCGCCGGACGAGGTCGAGATTCTCGCCTCGCCGCGGCCGGGCACCGCGGTCGCGCACGACGAGGGGCTCGTGGTCGTGATCGACACCGAGCTCACGCCTGCGCTGCGCGCCGAGGGCGACGCGCGGGAGATCCAGCGAGCCGTGCAGGACCTCCGGCGCGATGCGGCGCTCGAGCTCGCCGACCGGATCGAGCTGGTCGCGGACCTCGGCCCGGACGCCGCCCGGATCCGCCCGTTCCTCGACGCGGTCGCCGCCGAGACCCTCGCCGACGGCGTCACGCTGGGCGTACCGCCGGCCGGCTGGGCCCAGGCGAGCGTGAAGCTCTCCGGGGGCGAGGCGAACATCGCGCTCCGCCGCGTGGCCCGCGTCGAGCGCCCGGAGCCCGCGAATGCATGACGCTGTCCCGTCCGTCGAGCCGGGCCAGATCCCGGCCCGGGCACCGGACCGCATCTCGCACCACTGGGCGGCGTTCCTCGCCCTCGCCGGCGGCATCGTGGTGGTCGACCAGCTCGTCAAGCAGTGGGTCCTCGCCACGGTCGCGTTCGGCGCCCGGATGCCGATCATGGGCGACTTCGTCAGGATCGAGCCCGTCCAGAACAGCGGCGCCCTCTTCGGGCTCTTCAGGAACCAGGCGTACCTGTTCGCCGCGCTCAGCATCGGCGTGGTCGGCCTGATCGTCTGGTTCCACGGGCGGTCGGTGGTCACGAACGGCTGGTTCGCGACCCTCGCGCTGGGGCTGCTCCTGGGGGGCGCCGTGGGCAACCTCGCGGACCGGCTCCGGGTCGGCTACGTCGTCGACTTCGTCAACATGGGCATCGGCGACCTTCGGTTCTACACGTACAACGTGGCGGACGCGGCGATCAGCGCCGCGCTCGTCCTGCTGATCCTGATGGCCTTCTGGCCGTCGAGCCGCCGCCCCTGGATTGCCGGATGACGGAGCTCCGCCTGGTCGTCCCGGAAGGCTCGGGTGGGCGCGTGGACCGCGTCGCCTCCGACCTCTCGGGCCTCTCGCGGAGCCGGGTCCAGCGCCTGATCACGGACGGGCACCTCACGATCGGCGGGGTGACCCTGAAGGCCCGATCCCTCGTGCGGGCAGGCGATGCGCTGGATCTGTTCGTGCCCGCCGCGGAGCCGCCCGACGTCGAGCCCGAAGCGATCCCGCTCGAGGTCCTCTACGAGGATGCGGACGTCCTCGTCGTGAACAAGCCAGCCGGGCTCGTCGTTCACCCGTCGCCCGGTCACTGGAGCGGGACGATGGTCAACGCGCTCCTGGCCCGGGACACGGAATACGGGGGGATCGCGGGCGTCGCCCGGCCTGGGATCGTTCACCGCCTGGACCGCGACACGTCCGGCCTGATCATGGTCGCCAAGACCGATGCGGCGCAGGCGAGCCTGATGGCCCAGCTCAAGGCGCGCCGCGTGAAGAAGACGTACCTCGCGCTCGTGCACGGGAACGTGGAGGCCGCCGCCGGGCGGATCGAGGCCCCGATCGGGCGCGACCCGCGGCAGCGGACCCGGATGGCCGTGGTTCCCGACGGACGACCGTCCGTGACGGGGTACCGGGTCCGCGAGCGGTTCCGGGGCTGGACCCTGCTCGAAGTCGACCTGGTCACGGGCCGCACGCACCAGATCCGGGTCCACCTCGCCGCGCTGGGCCACGCCGTCGCCGGCGATCCGGTCTATGGGACGGGGACGTCGCGCCGCGGCCCGGACGGCCTGGAGCGGCTCTTCCTGCACGCCTGGCGGATCGTCTTCGCCTCGCCCGGGACGGGCGACCTCGTCCGCGTCGAGGCGCCGCTCCCGGAGGCGCTGGACCGTGTCCTGGACCTGCTCCGCGCCATCGCCACCGGCGCGCCGGGGACCGCCGGACCCGACCTCGGTCACGCTCGATGACCGAGCGGCGCCTGGGGTCCGCCCCGGACACCGACGACCCGTTCTTCGGCGCGCCGAGCGAGGGAGCCCCGGGCGCCCTGCTCGTGGTGGTCTCGGGCCCGTCGGGCGTGGGCAAGGACACGATCATCGACGCCCTGCGCGTCCGGCCGCGTGATCGCGACTATCACTACGTGGTCACGTGCACGACCAGGGTCCCGCGGCCGGGGGAGGTCGACGGACGGAGCTACCACTTCATGTCCGGCGAGCGCTTCCGTGCGCTCCGCGACGCAGGTGCGTTTCTCGAGTGGGCCGAGGTCCACGGGAACCTCTACGCGACGCCGCGCGCCGAGGTCCGCCGGGCGCTGGCTGCCGGCCACGACGTGATCCTCAAGATCGACGTGCAGGGCGCCGCCGCGGTCAAGGCCTGCGTCCCGGATGCGCTCCTCGTGTTCGTCGTGCCGCCGTCGCTCGAGGCGCTCTTCCGGCGCCTCCGCTCGCGGGCGACGGAGTCGGCCGGCGAGCTGGAGATTCGCCAGCGCAACGCGGCGATCGAGCTCGCCCGGCAGGGCGACTACGACGAGGTGGTCCTCAACGAGGACGGCCAGGTGGAGCGGACGGCCGAACAGATCGACGCGATCATCCGCGCGGAACGGACGAAGCACGCCGACCGCCGCGTCGTCGTCTAGGCCAATGAGCGAGGTCGCGCCGTCCGACGCGGCGATCGACCGGGTCGACCTTGGGCTGGTCGCCGCTCCCGGCTCCCCGCGGCATGTCGAGGTCGCGGTCGACGCGGCCGGCGTCGCGGGCACGCGGACCTGGACCTACCTGGTGCCGGACGAGCTTGCCGATGTCGCCGCCGGCGAGCCCGTCCTCGTCGAATGGGGCCGCCGGCGAGCGGTGGGGATCGTGCTCGGCGATGCTCCCGCCCCGGAGAGTGCCACGGCCCGACCCCTCGGGGCGCGCGTGCGCGCTGACGGGCCCCTCCTGCCACCGCTCGCGCTGGCGCTCGCCCGGGAGATCGCGGCGCACTACCTGGCGCCGCCGGCGCTCGCGATCAGGGCGATGCTCCCGCCCGGGCTCCTCGAGAAGCTCGAGCTCGTGGCGACGCCGCTCGACCCACCCGGGGCGACGAGCCCGCCCGGGGGCGACCAGTCCACCTGGCGCGACCGCGGCGGGCGGCCGGGATCGCGCGACCGCGGACCTGCTCGAGGCGCTCGCGGGAGGCCCGCGGGCGGTCCGGGACCTGGCCGCGTCCGACGGCCGGGCGGCGCTTCTCCGGCGCCTGCGGGCCCTGGAGGACGAGGGCCGGGTCCACCTCGAGTGGACGCTGAGCGCTGCCGGAGCGGGGCCGCGCCACGAGCGCCTTGTCCGCCTCACCGACGCCGGGCGCTCGGTCGTCGGCGGCTCGCGGCCCCCGGACGGACGGCCGGTCGGGCCGCGGCAGCGGGCGCTCCTCGGCGAGCTGGCCGGCCTCGCGCTCGACGATCCGGGCATCCCGGCGCCCGATCTCGCGGGCCGCCACGGCCAGGGGGTCGCCACGACACTGTCGCGGCGCGGCCTCGTGGCCCTCGCCACGCGCGAGATGCACCGCGATCCGCTTGCGGAGCGCCTTCGAGCGGGACGCCGCGGCGCACGTCCGGCGGGATCCGACCTCACGCCGAGCCAGGCGGCTGCGGTGCGCATCGCCGTCGCGGCCATCGCGGCCCGGGAGCCGACGCCGCTCCTCCTCGACGGACCGACGGGCTCGGGCAGGACCGCCGTCTATGCCGAGGCGATCGCCGCGTCGCTCGAGGCAGGCCGCCCGGCGCTGATCCTCGTGCCCGAGATCGCGCTCGCGCTCCCGCTCGTCGACCGCCTTCGCGCGGACCTGCGAGCCGAGGTCGTGATCTTTCATTCGGGCCTCGGGGAGGGCGAGCGCGCGGACTCCTGGCGACGGATTCGCGCCGGCGCCGTCGAGGTCGTCGTGGGGACCCGTATCGCGGTCCTTGCGCCGCTGCCCGACGTGGGCCTGGTGATCGTGGACGAGGAGCACGACGCGGCCTACAAGAGCGATCGCACGCCGCGAATCCAGGCGCGCGACCTGGCGGTGACGTTGGGCCGCCTCGCGGGCGCCGCCGTGATCCTGGGGAGCGCCACGCCCTCCGTCGAGACGTACGGGCGCGCCCGGCGCGGCCAGTACCGGCGGTGCACCCTGGCGGATCGCGCGGCGGGGGCCGCACCGGCCGTGGAGCTGGTCGACCTGCGGGCGGAGCTGGCGGCCGGAAACCGGGGCCTCGTCTCCGAGCGCCTCGCCGCCCTGATCGCGGCCCTGGACCCGGGAGCGGGGGAACGAGCGATCCTGGTCATCAACCGGCGAGGCGCCGCCTCGGCGGTCCTGTGTCGCGACTGCGGTCACGTCCAGGCCTGCCCGGAGTGCACGCGCCCGCTGGTCTATCACCAGGCCGGCATGACGCTGCGCTGCCATCACTGCGGCGCCGCCGCCCCGATGGTCGCGCGATGCCCCGCCTGTGGCTCGCCCCGGATCCGGTTCCTCGGCGGGGGGACCGAACGGCTCGAGAGCGAAGTGAAGGCGCGCTTCCCGGGTCTCCGGGTCGGGCGGCTCGACCGCGACGTCGTGGAGCGCCGCGGCGCCGCCGAGCGGCTGATCGATGCGTTCAGCGAAGGACGGCTCGATGTCCTGGTGGGGACCAGCCTCGTGACGAAGGGCCTCGACGTGCCCGAGGTCACGCTGGTCGGCATCGTCTCGGCCGACATCGCGCTGACGTTGCCCGACGAGCGTGCCGCGGAGCGGACCTACCAGCTCATGGTCCAGGCGATCGGGCGCGCGGGCCGCGGCGAGCGGCGGGGACGCGCGGTGATCCAGACGTACCAGCCCGACCATCCGGCCATCCGGGCCGTCGTGGCCGGCGACGCGGACGCTTTCTACCTCGCCGAGCTTGCCCTGCGCGAGCAGTTCGGCGCGCCTCCGTTCGGGAGGACGGTCAAGCTCACGGTGGGCGCCGAGGACCGCGAGGCGGCCCGGGCCGAGGGGCGAACGATGGCGGAGCTGCTCCGCTCGCGGGCGGCCGGCATGCCCTCGCCGATCTCGATCGCGGGACCCGCTCCCGCGTACGTGCCACGCCGGGGGGGACGCTGGCGCTTCAACCTGGTGCTCCGCGGCGCCGATCCGCTGGCGCTGCTCGGGGGAGACCCGGGGCCGCCGTGGTCGGTGGACGTGGACCCGGAGAGCCTGCTCTGATCCCGCCCCGATGCGACGCTCGCGTCGAGGTGTGGATTCCGTCCCGGGCACGGGACGGTACAGACGGCACATGACCGGCTCCCTCCCGGGGGTGGGAGAATTGTCCCGAACCCGCTGCAAGGAGACGACCGATGACCGACGAGCAGATCCCGCCCACCGAGCCTGTGGCCGATCAGCCGGCTGCCGATGGTGGCGTGCCGCCGGATGGGAGCACCCCATCGCAGGCCCGCGAATGGCTCGCCCAGCTCCAGCAGATGATCGACCAGGTCACTGCGCACGCCGCCCCCGTCGCCAGGGATGTGGCCGCAAAGGCGGCCGAGCTCGCGGCCGTCGCGGGCGAGAAGGCCGGCCCCTTCGCCAAGCGAGCCGCCGAGAAGACCGAGGAGGTCGGGGCGCGCGTGGCGGACCGTTCGCGGCGCCTCGCGGAGGAGCTGCGGCACCGCGTGGACGCGGATGAGCCCGCGGCGAAGGGTGACGGCCCCGGGCCGGCGGCGGATCGGAGCGCGTCCGATGACGAGGGCGCGGGCGCCTGACATCCCGGCGGGGGCGTGGGCGGCGGCCAGGTCGGACGCGCCGTGAGGGCCGGGCCCACGCCTCTCGTATACTCGCGCCATGAGTGTCCTGCCCATCCTCACCCTCGGCGACCCGCGGCTCCGGCTCCGCGGTCAGCCGGTGGAATCCTTCAACAAGTTCCTCCACGGGCTGGTCGACGACCTGATCGACACGATGCGCCATGCGCCGGGTGTCGGCCTCGCCGCGCCGCAGCTCGGCGAGGCGCTGAACGTCGCCGTCGTCGAGGTCGAGGATCGGCTGTTCGAGCTCGTGAACCCGCGGATCGTCCGCGAGGACGGAGAGAACCGCGATCTCGAGGGATGCCTCTCCATTCCGGGCTACGTGGCGTACGTGACGCGGAAGGAGAAGGTCTGGGTGGTTGCCCAGAACCGCGTGGGCCGGAAGTTCAAGGTCGCAGGATCGGGCTTCCTCGGGCGGGCGTTCCAGCACGAGCTGGACCACCTGCAGGGGAAGCTCTACGTGGACTACCTCGCGTCGCCGGACGAGCTGATCCCCGTCGGACGCGGCGGCATGGACGACGAGGAGGACCGGGCCGCGGACGCAGCGCTCGAGGAGCGCGGGATCGACCCCGAGCGGGCCAAGGCGGCATCCCGCGGCTGAGCCCGCGCGGGCGATCTTCTTCGGCTCCGGGGCGTTCGCAGTCCCGGTCCTCGATGTGCTCGTCGCCGCGCCGGAGCTGACGCTCGTCGCGGTCGTGACGGCCCCGCCGCGGCCCGCGGGGCGTGCCGCGGTCGTCACGCCGACGCCGGTGGGGGACCGAGCCGGACGGCTCGGCTTGCCGATCCTCGCCCCGGCCCGCCTCCGGGATCCGGCATTCGTCGACCAGCTGGCCGCACTGTGCCCGGAGATCGGCATCCTTGCCGACTACGGCAAGCTCCTCCCGCCAGCCATCCTGGACCTCCCCCAAAAGGGCATCCTCAACCTGCACCCATCCCTGCTGCCTCGCCATCGCGGGGCGACGCCGATCCCGGCGGCCATCCTCGAGGGCGACACGGATACCGGGGTCACCCTGTTCCGGATGGACGCGGGCATGGACACGGGGCCGATCGTCGCGAGCGAACTGGTCCCGCTGCCGGGGGGCGTGGACGCGCCATCGCTCGAGGCACAGCTGGCAGCCGTCGCGGCCGGCTTGCTTCGCCGAACCCTGGGCCCGTGGCTGCAGGGGGCGCTCCCGGCGGCCGCCCAGCCGCCGGACGGGGTGAGCGCCACGCGGCCCTTCCGGCGCGAGGACGGCCGGCTGGACGCGACTCGCTCGGCGGCCGCGCTCGAACGCCAGGTCCGCGCGCTTCGCCCGTGGCCCGGCACGTTCGTCGACACGGCAGGCGGCCGGATCGCGGTCCTGCGCGCCGCGGTCATGCCATCCCGGGAGGGCGACGAGCCGGGCCGGCTCGTCGACGATGGCGCGGCGGGCCTTGCGATCGCGACGCCCGACGGGCGCCTGCAGCTGCTCGAGGTGCAGCCGGCCGGCGGCCGCCCGATGGACGGCGGCGCGCTCCTGCGCGGTCGTCCCGGGCTTGCCGGGTCGCGAGTGGGATAATCGTGCCTCGATGACCGAGCCCACCGTCCCGTCCATCGGGCTGCCCGTCGTGCCCCTCGCGCGCGACCCGCGCCCCGGCGTGTCCGGCGTCGAGCCGACGGAGCTCGTGGGGCTGCTTGCCTCGATGGGGGAGCCGGCCTTTCGGGCGCAGCAGGTCGCCGACGCCGTCTGGCGCTCGGAGGCCGCGTCGTGGGATGCGGTCACGACCCTTGCCCGGCCACTCCGGGTCGGCCTGGCCGAGCGTCTCCGCTTCGACACCGTCGCCGAGACCGACCTCCGCCTTGCCGACGACGATGCCACGGAGAAGGCGCTCCATCGCCTCTCGGACGGACGGCTCGTCGAGAGCGTCCTCATGCACTACCCGGCCCGCGGCGAGCGGCGCGAGCGGAACACGTTGTGCATCAGCAGCCAGGCCGGCTGTGCCGTCGGCTGCCCGTTCTGCGCCACCGGCGAGCTCGGGTTCGAGCGCGACCTGGACGTGGCGGAGATCGTGGACCAGGCCCGTCACGCCCGGCGCCGGCTCATGGCTCGCGATCGCCACCTGACGAACCTCGTGTTCATGGGGATGGGCGAGCCGCTCCTCAACCTCGACGCCGTGATCGGAGCGGCCCTGGTTCTCACCGACGGCGATCGCTTCGGGCTGGGCTCCCGCCACGTCACGATCTCCACCTCGGGCGTCGTGCCCGGGATCGAGCGCCTGACCGCCCTGGGTCCGCAGTGGACGCTCGCGGTGAGCCTCCATGCGGCGCGCGATTCCCTGCGCGACCTTCTCGTCCCGCTCAACCGGCGCTGGCCGGTCCGGGCGGTGGTCGCCGCTGCGGCCGGCTACGCGGCGGCGACCGGCCGGCGGGTGAGCTACGAGTACGTGATGATCGACGGCCTCAACGACACGGCTGCGGACGCGGACGCGCTGGCGCGGCTGATCGCAGGGTCCGGCAGCCACGTGAATTGCATCCCGATGAACCCGGTTGCCCACACGCCGTGGCAGGCCAGCTCGGCCGAGCGCATGGAGGCGTTTGCCGGCCGCCTGCGGGCGGCGGGGATCGGGGTCACGATCCGGCGGAACCGCGGCCAGGAGGTCGGCGCGGCATGCGGCCAGCTCGCCGCGGAGAAGTCGGCGGAACCCACCGCCGTGGCCGTCGCGCGCCGTCGCGAGCGGCTCGTTGCGGCGTCGGCGGCTGCGCTCGCCGGCGAGCGCAGCCAGGAGCCGGTGATGCCAGGCCTGCCGGCCGCCTCGGTGCGGCCAATCATGGACCGCGTCACGCCTCGACCTCCCACGCCGCGCCGGCCCGGGTCCGGCCCCACGACGTTGCGTCCGGCGGCCACGGGCCCCAAGGCGGCTCGCGCTGATGCGCCACGGCCGCCATCGCCGCGCCCGGCAGGGCTCGGTCCCGCCGCGCGTCCCGATCGCCGCGGCCCGGCGGGGCGACGGCCACCGGGTCCGGCCCGGCGGGGGAGTCGCTGATGGGCGACGGCCGCGCCCGCATCGCCGCCAGCATCCTGAACGCGAACCTCGGCAACCTGGCGTACGAGGTCCGGCGCGTCATCCGGGCCGGCGCGGACCGGATCCACCTGGACGTGATGGATGCCCGCTTCGTGCCCAACCTCACGTTCGGGGCAGGTACCATCCGGGCGCTGCGACCCGTCACCAAGGCCCCCTTCGACGCGCACCTGATGATCGCCCAGCCGGGCCGCTGGCTCGACGAGTTCCTCGACGCCGGCTGCGACTCGATCACGATCCACGTCGAGATCACCGAGCCGATCGAGCCGGTCCTTCGACGGATCCGGGCGGCGGGCCGGGCCGCGGGGCTGGCGCTCCGCCCGGGCACACCCCTCGCCGCCCTCGAGCCCTACCGGGAGCTCCTCGACATCGTGATGGTGATGACGGTGGAGCCGGGCTTCGGTGGCCAGGCGTTCATGGCCGACGTCGCGAAGGCGAAGATCCTCCCGGCACGCGACCTCCTCTCGCACAAGCCATGGGGCGGCGAGGTCCACGTCGATGGCGGAGTGAACCGCGAGACCGCCGAGCTGGTTGGCGGCCTGGGCGCGGATGTGCTCGTGGTGGGGACGGCGCTCTTCATGAAGGGCCGGGACCAGGCCCGCGAGGTGCGCCTGGTTCGGACGCTGGCCGACGAAGGGTTCGCGAACGACCTGAACGCCGGCGTGCCGCCCCGCCCGCGTGACGAGATGGTCCGTTTTGCGCAGCTGCCGAAGCACCTGGCGGGTCCCCTCCGCGACGCGATCGAGCTCCGCGACGTGCCGGTGCTCATGCTGCGCGGCGACGGGCAGATCAACCCGGACGGCGTCCGCGACTACGACCTGCTGGTCCCGCGGAGCGCGGAGGGCTGGGCGCGCGACAACTTCTCGGAGGCACGCGACGCGGCATGCGCGGAGGCCGCTGCGTGGCGGGCGCGAATCCTCGCCGCGACGGGGGACGCGCGGCCCGATCCCGGGGCCTGAGGTCGGTGCGGGCGCTGCTCCAGCGTGTCAGCCGCGCCGAGGTCCGGGTGTCCGGCGAGCGCGTCGGCGCGATCGGCCGCGGCCTGCTCGTCCTGCTGGGTGTCGCGCCCGGTGACGACGAGGCGACCGCGGATCTGCTCGCCCGCCGGATCGTGGAGCTCCGGATCTTCGAGGATGCCGCGGGCCGGACCAACCTCGCCCTCGGCGCCGTCGGCGGCTCCGTGCTCGCGGTGAGCCAGTTCACGCTCTATGCGGACCTCGGGCGCGGACGCCGGCCGGGCTTCGCCGGGGCGGCTGCGCCGGCTCACGCTGAGACGCTCTACCGCCGCTTCTGCGACGCGCTGGAGGCGACCGGGACGGGCGTCGAGCGCGGGCGGTTCGGCGCGGCGATGGAGGTCGAGATCGTGAACGACGGGCCGTTCACGATCTGGCTCGACAGCGCGGATCGCTGACTGCGCCGGATATGCAGCGACCCGGCACATGGCCGGGTCGGGCGGCAGCGGAGCCGGGGCGACGGGCGCCCCGGTGACGGGTCAGCGGCTCTTCTTGGTCTGCGTGCGCCGGCACCGGGTGCAGACGAGCTTGCGGGTCGAGATGCCGCCTTCGACGACGGCGAGCGGCTGCAGGTTCGGCTGGTAGCGGCGGTGCGCACGGACGCGGTTCATCCCGCTCGACTGCGGGTTGAAGCCGCCCATGGAGACCTTGCCGCAGATCGCGCAGCTCCGGGCCATCAGGTTCCTCAGTTCAGGGTGCTCGGTCGGCGGGTAGCCCGCCGTTCCCATCTGCCCCTCTCGGCACGCGGAAGCGCCGCCGCGGAAGGGGTCCGGGGAGGCTGTATGCTAGCACATCGTCCGCGTCCAGCCGTCGAATCGCGAGGAGATCCCGATGCCCGAGGAGCCGACACGTGGCGTGCCGGGCCGGGCCGTCGTGGCGCGCCGGGCGCTGAGCGAGATCGTGCGCGACGCTGCGCTGGGCAGCTACGGTGTCACCGGCCTCGCCGAGCCCACCCTCCTGGCGCGCTGCCGCGTGCGGCTGGGGCTGGGGAGCCGGGCGATCCGCGTGACGCTCCACCCGACCGTCACGACCGAGGTCTGGCTGACGGTCGCCTACGGCGTCCCGGTCGCGGAGGTCGCGCGGCAGGTCGACTCGGCGGTCCGCTACCGGCTCGAGCGGGCGCTCGCGCGGGAGGTCGGCCCGGTGTCGATCCACGTGCAGGGCTTGAGCAACCGGCGCTTCGCCTCGTCCGCAGCGATGCCGGCTCCGCCGCCGGCCGTGAGGGCTGCCCGCATCGACCCGCCGGTGGCCGCGGCAGCTGCCGACTCCGCACCGGCGCCCGACCCTGCCCGCCCGGGCTCCACGGTCGGGGCTGCCTAGCGTGGTTCGACTCGCCTGCGACGGCGCCGGGCTGCTGGAGGCGGTCCGCGCGGCCGTCGCGAACCTCGAGCGGCACGCCGACGAGATCAACGCCCTCAACGTCTTCCCCGTCCCGGACGGCGACACCGGCTCGAACATGCTGGCGACCTGCACGGAGATGCTGCGCTACGTCCGCGACGATTCCAGCGTGGAGGGGGTCGCCGACCGGCTCCGCGAGGGCGCCCTCTTCGGGGCGCGTGGCAACTCCGGGGTGATCCTGAGCCAGGTCGTGCGCGGCCTCGCCGAGGGTTTCGCCGGACGCCGCCGCTTCAACGGCCTGGACCTTGCCCATGCCCTGGCGTCGGCCAGCACGGCCGCCTACGGCGCGGTGCCCCGTCCCGTCGAGGGCACGATGCTGACCGTGATTCGCGAGGCCGCCGCGGCGGCCGTCGCGACCGCCGAGCGCGAGAACGACATCGCCGCCGTCCTCAGCAGCGCCACGGATGCCGCCGAGAAGGCGCTGGCCAAGACGCCGAGCCTGCTGCCCGTGCTCCGCGACGCCGGCGTCGTCGACTCCGGCGGAGCGGGTCTGGTGCGTCTGTTCGAGGGGGCCCTCGGCTTCCTGCGCGGCGAGGCACCCGCGCCGGCGGCACGCCCCTCTGCCTTTCCGAGCCCGGTCCCGGCGGGGGCCGCCGTCAGCGACGCGGGCCACGGGTACGAGACGGTCTACCTCATCCGGCCGTTTCCCGGGCAGCTCCTCGATCTCGATCGGATCACGGAATACCTCGTGCGGACCGGCGAGTCGGTGAACGTGGCCGGCGACGCCAAGGCAGCCAAGATCCACGTCCACAACGGCCGCCCGGACCTCGTCATGCGCCAGGCGCTCCGGCTGGGACGGATCGTGAACGCCACGGTTCTCGATCTCGACCACCAGACGGACGAGGTTCGCGAGGCACGCTCTGGCGCCGGGCTGGGCGCGTCCGCGACCGCGGAGATCGAAGCGCAGCCCGCCGACGCCGACGGGGCGCGCGTGCCGCTCGGCATCATCGCGGTGGTCCCGGGCGATGGGTTCACCCCGTACTTCGAGGAGGTGGCCCTCAGCGGTGAGGTCGCCGTGGAGATCGTGCGCGGCGGCCAGGCGGAAAATCCCAGCGCGGGCGAGATCCTCGAGGCGATCGGCCGCTCCCCGGCGGAGGAGATCCTGATCCTGCCGAACAACCCCAACGTGAAGCTCGCGGCCGGGCAGGCTGCCGAGATGTCCGACCGCCCGACGCGGGTCGTGCCGACCCGCAACGCCGCCGAAGGCCTGGCGGCCGTGCTCGCGCTGCAGGTCGCGGACGGTGCGAGCGGCAACGCCGAGCGGATGCTGCGCGCGAGCCGGGAGATCCAGACGCTGCTGGTGACCGCCGCGGTGCGCGACGCCCGCGTCGGGGGCCACCAGGTCCGCGAGGGGCAGACCATGGCGCTCGACCCCGACGACGGCCTGCTGGCCGTCGGCGACGACCGCGATGCCGCCATCCTCGAGGGGTTGTGCTCGTTCACGCCGGGCTTCGGCCTCGTGACGCTGTGGTACGGCGAGGACGCGAGCCTGGCGGAGGCGGAGGGGCTCGCCCAGCGGATCCACGCGCGCTGGCCGGCCCTCGACGACGTGGAGGTCCGGACCGGCCTCCAACCCCACTACCGCTACCTGATCAGCGCGGAGTAGGGAAGGGTGGGGACCGCCCGGCCGCTGCCCGAGACGGCCGTGCCGGACGATCCGTTCGGCGTTCCGCTCCAGGCGAGCGGTCTGCCCGGCGCCAGCGTCCTCAAGCGCGTCGGAGCGCGGATCGGGCTGCGGACCGTGCGCGATCTCCTGCTCTGGCTGCCGCGTCGGTACGACGACCTGCGGATCCTGCACGACCTGCACGCGCTGCGCTTCCTGGAGCCCGACACGATCGTGAGCGCCCGCGCAACCGTCGTGCGGGTCCGGGCGGGCCGAACGGCGCGTCGCGGCATCCGCGTCGTCACGGCCGACCTCGTGGACGGGACCGGGACGGCCGAGGCCCAGTGGTACGGCCGGCAGTACGTCGAGCGGCGCCTCCACGAGGGTGACGAGCTGCTGTTCTCGGGCAAGCTCAAGAAGCGCGGCGCGAGCGTGCTCCTGGACAACCCGGCCTTCCAGCCGCCGGAAGGCGACCTCGTTCACGTCGGCCGGATCGTGCCGGTCTACCGCCTCACGGCCGGTCTGCCGATCCGGACCTTGCGGGCGGCGATGCGCGCCGCGCTGGACCGGCTGCCCGGGTACGAGGAATACCTGGGCGCCCCCATCCGCGACGAGCTGGGCCTGGTCGGCATCGGGGAGGCGCTGGCCCAGGTCCACTTCCCGGACACGTTCGCGCTCCGGGACGCGGCGCTCCGGCGGCTCGCCTTCGACGAGCTGCTGGCCCTCCAGGTCGGCATGGTCGGGCGGCGCCGGGAGCGCGCCGTGGCGGCCTCGGTCTCGATCGACAGCGCCCCGGCCCGCGACACGGACATCAGGCGCGAGCTCGCCGCTGCGCTGGGGCGACGCCTCGGGCGCGAGGTTGAGCTCACGGACGATCAGCACCGCGCGATGGACGTGGTCCGCGATGACGTCCGGGGCCCGCACCCCATGCTCCGCCTGCTGCAGGGGGACGTCGGGTCGGGCAAGACGGTGGTCGCCGCGTACGCCCTCGCGCTCGCGGTGGGGGCGGGCGTCCAGGGCGCGCTCCTGGCCCCCACCGATCTCCTGGCGCGCCAGCACGCGGCCACCCTCGACGACCTGCTCCGGCCGCTCGGCATCGCCGTGGAGCTCCTCACGGGCTCCCTCGCGGGCGCCGAGTCGCGGCGCGTCCTGGAGGCCGTGGCGGACGGGCGGGCGGACGTGGTCGTCGGGACGCACGCGCTCTTCTCCGAGAAGGTCTCGTATGCGCGCCTCGGCCTCGTGGTGGTGGACGAGCAGCACCGCTTCGGCGTCGAGCAGCGTGGCGCGCTCGAAGCAAAGACGCGGGCAGGGGCCGCCCACGTGCTCCTGATGACCGCGACGCCGATCCCGCGCACGATCGGGCAGGTGCTCTACGCGGACCTCGACGTGACCGACCTGCGCACCGTCCCGACCGGGCGCCTGCCGATCCGCACCGGCCTCCGGCACCCGGATCACCTCGAGCGGCTCTGGACATTCGTGGCCCGCGAGGCCGCCGCCGGGCGGCAGACGTTCGTGGTCGTCCCGCACATCGACGAGGCGGACGACACGGAGGAGGCGCCGGACGACGTGGCCGGAGCCGAGGCCGAGGTGGTGCGCCTCCGCGCCCTCCTCAACGATCCGGCGCGGCTCGAGGCCGCCGGCCTCGAGCGACAGCTCATCGTGGAGCTGGTGCACGGCCGCCTCCGGCCGGCGGACCGGGACGCGGCGATGGCGCGCTTCCGGGACGGGGCGGCGGACGTGCTGGTCGGGACCACGGTCGTCGAGGTCGGCGTGGACATCCCGGCGGCGAGCGTGATGGTGATCGAGGGCGCCGACCGCTTCGGCCTTGCCCAGCTCCACCAGCTCCGGGGCCGGGTGGGGCGCGCCGGCGACCAGGGATGGTGCGTCCTCGTGAGCGACCGGCTGCCCGCCGACGAGCGGCGTGCCGCGGCGCTCGAGCGCGGCGAGCTCGAGCCGGACGGGCCGGAGCAGGTGCGCCTTGCCGCGGTGGCGCGGCTCAACGACGGCTTCGCGCTCGCCGAGGTCGACTTCGAGCAGCGCCGCGAGGGCGACGTGCTCGGATACGTCCAGCACGGCCTGCCGCGGCTCCGGGTCGCAACGCTCACGAAGCCGGAGCATCGGGAGCTCGCGGTGGCCGCGCGCCGGCACGCGGAGGCGCTCGTGCTCGCGGGCGGCGGACTCGGCGCGGCCGGGGCGGTGTTCGCTGCTGAGCTCGAGCACGGCTGGCTCCGCGACGTCGCGGCCGGCGAGCCGGCCACGGGCGCGTAGCGGTGGGGGACGCGGGGCGCGTGATCGCCGGCTCCGCCCGCGGCGTCCGGCTGGCCGCCCCGGGCAGCGCCACGCGGCCGCTCGGAGACCGCGTGAAGCAGGCGGTCTTCGGGGCGCTGGAGCCGTCGCTCCAGGATGCCGCGGTCCTGGACCTGTGCGCCGGGAGCGGCGGCGCCGCGATCGAGGCGCTCTCCCGGGGATCCCGGCACGCGATCCTCGTCGAGCACGATCCGGGGACCTGCCGGGTCATCGCCGAGAACCTCCGCCGGGCGGCCGTCGCCGACCGGGCCCGCGTCGTGCGCGCCGACGCGCTCGCCTACCTTCGGGGGGCCGCCGCCCTCGACGGCCCGTTCGACGTCGTGATCCTCGACCCGCCGTACGTGGACGACGCCCTCCGAGAGGCGTGCCTCCTCGCGCTGGGAGCCGCCGATGGTCCACTCGGCCCGGGTGGGGTGGTGGTGGCGACGGCGTTCGGCAAGCGACCTCCGCCGGCGGTCGCCGGGCTGCTAGGATCGACCCGGGAGCGCCGATTCGGCGAGACCCTGGTCGTCTTCTACCGGCGCGCCGCACCGGAGGACGTGCCACCGTCATCCGGCGCCTGAGGCGGAGCGTGCCATGCGTGTCGCGGTCTACCCCGGCTCGTTCGACCCGATCACGCTCGGGCACCTGGACGTGCTGCGTCGCTCGCTGGCGGTCTTCGACCAGGTCGTCGTCGCGGTGTTGGTCAATCCGAAGAAGGCGCCCATGCTCGACGTCGCCGAGCGCGTCGATGCCATCGTCTCCGGCGTCGGCGAGGCGCTCCCGGAATGCGCCGCGCGCGTCGACGTCCGCCCGTTCGCCGGCCTGACCGTCGAGGCCTGTCGCGAGGTCGGCGCGGGCTCGATCATCCGCGGCCTGCGGGCCGTGAGCGACTTCGAGGCGGAGCTGCAGATGGCCCACATGAACCACCGGCTGGCTCCCGAGATCGACACGGTCTTCTTCATGACGGCTCTCGAATACGGCTATCTCTCGTCCAGCCTCGTGCGGGAGATCGTCCGTTTCGGGGGCGACCCGACCGGGATGGTCCCGCCGTCCGTCGCCGTTCGCCTGGTCACGGCGGCCGTGGCCGAGGGAGCGCCCTCCCGCGTGCGATAATCGGGACCAGGCTGGGCGACGATCCGGCTCAGATCGGGCGACCTCCACGCCCGCGCTCGGAGGGCGGTCCCATCGACATCATGTTCTTCGTCGAGCGCCTCGAGGCGATGATCGCCAACGGGAGGAAGCTGCCCCTGACGTCGAACGTCGTCGTGGACCAGGCCGCGGCCCTCGACCTCGTGGACGAGCTGCGCCACGCGGTGCCCGAGGAGGTGCAGTCCGCCCGTCGGATCAACGCCGAGGGGGAGCGGATCCTCGAGCGGGCGCAGCAGGAGTCCGAGCGGATCGTTGCCAAGGCCCAGGAGCAGGCCGCCTTCCTGATCGACGAGCGGGGCCTGACCGAGGCCGCCGAGGCGGATGGGCGACGGATCGTCGACGAGGCGCTCGCGGAGGCTGCCGAGATCCGGCGCGGCTCTGACGAGTACGCCGCGGACGTCCTCGTGCACCTCGAGGGCGAGGTTGTCAAGGCGCTCCAGAGCATCCGTGCCGGCATCGAGCTGCTCGACGAGCGGCGCGCTCCGGTGCCCGACACGGCGGACGGTCAGCCGTACGACGAGGATCTCGACGTGGTCGCGAGCGACCGCGGCCTGGCTCGGTGACGGTCGGATCCCTCGACCGGCCGCTCCTCTTCAACGTCGCCGGACTGCTGGGGGACCCGCCCGGCGCGTTTCGCGACCTCACGTTCGAGAACGTCACGATCTCGCTGGGGGAGGACCTCGTGCAGGCTGACCCCATCACGGGCGGGGCTCACGTCCGGCGGACGAACCGGGGCCTCCTCATCACCGGGCACGTCGCGACGGCTCTCGCGGATACCTGCGGCCGCTGCCTGGAGCCTGTCCGCCTGCCGCTCGACCTCACGTTCGAGGAGGAGTTCCTGCCCAGCCTCGACATCGGGACCGGGCAGGCGCTCGACCGGAACCTGGAGCCCGAGGTCCCGCGCCTCACGGACCACCACGAGATGGACCTCGAGACGCCGGTTCGCGAGGCCATCCAGCTCGCGGCGCCGATCGTCCCGCTCTGCCGCCCGGATTGCCTGGGCCTGTGCCCGCTGTGCGGCGTGGACCGGAACCTCGGCCCGCATTCCCACGCGGACGACGCCGTCGATCCGCGCCTTGAAGGGCTCCGCGACTTCCACCCAGACGCGGAGGCCTGAAACCCGCTACACTCCGCCTTCGGCCCGTCACGCGGCAGCGATGACGCGTCCACATCCCGACGCCCCAGGCGGCTCCCGCGCTCGCGCGCCGCCCGATACCAGAGGAGCGACCACCCCGATGGGTCTCCCGAAGCGCAAGGTCTCGCACGCCCGGCAGGGCGACCGACGCGCGCACCTCGCGCTCACCGCGCCCAGCCTCGTCGAGTGCTCGCACTGCCACCAGATGCGGCGCTCCCATCATGCCTGCCCGAACTGCGGCTACTACCGTGGCCGCGTCGTGATGGAGCTCAAGAAGAAGGGCGGCGAGGCCGCCTCCTGACGGCCGGGCCGGCGTCACCTTCCAGGCGCCACCACCACGGAGCCCGCCGATGGATCTCACGACCGTCCGCGGCGTCGAGCACGCTCGGAAGGTTCGCCTCGCGATCGACGCGATGGGGGGCGACCATGCGCCGGACGAGGTCGTTGCGGGCACCCTCCTCTACGCGGCCGAGCGCCCCGACGACGAGCTGATCCTCGTCGGCGACGCGGATCGCGTGCGTGCGCTCGCCGGCCCAGCCCTGCCGGCCAACGTCACGCTCCACCCCGCGAGCCAGGTCATCGAGATGCACGAGCACCCGGCCATGGCGCTGCGCGAGAAGCGCGACGCATCGATCCTCGTCGCGTGCGACCTCGTGAAGCACGGCCAGGCGGACGCGGTGATCACGGCCGGTCACACCGGGGCGGCGATGGCCGCGGCCGTCCTGCGCCTCGGGCGGGTCCCCGGGGTCGATCGCCCCGCGCTCGCCGTCCAGCTCATCACCGAATCCGGCCCGTTCGTGCTGCTCGACATCGGGGCCAACCCGGATTCGACCGCGGAGAACCTGCTCCAGTACGCGCACATGGGATCGCTGTTCGCGGAGCGAGCGCTCGGCGTTGTGCGTCCGCGGGTGGCGCTCCTCTCCATCGGCGAGGAGAAGGGGAAGGGCGACCTCAGGATCCAGGGCGCGAGCGAGCTCCTCGACGCGTCGGGCCTCAACTTCACGGGCAACGTGGAAGGCAAGGACCTGGTTCACCATCCGGCGGACGTCGTCGTGTGCGACGCGGTCCTCGGGAACGTCACGATCAAGTTCTTCGAGGGCCTCTCCGGGTTCATCTTCGACCTGTGGAGAAAGGAGTTCTCGCGAGGTCTGCGCGGCCGTCTCGCCTACCTCCTCATGCGGCCGGGGATCGCCCGGATCCGGGCCACCTTCGACTACGAGGTCCTGGGTGGATCGCCGCTTCTCGGGGTGCGAGGCACGGTGATCATCACCCACGGCCGGGCCAAGCGGCGGATGGTGAAGCACGCGATCGCCGTCGGCGCGGCGTCAGCCCGGGGGCGCTTGCCGGAGCTGATCGGCGAGACCTTCCGGCGGCCCGCTGCGGCCGAGGCCCCGCGCGACGCGGTCGCCACGGAGCCGGTTGGCTCGACGGTGCCGCCGCCTGCGGCCGGGACTCCCGCATGAATGCGCCCGGTCTTGCCGTGAGCCACCCCGTCGTTCGCGACGTGGTCCGGCGCGCGGCGCTCGAGGTTCCCGGCGTCCTGCGGGTCGGTCGGGGCGGCCCGGCCTGGCGCCGCGCCCTGTCGGGACGCGCGGTCGGGATCCGGCTCCACGACGGCGTCGTGGACGCGCGCGTCGTGGTGGTCGCGCGTTCGGCGCAGCCCCTGCCCGACCTTGCGGCCGAGGTGCGGATCGCCGTCGCCACGGCGATCGTGCGCCTGCTCGGCCTGGAGTTGGGCGCGGTCAGCGTGGTCGTCGACGGCGTCGGTGCCTGAGCCGTCCCGCCGATCGCGCTGCCCGGACGGCGCGGACCGGGGGCCGCGGCGACCTGCCGCGCGCCCGTCATGCGGCGCGCCGCCTCGCGCTCGCCTCGCTGTTCGAGGCGGAGTTCGGCCAGCGGACCGCTGCCACCGTGCTCGAACGCCATCTCGCGGAGACGGAGGGCGACCCGGAGACGGCCGTTCATGCCCGCCTGCTGGTGCGCGCCGTCGCCGAGAACCGGGAGCAGGTTGACGCCCGAATCGAGGCCGCGGCCCCGCAATACCCCGTCGTCACGCTTGCCCGGATGGACCGCGTCCTGCTCCGTCTGGGCATTACCGAGGTGCTACACTCGCCCGCAACGCCGGCCCGCGTGGCGATCGCCGAATGGGTCGAGCTGGCAAGGGTGTATGGAGGAGACCCGGCCCGACGCCTGGTGAACGGTGTCCTCGGACGCGTCGCCAGGGAAACCACGGCCGGTGGCTCCGATGAGCCCAACCGCAACCCAGACCCCGACGAACGCGCAGGACTCCAGGAGGGTGCAGGCAAGTGGCGACCACCTACGAGCGGCTGAAGAAGATCGTCGTCGAGCAGCTCGGCGTCGACGAGACGGAGGTCACGCCCGAGGCCTTGTTCGTCGATGACCTGAACGCGGACTCGCTCGACCTCGTCGAGCTCATCATGAGCCTCGAGGAAGAGTTCGGGATCGAGATCTCGGACGAGGAAGCCGAGAAGATCCGGACAGTGCAGGACGCTTCCGACTACATCGACGAGCACGCCAGCTGAACGCGCCCGGCCATTGCCGGGAGACGATCCGCCCGTCTCGCACACCTCCGCGGCGCTCGTCGCTCGTCTCGGGATTCCCTTCGACGACCCTGGCCTGCTCGAGCGAGCCCTGGTCCACGGAAGCTGGCTCCATGAGCACCCTGGCGCGACGCCGGGCCACAACGAACGCCTGGAGTTCCTCGGCGACTCCGTGATCAGCCTCGTCGTCTCCGAGGCGCTCCACGCCCGCCATCCGGCCGACGACGAGGGCTTCCTCTCGACCCGCCGCGCCTCCATCGTGAGCGCGAGCGGGCTCGCCCGACTGGCCCGCCGCATCGACCTGGGCGACGCGATCCTGCTCGGCGAGGGCGAGGCGCAGCAGCGCGGCGGACGCGCACGGGAGGCGCTCCTGGCGTCGTCGTTCGAAGCGCTCGCAGGGGCGATCTTCCTGGACCGTGGCTGGGACCGCGTTCGCGCCTGGCTCCTGGACCTGGCGGCGCCGGAGCTCGAGGCGGACGCGCCGGCGGGCACCTTCAAGAGCCCGAAGAACCGGCTCCAGGAGCTGACCCAGCGCTCCGGCGAGCGGCCGGAGTATCGCGTGGTGCAGTCGTCGGGGCCGGACCACGCCCGCGAGTTCGTGATCGAGGTTGCGGTCGCCGGCGAGGTGGTCGGCACCGGGACCGGGAGCTCGCTGCGGGCCGCGCAGACCGCCGCCGCGGAGGCCGGCCTGGACGCGCTCGGGCGGCGCACCACCCTCGGGCGGCGCCAGGAGGTGGACAACGTCGACCCGGCGGACCCAGCGGAGCCCGCCGGGTCGTGAGCCGGAACGCACGCCTCGTCGCGCTGCGGCTCCAGGGCTTCAAGTCGTTCGCCGAGCGAACCGTGGTCGAGTTCGCGCCGGGGATCAATGCCGTCGTCGGCCCCAACGGCTCGGGCAAGAGCAACCTCGCCGACGCGCTGCGCTGGGCCCTCGGCGAGCAGGGCCGCGCCATCCGCTCGCGCAAGTCCGAGGACGTCGTATTCGCGGGATCCGAGCGCCGCTCGGCGCTCGGGATGGCGGACGTCACGCTCGTCCTCGACAACGCCGACGGGCTGGTGCCGGTCGACTTCGCCCAGCTCGAGCTGGGCCGGCGCCTCTATCGGTCGGGCGAGAACGACTACCTCGTGAACCGCCAGCGCGTGCGACTCCGCGACCTGGTCGACCTCCTCGACGCCGCCCATCTCGCGGAGAACGCCTTCCTGTTCATCGGGCAGGGAATGGTCGACCAGGCCCTCGCCCTGCGGCCGGAGGAGCGACGGCCGCTGTTCGAGGAAGTGGCCGGGGTGCGCCGCCACGAGCGACGTCGCCGGAAGGCGGAGGAGCAGCTGGAGGAGGCGACCGCCAACATCGCGCGGGTCGAGGACATCCTCGGCGAGCTGCGCCCCCAGGCGCGCCGCCTGGCCGCCCAGGCAGAGCAGCAGGCGACCCGGGCGCGCGCCGGCGAGGAGCTTGCCGCCGCGCTGGTCGCGGCCCTCGGGACGCGCTGGCACGTGGCGGCCTCCGGTCACCGCGCGGCCGATCTCGACCTGGGACGTGCGCAGCGAGCGGCAGCCGTGGCGCTCGACGGGTTGCAGGCGGCAGAAGGTGCCGCTGCCGACGCGGCACGCGACCTCGGCGCCCGAGCCGAGGTGGAGCAGGCGGCCCGGGCGTCGCACGAGGGCGCCCGGGCGTCGCTCGCCGTCCTGCAGCTCGACGCGGCCCGGGCCTCGGCAGAGGCCGCCGGGATCGCGCGCGACCGCGACCGGCTCGCTGCCGAGCGTGCGGCCGCCGAGGCCGAGCTCGCCGCCCGCCGACGCGAGCTCTCGCTCCCGGTGCCCGAGCCGGACCGGGCGCTCGACGAGGAGCTGGCGGACGTGGACCGGACGCTCGCGGAGGCACGCGGCGAAGCCCAGGCGCTGCGGGTCGCGACGATCGCTCGCTCGGAGGCGGCGGCGGCCCTCCAGCGGGCCCGCGTCACGCGCGCCGCCGAACGTGATGGGTTGCGGCAGCGGCTGGCCGAGGTCGACCGCCGCCTGGCCGACGAGCGCGCTGCCGCCGAGGTGACGGGTGCGCGCTCCACGAACCTGGGCGGCGAGGCGGGATCGCTCCGGGAGCTGGCAGAGGCCGCCCGTTCCGAGGAGGCCGCTGCGGCGGATGCGCGCGACGGCGCGCGCGCCGTCGCAGCAACGGCGGAGGCGGCGCGCCTCGCGGCAGCCGATGCCTCGGCGACCGCAGGCGCGCTCGCCGCGACCCTCCGAGGGCGCCTCGCGGCCGTCGAGGCCTCCCTGGCGGAGGACGAGACCAGGGGCATCGGCCGCGCCGCGCGGCGCTTGGGCGGCCGCGCGATGGCCGCCGGCCTCGACGTGGACCCGGCACTCCGGGTGGCGGTCTCCGCCGCGCTCGGCGAGCTCGCGCGATCGTACGTGGTTGGACGCGACGGCCTCGACGCCCTGAGCGGGGAGCGGGGCCTCGTGGTCCTGGGCGACGCCGCAGGGCCCGGTGCCGCGAGGCCGCCGGCCGCGGAGGTCGCCGCGGTGCGCGCCGGTGTGGAGCGCATCGGGGGCGGCCTGCTCGTCGACGCAGTGCGGGTCGACGCCGCCGGGGCCGCTTCGCGGATCCTGGCCCGATGCGCCTGGGTCCCCACCCTGACAGACGCCCTCGAGGTCGCCTCGACGCTTCCCGCCGGCTGGCGCGTCGCGGCTCGAACCGGTGCGGTCGTGACCGCCTCGGGGACCGTCGGCCTCGGGATCGCCGACGCCCAGCTCGAGCGTCGCGCCGAGGCCGAGTCGCTGGGCCGCGACGTCGGGGCCGCCGAGGTGGAACGCGCCGCGACCATCGCGCGGCTCGCGGCAGCCGAGGAAGCCGCCACGACGGCGCGTGCCGGCCATGATGCCGCGCGACGCGCGGAGGCCGAGGCTGCCGCGCGGCGACGGGCGGCCGAGGAAGCCGAGCGCCGCGCCTCGCGAGACGTGGAGCAGGCGACCCGCGAGGCGGGCTGGCACGAATCCCGCGCTGCGGCACTGGGCGCCGAGCGCACGGCCCTCGCCGAGCGCCTCGCAGTCCTCGACGCGCCGGGCCCGGGCGCCGATGCCACGACGACCGGCGCGGCGGCCGCGGCCGCCGGCCCCGCGGCCTCCAACGCGGCCGACGCCCCCGACGCCGGGGCGCCGTCTCGTGACGTCGACGGGGCGCTGGCCGCCTGGGAGGCGCGGGTAGCCGACCTCAGCGGCCGCCACGATCGGCTCTCCGCGGACCGCGCGAGGCGCGAGCTCGAGCGCCGCGCGGCGGACGATCGGCGCGCGCGCGCGGATGCCGCTGCCACGCTCGCAGAGGAGCGGATCTCGCGAGCGGACGCAGAGGCGACGGCGCTCGCGGTCCGCGAGGAGGCGCTCGAGGCCCGCCGCGCGGCGCGCGAGGTCGACCTGGCCGCCGCGTCCGCGCGCGAGGAAGCGGCCCGCGCCGCGCTCGACCTCTGCCTTGCCGACGACGCCGCCGACCGCGATCGGCTCCGGCGCGCCGAGACGGCCGTCGCCGGGGCGCGCGACGCGCTGCGCCGCGCGGAGGAGCTCGCCCGGGCCGCGACCGTGCATGAGCTCGAGGCGCGCCTGGGCCTCGACGCCGTCCGCGAGCAGGCGCTCGTCGAGCTCGCGGGCCTCGGCGATCTCGGCGTGCGGGCGCTGGCCGAGGACGGCGACGCCCCGGCAGAGGTAGCGCGGGACGCGCGCCCGGACCCGGGACCGGACCCGGACCCTGGTGACGACGACGGAGCGCAGCTCGCGGCTGCGCTCGCGCGGGCGGGTGAGCGCTGGGCGGCGGCCGCGCCGGTCGCCGAGGGGCCGCCGGCCGGCCGGCTCGCCGGGCTCCGGCGACGCTTCCACGAGATGGGCGCGGCGAACCCGTTCGCGGTCGAGGAGCATGCGGCGGTCCGGGCGCGTCTCGACGAGCTGGAAGGCCAGCGCCGGGACCTCGACCGCGCGATCGATCGGACCCGGGCGCTGATCGCGGAGCTCGACACGCTGATCTCCGCCCAGTTCCGGGCCACCTTCCTGGCCCTCGAGGCCGCGTTCGACCGGCGCTTCCAGCAGCTGTTCGGGGGCGGCTTCGCCCACCTCAGCCTGACCGACCCGACCGACCTCGCGGCGACGGGCGTGGAGATCGTCGCCCGGCCGCCCGGCAAGAAGGCGCAGGCACTCTCGATGCTCTCCGGGGGCGAGCGTGCCCTGACCGCGGTCGCGCTCCTCTTCGCCATGCTCGAGGTGCGGCCGGTCCCGTTCTGCGTCCTGGACGAGGTGGATGCCGCGCTCGACGAGGCGAACGTCGGCCGGTTCGTGGACGCGCTCCGCGGTCTCGCCGCCTCCACGCAGTTCGTGGTGATCACGCACAATCGCGGGACGATCGAGGCCGCGGACGCCCTCTTCGGGGTCACGGTCGGCGACGACGCGGTGAGCCGGGTGATCAGCCTCCGGCTCGACGAGGCGACGGCGATCGCGGACCGCGTCGCGCGCGCCGGCACGCGGCGCGAGCGCGCCGCCGCGGACGCCGCGCCGGCCGGCTGACAAGCGAGGCGACCGATGTTCTGGCGGAGGCGACCCACCCAGCCGGACCTGCCCATGGACGACGGCCCGATCACGGACGCCGAGATCGAGGCGCAGCTCGAGGCCGAGCTCGCCGAGCCGGATGCCGCGGAGCCGACGGCCGAAGTCGCACCCACCGAGCCCGGGGCGGCCCCACCGAGCCCGGGGGCGCCCGCATGGAGCCACCAGCGAGCAGCGCCCAGGTCGCCGCGGACGCCGAGGCCCGGGCGGGCGAGCCCCCTGTCTTCCCGAGCCCGCCTGGGCTCCCGGATGCCCCGCTTGTGGCCGGCGTCGAGCGCAGCCGGGGCGGCTTCATGGCGCGCCTCAAGGGGATCCTCGGCCGGGGCGACCCCGACGCCGCGACGTGGGAGGAGGTCGAGGAGACCCTGATCGCGGGCGACGTCGGCGCGGCACTGGCGCTCGAGGTGGTGGATCGAGCTCGCCGGCGACGGGAAGGCGGCGGGCCCGTCGCCGCCGTCCGGTCCGAGCTCGGCGCCCTGCTGGTCGAGCGCGAGACCGGCTGGGTGCCCCACCGCGCGGGACCGGACTCACCGGCGATCATCCTCGTCGTCGGCGTCAACGGCACCGGCAAGACCACGACGATCGGAAAGCTGGCCTTCCGCTACCGGGCGGAGGGCCAGTCGGTCCTGCTGGCCGCCGGCGACACGTTCCGGGCCGCCGCGATCGAGCAGCTCCGGGCCTGGGGAGATCGCGCGGGCGCGGCGGTCGTGGCCCATGCGCCGGGCGCCGATCCCTCGGCGGTCGTCTACGACGCGGTGGACGCAGCCGTGGCACGGCACGTCGACGTGCTGATCGCCGACACGGCGGGCCGCCTCCACACCAAGTCGAACCTGATGGACGAGCTGGCCAAGATGCGTCGCGTGATCGATCGCCGGCTTCCGGGCGCGGTCCCGGAGGTCCTCTTCGTGCTGGACGCGACGACCGGCCAGAACGGCCTCGCCCAGGCGAAGGCGTTTCACGAATCGACCGGCCTGACGGGGATCATCCTGACCAAGCTCGACTCGACGGCCAAGGGCGGGATCGTCTTCGCGATCGAGCAGGCGCTCGGCGTCCCGGTCCGCTTCGTCGGGGTGGGGGAGCAGGTCTCGGACCTGCTGCCCTTCGATCCGGCGGCGTTCGTGGGCGCGCTCTTCGGCTGACGGGCGTCCCGCCTCCCTGCTCCCGTCGCGGGACGGGAGGTCCCGGCCACCCGTGGGGTACACTCCCGCTTGCCTCGGTGTCGCCAGAACCCGCGCACCACGCGACGTCGCAGCCTCGCGCCGTCACCGCCCCGGTCCACAGGAGCTCCATCCGGCCATGTTCGACGCCCTCTCCGAGCGCCTCCGTCGGACGCTCGGCTCGCTCACCGGCCGGGGCCGGGTCAGCGAGGCCGACGTCGAGACGGCGATGCGCGAGGTGCGGCTCGCGCTCCTCGAGGCCGACGTCAACTTCAAGGTCGTCAAGGACTTCACGGCCCGGGTCCGCGAGCGCGCGATCGGCGCGGACGTCCTGGCATCCCTCAACGCCGGCCAGCAGGTCGTCAAGATCGTCAACGAGGAGCTGACCGCGCTCCTCTCGGCCGGCGACCGGGCGCTCCACCTGTCCGGCAACCCGGCCGTCATCGCCCTCGTCGGGCTCCAGGGATCCGGCAAGACGACGACCGCCGCGAAGCTCGCTCGCCACATCGTGAAGATGGGCCGGCGGCCCCTGCTCGTCGCGGCGGACCCGTACCGCCCGGCCGCGATCGAGCAGCTGATGACGCTCGGCGCGAGCCTGGACCTGCCGGTCTTCTCGGCGCCCGCCGGGACGCCGGTGCCGGAGATCGGCCGGCTCGGGATCGAGCATGCCCGCCACGAGGTCCGCGACACGCTGATCCTCGACACCGCAGGGCGGCTGACCGTGGACGAGGTCCTGATGGCCGAGGTGACGGACCTGATGCGGACGGTCCGTCCCGTCGAGACGCTCCTGGTGATCGACGCGATGGTCGGCCAGGAGGCCGTCGCCGTTGCGCAGGCCTTCGCCGCGGCCGTCCCGCTCACGGGCCTCGTCCTGACGAAGATCGACGGCGACGCGCGCGGCGGTGCCGCCCTGTCCATCAGCGCGGTCACCGGGCTGCCCGTGAAGTTCCTCGGCACCGGCGAGAAGACCGACGCCCTGGAGCCGTTCCACCCGGACCGCCTCGCCGGCCGGATCCTCGGGATGGGCGACGTCCTGACCCTCATCGAGCGGGCGCAGGACGCGTTCGACGCCACCACCGCCGAGAAGGCCGCGGCAAAGATGCAGTCGGGCAGCTTCACGCTCGAGGATATGCTGGAGCAGCTCCAGCAGGTCAAGAAGATGGGACCGCTCGGCCAGGTGATGGAGATGATCCCGGGACTCGGGGGCATGGCGCGCGAGGCGCAGGATTCGGTGGACCGGGGCGACCTCCGGCGGACCGAGGCGATCATCCGCTCCATGACTCCGGTCGAGCGACGCGATCCGACCGTTCTCAACGGGAGCCGGCGGCGCAGAATTGCGACCGGCTCCGGCACCTCGATCGTCGAGGTCAATCGGCTCGTCAAGCAGTTCGGCGAGATGCAGAAGCTCATGAAGCAGCTCCGCGGGGGCCGTCGGCTCCCCGGGTTGTTCGGCCGCTGAGGCCAAGGGAGACAGCAATGGCCGAGTTCACGCCCGCCCCGGTCGAGACCGGGATGCCCCAACAGGACGGTTCCCCGACGGGTCCGACCCGACCAGCGCGCCCGGCCGGGCTCCTCCGCTGGGGCGTCGCGCTCGTCGTGGTCGCGCTGGTCGTGGGGGCCGTGTCGGTCGGCACGATCATGCTCACGTCGGGCAGCGCGACATCCACGGTCGAGGGCTGGATCCCGGCCGGCACGGTGATCTACCTGGAGGGGCGCGCCGACCTCCCGGGCGACCAGCGCCAGAACGTGGGGAACATCGTCGCCAGGTTCCCCGGCTTCAAGGACCAGGCCTCGCTCGACACCAAGATCGACCAGGCGCTCGACCAGGTCCTCCAGAAGTCGGGCATCAGCTGGACCACCGACCTCAAGCCGTGGGTCGCCGGCGAGGTCGGCGTCGCCGTGACGCGCGACCTGCTGGACCTCGCCGCGTCGGCCCAGAAGGATCCGTCAGCGGTGAAGACGCCCGATCGCGGAGCGGTCGTGCTCGCGAGCGTCAAGGACGCGGCCGCGGCCACGGCCTGGGTCGCGAAGCAGGCGGGCGGGACGCCGACGACGACGCCGTACGGCGACGGGCAGATCACGACCGTCGACAAGGGCGGCGCCAGCCTCGCGTGGGCGACCCGCGGAACGGTCCTCCTCCTCGGCCCCGAGGCGTCCGTCAAGGCCGCGCTCGACACGAAGGGCGCCAGCCCCGTGGCGGCATCCAGCGCGTTCGTGGCTGCCCGGAAGGCCGCTCCGAACGCCTACCTCGGCTTCGGCTACCTCGACACGCGATCGCTCGTCGATGCCGTCGTCGCGATGGGCGGCGCGAGCGCGAGCATCCCGCAGGCGTGCATGGACAGCGCGACCTCGGCCGTCCCGGACTGGGCGGCCGGGTTCGCCCACGCGGCCGACGCTGCCCTGGTGATGGACCTGGTCGCCCCGGCGGCATCCGCCGCTGCCGCCCCTGGCGCGACCCAGAAGGACACGCCAAGCGCGATCGCGGCGCACCTTCCGGCGACAACGCTGGTGGCCTTCGAAGGCCGCGGGGCCGGCCCCGCGCTCGTCGCGCTCTGGTCCGGCGTCAAGGCGGGGATCGCCTGCGATCCATCCATCAAGGGCACGCTGGACCAGGTCGACACGGCGCTCGCCGCGATCGGCGGGCTCGAGTCGCTCTTCGGATGGGCGGGCGACTCGGCGATCGCCGTGGAGTACAACGGCGGCACGTTCGGCGGGGGCGTGGCGGCCATCGCCACTGACGAGGCGGCCGCGACCCGGACGCTCACGCAGGTCCAGGCGGCCCTGGCCCTGGGCGGGGCGGGCACGGGGATCACGACCCGCACCGAAGCCTATGGCGGCGGCAGCCTGCTCGTCCTCACGATCTCCGGGCAGGCGTCCGGGATGGCGGTCCCCGAGATCGCCGCAACGGTCCAGAAGGGCGTCTTCGCCCTCGGGACGCTCGACTTCGTCAAGCACGTCGTCGACACGTCGGCAGGATCGTCGCTCTCGACGTCGCATGCGTACACGACCGCGATCTCGGCGGCCGGCGGCGACGGCGTGAGCGATGTCTTCGTCGACATCTCCGGGATGCGCGGCGCGGTCGAGGCCATGTTGCCGGCAGCCCAGAAGACCCGGTACGAGACCGACGTGAAGCCGTTCCTCGAGCCGTTCGACGCGTTCGCGTCCGTCACGAAGGCGCCGGGCGCCACGCGCACCATTCGCCAGGTGCTCGTGTTCAAGTAGCAGCCAAGGGCGGGGTCACGGTCCGGTCGGGCCACCCCACGACCAAGCAGGAGGAGAAGAACCAGGACATGGCAGCTCGCATTCGCCTCACGCGCGTCGGCGCGACGAAACAGCCCGCCTACCGCGTCGTCGTGGCCGACAGCCGCAGCCCGCGCGACGGCCGCACCATCGAGATCCTCGGTCACTACAACCCTCGGACCGAGCCGGTCGACTTCGCCGTCGACGTCGAGAAGACGAAGGCGTGGATCGCCAAGGGCGCCCTCCCGACCGAGACGGTCCAGCGCCTCCTCCGCAACGCCGGCGTCCTGCCGGCCGCGAAGTAGGGGAGGGTCCGCGATGGCCGCTCCCCAGCTCGTCGAGTTCGTCGCGAAGGCGCTCGTCGATCATCCGGACCAGGTCCAGGTCGTGGTCACCCAGGAGGCGGGCGCGACCGTCATCGAGCTCCGCGTCGCCGAGGACGACATGGGCAAGGTGATCGGCAGGAACGGGAGCGTCGCCAAGGCGCTCCGCACGCTCCTCAAGGTCGTCGGGGCCCGCGACGGCGAGCAGTTCCAGCTGGAGATCGTCTGATCTCCAGCCAGCCGGGCGCGGGCGCGGAGCGACTGGTGGTCGCGCTCGTCCGCGGCTTTCACGGCGTCAACGGCGGGCTCCGGGTCGAGGTGCTGACCGACGACCCGGGCGCCCGGTTTGCCCCGGGTGCCCGCCTCTACCCCGAGGGCGCCGCCGAGCCACTGACGGTCGCCGAGGCCTGGGCCGCGGCGCCGGGATGGATCATCCGGTTCCACGAGATCCCGACCCGGAACGCGGCCGCCGCCTACCTGTCGGTGTACCTCGAGGCGGACGCCGGCCTCGTCCCGGTGCTGCCACGTGGCAGCTACTACTGGCACGAGCTGATGGGCTGTCCCGTCGTCGATCCCGATGGCGAGGCGCTCGGCACGGTGCGCGACGTCTACCGCTCGGGCGGCGCGGAGATGCTGGTGGTCGAGGGCGGCCCGCGGGGTCCCTTCGACCTGCCGGTGGCGCGCCCGTTCGTCCGGATCCTCGCGCCCCGGCGGGGCGAGATCGTGGCGGACCCGGAGGCCCTGGACCTCCCCCGCCCGGACCAGATCCGGCCGCCCCGGCCGCCCCGCGCACCCCGACCCCGCAAGGGCGAGGTGAGCCAGCCGCGCGCCGTGGCCGCCGACCCGGATCTCGCTCCCGTCGTGGACGCGAATGTCGCAACCTGCGCCGGAGTCCGACTCCGGGATCGCCCCGGGCTGAGCGCCGGTCGGGTGCCGCTCGAGATCGAGATCCTGACCCTCTTCCCGGAGATGCTCGCCGGGCCGCTCGCCGCGAGCATCCCCGCGCGCATCCAGGACGAGGGCCTCGCCACGGTCCGGGTCCACGACCTGCGGGAGTGGGGCCTGGGCCGCCACCGGAGCGTCGACGATGCCCCGTACGGCGGCGGGGCCGGGATGGTGCTCCGGCCGGAGCCCGTGGCCGCGGCGCTGGCCGCGCTTCGGCGCCCGGACAGCACGGTCATCCTGTTCGATGCCGCCGGCGAGCCATTCCGCCAGCGACGCGCCGAGGACCTGGCCGCACGACCGCACCTCGTCCTCGTGTGCCCGCGCTACGAGGGTGTCGACGAGCGGATCCGCGGGATGGTGGACCTGGAGCTCTCGATCGGCGACTTCGTGCTGACCGGCGGCGAGCTGCCGGCGCTGGTCGTGTGCGACGCGATCCTGCGCCTGCTCCCCGGCGCCATCGAGCCGGGCTCGCTCATCGACGAGTTGTTCACGAGCGGGCTCCTGGAGTACCCCCAGTACACGCGCCCGGCGGTCTTCGAGGGGACCGGCGTCCCGGAGATCCTGACCTCGGGCGATCACGGCGCCGTCCGCCGCTGGCGACTGCGCGAGTCGCTCCGGCGGACCCTCGAACGTCGGCCGGACCTCCTCGAGGGACGGCCGCACAGCCCGGAGGAGGCGCGCCTGCTCGACGAGGTGATCGAGGAGCGCGCTGCCGAGGCGGTGCACGAGGCGATCGGCGGCCCCCCGCGGGACCAGGCCACGCACCCGTGAGCGCGGTCGTCGCGTGCTATACTCCGCCGTCGGTCGCCCTCCCGCGACCGATCCATCGTGCCCAGAATCGCGGCTCGCGGGACCATCCCGGCCGCCCAGTGCAGCAGGGGTCGACCCGGTGAACGTACTCGACGAGATCGTCAAGGACCAGATTCGAACCGACATCCCGACCCTCGCGCCCGGCGACACCGTCAAGGTCAGCGCCAAGGTCGTCGAGGGAAACCGGGAGCGGGTCCAGGTCTTCGAAGGCACCATCCTCCGCCTGACCGGCGGCGGGATCACGCGATCGCTCACCGTTCGGCGGATCGCTTCCGGCGTCGGCGTCGAGCGGACCTTCAAGGTGAACAGCCCGCGGATCGAGAAGATCGAGGTCGTCCGGCACGGCGTCGCGCGCCGCGCCAAGCTCTACTTCCTGCGCCGTCGGGTCGGCAAGGCGGCCACCCTTCGCGAGCGGCGCTCGAACTGAGCCGCGGCGCCGGATCGGCGCCCTCCAGTCGCACGCGGCCCCGCCCCGGCGGGGCCGTATCGATTCCGGCGGCGGGCGTGTGAATGGCCTACGCTGTCCCGCGATGGCCCCACCCGTGCCCACCCTGCGCCGCGAGCGCCTGCTCTGGAGGGCCGGCGTCAGCCGTGTCGCCGGGGTCGACGAGGTGGGGGTCGCACCGACGTGCGGACCGGTCGTTGCCGCGGCCGTGATCGTCCGCCCGAACTGCCGGCAGGTCCGCGGCGTGCGGGACTCGAAGACGCTCTCGGCGTCGCAGCGCGAGGCTCTCGCCCCGGAGATCCGGCGGCGGGCGGTGGCGATCGGCGTCGGGGCCGCATCCGTGGCGGAGATCGATCGGCTCAACATCTACCACGCCACCCATCTCGCCATGCGGCGCGCGATCGCCCGGCTCGGCGGACACGACCACGTCCTCGTCGACGGGCTCCCGATCGCGGGCTTCGAGGCCGACGTCGGCCCGTACGACGCGATCGTCGACGGCGACGCATTCGTCTACTCGATCGCCTGCGCCTCGGTCGTGGCGAAGGTCGTGCGTGACCGGCTCATGACGCGGCTCTCGGTGCGCTACCCCGGCTATGGCTGGGAGCACAACGCGGGCTACGCGACCGCGGAGCATCGGGCCGCCCTCCGTGCACTCGGCGTGACCCCGTTCCACCGGCGCTCGTTCGCGCCGATCCGCGAGGCGCTCGCCGGCGTCGAGCAGCTGGAGCTCAGCTTCGAGACGCAGGACCGTCGTTCGAGGCCGCGCCCGCGGCCGATCCCGACCTGGAGCCCGTGGCTGCCCTGGCCTGGTAAGGCCGCGGTGATGCCCGCGGGGTAGGGTGGGGCATGGCCGCGCACGTCCCGACGGAGACCCGCACTCCCTCCCAGCGGGCCGGCGACGCCGCCGAGGACGAGGTTGCCCGGCGGCTGCTGGCCCAGGGCTGGACGCTCCTCGGTCGGCGGGTGCGCGCCGGTCGATCGGAGCTGGACCTCGTGGCCACCGATCCCGGCCCGCCGCGGGCCCTCGTCGTCGCTCGAGGTGCGCTGGCGTCGCTCGCGTGACTTCGGGCTGCCCGAGGAGACGGTCGACCGGCGCAAGCTGCTTCATCTCCGGGTTGGCGTCGGGCGGCTCCTCGAAGTCGGGCCGGCTTCGCGACGGGATCGACCTGCCGGACCTCCCGATTCGCCTGGATCTCGTGGTGGTCGAGCCACCGGCGCGGCCGGGCGGGCCGGCGCGGATCCGCCACCACCGGGGCATCGGCTGACCGGGATCGGCTGACCGGCCCGGGGCCTGTGGTAGACTCCGCCCGGCCGCCGGACCGTCCGGTTGCCTGCCGCCGTGCCGAGAACCAGGCCGGCGAGATCACACGCGGCGCCAGACCACGCTTCGGGTCGGTGCCGGGCCGCGAAAGCGTCGCCCGGTCCCGGGGCAGGGCCCGCGGAGGTACAACCGAAACAGGAGGTCCACCCCGTGCCCACCGTCTCCATGCGGCAGCTTCTCGAGGCCGGCGTTCACTTCGGCCACCAGACTCGCCGCTGGAATCCCAAGATGCGCCCGTTCATCTTCGCGGAGCGCAACGGGATTCACATCATCGACCTGGCCCAGACGGTCAAGCGCCTCGACCTCGCCCTCGACGCGATCCGCGAGACGACGGCCCGCGGCGAGCAGGTCCTCTTCGTCGGCACGAAGAAGCAGGCCCAGGAGCCGATCATCCAGGAGTCCGAGCGGGCGGGCCAGCCGTACGTCACCAGCCGGTGGCTCGGCGGCATGCTCACGAACTTCGTGACGATCAAGAAGCGCCTTGGTCTCCTCGAGCAGCTCGAGGCCCGCCAGCTCAATGGCGACTTCGACCGGCTCTCGAAGAAGGAGGCCGCGGTCCTCTCCGAGGAGCTGCGCAAGCTGAAGCTCTCGCTGGGCGGGATCCGGAAGATGCGGCGCCTGCCCGGGGCGGTCTTCATCATCGACCCGGCGCGCGAGCGGATCGCGGTCGCCGAGTGCATCAAGCTCGAGATCCCGATCATCGGGACCGGCGACACGAACGTCGACCCGGATGAGCTGGACTACATCATCCCGGGCAACGACGATGCGATCCGTGCCATCCGCCTGCTCTGTTCGCTGATCGCCGACGCGGCCATCGAGGGGAGCCGCGAACGGGCCGCCCGGAGCGATCGCGAGCCGGAGCCGGAGCCCGAGATGGCCGCCGCCTTCGAGACCGACGAGATGGCATCCGCCGACGACCTCGTCGCGCAGCTCGCGGCCGGCGGCGCCCTCACCTTCGAGCCCGATGTCGAGGACGAAGCGCTGCTGCCCGGAGCGGTGAGCGCCGCGCCGGCAGACGCCTCGCCCGCGACCGACCTCGCCATCCCGGCCGAGTAGACACACCGACTTCCCATCCCGGCCAGGCGCGCGCCCGGCCGACCGAACCTGACAGGAGACACACTCACCCATGGCGAACTTCTCCGCGAGCGACGTCAAGGAGCTGCGCGAGCGCACCGGCGCCGGTTTCATGGACTGCAAGCGTGCCCTCGAGGAGTCGGACGGCGACCTCGACAAGGCCATCGCCCTGCTCCGCGACCGGGGGCTCGCCGCCGCCGCGAAGCGGGCCGGGCGCGATGCGCGCGAAGGCCTCGTCTCGAGCTACATCCATCCCGGCGGTCGCGTGGGCGTCATCATCGAGGTCAACTGCGAGACGGATTTCGTCGCGCGGACCGACGAGTTTCAGAAGCTGGTCCACGACCTGGCCGTCCAGGTCGCGGGCCTCGCCCCGACGTGGGTGGACGTCGACCGGATCCCGGCCGCGGAGCTGGAGGCGCGGAAGGCCGCCCTGCTCGCGGACGAGGCGACCCAGAAGAAGCCCGAGCACATCCGGCCGCAGATCGTCGAGGGCCAGCTCAAGAAGTGGTACGCCGAGGTCTGCCTCATGGACCAGCCCTTCCGTGACACCGACCTGACCGTCCGCGATCTCGTGACGGGGGCGATCGCCAACATCGGCGAGAACATCAGGGTCCGTCGCTTCTCCCGCTACGCGCTCGGCGAGGAGCTGTGAGCGAGGCCGCAGCCGGGACGGCGACATCCAGCGCCGCGTCGGCGACATCCGGCGCCGCGTCGGCGACGGCCGGCGCCGCGTCGGCGCCTCGCCACGGCCGGATCCTGCTCAAGATCTCCGGCGAGGCGCTGCTCGGCGAGCGCCAGTACGGCGTCGACCCGGCCTTCTGCGCGTTCATTGCCGGCCAGATCGGGGCCGCCCGGACGGCCGGCGTCCAGGTCGGCATCGTGGTCGGGGGCGGCAACATCTTCCGCGGCATGGCGGCCGCCGCACGCGGGATGGACCGGGCCACCGGGGACTACATCGGCATGCTGGCCACGGTCATGAACGGCCTGGCCCTGCAGGACGCGCTCGAGCGTGTGGGGGTCCCCACCCGGGTGATGACCGCGATCGCCATGAACGAGGTGGCCGAGCCCTACATCCGGCGCCGCGCCATTCGCCACCTCGAGAAGGGCCGCGTCGTGATCTTCGTGGCGGGCACCGGCAACCCGTACTTCACGACGGACACCGCCGCCGCCCTGCGCGCCGTGGAGATCGGCGCCTCCGTCCTGCTCAAGGCGACGCGCGTCGACGGCGTCTACGAGGCCGACCCGCTGACCCACCCCGACGCCCGCCGCTACACGGAGCTCACGTTCGGGGACGTCCTGACCGATCGGCTCGGTGTCCTCGACGCGACTGCCGTCTCGCTGTGCATGGAGAATGATCTTCCGATCATCGTCTTCGACCTGAATCGGCCCGACAACGTGCGCCGGGCCGCGATGGGGGAGCAGGTCGGGACCCGCATCGCCGGAGGTACCCCCGCATGAGCAGCCAGGTCATCGGGACCATCGAGCCGAAGATGACGCGGGCCGTCGAGATCCTGGAGCGGGACCTGCAGGGGATCCGCACCGGCCGGGCTTCGACCGCGCTCGTGGAGCGGATCCTCGTCGAGTACTACGGCGCGGCGACTCCCCTCAACCAGCTCGCCGGGATCAGCGTGCCGGAGCCGCACCAGATCGTGATCCAGCCGTGGGACCGGAGCGTCCTGGGGGCGATCGAGAAGGCGATCCTCAAGAGCGACGTCGGCCTGACCCCGAACGTCGACGGGACGGCGGTCCGGCTCAACATCCCGCAGCTCACCGAGGAGCGCCGAAAGGACATCGTCAAGGTCGTCCATCGCCGGATGGAGGAGGCCCGGGTCGAGATCCGGAACCTGCGCCGCGAGGCGGCCGACGCGATCAAGAAGGAAGAGCGCGACGGAGACCTGGGCACGGACGAGGCGCACCGGGAGCTGGAAGTGCTCCAGAAGGTGACCGATCGCCAGATCGCCGAGGTCGACAAGGTGGGCGGGGCCAAGGAACGCGAGGTCCTCGAGGTCTAGGTGAGCCGCGCCCAGGTCGCCCGTCCCACGGACGCGCGGCGCGCCGCTCACGTGGAGCCGCTGTCCGGCGGGGAGGACAGCTCGCCCGAGGCCGGTCCGCGGCCCGTCCACGTGGCGATCATCATGGACGGCAATCGCCGCTGGGCCCGCGCCCACGGCGTGGCCGAGCTCGAGGGACACGCCGCCGGGGTCGACAAGATCCGCTGGCTCGTGGAGCACGCGATCCGGCGCGGCATCGCGGTGCTGTCGCTCTACGCGTTCAGCCGCGAGAACTGGGCGCGCTCCGACGACGAGGTGGCCGGCCTCTTCTCGCTGCTCGACCAGGCGATCCGCGCGGAGACGCCGGAGCTCGTGCGCCAGGGGGTCCGCGTGCGCGTCTCGGGGCGCCTCGCCGAGGTGCCCGCCGACATCCGCGGCTCGATCACGGAGGCGCTCGCGGCGACCGAGGACGGCACGCGCCTGACCCTCAACATCGCCTTCAACTACGCCGGCCGGACCGAGATCGTGGACGCGGTCCGGGCCATCGTCGCCGCCGGCACGCCGGCCGACCAGATCGACGAGGCCGCCGTGGAGGCGCACCTCTACACGGCCGGGCTGCCCGATCCCGACCTCGTCATCCGGACGGGCGGCGAGCAGCGCCTGTCCAACTTCCTGATCTGGCAGTCGGCCTACGCCGAGTTCCATTCCTGCCCGGCGCTCTGGCCGGACTTCGACGCCGAGGCGTTCGACACGGCGCTCGAGGAGTTCGCGCGGCGCGGGCGCCGGTTCGGGCGCTGACCGGGCACGCCGTGCGCGAGCGGACCACCAGCGCGCTCATCATCGTCCCCGTCGTCATCGTGGCGCTCGCCGCCGGCGGGATCGGGATCGGGATCCTGGCCGTGCTTCTCGCGATCGCGGCCGGGCGCGAGGCCGAGCGCCTGCTGCGCCTCGCGGGGCAGCAGGTCATCGACCGGGGCGTCGTCGTGGGAGCGGCCGTGCTGGTGGCCGCGGCGGCCGTCCCGGCGAGCCTCGGCAGCAACCTGCTTGGCCGTCCCGCTGCAGCCGTCGACCTGGCGGGACGCGTTGCCGGCCTGGACGGCGTCACCCTCGTCGGCGTGGTCGCCATCGGCCTGGCCGTTGCCGCGTTCGCCCGCCGCGACGCGACCGCTGCCTTCACCGCGTGGTCGGCCACGCTCTTCGGCGCCCTCTACGTCGGCCTCCTCGGCGCGCTTGCGACCCTCACCACCCAATGGACGGACCCCGCATCCTTCGACCGGGTCTTCTGGCCGGAGCGGCGCTGGGTGCTGGTCCTGCTCGCGGGCGTGTGGAGCTTCGACACCGGCGCATATCTCGTGGGCCGGGCGATCGGACGCCGCCCGTTCATGGCCTGGATCTCGCCGAAGAAGACCCTCGAGGGCGTGCTCGGCGGTCTCGTCGTCGCGACGGTCGGCGTGGGCTGCGTGCTCGCGATCAGCGGCCGGTCTCCGCTCGAGGCCCTGGTCCTCGGGCCGCTTCTCGGCGCCGCGGCCCAGGCGGGGGATCTCGCCGAGAGCCTGCTCAAGCGAGCTGCGGGCGCGAAGGACTCCGGGAGCGCGATCCCCGGCCACGGGGGCGTCCTGGACCGGGTCGATTCGTTCCTGTTCGCCGCGCCGGTCCTGGTGGCGTATGTCGTCCTCGTCGCCTGACCGGCCGCGCGGGGTCGCCCTGCTCGGATCCGGCGGATCGATCGGCAAGCAGGCGCTCGACGTCCTTGCCGGGCTCGCCGCGGACTGGCACGTGGTCGCGCTCGCGACCGGCTCGCAGGCTGCGCTCCTCGAATCGCAGGTCCGCGAGCATCGGCCCGCCGCGGTCGCGCTCGCGGACGTCACGCCGCTCGACCTTCCGGCCGGGACGCTCCGTGTCCGTGGCCCGGACGCGCTCGTCGAGCTCGCGACCCGCGATGACGTCGACCTGGTCCTGGTGGCAACGGGCGGCATGGTGAGCCTCCGGCCGGTCCTCGCCGCGCTGCGCGCCGGCAAGGTGGTCGCGACCGCGAACAAGGAGACGCTCGTCGCGGGGGGTCACCTGGTCATGGCGGAGGCGCACGCTCGTGCCGCGGAGCGCGCCGCGGCCGACCCGCGGGACCCGCTCGCGAGCGCGCTCGGCTGGCTCCGTCCGATCGATTCCGAGCACTCCGCGATCTGGCAGTGCCTGGCCGGCGAGGCGCTGTCGGGCGTCGCCGCGCTCGTCCTGACGGCGTCCGGCGGCCCGTTCCTCGACACGCCGATCGAGGCCTTTCCCGGGATCACGCCGGCAAGAGCGCTCCGCCATCCGACGTGGCACATGGGGGCCAAGATCACGATCGACTCCGCGACGCTCGCCAACAAGGGCCTCGAGGTCATCGAGGCACACTGGCTCTACGGCATGGCCTACCCGGACATCGAGGTGGTCATCCATCCGCAGTCGGTGGTCCACTCGGCCGTCCGCTTCGTCGATGGGTCGATGAAGGCGCAGCTCGGAACCCCGGACATGCGGCTGCCCATCCAGTACGCGATCACGTACCCGTCTCGTCGACCCTCGCCGGCCGCCGGCACCGACCTCGTCGCCGCGGGCCGACTGGACTTCCGCGCCCCCGACGAGGCACGGTTCCCCGCCCTGCGGATCGCCCGCCAGGCGGGGCTGCTCGGGTCCCGGGCCACGGCGGCCCTGATCGCCGCCGACGAGGTGGCCGTCGCCCGGTTCCTCGAGGGGACGCTCGACTTTCCGGGGGTTCCGCGCCTCCTCGAGGCGGCCGTCGATCGCTTCGGGACGGGTCCCGGGCAGGCGCCGGGGTACGATGATCTCGTGGCGCTCGACCGCGAGGTCCGCGCCGCGTTCAGCTCGCCGGGAACCGCCGGCGGGCGACCCGCGTAGGAGGAGCCATGGCGATCATCCAGGGGGCGATCACGATCCTCCTCTTCGTCTTCATCCTGTGCTCGCTGGTCGTGATCCACGAGCTCGGCCACTTCGTGCTGGCGCGCCTCTTCGGGATCCGCGTCCACGAGTTCGGGATCGGGTTCCCGCCCCGGGCGAAGGTCCTCCGCGACCGTGGCGAGACGCTCTATACGCTGAACTGGCTGCCGATCGGCGGCTTCGTGCGGCTCGAGGGCGAGGACGGCGAATCGGACGACCCCCGATCGTTCGTCGTCGCGAGCCTCCCGAAGAAGCTGCTGGTCCTGCTCGCCGGGGTGGGAATGAACCTCCTGCTCGCGTTCGTGATCTTCACCGGGATCGCCTGGCTTGCCACGCCGCAGGGCGGCCTCACGTTCAACGAGGTCGTGGCCGGCTCCCCGGCCGACCTTGCGGGCCTGCGGTCGGGCGAGACGATCCTGGCCATCGACGGGACGACCTTCGACCTCCTTCCGAGCCCGCAGGCCGGGCAGGCGGCGATCGCTGCCCTCCGCGACCGGGCGGGCCAGGCGGTCACGCTCCGGGTGCGCGCCGCGGACGGCGCGGTCCGCGACGTGGCGGTCACGCTCCGGCCCCCCGACGAGGCCGTCGACAAGGGCGCGCTGGGGATCCGCGGAGCGGGCCTGAGCTTCTCCGGCACCTATGCCGGCCGCGACCCGGTGACCGCGATCGGTGCCGGCGCGACCTGGACGGTCAGCGCATTCCGCCTGATCATCGACGGCCTCGCCTCGCTCGTCTCGTCCGTCGCGTCGAATCCGACGCAGGCGCCGCCGGTCACCGGCCCGGTCGGGATCGCGGTCCAGGTCGGCGACGTCTTCTGGCAGCTGGGGCCCATCTTCACCCTCTACCTGGCCGGGCTGCTCTCGGCGAACCTGGCCCTGGTCAACATCCTGCCCTTCCCGCCGCTCGACGGCGGCCGCATCCTCGTGCTCCTGCTCAAGGCACTCCTGGGACGCGGCTCCGCGGTCATGCGACGGGCCGGGGTGCGCGGCCGGGGCCCCTCGACGCAGACGGCGATCTCCGTGGAGCGCCTGACGTACCTGGTCGGCTTCGTCTTCCTGTTCGGATTCCTGATCTGGATCACGTACTTCGACATCGCCCGGCAG
This sequence comes from uncultured Chloroflexia bacterium, assembly GCA_963734535.1. GTDB lineage: Bacteria > Chloroflexota > Limnocylindria > Limnocylindrales > CSP1-4 > CTSoil-043. The sequence continues at coordinate 46,290 of CAVTHS010000010.1, read as the reverse complement.
GTCGGCGGCGGCGGGACGCCGTGACCGGCGCGGACGCCCTGCGCCCGCCCCGGCGAGCCACGCCGTCGGTGGACGTGGGCGGCGTGCTCGTGGGGAGCGCCCACCCAGTGGTCGTCCAGTCCATGACGAACACGGACACGGCGGACGCCGATGCGACCGCGCTCCAGGTCGTCCGGCTTGCGGCGGCCGGGTCGCAGCTCGTCCGGGTGACCGTCAACACCGAGGCGGCCGCGGCCGCGGTGCCCGAGATGGTGCGCAAGGTCCGCGACCTCGGCTTCGAGACCCCCATCGTCGGCGACTTCCACTACAACGGGCACCAGCTCCTCGTGGACCATCCGGAGGCCGCCCGAGCGCTGGCGAAGTACCGCATCAACCCGGGCAACGTCGGCGCGAAGCGTCACGACGACAACTTTCAGACGATCGTGCGAGTCGCCATCGAGCACGACCGGCCTGTCCGGATCGGCGTCAACTGGGGCTCGCTGGACCCGGCTCTCCTGACGTCGATGATGGAGGCGAACGCGGCCCTCGCCGCGCCGCGTGACAGCCGGGACGTGATGATCGACGCCATGCTGGCCTCGGCGCTCCGCTCCGCCGAGCTGGCCGAGGAGACCGGGCTGGGCCACGACCGGATCATCGTGAGCGCGAAGGTGTCGGGCGTGCGCGACCTCGTGGACGTCTACCGGCGGCTCGCGGCGCAGTGCGACTACCCGCTCCACCTCGGCCTCACGGAGGCCGGCATGGGCATGAAGGGGATCGTCGCTTCGACGGCTGGCCTGAGCGTCCTCCTGTCCGAGGGGATCGGCGACACGATCCGCGTCTCCCTGACGCCCGAGCCCGGCGCAGGCCGCGAGCTCGAGGTGGAGGTCGCCCAGCAGGTCCTGCAATCACTCGGCCTGCGCAGCTTCATGCCCCAGGTGAGCGCCTGCCCGGGCTGCGGGCGCACGACGTCGGTCTTCTTCCAGGAGATGGCCCGCGACATCACCGCCCACCTCAAGGAACGCATGCCCGCCTGGCGGGAGCTCCACCCCGGTGTCGAGGAGCTGCGGGTCGCCGTCATGGGCTGCGTGGTCAACGGGCCGGGCGAGAGCAAGCATGCCGACATCGGGATCAGCCTCCCCGGCACCTTCGAGGAGCCCGTGGCGCCGGTCTTCGTCGACGGCAAGCTCTACGCCACGTACCGCGGCGACGACATCGTGGCCCGCTTCATCGGGCTGCTCGAGGAGTACGTGGAGCGGCGCTACCCGACCCCGGGCAGCGTCCCGACAGGGGTCGGGGCGACCTCGCCAATCGCGTAGCCGGACGCCGTACGATCGCCCGCCCGCCGGCAGGCGGTGCGTCCGCGCGCCACGCCGTTGCATCGACGCACCGGCAGGGGTCACGCGGCGCGGCGGGGAGGCACGGCGCGCGTGGGGTATACTCCGGTGCAACTTCGACCGCGCCGCTCCATGACGTGGGTGACCCCCACGTTTTTCTTTCGGTCGGCCGGGACGGCCGCCGTCGGTCGAACACGAGTGTGAGAGGTGGACCGCATGAGCCGCGACTTCGTGGGCGCCCTCCTCCAGCTCAACGCCGAGAAGGGCGTTCCCCGGGAGCACCTCGTCCTGACGATCTCCGACGCCATCGAGTCGGCCTACCGCCGGATCCCCGGCAACGAGGACGTCCGCGTCCGGATCGACCCGGAGCGCGGCGAGATGCTCGTGACCCGCGAACGCCTCGTCGTCGCGGACGTGGAGGATCCACTCACCGAGCTGACCCTCGACGAGGCCCGGGCGATCAAGCCCGATGCCGAGATCGGCGAGGAGGTCGTCACCGAGCAGCTGGGCCAGGATGCATTCGGGCGGATCGGTGCGCAGACGGCGAAGCAGGTCGTCCTGCAGCGCCTGCGCGAGGCCGAGCGCGACGTCGTCTACGACCAGTTCGCGAGCCGCGAGGGCGACCTCATCACCGGGACCGTCAACCGGGTCGAGCCGCGGGCGATCATCCTCGACCTCGGGAAGGCGGAGGCGATCCTCGCGACCACCGAGCAGTCGCCGGTGGAGCACTACCGGATCGGCCAGAACGTCAAGGCGTTCGTGCTGGAGGTGCGCCGCGGCCCGAAGGGCCCGCAGGTGCTCGTCAGCCGCACGCACAAGGGGTTCCTTCGCCGGCTCTTCGAGCTCGAGGTCCCCGAGATCCACGCCGGGACCGTCGAGATCAAGGCGATCGCCCGCGAGCCGGGCAGCCGCTCGAAGGTCGCGGTGGCCTCGCGCCAGGAGGGCCTCGACCCCGTCGGCGCGACGGTGGGACAGCGTGGCGCCCGCGTCCAGGCCGTCGTGGCCGAGCTCGCCGGCGAGAAGATCGACGTGATCGAATGGCACGAGGACCCGGCCGTCTTCGTCGCGAAGGCGCTCAGCCCGGCGCAGGTCGTGGCCGTCCACATCGACGAGGAGCACCGGATCGCGAGCGTCATCGTCCCCGAGAAGATGCTCTCGCTCGCCATCGGGCGCGAAGGGCAGAACGCGCGACTCGCCGCGAAGATGACCGGCTGGCGGATCGACATCCGCAGCGACGTGCAGGCGCCGGAGGCAGTCGCGCCGGTCCCTGGGGCTGCTGCGCCCGTGCCGGCCGCTCCCGCCGCCGAGCCGTCACCCGCCGCCGACGTCGCGGACGAGGGCGCCCCCGCGAACGCGGACGTTCCGGCGGCCCTTCCGACCGCGGAGGTGACACCGTAGCGGGGCGCGTGGGCGGCGGCCCGCCTCCGCGACAGCACCCGACCCGGACCTGCGTCGCCTGCCGGACGGCTCGTCCGAAGCGCGAGCTGCTGCGGGTGGTGCGGACGCCGGGCGGCACGATCGCGCTCGATGCGACCGGACGAGCGCCTGGTCGCGGCGCCTACGTGTGCGTCGATCCCGCGTGCCACGACCTCGCGATGGCGAAGGGCACGCTGCGGCGTGCGCTCGCCGTCCCGATTCCGCCCGGGCTCTTCGACCCGTTCAGGGCCGGAGCCCCGACACCCCCGATGCCGAACCACGTTGACCAAGAAGGAGGGGCCTGATGGCCAGGAGCAGGAGCGGGACCCGCGGGCGCCGCGGGCCCCGCAAACCACAGCGACGCGAGGGCGGCGCGTTCACGCCGGTCTCGGTTGCCGAGCCGCGCGAGCGCGCAGCCGTCGTGCTGCCGTCCACGATCACCGTCAAGGAGCTCGCGGAGGTCCTGGCGGTCAACCCGGCGGACGTCATCCGGGAGCTCATCAAGAGCGGGATCTTCGCCACGATCAACCAGCTGATCGACCGGGACACCGCGTCCCTCGTCGCGACGGAGCTGGGATTCGAGACCGACGAGGCGGAAGCGCCGGTGGTCACGGCCGAGGACGAGCGCACGGAGGCGCCCGCGCCCGCCACGAAGGAGACGCTCTTCGTCGACGGCGACCCGTCGTTGCTGGTGCCCCGCGCACCCATCGTGACGGTGATGGGCCACGTCGACCACGGCAAGACCAGCCTGCTCGACGCGATCCGGAGCACCGCCGTGGCGGCCGGGGAGCGCGGCGGGATCACCCAGCACATCGGCGCCTCGGTGGTCGTCAAGGACGACAAGCGGGTCGTCTTCCTCGACACGCCCGGTCACGAGGCGTTCACGGCGATGCGCGCCCGGGGCGCCAAGGTCACCGACATCGCGATCATCGTGGTGGCGGCGGACGACGGCGTGATGCCCCAGACCCTCGAGGCGATCAGCCACGCCCGAGCGGCGAAGGTGCCGATCATCATCGCCCTCAACAAGATCGACAAGCCGGACGCCAACCCGGACCGGGTCAAGACCGAGCTCACCGAAGCCAACGTCGTCATCGAGGAATACGGCGGCGACGTCCCGCTCGTGCAGGTCTCGGCGAAGACGCGCCAGGGCCTCGACGACCTCTTCGACATGGTGAACCTCGTCGCCGATCTCCAGGAGCTCAAGGCCGATCCCAAGCGCCCGGCGGTCGGGACGATCATCGAGGCGGAGCTGGACAAGGGGCGGGGCCCGGTGGCGACGGTCGTCGTCCAGACCGGCACGCTCCGGATCGGCGACATCGTCGTCGTGGGCAAGACCTACGGCAAGGTCAAGGCGCTCGAGAACGCGGCCGGCAAGCGGATCCAGAAGGCCGGCCCTTCGTCCGCGGCGCTCGTGCTCGGGCTCGACGAGGTCCCGGAGGCGGGCGACATCCTGCGCGTCGTGGCGGACGAGAAGACCGCCCGGTCCATGGTCGAGCAGACCCGCATCGCGGCAACCGCGCAGGCGGGCACCAGCCAGAAGGCGACCCTCGAGGATCTCTTCAACCAGTTCCAGGAGGGCCAGTCCAAGGAGCTCCGGATCATCCTGAAGTCGGACGTGTCCGGCTCGCTGGGGGCCATCACGCACGCGCTGGGGCAGATCATCTCGGACGAGGTGCGCATCAGCGTCCTCCACGAGGGCACCGGCGACATCACCGACAACGACATCCTGCTCGCCTCGGCGTCCAACGCGATCGTCGTCGGCTTCAACACGAAGCTCGACCCGCAGGCCCGCCGGACGGCGGAGGCGGAGAAGGTCGACGTCCGCCTCTACGACATCATCTACAAGCTCACCGACGACATCGAGGCTGCCCTCAAGGGCATGCTCGAGCCGGAGATCGTGGAGCAGGTCGAGGGTCGCGCCGAGGTCCGCCAGATCTTCCGGGTGGGCAAGAGCACGGTCATCGCCGGGTCGTTCGTGACCGACGGCCACATCCCGCGGACCGCAGGGGTCCGGGTCTACCGCAACGGCAAGCTGATCGCCACGGACAAGCTGGACTCCCTGCGGCGCTTCCGCGACGACGTGCGCGACGTGGCCCAGGGGTACGAGTGCGGAATCGGCCTCGCCGGGTTCCACGATCTCGCCGAGGGCGACATCATCGAGGCGTTCACCCAGCAGTCGGTCAGCCGCTCGAACCTCCGGTAGGGGCCGCCGATGAGCCAGCGCACGGATCGCGTCGACGAGCTCCTTCGCCAGGAGATCGGCGCGATCCTGGCCCGGGAGGTCGCGGACCCGCGCATCGGGTTCGCCACGGTGACCGACGTCGAGACGACGCGGGACCTTTCGCACGCCAAGGTCTGGGTCAGCGTGATCGGCGATACCGCCGAACGGCGCGAGACGCTGGCGGCCCTGGAACGGGCGATGGGGTTCGTCCGGCGGGAGCTGGGCGTCCGGCTTCACCTGCGGAGGATCCCGGCGCTCCACGTCGAGCTCGATGCGTCCATGGAGCATGGCACGCGCGTCCTCCAGATCCTCGATGAGCTGGAGCGCGGCGACGCACCCCGGGCGGCCTCGATCGCGGACGCGCCGGTGAGGGAATCCCTGCCGACACCGGTCGCGCGCCTGCCCCGCGAGGGCGACACGCCCGAGCCCGACGCCCTGCCCGAAACCGACGGCCGCCCCCGCCCCCGCGCCCACGCCTCGCCGGGCGGTCGGCCGATTCCGCGCGCCCGGCGACCGCGCCGGAAGCCCTGATGCGCATCGACCTGCGACCGCTCGCGACGGCGGTTCCAGACGCAGTGGTAGAGCGCCTGCGCGGGGCACGCCGCGTGCTCGCCATCGGCCACGAGAGCCCGGACGCGGACGCGCTGGGCGCCGCCATCGCCATCGGCCTCATCGTCGACGCCCGCGGCGGGCGGGCGACCGTCGCCGCGTCGGATGCGGTGCCGGAGCTGTACCGGTTCCTCGAGGGCACCGACGCGGTCCGGACGGACCCGGAGCCGGACGCCGCCTATGACCTGGTGGTCCTGTGCGACTGCGGCGACCTGTCGCGTGTGGGCGCGATCCGCGACCGGAACGCCGCGCTGTTTGCCGCCACGCCGGTCCTCACGATCGACCATCACGCCAGCAACGCCGCGTCCGGTGACCTCGTCTGGATCGACGCGAGCGCTGCGGCAACCTGCGAGATGGTCGCGCTGCTCGCCACCCGGCTCGGCGTGCCCCTGACGCTGGGGAAGGGACGGCTCGCCGCGGCGCTGATGGCCGGGATCGTGATGGACACGGCCACCTTCGCCCACCCGAACGCGACGCCCCGCACCCTCCAGGTCTCGGCCGCGCTCGTGGAGGCGGGGGCGCCACTCTCCGAGATCAGCCGGCGTCTCTACCGCACGAAGCCGGATGCCCAGCTCGCGCTCTTCGGACGCGTCCTGGGGCGGCTCCAGTCCCACGCCGACGGGCTCGTGATCGCGTCGACGATGGAGCTGGCCGACCTGGTCGCGACCGGGGCGGGCTCGGAGCACTCCGAGGGGATCATCGACCTGCTCGCCCAGTCGGAGACGGCCGAGGTGGCGTTGCTGCTCAAGGAGAAGGACAACGCGACGCGGGTCTCCGTGCGGACGAAGCCCGGCGGCGTGGACGCCACTGCGCTGTGTGGAACGTGGGGGGGCGGCGGGCATGCCCGGGCCGCGGGCGCGTCGGTCGACCTCCCGCTCGCCGACGCCGCGGCCGTCGTCCTCCCGGTGGCAATCCGCTTCGCCCGGGCCGTGGCGAGATGAGCGACGGGGGGTCCAGGACGGACGAGGAGCCAGTCGCGGACGAGGAGCCCATGACGGACGAGCTGCCCGCCGCCGCTGGGAACCCGGCGCAGACGGCCGACCCTGTGCGTGAGCGGCGGCCGCGCCGGATCGACGCCGGGCTCGACGGCATCCTCGTGGTCGACAAGCCGGTCGGCCCGACGTCGCATGACGTCGTCGCGCTCGTGCGGCGTCTCGCCGGGACGAAGCGAATCGGCCACGGCGGGACCCTCGATCCGTTCGCGTCCGGAGTCCTCCCGCTCTACCTGGGCCTTGGGACCCGGGTCGTGGAGTTCCATCTCGGCGCCAGGAAGGCGTACCGGGCGACCGTCTGCTTCGGCGCGTCGTCGACGACCGACGACCTCGAGGGAGAGCTGACGCCGAGCGAGGGGCCGGCCCCGTCGCAGGAGGTCGTCGAGGCCGCCCTGGCAGGCTTCCTCGGGACGCACCTGCAGCTTCCGCCGGCGTTCTCGGCGCGCAAGATCGGCGGGCGGCGTGCGTACGCCCTTGCCAGGGCCGGTCACTCACCGGAGCTGCCGGCTCGCGCGACGACCTTCCACGCCCTCTCCCTGGAGCGGTGGGACGGGACGGATCCGGACCGTCCGCTCGCGGTCATCGACGTGGCCTGCTCCGCGGGCACCTATGTCCGGGCGCTCGCGCGCGATCTCGGGACTGCGGTCGGCAGCGCGGCGTATCTCGGGGCGCTCCGCCGCACCGCGGCGGGGCCGTTCACGCTCGACGACGCGATCAGCCTCGACGTGGCCCGCGAGGCCGCGGCAAGCGGGCGCTTCGCGGACCTGCTCATCCCGGTCGGCACCGGCCTCGACGACCTTCCCGCCGTCACGCTCCGCCCGGACGAGGTCGTCGTGGTCGCGCACGGCGGCTGGATCGGGGAGGGCGGCCGGCTCCCGGCGCCGTCCGGGATCCCGGCGGGCGGCCCGGTGGCAGGCGCGATGTCCTCGGCCGCTGCGGGCTCGTCGGCGGGTGCGGACCGGGTTCGGCTCGTGCTCGAGGACGGGTCGCTGGCGGCGATCGCCCGGCGGGCCGGCGGCCGCCTCGTGCCCGACAAGGTGCTCGTGCCGCGCGCCGCCGCCGCGCCTCGTGGCTGAGCAGGCTCCCTCGCTGCCGGTGGCCGTCGCCCGACGCGCGACCGGGCCATCGTCGGTGCTGCACGGCGTCAGCACGCTCCTTCCGGGCCACGGACCGCTGCTGGTCGTCGTGGGCGTCTTCGACGGGCTGCACCGCGGGCATGCCTACCTGCTGCGAGAGCTCCGCCGGGCCGCCGGTCGCATGGGCGCCGTCCCGGCCGTGCTGACGTTCGATCACCACCCCGACGAGATCATGGCGGGCGCCGCGCCGCCGCTCCTGTGCGATCCGGTCGAGCGCCTGGTCCGGCTGGCGCGGGCGGGCGTCGAGGTGACAATCGTTCAGCATTTCGACGAAGCCCTCCGCCGGACGCCCTACGACGCCTTCGTCGCGTCGATCGAGTCGCGGACCGGCCTGGCGGGCTTCCTGATGACGCCGGACGCGGCGTTCGGCCACGAACGGCGCGGGACGCCCCAGGCGCTCGCCGCGCTCGGCGATCGCGACGGGTTCTCGGTCGTGGTCGTCCCGCCATTCGAGCTCCGGGGGCGGCAGGTGCGCAGCACGGAGATCCGTTCCGCGATCGCCACGGGCGACCTCGCGACGGCCCGCGAGCTTCTTGGACGGCGGGTCGCGGTCACCGGCCAGATCGCCGATCGGTCGATGGACGGCCGGGGCGCGACGCTGGCGTTCGAGGTCCCGGTCGCGCTCCCACCGCCGGGGCCGTACGCGGCCACGCTCGAGGCGGCGATCGCGCCCGGCAGCGCTCGGGCGCGCCCGAGCCGGGCGGTCGTGCGCGTGTCCACGGATGGAACGCTCCGGGTCGACGCCAGGAACGGGACCCCGACGGGCGGTCGGCTGCGGGTATCGTTCGTCCGATGGGCCTGAAGGTGGGCGGGTCGGGGCCGACCGCGTTTGCAGGAACCGCCCGCCCCTGCTACGGTACGCACGTTTGCAAGAACGGTTAGTACAAGTTTTCGTGTCGGAGGACCGAGTGCCGCTCGTGCGGGAAACCAAGGACCGGATCGTCGCTGACTTTGCGACAAGGGAAGGCGATACCGGATCCCCCGAGGTCCAGATTGCGCTCCTCACGGAGCGGGTCAAGGATCTGACGGGGCATCTCAGGCAGTATCCCAAGGACAACCACTCCCGCCGCGGCCTCCTCAAGCTGGTCGGCCAGCGCCGGCGCCTTCTCGCGTACCTCGTGAAGAAGGATGCGCCGCGCTACCGCGCCGTCATCGCACGGCTCGGCCTGCGCCGCTGAGCACCCGCTGAGACCGGGGTAACGCCCCGGCCTCATGCATCCGGAGGTCGGCGCGAAACGCCGGCAGCGGTCCATCCCCGACGCGAGCGAGAAAGGAACGCTCGTGTCCCTCACCTTTTCCGTCGAGTTCGGCGGACGCCCCCTCACCATCGAGACGGGCAAGCTCGCCCGCCTGGCCGGTGGTTCCGTCACCGTCACGTACGGCGACACGGTCCTGCTCGGCACCGCCAACCGGTCCGAGCCCCGCCCGGGCCTGGACTTCTTCCCGCTCACGGTGGACTTCGAGGAGCGGATGTATGCGGCCGGCAAGATCCCCGGCGGCTTCATCAAGCGCGAATCGCGGCCCTCGGAGGCCGCCATCCTGGCGGCGCGGCTGACCGACCGGCCCATCCGGCCGCTCTTCCCCGAGGGCTACAAGGACGACGTCCAGGTCGTCCTCACCGTCCTCTCCACCGACCAGGAGAACAACCCGGACGTCCTCGGCACCATCGCCGCGTCCGCCGCGCTGACCATCAGCGAGATCCCGTTCCTCGGCCCGATCGGAGCCGTGCGCATCGGCCGGATCGACGGCGAGTTCGTGATCAATCCCACGATGTCCGAGCTGGCCGAGTCGGACCTCGACCTCATCGTCTCGGGCACTCGCGACGCGATCATGATGGTCGAGGCGGGCGCCAAGATCCTGTCCGAGTCGGTGATGGCCGAGGCCATCCTGTTCGGTCACCGCGCCCTCCAGCCGCTCGTCGACATCCAGCTCCAGCTCCAGGAGGCCGTCGGCAAGACGAAGCGGATCCCGTTCCTCGAGGCCGGCACCGGCTCCGTGCTGGACTTCGCCGCGAAGGTCAAGGCCGGCGCCGAGCTCGTCGTGCTTGATGTCGAGACGACGGGCACGAACGCCGAGATGGCCGACCTGGTCGAGATCGCCGCGGTCCGGATCAAGAAGGGCAAGGTCGCCGACCGCTGGTCCACGTTCGTCAACCCGGGCCGATCGATCTTCGGCAACCAGATGCACGGGATCACGGACAAGGACGTCGCCGGTGCACCCAGCCCCGCGGACGCCGCCAGGCAGGCGCTCGCGTTCGTCGGCGAGGCGACCCTGGTCGGCCACTCCGTCGGGTTCGACATCGCGTTCCTCGAGGCTGCGCTCGCCGACGGGACGCGCGTTCGCCCGGGCACGTATCTCGATACGCTCACGCTCGCCCGGGACGGCTACCCGGACCTTCCCAGCTACACGCTGGGCGAGCTCTCGCGCTTCTTCGGCATCGAGCTGAAGCAGGCGCACCGCGCGCTTCCCGACGCGGAGGCCACCGCAGCGCTCGTCCTCGCGATCGCCGCGGAGCTGCCGGGGCGCCTCACGACGCTGGCCGATGGGATCGCGGACTCCATCCGTGCCAGCCGCACGTCGAAGGACGACGCGAAGGCGAAGCTCGAGGCGGCCCGCCGAGCGGCCCGCGTCTCGAAGTCGCTCTTCGGCCTGGTCCACAAGAAGACTGCCCGGAAGCTGACCCTCTCCGAGGGGATCCGCATGGACGGGCGCGGCGTCGACGAGCTCCGGACGATCACGGTCGAGGTTGGCGTCCTCCCGCGTGCGCACGGCTCCGGCCTGTTCACGCGCGGCGAGACGCAGGCCCTCACGATCGCGACCCTCGGGCCGTCCTCCGACGTGCAGCGGATCGACACGATCAGCCCGGAGACCGAGAAGCGCTACATCCACCACTACAACATGCCGCCGTACAGCACCGGCGAGAACAAGATGATGCGGGGCCCCGGCCGGCGCGAGATCGGCCACGGCCACCTCGCGGAGCGGGCGCTCCTGCCGGTGCTCCCCAGCTCGGACGACTTCCCCTACGTCATCCGCCTCGTCTCCGAGTGCGTGACGTCCAACGGCTCAACCTCGATGGCGTCCACGTGCGGCTCCACGCTCGCGCTCATGGACGCCGGCGTCCCGATCACGGCGCCGGTCGCCGGCGCGGCGATGGGCCTCATGTCGGAAGCGGACGGGACGTTCACGGTCCTGACCGACATCCTCGGCAAGGAGGATGCGTTCGGGGACATGGACTTCAAGGTCACCGGCACCCGGGATGGGATCACCGCCCTCCAGATGGACATCAAGGTGACCGGCATCAGCGAGGCGATCATCCGGCAGGGGCTCGAGAAGGCCCACGCCGCGCGGATGAGCATCCTCGACAAGATGCTCGAAGTCCTGCCGACCGCCCGCGACACGATGAGCGACTTCGCGCCGCGCATCACGAAGATCAAGATCAACCCGGAGAAGATCCGCGAGATCATCGGCAAGGGCGGCTCCATGATCCGGAAGATCCAGGAGGAGACGGGCACGGAGATCAACGTCGAGGACGACGGCACCGTCGAGATCGCCGCCGTCTCCGGCGAGAACGCCCGCAAGGCGATCAACTGGATCGAGTCCCTCACCCGCGAGGTCGAGATCGGCGCCCTGTACCTGGGCACCGTGACCCGCCTCATGACCTTCGGCGCTTTCGTGGAGATCCTGCCCGGCAAGGAGGGCCTCGTCCGCATCGGCGAGCTGGCCGACTATCACGTTCCCTCCGTCGAGGACGTGGTCTCGGTCGGTGACGAGGTGATGGTCGTGGTGACCGAGGTCGATCGCCAGGGCCGGGTCAACCTGTCCCGCAAGGCCGCCATGCAGCGGCATCTCGCCAAGAGCTGACCAGCGACGGGCTCGTCCACGGACGGCCCGCATCGCCGATCGCGTGCCCCCGGGAGACCGGGGGCACGCTGGTATACTCGCGCCGTGCCCGCCAGTCCATTCACGAGCAGCGGAGCCATGTCCCTCACGACCCCCCGGCCCCTCACGGTCGCGGTCGTCGGCGCCACCGGCGTCGTCGGCCGCACGATGATCTCGGTCCTGCTGGAGCGGGCCTTCCCGATGGCGGAGCTCCGGCTCCTCGCCTCCGGGCGCTCGGCCGGCATGACGGTCCCCGTCGCCGGGCGCCCGGTCGCGGTGATGGAAGCGACGCCGGAGGCGTTCGAGGGCGTCGACATCGCGCTCTTCTCGGCCGGGGCGGACGTCTCCCGCGAGCTCGCGCCCCAGGCCGTCGCACGCGGCTGCGCGGTGATCGACAACTCCAGCGCGTGGCGGATGGAGGCGGGGATCCCGCTCGTCGTGAGCCAGGTCAACCCGGATGACCTCGCGACCCACGAGGGGATCATCGCCAACCCGAACTGCAGCACGATGCAGCTCGTCCCCCTCCTGATGGCGCTGCGCGACGGTCCCGGCCTCGAGCGCGTCGTGGTCGACACCTACCAGGCCGTCTCGGGCACCGGCGCCGACGCGATCGCGGAGCTGGAGACCCAGATCCGCGCGCACGCGGCGGGCGCTCCCAAGGAAGCCTCTGTGTACCCGCACCCGATCGCGTTCAACGCGCTGCCGGAGATCGACACGTTCCTCGACAACGGCTACACGAAGGAGGAGTGGAAGGTCGTCTCGGAGAGCCGCAAGATCCTCCACCTGCCGGACCTTCGCCTCTCCTGCACGGCGGTCCGCATCCCCGTGTTCGTCGGGCATTCGGAGGCGGTCCACGTCGAGACGCGCGCGCGAGTGACACCGGCGGCCGCCCGGGCGCTCTTCGCGGACGTGCCGGGCGTGGTCGTCCGCGACGAGCCGGCCTCCCATATCTACCCGCTCGCCACCCAGGCGGCCGGCCGGGACGAGGTCTTCGTCGGTCGCGTCCGGCAGGACCCGTCGATCCCCGACGGGCGCGGCCTTGCCTTCTGGTGCGTCTCCGACAACGTGCGCAAGGGCGCAGCGACGAACGCAGTGGAGCTGGCCGAGCTGCTGGTTGCGCGCGGTTGGGTGGCGCCCGCATCGCGCCGCGCGCGGCCTGCGGAGGCGGAGACGCCCGCGTGACGGACCCCGAACGCCGCGCGGCGCTCGATGCGATCGCGGCGGAGGTTCGGGCCTGCACTGCCTGCCGGCTCCATGCCGGCCGCACGAACGCCGTGCCCGGCGAGGGAGACCCGATGACCGAGGTGGTGCTCGTCGGCGAGGGCCCCGGCGTGAACGAGGATCGCCTGGGCCGGCCGTTCGTCGGGCGGGCGGGTGACCTGCTCGTCCGCCTGCTCGGGTCGATCGGCTGGCAGCGCGACGACGTCTTCATCACGAACGTCGTGAAGTGCCGGCCGCCCGACAACCGGGATCCGGAGCCCGACGAGGTCGCGGCCTGCGCGCCGTACCTTCGGCGCCAGCTCGCGGTGCTCGATCCCGCCCTCGTGGTGACGCTCGGCCGGCACTCGATGGGCCGGTTCATGCCGGGAACAACGATCAGCCGGGCGCACGGGAGCGTCGGCGACGTCGATCCAGGGACCGGCGCGGCCAATGCCCGCGTCTTCGCCATGTACCATCCGGCGGCCGCGCTGCGGGCGGCGGCCGTCGAGGCGACCAGCTTCGCGGACATGGCCCGGATCCCCGCCGCGCTGGTCGAGGCGCGCCAGCTCCGCGAGCGCCGGGCCGGCGCTCGGGCAACCCCACCGCCACCTGAAGTCGTCGCCGAGGAGCCGCCCGACGCGACACCCCATCCATCCGAGACCGATCAACTGACGCTCTTCACGTGAGGCCATGACCAGCCAGAATCCCGCCACCAACGACACGCCGCTCCGCATCATCCCGCTCGGCGGGGTGGGGGAGATCGGCAAGAACATGTACGTCTTCGAGTACGGGGACGACATCGTCGTCATCGACTGCGGCCTGATGTTCCCCGACGAGGAGATGTTCGGCATCGACCTCGTCATCCCCGACATCACCTACCTCAAGGAGCACCGGGCCAACGTCCGTGCGTTCCTCATCACCCACGCCCACGAGGATCACGTCGGCGCCCTGCCATACGTCCTCCCGGAGTTCCCCGGCGTCCCGGTCTACGCATCGACCCTGGCCCGCGGCCTGCTCGGCAACAAGATCAAGGAGCACAAGCTCCACAACAACCCGCTGATCGGGCTCGAGCCGGGCGACGTCGTCCCCATCGGGCCGTTCACGGTCGTCCCGTTCCGGATCGGGCACTCGATCCCGGATGCGATGGGGATCGCGCTGCGGACGCCGGTGGGCACGATCGTCCACACGGGCGACTTCAAGTTCGACCACACGCCGGTGGACGGCAGGCTCTCGGACTTCCATATCCTCGCCAAGCTGGGCGAGGAGGGCGTGATCTGCCTGCTTTCGGACTCGACGCGAGCCGAGAACCCCGGCTACACGCCGTCGGAGCGGACGGTCGGCGAGGCGTTCCGCGAGATCATGGAGCCGCTCGACGGCCGGGTGATCGTCGCGACCTTCGCCAGCAACATCGCCCGCGTCCAGCAGGTCCTCGACGCCGCGGCCAGCTTCAACCGGAAGGTCGCCGTCATCGGCCGCTCGATGGAGCAGAACTTCCGCATCGCGAGCGAGCTTGGCTACCTGACCTACGACGCGGACCGGATGGTGGGCAAGGACCGGATCGGCGACATCGCGCCCGACAAGCTCGTCATCTGCACGACGGGCGCGCAGGGCGAGCCGATGGCCGGGCTGGCCCGGATGGCGAACCGTGACCACCGGTTCGTCGAGATCCAGCCGGGCGACACGGTGATCGTCTCCGCCAGCCCGATCCCGGGCAACGAGGAGTACGTCTCGAGGACGATCGACAACCTCTTCAAGGCCGGTGCCAACGTCTACTACCACGCCATCAAGCGGGCGCACGTCTCCGGGCATGCCAGCCAGGAGGAGCTGAAGCTGATGCTCGGCCTCACGAAGCCGCGCTACGTCATCCCGATGCACGGCGAGTTCCGGATGCAGGTCCAGCACGGGCGGCTGGCGATCGAGACCGGGGTCGCGCCCGAGAACGTCTTCATCATCGAGAACGGGATGCCGATCGAGATCCTCGCCGACGGAAGCGCCCGTCGCGGGGCGCCCGTGACCGCAGGCTATGTCTATGTCGACGGCCTGTCGGTGGGGGAGGTCGGGGAGATCGTCCTGCGCGATCGTCGCGCGCTCGCCAACGACGGCATGTTCATGGTCGTCGTCACGGTCGACAAGCAGACCGGCGCGGTGGTCGGTCAGCCGGAGATCATCACGCGCGGCTTCGTCCACCTCAACGAGAAGGACCCGATCATGACCGAGGCGGTCCGCCGCGTGGTGGCGTCGATCGAGAACCCGGGCAGCCACATCAGCGAGGTCGCGCTGCTCAAGAGCCAGATCAAGGACGGCGTCTCGCGGTTCCTGTACGAGCAGACGAAGCGACGGCCGATGGTCTTCCCGGTCGTCGTCGAGGTCTAGGTGGCGACGCGCCGCCGCCCTCCCGCCGCGCGTCCCCGGACCCGGGCGCCTCGCCGCCGATCGCCGGGCCCGGGACTCCCGCGACTCTCGCCGGACGTGACACGATCGCTCGTGGCGGTGATCCTGCTCGTGCTGGGTGCCGTGATCCTGATCGGGCTCGTATTCCAGGGGCGCGGCGCGCTCACGGACTGGATCCTCAACGTGATCGCGCCATGGTTCGGCTCCGGCCGCTGGCTCCTGCCGCTGGTCCTCATCGGCCTGGGGGTCTGGCTCGAGCGGGCCGGGGGCGTCCGGGCAGGATGGCTCCGGACGCTCGCGGGGTCGGCGATCGCCTATGCCGCGGTCCTCGCCCTCATCGCCCTCCTCGCGGACGGCGGCATGCTCGACGGGCGCTCGGGCGGCCGGATCGGCGCGTGGCTCGCCTCTGTCGTGGGCCGCCTGGTCAGCCCCCTCGGCGCGTCCATCGTCTTCGTCGGCGTCCTCCTCGCCGGGCTCGTGATCGCGCTCGACCGGCCGGTCCGCGAGCTCCTCGCGCCATTCGGTCGCGGCGCACGGGGCCTCGGCAACGCGCTCGCGGCGCCCGCGGCATCGGCCGGATCGGCGGCCATCGGGCAGGTCCGCCGCTCTCGGGCCGAAGCGGCACCGTCGCCCGGCGGCGGTGCCACCGTGCGGGACGGGCGGAGCGCGCGCGACGCGGCACGACCCGAGATCCCGTCGCCGTTCGAACAGCCCGCGCAGGTCTCCTCGGTCTTCTCCGGGCCGCCGCCGGCCCCGATCACGGGGGAGCGGATGACGCTCTTCCCCGATGGTGCCGGGACGGCGCCGGGGCGCGTCGCGGTCGCCGAGGGCAGCCCCGGGGCGGGCGGACCCGCGGGAGGCGGCATGGGCGTTGCCGCACCGCCCGTGCGCCGCGAGTACCGTCTCCCGCCGATGACGCTCCTCGAGGACGTCGTGCCGCGGGCGTCGAACGTGGGCATGGACCACGCCCGCAACGCCGCGATCATCGTGGGCAAGCTCGCCAGCTTCAACATCCCCAGCCGGGTGACGCGCTGGAGCGCGGGGCCGGTCGTCACGCAGTACGAGGTCGAGCCGGACCCGTCGATCAAGGTGAGCCGGATCGAAGCCCTCTCGGACGATCTCGCGATGGCGCTGGCCGCGCGGACGATCCGGATCGAGGCGCCGATCCCCGGCAAGACGGTCGTCGGCCTCGAGATCCCGAACATGGACTTCAACGTGGTCGCGATCCGGCGGATCCTCGAGGATCCCGAGGTGGTCGCCATCCCTTCGAAGATCGCGTTCGCGCTGGGCCGCGACGTCGCGGGCCACGCGCGTGCTGCCGACCTCGCCCGGATGCCGCACCTCCTGATCGCGGGCGCCACGGGCTCGGGCAAGAGCGTCATGGTCAACGCGCTCATCACGAGCCTGCTCATGCGGGCGACACCCGACGACGTCCGGCTCATCCTGGTGGACCCGAAGCGCGTGGAGCTCGCCGACTACAACGGGATGCCGCACCTCCTCGTCCCGGTGATCACGGAGGCGGACCGCGCGAAGGCCGCCCTCAAGTGGGCCGTGGGCGAGATGGAGATGCGCTACCGCAAGTTCGCGGGAGCCACGGCCCGCAACATCACCTCGTACAACGAGACCCGGGTCGACCCGGCCGACCGGCTGCCGTACATCGTGATCATCGTGGACGAGCTGGCGGACCTGATGATGCGCGACGGCCGGACCGTGGAGGACCCGATCGTCCGGCTCGCCCAGAAGGCGCGAGCCACCGGGATCCACCTGGTCCTCGCCACCCAGCGGCCGTCGGTCAACGTGGTGACAGGGCTCATCAAGGCCAACTTCCCGAGCAGGATCGCGTTCGCGATGGCGTCCCAGATCGACTCCCGCACGATCCTCGACGCGCCCGGCGCGGAGGACCTCATCGGCCGCGGCGACATGCTCTTCCAACCGTCGGACCTGCCGCGCCCGATCCGCCTGCAGGGCGTCTTCGTGGCGGACCGGGAGATCCGGGCCGTCACCGCCCACTGGCGCGCGGAGGCCGAGCCGCACTACGACCTGGGGATCATCGAGGACGACGAGGAGTCCACCGGATCGGTCGACGACCTCGCCGACGACGACGCGGACCGGCTCCTGCGCGAGGCCGTCGGCGTGGTCCAGGAGTACGATCGCGCCTCGGCGTCGCTGCTGCAGCGCCGTCTCAAGATCGGGTACGCCCGGGCGGCGCGCATCATCGACCAGCTCGAGGCGCGCGGCTACATCGGGCCGTTCGACGGCTCGAACGCCCGCCAGGTGCTTCGGCGCGAGGCGAACGCCGGGGTGGCACCCGCCGACGTCGACGACGGTGACGAGAGATGACCACGCGCAACCACGCTCGCCCCCTGGGAACGGAGCCGGATCGCGAGCCGGCCGCGGACCGGCGTCCGGGCGCGGGTGCGGATCCGCTCGGGGAGCGCCTGGTCGCGGCCCGGGAGGCGCGCGGGATCGACCTGCTCCGCGCCGAGCGCGAGACGAAGATCCGGCGGGCATACCTGGCCGCGCTCGAACGGGGAGACTTCGCAGCGCTGCCGGGTGCGGTCTACGTCCGCGGCTTCCTTCGCAACTACGCCCAGTACCTGGGGCTCGACCCGGAGGAGGCGATCGCGCAATGGCACCGGGACGCCCCGGCGGGCGTGCCCGAGCCGGCGATCGTCATGCCGCAGGCGCTGGCCGCGCCGCGCAAGGGTCTCGTGCTCAGCTCCGGCATCATTGTCGCGGCGGTGGTCACGCTGGTCGTGCTCGCCATCCTCGCCTACATCGGCTTCCAGCTGATCCGGTTCTCGGAGCCGCCGCTGCTGAACGTCACGCAGCCGCCGACGGCGGTGACCGAGGTGGCGGAGAACGCCACGACCTACACGCTCCGCGGCCTGACCGTCGCTGGCGGGCTGGTGACCATCGAGGCGCCCGGCCGCGACCCCCTCAACCTGACCGCCGGCGGTGACGGCACGTGGCTGGCGACCGTCGATCTCCGCCGCGGCAAGAACCAGTTCGACGTGAGCGCGGTGGATCCGAAGACCGGCAAGGCGGCGGTGCAGCCGATCCGGCTCCTCATCACGGTCCCATTCAGCCCGGTCGTCGCTCCGACGCTGACGGTCGATTCACCCGCCGATGGCGCGACGTTCCAGAACGGGGCGATCCCCGTGGCCGGTCACGCCACGGACGCGACGACGGTCAACGTCGCCGTGGCCTACCTCGGTCCGCCGCCGGGCGCCGCGCCCGCGGCTTCCGCTGCCCCGACACGTGCGTCGCCGGGCGCCGCCTCCGCGGCCCCCACGCCCGTGACGCCTGCGCCCGTGGTGGTCACGCCGGCCGACGATGGGTCCTTCTCCGCCAACCTCGACCTGACTGCCGGCCGCTGGGCGCTCACGATCGTGGCGACGAGCGGCCAGGGCAAGACCACCAGTCTCACGCGCAACGTGACGGTGGTCTATCGCGGCGTGAACCTCGTCGTCGCCGTCTCCGGCGGCCGTGCCTGGCTCAAGGTGTGGGTCGACGGCGCGGTGTCGAAGACGACCGGCAGCGGAGGCCTCGTCGCCAACGACGGGCAGACGCTGACCTTCAGCGGCACCACCTCGATCGAGGTCCGGACCGGCAACTCCGGCGCGACGTCGTACACCCTCAACGGCACCAGCCTGGGGGTCCTGGGAACGGGCGGCTCGCCGGAGACGTGGCTCTTCAAGCCGCCCGATCCGCCCAAGCAGACGAACCGGACCTGAGGTCGCGGATGGCGGATCCGGGGCTGCGCCCGCTCGCGGAGCGTCTCCAGGAGATCTGCCTGGCGGCGGGCCTCACCGTCGCGACCGCGGAATCCTGCACGGGCGGCCGCATCGCGGACGCGCTCACGGACGTGGCCGGCTCGTCGGGCTACCTCCGGGGCGGGGTCGTCGCGTACGCGGATGCCATCAAGCGGGAGCTCCTTGGGGTGCCGGCGCCGGTGATCGAGCAGCACGGCGCGGTGAGCGCACAGGCGGCCCGGGCGATGGCGGCCGGAGCTCGAGCGCGGCTCGGCGTCGATCTTGCGGTGGCCGTCACGGGCATCGCCGGGCCGGCGGGGGCAACGCCGGGGAAGCCGATCGGCCTCGTCTACGTGGCCGTTGCCGATCCGGCCGGGATCGAGATCCGTCGATTCACCTGGTCGGGCGACCGCGAGGCGAACAAGGCTGCGAGCGCCAGCGCCGCCCTCGAGCTCCTCGTGGAGCGGGCGACCGCGATCGCGGCGGGGGCGGCGGGTGGGGCACCGCAGGCGGATCCGGCGGACACGGCCGCGGCGAAGGGTGGGGTCCGCGCGGAGGATCCCGCTGGCCGCGCCGCGGCCCGCAGCGCCGGCTGAGGGACAGGCGCCTCCGCGATCGGCATACTTGCGCAACGACTGCAGGACCCCGGCGTGCGCGCCGGGTGACACGGAGGAACCGATGGCTGGCGAGTTCTCCTTCGACGTGGTCTCCGAGTTCGATGCCCAGGAGCTGCGAAACGCGCTGGACCAGGTCCGGCGCGAGATCGCCACGCGCTTCGACTTCAAGGGCGCGACGGCGGAGATCACCCAGGAGAAGGATGCCCTCGCGATCCTCGCCGACTCGGAGCTCCGGGCGAAGTCGATCCGCGAGCTGATCGAGACCAAGGCGGTTCGACGAAGCCTCTCGCTCAAGATCTTCGACTGGGGGCCCATCGAGCCGGCAGGCGGGATGAAGGTTCGCCAGCACGTCGGCCTCCGGAGCGGACTCCCGGACGACCTCGCCCGGAAGGTCACCAAGATCCTTCGCGACGAGTTCCCGAAGGCCAAGGGCCAGATCCAGGGGGACGCGGTCCGGGTGAGCGCCAAGAGCAAGGATGACCTCCAGAAGGTGATCACCCGCCTGCGCGAGCTCGACGAGACCGTTCCGCTCCAGTTCTCCAACTACCGCTAGGAAAGGGACATCCGTGACCGGGACACCGCGGACGGCGGGCCGCCTCATCGCCGACGCCCTTGCCGCGGCCGGGGTCAGGGTCGCGTACACCGTCCCTGGAGAGAGCTTCCTCCCGCTCCTCGACGGCCTCGTTGGCGCAGGGATCCGGGTCGTCGCCACGCGTCACGAAGGCGGCGCCGCGTTCATGGCCGCGGCCTCCGCGGCGTTGAGCGGCCACCCGACGGTGGTGCTTGCGACGCGGGCGGTCGGCGCGGCGAACCTGGCGATCGGCCTCCACGTCGCCCACGCGGATTCGCTCCCCGTCATCGCGCTGGTTGGCCAGGTCGAGCGGTCCGTCCGCGGTCGCGAGGCGTTCCAGGAGGTTGACCTCGCGGCCACGATCGGCGGGTACTGCCGCTGGGCGCGCGAGGTTCGCGACGCTGCCGCGCTGCCGGGCATCCTCGACGAGGCGCTCCGTCGCGCCACGACCGGGCGGCCGGGCCCGGTGCTGCTGTCGCTCCCGGAGGACCTCCTCGAGCGAGGTGGTCGCCGACGCGCCGGTGCGCACGGTCTCCGCGACGGCGCTGGGGCCGTCCCGCATGCCGTCGCCGGACCCGGTCCACGTTCGCCGGATCCTGCACCTCCTGCTCGATGCCGAGCGGCCCGTGATCCTCGCGGGAGGTGGCGTCCTGCGGTCGCGCGCGACGGCGGACCTCGTTCGCCTTGCCGAGTTCGTGGACGTGCCGGTCGTCGCGGCGTGGCGCCGGCCCGACGTCTTCCCGAACGACAACCCGCGCTACCTCGGGATGAGCGGCTACTTCGCCCCGGCGACCGTCCGACGCCGGCTGGAGGAGGCGGACGCGATCCTCGTGCTCGGCTGCCGCCTCAACGAGGTCGCCGCCTACGAGTACGCGATCCCGGCTCGTGGGACGCGCTGGGCGCACGTCGACGTGGAGCCCCTGGTGTCGCGACCCGGCGTGGCCGCGCCCACGATCGCGCTCGCGGCCGACGCACGCACCTTCCTGCGCGAGGCGCGCCGCGTGCTTGGCGCCGGCGTCCTGGACTCCGCGGGCCTCGAGCGACGGCGTGCCGCGATGGCCGCGGACCGCGCCGCGTTCGAGGACGCGCGTCGGGTCGACGAGAGCCCCTGGGATGGGCCCGGGGTCCATCCTGGCCGCGTCGTCGCGACCCTGAACCGCGTCCTGTCGCCCGACACGATCGTGACGACCGATGCCGGCAACTTCGGCGGGTGGGCGGCCCGGGGA
The DNA here is from genome assembly GCA_963734535.1 of uncultured Chloroflexia bacterium. GTDB lineage: Bacteria > Chloroflexota > Limnocylindria > Limnocylindrales > CSP1-4 > CTSoil-043. The sequence goes on along the minus strand of CAVTHS010000010.1, from coordinate 24,964 downwards.
CTGGTCCTGCGACGGCCGGGCACGTTCCTCGGCACCACGGCCGGCGCGATGGGCTTCGCAATCCCCGCGGCGGTCGCGGCGGCGCTCGCGGGACCGGGGCGGCCGGTCGTGGCCCTTGCCGGAGACGGTGGCGCCGGGATGACGATCGCCGAGCTGGAGACGGCGATCCGCGAGGGCGTCCACCCCGTGGTGCTCGTGTTCGACAACCAGCAGTACGGCACGATCCACGACCACCAGGTGCGGCGCGGCTTCCCGCCGGTCGCGACAGACCTCGGCCCGGTCGACTGGGTCCGGGTCGCAGAGGGCTTTGGCGCCCTGGGCGCCCGGATCGAACGGGACGAGGAGCTCGAGCCGGCGCTTCGAGCCGCATTCTCCGCGTCCCTTCCGACCGTGCTGCACCTGTTCCTCGACCGTCGCTGGGCGTCGGTCGACCGGTTCGGGGATGTCGAGCCCGTGGCCCTCCCGCCCGCTACCGAGCCCGAGCCAGGGACCGAGGCGCAGGTGGATCAGGAGGCCACGCCCGAGGCCAGCCCGGACGGGGCGGAATCGGCTGCCGAGCCCGTGATCGAGCCAGGACCCGCGCCCGAGCCCGAGCTCGCGCCCGAGCCTGAGCCGGAACCCGCGCCGGAGGCCGAGCCCGAGCCGGATCCCGGACGCCGGGTCGACGCCGGAACCCGCGCCGGAGGCCGAGCCAGAGCTTGCGCCCGAGCCCGAGCCGGAACCCGCGCCGGAGGCCGAGCCCGAGCCGGATCCCGTGCCGGAGCCCGAACCCGAGCCGGGCCCGGCAGGGGACTCCGGAGCACCACCGGAGCCGTGATCCACCGCGACGCCGCGGAGATCGGCGCCGGCCTGGAGCCCGCCCGGCCCGCCCGGCCCATTCCCGCCGGGCAGCGGATCCACGTCATCGGCGCCGGCGGAGCGGCCGCCGCGGCCGCGTGCCTCCTCGCGCAGCAGGTGGGAGCGCGGGCGTCAGGTTGCGATGCGGGCGGCCCCTCGCCGTACACACCGCCGCTCGAGGATGCCGGGATCCATCTCAGCTGGACCCACGACCCGGAGCACGTCTCGCACGCGGGATTGCCCCTCGTCGACCGCATCGCCGTGACCAAGGCCCTCACGGCGGTTCAGCCCGACCATCCCGAGCTCGTCGCCGCCCGGGCGGCCGAGATCCCGGCGACGAGCGTCCAGCAGCTGGTGGCGGACGCTGCGGCGACCCGTGGGGCGGCCCTGATCGGGGTGGCCGGCACGCACGGCAAATCGACCACGACGGGCTGGCTCCTCCACCTGCTCACGCAGGCGGGGCTCGACCCCTCGGGCTTCGTGGGGGCGCTGCTGCCCCAGGCGCTCGTCGGAGGGCCGGGGCCGTCGACCGTTCGCCTGGGCGGCGGACGCCATTTCGTGGTCGAGGCCGACGAGTATGCGGGCAACTTCGACGCGTACCGCCCGGCGATCGGGGCGCTCACGAACGCCGATTGGGACCACCCGGACGTGTTTCCCGACCGGGCCGCAGTCGTCGCGGCGTTCGGCGCCTGGATCCGCTGCTTCGACGGGGGAGGGGACGATCCTGTGCTCGTCGCGAATGCGGGCGATCCCGGTGTTCGTGACGTGCTCGCGGGCCTGCGCGACTGGACCGGCCGGCTGGTGGCGGTGCGCGTGATCGGCGCGGACGAGGACCCGACGGCTGCCGCAGCCGTGCTCGCCGCGACGTTCGCGACCGCTCGCGGTGCGGCCAGCGGGCTGGCCGGGCGCTGGAACGTCGGCGCGGCGGGGGAGGGGAGGCTCGAGATCGCGGGCCTGTCGGCCCGGGGCACCGTCACTGCCCGGATCGGCCCGCCGGGCCGGCACAACGCCGAGAATGGGCTCGTCGCAGCCGGGGCGGCGCGCGCCGCAGGAGCCGGGGTCGCCGCGATCGTCGACGGCCTCGGGACGTACGCCGGGGTCGCGCGCCGCCTCGAGCTGAAGGGGGAGGTCGACGGGATCGTGGTCCTCGACGACTACGGGCACCACCCCACCGCGATGGCGGCGACCTTCGCCGCCGTGGCCGACCGCTACCCCGGCCGGCGCCTGTGGGCCGTCTACGAGCCACTCACGTTCCACCGCACGGCCGCCATGCTCGGGGAGTTCGCCGAGGTCCTCGCCGGGGCGGACCGTGTCGTGATCGCGGCGATCCACGCGGGTCGCGACCCTGACACGACGATCACCTCCGCGGGGGCGCTTGCGGACGCCGTGAGCGCCCGTGGCGGGGCGCCGGCCTGGGCGCCCGGCTCGGTCGAGTCGACGGCGGACTGGCTCGCCCCGCGCGTCGAGCACGGCGACGTCGTCCTGGTCATGGGCGGCGGCCGGTCGTACGTCATCGCCGAACGGCTCCTCGCCCACCTCCGGGCCAGGCCGGCGCGCTGAGTCCCAGGCGCGTAGGCTCGATCGATGACGGACTCGGCAGGTCCCCCGGATGACGATCCCCGCGAGCGACTGGCGACGGCGCTCGATGCACTGACGCTCGGCGACCTGCCGCGCCTGGCGGCCGCCTGGACCCCGGAGCTGCGCGACGAGCTGCACCTCGCCGACCTCGTCCTGTCCGAGCACGAACGGGGCGACCTGACGCATGTGGTCGGCCCATTGCTCGACCGGATCCCGCTGCTCGCGGCGGTGGTCGAGGAGGCTGAGGACCTCCCGCCGCACGACCGGGCGGGTGGCGAGGCCGCCCTGGAGGTCATCGAGGGGGCCGTGATGGCCCTCCACGCAGCCGACCTCCTGTCCCCGGAACGGCGGGCGAGACTGGCCGCACCCTGGCTGGAGGCACGATCAGCCCGGCGGGAGGGCGGAACGGCCGAGGGGTAGGCAGTCGGCTCGGGTCTGGGTGGGCTCGGAGCGCCCGGAAGCCGCGCCGCGCTCCAGGGCAGGCCGTATCCGTCGCCGGACTCAGCTCCGCGCCAGGCCGAGGTCAGTGCCGGCGCGCGTCCTTGCCCGGGATCCCGCGCGCCTCGAGCGCCGCCGCCAGCCCCTCGAGATCCTCGACGGTGACGTAGAGGGCGGGAACCCGGATCGGCCCCATGCGGAGCGGATCCCGGAAGTCGACACGCACGCCGCCCCGTGGCGACCCACCGAACGTCAGGTCCCGGTGCCGGATGCTCAGGCGCACGCCGATCGCCGTGATCCAGAGCCACGGGCCCTCGATCCGCCACGACACGATGTTCGCCAGCGGCGTGCGGAGACGGAAGCGACCGAAATGCGCGTCGAAGTCGTCGCTCAGCTCGACGAACGCGTTGCCGGCCCGCACTCCGAAGAGGCGGAGGAACGGGCGCCATCGCGCGCCGACGCGGATTGGGAACTGGCGGGCTGTCATGTCGGGGGCAGCCTACCCGACGCTCGAAGTCCCGTCGCGGGCCGGCGCCGCACGAGCGAGCCGCCCAACCTGGCCAGCCTCCCGACCCTCAGCTCGGATCCGACGCCAGGCCCTCGACGATCTCGACTTCCGGGAGCGAGAGCAGGATCCGTGGCGGCGCGATCACCTTCCACCTTCGACTTCCCCCGCCGAGGACGATCCGCCCTCGGGTCATGACCGCGGCGTCGACCCACAGCGGGAGCCCGGGCGGCAGGCCGAAGGGCGTGACGCCGCCGATCTCCATGCCCGTCAGATCCCGCGTCTCGTCGGCTGCCGCGAACGACGTCCGGCGCGTGCCGAGCCGCGCCCGGACCGCGCGATTCACGTCGAGCCGATGGGGCGCAAGGACGACGCACGCCGCGTACCGGCGAGGCTCCGCCTTGCCGACGATGATGATCGTGTTCGCCGAGTCGGCCGGGTCGAAGCCGTAGGCCGCGCAGAACGACGCAGTGTCCGCGAGGGCGGGATCACACGGGAACAGCTCGTACGGGACCCCGCACGCGGCGAGCGCCTGCTCGAGGCGCACGCGATCGGCGTCGACGTCCACGGGTGCCGCGTCGCGAGCGGTCTGGCGCCCCGGTCCGGTCAGGCGGCCGGAACCACCTGCTTGCCGTCACGGCCACGACCGAGATCGCCACGGACCGCAGCCGACCCGTGCTCGGACGACCACGACGCCACCGCCACGCGAAGGGCGATCGAATCGGGTCGGACGGTGAGCTTGTTGCCCATCCGCACGTCGCGGTCGAGCAGGTCGATCGTCCCGCGATATGCCGGCTTGACGTTGGCGAGCAGCCGTCCCGACGGGTAGACGTCGAAGTAGCCGTCTGTCGAGATGACGATCAGTGCTTCGGGCGTGGTGAACTTCGTTCGAGCCATGGGGGTTGTGTCCGATCCTGGGCGCGCCTCGAACCGCGGAATGGCGACTCGGGCGTCCTCAGGGTAGCACCGTGGCCGCCAGGCGCCCGTCGGCCGCCAGGGGCCCGTCGCCCCCGAGCCGGGCGCCCCTCGGCCCGTGGCGCCCGCCGGCCTGGCCCGGGCGCTCGTGATCGTCGCGACTGGCGCCGCTCGCGGGGAGGTCACCCGTGCGCAGCTTCGGTCAGGCGCTCGACGAGAAGCTCCAGGTCGGCCCGGGAAAGGCCGTTTCGGCGCAGCAGGTCGCCGGCGCCGCCGTGGCGAGCTTCCAGGTGACCGAGCATCGCCTCCATGTACTCCGGCGGGCACTCCAGCTCGACGGGCCCTGCCCGCCAGTCGAGGAAGTGAGGATCGTCGGGGTCCGGGTGGCTGAAGGCGCGGGCGGTGAGGACGTAGTCCGCGACGATCACGTCGGGCGCGACCCCCACGGCGGAGAGCAGGAGCGCGATGGTCACCCCGGTCCGATCCTTGCCCGCGGCACAGCCGATCACGGCCGGCAGCCCACCGGGCTCCAGCAGGGTGCGGACCACGTCGGCGAGCTGGGGCGCTCGCTCGTCCAGGATCCTCCGGTAGGTCGCCGCGAGGCCGATCGCCGGGGTCGGGTCGTCCTCCATCAGCGGAATGCTCCGGTACCGAACGCGGGTTCCCGTGGCAAACACGCTTGGCGCTTCGATCAGCTCATGGGGCCAGCGAAGGTCGACCACGGTCCGCAGGCCGAGGTCGCGCAGGGCGTCCTGCGACGCGGGCGGGATGACATCGAGCGCATCCGTTCGGTACAGCGTTCGCCACCGCGTCTGGCGGCCGCCATGCGCCGCGTAGCCGCCGATGTCGCGGAGATTTCGGGTGCCGGGCAGGCGAAGGTGCCGGCCGTCCGCCAGGTCAGGGGTCATGGCGGTACGGTATCGCGCCACGCGCGAGCCGGCAGCCGGGCGCCGACGTCGCGGCGAGCGACGCGGTGAACGCCCCGTTCAGACGTGGATGACGGCCAGGCCCGGAACGTCGAGGTAGTCGTCGTCCTGCGTCACGATCGGGACGCCGAGCGAGATCGCCGTCGCCGCGATCCAGGAGTTGTTCACGGGCATCCGGAGCCGCATGTCGCGGAGCGCAACGCGAAGCCACGCCCACGCGTCGGCGACGCCGGCGTCGACGGGCACCGGGTCGAGAGCGAGCGCGGATGTCAGCGTCGCCAGCCGGCGAGCCCGCGACGCGAGATCACCTGCGGCCAGGACGCCTGCTCGCAGCTCGCCGATCGTGATGATCGAGACGGCGAGACGGTCTGGCAGCGCGTCGGTTCGCAGCGGCCGCCCGGACTCGTGTGCGACGAAGAGCGTGGTGTCGGCGAGCCCGTCGCTCACGGGATGCGAATGTCGTCGGTGGTGTCCGGCTCCATTCGGCGGATCTCGTCCAGCAGGCCACGATCCGCGGGTTGGGCGACGAACCGCGACACGAACTCGTCACGCGGCATCCACCGCGGGCGGCGAACGTCATCCGCCGGGCGGCCGTCCAGGCCGGTCGGCAGGCCCTCGGCGAGCGGGATCGCGAGCCCGGCAACCCGGTGCCTGGCCGTCACGGATTCGATCCCGTCGCGAATCAGGCGGGCCTCGCTCCGACCCTCGACCCTCGCCGCATCTGCCAGCGCCTGCTTCTGCTGGGTCGTGAGGTAGACGGTCGTCTTCTCCATGCCACCCACGATACCATATATGGGTGGCGTCGCGGCGGCGCCGTACGCACGCTCGCGGCAACTCACTCGGTCGACCCGGCCGCGTCACGCGGATCCCCCTTGATCTCGCGGGTCCCAGGACCGACCATCGTCGCCGAGGAGGTCGCCGATGGCTGTCGCCGCACAACCCTTCGCCGGATTCACGCCCAGCGCGATCCAGTTCCTGACCGACCTGGCGCAGAACAACGATCGCGCCTGGTTCCAGCCCCGCAAAGCCGACTACGAGCGCCTGCTCAAGGAGCCGCTCGAGGCGCTCTGCGTGGCGCTGGCCGATCGGCTGGCGGCCCGCAGCATCCCGCTCGACGCTGACCCGAATCGCTCACCGTTCCGGATCTACCGCGACGTCAGGTTCAGCCGGGACAAGTCGCCGTACAAGGTCCACCTCGGGGCCAGCTTCCCGTGGATCGATGCCCCCGATGCAGCAGGGGAAGGGGTCGACGCCGGCGCCCATGGGAACGGCGGCTACTTCAACTTCCAGCCGGGCGAGATGTACGCCGGCGGCGGGATGTGGAGGGCCGAGAAGCCACGGCTGGATGCCCTGCGGCGAGCGATCGTCGAGACGCCGGATCGGGTGCGGGAGGCGATCGAGGAGCCTGCCTTCGTCGCCTGGTTCGGCGGCGTCCGGACGCACGACTCGCTCAAGCGTATCCCGGCGGGCTACCCGCCGGATCATCCGATGGCGGAGATGTTCCGCTGGAAGGACGTCGTCTTCGGACGCCGGCTGTCGGACGCCGAGGTCTGCTCGCCCGGACTGCCCGACCTGCTTGCCGATGGCTACGCGACGGCACTTCCGGTCTTCCGCTTCCTGGCAACGCTCCGGTAGGCGATGCCTCCGATGGCTGCCTCGGCCCGCGCCTTCGTCCTCCGCCACACGCTCCTCCGACCCGTGCCGGGTCTCGAGGAGGTCCGCCTCCACCTGGCGGACGAGGTGATGCCGCTGATGCACGCCGTCCAGGTCGAGACGGGTGACCCGGACGCGCCCCTGCCGTACTGGGCGTTCGCCTGGGCCGGCGGGCTCGCGATCAGCCGCTACCTGCGAGAGCATCCGGAGGCAGTGGCGGGTCGCCGGGTGTTCGACCTCGCATCCGGCTCCGGGCTGTGCGCGATCGCGTCGATGGGCGCCGGAGCGGCGCAGGCGACGGGCGCCGACATCGACGCCTTCGCCGTCGCAGCGATCAAGCTCAACGCGCGCGCCAACGGCCGTCGCGTGACCGCGCTCTGCCGCGACGTGCTCGACGAGGAGCCACCCGACGCGGACGTCATCCTCGCCGGCGACTGCTGGTATGAGGCGGGCCTGGCCTCGCGCGTCCTGCCGTGGCTGCAGCGTGCCCGCGATTCCGGCATGGACATCCTGGTCGGCGACCCAGGTCGCCGCTACCTGCCCGCTGCTGCGCTGGTCGAGCTCGCGACCTACGACGTCCGGACGACGACCGAGCTCGAGGACCTGGCGCTCAGGCAGGGCAGGGTGTACGGGGTGCGGCCGGTCGTCCTCCGGACCTGATCCGGCACCGCACGGTCGAGCTCAGGCCGCCCCGCCCGCTCGATCGGCGGCCAGGATGTCGCCCTCCACATCCGCGACCCTGACGTTGCGCTCGGGCGCCCAGCGCAGCGCGAGGCAGACGACTCGCGCGGTCGACGTCGATGTCGGCCGCCGTGAGGCCCACCGAGCCGTGCTCCCGACCCGGATCGTCGGCACTCCGTGCGTCTGCCCCGTGGCCCGGAATGCCCCGTCGGTCACGCGACCGGCCCGTCCGATGGCGGCGCCGCGAACCGGACGGCGTTCAGCGGGGCGCCGCCCGGTCGCTCGGCCGGTCGCGACGGTCGGGTCGCGAGGGTCGAGCCGAGGATCACGAGGCCGAATCCGACGGCCCATGCCGGCCGTGAAGGTCTCGTGGAGGACGAGCACGCCCAGCACGGCCGCGACCGCCGGGTTCACGTACGTGATGACCGTCGCGCGGACCGGCCCGATCTCCGCGATCAGGGCGGCGAACAGGAGGAACGCAGCCGCGGTACAGACGATCGCCAGGATCGCAACCGAGGCGAGCGCGTTGGCCGAGGGCATCGCCGCGGGCGCTGCAAGACGGCGATCGGCGCGTACACCACCGCGCACAACGCGAGCGAGAGTGCCATCACGCCGACGGAGGGCAGGCCTCCCAGGCGTCGCGAGAGGATCGCGGGTCCGACGGCGTAGCCGACGACGACGACCCCCACCTGGAGCAGCGCCGTCGCGTCCGACGCCTCGAAGTCGCCGCCGACGATCGCGACCACGCCGGCGAGGCCGACGAGCAGCCCGAGCACTGCCGTTTGGCCGAGGCGATCTGCGCCTCCCGTGGTCAGCGCGATCGCGCCGCCGACGAGCGGGACGCCCGCGACGAGGAGCCCGGCGAGCGAGCTCGAGATGTGCTGCTCCGCGGATCCGAGGAGCACCCATGGCACGGCGATCTCCACCACCGCGAACGCGACGACCCAGCGCCAGCGCCGGAGCACGGCACGAAGGTCGACCCGGGTGATGGCGATCGGCAGCAGGACGAGCGCCGCGATCGCCGTGCGCGCGAACACGAGGGTGGCCGGCGTGACTTCGGCCACCGCGATCCGGATGAAGAAGTACGGGATGCCCCAGATGACGGACAACAGGCCGAACAGGAGCAGGCCCCGCTGCGTCATCCCGGGGTGCTGGTCAGTCGAGCACCGGCACGCGGGTCGAACGCACCGGATCAGGGGCGCGACGGCCATCGGTCCCGGATTCCGCCCCGAAGCGCCCGCGCAGCGGGACCTCCCTGAGAAGGAGCGAGACGACGACCGCCAGCACCGCTGCTCCCACGCCGAGCAGCATGGAGTTCGCGAGCGCGATCGTGAACGCCTGGTGGAACCCCTGGATGAACACCCCCTGGAGCTGGGCCGGCAGCTGGGTCAGGAATGCCAGCGGATCGCCGTTGCTCGTCACCGATGTCAGCGAGCCGAGGTCGAAGCCCGGCGGCGGGCTCGTCGGCACGAGGGCGGCGGGCGCCCCGGCGGCCACGATCTGGTCGTGGAGCAGGCCCCACGTCAGGTTGTCGCGGAAGAACGTGAAGGCGAGCGTCAGGCCCATCGTCGTGCCGATCTGGCGGAACAGGGTGAGATCGGCGGTGGCGGCGCCCAGCTCGCTGAACGGGACCGCATTCTGGACGATGATCGTGAAGACGGCGAACGTCGGGCCGACGCCGAACCCGGCCACGAACATCCAGCCCGACAGGAGGAGGTCGGGCGTGTCGGCGCGGAGATTGGACATCAGGGCCAGGCCGATCGCCAGGATCACGAGCCCTGCGAGGACGACCGCCTTGTAGCGGCCGGTCCGGCTCACGATGATGCCCGAGGCGATCGAGCTGATGATCAGGCCACCCAGGAACGGCAGCAGCTTGTAGCCCGAGGCGGTGGCGCTCGCGCCCTCGACGATCTGGAAGTAGAGGGGCAGGAAGATGATCGCGGCCCCGAACCCGAAGGTCGCCAGGAAGATCGCGCCCATCGAGGCGCTGAACGTGCGGATGCGGAACAGGTGGAGCGGGATGATCGGCTCCGCGGCCCGCGCCTCGACCAGCACGAACAGGACGAGGAAGACGACCCCGGCCGCGATGCTGCCCCACACTGCCGGATCGCTCCATTGCGACGTCTCGGCGACGGTCAACCCGACAAGGATCGGCATGAGCCCGAGGGTCAGGGTGATCACCCCGAGATAGTCGATCCGGATGTCACGCCGTCGCCCCTTGATGTTCGGAAGCAGCCGGCCGATGACCGCCAGCGCGACGAGGCCGATGGGCAGGTTGACGAAGAAGACCCAGTGCCAGCTGAAGCTGTCGGTGAGGAACCCTCCGAGCCCGGGCCCGATCAGGAAGGCGATCCCGAAGACGGCCCCGAAGAGGCCCTGGTACTTGCCGCGCTCGGCCGGCGTGAACAGGTCGCCGATGACCGCGAGGGCGATCGGGAAGATGGCGCCCGCTCCCAGCCCCTGGATGCCCCGGAAGAGGATCAGCTGCCACATCGTCTGGCTCAGGCCCGACAGGGCCGAGCCGACCAGGAAGAGCGTGATTCCGAAGAGGAGCATTGGCCGGCGACCGTAGAGGTCGGACAGCTTGCCGTAGACCGGGACGGTGATCGTGCTCGTCACGAGGAAGATCGTGACGACCCACGTGTAGTAGTCGGCGCCCTTGAGCTCGGTCACGATCCGGGGGAGGACCGGGCCGACGATCGTCTGGTCCAGGGCCGCCAGGAACATGCCCAGCAGGATCGCGCCGAGGATCTCGAACTTGGCTCGCCGCTCCAGGCCGAGCGCCGGATCGTTGTCCGGGGTCGCGACATCGACGGTCGGGTCAAAGGGGGACGCTTCCATTGATCCTGTTCCTCACGGCAATCGGTGGTGCGGCGGGCGACTCGACTGGCTCGAGCGATCGGCCCGGGCCGAGGTAGGTGCGGATGGTAGCCCTTCGGCCGCGAGCGAGCTTTCGACCGCCTTGGCGACCAGGACAGCACACGTCGGCAGCGCCCACGGACCCCGCGCCCGCACCTGTGGCGCCTGATCGTTCGCCCCGACTCGCCCGCTGAGGCGCCAGGCGCGTTGGTACCCTCTGTCCCATGCGCCCCCTCCCTGCCCGCATCGCCGAGACCGTCGCCCCGAGCAGGCTCGGACGGAGCTTCCGCTGGCTCCTGGCAGCGACCATCATCAACAACGCGGGCGACGGCGTGGTCATCTCGGCCGGCCCGCTGCTCGTCGCGTCACAGACGCACGATCCGTTCCTCGTCTCGATGGCGCTCATGAGCGAGTACCTCCCGGTCCTGCTGTTCGGGGTCCTCGGCGGGGCGGCGGCGGACCGGTTCAACCGGCGCCGGATGGTCGTCGTGGTGAACGTGGGTCGCGCCATCGTGCTCGGCGCGTTGGTCGCGGTGATCGCGACCGGTGCGGTCAACATCGCCATCGTGCTGGCGGTGCTGTTCGTCCTGGGGACCGCGGAGACCTTCGCCGACTCCGCCAGCAGCACGCTGATCCCGGGCCTCGTGGCCCGCCAGGACCTCGGCATCGCGAACGCGCGAATGCAGGGTGCGTTCCTGCTGACGAACCAGCTGCTGACGCCGCCGATCGGCGCCTTCCTGTTCGCCGTTGGCATGGCCCTGCCGTTCGCGACCAATGCGGCCTGTTTCGCCCTGGGAGCCGTGCTCGTCTCGCGCGTCGTGACCGGCCCGCGCAGCCGGCCAGGGGAGGGGAGCGGCCTGCGCGCAGAGATGGTCGAAGGCATCCGGTGGCTCATGGCCCATCCCCCGATGCGAACGCTCGCAGTCACCATCTTCACGTTCAACATCACGTACGGGGCGGCATGGTCGGTGCTGGTCCTGTACGCAGGCGAGCGACTCCGGATGGACGAGGTGGGGTTCGGGCTCCTGACCACCGCGGTGGCGATCGGTGGGGTCCTCGGGATCTCGCTCTACGGGCGGCTGGAGCGGCGCTTCTCGCTGGCCGACATCATGCGCGTCGGGCTGGTCATCGAGACCTGCACCCACCTGGTGCTCGCCCTGACCACGTCACCTTCGATCGCGTTCGTCACGCTCGTGGTGTTCGGGGCGCACGCGTTCGTCTGGGGCACGACGTCGACCGTCGTCCGTCAGCGCGCGGTGCCCGACGAGCTGCTGGGGCGCGTGACGGGCGTCTACCGGGTGGCGATCGTCGGCGGGCTGGTGGTCGGGACGCCACTCGGCGGCCTGCTCGCACGGTCCTACGGGATCACCGCCCCGTTCTGGTTCGGGTTCGTGGGCTCGGCGCTGCTCGTGGCGATCCTGTGGCGCCAGTTCGAGCTCATCGTCCACGCGGGCGCGGACTGACCCGGCGATCGATCCGACCCGGAAGCCGGCCTGTCAGCGGCAGAAGGCGCGGGCCGTGGCGGTGAGCGCAGCCGCGCAGGCGATCACGCTCTCGGCGCTGACCCATTCGTCGTCAGCGTGGGCGCCGGCGCCGACGGGTCCGAAGAGCAGCGTCGGGATTCCGGCTGCCGCGGTGAACGCCGAGTCTGCCCAGAAGGAGAGTCCTTCGATCGCCGGCTGGGCGCCCAGCACCCCTGCCGCGGCGGCGCGAACCAGCTCCACGAACGGATCGGCAGCGTCGATCTCGAAGGGGTCCCGGGCGAGCGTCACGCGTGCCGAGGCGCGCAGGGCCGGGTCGGCGGCGCGGCAGGCGTCCAGCACCATGTCGATCTCGGCCAGGACCTGTGCCGGCGTCTCACCGGGGATCGTGCGGCGTTCCACGCTGAGCAGGACGCGATCGGGAAGCGTGGCGATCTCCGACCCGCCCGCGATGAGGGACGCGTGCAACAGCGGCGGACCGAGGAGCGGGTGCGCCGAACCCTGGAGCCCTGCGTTGTACGCCTCGAGCGCGGCGATCACCGGGCCCGTCCGGAAGATGGCGTCGACGCCGAGGTGCGGCCGGGAGCCATGGGCCGCCTTGCCGAGGACCTCGATCTCGATCCAGGCGAACCCCCGGTGGGCGATCCCGACCGCGAGCTCGGTGGGTTCGGTGATGATGGCGGCGTCGGCCGTGACCTGCTCGAGGACGGCCTGGATGCCGAGGCTGGCGTGCTCCTCGTCGGCGACGGCCGCGACGATCACCTGCCCGTTGACGCCGGCGCGGCTCGCGTCGCGGCACGCGACGAGCGCGGCGGCCAGGCCGCCCTTCATGTCGTAGGCGCCGCGCCCGAGCAGCCGGTCGCCGTCGAGACGGGGATCCAGCGGGTGTTCCATCGCGCCGAGGCCGACGGTGTCGAGGTGCCCGCACAGCATCAGGGTCGGACCGGCGCCCGTGCGCGGGCCGCGCACGATGACGCTCGGCCGCCCGTCGGGGGAAGGGATCGTCTCGGCCGTCAGGCCGGCGTCCTGGGCCCATGCGGTGACGAACCGCGCGATCTCGCCCTCCCCGGCACCTCCCGGCGCGAGCGTCGGGTTGACGGACTCGATGGAGACGAGGCGCCGCGTGAGATCGATGACGTCGCTGACCATGCCAGGAGGATGCGCCCTGTCCGGGGAGCCCGCAACCCGTCCGCGCAGAGCGACGCGTCCGAACAGCCCTCCATGATGTCCATGTCCGCCTCCGCGTCGGGGCGACACATTCGCCAGCAGGCAGTGCAGGGCACGCCGGCTCACCTGTCACCGCCCCGGTACGATGTCTCGCCCATGACCCAGCGTCCGGCCGATCGATCGTATCGCGCGCTCCTCGGCGTGCCGACGCTGGGGCGGATCCTGCTGGGAATGGCGCTCGCGCGGATCGCGCAGGCGATGGTCGCCATCGCGCTCGTGCTGTTCACCCTGGCCGAGTACCACTCACCGGAGCTGGCAGGCCTGGTCACGTTCGCGAGCATCTTTCCCGGGATCGCGATCAGCCCGATCGCCGGCGTGCTGCTCGATCGGCACGGTCGAATCCGCCTCATGATCCTCGACTACGTGGTCGCGGCGTCCGCCCTGGTCGTCGTCGCCGGCCTGTCGAGCATCCATTCCCTCCCCTCCTGGTTGCTGGTGCTGATCGCCACCGTCATGTCGCTGACCTCGATCTTCAGCGCCGTCGGGCTGCGCACGCTCTTCCCGTTGATCGTTCCCGCACCACCTGTGGGAGCGGGTCAACGCGATCGACTCGAATGGATACGTGGTGGCGACCATCCTCGGTCCGCCCATCGCGGCGTCGCTCGTGGCTTTCGGCGGCGGCCCGGTGGCGCTGTCCGTGATCGGCCTCGCCTACGGCCTGACGGCACTGAGCATGGTCGGCGTCCGCGATCCACAGACCGAGGTGACCGCGACCGGATCGCTCCTGGGCGATGCCCGGGACGGGATCGTCTACGTCTGGCAGAACCGGACGCTGCGCGGGCTGGGCGTGTCGATCTCGGTTCTCAACCTGGCCGGTGGCATGACGACGATCGTGGTGCCGCTCCTCGTGCTGCGCCAGCTGGGTGCGAACGAGGCGCTTGTCGGTCTGATGTTCGCCATCTCGGGTGTGTCCGGGATGGTCTCCGCTCTCGTGTTCGGCCGGATCGACACCCGGGGCCGCGAGTGGGTCATGCTCGTGCTGCCGCCGTTCGGCTATGCGGCGGCGATCGCCTTCGTCGTTCCGGTCGCGCTCGCCGGGCCTGCCGGGTCTCCTGGCGCCATCGACCCGATCCTCGGCCTGGCTCTCATCGGCGCCGGCCAGTTCCTGGTGGGCCTGGTCAACGGCCCGCTCGACATCGCCCTGTTCACGGTTCGCCAGCGACGCACGGATCCAGCCTGGCTCGGGCGCGCATTCGCCATCTCGATGGGCTTCAACTTCGTCGGCTTCCCGATCGGAGCGGCTCTTTCGGGCGTCATCGCGGCGAGCTCGCTCGGCGGCGCCGTGATGCTGGGGATCGGCGCCTGCGTGGCTTCCGGGATCCTTGCCGCGGTGCTCGTCCCGGCCCGCGAGCCGGCATCAGCGCCAGACGGTGACGGGCACCCGCGCTGAGGTCACCGGTTCCGGCACCGTGTGGCGGGGAGGCTGAACAGACCCGTTGGAAACCGCCTACGACCCCAGGAGCCGGTCGAACCGGACCGGGTCGCCGAAGGGATCCTTCGGGGCGGCGGGCCCCCGGGCTGACATCGCAGCGGAGAGCTCCAGGGCCGCCCGATCGATCCTCCCGACCAGGCTTCCGTCGGCCGCAGCGCCGCCGCCTCCCCAGTCCTCGGTCGCGGCGTACACGGCAGTCGCCACGACCGCCGCGTTCAGATAGGCAAAGAGCGGTCGCATCGCGTGCTCGAGCGCGAGCGAATGGCGGGCCGTCCCCCCGGTGGCCGCGATGAGGACGGGCTTGCCCGCGAAGCCGTCCCGCTCGACGAGGTCGAAGAACAGCTTGAAGAGGCCGCTGTACGAGGCGCTGAAGATGGGGGTCACGGCGATCAGGCCGTCGGCCCCCAGGACGGCGTCGAGCGCCGCCTGGAGACCCGGGCTCGGGAAGCCGGCGAGGAGGTTGTTCACGAGGTCCTTCGCCTGGTCGCGCAGCTCGATGACCTGGATCCGTGGCTCGATTCCGGCCTCGCGCAGGTGCCGATCGACCGCGGCGGACAGGCGGTCCGCCAGCAGGCGGGTCGACGAGGGCTGGCTCAGCCCGGCGCTGACGACCACGAGCGAGCGCATGGCTGCCGCGCTCATGCGTCCCGCCCCGCCGCAGGCGGGGCTGCAACGGCCGTCGCCGCCGGCCGGGGAGCCTGGGCGGCCTGGGCCGCGAGCGCTGCCTGCGCCGCCAGGACCCGCGGATGAAGTGGCGCATCGGGCACGTTCGGCGGCCGATTGATCGCGAACTCCCGGCGCAGGACCGGCACGACCAGCTCGCCCAGCATGTCCACCTGCTCGAGCACGATGTCGAGCGGAAGCCCCGCATGGTCGACGAGGAACAGCTGGCGCTGGTAGTCGCCGACGATCTCCCGAAAGGCGAGCGTCCGGTCGATGACCTGTTGCGGGCTGCCGACCGTCAGGGGCGTCTGTTCCATGTACTCCTCGAGCGACGGGCCGCCGCCGTAGACCGGCGCATGGTCGAAGTACGGCCGGAACTCGCGCACCGCGTCCTGGCTGTTCGGGCGCATGAAGGTCTGGCCGCCGAGGCCCACGATCGCCTGGTCGGCCGGGCCGTGCCCGTAGTGCTCGAAGCGGCGGCGGTAGAGCGCCACGATCCGCTTCACGTGCTCTGCCGGCCAGAAGATGTTGTTGTGGAAGAAGCCGTCGCCGTAGTAGGCGGCCTGCTCCGCGATCTCGGGGCTGCGGATGGAGCCCTGCCAGACGAAGGGCGGCACGCCGTCCAGCGGACGGGGCGTCGAGGTGAAGCCGACCAGCGGGGTCCGGAACTTGCCCTCCCAGTCCACGACGTCCTCGCGCCACAGCCGGCGGAGCAGGGCGTAGTTCTCGTACGCCAGGGGAATTCCGTTGCGGATGTCCTGTCCGAACCACGGGTAGACCGGGCCCATGTTGCCCCGGCCCAGCATGAGGTCCACCCGGCCGCCGGCGAGATGCTGGAGCATCGCGTAGTCCTCGGCGATCTTCACCGGATCGTTGGTCGTGATCAGGGTCGTCGCCGTCGAGAGGATCAGCCGCTCGGTCCGGGCGGCGATATAGCCCAGCATCGTGGTGGGCGAGGAGGGGACGAATGGCGGGTTGTGGTGCTCGCCGGTGGCGAACACGTCCAGGCCGGCCGCCTCGGTCCGCAGGGCGATGGCGACCATCGCGGCGATCCGCTCGGCCTCGCTCGGCGCGCGACCGGTGGTGGGATCGGGGGTGACATCGCCGACACTGAAGATCCCGAACTGCATCTCGACTCCCGATCTCGCACCTGGGTCCCCCGGACGGGCCGCGGCCGTACCCTAGCGCACCGGGAGCGGATCGGCCGCGGGGCTGCCCTGGATGCGGCCGTGCGCTCGGCCTGGCGGTCGCTCCCGCGGGCTACGAGTGCGTGTCGAGCGGCTCCGTGTCGTCGGGACCCATGGCGATCCCGGTGCGCTGCCAGACCGCGTAGTCCGTCACCAGGCCGTCATCGTCCACGCTCAGCTCGGCCTCGAAGGCGCCGCTCGCATACCGGTACGTGAGCTCGTCGAGGCGGGTATACGTCTGCGCCGCCTTGACCACCGTGAGCTCGGGGAACCGGACCCACGCCGCCTGGACCGTGTTCGAAGCGCCGATGCCAAGCCGGAGCCGGCGGATCGGCAGCGTGTTGGTGGACGGGCTGCAGCCGAGGTCGACGTCGGTACATCGCCGGAGCGCCGGCGCGGCCTTGCCGTCGATGGTCCAACCACCCTTGGCGTCGCGAGCCAGGGCGATCGTCCGCGCCTCGAATCCTCGCAGCTCACGAACGTGGACAGCGGTCGTCAGGCCCGCGTCGTTGGCCATGACCCGGTACTCGACCCGGACGGGAATGCCGCCCTCGGCGCCCAGGATGGTGCCCACCAGCGAGAGCCCGCCGGTGCGGACCGTGAGGGCGCAGTGCTCGTCGGCCTGCACGTCGTCGGAACGCCTCCAGGCCACGCGCCTCGTCGTCATGCCTCATCCCATTGCCTCACGAGGCTCTCACGGTTGGCGGTGACGATGCGCCGGAGTCGTTCGGCCTCTCCGGGAGTGTACCCCCGGTAGTCGCGAAGACTGACCGGGCGAAGCCAGAAGATCGTCGAACTCTCGGCGGGTCGCCATCATCGTCGCGACTGCTGCACCGTGGCTTACAGTGGGAGAAGCTCCGAACTCCGCGTGCCAGAACCCCTTGGACCCCATCACCCTGCCCGACAGCTCCGCCTGGAGGCAAAGACCACCGTGTCCGTACCCGCGTCGACCGGCGAGATGCCTTCCCTCGTCGGGTTGATCGGCCACCCGGTGGCCGGGAACCCGACCGGCCCGATGCTGGAGGCGACCTTCGCGCACCACGGTCTGGACTGGCGCTATGTCTCCATGGACGTGCTGCCCGAACGGCTGGCGCCGGCTGTCGCCGGCCTTGCAGCGCTCGGGTTCCGAGGCTTCCACGTCACCGTGCCGCACAAGGTGGCGGTCGTCGGGCACATGGATCGCCTGACCGAGGCGGCCGCGCTGATCGGCGCCGTCAACTGCGTGATCGCCGAGGGCGACGGGTGGCTCGGCGAGAACACCGACGGCAAGGGGTTCCTCGAGTCGCTCGAGGCCGTCGTGGACCCGAAGGGACTCCGGGTCTGCCTGCTCGGCGCGGGCGGAGCGGCGCGTGCGGTCGCCGTGGAGCTGGCCCTCGCCGGCGCCCGCTCGATCGAGATCGTCAACCGCGACTCGACCCGGGCCCGCGGGCTGGCCGACCTGATCGCCAGCCGAACGTCGGCCCGCAGCAGCGTTCGGGCCTGGTCGGCGCCGATCGCCATCGGAGCGGCGGTCGACCTGGTGGTCAACGCGACCTCGCTCGGCCTCAACGACCCCGATGCCGGCCCGGAGCTCGACTTCTCTCGCGCCGCAGGCCCGCTCGTCGCCGACGTCGTGGTTCATCCGCCGCTGACCCGGCTCCTGCGCGAGGCCGGCGCGGCCGGACTCCGAACGCTGGATGGCCAGGGAATGCTCGTCAACCAGGGCGCCCGAGGCTTCCGACTCTGGACGGGGATCGAGCCGGACCGCGTCGTGATGCGAGCGGCGCTCGCCACCTCCTAGGCGACGAGGACACCGCACGGTCGGCGGCTGCTCGTCGCGAACTTCACGCCTCGGCCAGGACCTCGCGTAGCTTCGCGGCGAAGCCATCGGGATCGCCGGGCTGCCCGTACTCGTCACCGAGGAAGCCGCCGTGGCCGCTCGGGAAGCTCACGGGCGTCATGCCCAGCCGGTCCGCGACGGCGAACGCGCCCCGCGACGCCATCGTGCCCTCCGACTCCACGCCGGCCGCCATCACGATCCGGGTGGAGGCCGCCCGCAGCGCTTCGAAGTCCGGCTCGAAGTGCGTGCAGGAGATCATGTTCTGAGCCAGGAGTGGGTCGCTCCGGGTGCCGTCGTCCTCGGTGGGCTGCCCGAACATCGCCGGATCGGGCGCTGGCTGGCCGGCGTAGTCGGGACCGAACGGCCCCTGGTGGCTCACGGCGACGATGAACTGCGCCATGCCGGCGCCGAACCCGCTGCGCAGGTACGCCTCGTGGACTGCACGGCAGGCGGCGAGCGCCGCCTCGCGATCGGGGAGGATCGCCGCGAGGGGCGGCTCGTGCGCGACGAGCGTCCGAACCTGCTCCGGGTGCCTCGCGACCAGGGCGAGCGCGTTCACCGCGCCACCGCTGCTGGCGAACAGGTCCACCGGGCCGGCGCCGAGCTCGGCGATGAGCCGATGCAGGTCGTCCGCATGCTCTTCGGGCGTGGACGGGCTGGTGGGGTCGGCCTTCGTGCTGCGCTCGACGCCGCGCGGGTCGTAGGTCACCACCGTGCGATCGGTGAAGTGCCCGGCAAGCGTGGCGAACCCGCCGGCGCCCATCGGCGATCCGATGAGCAGCAGCACCGGGGCAGGGGAGTCGGCCCGCCGGACGTCATACGTCAGGACGGCATCCTGCGCGGCAAGGGTATGCGTGCTCGCCTCGGTCTTCGTGATCATGCTGCGACTCCTTCCGCCAGGATGGCGTCAATCTGGCCGACCGCCAGCGTGAGGCCCTCCTCCATGCCCATGGCCAGGATCTGCTCCATGGCACTGGTGCTCGGGAAGCGGCTCTCGATCGACATCCGCGTGCGACCGCCATCGATCGCCTCGATCGTCACGCGAGCGCCCGAGCCCGGCATGTCCGGGTTCGGCGTGCCGTCGTCGTTCGCGAACCCATCGTGGAAGACGAGAAGGTGCGGCGGATCTGCCTCCAGGACATCCCAGTAGCCGTGCGGCTGGTCGCCGCCGGGCCCCGTCATGTGGTACTGGGCGCGCCCGCCCGGAGTGAGGTCATGGGCCGTGAAGGTGGCGGGATACGTCGGTGGACCCCACCAGCGCTCGAGCTGGCGCGGATCGGACCACAGCTCCCAGACCCTGGTCGGCGATGCGTCGAACTCGGCGGTCAGGGTCAGTGTCAGGGCTTCGGGATCTTTGCGGACAGCGGTGACAGTCATGAGTCGTCCCCCTCGGTGTCGGTGATGAGATTGGCCATGCGCTCGACGCGTCCGCGCCACAGCGCCTCGTACTGGTCCAGCAGGCTCCGAGCCAGCTGGAGCCCCTCGACGTTGGTCCGCACGACCTTGCGGCGGCCCGTGCGTTCCTTGGTGATGAGGCCGGCACGCTCGAGCACGGCGACGTGCTTCTGCACCGCCGCAAAGCTCATCGGGTAGTGCCCGGCGAGCTCGACGACGCCCTCGCGACCGTCGAGCGCCCGCAGGACGATGTCGCGCCGGGTGGCATCCGCCAGGGCAGCGAAGACGTGGTCGGCGTCGAAGTCGGCTCTCACGTATACAACCATACGGTTGTATGACGACGACGTCAAGTCCGGACACCTGTTCGGCTGGACCTGCCCTGCACTCCGGTCAGGACGCACGTCCGAGCTGGGGGATGATCTCCGCAGCCACGCGCTCGAGCTGCTGCACCTCGTCCCTCACCGGCCAGAGCAGGACGCGCTGCAGGCCGGCCGCCTGGTACCGCCCCAGGAGGTCCACGCAGGCGGCGGGTGAGCCCACCGGGAGGCGGCCCTGCACTTCATCCAGGGGCCGTCGCACCATCTGACTGAGACGCTCGTTGACGGCCCGTGCTTCGGCTTCGTCGTCCGTGACGTAGAGCCAGGCCGTCGCCATCGTGGAGAGGAAGGTGGATGGATCCCGACGCTCCGTTTCCAACATGCCGCGGAGCGTGCTCCAGCTTCTCGTGAACGCCTCCGGGGTCGTGTTGTAGCCAGAAGCCAGCCAGCCATCGGCAAGCCGTGCCACGCGGCGCAGGCCCGCCGTCGACCCCCAGCTCCCGATCCAGACCGGCGGCCCCTTCGGACGTATCGGGGCAGGGGCCAGGGTGATATCGGTCGTGTCGTAGTAGCGGCCGACGAACGGTTGGGCTTCACGATCCCAGAGTGAGCGCATGACAGCGACGGCTTCGTCGAAGCGCTGCCAGCGCTCGTCGAATGGGATTCCGACCAGCGCATAGTCGGATGCGGAGGAGCCGGGCCCGAGGCCGGCCTCGACCCGACCGCCCGACAGGACGTCGATCGCGCTCAATGCCTTGGCCAGGGCGAACGGTCCGCGCACGACCGGCAGCGCGACGCTCGTCATCAGGCGCACCCCGGGAGCCGCCCCAAGGACCGCCGCAAGCGCGGTCGGCCCGTCGAGCCAGGGCCGCCCGTACACGAGGTGGTCGTTGGCCGAGATGGTCCCGAAGCCGAGGCGGTCCGCTGCCCGCGCGACGGCGAGCAGGCGTTCCAGTGAGAGCGGCTCCTCGTCCCAGCTGATCTGCGGGAGATGAACGCCGAACTTCATCGGGCGGTCCTCATGCCACCAGCGTCCTGTACCGCCCGACCTGCCTGGCGATCCTTGCGGTTGGCGGAGTCTACGCGCCGAGCCCGCGCGCAGATCGCGCATATCGTGGTTCGCGCAGCCGTTCGTGACAAGCGACGAGATCAACCTGCTGCAGGGCCGGTACGCTTGCGCCGCCATGCCAGCCGAGTTCATCTACAGCACCTACAAGCTTGCCCGCCATTACCCGCCTGATCGGACGGTCCTCGAGGACATCTCCATCTCGTTCTTCCCGGGCGCCAAGATCGGGGTCATCGGCCCGAACGGTGCGGGGAAGTCGAGCCTCCTGCGGATCATGGCCGGCCTCGACGACGGGTTCACGGGCGAGGCACGCCTGACCGCGCGCTTCACCGTGGGCTACCTCAGCCAGGAGCCACAGCTCGACCCGGCGAAGGACGTCAAGGGCAACGTCATGGACGGCGTGCATGAGGTCCAGGCGCTCCTGGACGAGTACAACGCCGTCATGGCGCGGTGGTCGGACCCGGACGCCGACTACGAGGCGATCGGCCTGCAGCAGGGCGCGCTGGAGGACCGGATCAACGCCGCCGACGCGTGGAACGTCGAGCGGAACGTCGAGATCGCGATGGAGGCCCTGCGCTGCCCGCCGGACGACGCTGACGTGAGGACGCTCTCGGGCGGTGAGAAGCGCCGCGTCGCGCTGGCCCGGCTGCTCCTGCAGCACCCCGACCTGCTCCTCCTCGACGAGCCGACGAACCACCTCGACGCCGAGTCGGTCGAGTGGCTGGAGCACTTCCTCGATGAATACGCCGGCACGGTGGTGGCCGTCACCCACGACC
Source organism: uncultured Chloroflexia bacterium (assembly GCA_963734535.1). Lineage (GTDB taxonomy): Bacteria > Chloroflexota > Limnocylindria > Limnocylindrales > CSP1-4 > CTSoil-043. The sequence continues at coordinate 3,209 of CAVTHS010000010.1, read as the reverse complement.
GGTACTTCCTCGACAACGTCGCCAAGTGGATCCTGGAGCTCGACCGGGGGAGGGGAGTCCCGTTCTCCGGCAACTACTCCAGCTGGCTGGAGCAGAAGCTGGAGCGGATGGCCCGGGAATCGAAGTCGGCCGATGCGCGGCAGCGCACGCTCGCCCGCGAGCTCGAGTGGGTGCGCATGGGCGCCAGGGCGCGCCAGGCGAAGGGCAAGGCGCGGCTGTCCGCCTACGAGCGCCTGCTCGCCGAGGCGAATGACGCGAAGGACACGACACGCGAGCTCGAGATCGCGATCCCGCCCGGCCCCCGCCTGGGCGACACGGTGATCGAGGTCAGGAACCTGCGCAAGGGATACGGCGACCGGCTGCTGATCGATGACCTGACGTTCTCCCTGCCGCGATCAGGGATCGTCGGGATCATCGGGCCGAACGGCGCCGGGAAGACGACGCTGTTCCGCATGATCGTCGGCCAGGAGGAGCCCGACGGCGGGACGGTGGAGATCGGCGAGACCGTCAAGCTCAGCTACGTCGACCAGGGCCGTGACGAGCTGCGCGCGGACCTGACGGTCTTCGAGGAGATCACCGATGGCGTGGAGGCGGTCAGGGTCGGCAACCGCGAGATTCCTGCGCGCGCGTACGTCTCGAGCTTCAACTTCCGCGGCACGGATCAGCAGAAGCTCGTGGGGACGCTGTCCGGCGGCGAGCGGAACCGCGTCCACCTGGCGAAGCTGCTCCAGGCCGGGGGCAACGTCCTCCTCCTCGACGAGCCGACGAACGACCTCGATGTCGACACGCTGCGGGCGCTGGAGGCCGGCTTCGAGTCGTTTCCCGGCTGCGTCGTCGTCATCAGCCACGACCGCTGGTTCCTGGACCGGATCGCCACGCACATCCTGGCCTTCGAGGGCGACAGCCAGGTCCGCCTCTTCGAAGGCAACGTCAGCGACTACGAAGCGTTCCGCCACAAGGAGCTCGGCACCGCGGCCGACCAGCCGCACCGGATCCGGTACAAGCGGCTGGCGGGCTGAAGGCGCGAGGAGGGGGCGAGGATCGCGACCGAGTGCAATCGGGATCCGGACGGCCGGGGTCGACTGGTTCGCGCAGGGAAGTTGACCGGACGAGCGCGAAAAGGTAGGCGCGATCCACGCACTTGCGTCTGGAAACGCATCGGGTCAGTCGCTACCATTCCCGCCGGCCACGTCACCGATCGGCCGCAGCGCCCACGTCGACACGCACCATGAGGTTGCCGAAATGCGCTCCCCGAGCCTCACCGGGACTGCCGCTCCTCCCCGACGTCCTCTCCTGTTGGCCATTGGGCGCGCTCGTCGTCGTCTGGGCCGTTCTCATCGCGCCCAGGCTGACAGCCCGTTAACGTCGTGAACACCTCGCTCATGATCGTGCTCCCTGCATGACCCATCGAATGCGGCGGCGACCCCCGCTTGTGCACGGCGAGAACGCCCCGGACGTGAGTGAGCGAGCGATGTCCGATGAGCACGGGCTCGACTTCGAGCGCCTGCTGTTCTTCTCCGATGCCGTGTTCGCGATCGCAATCACGTTGCTGATCATCGAGATCCGGCTGCCGCCGCTGCCGGAACCCACAACCGACGGGCACGTGCTCGAGGCCATCCGCGAGATCCTCCCGTCCATCTTCGCGTACGGGCTCAGTTTCGCGACGATTGGGCTCTACTGGCTCGGGCACTGGCGCCGCTACCGGTACGTGACCAAGGTCAACGAGCGGCTTGTCGCGCTGAACCTCGTCCTGCTCGGTCTCGTCGCGTTCATCCCGTTTCCCACCGCGGTCATCGGCGAGCACGGCGGTCTTGCGGTCGCCGTCATCTTCTACGCGATGACACTCTCTGCCGCGGGGCTCGTTGGGCCGCTGACCTGGCTGTATGCCTGGCGGGCGGGCCTCGTGCGGCCAGACGTGACCGCCCGCTATGCGCGGTTCGCCGCGCTCCGCGGCTTCTCGGTACCGCTGGTGATGCTCGTCTCCCTCCTGCTCCTCCCGATCCTGGGTCCAGTTGGGGTCGAGCAGTCCTGGCTCCTGATCCTGCCGGTCCAGCTCGCGTTGAACCGGCTCCTCCATGCAGAGAGCGGGACCCACTCCTCGACACCCTGCACCAGTAGGCCGCGACCAGTCGCCGACAGGTCGGCTGGACGCTGCCGTCACGCGCCGGCCGGACGGCCGGGCGCGGATGCCTCGCGGTGATGCAGCCTTGCGCAACCACGCAAGTGGCAGATAGTCTGTGGCGGTTGCCCAGACGGCAGGCACAAGGGAGGGGGACATGACCGTCGTCGACTGGCTGCTAGACGCCGATCCGTCGATCCGCTGGCAGGTGATGCGCGACCTGGTGCACGAGGCGGCGGACGTCATCGCCGCCGAGCGGTCGAGGATCGCGACCGAGGGCTGGGGCGCCCGGCTGCTGGCGCTCCAGGCACCGGACGGCCTGTGGGGCGGCATGGCCTGGTCGCACGAGTGGACGGACACGTTCCACGTCCTGGAGCTCCTGCGCCGGTTCGGGCTCGACCCCCGGAGCGAGCACGCCCGGCGGGCCGTCGGCCTCGTCCGGGAGCACGTCAGGTGGGGGGACGGCTCCCCGTGGGAGAGCCCCTGGGCCGGCAACCGGTTCTTCGAGGGCGAGGTCGAGCCGTGCATCAACGGGAACGTCGTGGCGACCGGCTCGTACTTCGGCGTGGACATGGCGCCGCTCGTCGACCGGCTCCTTGGCGAGCAGCTCCCCGACGGCGGCTGGAACTGCGAGGTCGAGAACGGCGCCACGGTGTCGTTGTTCGGGACCACGATCAACGTCCTCGAGGGCCTGCTCGAGCACGAGCGGGCGACCGGCGGCTCGGCCGAGGTTGCGACGGCACGCCGCCGTGGCGACGAATACATGCTGGAACGCCGCCTCTTCCGCCGCAAGTCGACCGGCGAGGTGATCGAGCCCAGCTGGCTCCGCTTCTCGTTCCCGCACTGGTATCACTACGACGTGCTGCGCGCACTCGAGTACCTTCGCGCCGCCGAGGCCGAGCCCGACGGGCGCATCGCCGAGGCGATCGGGGTCGTCGAGGGCAATCGGGATCCCGACGGCCGGTGGCCGCTCCAGAACGTCCACGCGGGCGAAGACCACTTCCCGATGGAGGATGGCGAGGGCACGCCCAGCCGCTGGAACACGCTCCGTGCGCTTCGGGTGCTCGACTGGTACACGCAGGGAAGGTAG
>CAVTHS010000009.1:0-69999 GCA_963734535.1 uncultured Chloroflexia bacterium | reverse complement strand
CGGATCCCCGTCGGCTTGAGGACCCCTTCGATCTTCCCGTCGACGATTCCGGTCTGCTCGAACGCGAAGATGTCCTGGGTCAGGATCTCGTCGTCCTCGATCCCGTAGACCTCGGTGATGTTGACGATCTTGCGGGAGCCGTCCTTGAGCCGGGCCGTGTGGACGATCAGGTCGACGGCCGACGCGATCTGCTCGCGGATCGAGCGCAGCGGCAGCTCATAGCCGGACATCAGGACCATCGTCTCGAGGCGGCGGAGCATGTCCGGCGAGCTGTTCGCGTGCCCGGTGGACAGGGAGCCTTCCTGCCCGACCGTCATCGCCTGGACCATGTCCAGCGCCTCGCCACCGCGACACTCGCCCACGATGATCCGGTCGGGTCGCATGTGGAGCGCGTTCCGCAGCAAGTCGCGGATCGTGATCTCGCCCTGGCCCTCGAGGTTCGGCGGCCGGGATTCCAGCGTCACGACGTGCACCTGGCGGAGCTGGAGCTCGGCGGCATCCTCGATCGTGATGATCCGCTCGTCCTCGGGGATGAAGGACGACATGACGTTCAGCGTCGTCGTCTTGCCCGAGCCCGTGCCGCCGGAGACGAAGATGTTCAGCTTCACCTCGACGCAGGCCTTCAGGAACTCGAACATCTCGGCCGGTGCCGTGCCGAAGCGGATGAGGTCGTCGACCGTGAACGGCCGGGCGGCGAACTTGCGGACCGTGATCACCGGGCCGATGAGCGACAGCGGCTCGATGACCGCATTCACGCGGGAGCCGTCGGGCAGCCGGGCGTCGACCCGCGGGCTCGTCTGGTCGATGCGCCGTCCGATCGGGGTGATGATCCGGTCGATGATCCGGAGCACGTGCTCCTCGTTCAGGAAGGCGGCATCGACGCGCTGGATCTTGCCGCTCCGCTCGATGTAGATGTGGTCCGGGCCGTTGACCATGACCTCGGTGATCGTCTCGTCGTGCAGCAGCGGCTCCAGCGGCCCGAAGCCTTCGACGTCTGCGATCACCTCCTCGACCAGCCGACGCCGTTCCTCGCGCGTGACGACGAACTCGCCGGCGCTGATCGTCTGCTCGACGATCGCCATGACCTTGCCGTGGACGTCGGTCGAGCCGTCGGCGTCGAAGAGCGAGCGAGACGCGCCGATGACGTCGTCGCGGAGGCGCAGCCTGATCTCGTGCAGCCGATCCCCGCGCGCTGCGCCCTTGCGTCGTCCAGGGGTGGGTTGGACCCGAACCCGGGTCCTGCGGAGCAGGCTTCGGTTCAGCGGGCACCGGGATCGGGGCGACCGTGCCGGCATCCCGGGCATCGGCCCCCTGGTGCGACTGCTCGATCCGCTGGAGCAGGGACATGACGCACGTTTCCCCCGGCTTGCGAGCCACCGTGGCCCGCGTCCGACGCTGGCGATAGGTAAGCAGCACCGGGACCTTGGAGCCAGCCACCCAATAGGACCACTGGTGGCCGCCAAAGGTGTGGAGCGGTGAGCGGCGAGCGGAGAGGGGTGGGCCGCGCTCACCGGCGAGCGGCGAGGCCTACCGCGCGATCGGCGTCGCCTCCGGCACGTAGTTCGTGATCGTCAGGTGGGTGGCGGCGCGGTCGTTCCGCGACTTGATCGTCCAGGCATAGGTCTTGTCGGCCTCGATCACGTGCCACCTCGCGGAGGAGTAGAGGGCGCGGATGCCCGGCGTGTCCTTGATGACCAGCATCACGCGTGCCGGGATCAGCGCGAGCGCATCCCGCAGGCGTCGCTGGTCGGAGGAGGTGAAGGGCCGGTTGTCGTAGTCGCTGAACTCGCTGTCGTAGGGCGGGTCGACGAAGACGAAGTCCTCGGCGGTCGGGTGGGCCGCGGCGAGGAAGGGCTCGAAGTCCCCGCAGCGGAGCTCCGTGTTCCCCAGTCGTGCCCGGGCCGCAGCGCCGAAGAGGAGCGCGGCCTTGCCCGAGAGCGTCTTCCGGTTGTACGTGACGCCGCCGTACGGAACGTTGAACTCACCCGCGGCGTTGAACCGGAACATCGCCGCGTAGGCGAACTCCCGGAGGAAGAAGAAGTCCGCGTACCGGAACGCGTCGAAGGCCGCCGCCAGACGGGCGGCGTTGTAGCGGCTGCGGATCGACATGTAGAACGACGAGCGCAGCGAACCCTCGATGTTCCCGAGCAGGTCGGCGCGGGAGAGGACCCGGCCGAGCGTGCGCTCGATGCGGCGCATCCGGTCGAGCTTCGCGAGCAGCTCGCGTTCGACGCGCAGCTCGAAGACTCGTCGTGACCGAGGGACCAGCGCTGTCGACGACCCCGCGCAGCGCCTCGCGCCAGCGCTCGAACGCCACGCCGACGCCCCCGCCTGACTCGGCGAGGAACGCTTCCGCCAGGTCCTCGCAGAGCGCCGGGACGAGGGAGAGTCCCTCCCATGCGCGCGCGACCCCGTCGATCGCCCCGATCACGGCCGCATCGTGCGCCGCGGCGGCGGCGTACAGGCCGACAAGCTCGGGGCACGCGTCGTTCACCCAGGCGGCCACCTCGGGCGGAGTGGCGAAGAGGATCGCCCCGCCGCCGACGAATGGATCGATGAGCCGGCCCACCAGCTGCGGCGCGAGCGCGGCGATCGCGGGCAGCTCCTGCGACTTGCCTCCCGGCCACTTCAGGAAGGGCGAGACGAGCGGCCGCGCCTCGAGCCGGGGTGGCGCGGAAGACGGCAACGCGAGGTTCATGGCGCGCACGGTCGGGCAGGAACGTGGCGACGCTGGTTGGGGACGAGTCGGCCGCCGGTCAGCTGCCGGCGAGATGCCGGAGGGCGACCGCCGCGTACATCGCCGCGCCGACGGCCATCGCCGGCTCGTGGAAGACCACCTTGTTGGAATGGTTGCCGGGCGCCGTGTCCGGGTCCTCCTCGGGGGGCCGGGCGCCCAGGAAGACCATCGTCCCGGGGACGCGCTGGAGCACGTACGAGAAGTCCTCGGCGCCCATGATCGGCGCAGGCATCGGGATCACGGCCTGCGGGCCGGCGAGCTCCTCGCCGACCGACGCGACGAACGCGGTGAACGCCGTGTCGTTGACCGTGACCGGGTAACCGGCCTCGATCTCGAGCTCCCCGACCGCGCCGTGGGCCGCGCAGATCCCATCGACCACCCGGCGGATCTCGGCGTGGACGGCGGTCCGCGTCGTCTCGGAGACGGTGCGGATGGTCCCTTCCAGGAAGACCGTCTCGGGGATGATGTTATTGGTGGTGCCGCCACGGATGTGGGCGATCGTGACGACGGCGGGATCGAACACGTTGACGCGGCGGGTGACCATCGACTGGAGCGCCAGCACGATCTCGGCCGCGACCGTGATCGGGTCGAGCGCCGTGAACGGGGCTGACGCATGGCCCCCGCGGCCGCGCACGGTGAGCCGGATGAAGTCGGCCGCCGCCATCTCGGGTCCGGGCCGGAGGTTCAGGGTGCCGGTGGGGTAGGTGGTGGAGATGTGGATCGCAAACGCGGCGTTGGCGGCCTCCGCGGGCGGCAGGTCGAGCATCCCCTCATCGAGCATGAAGCGCGCGCCGCCGAATCCTTCCTCGCCCGGCTGGAACATGAGCAGGACGCGGCCCGCCAGCTGCTCGCGCCGGGCCACGAGGAGCCGCGCGCCGCCCAGGAGCATCGCCACGTGCGTGTCGTGACCGCAGGCGTGCATCGCGCCCGGCACCTCGGAGCTGAAGGCGAGGCCCGTGTCTTCCTTGAGCGGCAGTCCGTCCATGTCGCCCCGCAGGACGAGCGTGGGCCCCGGCCGCGCCCCTTCGATCACCGCCGTCACCGAGCTGACCGCCTGACCGGCGCGCGGCGACAGGCCCATGAGGGCGAGCTCGGCGAGGACGACGGCCTGCGTGGCGGGAAGCGTGAGGCCGATCTCGGGCTGGCGGTGGAGCTGCCGGCGGACCCGGAGGATCTCCGGCATGAGGTCCATTGCGTCGTCGAGCAGGGTGGGCAGCGCGGGCGTGGTGGTCGTCATCGACGAAGTATGCGCGGATGAAAGGTCCGGGACCGGGGCAGGCTCGGGCCCGTCATGACAGCACTGCGATGATGGAGTCCTGTATCGGGACGGTGCCATGACGTTCAACGACAACGTGAAGCTGGATCCTTCGCAGGTGGAGGACGTCCGCGGCGGCCGGAGCATCGGGGGCCGGACCGCGCTCGCGGGCGGAGGCGGGCTGCTCGGGATCGTCGTCTTCGTGGTCGTGACGTTCCTCGGCGGAAGCGGCTCGCAGGCCGGGGACCTCGGCACACTCCTGGACCAGGCACTGGGCCAGGGGGCGGCAGGGGCGCCTGCCGCGTCGTCGGCGCTCGCGACCGAGTGCAGGACGGGCGCAGACGCGAACGCGCGCGACGACTGCCGGATCGTTGGCTATGTCGACAGCATCCAGGCCTACTGGACCGGCGCCTTCTCCAAGGCCGGGAATGACTACACGCCGTCGATCACGCGCTTCTTCAGCGGGACGCTGCAGACCGGGTGCGGTCCCGCCTCCGCGGACGTCGGGCCGTTCTACTGCCCCACGGACGGCTACGTCTACATCGACCTTGGCTTCTTCGATGACCTGAAGACGAAGTTCGGGGCGACGGGCGGGCCGTTCGCACAGGCATACGTCCTCGCCCACGAGTACGGGCACCACGTCCAGGACCTGCTGGGGATGCTCGGGTCGAGCTCCGGTCAGGCGGGCGCGACGAGCCAGTCGGTGCGGACCGAGCTCCAGGCGGACTGCCTTGCCGGTGTCTGGGCGCACAACGCGCAGGCGACCGGCTACCTGAAGCCCCTGACGAGCGCCCAGATCGCGGACGCGCTCGACGCGGCTGCGGCCGTCGGGGACGACCGCATCCAGGCTGAGCTCCAGGGTCGCGTGACGCCCGAGTCCTGGACGCACGGCTCGTCCGCCCAGCGCCAGAAGTGGTTCACGACCGGCTGGCAGGACGGATCGATCAACAGCTGCGACACGTCGGGAGGTCTCTAGCCCCGGACGGCGCCCGCCGACTCGACTGGCCCTCCGGCCCCGAACATGGAACGGCCGCGCCGGTGACCGGCGCGGCCGCTTCGCGGTGGGTCGCGATCGTCAGTGGACGACGATCGTGCCTTCCATGCCGTCGTGGATCTGGCAGACATAGTGATACGTACCGCGCGCCGCGCCGGCGAAGCTGACGGTCCAGGTCGACTTGATTCCCGAGGCCGGGATGTCGAACCCGGCCGCGACCGTCCGGTACCCGACAAGTCCCGAATCCGAGACCGTCTTGGGCGAGGTCACGTGCCGGACGCCGTTGCCGGGCGCAAACTCGAATTCGTCCGCCGGATGCCCGTTGCACGCGAAGTCGAGCGGACTCGTGGGCGGGACGACTGTCGGGATCGCCGGCGTGTCCTTGCCTCCCGGCCCTTCGCAGAGGGGCACGGCGTCCGTCTGGAGATCCTTCGGGAAGGTGACCGTGTGTGGCTCCTGCCGGTCCAGGGGGCGCCAGACGACGGTGTCGCCCGGCTTGATCGTCACCTTTCGCGGGAGCATCTCCAGAATCGCAACGTGACCCGCCGGGTCGGACGTCCCGAGCTGCAGCGTCCAGGTCCTGGACCCGTTCCGGTTGACCTTCACGGCCGCCTTCGAGGCGGCGGACTCGGCGGCGAGGCCGGCCGCGACGTCGGCGGCCGTCTGGGCCGCGGCGTCAGCGGCGGCCGACGCGGTCGTGGTGGTCCCCGCGGTTCCCGCGGCAACGACGGTGAGGGTGCCGTTCATCATGGAGTGGATTCGACAGTGGAAAGCGTACGTGCCCGGGGCGGCAGTCACGGTCACGAAGAAGGGCGCCCACGGCGGCGCCGAGAGCGGGGCACCCATGCTGACGATCGAGGTACCGTCGAACACGCAGGGCTGATCTGCCGTCCCACACCCCTGGGCGGGGATCTGCATGACCCCGGTGAGCCGCTCCTCGGTCTTCAGCTGGCCACCCGGGTTGAGGGCCGTATCGTCGATGTCGGCGGCCGCGACGCCGTTGACATCCTGGTCGGCCGCGACGGTCCACGACGACGGAAGCAGGGTCGCGGTGTGGAAGCCGCCCCCGTTCACGAACTCGAACGTCCCGCCCTGGGCGATCGTCGCGCTGCGCGGGAAGTAGTCGTTGAACGCCCAGCTATGCCCGGTTGGGACGGCCGGGAAATTGTCAGCCGCGATCGTGAACAGCGGTGTCACCGGGCCCGCCGCCGACGCGCCGGCCGTGGTCAGCAACAGCCCACCGACGAGCGCGGCCAATGGGATGAGCGCAGACGCTCTCCTCACATTGGTGCGGCCGGTTCGGCGCATGGACAGGAATCGCATCTGCGTTGAACCCCCCCAACTGCGTATTCCGCCCTGCGGCGGCAAGGGCGCGATGGTACGGCGTACCAACAGCGCGGTAAAGCACGGATTTCAGCCCGCGGACGCGGATCTCGACGAGAGGATCGATGTGCGCCCCAGCACCGTCCGGCGAGGGCCGGATGCCGCAGAATCGCGGCATGGCTTTGACCCTCCCCGATGACCCGATCCTGCCTGGCGCAGCGTGGCGCCGGTTGACGCCGGGCGACGCGGTCCCGCTCGCGGCCGCCGTCGAGGCGGCCCGGGCCGCGGATGGCGGGGAGGAGGTGCAGACCCCGGACGACATGGTCCGCGCATTGACGGACCCGCAGGCGCCGGCGGCCACCAACACGCTCGGGCTGGTCCTCGACGATGGCGCCTTTGCCGGCTGGGCGTTCGTCCACGAGCGGTTCCACGCGCGGCTGGCGCGTCGCGCGTTCGTCGATGGCGCCACCCACCCTGCCGTGCGCGGCCGTGGAATCGGGACGCTGCTCCTGCGCTGGGCGATCGCTCGCGGCGAGGAGTCGCTCGCTGCACAGCCGGCGGACCTGCCGCGCTTCCTGGAGGCCTTCCGCGACGTGACCGCGGCGGGTTCGATCGAGCTCCATCAGGCCCATGGGTTCGCTGCCGTCCGCCACTACATGGACATGCGGCGCGGTCTCACGGCGGCGCTCCCGGCCGAACCCGACGTACCGGGAATCCGGATCGTGCGCTATGACCCGGCGTTCGCCGAGGCGGTCCGCGACGCCCACAACGCTGCCTTCGCCGACCACTGGAGCTCGGAGCCGGTGAGAGCGGAGGACTGGGAGCGCGACTTCGTGGGCGAGCCGCACTTCCGGGCCGACCTCTCGTTCGTCGCGCTCGCGGGCGGCGAGGTGGCCGGGTACAGCGCCAACTACTGCAGCGAGGCAGACTGGGCCGTGAGCGACGTTCGCGATGCGTGGATCGGCCAGCTGGGCGTTCGGCGTGCGTGGCGAGGCCGTGGCCTGGCGACCGCCCTCCTGGTCCGCAGCATGGAGGCGTTCCGCGCGGCCGGGATGGAGGCAGCCTCGCTCGGCGTTGACGCGGAGAATCCGACCGGCGCCGTGGGGCTCTACGAACGGCTGGGCTTCGCGGTCAATCGGCGGTTCGTGCGCCTGCGTCGTCCGGTCGCCGACTGAGGCCACGGTGCCCGTCATCATCCGCGAGGCACGGCCCGAGGAGCACGCCCACGCTCGGCGAGCTCGTGGTGGCCGCGTACCGGTCGCTTCCCGAGTTCGACGAGCCCGGCTACGAGCCGGAGCTGCGAGACGTGGCCCGGCGGGCGCGCGAAGCGGTGGTCCTGGTTGCGCTCGATGAATTGGCCGATCCTCCGCTGCTCGGGTGCGTCACGTTCGTCCCGGGTCCCGAGAGCCCATGGGCAGAGCTCCTGGAGCCGGGCGAGGCCGCGATCCGCATGCTGGCGGTGGACGCGGCAGCGCGAGGCCGGGGTGCCGGGACCGCCCTCGTCGCGGCGTGCGTGGCGCGGGCACGAGCGGAGGGCCGCGCGGCGATCTTCCTGCACTCGCTGCCGTACATGCGCGCTGCCCAGGTGATCTACGCCCGGCTCGGGTTCGCGCGGCGGCCGGACCGCGATTGGGAGCCGGAGCCCGGGGTGCGGCTCCTGGGGTTCTCGCTGCCTCTCGAGGGTCCCCGCGGCTGAAGCTCGTCCGGGCGTCCCGGCCGTACGCGGATCGCGTGTCGACGGCGCCATGACCCCGGACGGGGGAGTACTCCCGGGCCATCGCACCTGCGTGTTCCCGTTGCTACGGTGCACCTGTCCGCCATCGAACCGAGTGACGCGTCCCAATCTCGGCTCACGCCAGGAGCTCGCACCCGCCCGTGGTCGTTCCTTCCGAGTCCGCCGTCGAGAGCCTCCCGGCTACCCGGCTGCCCGCCGCGCAGGCGGTCGCGGTCGCCGGACGCGTCGCGCCGGGCGGCGGCCTCGGCGGCCGGGACGCGGCCGTCCGGCGCATCGCGGCCCAGGTCAGCGGACAGCGGGATCTCGGACAGGTCTTCGAGGACGTGCTGCGCCACGCGATGGACCTGTTCGGGCTCGCGGGAGCCGGGCTCTGGACCCTCGAGGACCGCGAGCGCCCATTCCGTCTCGCCGCCGAGCACGGCCTCGCTCCTGCCCTCGTCGAGGCCATCTCGGGCCCGATGCCGGCCCCCAGGTCGCCCGGGCGGCAGGCCGCCGCCGCGGCGCGGCGAGCCGTCGCGTCCGGCCGCCCGCAGGTGATCCGGAAGAACGCCTCCGGAACGCAGAAGGGCCTGGCCCGGGTGCAGACCGGCCGCGCACGGACTCACCAGGACGGCACCCGGACGGACTGCTGCGTCCCGGTGGTCATGCTCGACGAGCCCGTCGGGCTGCTTGTCCTCTCGCGGGCGGCGTCCAACGCCTGGTCCGCCGCGGACCTCGACCTCGCCGCAGCCTTCGCGGCCCAGGTGGGCGTCACCATCCAGAACGCCCGCCTCTACGGCCGGGTCCAGTCATTTGCGGCACGCCTCGAGGCGATCAAGGACCTGGCCGGGAACCTGAACCGGATCCACGAGGTGGCCGCGATCGGGCAGGCCATCGTCGCGGAGATCCGCCACCTCTTCGACTCCGACACGGCCCGGGTCTACGCGGTCGACCACGCGACGGGAATGTGCGAGCCGATCGCCTTCGGCGGGGTCTTCCTTGGGACCGCCGAGCCGTCGCGCCAGGTCCTCCAGGTCGAGATCGGCCGAGGGCTCACGGGCTGGGTCGCCGCCAACAATTCGCCGCTCCGGGTGGCCGACGCCCGCACCGACCCGCGACGCCTCACCGTCGGCTCCGACGAGGAGCCCGAGTCGATGCTCTTCGCGCCGATGACATACGAGGAGGTGGTCCGCGGGGTCATCGTCGTCTCGAAGAAGGGCTTCGATCGCTACGCGGCGGACGACCTGACCACGCTCTCGATCTTTGGCGGCTTTGCCGCGCAGTCGCTGGTCAACGCCGAGAACATCGAACGGCTGCGGCGCCAGCAGGTCGAGCTGGAGCATCGCCTCGCCGGGCAGCGGGCGCTCCTCGAGGTCAACGAGACGCTCCTGGGTTCCGGGGATCCCCGCGAGGTCCTGGAGCTGATCGCCGACGGTCTCAAGTCCGTCGTGCGGTACGACAACCTGACCATCTACCGCCTCGATCGCCTGCACGAGGTGCGCGTCGCGGTGCTGGCGCGGGACCGCTTCGCGGACATCATCCTGGCCGAGAAGATCGAGATCGGGAGCGGCCTGACCGGGTGGGCAGTCGAGCGCGGCGAGGCCGTGCTGGCCAACGACGCGCAGCTCGATCCGCGCGCGATGAACATCCCCGGCACTCCGTCGGAGTCCGAGTCGCTCATCGTCGTGCCGCTTCGGGTGGGCGGCGAGGTGATCGGCACGCTGAACGTGGGGCGCATGGGCGAGGCCGAGGCGCACTTCACGCTTGACGAGTTCGAGCTCGTGAAGCTGTTCGCCGGCCAGGCCTCGATCGCGCTCCAGACCGCGGAGGCGATCCAGGCCGCCGAGCTCCGCGCCGATCGTGACGCGCTCACGGGTCTCCGAAACCACGGCGTCTTCCAGGCCGCCGTCGATGACCTGCTCGATCGCGGCCGTCTCGGGGCGGGCACGTTCGCCCTCCTCATGCTGGACCTCGACGGGTTCAAGGCGTTCAACGACACCCGCGGCCATCCGGCGGGCGACCGGCTGCTGCGCGCCGTCGCGGATGCCCTGGAGGCGGCGGTTCGCGAGGAAGACCGCGTCTATCGCTACGGAGGCGACGAGTTCGCGATCCTCCTTCCGGGGGTCGGCCGCCAGGAAGCGGAGGCGGTCGCAGATCGCCTGGCCTCGGGGGTCGAGGCGCTCGGCGGCCCCGATGACGCGCCGGGCGTGAGCATCAGCATCGGGATCGCGATGTACCCGGCCGATGGGCGGATCAAGAACGACCTCGTCATGCTTGCCGATGCCCAGCTCTACCTCGCCAAGGGGTCGCGGCGCCAGGACGTGCCGGCGATCCGCGGTGCGCAGCGCGGGACGTGGCGCGACGTCCCGACCGCCCGCCGCGACCGACCCGCAGCCGGGAGCCGACCCGCGGCCGGAGGCGGAGATGCACGCCACCGGCGATGGCCTGCGCCGCCTGGCCGACGCGTCCTTCGAGGCGTTGGTCATTCACCGCGACGGATACGTGCTCGAGGCCAACGCTGCCTTTGGCGACCTCTTCGGACGGCCGGCCGACCAGGTCGCGGGGACGCCGGTCCTGGACCTGTTCCCCGCGGCGGCACGTTCGGCAATCCGGCTGCAGCTGGCCGGCGACCGCGAGACGCCATTCGAGACGGTCGCCCTCCTCGCCGATGGCGCCGAGGGACCCGTCGAGGTGATCGGCCGGACGATCCAGTATGTCGACGAGGCCCCGGCCCGCGCGACCGCCGTGCGCGACATCCGCGAACGACGCGCGATCCAGGAGCGCCTCGCGCACCAGTCGTCCCACGACGCGTTGACGTCGCTGCCGAACCGCTCGCTCTTCCTCGACCGGGTCGCTCGCGCGCTCACGTCGGCCCGGCAGCGCGGCGCGGCACCCGCTGCCGTCCTGCTGCTCGACCTTGATCGCTTCAAGGTCGTGAACGAGAGCCTGGGCCACGCGGTCGGCGACCAGATCCTGGCGGCCGTCGGCTGGCGTCTCGGCGCGGCGGTCCGGCCCGGCGACACCCTCGCCCGTCTCGGCGGCGACGAGTTCGCGCTGCTCCTCGACGGAATCGCGGACGAGGCAGGCGCGCGCGTGATCGCGGAGCGCCTCGTCGACACGCTCACGGAGCCGTTCCCCGCGGACGACCGGGAGATCAACATCGGTGCGAGCGTCGGCGTTGCGGTCGCGACGTCCGACGGCGTCGGCGCGGCAGACCTGCTCCGGGACGCCGAGATCGCGCTCTACCGGGCCAAGTCGAGCTCGCTCAGCCGCGTTGCGGTCTTCGAGCCGAGCATGGGCGGGGCCACGATGGCGTGGCTCGAGCTGGACACGGACCTCCACAGGGCCGTCGAGCGCGGCGAGCTGCAGCTCTACTACCAGCCCCTGATCGACCTGCGGACGGGGATCATCGTGGGCCACGAGGCCCTGGTCCGCTGGGAGCACCCGACCCGCGGGCTGCTCGGGCCGGACGACTTCATCCCCTTCGCCGAGGAGACCGGGCTCATCCTGGGAATCGGCGAATGGGTGCTGTCCGAGGCATGCCAGCAGACACGGGCATGGCAGCTCGCGATGCCCACCGAACCGCCGCTGAGCGTGAGCGTCAACCTCTCGGGCCGCCAGTTCACCCAGCCCGACCTCGCCGCGACCGTCGCCGGCGTGCTCGCGGCGAGCGGCCTGCCGGCCTCATCCCTGGAGCTGGAGATCACGGAGACCGTGGCCATGAGCAATGCGGCGGCGACCGGCGTCGACCCTGCGGACGCTCCGTCAGCTCGGCGTCCGCCTGGCGCTCGACGACTTCGGGACCGGCTACTCGTCGCTCGCCTACCTGTCGGAGATGGCCCTCGACAGCATCAAGGTCGACCGGGCCTTCGTGGCGGGGCTGGCGGTTCCCGGGACGAACCACTCGATCATCGCAGCCGTCTCGGCTCTTGCACGCGGGCTCGGCCTCGAGGTGACGGCCGAAGGAATCGAGGACCCGGACCAGCTCGCCGCCGTCATCGACCTCGGCTGCGACCGCGGCCAGGGCTTCTACCTGGCGATCCCCCTCCCCGCGCCCGCGGCGCTGGCGTCGCTGATCGCCGAACCCGTGCGGGACCTGCATGGCCTCATGCGAACCGCCAGCGCCGCGTAGCCGACGACAGGCTCAGCGGCGCCGGCCTGGCACCTGCGCGGCGATCAGCGACGGTCGCCGAAGAGCCGCAGCAGCATGAAGAACAGGTTGATGAAGTCCAGGTAGAGCTTGAACGCGCCCATGACGGCGCCCTTCTCCATCGCGCCGGCCCATGCCGCGACCGCGCCGCTCTGGATCTGCTGCACGTCGTACGCGGTGAGGACCGTGAAGATCACGACCCCTGCCGCCGAGATTCCGAAGCTGAGCCAGCTCCAGCCGACGAACATGTTCACCAGGCTCGCCACCACGAGCCCGATCACGCCCATGAACAGGTAGGCGCCCAGGTTCGACAGGTCACGCTTCGTGACCGCGCCGTAGATCGCGGCGGCCCCGAAGACGGCCGCGGCCGCGCTCCCGGCCGCCACCACGCTCCCGAGGTCGTACACGCGGAGGATGAACCCGAGCGTCACGCCCGTGAGCGCAGCGTAGGCGAAGAAGAGGAGCAGCCCGACCGAGGCCGGGATCCGGCGGATGGCGAGCGTCAGGGTGAAGGCGATGACCAGCTGGGCGATGATCAGCGGCATCGCCAGGCCGGCCACCCCCGTGAGCTGCGTGTCGGACAGGCCCGCGACGACCGCGCCGACGCCGGTCGTCAGCAGCAGGCCGAGGAACATCCAGAAGAACGCCTGGGTCAGGAATGCCTGCGCCAGCCGCGCATCCGGGCGGATGCCCAGGCGACCGGGCGTGGCGTACGGGTTGATCATCATGGTGAGCGGGATCTCCTTCGTGGCGAACGGAGCGCGTGCTCCGCCATCTATTCTCGCGCAACCCCGAAAGCGTGCACGGGGCCGCGGTTCGGACGAGCCATGTGGGTCAGCGGCGGCGGCCGCGGTCCCGGACCCGGGCGGCCGTTGCCGTGTGCGACTCGGCCTGCTCCGCGGCGCGCGCGAGGACCCACAGGAGGTCGGCGAGCCGGTTGAGGTACGCCAGCAGGTGCGGGCCGGGAACGAGCGCCGCGCGATCGAGCGTCACGGCGCGCCGCTCCGCTCGCCGGAGGATCGTGCGGGCCAGCTCGAGCGCCGCGCTGGTGCGCGTCTCTCCGGCCACGACGAACTCCTTTGGAAACACGATCCGGGCCTCGTAGTCCGCGAGCACAGCCTCGATCCCGGCGACCATGACCGCGGAGACACGTGTCGTCCCGTCCTGGAGGCGATCCCACGCGGTGGGGTTCGCAGCCAGCTCTGCGCCTGCCACGAACAGCTCGCGCTGGATCCGCAGGATGATCGGCTCGATCTCGGCAAGGGCCGGCGGGAGCGCACCGAGGCGCCGCTTCACGTCAAGCTCGGCGCGGGCGAGCCCGAGCGCCGCGACGGTCTCATCGAGGGTCCCGTAGGCCTCGGTTCGGAGGTCGTCCTTCGGGATGCGATCGCCCCCGAAGAGAAGGCTCGTGGTGCCGTCGTCGCCCTTCTTCGTGGCGACGGCGGAGGGCCGCGGTGCGGCGGGGGGCTCCGGGCTCACCACATGAGGCCCGCGTCGCGCGGGTCCCAGCGTTCTGCCAGCAATGTCACCTTCACGGGATGGTCGAGGACCGACTCGGCCTGCTCCTTGACCTGCGCGATCATCGAGCCCGCATACGGGCAGAACGGGGTGGTGAGGATCATCTTCACCTCCGACTCCGCCTCGCCGATGATCACCTGCTTGATCAGGGCCAGCTCCACGACGTTCATCCCGATCTCCGGGTCGACGACCTCGCGGAGCGCGTCGAGGATCGCGAGCTCCTTGGCGCGGCGCTCGGCGTCGAACGCGGGCGCGACGACAGGCTGGACGGTTGCTTCGGCGAGGGTGGGCTGATCGGTCATGGGTGGCTCTCAGTGGTGCCGCGGGATCGCGACGGCTGCGGGGAAGCGTAGCACCGTTGCCCGGAAAGACGAGCCCGCAGGTCGGAATTACCCGAGGACGATCACCTGGGTCCTGCTTCCGCTGATCAGCTGGGCCTGGTCGCCGTCGCTCCGACATCGAGGACCACGCCCGGACGGCGCAGCTCGTCCGGAAGGCCGGTCGCCTCCGCCTCGGTGAACCCGGGCCCGACCAGCGATCCGTCGGCTGCCAGGAACTCCGCGTAGCGCTGGGGGTGGTCGGCCGCGTAGCAGAACGCGAATGCGATGCCCAGCCATCGCAGCTCGGGATGGTCGGTCAGGATGCGGGTGAGGCCGTAACCGCTGCGCCGCATCTCCAGCAGCTGGCTGACCGTGAGGCGGCTCCCGTAGCAGAACGGCTCGCCGTTCATGACCAGCGGATCGACCTGCACCCACTTGATCGTCACGTCTCAGCCGCCCTTGTAGAGGGCGAACAGGTAGCGATTGCGCTTCCTCGCATCGCCCGCGAGGCCGCGATGCCAGTGGAAGGTTGCGATCCCCTCGTCGAGGGCCGCGTCTGCGACGGCGCGCTCCTCGTTCGAGAGGACGGCGGCAACGGCGACCCGCACGCCTTCGGAGAGCGCGATCAGGTCGTCCATCGGCACGCGGCGGCGGCGGAAGACCGGGGCCACCCACTCGGCCCACTCGCGGACCTGGGCGGGGCTGCCGGACGCGACCGCGCGGGCCACGCGCTCGAGATAGCCATCCGTGTCCCGGAGCAGGTGGCGGAGCCCGGTGTCGCCGTGGCGATCGCGAAGCGTGGGATCGCCCTCGACCGCCGCCTCCAGCGCACGCGCCGCCAGCCGAACCCGCGACGCGCGGATGCGGTCCGCGCCCGCGGGAAAGCCCGCGGTCATGTCCGTGGTCGGCAGGCCCAGGGCCGGGTGGCTCACGGCCGAAGTCTACCAGCGGGGCTCGTCGCGGCGGGTACCATCGACCCGTGCCAGATCGAGAACCCGGAGACGTACGGCCGCGGCGGCTGCTTGCGCATGCCCCGTCCGACCGGTATGCGGCGGGCCCGTCGGTGCTGGCCCGTGGCCGGACATCGGGCGGCCCCGGAACCGCCATCCTGCTGGGCCTCCTCGCGGCAGCGTTCGGGGCCGCCGTCCACGTGGCGATCGCGGTCCTCTTCCTCGCGACGGGCGGGCTGCTCGTGGTTGCCGCCACGCTCGGGTTCGTGGTCGGCGCCGGCGTCCGGTACGGGGCCGGCTCGCGGGTGCGAACCGGCGCGCGGCGCGGTCTCGGGATCGGCCTCGCGGTGGTGGCTGTCGCGGCCGCGCTCGCCGTCAACTGGGGCCTCTCGGGCGCGTACCTGGGCCCGCTCGACTACCTGGACCAGGTCTACGGGCTGCTGGTCCCGCTGCAGGTCGCGGTTGCGGCCGCCGGCGCGTTCGCCGGGACCCGTTAGCCAAGGAGGCGTCGCCCCATGCCCGGCTTCCCGACCTTCGACCACTGGTTCCCGCCGGACCAGCCCCCCGAGCGACGGCCGGCACCCGCCTACGCGCTGCGCCATCCGAGCGAGGACGACCTTGCCGCGCTCCAGGGTCGTCTCGGCGACTGGGTCGAGGATGCCGGGGCCGCCGGCCCCGGTCGCGCCTGGACGCGCCACGTCGCGGGCACCTCGTGGCTCGCCGAGGCCGCGCCGGAAGGGCGTCCGCTGGGCGTCCTCCTGGGGTTCACCTCCCCCGATCACCCGGGGGAGGCCGTGATCCAGCGGATCGCCGTCGACCCGGAGTTCCGGCGCCGCGGGATCGGGCGGGCGCTGGTCGAGCGCTTCGCCCTCGAGCGGGCGCAGGCCGGTGCCACGCGCGTGACCGCCGCGTGCCGACCCGATGACCGGCGGGCGCTCGCGTTCTTCGGTGCCGTCGGGTTCACGCCCGATGCCGGGCCCGGCAGCCGGAAGCTCTACGGCGTGCCGGCATTCGAGAGCTGGGACGGCCCGGGAGAGGACCGCGTGCTGCTCGAGCGGCAGATCAGCCCGTAGCCGTCGACTCCGCGATCTCGGCGAGGATCGCACCCGGCGTCAGCTGCTCCGTCAGGAGGCGCCTGAAGCGTCCCGCCTGGTCGGCCGGCGGAACCCGCTCGAGCCAGCGGGACAGGAGTCGCTCGCCCTCGAAGTAGACGAAGACGTACGTGCGCCAGAGCGGGTGCTCGATGAACTCGAGACGCTTGGCCGCCCGGTCGGGGGTGGTCAGCAGGTATCGCTCCAGGTAGGCAAGGACTTCCTCGCGGCTCGCCCCGTCGGCGTGCCGGAGGAGCGCAGCGTTCCCGCGAACGCCGCCGAGGGCGGCCGTCGCGCGGGTGATCGCGACCTGGGACGCGGCGGCTCCGCGGGCGGCGGCGGGGTCTCGGGCCACCTCCAGGCCGGCGAGCCGGTAGACCTCGACCAGCAGGTCCGCCTCGTCGGCCGCCGGCACGGCGAACCGCCGACCCAGGTCGGCGAGCCCTTCGGACATGAGGCATTCCGGCGCGTTGATGCAGAGGACCGACGCCTCCAGGCGGCCGGCCGTCGCGACGAGGTGCGCCTCGTGCCAGGCGTGCTCCAGGTGGTGGCCCGGGTACGTCTCGTGGGGGAGGACGCTCAACAGGTCGGCGGCACGGGTCGGCAGGTCGGTGTTGATCTCGACCCGGCTGCGCAGCGCCCCGTCGTACCAGTTGTAGCCCGACCATGGCTGGTCGCGGACCAGCGAGACTGTCAGATTCTCGCCGACCGGCAGGCCGAACAGCGTGCGAGCGCGCTCCCGGAAGCCCGGCAGCAGCGCGTCGATCACGGCTCGCAGCCGATCCGGCGGGATCGTGAAGCGGGCGTCCCAGGCGGCCGTCCGCTCGGCGAGCGTTCCCGCGCCGGGGAGCAGGCGCGCGAGGTCCGCTGCGGCGGCCGCGAAGACCGCCTCGTCGATCCGCTCGGGGGTGAGGTCGAAGCACGCGCTCACGTGCTCGAGGTACGGCACGCCGTCCCCCTCGAGGGCGCGCGTCTGCGTCTCCAGTGCCACCAGCTGGGCGGTGAGCCAGCGACGGCGGTCCGGCTCGACGACCCCCTCCTCGACCCGGGCGCGGAGCTCCGCGGCGTCCGCTCGCAGGCGCGACGGTGGGCGCGGGCCCTCGGCGTCCACCTCCGCTCGGAGCGCGGCTGGGCCGAAGTAGCCGTCCACGAGGCCGGGGACCAGGCGGTCGAGCCGGAGGGCGAGCAGCAGGTAGTCGCGGGCGATCGGATCGGGTGCGATCATCGCGCGCCGCCGGTGATCAATGCTCGGCGGACCGTTCAGCGCTGCATCCGCGGCGGTCGCGGTGCGCGCGGAGCGTCGTGATCGGCGTGGAGCGAAGCCTGCTCGCGAGCAAGCCGGACGCGCTCGGCCAGGTCGTCGGCCTCGGAGGGGAGCCCGAATCGGCCGCGCCGGGCGCCTGCGCCATCGCCGCCGTCACCGACAGGGCGAGCCTCGCCGGCTCCCTCGGCATCGCCGGCGCCGATCGGGTCGCGGGCTCCCTCGGGCGAGCCCGAATCGACGCGCAGCTCGTCGGACGCGCGGCCGATCCCGTTCCCGATCCCGCCCGTCTCGCCCTTGAAGGGCATCCCCAGCCGCTCCACGGCATCGAGGCTCATCCGGAGTGCGCTCGTCTTCTGTCCGGCCACGTCGCGAACCTCGGCCGTCTCCTCGTCCGGGGTGAGCGGCCGGCCGCGCACGATTCCCTTCGGCTTGCCGACCATCAACCACGCCAGGTGGTAGCGATCCATGCTCCCCCACGCCGCCTGGAGCAGCTCGTCGGAGCGTTGCAGCCAGTCCCGCAGCGCCAGCAGGGTCGGCGCGGCGTCGAGCCCCTCGCCCTCGGCGATCAGCTCCCTCGTGCGATCGATCAGCTCGTCGCGGGTCATGCGCGGAGTGTATGACGCGAGCCCCGCCGGGCCGCCGGCTCGGGCCCCGGCCACCCGGCCGCAGGCTCGGGCTTCGGTCGCGGAGCCGCCCACATCGGTGGCATCCGTGTCACCCGCCGGACCGGGCCACGATCCAGCCCTCGCGCGCGTCCCGCAGCCGGCGCGCCCACGCTCCGGGGCGGCCGTCCCCGATCGGCCGCCCGTCGACCTCTACCAGCGGCAGGATGCCCGCCACCGACGAGCACAGGATCGCCTCGTCGGCGCCGAGAAGCTCCTCGAGACCGAACGCGGCCTCGCCCGCGGCAAGCCCAACGCCCGCGGCGCCGTCCACGCCCAGCAGCCAGTCGCGCGTCGTGCCGGCGAGCACACCGGTCGCGAGGGGCGGCGTCCGGAGCGCGTCCCCGATGACCAGGGCGAGGCTCGACGTGGTCGCCTCGGCGACGTGCCCGTCGAGGGTGAGCGAGATCGCTTCGTCGACACCGGCGCGGTCCGCCTCGAGCTTCGTCCACACGTGGTCGGCGCGCGAGACCGTCTTCACGCCGGCGAGAGGGCTCGCCGGGTCGCGTCGGGCGGTCGACACGATCGCCCGGACGCCGCGCTCGAGGAGCGCTGCCGGGACGCCCGGGTTCGGCCAGGCCTGCACGACCAGCGTGGCATGGACGTCGCGCCAGCCGGCCGGCAGGAGCCCACGTGACGCGGGCGCGCCGCGCGAGACGGTGATCCGGACCGCGGCGTCGGCAGGCGCGTTGACGGCGACCGTCGCCGCGATCGCGGCGGCCACGTCCGCATCGGACCAGGAGAGCCGGATCTCCAGCGCCGCGAGCCCCGCGTGCAGGCGTCGAAGGTGGCCGTCCAGCTCGATCGGCACGCCGCGACGAACGCGCAGCGTCTCGAAGACGCCGTCGCCAAGCTGGAACGCACGGTCCCCGACGGGAATGGCCGGCGCGTCGGCCGGCTGCAGGCGGCCGTTGACCCAGGCGACCGGTCCGGCGCCCGCCGGCTCATGGCTCTCGTTCACGGCTGCTCCTCTCCCACCAACCGCCCGCCGATCGCGCGGAGCGGGCCGCGCGCCTTCGTCCGGGTCTCCTCCCATTCGGCCGCGGCGTCGCTGCGCCACGTGATCCCGCCGCCGACGTGGAAGGTCAGGCGCAGCCCGTCGGCCACGAACGTGCGGATCAGGATCGACGATCCCATCGCGCCCGCGGCATCGACCCACAGGGCGGCGCCGCAGTATGGACCGCGCCGAACCGGCTCGAGCGCCTCGATCAGCTCCATTGCGCGGATCTTCGGAGCCCCGGTGATCGAGCCGCCCGGGAACGTGGCGGCCAGGAGGTCGAATGCGTCGCGGTCCGATGCCAGCCGGCCGGCGATCGTCGAGACGAGATGCTGCACGCTCGAGGTTCGCTCCAGGCGCCAGAGCCGCGGGGCGCGGACGCTCCCGGGCAGGCAGACCCGGCCGAGGTCGTTGCGCAGGACGTCGACGATCATCGTGTTCTCCGCCCGGTCCTTGGCGCTCGCCAGGAGCTCGGCGGCGAGCGCTCGATCCTCCGACCGGGTCAGGCCCCTCGGCCGCGTGCCCTTGATGGGGTCGGCGCGCACGGAACCCGCGCCGTCCAACGAGACGAACGGCTCCGGCGATGCCGAGACGATCGCCCGGCGTCCGCGCGTCCCCTCGCGACCACGGGTGACATCGGGGCGCCCGGTACCGCAACCGGGACCGTGTCGGCCCCGTGCGGGCGCCCCCAACCGGTGCCCGCAGCCGTGCGGGGTCTCTCCGGGCCGCGACCGAGGTCGAGGTACGCGGCGAAGGTCGCCGGCTCGCCGGCTCGCAGGCGTCGGTAGATCGCCCACGGGTCGCCGTCGAACGGGGCGACCAGGCGGCGCGCGAGGTTCGCCTGGTAGAGCTCGCCCGCCGCGATCTCGCCGCGAACGGCTTCCACGCCGCGGTCCCAGGCCGTCCGGTCGGTCCCCGACACGAACGCGAGGGGTGAAGGAGGCACGACCCCGGCCTCCCGCCCCGCGGGCCCGCCGGCCGCCATGAGCGTTCGCGCGATCGCCGCGGCCCGTTCCCGGACGTCCGCGATCGTCCGCGCCAGCGCGGCCGCGTCGACGTCGACGGCACGTCCGGCGACCCAGGCACGCCCGTCGCGCTGGTCCCAGGCGAGCGCCCACGAATACAGCCCGAGCTGGAGATCCGGCATGGCCTGGTCGTCGCGCGCCAGGCTCGGGATCGCCTCGAAGCGCCGTCCAAGGTCGTAGGCAAGGTGTCCCACGAGGCCGCCTGCGAACGGGGCGGCCCCGACGGGAAGCCCGGTGTCGTCAAGGCGCCCGAGCGCCCGGCGGGCGTCGGCGAACGGGTCCGACCCGAGCGAGGCACCCACCAGCATCTCGAGCGGGTCGGTCACGAGGATCGACCAGCGTCCCGCCCGCCCGGAGCGCGCGCTCTCGAGGAGACCAAGGCCCGGCAGGTCGCGAAACCCCTCGGCGGCGTCGGTGGGCGCGACACCGTCGAGGACGGGGAGGCGCTCGAGGACGAGCCGTGGGAGGCGGGCGGCGACCGTTCGGGTCAACCCGTCCTTTCGCGTGGACACGTGGGGATTATCGACATTGCGCCGGTCCATCGGCTGCGGGCCGTTCAGCACTGGCGCCGTTCGAACCCGACGCCGGACCATGCCCGAGCGGGAAAGTCCGTCCGAGGAGTGGAGGCGACCATGGTCACGACCAGGCGGCAGATCGACGATTTCTGGGCCCTGAAGCGCCTCGCCGTCGTCGGCGTCTCACGCGATCCGAAGCATTTCTCGAACACGATCTGGCAGGAGCTTCGCCAGCGACGCTACGAGGCCGTCCCGGTGAACCCGAACGCCACGGAGATCGACGGCCAGCGCTGCTACGCCCGCGTCCAGGACATCCAGCCGCCCGTCGAGGGCGTCGTGATCATGACGCCGCCCCAGGCCACGGAGCAGGTCGTCCACGACTGCTCCGAAGCCGGCGTCACGCATGTCTGGATGCACAAGGGTGCCGGCGGCGGGCCCGGCGCCGTCAGCGCGGCCGCGGTCGCGTACTGCGACGCCCACGGCATCGACGTCGTGCCGGGCCATTGTCCCTACATGTTCCTGCCGGGAACGCCGTTCTTCCATGGCATCCACGGGTTCGTGAAGAAGGTCACCGGCAGCTACCCGAGGTGATCGCAGCATGAAGCGAGCGGTCATCGTCTACCGCAGCCGGACGGGCACGACGCGGCGGCTCGCCGAGGAGATCGGCCGGTTCCTCGCCAGCCGCGACATCGAGCCCCGCGTCGTCTCCGTCGGCGACTGCGACGTCCAGGCCCTGCGCGATGTCGACTTCCTGTTCCTCGGGTGCTGGACGAGCGGCCTGATGATCGTGCGCCAGCACCCCGACCAGCCGTGGATCGACTTCGCCCGCGAGATCCCGTCGACCACGGTTCCCCAGGTGGGGCTGTTCACGACCTACAAGCTCGCGACCGGTAGCATGTTCGCGCAGATGCGCGGGCACCTCGCCGGTCGCCTGCCAGCCCCCAGGCTGGAGCTGAAGTCGCGGTCCGACACGCTCTCGGAGTCCAATCGTCGCTCGCTCGAGCGGTTCGTCGCGGGAACGTAGCGGGGGAGTCGGCAAGTGCGCGCACGCGATCACGGAATCGTCCTCGGGCGGCTCGGGCCCGGCCCGCACAACGCGATCACGGACATCGCCGGGGTGCGCGTGGGCCACACCACGCTCATCGAGGGGAGCGGGCCGCGCGTCGTCGGCCGGGGCCCGGTCCGCACGGGCGTCACCGTGGTCGTCCCGCACGATGGAGACCCGTTCGTGGAGCCCGTCTTCGCGGGCTGCCACCGGCTCAACGGGAATGGCGAGCTGACGGGTCTCGAGTGGGTCCGCGAGTCCGGCTTCCTCACCAGCCCGATCGCGATCACGAACACGCACTCGGTGGGCGTCGTCCGCGATGCGCTCATCGCCCACGCGATCCGCCAGCACCCGCCCGGCGCCGAGTTCTGGTCGCTCCCCGTCGTCGGCGAGACGTTCGACGGCGTCCTCAACGACATGAACGGCTTCCACGTCCGCCCGGAGCACCTGGATTCGGCGCTCGGTGGGGCGACCTCCGGGCCCGTCGTCGAAGGCGCGGTCGGCGGCGGGACCGGCATGATCTGCCACGAGTTCAAAGGCGGGATCGGGACCGCGTCGCGGGTCGTCGCGGAGCCGGACGGCGGCTGGACCGTCGGGTCGCTGGTCCAGGCCAACTACGGCAGCCGCGAGCTCCTGCGGATCGACGGGGTGCCGGTCGGCGAGGCGATCCCGACATCCGACGTGCCGAGCCCTTGGGACGCGGCCATGGCCCTTGCCCGTGCGGCCGGAACGGGCGGGGCCGCGGCCTCGGGGGCCGGCTCGATCATCGTGATCCTGGCCACCGACGCCCCGCTCCTCCCCCACCAGTGCCGGCGGCTGGCGCAGCGGGCGGGGCTGGGGATCGCGCGAATGGGCGGCATCGGATCAACCGGCTCGGGCGACATCTTCATCGCCTTTGCCACCGGCAACCGCGGGCTCCCCGAGGCCTCGCCGGAGCCCGCCGCGCGCCGCGTGATCGACGTGCGGATGGTCGAGGACACCCGGATGACGCCGCTCTTCCAGGCGGCCGTCGAGGCAACCGAAGAGGCCATCGTGAATGCCCTCCTGACCGCCGGCAGCATGACCGGCGCGGATGGGATCACGGCCCACGGCCTCGATGGCGAGCGGGTGATCGAGATCATGGCCCGCCACGGGCGCGGTCCGGGAGCGCACCAGACCTGAGCCGCCGCGGCGCGGCCACGCGGGCGTCGATCAGCCTGAGCGGTTGCCGCCCTCGCGCCGGCTGAATTCCGCGAGCTCCCGGCGACACTCGGCGGCGCTGCGCTGCGCCTGGCCCACGATCCAGGCAGCCATGCGGGCTGTCCTCTCCAGCGTGAGCGCCGGGCCGTAGGGGCTCTCCTCCAGCACGATGCCCGAGGCGTTGCGGAAGTCGGCCATCCAGTTGGCCTGGAGGCCGACGAGTGCGGCGGCCACGACGGCGCGGTCGAACACCCAGTCGAGGTGGCGCGCGTTGAGCGATGCCACGAGGTCGTCGAGCAGCACGGGCCGGCCGGCCTCCACCCGC
The DNA here is from genome assembly GCA_963734535.1 of uncultured Chloroflexia bacterium. Taxonomy (GTDB): domain Bacteria; phylum Chloroflexota; class Limnocylindria; order Limnocylindrales; family CSP1-4; genus CTSoil-043. Next base: position 46,935 of record CAVTHS010000009.1, on the reverse strand, counting down.
GCAACCAGCTCGAGGACGCGCAGGACCGCGAACGGGTCGCCGGGCTCTGCCACCACCGGGGGCGCGAGATTCGGATCGGGAAGCCCGGCGGGCGCAGGGCCAAGGCGGAGGCCGCCGGGGGCGGCAGATCGGGGATCGGTCACGGGAGCCGACGATACCACCGGCCCACGCGGCGGTCCGCTGGCGGGACCTCCGGCACTGGCCGGCAGCCGCCGCGCGGCGGAGAATGCGTCGCGTAAGCCGCCCGCCACGATTCATGGCGCGGCAGGAGGTGCAGCGATGAGCGGTGAAGTCCTCGTCGCATTCGGGACACGACACGAGTCGACCCGTGGGATCGCGGCGGCGGTGGCCGAGATCCTCCGTGCCGCGGGCATCCCGGTCATCCTCGAGTCGATCGACACGGTCGGCACGCTGAGCCGCGTCCGCGGCGCCGTCCTGGGATCGGCCGTCTACGACGGGGGCTGGCTGCCCGGCGCCCATGGCTTCCTGGCCGAGCACGAACGCGAGCTGGCGGGAATCCCAACCTGGCTGTTCGCCTCCGGTCCGGTGGACCAGGTGGCGCCCGGCACACAGGCTGACCTCCCGGATGACCTGGTGGACGTGATCGGGCGGATCGGGCCGCGTGACGTGGCGCTCTTCGTTGGCTCGCTGCAGCCGCACCACGTGGCATCCGGGCTGCGCCTCCTCTCGAAGCTCGCCCGGACGAACGTCGGCGACCACCGCGACTGGGCCGCCATCGAGCGCTGGGCGAACGGCATCCGCGACGCGCTCCTCGCGGAACGACCCTCGATCGTCGAGGCGGGGTGGAGGTCCGGCGCGGGATCCTGAGGTCCGGGTAATCCATTCTTCACCGCGCCTGCACGCGCCCGCAGCCCGGATGGTGCATGGTCGTTCGCATGGACCACGATCTCCCCGCTGCCGCGCCCGGCTCGCCCGCCCCCGACGCCCCGAACCCGCCGATGACATGGCCTGTCGACGTCCCGCCGCCGAGCCCGCCCGTCGCCGGCCCGGCGATTCCCGTCGAGGCTCCGACGACGATGCCCGCGCCCGCGCGGCGTGGGCACGGCCGGACGGTTGCCGCGCTCGTCCTCGCGGCCGCGCTGCTGTTCGGGACCGGGGGCCTGGTCGGCCGGCTCTCGGCACCGGATGCCGGCGCCGGATCGACGGCCAGCCCGGCCGTGTCTTCCGCGCCGGCGGCGTCCGGGGCGGCCACATCCGCGGGGCCGCTCGGCTGGTCGCTCCTCGACCAGGCGTATTCGCTGCTCCGGGCCAACTACGTCGATCCGTCCGGGCTGGACCCCACCACGCTTGTCCAGGGCGCGATCCGCGGACTCATGGACGCGGTCAATGATCCAGGCCACACCGGCTACCTCACCGCGCAGGAAGTTGCGGCTCGCAATGCATCGCTCTCCGGGACGTTCGTCGGCATTGGCGCCGTGCTCACGCTCGAGGGGAGCGCCGCGACCGTCGTCCGCGTCATCCCCGGCAGCCCGGCCGAGAAGGCCGGACTGCGGGCAGGCGAGGTGATCCTCCGCGTCGACGGCAACACGGTCGCGGGCCAGACAGTCGAGCAGGTCGTCGTCAAGGTTCGCGGGCCGGAGGGCACGCCCGTGACGCTCGTCCTCCAGGATCTCGACGGGTCCGAGCGAAGCCTCACGATCGTCCGGGCGAAGATCGAGCAGCAGCTCGTGAGCTGGGCGCTGGCGCCCGGCGGTCGTGACGCGGTCATCCGGCTCGAGTCGTTCTCGACGGGAGCCGCGAAGGACATGGTCGCCGCGATCAAGGCCGCACGCGCGGCCGGCGCGGCCGGGATCGTGCTGGACCTGCGCGCGAATGGTGGGGGCTTCGTGACCGAGGCGATCAACGTCGCGAGCCAGTTCCTGGGATCGGGCATCGTCTACATCTCGCAGGACCGAAGTGGCAAGCAGGTTCCGCACGAGGTCGCCGCGGGTGGACTCGCGACGGACCTCCCGCTCGTGGTCCTCGTGGACGGCCAGACGGCAAGTGCGGCGGAGATCGTCACGGGAGCGATCCAGGACGCGGGGCGCGCCACGATCGTCGGCGAGACCACGTACGGGACGGGCACCGTGGTCGGGACATATCCGCTCGCTGACGGGTCGGCAGTCACGATCGGGACCGAGCGCTGGCTCACCCCGAAGGGCCACGCGATCTGGCGTGAGGGCCTGACGCCGGACGAGACCGTCCCCCTGGCCCAGGGGGTCAGCTTCCTCGTGCCCGACGACTTCGCGACGCTCGGCAGCGGAGGGATCGGAGCGAGCTCGGACACGCAGCTGCAGGCGGCGCTTCGATCGCTGGACGTTGCAGAGCGCGCCGCGACGGGAGGCTGACGCCAGGGGCGTCCCGACAGGGGAGGTCCCTGGCGCCCCGGGGCGACCCGACGGAGAGCGTCCCTACAGGAGCTCGTGGTTGGCGGTCGCGGTGGGCTGACCGTCGGCGGGCCGGGGCTCCTCGCCGGGGCCGTAGGCCGGCGGCGCGCCCGCGGACGTCGAGCCCGCGTGGAGCACGGGCAGCGGCTGGCCGGCCTGCCCCTCGAGCGCGCCCACCCCGTACGGCACCCACTTCGACGGATCCTGGAGGCGGTGAGCCTCCTCGTTGCCGCGGGCGTGGGTCTCGACGAAACCGGCCGGCTCGATCCACATCCGCTTTCCGTCGAGGAGCGCGGTGATCCCCTCCTGCCCCGGCTCGGGGCGCGGGTTCTGGCACCAGCGGCAGCTCGCCCGGTCGTGGGGCGTATACGCGGTGGGCTCCTCGTAGGTGGTGATGTAGCCCTCGTAGTTGCGGAGCACGATCTTGTGATCCGAGTACGAGACGAGGTAGTTGGGCATGACGGGGATCTTCCCGCCGCCCCCCGGCGCATCCACGATGAACTGCGGGACGGCATAGCCGGACGTGTGGCCGCGGAGCCCCTCCATGATCTCGAGGCCCTTGCCGACCGGGGTCCTGAAGTGGCCGGCGCCCTCGACCAGGTCGCACTGGTAGATGTAGTAGGGCCGGACCCGGATCTCGACGAGCCGCTGGACGAGGTCGCGCTGGATGTGGACGCAGTCGTTCACGCCGGCCAGGAGCACCGACTGGTTGCCGAGCGGGATGCCGGCGCGCGCCAGGACGTCGCATGCTCGGGCGAGCTCCGGCGTGATCTCGTTCGGGTGGTTCACGTGGATGTTGAGCCAGACCGGGTGGTACTTCGCCAGCATCTCGCCCAGCTCGTCGTCGATCCGCTGCGGAAGGAAGACCGGCACTCGTGAGCCGATCCGGATGATCTCCACGTGCGGGATCTCGCGCAGGCCTCGCAGCACCGACTCCAGGAGCTTCGGCGCCAGGGTGAGGCCGTCGCCACCGGAGATCAGCACGTCCCGGATCTGGGGGGTCCGCCGGATGTAGTCCAGCTGCGCCTCGTGCTCCTTGCGGTTGAAGTTCTGGCTCGGGTCGCCGACGATCCGGCTCCGCGTGCAGTAACGGCAGTAGCTCGCGCATTGCGTGGTGATCAGCATCAGGACCCGGTCCGGGTAGCGATGGACCAGGCCGGGGACCGGCGAGTGGCGATCCTCGGCGAGCGAGTCCTCCATCATGCCGGTGAAGGAGCGCAGCTCGCGGCCGGTCGGGATGATCTGGCGCCGGATCGGGTCGTCCGGGTCGTCCGGGTCCACGAGGCTGATGAAGTAGGGCGTGACGTCAACCCGGAACTTGTCCGGCGCGGAGAGACCCTCGCGCTCGTCGTCGGTGAGGTTGAGGATCGTCTCGATCTCGGTCAGCTCGTTGACGCGGTTGGAGAGCTGCCAGCGCCAGTTGTTCCACTTCTCGTCGGGAACGTCCGCCCAGATCGGCGCGCGGCGGCTGACTGCCGGCTTGCCGTCCGGTCCCAGCCGGCGGGCCGGGTCGCGCCGGTTCACGAATGCCGGCTCCTCGCTCGCCCGGGCGACGGCCGAGCTGTGCTCCTGGACGGTCATCGGCGGGCTCGCTCCGTGCTGGCGCGGCGGCACCGGATCGACGGGAGGCCGGCCTGCCGCCTGCCCGTGCGAACGCGCTCCGACGCATAAAGACTATGCACTCTGCATAGGAGGATCGATCATACCCGCCCGATGGGCCGGGGTCCAGCCGGTATCGTTCGCGGGATGAGCGAGCCGATTCTCCCTGATCACGTCGTCACCAATCGCGCGTTCTGGACGACCGAGGCTGCCGACTACGTCGGGCCCGCTCGTCGCAGCTGGGCCCAGTCCGAGCCGAGCTGGGGGATCTGGGGCGTGCCCGAGTCGGATGCGCAGATCCTCCCGGACGTCGCCGGCCTCGACACCATCGAGCTCGGGTGCGGAACCGCGTACGTGTCCGCCTGGCTGGCGCGCCGCGGCGCCCGTCCGGTCGGGGTGGACATCACGCCTGCGCAGCTCGCGACGGCACGGGAGCTCCAGCGCGAGCACGGCCTGGCCTTTCCGCTGCTGGAGGCGAACGCGGAGGCAGTCCCCCTGCCCGATGCCTCGTTCGATCTTGCGATCAGCGAGTACGGCGCGGCGATCTGGTGCGACCCCAGCCGCTGGATCCCCGAGGCGGCCCGCCTCCTGCGCCCCGGCGGCCGGCTCATCTTCCTGGGGAACTCGACCCTGCTGATGCTCTGCTCCCCTGATCTGGACGCCGAGCCGGCTACGGACCGGCTCCTCCGACCGCACTTTGGCGGGCTGGGCCGGTTCGTCTGGCCGGACGAATCGTCGGTGGAGTTTCACCTCGGGCACGGAGACATGATCCGGCTCCTGCGGGCAAGCGGCTTCGAGGTGGAGAACCTGGTGGAGCTGCAGGCACCCGCAGGCGCGACGACCCGCTACCCTTTCGTGACGCCGGACTGGGCGCGCCGGTGGCCGTCCGAGGAGGTCTGGATCGCGCGACGGAGAGCATGAGACGGCGATGCGCCGAGCCCGGGCTCGCGACGCTGGCCGCCTCGTCCCGGGAACCTGTCCGTTCCGGCTACTCCCCGATCACGGCCCAGAGCAGGCCCATCATGATGAAGAAGCCGGTGAACATCGCGATGAGCGCGATGGCGCCGTAGGGCGAGTTCGCGGTGTTCGGGAACGATGGGATCAGGAGCCCGGAGACGGCGACCCAGCCCACGAAGAGGATGCCGAAGAAGAGCTTCGCGTTCGGGCCCGTGATCGCGCGGATCCAGCCGATCGAGCCGGTCTTGCGCTCCGGTGAGATCGCCGCTCGCAGGAAGATCGTCACGAAGGCGCCGGCAACGAGGATCGCCACGCCGAACTGGATCGGGTACTGGATCGCGGTGACGAAGAGCTGCACCGGGCGCCTCCGCGCGAGGGTCGGGCGGGTTGGACGGGCGGAGAATAGCAGAGGGGCGGTTCGCCCCGCGAGGGCCGTTGCGTCCCGGGACATCGTCTGCCGCCGCCGGCCGATCGCGTGCCCGTCGCCCCGGAGACGGCACGCCCGTCCGCGCCGGGTTCCGGTGCATGATGCATGCGAACGCGCCACCCCATGCGGGACGGCGCCTCCCGCAGCCGCCACACCCGGAGATCCCCGTCCATGAAGTCGATCCAGCTTGCCTGGCGCCCCGGGACCTCCCGTTTCGAGGCCACCGGACGAAGCGGCGCGGGCGTCGTGTTCGAGGCACCCGGCGAGCCCGATGAGGTCTCCCTCGACGCCGGCCTGCATGGTCCGGCAGCCGGCCCGAGTCCCGCCGAGCTGCTCCTCGTCGCGGGCGCGGGCTGTGCCGCGTGGGACCTCGTCGAGATCCTTCGCAAGAAGCGCCAGGACGTGACCGCGATCGACGTTGCCGTCGATGGGGACCAGCAGCCCGATCCACCCTGGACATTCCGCCGCGTCGTCCTGCGTTTCACGGTTCGAGGGCGCGAGCTGGATCGCGAGGCCGTGGAGCGGGCCGTGGCGCTGTCGATCGACCGGTACTGCTCCGTGCTCTCCACGATCCGCGAGGCCGCGTCGGTCACCTGGACGACGATCCTCGAGGAGGAGGCCGTCGGGCGCGAGACGTGAGGCGTGACCGCGAATCGGCGCCGCCGCCGGACGCCTTGCGGGGCTCGCGATGCCGGTGATCGACATCCGGTTGGCTGGCCCGGCCGAACCCCGCCTGTGACCATCTTCGAGCGGCTCGGCCGATTCACGTACCGCCGCCGCTGGTGGGTGCTGGCCGCGTGGGCGCTTGTCGTCCTCGTCGCGATCCCGTTCGCACCCCGGGCCCCCGGCGCACTGCGGGCCGGCGGCTTCTCGCTCGACGATCTCGAGTCGGCGCGAGCTCGCGCGACCCTGGTGCAGGAGCTCGGCGCACCGCCGTCGGCGCTCGTCCTCGTCTACGAGGCGACCGGCGACGCGCTCGTGGGCGACCCCGCGTTCGAGTCTGCCGTTCGCAGCGCCACGTCCGGCGTCGTGGCCGCGCCGTACGTGCGGCAGGTCCAGAGCCACCTCATGGCCCCCGTCCAGGTGTCCGCCGATCGGCGTGTCGCCTACGACGTCGTCCTGCTCGACATCGCGCCCGACGACTCGCCGGCCGCATTGCCCGGAATCGAGGCGTCGCTGCGAACGGCGCCGGGCGTCACGGTGACGCTCGCGGGCGGGCCGGCGTTCTACGGCGACATCCAGAAGGTCTCGGAGGCCGACCTTCGCCGGGCGGAGCTCGTGAGCCTGCCGCTCGCCGCGATCGCGCTCCTGCTGGTCTTCGGCTCGGTGGTCGCGGCCGGCGTCCCCCTCGTCATCGGCGGTACCGCGGTCGTGACGGCGCTGGCGGTGATCTTCGGCCTCGCCAGCGTCACCCCGATGAGCATCTTCGTCCTCAACCTCGCCACGCTGCTCGGCCTTGGGCTCGGCGTGGACTACTCGCTGCTGATGCTGAGCCGCTTCCGCGAGGAGCTGGCCCGGCGCACGCCCGCCGGCACTCGCGCCGATGCCGAGGCCGTGGAGGCGGCCGTCCGCGTCACCGTGGCGACGGCCGGGCGGGCGGTCTTCTTCTCCGGCCTGACGGTCCTGCTCGGGCTCCTCGGCCTGGTCCTCTTCGAGTTCATGATCCTGCGCTCCGTCGGGATCGCCGGAGCGCTGGTGGTCGGGATCGCGGTCGCGGCCGCGCTGACGCTCCAGCCGGCGCTCCTCGCCGTCCTTGGATCGCGCGTGGATGCGTTCGCGATCCGGAAGGTCCGACCGGACCCCGGCTCGGAGGGCGCCTGGGCACGGCTCGCCCGGCGCGTCATGCGGCACCCGCTGCGGGTCTTCTTCCCGACGCTCGCAGTGTTGATCGTGCTCGGCACGCCCTTCCTCCACGTCCGCTTCAACGCCCCGGACGCGACGATCCTCCCGGAGAGCGTGCCGTCGCGCGCCTCGTACGAGACGCTGGTGCGGAGCTTCGGCGAAGGCGCCTTCGCGCCGCTGACGCTGGCCGTTCGGACGGATGGGCCTGCCACGGACCCTGCGAACATCGCACGGCTCTACGACTACTCACGGCGCCTCGCCGCGGACCCGCGCGTCGCGCGCGTGGACAGCCTCGTGGACGTCGACCCGCGGATCAGCCTGCTCCAGTACCAGCTCCTGTACGCGAGCCCGGGCGGGCCGCCGGACCGGTTCACGGCGACCGCGCTGGCGGCGACCACGAAGGGCGACCTGACCGCGTTCACGGTCACGACCGGGTACGGACCCAACCGCGACGAGGCCCGCGCGCTCGTGCGGGACCTGCGCGATCCGGCGAGCCCGCTGGCGCCGCCGGCCGGCGTGCGCGTCTCGGTCGGGGGCGGGGCGGCCGATGTGAGCGACACCGTCAGCCGTATCGCGGCCGACTTTCCGAGGACAGGCCTCTTCATCGTGCTCACCACGTACCTGGTGCTCTTCCTGCTCCTCCGCTCCGTCTGGCTGCCGCTCAAGGCGATCATCATGAACACGCTCTCGATCACCGCCGCGTTCGGGGCGCTCGTGTGGGTGTTCCAGGATGGCAACCTGTCGCGGCTCCTGGGCTTCCAGCCGCTCGGATTCGTGGAGACGACGCTCCCGGTGATCCTGTTCTGCGTCCTGTTCGGCCTCTCGATGGATTACGAGGTCTTCCTCCTGACGCGCATGAAGGAAGCGTGGGAACGAACCGGCGACAACACGGAGGCCGTCGCGCAGGGTCTCGAGCGGAGCGGGCGCATCGTGACGTCGGCCGCACTGATCGTCGTCGTCGTCGCCGGCTCGTTCATCTTCGCGGACATCGTGCTGATCAAGGCGCTGGGTCTCGGCGTCGCGCTCGCGGTGGCGATCGACGCCACGGTCGTCCGCGCCCTCCTCGTCCCAGCCACGATGCGGCTCCTCGGGACGTGGAACTGGTGGCTGCCGGCCCGCCTCGCGCGGCTGCTCCAGGACCGGCTCCCGCGCACCGACACGGAGCTGGAGGCCCGCTTCCGGTGACGGCCCGCGTCGCACTGCCGGCCTCCGCTCGCCGCCCCCCGGGGTCCGGCCGGCCCGGTGCACGCGAGCCGCCTTCGCGGCCTCCTCCCCTGCATGCTGGCATTCGTGCTCGGGGCATGCTCCGGCCCGGTGCTGGCGAACCCGCCGGCGGCACGGCCGAGCGCGGCGCCGCGGACTTCGACGCCCGAGGCCCCCGCCGATCCGCGGGCGGTGCTCCTGCCGCGAGACGACGGCCCGCACGACCGCCTGACCGAGTGGTGGTACTACACGGGGCACCTCGCTGCCGGGGACGGACGGACGTTCGGCTTCGAGTACGTCGTCTTCCGCGCCGAACGGGGCGGCTTCCCCGTCAGCTGGGCGAGCCATCTTGCCGTCACCGACGAGGCCGGACAGCGCTTCGCGTACGCCCAGCGGAGCGAGATCGGTCCCGCAGGTGGATCATTCGCCCCGCGATGCGAACGGCGCGCCGAGCGGCTTCGCGCTGGCGCTCGCCGGGGTCGATCCGGCCCGACCTGCCACCCTGGCGAACGCGGCCTGGGAGATGGCCGGATCGGGCGGCCGTGACATCGCTCGCGGCAATGGCCGGCCCCGCGGAGGCTGTCGAGACGACCATGCCGAACGGCTTCGGCATCCAGCTGGCGCTCGCCCCGCTCGCTCCGCCCGCCCTTCACGGTCGCGACGGCTGGGTGGACTTCGGCGCGGCAGGCGGCTCGTACTACTACTCCGGACCGGATGGCCGCCACCGGCACGCTCGTCGTCGATGGCGAGCGGATCCCGGTCACGGGCACGGCCTGGTTCGACCACCAGTGGGGCGACTTCATCGCGGTGGGCGGCGGCGGCTGGGACTGGTTCGCGGTCAACCTCGACGACGGGTCGGACCTGACGGTGTCGCTGGTCCGGAGCGCGGATGGCACCTACCCCCTCGTGTACGGCACGCTGGTCCGTCCCGATGGCACGTCTGTCCCGCTGGCCCGCGACGAGATCTCGGTGGTCGCGCTCGGCGACTGGACGAGCGCCCGCACCGGCGCGAGGTACCCGTCCGGCTGGCACGTCCGGGTCAGCGTGGATGCCCTCGACCTCACCGTCATGCCGACGGTCCGCGACCAGGAGCTGGACACGCGGGCGACGACCGGCGTCGTCTACTGGGAGGGCTCCGAGACGGTCACGGGAACCCGCGCCGGCCGGGCCGTGGCCGGACGCGGCTACGTCGAGCTCACCGGCTACGCCAACGGCCTGCCGACGACGCCGTGACGCCCTGACGGTTCCGGCCAGGGCGCCGCAGCGTGCCGTCACCGATCGTCGCGCCACCTGCGCCGAAAGGAGGTCGGTTCGATCACTTCCTTGGCGAGAGGAGGAAGAGGGCGCCCGCAACCACGAGCACCGCGATTCCGGCGCCAAAGACCCAGTCGCCCCACCAGATGTCCTTGTTGATCCGGCCGACGAGGATGAGGATCGCGGAGACCACCGCCAGCAAGGTCAAGTACGGATGGGCCCTCACACGAGGCGGCATCTGATTCCTCCTCCGATCGCTGCGCCCGACAGGGCCGGAACCTGCTTGACCTACCCACGACCGTTACCCACGGAATGCCTCCATGAACCGGGTCCGCGCGCCGAGGTGGAGCGCGGCGTGGCTGTACATGCGGCCGGCGAGCCAGGTCAGGCCGACGATGGATCCCACGATGAGCGCTACCGCCAAACCGACCTGCCAGAACGGCACGTCGGTGGCCGCCATCCGCACCGGCATGAGGATGGGGGCGAACGGCGGCAGCAGCGAGCACACCGTGGCCAGGGGGCCACTCGGATTCGGCAGCGCGGCGTACATGAGCAGGTACCCCGCGATCTGGAGGATCGAGATCGGGGCGACGGCGCTCTGGACCTCCTCCTGGCGCGAGACGAGGGAGGCGACCGCGGAGTAGGCAGTGGCGTAGAACAGGAAGCCCAGCAGGAACCACACGATATCGCCCAGGATCGAGGCCACGCCGAGGGCCGGGATCGCGGCGACACTGGTCACCTGGACCGCGACGAGCGCGGCCGCGCCCACGATCGTGAGCTGCAGGAGACCGACGAGCCCGATCCCGACGACCTTGCCCGCGAGGAGACGGCTCGGCGGGATCGTGGCGAGCAGGATCTCCATGATCCGGGTCGCCTTCTCCTCGACCACGCTCTGGGCCACCATGTTCCCGTACTGGCCGAGCGCGATCCAGAGCAGGATGCCGAGGGCCAGGCTGGCGAACAGGTTCTGGGTGTCCTTGGGATTGGGGGGCTGCAGAAGCTGGACCGGGACCAGGGCCATCGCCGAGGTGACGGCCGCCGGTGAGAGGCCAGCGTCGGAGAGGCGTGCGGCCTCCGCGGCCAGGGATAGGGCGGACTCGACGTTCGATGCGATGGCCGCCTTCGCCACGGCCGTCGGTGCGCTCGCCGACCCGGTCACGAGCACGTCGAGCGTGCCCGCCGTCACCTGCGCCTTCCCGGCGGTGACATCGACAATGTCGCTGACGGTCACCTTCGCACCCAGGGCTGCGGCCGACGCGATGAACGTTTGCTCGAGCGCCTGCGATCCGCCGCTGAAGCCCACCCGCACCGGCGTGGTCCTGCCGGCGAGCAGCGACGCGGCCACGATGCCGACGACGACGAGGACCGTCATCACGATCGTGCCGCCAACGAAGACGCGCGAACGCAGGCGCATGCGGACCTCGCGCCGGGCGACGAGGACGATCGTCGGCAGGCCGCGCGATCCGCCCGGACTCACAGGTGCCGCGTTCATGCCCCCGCCTCCCCGATGACCGTCCGGAAGAGCTCGCCGAGGCTGGGCTTGACGCGCTCGAACGACGCACCGGTCCGGTGGCCAACGCCGCCTGGAGCAGCGCCTGGTCGTCGACGCCCTGGTCGAGCTCGAACAGCCGCCGCGTGCCGTCGGTCTGCAGCAGGTGCACGCCCGGCACGCCGGCGTCCCAGTCGGCCGGCGCCGCGGGAATGTCGATCCAGCGGCGCTCCTGCCCCCCGGCGCGGAGCTCGTCCACGGTGCCGCAGGCGACCATCCGGCCCCGCTCGACGATGCCGACGCGATCGCACAGCCGCTCGACGAGCTCGAGCTCGTGGCTCGAGAAGATGACGGGGACACCCGCGTCCGCGCGCTCGCGGAGGACGCCCGCCATCACGTCGACTGCGACCGGGTCGAGCCCGGAGAACGGCTCGTCGAGCACGAGCACGTCCGGCCCGAAGACGAGGGCCGCGGCCAGCTGGACCCGCTGCTGGTTGCCCAGGCTGAGCGCCTGGAGCTCGGCGTCGCGTCGGTCCGAGAGGCTGAAGCGGTCCAGCCAGCGCAGGGCGGCCTCCCGGGCGGCCGCGCCCGACATGCCGTGCAGCTCGCCGAGGTAGGCGAGCTGCTCCGCCACGTGCATCTTGGGATACAGGCCGCGTTCCTCGGGCATGTAACCGATCCGCCGACGGGCGGCGAGATCCAGGGGAGTCCCCGCCCAGCGCACCACGCCCGCATCGGGAGTCAGCACCCCGAGCACGATGCGCATCGTGGTCGTCTTGCCGGCCCCGTTGCGTCCGACGAACCCGAACAGCTCGCCGGCGCGGACCTCGAAGGAGAGCTCGTCCACGGCGACGACGTCGCCATATCGCTTGGCGACGCCGTCGATCTCGAGGGCTCGGTCAGCCATCCCCCTGCCTCGGTCGCTGCTTCCCTGGTTAGCGGGACAGCTCAGGCGGTCTGCGGTTGTCGAGGGACTGTGCCACGTTGGCACGATCCTCGCCGGCCGGGGGCCTCAGCCCTCGCCGACAACGCGGTTCGCCCTGTGCTGCACGACGAGCAGGGTCAGCCACCCGAGCACGACCGTGGCGCCGTAGGCCATGCACCACTCGCAGACGGCGTTGATGACGAACAGCTCCAGGTAGACGAGGTAGAGCTCGAGCACGACGCCGATCAGCCCCAGCGCATACCCGACGAGGAGCAGCCTGCCATCACCGGTCCGCCACCAGGCAACCGCCAGTCCCACCAGGACGCCCGAGAAGAGCACGCCGAAGAAGGCGACCGGGATCCCGAACCAGTGGCTGTACTGGCTCTGGGCGACCGTCTGGCAGCCGCCGCCCGCGACACACACGGGGAGCGTTCCCGCCAGCTCGTTGGCGCTCAGGTAGAGCGAGATTCGCGAATCCGATGGCGGCGATGACGCCGAGCAGCAGGGCGGGTCGGCCGCGAGCCACGGAGCCGCGACTCAGGGTGCGGTGGTGGCCGCCGGCGACGGCGATGCGGACGGAGACGGCCCGCCGGGCACCGGCGATGCGCTCGCGAGCAGGGCGTCGATCGCCGGGCCGAGGGTCGACATCGGCAGCGCCCCACCCTGGAGCAGCTTCCCGTTCAGGGCGATCGTGGGGGTCTGGTTGATGCCGGCTGCCTGGCCCTGGGCCGTCTCGGCGTCTACGGCCGCCACGGCATCGGTGGCGCCGTTCGCCATGCACGCGTCGTAGGCGGTTCGGTTCGCGCCGACCGCATCGGCGACCGAGGCCAGGAACGCGGCGGAGAACGTGCCGAGGTTCTCCCCCCTGGGATTCTGGTTCTCGAACAGGTAGTCGTGGAACGGCCAGAACTTGTCGCCGGCGCACCGCGCGGCCGCGGCGGCCTGGTGCGACTCGCCGTTGGCGGCCCCCTTGTCGATGAAGGCAAAGTCGCGGTAGGTGAGCTGTACCTTGCCCGTCGCCACGTATCCGTCGATCAGGTCCGGCTCGATGGTGGTCGCGAACGTATCGCAGGCGGGGCACTGGAAGTCGGACCAGACCTCGACCTTGACCGGCGCATTCGCCTGGCCGAGCGCCCGTGGATTGGCCGGATCGATCAGAGCGACCGGGGCCGGGCGGAGCGGCTTGACGAGGGTGCCGACCGTGGCCTTCGGGCTCAGGACGCCGGACGCGAGGACGACGACGACCAGCCCCACGACCACGGCGGCCGCCGTGATCATGGCCATCGGTGACTGCCAGGCGGGCCGTCTGACGGCGACGGTGCGCGCGGAGGCAAGGCGCTGGTCGCGGCGGGCGGCTTCCCTGCGCTCCTGTCGCGTGGCGGGCGGGCGCTGCGAGCCTGGCGTCTTCGGGGGGCGCGCGCCGGTCGGGCTGGAATTCGTGGACATGCGGACTCTCGCTGCGGGGGAGGACTGGACAGGCGGGGACGTGGACGCAGCGTACCCCGTCCGACGGCGAGCCGTCCTCCGCGGGTGCGCTTATGCGCGGGCGACCGGGGCCGGTTCCGGGCGTGCGGACCGCGGCGGAGGAACGGGCCGCAGGTAGAGGGAGACGACCACGACGAGATACGAGCCCCAGGCCGCGAGCGCGACGATCTCCGGTGTCGACGAGTAGCCGAACAGGGCGCGCAGGAAGAGGCCGACCCCCGCCTCGTGGGGCAGCGTCGCGCTGATGTCGAACGCCGTCTGGACACCGAGCGTGATCCAGCCGATCTCCACGAACTCGTGCACCGCGCTGCCGAGCAGGCCGGCCGCGATGAACACCAGCAGGACGCCCGTCCAGCGGAAGAACCGTCCGAGGTTGAGCCGGCGGCTGCCGCGATAGAACGCGTAGCCCAGCCCGACGGAGATGAGCAGGCCCACGGCCGCCCCGGCCAGGACGCTCGCCGCGCCCAACCCGCCCACCGATGCCGTCGCGGCTGTCGCCTGCCCGACCAGGAAGAGCGCGGTCTCCAGGCCCTCGCGGATGACGGCCGTGAAGGCGAGGAACGCCAGGCCCCAGGCGCTCCCGGTCGTGAGGACCCGGTCGAGCGCGCGCTGGAGCTGGCTCGCGACCGAGCTGGCCTGGCGCCGCATCCAGAAGAGCATCCAGGTCACGACGGCCGCGGCAAGGAGCATCGTGGTCCCTTCGAAGACCTGCTCCCATGGGCTCGGAAGCTCGCCGAGCGTCGCGAACACCAGGAGGCCGAGCGCCGCGCTGGCGGCCACGGCGGCGGCCACCCCGATCCCGACTCGGCGAAGGTGGCGGGCGTTGCCGGTCCGGGCCAGGTAGGCGCAGATGATGCTGACGATGAGGGCGGCCTCCACGCCCTCGCGCAGGCCGGTCAGCAGGCCGCTCGTGAATGCGCCGATGTCGAACACGCGGAGGCTCCTCGAACGGGGACGCACGGAACGGTCCGCGGACTGCCGGCGAACGCAGGCCGAATCTAACGCTGCGGGCGATGAGCGGTCAAGCGCCCTTGCGTTGAGAGGTCAAGGTGGCTTGCAGAGGCGTCGTCGATCCAGGATCACTCGCGAGCGTGCGTCCGGTCAGGTGCCGCCGCCGGTCGCCGCGCGGATCGCCGCCCGGATCTCGTCGCTCCCGACGATGAGCTCGAAGCTGGCCGCGATCCGGCCCTGGGCGTCGACCACGAAGACGAACGGCTCGACGGGGATCCCGTAGGCCTTGGCCAGGTCGTTGAACTCGAGCTGGCCGGTGCCGTAGTCGGGCATCAGTCGCCCGCCGTAGTTGGCCATCACGTGCGGTTCCACGTGCACGAACGCGACATCCGGGAACTCGTTGGCGATCGCCTTCATGTTCTTCAGGAGCGGCCCGCAGGCAGTGGTCGGGCAGAACGCCGGTGAGTAGAACGTCAGCACGAACGGCCTGTGCGCGGCCAGCAGCTGGTCGACGGAGGACTGGTAGAAGCGCGGATCGGGGAAGACGTCCGTCGTGATGCCATAGAGATTCTCGCCGGCGTTCGGATCGGCCGCGGTCGGGGTATGGATCGACGGCGCGGGATCGCCGATCGCGGGAGTGGAGCCCCGGTCGACGACGCCAAAGGGGAAGTCGGCTGCGCCGATCGGCGTGGCCGCCTTCTGCAGGGCGATCGTGCCGGTCCACGCGCCGGGCACGGGAAACGAGACGTCCACAACGAAGGCGCCCTTGTTGCCCACGGAGACCCAGATGAAGTACCCGTCGACCGCGATCGACGGGACCGCCGGGTCTGCGTCGCGGAACGTGAAGTGGGCGGTGACGTCCGGGAAGGCGAGCTCCCGGTTGCCCGGGTCCGAGACGGTCATCACGAGCCGGTTCGCACCGACGCGGATGACGGTCGTGGTGAGCGTCGGGAGCACGGTGGTCGCACCGGCCGCCGGCGGGCCGCTCGGCGATGCGGCGGGCACCGGCGTGGCGGCCGGCGGCGCGCTCGGCGTGGGGCTCGCCCCGGTCCGCGCGCTCGCGTTGGCGTCCCCGGGAAGCGGGCGCGTGGCGAGCGATGCGATCCGGTCCACGAAGACGTCGGGGCCGGCGCCGAACCAGATCCGGTCGCGGAGCCGGCCCGCGGCATCGACCAGGAACGTGTCGGCCGTGTGCGCCATCGCGTACCCGTTGGCCGAGCCGCTGTCGATCCGGGCGAACTGGACACCCCACGCATCGGCCGCACGACGGATCTCGGCAGCGGTCCCGGTCAGCCCGGTGAACCCGGCGTCGTAGAACGAGAGGTACTGCTTCAGCGCGGCCGTGTCGTCACGGGCCGGGTCGATCGTCACGAAGACCACCCGGACCGCGACCGGGCTCCGCTTCACGGCATCGCGAACATCGGCAAGCGTCGTGGGGCAGACATCCGGGCAGTGCGTGTAGCCGAAGAAGACGAGCGCCGGCGTCCCCCGCATGCTCGCGAGGTCGAACGGCCGTCCGTCCTGGTCGGTCAGCACGAGGGCCGGCGCCGGGACCACCGGCACGATCCCGGTGGGCCGCTTCAGTGGGTCGGGGGTCGCGGCCGGCCAGGCGATCCGCCCGTCCCCCGCCGGCGTCGCCGGCGGCCCGCCGAGCGCGACGCCGAGCAGGCCGACACCGATTCCGCCCGCCGCCGCGATGGCGAAGACCACGCTCGCGATGACCGGCAGGCGGTTCGGGGACGAGGGACGCGAGGAGGACGTCATGGTTGGGCGGATCGAGCGCTCAGCTCGCGCGGACCTGGGCCTTCACCGTGATCTGCCCGGCGTTCTCGAACGTCAGGGTCAGATCGATCGTGTCGCCGACCGCGAGGTCGCGGGCCAGGCCAATGAGCATGACGTGGTAGCTGCCGGGCCTGAGCTGAAGGCTGCCGCCGGCCGGGATCTCGACGCGCGCGACCGGTCGCATCCCCATCATCCCCCCACCCGACGCAACCGGCGAACCCATGGCCACGGTCTCGTGGACCTCGACGGTCGCAGCCGCGGGGCTCGAGGCGCCGACGAGCGCGTCCGCCGTCGGGCCGGCGTTCGTGATCGTGGCATACGCCGCCGCGGCGCTGGCCATCGCCGAGGAGGAGCGCGCCCAGGCGTCGGTGACGCTGACCGCCGCGGAGGGCGTCGCCGCAGCCGAGGAGCATGCGGCGAAGAGCGCGACGCTCGCGACGACGAGGGTGAGGCGGGTCCGGCGCAGGCTGTGCATGTCGGTCTCCGGCTGGGGGCGCGAATGAAGCAGCATCGGCGGATCGTAGGGTGCGATTGGGTCCGTGGGGATGGGCCGAACGGCTCGAAGCCGCGCCAAATCGAGACCGCGTCTCACTTCTGATCGAGATCGGGTATCATTCGGAGGCATGCCTGATCCAACGCTTCTCGAGCTGGCCTTCGAATTGGCCGGGCGCCGGCTGACGCGGCCCCGGCGCGCCGTCGTCGCGCTGATCGACGCCCGGGACGGGGCGTTCTCGGCCGCCGACCTGGTCGCCGACGCACGCGGCCAGCGGCTGGGAATCGGGCGGGCGACCATCTTCCGCGCCATCGAGCTCCTCGCCGAGATCGGAGCGCTGGAGCGGATCGACCTGCCGACCGGGGACCACGCCTACGTGGCGTGTGGCCCTGCCCATCACCACCATGTCGTCTGCCGGCGCTGCAGCCGCTCTGTCGAGATCGGCGACCTCGGCCTCGCGGCGTTCGCCCGCGACATCGCCCGCAAGACCGGCTACCGGATCGACGAGCACCGCCTCGAGCTGTTCGGGCTCTGCCCCGACTGCCGGAGCGACGTCGGGGTGCCGTCATGATGCGGCCGGGCTTCACCCGCGGGCCGGTCGTGGTGTCCGTCGTGCTCGCGCTCGTCCTTGGCGCCTGCGGCGGTGGGGCCGGTGCGACCGGCGCACCGGGCGGCTCGGCGCTCCCCTCGCCGGCCCCGGATGCCATCGACGTCGTCGCGACGACAACCGTCTTCGCGGACCTCGTGCGACAGGCTGGCGGCGCGGCGGTCCGGGTGACCAGCCTCGTGCCCGCAGGTGGTGACCCGCACACGTACGCGCCGACGCCGTCCGACGTTCGCGCGATCGCCGGAGCGAACCTCGTGGTGATGAACGGGCTGGGGGTCGACGACTGGCTGACGCCGCTCCTGGTCGAGGCGAAGCTTCCGGCAAGCGCGCTGGCGGAGCTCGGCCCGCATGAGCCCGGCGTGACGTATCTCGCCGGCGACGGCGGCACCGGGACGCTCAACCCGCACCTCTGGCTGGACGTCGCGTACGCGGAGCTGTACGTGAAGCGGATCGTGGCCGCGCTCCAGGCGGCTGCTCCCGCGAAGCAGGCAGCGCTCCAGGCATCCGGCGACGCATACCTCGCCCGGCTTGCGACGCTCGACACCGCGATCCGGGGGCAGATCGCCACGATCCCGCCGGCGAACCGGAAGCTGGTCTCCTATCACGACGCCTTCCCATATTTCGCGGCCGCCTATGGGCTCACGATCGTCGGCTCCGTGGTGCCTTCGCCGGGCCAGGACCCAAGCGCGGGCCAGGTCGCGGCACTCATCGACGCGATCCGGGCCAGCGGAGTCAAAGCGATCTTCAGCGAGGCCCAGTTCAACCCGAAGGTTGAGCAGCAGCTGGCGGCGGAGGCAGGGGTGACGGTGGTCAGCGACCTGTACAGCGACGCCCTTGGGCAACCGCCGGTCGACACGTACGAGGCGATGATGCACTGGGATGCCGACCGGGTGGTGGAGGCGCTCCGGTGAGCGAGCCGATGATCGTCCCTCACGCCGCCGACGGGCACGCCGCCGACGGGCACGCGGTCCACCATCCGGGGCACGACGAAGGGCTCCATGCCGGCCACCACCCAGCGATCGTCCTTTCCAATGTGACCGTCGGCTACGACGGCCGCGCCGCGCTGACCGACGTCTCCGTCACCGTCGAGGCCGGGACGATCCTGGCCGTCTTCGGGCCGAACGGCGGCGGGAAGAGCACCTTCCTCAAGGTCGTCGCGGGCCTCCTGAAGCCTTGGAGCGGCCGCGTGCAGGTCCTCGGCGCCGAGCCGGGCCGCGAGGCGCGCCGTGTCGCCTACGTGCCGCAGGCCGAGCAGGTGGACTGGGAGTTCCCGGTCTCCGTCTGGGATGTCGTCGTGATGGGCCGCTACGCGCGGCTCGGCCCGTTCCGACGGCCGGGCGTCCTGGACCATCGTGCGGTCGCCGACGCGCTGGAGCAGGTTGGGATGACACCCAACGCGCAGACCCAGATCGGCCGCCTGTCTGGTGGGCAGCGACGCCGGGCATTCCTGGCTCGCGCGCTGGCCGCGGACCCGGACCTGTACCTGCTGGACGAACCGGTCACCGGGGTCGATCCCGCCACCCAGGAGGACCTCATGCATATCCTGGAGGCGGAGGCGCGGCGCGGCAAGACCGTCATCGCAACCACCCACGACCTCGCCAGCGCGGCGGAGCGCTTCGAGGACGTCCTGGCCATCAACCGGACGGTGATCGCGCACGGGCGATCGGACCTGGTCCTGGACCGCGACGTCCTCTCGCGCACGTACGGCGGCCACCTGCTGGTCGTCGGTGGGGAGACGCTCCTCGTGGACGACCCCCATCACCACGACGCGGCGCCCGGCCACGAGATTCACTTCCACGAGGAGTCCCACCGATGAGCGCGCGAGTGGCGGCATGATCGACGCGCTGGTGGCGCCTCTCCAGTACGAGTTCGGAGTCCGGGCCCTCGTGGCCGCCGCGCTCGTGGGGCTCGTCTGCGCCGTCGTCGGGAGCTACATGGTCCTGCGCGGGCTCGCGTTCATGGGCGACGCGATCAGCCACGCGGCGTTCCCGGGCGTCGTGATGGCGTACCTGTTCGGCGGCTCGCTCTACCTCGGCGGCGCCATCGCCGCCGTCGCGACGGCGCTGGGGATCGGCTGGATCAGTCGCCGAGCCCACCTGCGGTCCGACACGATCATCGGCGTGCTCTTCGCGGGCATGTTCGGCCTTGGCGTCGCGATCTACAGCGCCATCCCGAACTACGTTGGCGATCTCTTCGGCTTCCTGTTCGGCGATGTGCTGGGGATCGGGCTGGGCGACCTGGTCGGCCTGGCGATCCTGGGCGGCATCATCCTCGTGGTGATCTGGGCCCTCTGGAAGGAGTTTCTGTTCGCCACCTTCGACCCGCTGGGCGCCGGGGCGTCCGGGCTCGACGTCAACCGGCTCGACTACCTCTTCCTGGGCCTCATCGCGCTGACGATCGTGGTCAGCATCCAGGCGGTCGGGATCATCCTCGTCGTCGCGATGCTGACGACGCCGGCGGCCACCGCGCAGCTCCTGACCGCCCGGTTCGGCCGGCTCATGGCCATCGCGATCGCGATCGGGATCGGGTCCGGGATCGCGGGGATCTACGTCTCCTTCTGGCTCAACCTCGCCTCCGGCGCGTCGATCGTGCTGATCCAGACCGTGATCTTCTTCCTCGCGCTCGCGCTCGGGCCGCGACGCGGGCTGCTGCGTCGCCACCCGGCCAGAGCGGGCGCCCAGGGTATCTGAAACCATCCGGGCTCGGCCTGCCTCAGACGGTGCACGGGCGATCTGCTCGCCTGCTCGCACCGCCGGGGGAATCGCCTCATGTCAACCGTCACGACGGGCCGGGCCATGACCGCGAGACGCAGATGCGCCTGAGCGCGCGAACGTGGGTCGTCCTGGGCGCCCTGCTGGGGATCCTGATCGTGTTCACCACCGGCCAGGTGGTGCCCGCAACCTCGGACTACCAGGCGCACATGCGGGTCTGGCTCGCCGGCCGGGCGACCGGGATCACCGCGTACGTGCTGCTGACGGTGCTGGTGAGCCTCGGCCTCATCCTGAGCCACCCCACGAACCAGTCCACCTGGAAGCTCTCGAAGCGCCTCTTCCCGTGGCACGAGAACCTGTTCATCTTCGTCGTCGCGTTTCTCGTCGCGCACGTCGTGAGCATCATCCTTGACCCGTACGCCGGGGTCGGGATCGCCGGGTCATTCGTGCCGGGGCTGTCCTCGTACCGCAGCGCTCCGGTCGCGCTCGGGACGCTGGGCCTGTACGCGGCGCTCATCTCGGGGATCACCGCGCGATGGTCTGGCCTCCTGCCCGCGGGCCTGTGGCTCAAGCTGCATCGATTCGCGCTCGTCGCGTGGATCGTCTCGTGGCTCCACGGCCTGTTGGCTGGAACCGACAGCACAACGCTCGTTCCCCTCTATGTCGGGACGGGCATGCTCGTCATGCTGGCGAGCGCCTATCGGTACTGGGTCTCGAAGAAGTCGCGGCCGACCTTCGCAACCTCGTTGCCGGACGCACCGCGCCAGCTTCGCCCCCGGCCTGTCCCGGGAGCCAGCGAACGGACGGCGCCGCCGGGGCCGATCCCGGTCCGCGACGCACCCACACGAGACGTGGCCGCTGACCATGCACCCGCTCCGCTCGGCGCAGCGCTCATGGAGGACTCGCAATGAACAGCAGGGTCAAGGTCGTCGCGCGCCGCGCGGCGGTCACGGTCGGCGTGGTGGGAAGCCTCGGGCTGGGTGCCGCCGCGATCGACGGTGCCGCCCAGTGGACGGCATCCGCAGCGCCGCCGGAGGCACCCCCGGTCAGCGCGGAGAGCCTCGCCGCGAAGCTGGCAGATGAGCAGGCTCGCGGGACCGACCTGGAGGCACGCCTCCAGGCGGCAATCTCCCAGACATCACAGCTGCAGGCCGCCCTCGATGCGGCCAACGGACGGATCACCGCGGACGAGGGCACGGCCAAGACCCTTCGCGCACAGGTGGCAGCTTCGCAGCAGAGGCTGGCCGGCCTCAATCAGCAGGCCGCCTCCGCCAACGTGGCGCTGCAGGTCGCCGCGGCCCGACAGGCCGCCCTGTTGCGGCAGTCCGCCCTGGCACGGCCGGCCGCAACGCCTCGGCCACCGGCGGCGACACCCCAGCCATCGAGCGCGACTCCCCAGCCCACCGCGACACCCCAACCCCAGCCAACCGCGACAGCCCAGCCGATGCCGGTGGCGGTCACGGCCCCGGTCGTCGCCGCGGCTCCGGCGCCCACGGCCCATGCGACGACGGGAGCATCGGGCACCCCGCCCCCAGGAGGCGACGATGACTGAGGCCACGCGCCCGCTCCCGGTCCGGTCGCCCGGACCGCGCCCGCTACCGCCGCGAACCGCGGGAAGCGCAACCCTCGGCCTCGTGCCGCCGATCGCTGGCGCGCGCCCGGCAGGGTCGACGCGCCGCCCGATCCACGTCGTCGTGGCCGTCGGGATGACCGCCGGGCTCTACGCCATCACCCTTGCCGGTGTCACAGCGCTCCAGTCCGCCTCCGACCTTCAGGTGGTTGCCGAGCGCGTGCCCGCCGTGGATGCCGTGGCCGGTCTCAAGAGCGCCCATGACGCGATGGAGAGCAGCCTTGGCAGGCTGACCGGGGCGTACACCAACGCCGCAAATGGCTACACGGAAATCGCCAATGGGATCGTCGGACACGAGAAGGCGCTCGCCAAGCTCGGGCAGCAGGTGCAGTCAGCGGCCGGGTGGGCGGCGGCCCTCTCGGTTCCGCCGGTCTCGATCGCGCCGGTGAGTCTGCCCGGACCTGCGTCGGCCTACAGCGCCCCGGTGGCCAGGCCCGGCGTCCCTGCGGCCACGTCGGGCGCCCCCGTGGCCAGGCCGGTCGCGCCGGTGGTTGTCAAGAGCGCTCCTGCCGCTGCGAACCCCGCGCCGGCCGCGGCCGCCCCGGCGCCGGTCGTCGCGGCTCCGAGGCCCGCTCCGCTCCCGGTCCTTCCCGTCAGCCCGCCTGTCGTCGCCGCGCCGCCACCCCCCGTCCACGCCTGCACCACGGCATCGGGCAAGCCCTGCTGACGACGAGCACCGAGCCCGAGGGAGCGTACGCGGGGGTGATCTCGACCCAGTCCGATGGTGCGGCCCGATTCGAGCGCCGCGCCAT
The DNA here is from genome assembly GCA_963734535.1 of uncultured Chloroflexia bacterium. Classification (GTDB taxonomy): domain Bacteria; phylum Chloroflexota; class Limnocylindria; order Limnocylindrales; family CSP1-4; genus CTSoil-043. The sequence continues at coordinate 24,441 of CAVTHS010000009.1, read as the reverse complement.
GGGATCGCCGCTGCGGCTTACGGTCGTCGGCGTGGCTTCGGATCGCGCCGAGGCCGGCTGGGCGGGGGTGTCCGCCGCGATCGAGGAGATCGAGCAGGCGCTCTCGCGCTTTCGCGCCACGAGTGACCTCGTTCGCCTCAACGACGTGGCGGGAGATCCCGCCGGCGTGTCGATCCACCCGCGCCTGGTCGCGGCCCTTTCCGCTGCCGAGCGGGCGCGGAGGATGACCGAGGGAGCGTTCGACCCACGGATCCTGCGCGACCTGGAACGGCTTGGCTACGTCGGCGTCCCATCCTCGACCGGGACCCCAACCGATTCACCGGCGGCGGGCCAACAGGCGTCCGGGGGCGTCGCTGGTCTCGTCGCGCCTGGCCGAACGCGGCCCACCTTCTCCGACGGCAGGTGGCTCCACTGCGACCCGCGAGCGTCGCGGGCCGCGGTCGCCGCGCCGGTGGATCTCGGCGGGATCGGCAAGGGGCTCGCGATCCGCTGGGCGGGCAAGGTCCTCGCGGCGACCCTCCCGGAGCTCGACGACCCTGGGACGGGCGCGCTGCTCGAGGCCGGTGGCGATCTCATCGCGCGCGGAGACGCCCCCGAGGGCGGGCCGTGGATGGTGGCGATCGAGGATCCCTCCGGGGGCGAGATGCCCGCGGTCGTCGCGCTCCAGGACGGCGCGATCTGCACCTCGTCGATCGCGGTGCACCGCTGGCGCACCGACGACGGTCGAGACGTGCATCACCTGCTCGACCCACGCACCGGCGAACCCGGCGGAGCCGGCATCGCCTCGGTCACGGTCTCGGGACCGGACGCGGCCTGGGCGGAGGTCTGGTCGAAGACGCTCTTCCTCGAAGGTGCCGCACGGATCGGCCCGCGCGCCCGGGCGATGGGCCTCGCGGCCTGGTGGGTCCGCGACGACGGATCCTTCGAGATGACGCCGGCAGCCCGGCAGCGCACCGCCTGGGTTCGCAGCGAGGCCTGACCTCGCTTCGGTGCGGCGGCCGCGCGGCTTCAGGCGGGCACTGCCCCGCCGGCGAACCCGTTTCCGGCGGTGCGCTCGGCGCGATCCCGGATGCCAAGGAGCATCCGGCGCTCCATCGGCAACGACGCCGCCTCGACGAGGGTCCAGGCGAACCGATCGAGACGAGCGCTGCGGGTTCGCCGCCGCCCCCGGACGAGCAGGCGCGTTGCCCCGTCCCCGTCCGGCTCGAGCACGAACGACCACGACTCGTCGACGGCCATCGGCACGTCCGGATCGACATGGGCGGGCCCCCCGCTCGACGGGTCGCGCGCGACCAGGACGAGGGAGCGGCCGGGGTCGATGGCGTGGACGAGGAAGGCCGGCATGTCGCCCTTGCGGAGCGAGATGATGTCGCCGATCGCGAGCGCCTGGAGCTCCGGCACGATCGAATCGACCGACTTGATGTCACAGCCGGCGAGGTTCTCCAGCCAGTCGTAGCTGTAGAGCCCGCCGCGACCCTGGCCCAGCTGGAGCAGCCACGGCCAGATCGCCTCGGGCGGGGCCGCGATGGTGATGGCGCGGGTGTGGCGGATGTCCGGGTCCGCGACGAGGTCGTCGCCGGGGAGCGGCCGGTAGGTGTCGTTCGGGCGGGCCCCCCAGCCGCGCATCGCAGGCGAGAACCAGCGTACCCAGGCGATGGGCAGCGTCACGGCGGCACCGAGGAACGCGACGGGAACGAAGCGGATACGCATGGACATACCTCCACCCGTAGCGTCAGGCGGCGCCGGCGCCTCTCGTAAGTGCCTTCCCGCCCGCTCGAGGGGACCTGCCGGCAGGTGGTGGGCTGCCCCAGGCCGCCCGCGCTGCCCGCAGCGGGGTCGTGCGCCGTGCGGGGAAGCTACCCGGTGACGAACTCGCCGCCGTCGACGTTGATCACGTTGCCGCTGATCCAGTCGGAGTCCGTCGACGCGAGCGTGACCAGGGCCTCGGCGACGTCAGCGGTGGTGGTGAGCCGCGCGTGGGGGTTTCGCGCCAGCGTCTGCTCCACGACCCGCGCCGCCTCCGGGATCTTGCGAAGGGCCGCCGTGTCAGTCACGCCGGCCCGGATCGCGTTGACCGCCACGCCCGCGTCGAGCCGCGCGAACTCCATTGCCAGCTGGCGGCAATGGGACTCGAGCGCAGCCTTCGCCGCCGAGACCGCCCCGTACGAGGGGATCATCCGCGCCGATCCCTCCGACGTCATCGCGAAGACCTTCGACCCGGCCTCCAGGAAGCCGCCGCGCCAGAGGTCCTGGACCCAGAAGACGATCGAGTTCGCCATCACGTCGAGCGTCATCTCGAGCTGCTTCCGGCTGATCCTGCCCTTCGGGTCATCGGCGAGGAACGGGAGGAGCGACCCGAACGCAAGGGAGTGCATGACCACGCGGAGGTACGGCCGCCGCCCCTCGGCGATCGATCGGTCGAAACGGGCGCGAAGCTGGGCGAGCGCGTCGGCCCGCTTCTCGTCGTCGGCCGCGTTCATGTTGATGAACAGCGCCTCGGAGCCCGCGGCAACGATCGCGGCCTTGACCTCCTCCACGTGGGTGAGCCCCGCCCGGAAGTCGAGGTGCACGCCGGCGATCCGATAGCCGGCCGTGGCCAGTGCCAGCCCTGCCGCCTGGCCCATCCCGCTCGATGCGCCAAGGATCAGCGCCCAGCGCTCGCGCTCGTCCGGCATTCGAACCCTCCCATGCCCGCCCGTCGACCACCGCGGGCCAGGCCGCGCGAGTCTACCAGCCGGGCAACAGGCGACTCCCCGGGCGCGCCATACTCGGGGTCGTGCGGATGGAGCTGACCAAGCGCGGCGACTACGGCGTCAGGGCGATGCTGGCGCTCTCGCGGGCCCCTGCCGGGCGGCTGCTCTCGGTCCGCCGCATCGCCGAGGAGATGGCGATCCCGGTCCGCTTCCTGCCCCAGGTGATGGGCGACCTGACCGCTGCCGGCCTGGTCAGCGCCGAGACCGGCCGGGCGGGGGGATATCGGCTCGCGAAGCCGGCCGACCAGGTCTCGCTCCTCGATGTCGTCGAGGCGATCGAGGGAGACGGCCGCCGCCGATCCTGCGTCCTGCGCGCAGGCCCGTGCGGGCTCGACGGCTTCTGCGACGTGCACGACGTCTTCTTCGCGGCGCAGGACGCCCTGCTCGAAACGCTCGCCGCGGCCCGCCTGGACCAGCTGCCCGCGCGCCGCGGCGGCCACCTGCCGGCTGTCAGCGAGGGCGGCAGCCGCAAGGGCGAGTGACGTCGCGACGCGAGGTGGCGACATGGCCGCGCCGCTCGCCGCTCGGCCAGGTCCTCGGGATCGGCCCTCCGCGGGAGCTGCCGGACGAGCGTCGACCGGCGCGTGCCGTCCCGCGTCGGAGCGATCAGATCGCCAGCGGGGCGGCATCTCTTCCCTGCTTGACAACACTAACTGACTTGGTATTATATTAGTCGCGGGGGATCCCGGGCACGGGACCGCCGGTCGAAGGGGCTGATCGCCCGGGCTGGCGCACCGAGACTCCGTCGCGACGGGTGCTCGAGCCCGGAAAGGACCGTCACCATGAAGGCCGACCTCCGCTGGACACTCCTTGTCGCCACGCTGGGACTTGCCCTCGCCGCATGCAGCAGCGGCAGCGCGCCGACCTGGACCTACGCGACAGCTCCGGCCGCCCTCCCGGTGGGGATGACGACGGCGAGCGTCCCGGGTGCAGGCCAGCCATCGCCCGCACCGTCCCCCGCCGCGGCGGTCGCTGCGTCGCCCGCGGCCGGCTCTGCGCCGGCGGTCATGCCCGGGATGGGCGGCTCGACGATCGCGGCCACGGCGCCGGTCGCCAACCCGGGCGCCCCGGCCTACACCCTCTACCCGCCCGAGGCGCCGGAGCTCCTGCCCGGCACGGTGCACGACGTCGACTTCCCGATCATCGAGAAGGACATGACGGTCGCGACGGGCTTCGTCGTCCATGCGTGGACGTTCGGCGGGACGGTGCCCGGCCCCGCGATCCGCGTGCACCTCGGCGACACGGTGCGGGTCCACCTGACGAACCGGGGCCTGATGGCACACTCGATCGACTTCCATGCGAGCCAGACCGCGATGGACCACCAGATGATCGAGATCAAGCCCGGCGCCACGTTCACGTACACCTTCACCGCCGACTATGCGGGCGTCTGGATGTACCACTGCGGGACCGCGCCCACCCTCCAGCACATCGCGAACGGGATGTTCGGGATGGTGATCGTCGAGCCGAAGGGCGGGTTCGCGAAGGTCGACCACGAGTACGCGTTCGTCCAGAGCGAGTGGTACCTGGGCGCGCAGGGCCAGCCCGCCGACTACCTCAAGGCGGCCGCCGGCGCGCCGTCCCCGGACTTCGTGGTCTTCAACGGCGTCGCCAGCCAGTACAACGACCACCCGATCCCCGTGGCGGCGAAGGACCGGATCCGGATCTTCATCCTCGACGCCGGCCCGAACATCGACAGCTCGTTCCACGTGGTGGGCACGATCTTCGACACCGTCCACAAGGAAGGCGTGTCGCTGCTGAAGGGCAACCCCGAGGGCTGGGGCTCGCAGGCCGTCGACCTCTCGCCTGCCCAGGGCGCGATCGTCGAGCTGGCGATCCCCGAGGACGGCAGCTACGCGTTCGTGACGCACGCGTTCAACTTCGTCGGCCGTGGCGCCGTCGGCGTCTTCAAGGCCGGCACCGGCGCCACGATGTCCCACTGACCCGATCCCGTCGGCGGCTCCGGCCTCGCCCATGTCCCTGGGCGGGGCCGGACGCCGCGTTCGTGCTCCCTATTCGGCCGCCTGGCGACCTTCGCGGGTCGCCGCCGCGATCCCCAGGACGCCGACCGCGATGAGCGCGGCGCCGCCGAGGAACGCGGGCCCCAGCACCTCGCCGAGGACCAGCACGCCGAGGACCGCGCCCACCACCGGCTGCGCGAAGAACGCCGCGGCGGACACGGCCGGCGGTGCCGCCGCGTACCCTCGGTACCAGAGCGACCAGGCGATGGCGGTGGCACCGATTCCCAGGTAGAGGACCGCTGCGGCGGTGAGCGGCGTGATGGGCGGGATGGTCCGCCCCGCCAGCTCGAGTGGGACGAACGGCAGCAGCAGGATGACAGCCACGGCGCTCGCGCCGAGGATCGCCCGGAATGCCCCCACTGCCGCCACGAGCGGCCGCCCCACGCTGCTGAAGAGCGCCCAGGTCGCGGCCGACGCCACGAGCAGGAGATCCCCCAGCAGCGCCCTGGGGAGCGTGATGCCCCCGGGCAGGACGGCCTGGGCTCCGGCCAGCCCGCCGAAGCCGGCGTTCCGGGTCGCGAGCACGGCCACCCCCGCAAGGGCGATGACGCAGCCCGCCCATGCGATGCGGCGGACCCGTTCGGCCTCCAGGAGCACGCCGAACACGAGCACGAAGGCGGGAGTGGTCGTCGTGAGGAGCGCTCCCTCCGCCCCGCCCGTCAGGCTCGTCCCGACGAACTGCATCACCATCGTGACTGCCACGACGGCGCCGGCCGCAACGATCCGGCCCCTTGGTGCCGCGGCAAGCCCGAGCCGTCCGCGGAAGACCATCGCGAGCACGGCGACCCCGATCACGAGGCGCAGCACGCCCAGGGTCAGCGGCGGGATCGCGGCGAAGGTCGCCGCCGACACGACGTACATGCCGCCCCACAGGGCAGCGGCAGCCAGGAGGTCGACGACCGCGCCGCGGGACGCAGCCCGGTCCGAGGCTCGGTGGCGACCGGCGGGCACCGCCAATCAGACCGTCCCGGCCGCGCGCAGCGTCGCGATCTGGGCGGGTCCGAAGCCGAGCTCGGCGAGGATCTCGTCGGTGTGCTCCCCGAGGAGCGGTGGCGGCGTTCGCGCCGTTGCGGGTGTCGCGCCCAGCACGAACGGCGGCGCCACCTGGCGCATGCGACCAAGGAGCGGGTGGTCCAACTCGACGATCGCGCCGAGCGCGGCCACCTGGGGCGAGGCAACGGCTGCCTCGAGGTCGTTGATCGGGCCGGCCGGCACGTCTGCCGCCGCAAGGCGTTCCAGCCACGTGGCGCTGCCCTCGCTCGCGAACCGGGCGGCGACGACCGGGCGGAGCGCCTCGCGATTGGCGACGCGGGCACCGTTCGTCACGAACCGCGGATCATCTGTCAGCTCAGGCGCACCGAGCGCCTCGCAGAAGCGAGACCACTGCCGCTCGCTGCCGACGGCGAGGGCGATCCATCCGTCAGCTGTTGCGAACGTTTCGTACGGGACGATGTTCGGGTGGGCATTCCCCCGCCGCGTGGGCGAGACCCCGGAGACGAAGTAGTTCTGGGCCTGGTTCGCGAGCCACGCGAGCGTGGACCCGAGCAGCGAGATGTCGATCCGCTGTCCCCGCCCGGCGGCCGCAGATCCCGGTCGATCGCGCCCGGCGAGCGCCCCGAGCACGGCGACCGCACCGAGCATGCCCGTCGTGAGGTCGCTCACCGCGACGCCGGTCTTCGTCGGCAGGCCGCCCTCGGCGTCGGGGGCGCCGGTGATCGACATGAGGCCGGAGACCGCCTGGACGATGAAGTCGTAGCCGGGCGCGGTTGCGCCGGGGCCGGTCGTCCCGTAGCCCGAGATCGCCAGGTGGACGAGCCTCGGGTTCAGCGCCTCGAGGGCGGGATCGTCGAACCCGAGCCGCGCGAACCCGCCGACCCGGAAGTTCTCCACCAGGATGTCCGAGCGCACGAGGAGGCGCCGCAGGACCTCGCGCCCTGCTTCGGACCGGAGGTCCAGGCGGATGGAGCGCTTGTTCCGGTTCGCCGCCAGGAAATAGGCCGCGGTTCCGGGGTCGTCCGGGCCGGCCGCGCCTGGCGCCACCCACGGGGGTCCCCAGCCGCGCGTCGCATCGCCCTCGAGCGGCTCCACCTTCACCACGTCCGCGCCGAGGTCTGCGAGCAGCATCGTGCAGTAGGGCCCGGCGAGGACCGTGCTGCAGTCCGCGACGAGGATCCCCGCGAGGGGGCCGGCGGCGTGCTGTGCGGTCATGGCGGCGATGGTACGGCGTGGCGGTTCGAGGAGCCACCGGGGTACGATCCGTCCATGACTGCGACCCCGACACCTTCCCCGCTCACCCTGATGACCGTGCATGCGCACCCCGACGACGAGACGATCGGGACGGGTGGCGTGATGGCGCGCGCCGTCGCCGACGGCCATCGCGTCGTCCTGGTGACCTGCACGCGAGGCGAGCTCGGGGAGATCGTGGACCCGGAGCTGGACACGCCCGCGAACCACCGGCGCCTCGGCGAGATTCGGGCCGCGGAGCTCGAGGCGGCGATGGCCGCCCTCGGCGTGACCGAATGGGAGAACCTGGGATACCGCGACTCCGGGATGATGGGCCAGCCGGGCAACCACGATCCGCGCAGCTTCTGGCGGGCGGACCGCGACGAGGCGATCGGCCGGCTGGTCTGGATGGTCCGCCGCCACCGTCCCGAGGTGATCACCGGCTACAACAGCTTCGGCGGATACGGGCACCCGGACCACGTGAACGCGCACAAGGTGGCCGTCGGCGCCTTCTTCCGGGCAGGCGATCCGGAGTGGTACCCCGAGCAGGTGGCCCCGGAGCATGGCGGGACCGGGCCTGCCGAGGCGGACGGCGGCCTGCGCCCCTGGGCGCCCGCGAAGCTCTACGAGCAGGCGATGGGACGCGAGCGGCGCGAGGCGATGGCGGCCCGGATGGAGGCGGCCGGAGTGCGGTCGTTCTGGTCGCGCCCGGATCCCGCGGACGCGACGGCCGTGGCGGAGTGGGAGACGTTCATGCGCCGCTCGACCGTCGCGGACGAGGAGATCACGACGCGGGTCGACTGTTCCCGCTTCTCGGCCCAGCGATGGGCGGCACTCCTCGCCCACCGGACGCAGCTCTCGGTGCAGAGCCCGTTGCTGGCCATGGGCCGCGACGCGATGGCGGAGCTGATGGGCGAGGAGACGTTCATCCTGCGCGCCGCGCGGGTGACGACCAGCTTCCCGGAGACGGACCTCTTCGACGGGCTCGGATAGTCGGCTCCCGAGCAACCGATGCCAGCCAACCCGCCCGAGAAGGCGGGCCGTGAAGGTCAGTCGCTGGTCGTGTCGGTGGCGCCGGTGACTGCCGCTCGGGCGATCCCGGTGCCGCTCCGCGTCCTGGCCCTCTCGCTGGTGGTCGCGGTCATCGCGTTCCTGGCGGGTTCGAGCTTCGGCGCCGGGCCGGCTGCCGGCATACCCGAACCCACGGCCATGCCGTCGCCATCGTCACCCGCGTCGTCGGCTTCGTCGTCCACGGCCACGGCCTCGCCAGCCTGGCGTGGGCTGAGCGCCTTTGCCTTCACGTTCGCGTTCCGTCCGGAGCGACTGATCGCCGGGCTCCCTGGCGGCAGCGGCTGCGTCACGCGATCCGGCGCCGTGCCGGGTCACACCGCCTCGTCTGCCGGGCGAACGCTCGTCGTCGTGTGGCTGAGCACCTGCCCGATTCAGCCGAGCCGGCGGGCGTCATTCCTGGGCCAGCTGTTGACTGCCCTCGCGAGCGAGATCCCGAACTCGAGGGCGAACACCTCCAGGGAAGACGACGGGATCAGCGTCACCGACTTCGGCTATGCGCAGGGATCTTCAACGGGCACGGTGACCGTGGTGGCCGATCCCGCCGGCCGGGATCTCGTCATCTCGATGACGCTCGAAGAAGCGGTCGTGCCGTAGTCAACCGGAAGGGCGCAGCACGCGACGGTCACGTGGCATGTTGTCGGTTTGGGCGAGCAACGGCGGCTGATGGCGGACCCGACCGGATTCGAACCGGCGATCTCCTGCGTGACAGGCAGGCATGTTGGGCCGCTACACCACGGGTCCACGGCCGGCAGATCGTAGCAGAGGCGGACGATGCCGTCGCTGCCACGCGTCGCACCGGCCGGACCGCGCACGGCGCGACCGCGAGTGCGCGACCTGACGTCCCGACACGCTCCGGCGCAAGCCGCGATATCCTCGCCGGGCCATGCCCCGGATCGACCTGCGCTCCGACACCGTCACGCACCCCACGCTCGCCATGCGCCGCGCGATGGCGGACGCCGAGGTCGGCGACGACGTCTTCGGCGACGACCCGACGGTGAATGCGCTGGAGGAACGAGCGGCTGCGATGCTCGGCAAGGAGGCTGGCCTCTTCGTCGCATCGGGAAGCATGGGCAACCTCGTGGCGCAGCTGGCGCACCTCGGCCGCGGCCAGGAGACGATCGCCAGCGCCGAGAGCCATCTCGTCATGGACGAGGCCGCCGGCCACGCCGTCGTCGTCGGGACCAGCATCCGCGCGCTGCCGGACCGCCCCGACGGCACGCTCGACCTCGACCTCGTCGCGGAGTCGTTCCGCGACCCGGAGGACCCCCACGAGCCGCTCAGCGGCCTCGTGGCGATCGAGAACACGCACGCCCACTCGATGGGCCAACCCCTCGGCGTGGCGTACACGCAGGCCGCCGCGGACGTCGCCCACGCTCACGGCGTGCCCCTCCACGTCGATGGCGCCCGCTTCTTCAACGCCGTGGTGGCACTGGGCGTGGACCCCGCCGCCCTTGCCGGGCCTGCCAATTCGGTCACCTTCTGCCTGAGCAAGGGGCTGGCGTGCCCGATCGGCTCGATCATCGTCGGCTCGCGGGCCTACATCTGGCGCGCCCGGCGTGCGCGCAAGCTCGTCGGCGGCGGCATGCGCCAGGTGGGCGTGCTCGCGGCGCCGGGCCTCCTCGCGCTCTCCGACGGACCCGACGGCATGATCGCGCGCCTCGCCGACGACCACGCCAACGCCCGGCGCCTCGCGGAGGGGCTGGCGGACCTGGCCGGCATCGAATCGCCGGGCGGGGTCGCCCAGCCGGCGCCGGGTCGCCTGGACCCCGACCGCGCCCGGACCAACTTCGTGATCTTCCGGGTCGTGCGCGACCGGGCCGCGGTGCTGGCGGCGCTCGAGGCGCGCGGGGTGCTCATGGTCCCCTACTCGCACGGGACGATCCGGGCCGTCACCCACTACGGCATCACCGCCGACGACATCGACGCAACGGTCGCAGCGGTCCGGGACGCCCTCGCGGAGACGGCCCGGAGCAGCACTGGCGCCGCAGCGCCAACTGGCGCCGCAGCGGCGACGGCCAGCGCCTGAGCCGGCCGCGCGTGCTCGTCATCCCCTCGATCGATCTTGCCGGTGGGCGCTCGCGGCTCGTCCACTGGCCCGGCGCGGCGGCGGGCATCGGCGCCCCGAGCGACCGGCCCGAGGTGATCGCCGAGCGCTTCGTCGCGCAGGGCGCCCGGTCGATCCATCTCGTCGACTTCGACGGCGCCCAGCAGGGCCGACCCGTCAACCTGGAGGCGGTCGGACGCGTCGCCGCCCGGGTGGGCGTGCCGCTGCAGGTCGCGGGCGGCATGGAGGGTGCCGACAACATCCGGCTTGCCTTCGCCGCAGGCGCGACCCGGGTCCTGCTCGCGATGGGCATCGCCGACGACCAGCCGACGCTGCGAGCGTGTGTCGAGATCGCCGGGGACTGGCTGGCAGTCGGGCTGGATCCGCGCCCCGAGCGCTTCGCCGAATATCCGTGGAGGCGCCTCCGCAGGCCGTCCTTCGACGAGGTGACCGCCGAGCTGGTCGGAGTTGGGGTGCGGCGCTTCGTGCTGTCCCACGGTGGTGGGGCGCCCGACCCAGCGCTCGTCGAGCGCCTCGTGCACGACCTCGACGTCGAGGTCGTGGTCGCCGGGGGTGTCGCCGACCTCGCGGGCATTCGCCAGCTTCGAGATGCCGGCCTGGCCGGCATCCTCCTCGGAGAGGTCCTGCTCTCCGGACGCATCGAGTACCAAGCCGCCATGGAGGCAGCCGCATGACCGTTCGATCGCTTCGCAACCCCCTCGCCATCGCCGGGGTCGTCGCCCTGCTGGTGGGCGCGTGCTCGGGCAGCGCCACGCCGGTGCCACCGATCGCGGTCCCGTCCGGCGCCGCATCGCCATCCGCGGCGCAGCTCGAGCCGAGCCCCGCCGCGAGCGCTGCGGCCAGCACCGGGGCGGCGGCCACCGGATGCCCGGCGAGCGCGCCGCCTCCGATGGCCGCGGCCGATACGGCGACGGTGACCCTCACCACCGGCAAGGGTGACATCGTGATCAAGGTCACCGGCTCGCTGGCTCCCAACGCAGCAGGCAACTTCGTCGCGCTCGCGGCGTGCGGCTTCTATGACGGCGTGGTCTTCCACCGGCTCGTGCCCGGCTTCGTGATCCAGGGCGGCGACGGCCAGTTCGGCCGGGCGCCAAACGTGGACACGACGCAGGTCGGGAACGGCGGACCCGGCTACACGATCGCGGACGACCCGGTGACCACGCCGTACAAGCGCGGGACCGTCGCGATGGCGCGGACGAGCCAGCCCCACTCCCAGGGCTCGCAGTTCTTCATCGTTCTCGACGCGGGGGCCGTGCCCGCGCTCGCGCAGGCCAACACCTACGCGATCATGGGCGAGGTGACGTCGGGGATGGATGTCGTCGACACGATCGCGGCCATGCCCAACTCCGGCGAGCCCGACAACGCTGCGCTCGACCCGCTGCCGATCACGAGGGCCACGGTGGCCCGACCCTGACGGCGCCGCCGTCGAATCTCGACCCATGACCAACCGCGAGCGACCAGAGGAGCACCCATGACGAAGGCAACCATCGAGACCACCAGCGGCACGATCGTCGTCGAGCTCGACGATGTCGGCGCCCCCAAGGCGGCCGGCAACTTCATCAAGCTCGCGAAGCAAGGCTTCTACGACGGGGTCATCTTCCACCGCGTGATCCCGGGCTTCGTGGTCCAGGGTGGCGACGGCGAGTTCGGCCGCCTGGACGAGAAGGGCAAGGTCCGGAATGCCGGCCGCGTTGGCCAGGGCGGGCCGGGCTACAAGTTCGAGGACGAGCCGTTCTCGGGCGACTACGACCGCGGTGCGCTCGCGATGGCGAACGCCGGCCCGAACACGAACGGATCGCAGTTCTTCATCTGCCACCAGGACCTGCGCGGCAAGCTGCCCAAGAAGTACACCCGTTTCGGCCTGGTGCTGAGCGGGATGGACGTGGTCGACGCGATCGCCGCGGCGCCTCGGAACCGCGACGACTTCCCCGAATCGCCCGTGGCCATGACCAGGGTGACGATCGAGGAGGCCTGACCGCGGCCGCCGTCGCGGGGCGCCAGGGTCCGCCTCCCGGCGCCGGAGCCGCTGATCGCAACGTTCGACGACGTTCGTGGTCGAATGTTGCGAGATATTAATGCGCCGACGCACAAAAACCCTTGGCGTGAGCGTCCCGAGAAGGTACAGTTGAGGCCGTCGCGCAAGCGACGCTGCTGCCCTAGTTACAGGGTCATGGGTAGGTAGGGTCAGGGTAGTCGGTGCAGCCGGCGTGATAGATGCCCTTGTAACGTGGCAGAAGACGATCGGGTAACCGATCGACCCTTCACCGGGACAGCATTCGAAGCGGCTCCTTCGGGAGCCGCTTCGACGTTTCCGGGGCTCGGGCCGCTCGGAGGGAGTACAATCCCGGCTCGCGGCGCCGCACCGGCGCCCGCCCGCGCGCCTGTAGCTCAGCGGATAGAGCGTCGGCCTCCGGAGCCGAAGGTCGCAGGTTCGAATCCTGTCGGGCGCGCCATAACAACCTTCTCGGGCAGCGCCAGCGCGAGTCCGTGCGCGTACGCCGCCGGGGTGAGCCGCAGCGCCCACGAATCGCGGCCCCGCGACGACGATCCGCTCGTAGATCGCGTGGATCAGGTCTGCCTTCTCCTCCGGACTACGTCGGCTGCTGTCCAGGTCTCGGCGAGGGCGCGAGCCACGTCGACGCGCGTCGCGCCGGCAGGTCACCGGCGCCGGCTGTCGGTCCTCGGTCCCGGTTCGCTGGCGCGGAGCTCGCCTAGCCGCGCGAGGTACGTCTCGTCGCCGAGGCTGCCGCGCGGCGTGCTCGAGGGCGAGATCGCGCATCTGGCGTTCGATCCGGGCGCGGTCGATCGCCACGGGCGCTCGCCGGCGCAGCCGAGCGCCGCGATGACCTGAGCGAGCACCGCGTTGTCGAGCCGAGTCCCGCCGACCTGGGCGAGGACGGGCGCCTCCCACGTGTATCGCGGCAGGCGCGCCCTTCGAGCCCCAGGCGGCGCACGGCTCCGGGTGGAGCTTGCGATGGCGATCCGATCGGCGAACTGTCCCGTCGCTTCGGATGCGTCGACCGCAGACGCATTCGAGGAGGCCTGCGAGCAGGTCCACGCGGCCGCGGTGGCGCGGTCCCCCACCCGCGAGTCTTCGCCCGCCGCACGTCCTCGACCCGAGCCCAGAGATCGTCCGAGACCGGCGGGTTCGCGCGCCACGGGGCGGGACGACGGGTCTCGTCCGGGCCGCGATGCCGGCGGATCCAGCCGTTGTAGAGCGGGTTCATGAGGATGCATCCGGATCCGCGAGTCGCGCGAGCCCGGTCTCGGCCGCGAGCTGCATCGACGCTGACCGTCCCCAAGGCGTACCGCTCGAAGAGGCCGACAGCGATGTCGATCGTCGCCGGGTCGATCTCGAGCGTGTGACGGTCGTTCGGGAGACGGCGGAAGCCGAGGCCCGCATGGCCACCCGGATCGTCCTGCTTGTCGAACTTCGCGGCGTAGCCGTCGGTGATCCGCTCACGCAGACGACGGCTGTACCGCTCGGCGCCGGCCGCCTCGGCCACGAGCTCGTCCCAGTCGTGCGGATCGGAGGAGAGGATCCGCCGGTCGCACATGACGAGGGCCACGCCGGCCGGGTGGAGGTCGATCCTCGAGCAGCTCGAGGGTCCGGCGGAGGTTGCGCTGCCAGCGGTCGGAGTACCCGGCGAGGAGCAGGTCGAAGGCGCCCGCCTTGGCCTCGGCGAGCATCTCGGTCATCGTCGGCGAGCGCCAGACGGTCGTGCCGCTGTGGGCGACCTGGAAGACGAGCCCGGTGTCGACGAGGCCGTGGCGCTCGATGAAGCGATCCTGCTGCTCGCGCTGGCTGGCTGGACCGTAGCGGTCGTACTGACCGGCCGTCGACTCGCGGATCCAGCGCGCGACGCGGAGGCCGCGGATCTCGTCGAGCGAGCGCGGCAGGCGCTTCACGCCGCGCTGTCCTTCTTGGGAGGGTGCATCCCGGTGATGTTTGCTCTGCCGTCAAGGTCCTCGCGGCGCATCTGCGCGGGCCGTCTGGGTACCGCCGATGGAGCGCCTCGACGTAGCGGGCGAGGCCATGGACGAAGACATCGGACTCGGCCGTCCCTCGAGACACGGTCGCGGCCGTGGCAGAGCCGAGCCGTCTGGCACTCACGGCCGGAGTCGCTCCTGCTCGAGGCGTCGCTGCGCCTCCCGCCATTCCGCGCGGGCGGCACGGGCGAGCCGCTCGATCCCGAAGAGGTGGCCCATCGGATCGTGACCTTCTCGGAGCCTGACGTGGGCTTCGATCCTGGACAGGTATCGCTCGACGGCATCGCTGGGCAGCGCCTGGGCGTGGGTGCCACTCACAGCATCCCTCCGCCATCCGGCGCTGCCACCGGGGCGGCCACAGGGTCCTCCTCGTCGGCCTCGGGGTCCCAGGCTGAACGCGGGTAGTCAACTTCGATGGGCAGGTTCGCGAGGATCACGCTGCCCTCGCCATCAGAGGGAGTGCGATCCGAGACATCGAAACTCCGGTCGTGGTCGCTGTTTCGGTGTTTCGCGTCCAGAGGGGACGGAGGGTTGGGCAGGTAGTGGTCCCAGGCGTCGACGAACGCCTGGCGCTCGTAGCCCTTCAGGCTCGAGGAGCGCCAGCCTGTGCACGTTGTGCCGGCGCGAGAGCTCGCGGATCGACACCCCTTCCTCCCGGTGAACCCGGCGGATACGCTCGAACTGCTCCACCCTCGACACTCCTTCCTCCGTCGCTCGTGATGGCCTGCCAGGACCAATCGAGCGTACGGACGTGGGGTCGGGGGTGGGACCAGTTCTGGCGATCACAAGCCCCGAAAGTGGGGCCAGTTCAGGTTGTCATACCCACCGTTCAGCGCAGACCCGGGTGGAGGCCGCGTGCTCCTCGATCCGCCCAGCGGCGCCGGTGCGCGCAAGGGATACGCCCACGACATCCTGCGCTGGTGCGGGTACCAGTGCGTGCACTGCGACCTGGGCATGCGCACCTTCAACGGGTGGCTCCAGCTGTCGGTGGACCACGTCGTGCCGCGCAGGTCGTCGGGATGGGCTTCCCGCGCGAGTGGGTCCGCAGTACGGCCAACCTCGTGGCCTGCTGTCGTCCCTGCAACGACCTGTTCAACCGGGACCCGGTGATCGAGGCGGTCCCCTCGACGCTCGAGGGGTTCTTCGACCTGCGCGACGCGATCTTCCTGCAGCGTCGGGCGAAGATCCTTGCTCGTCGGGCGGAGGAACGGGCGGGGTTCGAGGAGCACGTGATCGAGGAGCGCGAGCCCGGCGGCCCCGGCTGACCCCGTGCGCTAATCACCCCCGGCCACCGGCAATGCAGCGAGCCGTGGGAGGGCCCCGCCAGGCTCAGAGAACCGACTCGCGCAGCCTGACGTAGGGTGTACATGGACCCGGCATCCTCGGGCCCGAGTGGCGAGGTCGGTAGTCATGCGCATACCCAGCACCTTCCTCCCGGGTCTCGTCCTGGCCGCCGGCCTTGCCCTGGGCGGCTGCGCCTCGGCCGCCACGCCGGCTGCCACGCCCGCGTCTCTCTCCGGGGGTGCGGCGGCCACGATCGGGACGGGCAGCTCCGGAACGCTGGGCACCTACCTGACCGGCGCTGGCGGGATGACCCTCTACGTCCGGACCTCGGACCCTGCGGGTGGCTCGTCCTGCACCGGTGGCTGCGCCTCCGCGTGGCCGCCTCTCACCGTGGCCGCTGGCGGACAGGCAGTGGCCGGCCCCGGGGTGACCGGCACCCTCGCGACGTTTGCGCGACCCGACGGGACGCTCCAGGTGACGTACAACGGCCAGGCGCTCTACTCCTACGCCGCGGACACGAAGCCGGGCGACACGACCGGCCAGGGTGTGGGCGGCATCTGGTTCGTGGCCCCGGTGGCCGGGAAGGGCGGCCCGGCTTCGCCGGCCGCCTCCGCCAAGCCGAGCGGCTACAGCTACTGACCCTCACGGCGCCCCGTCGCCAGACCGCTTCCCTGCAAGAAGCGACGCGCAGCATCGTCGAGAGGTCCGAACGGCTGAGCGCCGCGAACGCAGCGGAGCGCGGGGGCGGAGCTCGGGACTTGTACGACTGGTCGGCGAGATGACGGCAGCGCCGGCACCAGACGATGAGCAGATCGTGTCGAGGTCCGCGACGTTCGTGAGGTTCGCGACGTGAACGCCGGGTTTCACGGCGCTGGCGCAACGGATCTCGGAGTCGGAGCGCGACAGGCTAGGCTTCAGGTTATGAGTCCGATGCCGCCCGAGGGTGTGCCCGATCCCGAGCATTTCCCGGCGATGAACGCGATCTTCTATGCGGCACGTCCTCAGGACTACTTCGGTCGGCGCCTCCAGAACCTCATGCTCGTGGCCGGCGAGGCTTGGCGCTCATCGAGGGGTACCTTCGCTACTTCGCCGCCCTGTTCCTCGAGAAGGCCGCTCTCTACAACGCGGCGAAGCACGGGCTCGCGCTCCTCCCGGGCGATATAGCCTTGGACGTCGGCGGTGGATCGGTCCTGTCGCAAAGCGGGCTTGCGGTCCAGTACCTGCAACTCCGGAAGAGCGATGACGGACACAGGCGCTCGTGTGACATCAATCTGGGTGGAGAGCCTCGGTCGGAGCATCGACCAGGCCCTCGATCTCATGGCCGCGGCGGTACGTGACTGCACGGACGAGCTGTGGAAGACCGGCATGTGGCAGGTCACGGCCCCAGGGGCTGACCACCAATTCCTCAGCTCAGACTGGGAACCCGTCTCGGACGCTGCACAACGCAGCAGGTTGATCGAGCGATGGGTTCAGCGCCGGTCGACTCCTTGGAGCGTCGCGTGGCACGCACTCGAAGTCTTCGACTATGACCTCAATGGCGAATTCGGCCCGTGGACGCCGCCGCGGCCTTTTGCCGGGCATCCGCACTGGCGCGACCTTCCAAGCCTGCCCGCCGCCTGGTCGCGCTCCGAGATTGAGGGTTACATCGACCATTGCCGCCAGCGCGCACGGGACACGCTCGACGACATCACGGACGAGAAGGCGGCAACGCTCTTGTCGCCGGCTCACCGCTACAAGGGTCAGCCATACGCATGGATCCTCACCGGACTCGTGGCTCACACAACAGAACACGCGTCGCAGATCCGCCAATTCATCACAGACCACGGAATCGCGCCCGACGTCTCATGAGCGACCGACACCGGTCTCATCGAGCGTATCAATCAGGGGATGGTTTCCTCAACGGAGTCAAGACTCGGTACGACAAGCCATCCTTCTGCCCTCCCGCAGTAGATCAGCTGCTCGGTCGAAAGGCCGGATCTCGCACGAAGATCCGCGAGGTGGCGCTTGGCGGTGCTTGGTCGGATGCCGATACTCGCCGCTGCGTCCGCGACCGACCCGCGAGCCGCAACAAGCGCAGTGAGGACGTCGACCTGCCGGGCGGTTCGAGTCAGCGGAAGCTCGCCGCGCCGGTACCCGTCCCTCATGCTCGGAACCCGGCCGCGGCCAGCCACTCATCGCGGCCCTCGATCGGGATGGTGTAGGTGTAGGTTGAAATCGCGCGTCCAACACCTGTCGGGCGCGCCATAACAGCCTCTGGCAGCGCGAGCGCGAGTCCGTGCTGGTACGCCGCCGGTGTGAGGCGCAGGCCGACGAAGCGCGGCCCTTCGATGACGATCCGCTCGTAGCCAGCGTGGATCACGTCGGACTTCTCCTCTACCAGGTCGGTCGTTTGCTGGGTTTCGGCCAGGGCGTCGAGCCAGTCCACCGCGACGCGCCGGGAGGTCCCGCGCCGGCTGAGCGCCGACGATCTCCAGTTCCCCTCCGAGGCGCGCTGCCCGCGTGCTCCAGGGCGAGGTCGCGCATCTGGTGTTCCCTGGCCCATGCCGCTGCAAAGAGCGAGGTGATCATCACGCAAATCGTCGCCGACCGACCCGGTTCGGCCTATGCGCCCGCGGTGCTACGCCTGCGGGACCAGGCCTCCAAGCCGAAGGCCAACTGCCAGACGGCAAGCCGCGAGGCGGGATGATCCAGGAAGCGCAGGACGGCCGCGCCCGACGGCGGCCTACGCTGAGCGAGACTCCATCAGGCCGCCCTCGTAGGCAGCGATGACGAGCTGAGCGCGGTCGCGGCTGTCGAGCTTGTCGAGCAGATGGCCGACATGGGTCTTCACGGTCGCCGGACTGACGATCAGGCGGTCCGCTATCTCAGCGTTTGATAGCCCAAGCGCAATGAGAGACAGAACCTCCACTTCCCGAGGGGTGAGGCTTGCGAGGCGGGGCGGAGCGGTGCGTGCCGGGTCGGGCCGTCGCGCGAACTCATCGATCAAGCGGCGGGTGATCCGCGGGGCCAGGAGCGCCTCGCCATCGGCAATGACCCTGATCGCCTGCAACAGGTCCACCGGCGGACAATCCTTGAGCAGGAAGCCGCTCGCCCCGGCCCGCAACGCGTCGTACACGTAGCTGTCGAGATCGAACGTCGTGAGGATGAGCACGCGGCTCGACAGGTGTGCATCAGCACAGATGCGGCTTGTCGCCTGAATCCCGTCCATAACCGGCATCCGGATGTCCATCAGCACGACATCAGGCTGCAGCCGGCGGGCGAGATCGACGGCCTCGGCACCCGTTCCCGCCTCACCAACGGCTTCCATACCGGGCGTCGTGTCGACAAGCAGGCGGAAGCTCCCTCGGACGAGGGCCTGATCGTCGGCCACGAGAACTCGGATCGGGTCGGTCATGCCAACACCGTCGCGCCCTTCGTCGTGCCACTCGGGAATCGCGCAAAGACGCGAAAGCCTCCATGCGGAAGTGGGCCCGCCTCGAGCACCCCGCCCAGCGTTCGCACTCGCTCCTGCATCCCGACCAGCCCACGCCCAACGCGTTGCTCCGGCCCATCGACGGCCGCCCGCAGACCCTCGTCGGTCACCTCGACTTGCACGTCCTCATTGACCACGGAGATCCTGAGGCGACAGCGCGTCGGGGCCGCGTGCTTCACAACGTTCGTCAATGCCTCCTGCACGATCCGGTAGACGGCGACGGCCACACCGTCCGATAGGAGCTCGGCACCGCTGACGTCGCAGTCGACCCGAACACCCGCCATCGCTACGCGATCCACCAGAACCGGAAGCTGATCAAGGGTCGGTATCGGTGCGAGGTCGCCGTCTTGGCCTGTCTGGGGATCGCCGCGAAGCACGTCGAGCATCCGGCGCATGTCTGCGAGCGCGTCGCGGCCGGTCGTCTCGATCACCTCGAGGGCGGCCCGAGCCTCATTGGGGCGCGAAGCGATGACGTGGTTCGCGGTAGCGGCCCTGACGACGATCAGGCTCAGGCCGTGCGCCACGATATCGTGCAGGTCGCGCGCGATTCGAAGGCGCTCCTCGGCCACGGCGCGCTCGACGAGCTGGGCCGCCGAGCGCTGCGCGAACCGCCGACGTTCACGAACTGCCCGCCCGATCGTCCAGGATCCACCGAGGACCACCGCGCCGACGATGATCGGACCCGCCTCGGCCAGCAAGGGGACCGGACTGCCGGCGGTCACCAGAACAATGAGGCCGATCACGCTCGCGACCGCGATCAGGCGCGTCGGTTCGCGTCCCGACCGATTCTCCGTAGCGGCGACCATGTAGAGCGCGAAGCCTGCCCCGACGAACCCATCGCGAACGACCCCCATGCCAAGCGCGATCAACGACGCCCCGAACACGATCACGAAGATCGGCAGCGGCCACAGCCGCCGAGCGGCAAGCGGAAGCCCGATGGCCAGGACCACGAGGTAGGGCATCCACGCGGGAACGGTCGCGGACACGGACGTCTGGCCGGCCCCGGCGCTCACCATCGCCACGAGGAAGAGCGTGTAACCGGCAGACGCAACGACATCCAATGCCATGAGTTGCCGCGTGCTGAGCGGCCGGGTCAGGACTGGCTGGTCGTCGTTGTCCATGGCACCAGTGAGAGTAGCGAAGGCAATCCTTCGTGCGAATCCGCCTCTGGGTTGTCATCCCGTAGGCGGAGACGTTGCCGGCTGAGCGTGGCGGCTCCTACCGTGGACGGATCCGCAGATCCAGTCTGCGCTCCGATGCGCGCGAGGGTCCGGTTCGCCAGCATGGTGGCATGCTCGAGATTCGGGGTCTGACCAAGCGCTACGGCGCGACGCTCGCCGTCGATAGCCTATCGGTCGACGTTCGCCCCGGGTTCGTGACGGGGTTCCTCGGCCCAAACGGAGCGGGCAAGACCACGACGCTGCGTCTCGCCCTTGGACTGGCGGAACCGACGGCTGGTACCGTCCTGATCGGCGGACGTCCCTACCGGCGCATCGCTCGCCCGTTGTGCGAGGTTGGTGCGCTTCTCGACTCCGGTGCGGTCGATGGAGGGCGGTCTGCGGCCGATCACCTTGGCTGGCTGGCGAGAAGCCATCGGATCGGCCGCGGGCGCGTGCGGTCGCTCCTCGAGCAAGTGGGCTTGGGCGGCGTGGCGCGACATCGCGTCGCGACCTACTCGCTCGGGATGAAGCAGCGGCTGGGGATCGCCGCTGCCCTGCTCGGCGATCCGGCACTCCTGCTGCTCGACGAGCCGGTGAACGGCCTTGACCCAGACGGCGTCCGCTGGCTTCGCGAACTCCTGCGGTCTCTCGCCCTCGAGGGTAGGACGGTCCTCCTCTCGAGCCACCTGATGAGCGAGATGGCGATCACGGCTGACCGCCTGATCGTCATCGGCCGCGGTCGACTGATCGCCGACACCACCGTTGCCGAACTCGCCGACCGGTACAGCAAGGGTGTCATCGTGCGCTCGCCACGCGCTGGAGAACTGTCCTCGGCGCTCGAACACGCCGGCGGGCTCGTGACGAGCGGACACGACGACGACCTCCTCCAGGTCACCGGCATCGACGCCGCATCCGTTGGCGTGATCGCCGCAAGGCTAGGGATCCCGCTGCTCGAGCTCACCGCGCGATCTGCGTCCCTCGAGGACGCCTACCTGGCGCTCACGGCCGATGCGACCGATCATGCCGCCCAGTCATTCACAGGGAGCGGTCATGGCTGACATCCTCGCGGCAGAGTGGCTGAAGCTCCGCACGGCACGGTCGACGTGGCTCGTCCTCGGCGCCGTGGCCGTGTTCACCGCCCTCATGCTCGCAGTGGCCTGGTACTTCGTCGTGACCTGGGACGGGCTGACGCCGGACGGCCGGGCGCACGCGGCTCTGGGATCGCTGCCGACCTTGTTGGGCTGGCTCGCGTCGCTCATCATGGCCGTGTTCGGCGCTGTGGCCATCACGTCGGAATGTGGCAATGGCATGATCCGGACCACGTTCCTCGCCATGCCGAATCGGGCGCTGGTCCTCTTCGCCAAGGCCGTCGTGGTGGCGGTGGTCACCTTCCTCGCTACCGAGGCAGCGCTGCTCGTCACGCTCGTGGGCAGTGCCGCCATCCTCGGCGACCGGCCGATCGGTGGCCAGACGCCGATCGATGCTGGCGGGCTGGTGTTCGTCATCGCCATGGGGCTCTCAACCGCGACGTTCGCCCTGATCGGGCTAGGGCTGGGAGCGATCACCCGATCGGGCCTCGCGACTGTCGTTGTCCTCGCGCTGGTCTGGTACATCGTCCCGCTGATCGCCGCCCACGTTCCCGCGCCGTGGGACGAATGGCTCTCGTCGCTCGTGCCGGGCGCCCTCGCGGGCCAGCTGGCCGCCACGGGCAACGAGAACTCGGTCTTCAGCGCCCTGCTGGCACCCTGGGAGGCGGCGCTGGTGATGCTCACCTATGCTGTCGTCCCGCTTGTCCTCGGCGCTGCTGCGCTCGTCCGCCGTGACGCATGACGCCACGCAACCGCGTCTGGAACGCGCCGTCGCCGACGTCGGCGAGGTGCCACCGTGGCGGTCCGAGGCCATGCGCCTTCGCCCCTTGACGCGGACCATCGACTGGCTGCGGCGACCAGCGATCCTCACCTGGACTCGAGGCTTGGAACCAGCAGCCACCCTTCGGCGCGTCCCAGGTAGATCAGTTGTTCGGTGGTGAGGCCCGATCGAGCACGCAGGTCGGCGAGGTGCCGTTTCACCGTGCTTGGCCGGATGCCCACGAGCTTGGCGGCGTCCGGGACGGATCCGCCAGCAGCGACGTAGGCGGCCAGCACGTCCATCTGGCGCTGCGTCGCCTGCGGCGAGGGCGCGCCGCGCAGGTACGCGTCCCTCATGCCAGTCCTTGTCGAACGTCTGCTCGCAACCGTGACTGATCCGCTCCGAGACGCGGCGGCTGTACTTCTCGGCGCCATGCGCCTCGGTCACGAGCTCGTCCCAGTCGTGCGGATCCGAACTCAGGATGCGCCGGTCGCACATGACCAGAACGACGCGGTTCGGGTGGAGGCCATCGTCAATGAGCTCGAGGGTGCGTCGGAGGTTACGCTGCCAGCGGTCAACCGCACCGCCTGGGATCGCGGCCTCATCGTAGAAGGGCAGGCGATCGTGCGGCGTTGCCTGCGCATCGGCCGTCCGGGCCCGTACCAGCTCCAGGCCGCGATCAACGCCGTCCACGCGGACGCCCCCACGGCGGAGGCGACCGACTGGCGCCAGATCGTCGCCCTCGATGACCAGTTGCTCGGCATCGCCCCGAGCGCCATCGTGGCGCTCAACCGGGCGGTGGCGGTGGCTGAGGTCGACGGTCCGACGACCGGACTGTCGCTTGTCGAGGCGCTCGCGCTCGGCGACTATCACCTGTGGCACGCGATCCGCGCCGATCTCCTGGCCCGAGCCGGCAAGCGCCCGGAGGCGGACGCCGCGTACCGCTCCGCGATCGAGCGAACGGAAAACGCTGCGGAGCGTCGATACCTCGAGCGCAAGCGCGCGGCGCTCAGGCGGCGATAGGTCGCTCAGTCGTCCCGCTCCTCTTGCGCCGGCCTGCGGCTGGCCGCGGGAGCCGACCACCGAGCATGGGTCACGAGGCGCTGTTCAGCGAGCGCCCATATTTCAGGTCGGACGCCCGGGCCACCGTTCGCGTCACTGCGCTCGACGGATGCGGGAGCCACGTCCAGAATGCCGCTGTGCGACCCGAGATCTCCTTCGCGACGTCCGCGGACGGCACGCGCATCGCGTGGTCTCGTCACGGAGAGGGACCACCGCTCGTGCGCGTCGGGACCTGGCTGACGAACCTTGAGCACGATTGGGCGAGCCCGGTGTGGCACCACTGGCTGACCGCCCTCGGCGAGCGATTCACACTCGTCCGCTACGACGACCGGGGGAGTGGCCTGTCCGATCGCTCACCGGTCGACATCTCGTTCGGCGCCTGGCTCGCCGACCTCGAGGCGGTCGTGGACGCCGCCCGGCTCGGCAGCTTCTCCCTGTTCGGCATGTCACAGGCAGGAGCCACCGCCGTGGCGTACGCGCATGCGCATCCGGAGCGTGTCGACAACCTGATCCTGCTGGGTGCGTACGGGCGCGGAGTTCTCGCGCGCGATCCGACGCCGAACGTCCGCGAGGAGGCGGAGCTCACCTGGCAGATGATCAAGGTCGGGTGGGGCCGTGCCGACCCGGTCTATCGCCGCGTGTTTACGACCTCGTTCATTCCCGGGGCGACCGAGGACCAGATGCGCTCGTTCGACGAACTCCAGCGGCGATCGATGACGCCGGATTTGGCGCTTGCGAGCAGCCGCGCGCGCGCAACGGTCGACGTCACGTCTTCGGCGCTGGCGTTGACTGTCAGGACGGTCGTCTTGCATGCCGATGGCGATGTGGCCGTTCCATTCGAGGAGGGCCGCCTGCTGGCTGGACAGATCCCGGGCGCGTGATTCGTCCGACTCCACGGGCGGAATCACATCCTCCTCGCGGATGAGCCGGCATGGTTCGAGTTCATCAACGAGCTGACAGCGTTCGTTGGCGAGCCCGTGCCGAGAGATCAACCGCGCGCCACGACGGTCCTGCTCACGACCCGCGAGCTCGAAGTCCTGCGCCTCGTCGCCGACGGGTGCAGCAACGATGAGATCGGCACGCGGCTCGCGCTCAGCACCAGGACCGTGGAGCGTCATCTCTCGAACATCTACGTCAAGCTCACCCTCAGTGGCAAGTCGGCTCGGGCTGCGGCCGCTGCGCGTCTGCCGGCGCTCGTCCACTCGCGCGCACTGGTCTGGACCCTCCACCCTTCGCGGGGTGGGTAGCACCCGCCACAGGCATGCTTCTCGCGGGGTTCGCGCCTGTGGGGTACCACGGATGCGGCCCGGCGCCGCCACCCCGTACGGTGATGCCCCATCCAATCACCACGGGAAGGAACCATCCATGCCGTTCATCAACGTCAAGCTCATCGAGGGCGTGTTCACGCCGGCCCAGAAGCAGGAGATCATCCGGAAGCTCACCGACACGATGGTCGAGATCGAGGGAGAGAACATGCGCTCGGTCACATGGTGTG